>NZ_JBHZAC010000007.1:340917-493449 GCF_042753865.1 Nocardia sp. NPDC059240 | reverse complement strand
ACGGGGTCTCCCGTATATCCCCCACCCATTGTCTTATTGGGGCACGTGCCCGGCGTGCCCAACCACGTCGTTAACACCACCGTCTCGGGCGCCCCGGGTTAACCCGCTGGGGCCCGCCCCA
Organism: Nocardia sp. NPDC059240; assembly: GCF_042753865.1. NCBI lineage: Bacteria > Bacillati > Actinomycetota > Actinomycetes > Mycobacteriales > Nocardiaceae > Nocardia > Nocardia sp. NPDC059240. The sequence goes on along the minus strand of NZ_JBHZAC010000007.1, from coordinate 493,328 downwards.
TTTCAGGATCAGACGGCCGGAACCGGTTCAGTGGCAACCACGGCCGGGCGAGCGTTCCGCAGGACGCCGACGCCGAGCAGGGCGAGAGCGGCTGCGGCCCAGCACAACAGGACCGTCAGCGGACCGACGATGGAGGCATTGCCGAAAAAGGCGACCGAACGCAGCAACGTCGCGGCGGCACCGGGCGGCAACAGCTGACCGATCGTGCCCCACGGCCGCGGGAGCAGTTCCGGCGCGGAAGTGGCTCCGGAGAACGGATTTCCGATCAACAACATCGCGAGCCCGGCAATTGCGATCCCAGCCCTGCCGATAGCAGCCGCGAGCCCGGCCACGGTCCCCGCGACCGCGAAGGACACCAGCGCGCTGATCGACGCCATCGTCGAATAAGAACCCGGCAGCAGGTGCAGCCAGCCCTGCACGATCGACATACTCAGCAGCCCACCGGCAATGGCGAACGTAGCCAGTCCCACGGCGCGAGCGCCGAGCGACGACACCAGCAGACTCAGCAGCACTCCCCCGGCCAGCCCGGACATCACCAACGGCAGAACCATTGCCCCGAACCCGGTCCCACGCGGATCATGCGGATCAGCGGCAACCACATCCTGCACCGGTGCAGCCTGCGCGCCGCCCAACTGCTGTGCGAACCCCGTGAGCTGCTGAGCCACAATCGGACTCGCCGCCGACGCGATCAATACCCGGGACTGCCCGCCGGTCAGAATGGCCCCGTACACATCCCGACTCGCGATGGCATCGCGCGCAGCGGATTCGTCTGCGACGGTACGGATATCGAACCCGCCCGGCTCGCGGGCATTCAACTGCTGGGCAACCGCATTCGCCTGCGGCCCGCTGACCGCGATCGGCAGATCACGGGGTGCGATGCGGGCGGCCGGCCAGGCGAAGGCAGTGAGCATGAGCGCCTGAATGGCCGCCGCCGCCAGCCCCAACGCAACGGCGCGCCGGACCACTCCCGACTGCCGCGGCGGACGGCCGATCGGAGAGCGCCCGGAATCGGCTCGGGGGGCGGTGGGATTCGCGGCGGGGTGCGCTGCATTCGCGGTCGGTTGAGCCGGGGTGAGGTGGGTGAGATCCGAGGGGCGACGTGCCGAATTCATGTCAGCTCCAAAGAAAGCGGAGGTTCGTTCTTTTTTATTGGGACAAGGCTGACATCGAGCTGTCAGCTTGTCAAGAACGGATATTCGTTTTACTTTGGGCGCATGCCCAGAGTCAGCGAGGAACACCTGGAACGCCGTCGGCAGCAGATCCTCGATGCCGCCCAGACCTGCTTCGCCCGCAAGGGTTTGCACGCCACCACCATGCAGGACGTCTTCGCCGAATCCGGGCTCTCCGCGGGGGCGGTGTACCGCTACTTCAAATCCAAGAACGACATCATCGAGGCGCTGACCACCGAGGCCACCGTGGATCTGCGCGACGCCCTCAGCGAGGCCGTCTACAGCGATCCGCTGCCCACTCCCCCGGATCTCGTCCGCATCCTGAGCGAGGCCATCGTCCGGCTGAGCGCCCCCGGCGGCCCGGTCCACATCATCCCGCAGGCGTGGGCGCTGGCGCTGACCGATGCGAATATCGCCGACTACGTCCGAACCAATATCCTCGCCATCCGCCGGCTCTGGTTCGACTACGCCAACCGCATGCGCGATGTCGGCTGGCTGCCCCCGGACGCCGACACCGACGCGGTCGCCAAGATCTTCCTCGGCCTACTGCCCGGCTTCATCCTGCAGCACCTCATCCTCGGCGACGCCGACCCGGAAACCTTCGCCCGCGGCATCACCGCGATCCTGCCCGACTACCGCCGGGCAGCCGCGGCCGAGCTCGCCTAGGGCAGCAGCAGACCCTGGCGGGCGCGGCCGGCACCCGAGAGCGCCAGCAGGATGATGGTGGCCAGCGGCTCGTCTTCCAGACCGGCGGCCGGGAAGGTGTAGCGCAGGATGATGTCGGCCTGCTTGTCCCGCGCCACCAGAGTCAGCGTGCCGAACTGCAGGGCGGCATTGCGTTCGGCAACGCGCTTGTGCAACTGCGGTTTCAGCGGACGATCCCAGGCCAGGATGCACATCAGGGCCAGCACGTCGAGGCCCGGTGACAGGTTCACGCCGCGCAGCGAGCACAGCGCGCCCTCGTATTCGAAGCCGAGGCCGCCGTTCTCCTCGGCCACCGCCGCCACGCCGTAGCGCAGCAGCACGGCGCGAGTACGCTCCTGCAGTTCCTCGGCCGGAGTGAGTTGATCGGTCACTTGACACCTCCGAAGCGGCGGTCACGCTTGGCGTACTCCAGGCAGGCGTCCCAGAGGTTGCGGCGATCGAAATCGGGGAAAAGCGTTTGCTGGTAGACGAATTCGGCGTAGGCGGACTGCCAGATCAGGAAGTTGGAGCTGCGCAGTTCGCCGGAGGGGCGTAGGAACAGGTCCACATCCGGCATATCGGGTTCGTCCAGGTAGCGGGCGACGGTCGCCTCGGTGACCTTCTCCGGATCCAGTTCACCGGCAGCCACCAAGCGCGCGATTTCCCGTGCGGCATCGGCGATCTCGGCGCGGCCACCGTAGTTCACGCACATGGTGAGGGTCATCACCGTATTGTCCTGCGTGAGCTCCTGCGCGACCTCCAATTCCTTGATCACGCTGCGCCACAGGCGCGGTCGCCGTCCCGCCCAGCGCACCCGCACGCCCATCTCGTGCATCTCGTCACGGCGGCGGCGGATCACATCGCGGTTGAAGCCCATCAGGAAGCGCACCTCGTCCGGGCTGCGCTTCCAGTTCTCGGTGGAGAAGGCGTAGGCCGACAGCCATTTCACGCCCATCTCGATGCAGCCCTCGACGGTGTCCATGAGCACCGCCTCACCGCGCTCGTGCCCGGCCGTGCGCGGCAGTCCGCGGTCCTGCGCCCAGCGCCCGTTACCGTCCATCACCAGCGCCACATGCCTGGGCACGAACTCCGCCGGAATGGCCGGCGGCTTCGCCCCCGACGGATGCGGCGACGGCGGCCGCACAACACGCTGCTGCTCAGTCGAAGACTTCCGAGTACCGATCACGCCCACCATCCTGCCCGACGCGCCTCAGCGTCGAACGCCACCCACACCATTCCCCCGGGACCTCCACATTTCCTCCACTCACCGCTCAGCCGGGGAGGCCGTCGAGGTAGACGCGGTAGGTGCCGAACGGCAGCGACGCGTCGTAGACGAGGTCGCCGGAGGGGGTGAATTCGGAGATTCGGGGAGTCATGCCCCAGCTGACGAGGGTGTTGCCGTTGGGGAGGGATTCGGCGTTGCCCATGGCGGGGGTGACCAGGCCGTCGGGGTGCTGCTGATTGCGGATCGAAGTGGCGGTCTTGGCCGCCGGGTCGATGTGGATCCATTCCACGCTCGACTTGCCGCGCGACTCCACACCACTGGAGTTGTTGTTGAACAGGCGCAGGGTGGTGGCGTCGGTGAACTCGGCGTCGTGCTGGAAGGCGAACTGCACATCCGGATCGGCGGTCAGGGTCGGATGCTTGCCGCCGAGCTGCCAGCGGACATCGCCGGTGTTCGGGTCGATATCGTAGACGGCGGCCGTATTGCGCAGCGACACAACCAGATTCCCCGACGGATCCAGGCTGATCGAGTTCATGTGATACGGGTCGTAGACGTCACCGTTGATCTTGCCGTTCGTCTCCGACTCGCTCAGCGGCACATGCTCGGCCGCGCTCCAACGGAACAGCTGCTTGCCGGTGGCGACGTCGATGACGAGAGCGACGGTGTCGAACATCTTGCCGTTCGCCGGTCCGCCGATGGCGGTGAGATCGGCGTCTACCTGCGGGTACGAGGTGAGCAGGGCGTGTCCGTCCGGGGTGAGCCGGAATTCGTGGACGTCCGCTCCCGCACCGCCCGGATCCACCGTGGCGAGGACGTTGAAGTTCTCGTCCGCGATGATCCCGACGCCGGACCCGTGCCCGGCCACCGTGCTGCCCTGCCACCAGGTCAGCACCTTGCGGCCCTGGTAGGTCTGCGTGCGGAAGTTCGAAACATCCTGTCCCGCAGGCGGTTCGTAGCGCTTGATCTCCTTGCCGGAGCGGTCGGCGATGACATTCGCCGGTCGGCCGCCGGGCAGCACCTGCGCCACCGTTCCCAGGCCCGGAACCAGGGCCGCGGCACTCACACCGGTGGTGTAGTACAGGAATCCGTCTGCCACGCCGGGCTTTTCGACCCGCACCGAATAGGTGAGCCCACCGAAGGGCGAACTCGGCAGGATCGGATCGGCGGCCGCGGTGGCGGCGAGCACGGCGGTGACGGTGAGAGCGGCGGCCAGCGGGGCGGCCAGGCGAGCATGGGGGACGGACACGCCGTGAACTTTAGGACAGCTAACGTTCGAGGTCGCTGTATCGAATCTCACTGATCCTGAACGCCGTTCGCGCGCCCGCTCACCGAGACTCACAGGGTCAGCCAATGGCGGCCGTGGCACGTCCCACCGGCTCGTGGGCCCGCTCCGCCGATTCGCGCTCCCGCTCGATCGCCTCGTGCGGGCGGGTGCGCTCGATCAGCGGGAGCGTGCGCAGCTGACGTTCCAGATGCCACTGCAGATGCGCCGCGATGAGACCGCTGGCCTGGCGGCGGTGAGTGTCGGGGACCGCGGCGACGCCGGACCAGTCGCCGCGTTCGAGGGCGCAGAGGTGGTCGAGGACGCCGAGCATCGGAGTGGCCGCGCCGGGCGGACGGCAGTGCACGCAGACCGCGCCGCCCGCGGCGACGTGGAACGCGCGATGCGGACCCGGGGTGGCGCAGCGGGCACAATCGGCAAGCGCGGGAGCCCAGCCCGCGAAACCCATGGCGCGCAACAGGAATGCGTCGAGAATCAGTTCATGAGGCTGCCGGGCGAGAGCGATCGCCCGCAACGCGCCCGCGGTGAGAGTGTGCAGCCCGGGTGCCGGAGCACCCTCCTCACCCGCCAGCCGCTCGGCAGTCTCGAGCACCGCGCAGGCGGTGGTGTACCGGCCGTAATCCGCGACGATGTCCGCGGCGAAGGTCTCGACCGTGTGCACCTGGGTGACGGTGTCCAGATTGCGCCCCGGATGCAACTGCACATCCACATAGGCGAACGGCTCCAACCGCGCCCCGAACTTGGACCGCGTGCGCCGCACCCCCTTCGCGACCGCCCGCACCAACCCGTGCTGCCTGGTCAGCAACGTGACAATACGGTCCGCCTCGCCCAGCTTGTGCTGGCGCAACACCACCGCATGATCCCGATACAACCGCACCGCAACAGTCTTGCACGCGCAACCGACCGCACGACGCCGAGTCACCGGGCGTGTGCGATTAGAAGTTCATTGGCGGCCGGTTGGCGCCTGCCCCGATGCTCATCGAGACAACCGAGGCAGCAGTTCCACGGACCCGCATCGGAGGCACCATGACCCGTCGCACCCCTTCCGCCGATTCCCGCTGGGCGGCCGCACCCTCCGCCCCACGCTCGATGCGTCGCACCCGCCCGAGCTCCACGACCCCACCCGCCCCGGCGGCTCAGGCCCACGACACGACCGCTCCGATATACCGCTGCCGACGCGGTTGATCAGTCGTGCACACCGAGATCCGGCCCTGAGTGGATGGGCCGGATCGTCCGAGACATCGGCCGCATCCTGCCCGCGATGCCGATGAGGCGTGATCGGCCACTGCCCGGCCGATCACGCCGTCCGGCGTTGGACGTGTGACCAGAATCGCGCTAGGTTACCCACGGGTACGAAAGAGACGGGATTCACATGACGATGGCGTCGGTCGGCGAACTCGGGTTGGTAGAGCTCGCAGCGGCATTGGCGGACGGGAAGGTCACCTCGGTGGAGGCGACGACGGCCGTGCTGGATCGGATCGAGGCGAGTCAAGCGGGGCTCAATGCCTTCCGGATCGTGCGGCGCGTCGAGGCGCTCACCGAGGCCGCGGAGGCCGATCGCAAACTCGCTGCGGGGCAACGGGATCCACTGCTGGGTGTGCCGCTGGCCATCAAGGACGACACCGATCTGGCAGGGACGCCGACGGCGTTCGGCTGCGGTGGCGAGTTTCCCGCGAAAACCGAAGACGCCGAATCGGTTCGGCGGCTGCGCACGGCCGGGGCCGTGATCGTCGGTAAGACCAACACCTGTGAGCTGGGGCAGTTGCCGTTCACCAGCGCGGACAGCTTCGGGCACACCCGCAATCCGTGGGGCGCCGAGCACACCCCGGGCGGCTCGTCCGGCGGCTCCGGCGCGGCCGTGGCAGCCGGATTGGTGCCCGCCGCACTGGGTTCCGACGGTGCGGGCTCGGTGCGCATCCCCGCCGCGTGGAACAACCTCGTCGGCATCAAGCCGCAGCGCGGCCGCATCTCCACTTGGCCGCTGCCCGAAGCCTTCTACGGCCTCACCGTGAACGGCCCGCTCGCCCGCACCGTCGCCGATGCCGCCCTGCTGCTGGACGCCGCCGCCGGACCGCACCCCGGCGACCTGCACACGCCGCCCGCGGTGCGCGTCTCCGACGCCGTCGGCCGCGACCCGGGCCGCCTGCGCATCGCCCTGTCGCTGCGAATCCCGTTCACCGCCACCAAGACCGAGCTGGACCACGAGGTCGAGGCCCGTGTCCACGCCACCGCGAACACGCTGCGCCGCCTCGGCCACGAAGTGGTCATCGCCGACGTCCACTACGGCGTCCTCGCCGGCGCGAGCTTCCTCCCCCGCTCCCTGACCGGCGTCAACCAGGCCCTGCAACGCCTCCCGGGCGCCCAGGTCGACCCCCGCACCACCCACAACGCCGCCGTCGGCCGCCTGCTCTCCCCACTGCTGTTCGCCGCCCGCCAAGCAGAACCCTTGCTGCGCAAGCGAATCGGCCGAATCTTCAACGACTTCGACCTGGTCCTGGCCCCCACCACGGCGACCCCGCCCCCGGGCGTCACCGAGATCGACGGCATCGGCAACTGGGCCACCGACGAACTCATCACCGCCGCCTGCCCTTACACCTGGCCCTGGAACGTCCTCGGCTGGCCCGCAGTGAACATCCCCTCCGGCTTCACCGCCACCGGCCTCCCCGTCGGCTCCCAACTCATGGGCCCCGCCAACTCCGAACCCCTCCTGGTTTCCGTTGCCGCCCAACTGGAATCGGAATTGCAGTGGCACAAGACCCGACCGACCCCGTGGTGGCCCTGACCGACTCACCACGCCAGTCTGTGTCCGGGCTGCCCTACCCGCAGTCCTCCGGTGAGCCCCGCCGCCCTAGCGCCTGACACTCTGCCTCGTCCCGGCGTCGGGCCCGCCCCACCCGTCATCCCGGCCGGAATGGCTATGAGGTGGATTGACAAGGCACGCAACGCGAGGCCCCACAGGGCGGCCACGGCAAAATGACGAGACGCCCCTCCCAGAATCGGGAAGGGCGTCGCCAGCGGTTTGTTCGGCTACGTCAGAAGCCGAGCTTGCCGAGCTGCTTCGGGTCGCGTTGCCAGTCCTTGGCGACCTTCACGTGGAGGTGGAGGTAGATGCGGACGCCGAGGATGTGTTCGATCTGCTTGCGGGCGTTGGTTCCTACCTCTTTGAGGCGGGCGCCGCCCTTGCCGATGATGATCGCCTTCTGGCTGGGGCGTTCGACGTAGAGGAGGGCGTGAACGTCGAGCATGCCCTCGTGGGTGCGCTTGCCCTCGGTTTCGGGTTCTTCGTTCTCCTCGCGCTCGAGGATGTCCTCGATCACCACCGCCAGGGAGTGCGGGAGCTCGTCGCGGACGCCTTCGAGGGCGGCCTCGCGAATGAGCTCGGCCATCAGGACTTCCTCGGGCTCATCGGTGAGTTCGCCGTCCGGATAGAAGGCGGGGCCTTCGGGCATCTGGGAGGCGATGACGTCGATGAGCACCTCGACCTGTTCACCCTTGACCGCGGAGACCGGCACCACCTCGGCCTCGGGGCCGAGCAGCGCGGAAACGGCCATGAGCTGGTGGGCGACCTGGTCGCGACTCACCTTGTCGATCTTGGTGACCACACCGAGCAGCGTCGTCTTCGGGGCCATGGTCTTGATCTGGTCGACGATCCAGCGGTCGCCGGGGCCGATCTTCTCGTCCGCCGGAATGCAGATGGCGATGACGTCGACTTCCGAATACGTATCGCGCACCAGGTCGTTGAGCCGCTGGCCGAGCAGCGTGCGCGGGCGATGCAAACCGGGGGTGTCCACCAGGATCAGCTGCGCGTGCTCGCGGTGCACGATGCCGCGAATGGTGTGCCGCGTGGTCTGCGGCCGCGAGGAGGTGATGGCGATCTTCTGCCCCACCATGGCATTGGTCAGCGTGGACTTGCCGGTATTCGGCCGCCCCACGAAACACACGAAGCCGGAACGGAATTCGACCTCCGCACCCTGATTGTCCTGGCCGCTCACTCGAACACCTCCGATTCCGTATCCAAATCCAAGGCGGACGGGACATCCCGTTCGCCTACCGCATTACCCGCCTGGGGCCGCAGTGCCGCGATGGGATTCTCGACGCCGTAATCGCCGTCACCCTCCAGCACCTCGAACACCGCACCCTTGACATCGGTGAAAATGACTCGGGCGGAGAGCGATACCTCCCGCACCGCCGTGACACCCGGATCCGACAGTTTGCTCGCGACCACCACGGCCGCCTCGAAACCCTCGGCCCCACTGGAGATCGCGGCCGCCACCGCCGCCTGCAGCGCGGTCAGCCGCAGTGCCGTCAGCTCGACCGTCCCGGCCGCATAGGTGCGCCCGTCGGTGTCGCGCACGGCCGCGCCGCCGCTGCCACCCGTGCGGCCCATGGCGCCACGGGCGAGGACCAGCAGCTTGTTGTCCTCGGCATCCAGTTCAGTCATCGGCCTCTCCGTCCTCGGGTGCGCCGCTGATCGGCTCATGTTCCGCGGGTTCGTTTCTCGTCTTCTCGGGGGCCTTGCGCACCACCACCGTGTGGATCCGCATGCGCCCCCGCGCGTCGGCCCCGCCCTCCCCCTTCAATTGCAGACCCTGCACGACGGCCTTGGAACCGGGCAGCGGGACACGGCCCAGGGCGTGCGCGAGCAGGCCGCCGACGGTGTCGACGTCCTCCTCCTCGATCTCGATATCGAACAGTTCGCCCAGGTCGTCGACCGGCAGCCGGGCCGAGACCCGGTAGCGGCCGCTGCCGATCTTCTCGATCGGCGCGATCTCGTCCTTGTCGTACTCGTCGGCGATCTCGCCCACGATCTCCTCGAGAATGTCCTCGATGCTGACCAGTCCGGCAATTCCGCCGTATTCGTCCACCAGCAGCGCCATATGGTTTCTGCGGCGCTGCATTTCGTCCAGCAGCGCGTCCAGCGGCTTGGAGTCCGGCATGAACACGGCGGGCCGCATCACCTGCCGCACCTTCACCTTCCGGCTGCGATCCGCGTACGGGACAAGGTCTTTGAGGTAGACGACGCCGAGAATGTCGTCGACGTTCTCGCCCACCACCGGAATTCGCGAATGACCCGACCGCACGGCCAGCGACATCGCCTGCGCCGCGGTCTTTTCCGCCTCGATCCACACCATCTCGGTGCGCGGCACCATGACCTCGCGGGCGGGGGTGGTGTCGAGTTCGAACACCGACTGGATCATCCGCCGCTCGTCGGCGTCCACCACGCCGCGCTCCCCGGCCAGATCCACCACTTCGCGCAGCTCGATCTCGGAGGCGAAGGGGCCGTTGCGGAATCCCTTACCGGGCGTGATCGCATTACCGATCAGAATCAGCAGCCGGCTGATCGGGCCCAGCAGCGAGCCGATCGCCTGCAGCGGCAGCGACGCACCCAGCGCCAGCGAATACGCGTGCTGACGGCCCAGGGTGCGCGGGCCCACACCGATCACCAGATAGTCGATCAGCACCATGACGGCCGCGGTGATCAACAGGGCCGCGGCCTCGTCCAGCCAGTCCATCAGGACCGCCGCCAGCAGCACCGTCGCCGTGATCTCACACGTAAGACGCAGCAGCACCATGAGATTCACATAGCGCGGCCGATCCGCGATGATGCGCGCCAGCCGCGCGGCGCCGGTGCGGTCGGCGCGCACCAGATCCTCCACGCGCGCCGGAGAAATGGTGTTCAGCGACGAATCCAACGCCGCGAACACCCCACCCGCCGGGACCAGGACGATCGCCAGCAGGAGCAGAACGAATGAATTCACGCCGGGCCCAGCGGATCACCGGTGGTATCGGTGAATCCGGTCTTGCCCAGCAGCGTCTGATCGCGCTCGGCCAGTTCGGCGCGGCGCAGCTCCTGGCGGACATGCTCGTACCAGCCCTCCAACAGCGAGGCCTGCAGCGCGAACATCTCCTTCTCCTCCTCCGGCTCGGCATGGTCGTAGCCGAGGAGGTGCAGGACGCCGTGCACGGTCAGCAGCGCCAGCTCGTGATCCATGGAGTGCCCGGCCTTCTCGGCCTGCTGGGCCGCGAATTCCGGGCAGAGCACGATATCGCCGAGCATGGACGGGCCGGGCTCGGCGGCGTCCGGCCGCCCGCCCGGCTCCAGCTCGTCCATGGGGAAGCTCATGACATCGGTCGGACCGGGCAGGTCCATCCAGCGCATGTGCAGATCCGCCATGGTGTCGAGATCGACCAACACCATCGACAGCTCGGCCGCCGGATGGACATCCATCTGGGCGATCGCGAAACGCGCGACGCTGACCAGTTCCTCTTCGGATACTTCGATACCCGATTCGTTGGCGATCTCGATGCTCACCCGAACAGCCTAGTGGTCACCGTCGGCGCAGCCGTCCTCAACCCGCGCACGGCCGGAGCGCAGGCGGAGGTACCGCCTAGTGGGCGAGGTCAGTGGCGGTCTCCCCGGCTCGCGGCACGTCGCTGCGCCCGATTGCCCGCATAGTGGACGGCGGCCGGTGGCCGGACATCCGCCTCGAAGCGTTCGTAGGCGTCGACGATCTCCCCGACCAGACGGTGGCGGACCACATCGGCACTGGTGAGGTACGCGATATGGATGTCGTCGATGCCCTGCAGGATCTCGGTCGCGGCCCGCAGACCCGACCGCGAATTGCTGGGCAGATCGACCTGCGTGACGTCACCGGTCACCACGATCTTGGAACCGAAACCCAAGCGCGTGAGGAACATCTTCATCTGCTCGGCCGTCGTGTTCTGCGCCTCGTCCAGAATGATGAACGAGTCGTTGAGCGTGCGGCCACGCATGTAGGCCAGCGGCGCGACCTCGATGACACCGGCCTGCATGAGCTTCGGGATCGCTTCCGGATCCATCATGTCGTGCAGGGCGTCGTAGAGCGGGCGTAGGTAAGGGTCGATCTTCTCGTTGAGCGTGCCCGGCAGGAAGCCCAGCCGTTCCCCCGCCTCGACCGCGGGCCGGGTCAGGATGATGCGGGTGACCTGCTTGGTCTGCAACGCCTGCACGGCCTTGGCCATGGCCAGATACGTCTTACCGGTACCGGCCGGGCCCACCCCGAACACGATGGTGTGCTTGTCGATGGCGTCGACATAGCGCTTCTGGTTGAGCGTCTTGGGCCGGATGGTCTTGCCGCGCCGGGACAGAATGTCGAGGCTCAGCACCTCCGCCGGAGAATCCGAGGAACCCTCGGTGAGCATGGAGTACGTGTGCCGCACCGCCTCCGGTGTCACCACCCGATTGCGCGCGGTGAGCGCGACCAACTGGGCGATGACCCGCTCGGCCAGCGCGACATCGGCGGGCTTCCCGGTCAGCGTGACGGAATTGCCGCGGACATGGATGTCGGCAACGAGAAGGCGCTCGAGTTCACGCAGGTTCTCATCGGCCGAACCCAAGAATCCGAAAACCGACTCCGGTGCCAATTCGATGCTCGAACGAACGGTCCGCCCCGCCGGTCCGGACCCGTTGCCGCCGGCCTCGATGCCAGCGGTGGGAGTGCTCTGATCGCCGATTTCGCCTGGTGTTCTCAAAAGTCGCTATGGCCTGCTTTCCGGTCTCGAAGCCGAGTACGTTGACAGAAGTTTACCGCCGCCCACCGACAACGCCCAGTGAATATGGGGCTACCAGCAGGCGAAACAACCCGGCGTCATGCAACTGCCGCACCCCCGAATCCATTCCGTGGCGCACCGGGGCGATATCAGAGGGCCCGCGTCGCAACCGGATTCGCGATCGGCCCGAACCTAGACTCCCGCTCATGTCCGAAACGTGGATACCGCTGACGCGTTGGGCCTGGACCTGGCCGACCGGGGCGGTCCGGGTGGCCGGAGGCGCGATCCTCCTCATGGTCGGCACGCTCGCACCACTGTTCACAATCGATGATTCCGACCGGGACACCTTCAACCTGTTCGACCTCGGCCGATTGGGGGCGCCCCTCGTTCCGCTGCTGTTCGGCGGGGCTGTCTTGTTGGTGGTGCTGGCGAACGTCTCGGATCGAGCGCTGCCGAACTTGCTGCCGGAACGTTTTCAGACACACCATGGGCTGATCGGACGGTGCTTGCTGGCACTGGCGCTGGCGGAGGCCATCACGCTGGTGCTGGACATCGCGATCGGGTTCGGCGTGGTGCTGTACATCTACGCCGAGCCGCGTACCGGTTTCGTGCGCAGTCGCATCCTCTATCCCGGACCGGCCGAGATGCAATGGGGAATGCTGCTGCTGGTTCTCGGTCTGGTGCTGATCCTGTCGGGAGCCTTCGACCGCTGGCGCGGCGCTACCAACGAGGAGTGAGCGCGCCCAAGGCTCCCAGGGCAACCGCGGCGGCCGTCGAGGTGCGAAGGACGGTGGGGCCCAGGAGGACTGCTTCGGCTCCGGCTTCGGTGAGGGCCTTCAGTTCGGAGTCGTCGAGGCCGCCTTCGGGGCCGACGATGAGGATCACTTCCGCGACACCCTCGAAAGACATTTCGGTCAAACGGGATTCGCCGGACTCGTGCAGGGCGGCGACGATCGCGCCGTTCGACTTCGCGGTGCGGACCAGTTCCAACAGCTCTCGCGTGCTGTGCAGTTCCGCGACATCCGGGATATAAGCGCGGCGGGATTGGCGGGCGGCGGTTTTGGCGGCGGCACGCCATTTCTCGACGCCCTTGCGGGCCTTGGCTTCCCAATTGGAGACGCAGCGCAGGGCCTGCCAGGGGACGATGGCGTCGGCGCCTGCCTCCGTCATGAGTTCGATCGCGAGTTCGGAGCGATCGGATTTGGGGAGGGCCTGGACCACCGTCACCTGCGGGGTCCAGGGCGGTGCTACCCGTTTGGCCAGCACCTTCAGTTCGAGGCGATCCTTTGCGGCCGCAACCACTTCCGAGTCGGCGAGGATCCCGTGCCCGTCGGAGAGCGTGATGGGTTCCCCGACCCGGATGCGGCGTACCGTGGCGGCGTGCCGGCCCTCGGGGCCGTCGAGCACCGCGGTGGCCCCGGGTTCGGGGATGTCGTCGAGGTAGAAGACGGTGGCGGCCAACGGGTCAGCGTCCGCTGAAGGACGCGCGCAGGCGCGCGAACAGTCCCGAATTGTGCTCGGACTGGGCGGTCATCACCTCGGTGTGCTCGTTGAGGCGCGTGCCCTTGTACTTGCGCAGCAGGTCGGACTGCTTGGCGTCGAGCTTGGTCGGCACCACGATGTCGAGGTGCGCGATCAGATCGCCGCGGGAGTTGGCGCGCAGCTTGGGCATGCCGTGGCCGCGCAGCACCTGCGCCTCGCCGGGCTGGGTGCCCGCCGGAATGCTCAGTTCGACCGGGCCGTCGAGGATGGTGTCGACGACGACGGTGGTGCCCAGCGCCGCGTCCACCATGGGAACCCGGATGGTGCAGTGCAGGTCGTCGCCGTCGCGCACGAAGGTGTCGTGCGGCTGCTCGACGATCTCGACGTACAGGTCGCCGGCCGGGCCACCGCCCGGACCGACCTCGCCCTGCGCGGCCAGGCGCACCCGCATACCGTTGGCCACACCGGCCGGGATCGGCGCGGCGATCTCGCGACGCGAACGCACGCGGCCGTCGCCGCCACACTTGCGGCAGGGATCCGGGATGGTCTCGCCCGCGCCACGGCAGGTGGGGCAGGGCCGGGAGGTCATGACCTGGCCGAGGAAGGACCGCTGCACGGTCTGCACTTCGCCCGCGCCGCCACAGGTTTCGCAGCGCACCGGCTTGGAGTTGCCGTTGGTGCCCGCACCCTGGCAGAGGTCGCAGAGGATGGCGGTGTCGACGGTCAGATGCTTGGTGACGCCGACCGCGCACTCCTGCAACGACAGTCGGGTGCGCAACAGTGAATCCGCGCCCGCCTGCACGCGACCGCGCGGCTTGCGCGCGCCGCCGCCGGCGCCGTTCATGCCGCCGAAGAACGCCTCGAAGACGTCGCCCAGGCCACCGAAACCGGCGCCGGAGAAGCCGCCGCCCATGCCGCCGCCGGATTCCAGCGGGTCACCACCCAGATCGACGATGCGCCGCTTCTCCGGGTCGGACAGCACCTCGTAGGCCGAGGAGACCTCACGGAACTTCTCCTGGGCCTCCGGCTCCGGGTTGACGTCGGGATGCAGTTCGCGCGCCAACTTGCGGTAGGCGCGCTTGATCTCCTGGTCGGTCGCGTTGCGTGCGACGCCGAGCAGTGCGTAATAGTCCCGTGCCACTTGTGCTCTCTAGTCCTGTTTCGTCTCGCGCTGGCTCACCGTTCGGCGAGCACTTCACCGATGTATCGGGCGACTGCCGCCACCGAGGCAATGGTCCCCGGGTAGTCCATGCGGGTCGGCCCCAAGACCCCCATCCCTCCGAGCACCGTACCGGGCATCCCGTAACCGGTGGACACCACGGCCGTCCCACGCATCTGCTCAAGCTTGGTTTCCTCGCCGATCTGCACCGTCACGGTACCCGGCACCTGTGCCGCGGCCAGCAGCTTCAGCACGATCACCTGTTCCTCGAGCGCCTCGAGAACGTTCCGCAGCGAACCGGGGAAGCCGTTGCCCGCGAAATCGGAGGCGCTGCGGGTGAGGTTGGCGGTGCCGCCGAGCACCAGGCGTTCCTCCGGATGCTCGACCAGGGTCTCGACCATCACGGTCGAGACCCGGATGAGCACGTCACGCAGCCTGGGCGGGGAGTGTTCGGGGAGTTCGGCGACCGAGGCGGACGCCGAGGCCAGGCGCTTGCCCTCCATGGCCTTGCCGAGCATGCCGCGCAGGGCGGCGAGATCGTCGTCGCTGATCAGGTTGCCGAGATCGACGAGGCGCTGATCGACGCGGCCACTGTCGGTGATCACGACCAGCAGCAGCCGAGCCGGGTTGAGCGCCACCACCTCGATGTGGCGCACGGTCGAGGCCGAGACCGTCGGGTACTGGACCATGGCGACCTGCCGGGTCAGCTGGGCCAGCAGGCGGACGCCGCGGCGCAGCACGTCGTCGAGATCGACGCCGCTCTCCAGGAATTCCATGATCGCCCGGCGTTCCGCATTGGACAGCGGCTTGACCTCGGAGATGTGGTCGACGAACTGCCGGTAGCCCTTGTCGGTGGGGATGCGGCCGGAGGAGGTGTGCGGCTGGGCGATATAGCCTTCGGCCTCGAGGACGGCCATATCATTGCGGACCGTCGCACTGGAGACGCCCAGATTGTGCCGTTCCACCAGGGTTTTGGACCCGATCGGTTCCTTGGTCGCGATGTAGTCCGCCACGATGGCGCGCAGGACCTCGAGCCGCCGTTGCTCGGTGCTCGACATGGGCCCCACCTCCTCATTCGGCATCGGTCACGCGGATTTCCCGGATTATCCACTCCAGTTTAGTTGCCCACGCGCAAGTTGCTGCGCGACCGCCCTCACCGTGGCCCGGTGAGCCAGCCGCCCGGAGTTCCACCGCGCCGCCACTTGATGCCGCATCCGACACTCGGAGTGTGCGGTTCGGGGACGGGTTGCCCGGCGAGCACGAGTTCGACCGCCTGCCGAAGCGCGGAGCCGTCGGCGGGCGCGTTGTTGCCCGGCGTCGCCGCGTCGAAGCGGCCGCGGTATGCGAGGCGGCGGGCTGAATCGTAGAGGAACAGGTCCGGGGTGCACACCGCCTGATAGGTGCGGGCCACCTCCTGTGACGTATCGATCAGGTAGGGGAAGCGGAATCCGGCGCGGCGCGCCTGATCTCGCAGGTGCGCGGCGTCATCGTCGGGATAATCGACGGTGTCGTTGCTGCAGATCGCGACCGTGGCCAGGCCCTGCTCCGCCAATTCCGCTGTCACCGCGCCCAATCCGTGCTCGATGCGGCGCACGTAGGGGCAATGGTTGGACAGGAAGACCACCAGCAGGGCGGGCTCCTTGCCGAAACTGTCGAGCGAGACCTCGGTGCCGTCCACGGCGGGCAGCGTGAATTCGGGTGCGGGCGTGCCGATCGGCACCATGAACGAAGCGAGCGCCATACCCCATTGTCGCCGATCGGAGCCGACTGTCACCGGGGCCGAATTGTCACCGGCCCGCGGCGGCCTCCACCATCGCGGCCACCTCGGCCGGGTGCGAGACGAGGCCGGCGTGGGAGGCATCGATCGAGCCGATGTGCGCGCCCATCCGGTGGGCCATATCCCATTGCGAGGCAGGGGGAATCACGCGGTCGGCGGTGGAGACCAGGTACCAACTGGGGGTGCCGGACCACGACGGCGGACCGGAGGGTTCGAGGTTGGCGGTGAGGGCGAGAGAATGCTGACGGGCGGCCATGTCGGCGGCGGTGGCGGGGTCGACGTCCTGGGCGAAGACATCACGGAAGCTCGCCGGGTCGACGTATGCGTCCAGGTTGGTACCGGCGATGCCCTGCGGATCGGCGACCAGCTTGGGGCGCAGGGCCAAAGTCAGCTGCGACCCCGGATATTGGATGGGATTGATCTCCTCCAGCGCGAACTCGCCCTGGGTCGGCGCGAAAGCCGCTATGTAGACCAGTGATTCGACATTCGCATCGTGGACGTTGCTGATCACCGTGCCGCCGTACGAATGACCCACCAGCACAATGGGACCCGAGATCCCGTCCAGGGTGCGTTGGATTGCCGCCGCGTCATACGCAGGGCCACGCAGCGGATTCTCCGGCGTCACCACGGTGTACCCGTCATCCCGCAGCCGCGCCGCGACCCCATCCCAACTCGTGGAGTCGGCAAAGGCACCGTGCACCAGCACGATCGTCGGAAGCGGGTCGGCGGACGCCTGCCCGGCGGCAACCACCGGCGCGACGGCCAGCACGACCGTCATCGCGCCTGCACGGACGGCCCGCGACACCGATTTCCCAGACCGAGGGCGCGATGACTCCGCGGCCGGGGAGCGCAGCGACCGTGCACGATCGGAGACGGCGGCGGATATGAATGGCTTCGACATGAGATGTCCTCGGGCCGAGGGATATTCGGTGCGCACCAGGTGCGCGGGCCACGGCCTCGAGATCTCCGGCCGCGTAGGACGAAACGGCTGTACGAGCAGGTCGCTTGCCAGTCTAAGCGTCCGGACGCGGGTCTGATCACGACTTCTTCCGCCATTTCCTTCGCGATGCTCAACCCTCCGCGCGGCCGTTCTGCGGCATTTCGCGCGGTTTCTACCGTCATTCCCGCGCGCTTCTGGCCGGAATCCGGCCGCCGCTACGGCGAGATCCCGGCCAACCATGTCGGGACGGCCCGGCCGCCATGTCGGGACGGCCCCGGCCAAGCATGACGGGACGGCAATGCAGACTGCCGGAAGGACCGTGTGGGTCGGCCGGTCGCGGGATCAGGTCAGGAGGGTGCGGACGACGGCGTCGGCCAGGAGGCGGCCGCGGTCGGTGAGGATGAGGTGGTCGCCGGTTAGAACGGCGAGGCCGTCGTCGATGATGCGGTCGGCGGCGCGGCGGCCGTCGGCGTCGAGGTCCGCCATCGGGAGGCCGGTGCGCAAGCGCACGGTGAGCATGACGCGTTCGGTGTAGCGCTCTTCGTCGGTGAGGGATTCCCAGCCGGCGGCAGGGAGACCGCCCGCGATCACTCGATCCGCATAGCGCGCAGGGTGTTTCACGTTCCACCAGCGGGTGCCGCCGACATGGCTGTGCGCGCCCGGCCCGGCACCGAGCCAGTCGCCGCCGTCCCAGTAGCCGAGGTTGTGGCGGCAGCGGGCGGCGTCGGAGGCAGCCCAATTGGAGACCTCGTACCAGTGCAGGCCCGCCGCCTCGAGACGGGTGTCGAGACGTTCGTAGCGGGCGGCGAGCACATCGTCGTCGGGGGCGGGGAGTTCGCCCCTCCGGACCCGGCGGGCCAGCGCGGTGCCGTCCTCGACGATGAGGGAGTAAGCCGAGACGTGGTCGACACCGGCGGAGAGGACGGCATCGATGCTGGCATCGAGGTCGGCGTCGGTCTCACCGGGCGTGCCATAGATGAGGTCCAGGTTGACGTGCTCGAATCCGGCGGCCCGGGCCTCGCGCGCGGCGGCCACAGCCCGGCCCGGAGTGTGGGTCCGGTCCAGGATCTTCAGCACATGCTGGGCCGCGGACTGCATGCCGAGCGAGATACGGGTGTACCCGGCCGCGCGCAGGCGATCGAAGAATTCGGGTGAGGTGGACTCCGGATTGGATTCGGTCGTCACCTCGGCACCGGGAGCAAGCGTGAAGTTCTCCCGAATAGCGTCAAGGACATTCGCCAGCCCGTCCCCACCGAGCAGCGACGGCGTCCCACCCCCGACGAAGACCGTCTCCACCGCCGGAGTCTCCGTCGGCAACGCATCGAATTCCTTTGCAGCCGTAGCAAGTTCACCGCGCAACGCCTCGAACCACGACTGCGGCGACGACGAGCTACCCAACTCCCCGGCCGTGTAGGTGTTGAAGTCGCAATACCCGCACCGCGTCGCACAGAACGGCACGTGAATGTAGATCCCGAACGGCCCACCCCCGAAATCGCGCAGCACCGGCACAAGCGAGTCGTCGGCGGCGGGCAAGCGATCGGGAACGGTCGAGGTCACCCCACCAGTGTGACCGGTTGCCCGCATCACACTGCAGGCAGTAGATGATCCAGACCAGTGTCGTTGCTCAGATAGGTGAGAAAGCCCAGTCAAGTAGGTCACGCAGGTGTGGCACCGCTGTGTTCCGGGACGGTTCCCCGACTTGGGCAAAACAGCCGGGCACAAGCCGGGGACGTGTTGATCGTTCGGCGAATCGAGATCCGCTACGGCAAAGCAGGGAACTGGCAGATCAACTCCCGCTGACCGATACCAGCGACATCGAGTATGTTCTCGTGCGCGTCAACGTTGCGGAGGGAAGGCCGACGGCGTTACGAATCAAAGGTACGTCGGGGGTACACAAGCATCGCGTTCAACCTGAAAGGTTGACAAGTCCTGTGACTGAAAGAGTATCGCGGCACACCATCGGTAGGTCGGATCTGCACGATCTCTCGGGCAGGTTTCAGCAGATACTCGTTCAACTGCTGCCGAAGTTGGCGAACATGCCGGACAAGGTTGCACCACTGATCTCGCGCGCAGAGACCCAGTTCGGTGTGCTCTTGGCGGACGACCCGGACGCCGCCACACTGGAGACGCGACGTGCGGCCCAACTTTCCGCGCAACTCGCCACTGGACTGTTCCGGATTACGAGCCGCCACGCCTCCGGTTCGACGGAACCGGTCGAACTGCGGTTCGGCGACACAACCTACCGCCTTCCATCCGGAGAGAATCATGGTGCGCACCAGGGAAAGTGGCTGTTCGCCTTCTGCTGGGCGCGGATCGCGCGAGACGACGATGCGGCGGGCATATTGGCGCGGTATCCGATGAGCAGACTGCGTGCGACGGGCGATGGTGGCCTGTCCGACGAGTTCAACCATGACTGGGTGGGCATACTGCAGAAAGCGTGGCTCGAGGGTCCGGTCTCGGTCGCGGACCGTACGCCGGCACTCGACACCACGAGTGAATTCGGGGCACAGCGCATCGTCGATCATCTACTCCGACCGCCGATGGAGGTCTTCGACGCGATCGCGTCGAATGACACGACGCGCTTCAACCGGGAACTTGCCAACGCGCTCGAGCTCCATCGGAGTTTCTTCGATTCGACAGAATGGCGTAATGATCCGGCGGGGTTCGTCTCGATTCCGCTCCTCGGCCTGGCCTGCTGGGCGCACGACACGCACATGCGGCTCGAGGTCGAATCCGAGTACATTCCCGCGTATTTCATCGAGGCCCCGGATTGGATGAGCGATCTGGATCAGGCCGAAGCCAAGTAGACCGAGGCACGGGCGACCGGACCGCCAGATGAGCGGCATGGAGCAGAGCCGAGCGCTCTGTCCCGCCAACTCGGTCGGGTGTACGGGATTGATCTTGCGGCTGCCCTCGCTTCGGGGAGAGAAGAGTTGCCCGATCAGCGGCTGGGATTGGGTCTCCCGGAGATCCTGAGCGCGCGTCCGACCGCGAATCCGGGTACATTCCAGAGGATTTCGGCGAGCCGGGTGGAGGCTCCGGGATGCGGATGGGGATCCGATGATCGAGGTGCCGCGGCACGATATCGACGCCAGATCGATTCGAGAGGTGGATGCGGGGTCGGTATCGCCGGTGGTGGCGCGCTCCCGCCGGCAGACGCGGCCGGACGGGCCGAACTTCTCCCGGTCGATGGACGGCACTCTGCTGGCCCGGATGCTGATCTCGGATCCGGCCGCTTTGCGGTCGCGGACCTGGTATTTCGCCCGGGCGACCGAGCAGACGATCACTCGCCGATTCCGGGCGAGCGGCATCGAGTACGGCTTCGACCGGCACGACAAGGTGGCGGGCTGGCGTTCCGCGTTCTGGTGGGCGCTCATCGCCCGCGACTTCGACGCCGTCGGCGAACTGGCCGAGTACCCGATCGAGCGACTACGCGAGTTCGGCGGCGACGCCTTCGACGAATTCCACTACGAGTGGGCCGGACTCCTCCAGCGTGCCTGGCGCTTCGGCCCCAAAACCGCCTACCAGGGCGCCTACGCCCTCGACACCACCACCCGAGTAGGCACCCAACAAACCACCGACCTACTCCTCCGCCCCGCCATCGACGTCTTCGCCCGCCTGGCCGACGGCGACGCCGAAGGCTTCGACTGGCAACTCACCCAAGCCCTCCGCCTCCACCGCATGTTCTTCGACACCGACACCTGGTCCCACGACCCCGAAGCCGTCATCTCCCTCCCCCTCCTAGCCCTGACCTGCTGGGCCCGAGACCTAGGCCACCGCACCACCATCCACTCCCCCTACCTCCCCACCGGCTTCATAGACCGCCCCGACTGGCTCAACTCCCCCGAACTCGCCAACGAACTATCCCTCCTCGAATCCGCCCGAACCCGCCTCACGGGGTAACCGCGTGCACGCGCCCATAGATCGAGAACCGCCTACTCGCCCCCGAAGGTCTTGTCCTTCTTGAGCTTCCCATCCTCATCCCAAGTCTTCACCGCCACGTAATTCCCTTGGTTATCGAACGTCTGCTCCTTCGCCAGTTGCCCATTCGGATGCCATTCACGCCACCGCCCAACAGCGAGGCCGACCCGGCACCGACCCTCGAGTCGCAAAGTTCCGCCTGGATACCACTCCCGTTGTTCGCCATCCTGCAAACCATCTCGGTAGCCGGTCACACCGAGAACCTCACCGGACGCAGTCGTCTCGACCATCTCGCCGGTAAACGATTCGCCTCCGTAGGTAACCAGGGTCACCCCCTCGACCAGCGTCGTTTGCAGCTCTGTCGCATTCGCCCGGGCACAATCCCAGAACTCCGTCGCATCATTCGTCATAGCGATCCCACACATTCGAAGGGGTGCCGGCGGGGTCGAGGAGATTATCGACTCCGGACTCGGTCGACCTGCCGAAGCGCGTGAGCTCGCCCGGATCGATCTCTGTTGCCAGGACTTTGGAAATATCCAGCAGCGCCGCAGCCAGACGGGGTTGATTCGCCGCATAGACGGTCGGTTGCGGACGGCCTCGGAGGTCGTGTGGCATCCAGACATCGAAGTTGGTCACCAGACTTGTCGTCACGTAATCCTCGAAAGCTGCAGTGGTCAGCCGAAACAGATCCTTCTGGACGCTCTCGGAACCACCCCCACCGACCTCACCCACGCAATCGATCGTCGCCCGTACGAACCCGATCTCGCCCGTACCTCGCAATTCGCGAATCAGTCGCGCGAGACGCTCAGCGACCTCAACGGCCGAACACCCTCCGAAGCTGGCAAAGTCGCTGTCCAAGAGTAGATTCCGAGGATGGCCCGCCTCGTGGATTCTTACGTGGATCAGAGGCGCGCCCAGCCCCAGCCGGTGTACAACCAATGCCTGGTGAGCAAGCAGAACGTCACCGAGGCACAGTTCGACGATGTCGTTCTGCTCGTGATCACGTCCCCATACCCAACGGGCGACCGGAGTACTGGCGATCACGACGTTCAAACTTCGCGAGCTCTCGGGGTGAGCACACGAACAGCTCCCCCTCGGGCATTGATCCAGTCCTCCAACTGTGAGCCGGCGAGCGTGCGCTCGACATCGTCCACGACAAGAGTGATCGGCCCGAAGAGAGTGCCTCGCAGGCCTTCGAACACGGTGGCATTGTCCACCGTCACCTTGAACGTATTCTCCTCGACTGTGGCATTGGACAGGTCCGCCCCGCGGAAATCCACATGCAGCAGGGAGGACCCCATGAGGGCAGTCCCTCGAAGTGAAGCGCCGGTAGCGTCAACACCATAAAGGGAGGCGCCGACCAGATTTGCGCCGTCGAGTATCGCGTTTCGCATGACTGCGTCGTCGAGGTTCACGCGGACAAGCGAGGCGTTTCTGAGATCCGCTCCGGCAAAGTCGGCGCCTTGCGCGTCGGATCGATACAACTCAGCGCCGACGAGCTTGGAATTGACGAATCTTGTTCCACTGAAACAGGATTCAGAGAAGTTGCACAATGACAGGTCGGAATCGCCGAGATCGAGCCCGCTGGCGTCCAGTCCGCCCGCCCTCCGCTCGAGCAACCACTCCCGCACCCACGCAGAGGAACCGTTCATGGATAACCGACGGTGGACGTCACTTCGAAGGTGGGTGCTTCTCCGGCAGTTCGGCGGGCAATCTCTTCCTCCCACAGCTGGAAGGTTCTGCTTGTCGTCGACAGAACAAGTGCCCGTTCCTCCGGGGTCATCCGGCCGCGCGTACGGGCTTGGTCTCGGGTGGCCTCAATTACTTCATACAACGCAAAAACGGCGCCGTCGCCTCGGAGATACTCCATACGCTCGTGTTCGACAGCATCGACATACCAGTGTTTGTCACGCCGGAACGAGTCGTGCTCACGCCAGAATCCGTCCGTACTGGGATCCGGCCAGATGATATCGCTTATCGGCGAGTTATCCTCGATGAATTCACCCGTTCGACGATCGACGAAGAAGCCGACTCTTTCGCGGACCGCGTCGGGATGATTCGAGCGTTCCAATCGGTAGGGCCGACCGGCATACTCCCAGAACTCGGTATCGCTATCCATTCGACCCTCTCCCGAAAGCCTCGGTGTACAGCTGACGCGCACGGTGTTCGAGCTGCGCATACAGCGCCTGCTCATCAATTGTAAGCGGCCGACCTTGTTCTTCCGCCAGAGGCTCGAGCACCCTTCGAATCTCATACAACGCGTGCTCGTACTCAGCGACGTCGTCCATGGATTTGAGATGCATACGGAACTCCGAAATATGACCACTAGGCAGCTGGACCAACATCTGGACGTCTCCGTACCCGCTTCCCTGAGGCTCTTCGAAACGGTCTTTCAGCTCAACTATTCGAATATTCTCATCCGTGGCGTCGATGTATGTCTGCAGTTTTTCCAGACCAGCATACAAATCAGAGACCGTATCATACCGAATATAGACGCCGACCAGGTCGGTAAGCCTCGATGGATTGCCTCGATACTTCTTCCCATTGACCTTATCCGCGACCCTGACCTCATCTTTCGGCACCGTCCTAGAATGCAACTCGCCTGTTTCACCGGCAATTCGGGCAGCAAGAGTATTCAAATGATGCTGATTGGATCCCCAACTTTCACTCATCCGGCCAAGATAATCTCGCCGGTACCGCTCGAGTGCTGTCGTGTATTCACGGTATGCCGACTCAGATTGTTCCCGGGGAGGCCGTGGCTCGCGATAATCGGGCTGGGTTACCGGCAGCCTGAGGTCCGAGATCCGCTGCTTGATATCAGTAACCAACTCCCGCTGGCCTTCCGAGATCGGAAAGGGAACGGGTCGAGAGAAGTCGCCGTGTTCGGCAATTACAGACTCGGGACCACGGGTTCGAATTTCATCCACGGTTTCGGTCACGATCTGCATCGCCTCGGACTGTCGAAGCGTGCTGAGTAACGCCTGGGGACGTTTCAGAAGCGCGGACTCGAGGTACGGGGTTGCAATCAGAGTTCGCACGAAGTCCGGATTTCGCTCCATGAGCACCGTGATGGCATCACCGAGCCGCATCCGCTGCCCGTCGATTTCGATCAGGCCACGCGGGTTCTCGTCACTGATCCGGTTCGCCTGATCGATTGCCTCGCGTACGTCAACGCGATCGAGATACCGACCGAGATCGACAGCGCCAGGGCCAGGGCCGGTGACGTTATCTCCGGGTGAAGCGACATCTACTGCTCGAACGTCGTCTGGTCCGGCCAGGTCCCGTCCTGGCGACTCCGGAACTCGGCCCACGACACCGCGCTCGCCGACGTCGAGTCGGTTGGCGTGTACCTCAGGGTTTGTTTGTTGATGGTGAGCGGGTGTTCCGTTGTCGGGGTGGGCGGTTCGGTCAGGGATTCGATTCGGATCCGGTACTCGATCGTGTCCACCGTCTCCTGGGTTCGGTGCATGATCACGCGCTCCCGGTGCGGGAAGATCTGGCCGCCCATCAGTGGGGAGCCGGTCTCCTTGTGGCGCGTGTATTCCTCGGCCACCGTTGCTAGAGCCCAGCTCGGGTAATTGAATACCGTCCCGGTCTGGGAATCGACCACCAGCGCTGTCAGTCCCAGCCCCTGGCCGGCCGCCTCCTCCTCCGGTGTGAGCCTCATCCGGCAGACCCAGCCGTACGGGAACTCCAGCATCGACCATTCCGATCGGTCGGGAAAGATCTGAGCCAGGTACTGCTCCGCCTGCTCCCGCGTGCGGATCTCCGGCATGAACTCCTCCTTCGACGGGTGAAACGGACATGAAGCGCAAACTCGCCGACCTATCGACAAGTACCTGCGGCGGATGGTCGGACATCATGCCGGACTGCGGATCCCACCAGACGGGTTCCTTTGCGCCATGCGGGAATACGACAACGGTGGCGTGACTGCCATCGATCTTCGGAGATCCGTCAGCCTGATAGAGAATCTGCCCGTTGTCACCTCGCTCGTGCCACTCGTTCACAACAAGTGCCGAAGAACCCTCGCCAAGGCCCTTGATGTAGTCGTGCAGGTCGGAGAACTGCCCAGGAACAGTCGGACTGGACTCGTTGAACGCCTGCCACTTTCCGCCGAGGAAATTCGCAGCGCGTTCGAGTCCATTCAGTTCGCCCGATTTGTTGTCGATCCCGCCGCCGGGCAGCCGGTCGAGCCATCGTGGAAGCGCAACCTGTGGATCGGCGTAGAACGATGCGATTGCCGCGAGCGCGTTGTCCAGGCAGTTGTTGGATCGACCTGGGTTATGGGGTCCGTGGTCGTTGACCAGGGTGCCATACGGATTCGTTCGCGGATCCGCACAAATCAGGAAGCGGTTGCCGTCGCGGAGAGCGTCACGGACCACATGTTGATAGGTGGGATCCTCCAATCCCGCCAGCCGACCGCCGCCGAGGGTGCGCGTTCCGTCCAGGCCACGGAACCGCGCGGGGGTGTTCGCAATCGCGATGTCATCGCTGAGCAGACGGAGTTCGGGGTGGGTCAGGGGGGCCATGTGCTGGGAGGGGTCTAGGCCCAGGTGGGTCCGGAGTTCTCGGGCTGCTGCGGAGAGAGGGGCGTCGGGGTGCCAGGGGCTGTTGGGGTGGGTGGTGATGTGGATGTTGAGGTTGGCGGTGGTGGGGTCGGGGGTGTGGGCGAGGTCTACTACGAGGGTGTCGCCGGAGAGGAGTTTTTGGCCTCGGTTGAAGGTGAGGTCGGTTGCCAGTTGGGCTCGCTCCCAGACTCTTTCGAGGTGGGCGGGGGTTACTGTGCCGTCGTGGGTGACCGTGACCTTGATGCGGACTACTGCCGCGTGGGAGTTGGGGGTGAGGGGGTGGCGGGTGAAGTCGAAGGTGGGTGGGGAGGTTGGGGAAAGTTCGGGGCGGACGGGGGTGGGGTGGCCGGTTTCGGGAGGCTGGGTGCGGGACCATTCGCGCCAGGTGCGGGCGTTGGCGGCCTGGTTGAGGGACTCGCGTGGGAGGGAAGGGAGGAGGGATTCCAGGGGGTGGGACCGTTGTGGATCATGCTGTTGGGGAGCATGTTCGGGGGTTGGGCGCGGCTCGTCGGCGGGGGTGCGGTGGGGAGGAGCTGGCTCCGGGCGCGGCTGGTCGGCCGAGTTGTGTTGGGGCGGCAGGGGTTCCGGGTGCGGCTCGGGCGGGTGCAGTGGTTGAGGGGGAGTTGATTCGGGGGCGCGGTAGCGCAGCCATGGTGCGTCGGGCTGGTTGGGGGACGCATCGGGAGTGTGAGGCGGGACGGGTTGGTCGGGGCCCGGGGCATCGTTGTGGGGGTGCGGCGACGGGTCGATGGGTGGGGCAGGTTGCGGGGTGGGTGTCGTGGGTTCGGGTTGGTGCGGCGGGAGTGGCTGCGGCAGAACATGATCGGGCGTTGGCGGCGGGACGAGATGGTCCGGCAGCGGGTTTAACACGGCATGGTCCGGCAGCGGATTCAGCACTACATGATCAGGCAGCGGGTTCAGCACCGCATGGTCGGATACCACGGGTGGTGTGGTGCGGTCGGGGGTTGGGTGCGGCGCGACCGGGTCGGGAGGCGAGAGCGGGGTTACTCCGTGGTCTGGTCGGTCTCCCGTGCGATCTTCCGCAGTTCCGCCTCGCCCCAGGCTTGCCAGATCTTCTTCTGTTCCTCGGTCGGTTCGGGGCGGCCCTGGGCGTTCAGTTCCGCTCTGCGGGCTTCCATCTCCTCGAGATCCTTCTGATACTCGGGGCTGTTGTTGGACTGCTTCAAAGTCGGGCCGAGCTTCTCCAAAGCGATCCGACGCATTTCCTCCGGACTGATAGGCATCGTGGCCCCTTCCGAGATCGATCAGGTTGATGACGTACTTGTCCATGTACGGATTCGGTCCCGGCTCGAACGACCGGCTCTTCACGAAAAACTGGGTGCCGGGCGGGAATACGACCTCGTCCTGGTTGAGGCTGGCCCACGAGATGTCTTTGCCGGACCGGGATTTGATCACCAGTTCGACATTTCCGCCGGCCATCGACGAGATTTTGTCCGATGACGCGAAGCCTGGGTCGACAGTGAGCGGGCCTGGGCGTTTCGGGTCGTAGTAGTCGAGAAATCGAGCCAATTCCGTAGGGTCATCGATACGCAGAGAGCGGAAGACCACTCCCTCGTGGTCCGGGAGCTTGTTGTAGGCGTTGACCAGTGCACGCATTTCCAGGTCGTGCTGGGCCAGCAACGCGGTTTCGCCGTCTCGGGCAGCACGATTCAGTGGCTCGTTCAGAGTCATGAACTGGTTGCGGCGGATGAGGTCGAGTTCCGGGTCGGAGAGGCGGGCGAGTTCGGGGTGGGTTGCGGCGTTGCGGGCGCGGATGTCTCGGGCCTCGGCGGTCGCGGGGTGGTGCTGGGCGTACTCGTGGGCGACTGTCGGATCGTGGTAGTCGGGGTTGGCGAAGTAGGGCTTGTCGGCGACCGGGAGCTGCGGCCAGTAGCGGTCGGCGGCGTGCCCTGGTTCGGGCAACGACAGCCCTTCACCACGGGCTGGACTCGGCCCGGGATGGGCTGGGCTCGCGCCTGGGTGCGGTGGATTCCCGCTGGAGTGGGGCGCACCGGCCGGGAGGTTAGACGCGCGGTCCCCCGACGGTACTGCCGATGCGTGGTCGCCTGACTGTGACATCGGCGTGCGCTCACCGAGAGCAGCTGTAGGCACAGCACGATCGGTCGGCGAAATGGCATGTCCCGGTGCGGGCATGCCACGTTCACCAAGCTCTCGGCCCGTTTGCACCGCAGGCCCGCGGTCACCCGATTGCGCGGCGGGTGCGCGATCACCCGACTGCACAGCAGCCGAACGGTCGCTCGACGGTCCGGCAGAAGCACGGTCGCTCGACGAACCCGCAGGCGCACGGTCGCCCGGTTGCGGGGCGGGGGTGCGGTCCGGCGGCTGTGCGGCGGGGGCGCGTTCGACCGGTTGCGCGGCAGGGGCGCGGTCCGGCGGCTGTGCGGCGGGTGAGCGGTCGGCTGATGTTGGGATTGGTGAGCGGTCGGGGGCGGAAGTTGTTGTGGGATGGGGTGTTCCGGCGGCCGAGTGAGGAGTGGCTGGTGTTGAGGCGGAGACGGGTCCGACAGGGGCGGCGGAGCCGGGAGAGCCGGCGGGACCGGCGGGGCCGACAGTCGCGGCGGGACCGGCCGAGGAGCCGGGGGTCGGGGTTGCGTTCGGGGACGAATCCGGTGCGGGCATTCGGGTGTCGGGGGTGAGATGTGGATCCGTACCCGAATGCGGTTGGGGGGTGAGGGAAGTGCCGGAGTTGGGTGGAGCGGCTGTCGAGGCGGATGCGGCGAGGGTGGACGGGTCGGCTTGGTGGGCACCGGGGCTCGGCACCGCAGGTTCGGGCGGGTTGTGGGCGGGAAGCGCGGATGGTGTTGGGGCGGGGTGTACTTCGCCGACAGGGGCGATGTCGGCTCCGGGGGTGCCGCCGCCGTGGGGTTTGGCGAGGAAGCCGCCGCCTGCGCCGTCGGCGATGTGGGTGAATTCGATGGGTTGGCCGGTGGCGGCGGCGAGGGTGGTGGAGGCGGCGGCGTTGCCGATGAGGTTGGCGGGGATTTGGGTGATGCCTTGGCCGGTGAGGGTGACTGCGGCGGTGGTGACGCCGGCGGCCTTGTCGCCGAGGGCGGCTCCGACTTTGTCCGATACGGAGGTGGTGAAGTCGTCGAGTTTCTTGCCGACGGCGGGTGCGACGACGTGTTCGGCGATCGGGCCCGCGACGCCGCCTGCCAGGGCTCCGGCGCCGGCGGAGGTGCCGACCTGGCCCCAATCGATCTGCTCGCGGTTGCCCATGGCGACCTGGACGCGCTGGGCGGTCAGGTCGACGGTGCTGCCGAAACCCGCGCCGATGACCGCGTTCTTCGCGACGCTGAGGGTGAGGGTCGAGGCGGCCTCGGTGCCGAGTTTGGCCGCTACTTCCAGGCCGACGCGTTCGGCCAGGAAGGTCGCGCCCTTCAGCGCGAGCCGGTCGATCAGTTCGAGGATCGTCTTGCGGATCAGCAGCTTCACCGCGGCCGCCGCGGCAAGGTCGACGGCTTCGCCGACACCGGGAATGAACGCCATGGCGACCATCGCCGCCAGTGACGTCCAGATGGTCAGCTTCGCGAATTCGATGTCGGTAGCACCGTGTTCGAGTTGTTTGGCGAAGCTGTCACAGATGGTGACGAGTTTCGCGAGCTCGCTGGCGTCGCCGCCGCCGATCTCCTGCCAGTAGGTGGTCATGGCGGCGTGGATGCGGCCGTCGATGGCGGCGAGGGCATCGTTCATCGTCGACTCGGCGGGCTGTTGTAGACCCTGCAGCGAATCGGACATGGTGGACCAGTGATCGGCGAGGCGGCGCATGGCATCCTCGTCGCCCTCGGGCCAATGGCCGGCGAGGAAGTCCAGCAGGAAGCCTGGAACCGGGGGCCGCGTCAATGTCATGCAGTCACCCCCGTCAGACCTCGTTCCGCTTGTCGATCAGAGGCTCTGCGTTGGCCTTGTCCTGGGTGCGCAGACCGGTCGCGACGGTGCTGACGCGGTCGCCGGTGCCCTTCATCAGGGTCATGAGCTGAGCCAACCGCGAAAGCGCCTGGCCCACACCGCCATCCGCATCGCTCTGGGGGTACTTGGCCTCGAAGGATTTGCCGGGCGCGTCACCGCCCCAACAGTGTCCCTCGGAGCCGATACCACTTTTCAGGGTCTGCAAGGCGGTGTTGACCTCGTCGCCGAGCTGCTCGAATCGAGGTGCGACGGCGTGCAGGCGATCGGGATCGGACCACAGGTCGGTCATCGCTCGGCCTTTCCGGCGGGCCCATCCGCGACCGGCGGCAAGGTCGAGGGTGCGAATTGCTCGCGCAATTCCCTCAGATTCGGTGCGCCCGGGATGATCTCGCTCAGGTCCGCCATGCCGTCGACGATTGCCTGAACGGGCTGCATGACCTGTGCGCGGGCCTGCGATGCCGCTTCTACGCCGCCGCGGATCGTCGTATTCAATTCGGCCGTCAACTGTTTCGGCGTGCACCGCCCGAAGGCGTCGTCGGCGATGCTGATCTCGGTGACCATCCCGGATGCGTTGACGGTGATCCGCGCGAGCCCGCTCGGGGTGGTCGCGTGCACCTTCAATGCGGCCAGCTTGGCGTGAATGTCGCCGATCTCCGCCATCTCGCGGTCGAAATCGGCCTGTGCGGACTCCAGGGCCGACTTCAAGGAGGCATTGGCGGAACGGATTTCATCGCGTTCCCACTGCTCCATGCTGTTCACCACCCATCTCGATTTCGATCTTCACGCCGTCCGGACGGACCGTGGTGACCGCCGGAGGCATTGCCGCCGGGCCGGTTTCGCCGACGGGACCGGGTGCGGAGGGTTCCGCACGCGCCACCGCGCGGGGCGGGACGGCCCGAGGCCGGAGGCCGGGTTCGTCGGTCCAGAGCGGACGCGGGGGCGCGATGCTGCCTCGCGCGGATTCACTCTCGGCGGGCTTGGCCGCAGCACCTGCCGCGCCCATGCCCATCGGTAGGCCGGACGAAGGCTGTTGGTAGACGGTGTTGTCCGCGGCCGCCGCGTGGTGGGCGTCGACAGGTGCCGGGTGGGCGGCAGCGCTCTGCGGGTCGGTATCGCTGCCGGACTTGGATTCCGAGGCCGCCGCCGTGGTGGACGGGTCGGATTCCGCTGTCAGAACCGGCTTTCCATCCTTGATGGCGAGGGTATAGCGCTGGGTCTTGCCATCCGGGGTGGTGAGAGCGGCGGTCAGCGCCTCGTCGCCCGAGCGGGTCAGGACGAGTCGGCCACCGGGAAGGTTGACGCCGAAGAGTTGGCCGGGGAGCGGCGCGCCAGGGGCAACCGGCACGGCAGGCCCCGGAACGGTGGAAGTCCCTGGAACGGAAGGTGTTTCGCCTGAAGCGCCAGGATTCGTGCCCGCGGCGGCGGTCTTGGTGAGACCTTCCAGCGTCGAGGTGAGCTGCGAGAAGCCCTGCTGGAGGAACTGTCCCGCGCCACCGGCGACGGAGTTCAGCGTGGAGAGCAGGTCCGGCCCCGCGGTCGACGCGGGCAGCGTGGGCGCAACCGGCACGGCGGAAGCCGGAACGGTGGCGTCCGGCAGCGCGGCGGCCGGGCTCGTCGGCAGCGCCGCTCCCCCACCGCCGCCCAGCCCGCCGCCACCCGACATGCCGCCGGACGGCGCCCAACCACCTTGCGCACCGGTGTCTTTCGGCATCGGCGGAGCATCGATCTGCCCGACCTTGCCGAGCGCGTCGGTGGCCACGCCGAGATACCCCTTGATGGCGGTGTCGGTCTCCGCGCATAGCGTCGAGTACGCACGGAAGTAGCCTTCGGCACTCTCCTTGAAATGCTGGGTCCAGACCTTGCACAGATTCTGGGCGGCATCGTCGAACTTGGTCATGCCCGCGATCGTCGAGTCGGCATTGATCGCGCCATCGCCGTAGTCCGGGTTGTAGTGCGGCAGACGCGCTCCGGGCCCGAACGCCCCACTGTCGGCGATCTCCTGAATCTTCCGACGTGCATTGTCGCCGATACCGATTCGCTTGGCGTACTGGATGATCAGGGAGACATCGTCATTGCCCGCGGCGACGTCATCCTGGTCGGCGGTGTGCCTGCGACCGTCGCCATTGCCCATGCTGACGCCGTTGATCCGCCGGACATTGTCGAGCTTGGCGAAGGCGGCGGCCTTGCGTTGGACGCAACTCTTGACCTCGTCCACGACCGCGGACAGCACGCCGGGCACGACCTGCACGGTGTCGTAGGCATCGTCCGCCCAGCCACCTAGCCCGGACAGCTTGGCACGCGCGGTTTCTCCGGAGTTCCCCTGCCAATGGTCGGCGAGGCGTTGCGTCGCCTGCTGGTGGTCACCGCGCGCCCCGTCGATTCTGGGCAGCATGTCCTGAACGCGTTGCCCGGCACCGAAAAGGCGGTTCATTCGCATGCCGCGCTGCTGGTAGTAGAGCTCTTTCATGCCGCCCTGTTTCAGTGCGGGCAGGTCGGCCGCGCCGCCGGCCTGCTCGTAGCGAGCCCGGACCAGTTCGAACCATTCGAGTCCGCCCTTGGCGGCGTCGAGGATCTCGTCCACGTCCCGGTTCGGGTCGTACACACCGCCGTTGTCCGACCTGACGGCCGTGTCGACGGCCACGTCGTCGGGACCGTGCGCGCCGTACCCCGCCCAGACGGCCGTCGCCTGATCGCCGTTGCCGTGCACGGTGACCCAGGCCGCGTCATTACCCGTACCCAATCCGATCGGCGTACTGTCCGTCACACCGATCACTTCCCGTCGATGGTCAGGCCGCCGGTGCCGTCGAACCCGATGGCCGCGATATCGCCCGAGAACTGCTCGTCGGTGGATTGCACCGTGCCGGCGCTGTGTTGCAGTGCCTTCTCGAACGCCTCG
Organism: Nocardia sp. NPDC059240; assembly: GCF_042753865.1. Lineage (NCBI taxonomy): Bacteria > Bacillati > Actinomycetota > Actinomycetes > Mycobacteriales > Nocardiaceae > Nocardia > Nocardia sp. NPDC059240. Next base: position 460,768 of record NZ_JBHZAC010000007.1, on the reverse strand, counting down.
CACGCCGAGGCCCACTTCCGCACGACCTCGGTGAGATGGCCGAATCCAGCCGCGATCGCGTGCGCTTCCTCGGCGTAGTGGTCCCCCAGATCGCCCGGACCGTTATAGGTCCCGACAGCGAACATGTCGTTCCAGGAACCGGCCGCCGCACCCAGCGCCGTCGCGGCCGATTGGAACGAATCCGCCTGCTGGCGAACACCTTCCGGGCTCATATCCAGCCAGTCGGTCATCCGCGCCACCTCGCCTCGTCGGCGGCGGTCCAATCGGTGGGCAGCACGAAGGCGTCGCGACGCCCGGTCCCGGTACGCAATGCGGCGTCCTGTCGGCGCAGCCGGACCTGCTCGTCCCGCGATACCTGTTCGGCTACCGATTCAGCTCGCACCGACTCGGCGGTGATCTTTACCGACTCGGCTGCGACGCGTGACCGCTCCCCGAGCTGCCGCATGGCCGCCCTGGCGGCCGCGTCGATCTCGCCTATGCGCTGATCGAACCGATCGACGGCCGCCAGATTCGCTTGCCGGACGGCCTCGATACGGGCATTCCAGTCCACAGCCCCTCCCGCTGGTTCTCCGTGTTTGCACGATCATTGCAGATGATCGAATACGGTGACCCCCGCGGTGAAACTTCGCACCCCTTGAACAGTGGTGATAGCCAGCCGACGAATACATGCCAACCGGTTGCTCGCATCCGAGCTTCAGGAACCGCGACCGAGATCACACACTTGATCAACCGACCAATGATCAGAACGTGATTGATCTATGACCCCTGTCACAAATGGAACGATATATCCAGGCGATTTCCCGGAAAACTGAGGAAAATTCGATCCGACAGTCGGAACGACCCGTCTGACGTGGCACAATAAGCCACATGACTGGACTTGGAGTACGACTCGTGGCGCGTCGCCATGTCGACTTCAAGCGTGTCTGCAGCGCGAGCTGTCTGCCGGGAAGCCTCCGGTAGATCGGCTCCCCCTTCCCGGAATCCAGCGCCAATCTGACGCTGTAAGAGCCGGTTCTCTGATATCGGAGGCGTGAGTCAGCCCCTCCCGCCTGCCCGCAAGACCCTTCAGGAGCGACCCCCATGACGTCGAGCACCGACGCCACCAGTTCCGATTCCGCTCACCGGCCCGAAAAGCCCGCTTCGGAACGTCGTGTGCGCGCGGATCGTCCCCGATCCGACGCGCCCGTCGCGCCGCGCGAGCGCACGGCCCGTCCGGTCAAGCGCAAGTCGGAAGGGCAGTGGGCGCTCGGCTACCGCGAGCCGCTCAATGCCAACGAGCAGTCCAAGAAGGACGACAACCCGCTCAACGTGCGCGCGCGCATCGAGAACATCTACTCGAAGCAGGGTTTCGACTCCATCGACAAGAGCGATCTGCGCGGCCGCATGCGCTGGTGGGGTCTCTACACCCAGCGCGAGCAGGGGTACGACGGCACCTTCACCGGCGACGAGAACATCGACATCCTCGAGGCCCGCTACTTCATGATGCGGGTGCGGTGCGACGCCGGCGCGCTGAACGTGAACCAGCTGCGGACCCTCGGCGGCATCTCCACCGAGTTCGGCCGCGACACCGCGGATCTGTCCGACCGTGAGAACGTCCAGTACCACTGGATCGAGATCGAGAACGTGCCGGAGATCTGGCGGCGGCTCGAGTCGGTCGGCCTGCACACCACCGAGGCGTGCGGCGACTGCCCGCGCGTGGTGCTCGGCTCCCCGCTCGCGGGTGAGTCGTTCGGTGAGGTGCTGGACCCGACCCCGGCCATCAACGAGATCGTCAAGCGCTACATCGGCAAGAAGGAATACTCCAACCTGCCGCGCAAGTTCAAGACCGCCATCTCCGGTCAGCAGGACGTGGTACACGAGATCAACGACGTCGCCTTCATCGGCGTCGTGCATCCCGAACACGGTCCGGGCCTTGACGTCTGGGTCGGCGGCGGCCTGTCCACCAACCCGATGCTGGCGCAGCGCCTCGGCGCGTTCGTGCCGCTCGACGAGGTGCCGGACGTGTGGGAAGCCATCGTCTCGCTCTACCGCGACTACGGCTACCGCCGCCTGCGGACCAAGGCGCGCATCAAGTTCCTGGTCAAGGACTGGGGCGTCGAGAAGTTCCGCGAGGTGCTCGAGACCGAGTACCTGAAGCGCAAGCTGATCGACGGCCCGGCCCCGGCCAAGCCGGAGCGCCCGATCGACCACATCGGCGTGCAGAAGCTGAAGAACGGGCTCAATGCCATCGGCTTCTCCCCCATCGCCGGTCGCGTCTCGGGCACCATCCTGACCCAGGTCGCGGATCTGGTGGAAGCCGTTGGCTCCGACCGCATTCGGTTCACGCCGTACCAGAAGCTGATCGTGCTCGACGTGCCCGACGACAAGGTCGAGTGGCTGATCGAGCAGATGCAGCCGCTGGGCCTGCACGGACGCCCCTCGCACTGGCGTCGGAATCTGCTGGCGTGCAGTGGTATCGAGTTCTGCAAGCTGTCCTTCACCGAGACCCGCAAGCGCTCCCAGGTGCTGGCCCCCGAGCTGGAACAGCGGCTCGCGGACATCAACGCCGACCTGGATGTGCCGATCACGGTGAACATCAACGGCTGCCCCAACTCCTGCGGCCGGTCCCAGATCGCCGACATCGGCTTCAAGGGTCAGCTCGTGGACGACGGCGACGGGAATCAAGTGGAGGGTTTCCAGGTTCACCTGGGCGGCTCCCTTGGCCTCGACTCCGGCTTCGGCCGAAAGCTGCGGCAGCACAAGGTGACCAGCGAAGAGCTGGGCGACTACATCGAGCGCGTGGTGCGCAACTTCGTCAAGAACCGTGATGAGGGTGAGCGTTTCGCGCAGTGGGCCGTCCGATCCGATGAAGCAGACCTGCGGTAGTTGGGAGAGATATCAATGACTACAACGAAACTCGCGGAAGACGAGCTGCGCGCCCTGGTCGAGAAGGGCAATGCCGAGCTCGGCCCGAACGCGACCGCGCAGGAACTGCTGCAGTGGACCGAGGACAACTTCGGCTCCAACTACATCGTGGCGTCCAACATGCAGGACGCCGTGCTGGTGCAGCTGGCCTCCCAGGTACGGCCCGGCGTCGACGTGCTGTTCCTCGACACCGGCTACCACTTCGCCGAGACCATCGGCACCCGTGACGCGGTGGAACTGGTGTACGGCGTGAACATCGTGAACGTCGAGCCGGAAAACACTGTCGCCGAACAGGATCAGCTGCTGGGCAAGGATCTGTTCGCCCGGGATGCCGCCGAATGCTGCCGCCTGCGCAAGGTGGTTCCCCTCAAGAAGTCCCTCGCCGGATACAACGCCTGGGTGACCGGCATCCGTCGAGTGGAGGCGCCGACTCGCGCCAACGCGCCCCTCCTCTCCTATGACGAGGGCTTCGGCCTGGTGAAGATCAATCCGATCGCCGCCTGGACCGATGACGAGATGGCCTCCTACATCGAGGCCAACGGAATTCTCGTCAATCCCCTTGTGGAAGAGGGCTATCCCTCGATCGGTTGCGCTCCGTGCACGCGGAAGCCGGAACCGGGATCCGACGCGCGATCCGGCCGCTGGGCCGGGCTCGCCAAGACCGAATGCGGGTTGCACGCCTCATGACCTCACTCGAGACTGAATTCGACACCCTGGCCGCGCTCGAATCCGAGTCCATCCACATCTTCCGTGAGGTGGCAGGCGAATTCGAGCGGCCGGTGATCCTCTTCTCCGGCGGCAAGGACTCCACCGTCCTGCTGCACCTGGCGATCAAGGCCTTCTGGCCCGCGCCGCTGCCGTTCGCGCTGCTGCACGTGGACACCGGGCACAACCTGCCCGAGGTCCTCGAGTTCCGCGACAAGGTGGTCGAGAAGTACGGCCTGCGACTGCATGTCGCGTCGGTCGAGGACTACCTCGCCGACGGCCGCCTGACCGAGCGCCCCGACGGGATCCGGAACCCGCTGCAGACCGTGCCGCTGCTGGACGCCATCAACGAGAACCGCTTCGACGCGGTCTTCGGTGGCGGCCGCCGCGACGAGGAGCGTTCGCGCGCCAAGGAGCGGATCTTCTCGCTGCGTGACGCGTTCGGGCGCTGGGACCCGAAGCGGCAGCGTCCGGAGCTGTGGAACCTGTACAACGGCAAGCACGCTCCGGGCGAGCACGTGCGCGTGTTCCCCATCTCCAACTGGACCGAACTCGACATCTGGCGCTACATCGCGCGGGAGGATGTGGAGCTGGCCAGCATCTACTACGCCCACGAGCGCCCGGTGTACCTGCGCGACGGCATGTGGATGACCCCCGGCACCTGGGGCGGCCCGGCCGACAACGAGGAGCTGTCGATCAAGTCGGTGCGCTACCGCACCGTCGGCGACGGATCCACCACCGGCGCAATTCTTTCCGAGGCCGCCGACAACGAGGCGATTCTCGCCGAGGTTGCCGCGTCCCGCCTCACCGAACGTGGCGCGACCCGCGGAGACGACCGTGTCTCCGAGGCCGCCATGGAAGACCGCAAGCGAGAGGGTTACTTCTGATGTCCGACCTATTGAGACTGGCCACCGCCGGATCGGTCGACGACGGCAAGTCCACCCTGGTCGGACGACTGCTGTACGACACGAAATCCGTACTCGCGGACCAGATCGACGCCGTCACCCGCGCGTCGGTCGACAAGGGTCTGTCGACTCCGGACCTGTCGCTGCTGGTGGACGGCCTGCGCGCCGAGCGCGAGCAGGGCATCACCATCGACGTGGCTTACCGCTACTTCGCCACGCCCAAGCGGTCTTTCGTGCTCGCCGACACCCCGGGACACGTGCAGTACACCCGCAACACGGTGTCCGGCGCGTCCACCGCGCAGCTGGTGATCCTGCTCGTCGATGCCCGCAAGGGTGTCATCGAGCAGACCCGCCGCCACGCCGCCGTGATGGCGCTGCTCGGCGTGCCGAAGCTGGTGCTGGCCGTGAACAAGATCGACCTGGTCGATGATCCGGCAGGCGTCTACGAGCGCATCACCTCCGAATTCGCGGAGCTGACCACGAAACTCGGCTGGGCCGCCGAGGATGTGCAGGAGATCCCGGTCTCCGCGCTGCACGGTGACAATGTCGCCTCGCGCTCGGAGAACACCCCGTACTACGACGGGCCCTCGCTCATCGAACACCTGGAATCGGTGCCGGTGGACGCGGACGCGCACCGCCACCAGGTCGGGCTGCGCTTCCCGGTGCAGTACGTGATCCGGCCGCGCACCGCCGACTACCCGGACTACCGCGGTTACGCGGGACAGGTTGCGGCGGGTCTGGTTTCGAAGGGCGACGAGGTCGTGGTGCTGCCGTCCGGCACCCGCACCACGGTCGAACGCATCGACACCCCCAACGGTGAACTCGCCTCCGCGCAGCCGGGCCGCAGCGTCACGCTGATCCTGGCCGACGATGTGGACGTCTCCCGCGGTGACGTGATCGCCGCGGCAGCCGACGCTCCCGAGCCGATCGACTCGTTCGACGCCACCGTGTGCTGGCTCGGCGACAAGCCGCTGCGGGCGGGCGCGCGCCTGCTGCTCAAGCACGGCACCCGCACCACCCAGGCGATCGTCGGCGCGCTCATCGAGCGTTTCGACGAGCAGCACCTGTCGGCGGATCCGAACCCGGAGTCGCTGGCGCTCAACGACATCGGCCGCATCTCGGTGCGCGTGGCCGACGCCATCGTGGCCGACGACTACAGCGTCAACCGGCACACCGGCTCGTTCCTGCTGATCGATCCGGCGGGCGGCAACACCCTCGCGGCCGGCCTGGTCGGCGACGCGCTGACCGCGGTCGAGGTCGGCACCGAGACCGAGTTCGGCTCGGAAGTCGGAGTCTGAGATGAATCCGCCCGGCAACGGCGCAGTTCCGGCCGTCCTGCCGGGCGGCGCATACCGCCTGCCCGCCTCGGCGCCGACCAGCCCCTCCGGGCTCGTCCCGCCGCAGGCGCGGTCGGCCGCCCCCGCGCTCATCGCGGTCGCACACGGCAGCCGCGATCCGCGCTCGGCCGCCACCATGCGGGCGGTGGTCGACCGCATCGCGGCCCAACGCCCGGATCTCGATGTGCGACTGGCTTTCCTGGACCTGAGCACCCCTTCGGTCGACCAGGTCGTGGATGCCGTTGCCGCCGACGGGCATTCGCACGCGATCGTGGTTCCGCTCCTGCTGGGCAGCGCATTCCACGCACGAGTCGACCTACCCGGCCTCCTGGACGAGGCCCGTGCCCGCCACCCACGCCTGCGCCTGACCCAGGCCGACGTCCTCGGCCCGGACCCGCACCTGATCATCGCCCTGCGCGACCGCGTCGTCGAGGCGCTCCACGCTGACAACTCCCCCCGCCATTCCGGCGGCGGAATCTCCCGTCATTCCGGCAGTGGCGCAGACTCCGCGCCACGACTTGGTATCGCCGTGGCCGCGGTGGGGTCTTCCAACGCGGCCGCCAACGCACGCACCGGTGACGTGGCACGCCTGCTCACCGCGCTGACCGGGTGGGACACCGAAATCTGCTTCGCCACCACCGATCCCACGCTCGACAAGGCGTTCGCCCGCCTGCGCGCCCGGGGCGCGGAGCGGATCCTGGTCGCGCCCTGGTTCCTGGCGCCGGGTCTGCTCACCGACCGGCTGCGGAACACGCTCCCGCATGTCCCGCACGCCGACACCATCGGCGCGCACCCGCTGCTGGCCGAGGTCGCGCTGGATCGCTACGCCACCGCCGCACTCCCGCTCGAACTCTCGGCCTGACGGCATTTCAGAATCCTGGCGTCGCGGGCCCGCAGGCCCTGTGCACGTTTGCGGCGCACTTGTGTAGGCGCGCAACGTAAGCCATGGTCGGGCCAACTCGCGCATCGATGTGGAGGTGGCAGGCCTCGGCGTAGTCGCGCAGGCGGCCGAAGGGGATCCAGTGGCGGTCGAAGAATTCGCCGATCACGAGGCGGCCGTGTGGGGACAGGACGCGGGATGCCTCGCGGAGGGCGGCGGTGGGGTCGTCGATTTCTCCCAGTGCGGTGACCATGTAGACGGCATCGAAAGTCGCGTCGGCGAAGGGCAATTCGCGGGCGTCGGCCAAAGTTGGTACGAGCCGGCCGAGATGTGCGGCGCGCCTGTGCACGTGGTCGAGCATTTCCTGTTGGATATCCACGACATCGAGGCGGCCGTGCGGACCGAGCTTGGGCACGATGCGCACGGTCTGGATGCCGGTGCCCGGACCGATCTCCAGCATTCGTTCATCGGCGCGAGGGCGTAGGAGGCGCTCGAGCCGATCGCCGCTCAAGCCCGGTAGCGGGAGGTCGAGGATGCGGTGTTGGGCGTAGGGGTAGGGGGCGCGATCGGTGTACCACCAGGCCGCTGCGGCCGCTGCGGCTCCGGCGGTGATCGCCAAACGGGTTGTGGTCGTGTTCATCTCAGTTGGTTCCTTCCGATGATTCGCGTCGGCGCAGCGCCAGGAACGTGCACACGCCCGCCAGTGCCAACTCCCCGACGGCACTCGCGACGGCTTGGGTGAAGTCCGCGCCGGGCCGGGCGGTGGTGATGTCGAACCAGGCGTCGAGCAGGGCGACGGTCGCGGTCGCGGTGGCCGCGATGCGGGCCAGTTCGTGGCCGCGGCTGACGTAGACGGCGGTGAGCAGGCAGCCGATGGTCAGCAGGAAGTCGAGACCGATCCAGGCGAGCGCCCAGTTCTGGACGCGGGTTTCGCTGGGCAGGGTGGCGGCCAGCAGCACGGTCCAGGGGACGAGGAAGACGGCGGAACCGCCGAGGGTCCACGTAACCCATTGCCGCACGCCGATATTCGAGCGCCGCACGAGGGGATTCGTTTGCATACCGCCACGGTACGATCGCAAAGAGATTTCTGCAAACATTTCTCTGCAAAGAAATCTCTGCTAATGTCGGCCCATGGTGAAACCTGCCGCCGACATGACGAGCGCCGAGCGCACCGCGCTCTACCGGACGCTGGCCCACCCCCTGCGGTCCCGCATCCTCCAGCAACTCGGCACGCACAGTGAGGTGAACTCCACGACGCTCGCCGAACTACTGGGCGAGAGCACCGGAACCACCAGCTATCACCTGCGCAAACTCGCCGAGTTGCGGCTCATCGAGGAGATTCCCGAGAAGTCCCGGGGTCGCGAACGATGGTGGCGCGCACTACCGTTCAGCCACACCACGCCCGACCCGGCCACCATGGAGCCCGCCGAGTACGCCGCGGCAGAGCATCTGGCGCAGCTGAAGATCGGCCGGGACGTCGACCGGCTGATCCGCGCGAACAAGGAATGGACCGGTCCGACGGGATGGGCGCAGGTCCAGCGGCACGGCTGCTACATGACCGCCGATCAACTCCAGACGTTCATGGACGAATACCGGGAACTGGTCGCGAGACACAGCTACGCCATGGTCGCCGACGCACCCCCGGAGGCCCGGCCGATGGCGGTGCGGCTCTTCGCCGTCCCCGAGGACACCGACCAGGACGCACCGAGGGATGCGCCGCTCAATCGACAGTGAGATTCGGATAGTCGGGCAGTGGATACTCGCTCTGCTTGCCGATCAGACGGGTCAGCAGAGCACGCAGCGGAGACAAGGGCCGCGAGGCCAGCACCTGAAACGCGGTGTTCAGAACGGCTACGCCACGACGGGTTTCGGGGTGACGCAGCCGGACCGAGGTCTCGGTACCCTTCTGGATCTCGGTGACCAGGGGGCGCAACAGCTCCTCGTAGCGATCGAAGGCCCGGGTGAGATCGGTTGGGATGGCGGTGATCTCACCGGCGAGCAGGTAGGCGCCGATGATCGCAAGCGCGGTGCCCATACCGGTCATGGGTGAGCCGCAATAAGCGGCATCGCCGAGCAGGACGACGCGCCCTTTGGACCAGTGCGGCATGCGGACGCGGGCCACTTCGTCGAAGTAGAAGTCGGGTGCGTCGGGCATCGCGTGCACGATGTCCGGGAGCACCCAACTGTCCCCGCTCAAGCGCTCGCGGATCAGCGCCTGCTGTGCGGCGAGGTCTCCGCGCAACGCATCGTCGACGGGAATGCGGGTGGAGATGATCGCCATCGAGGTCGCGGGGCTCGGATCGGGGCGCAACGCGACCATGCTGCCGGGGATGGAATGCACTCCGACCCAACCGGTTTCGAGCGTGGTATCCGGCGGCGTGGGGATGGTGAAGAAGCCGATGTAGGCCCCGAGGTATTCGGCGAACTGCGCGCGGGGGCCGAAGACCTTCTCGCGCAACGCGGAATTGAGGCCGTCCGCGCCGATCACCAGATCGAAGTCGGCGACGACCCCGGAGGCGAAGCGGACCTGCACCGCCCCGTCAATCTCGTCGAGATCGTCGACCCACTCACCGTAGCGGTAGTCGAGGGTCCCGGATTCTGCTGGGAGCGCCGCGATTTCGTCGAGCAGTACCTGATTGAGGTCGCCGCGGGTGATCTCGATGTCGGCGACGAGCCCCTCACCGCCGAACATCTCGGCGGGCAGCCGGGCGCGGGTGCGGCCCCGATCGTCGATGAACACCATGCCGCGCTCGTCGAGCTGCCGCTTGTGGATTCCGGGCATCAAACCTATCCGCTCGGCCACCTTGCGACTGGGCCCACGCAGATCGACGGCCTGCCCACCGGGACGTGGGACGGGCGCGCGTTCAACAACGGTGGTGTCGATGCCCGCGCGCAACAGCAGCAGCGCGACCGCATTACCCGCGATGCCGCCCCCGCAGACCAGAACACGAATCGGTCGAGACATGGTGAACCTCCCCGTCTGACGCCATGGATGAATCCAGTTTTCAGCAGCGATCCCGGTGCAACAAACCAATTTCCGCACCGCCCGGGGTGGCGGGCGCGGCACGCGGTGGCAGTCCTGATCCGTACCGGTCGGTCAGCGGGGTTGGGGGCCCGGTTCCGGGATCGGGAGGTAGGGGATGAGGGAGTGGGCGAGGTTGGTGATGGTCAGCGATTGCAGCCAGACGCGGCCGGGCCCGGTGAGAGCGGCCAGGAACAGGCCGTCGCCGCCGAAGAGGAGGTTGCGGACGCCGCGGATCATGGTGATGTCGAAATCGACCGAGGCGTCGAACAATCCGACATGGCCGGGGTGGACGCGCAGGGTTTCGCCGCGGGCGAGGTCGTAGGTGATGACCTCGCCGGAGAGCTCGACCCAGGCGTAGCCGTCACCGGAGAGGCGTTGCAGGGTGAAGCCGGAACCGCCGAAGATGCCCGCACCGAGGCGGCGCTGGAAGCTCAGGGCGACCCGGACATCACCTGCGGCGCACAGGAATCCGTGTCGATGGACCAGATATTGACGGTCCTTGTCGATTTGCAGGGGCAGGATCTGGCCCGGCAGTTTGGCGGCGAAGCTGACCCGGCCCGGCACCCGATGGGCGCTGTACTCGGTCATGAACAGCCCCGCCCCGGCCATGGCGCGGCGGACCGCGCCGAACACGCCGCCGGCCGCGCCGCGCGTGGAGGTGCTGAGCCGGATCGAGTCGGTCATCCAGGACAGTTGCCCGGCTTCGGCGATGAGTTGATCCCCTGGTTCGAGCGCGACCTCAAGGACCGGCATGACGGTTCCGCGGATTCGGGCATCCATCGGGTTCTCCCCTCCCACACAGCGACGGCTCCCGTCCAGTGTGCCTCGGAGCGGGGCGTGGCGTGATCGTTGCCGACTTGCCATCGGAACCATTCGGTGCGTAATTTAGGCTTTCCTTACCTAACAGAAGGCTCGACATGCTCCAGACCAGCGGCTCCCGGTACCACGCCGGGACGGCGGGAATCCCGCACGATTCGTGGCGCATCGTGTCCGCCTACGGTCTGCTGGCCACCGGCGCGCTCGCCGCCGCCGTCTGGATCGCCGCGCATGTCACCGCGAGTCCGGCGGTGCACACCGGCGGCGTGGTTGTGCACCTCGCTTCGCTGGCGCTGGGATTCGGCGGCGTGCTGGTCGCCGATTCCTTCGTCTTGCGCTGGGCGGCAGGACGTCTCGGGCTGGAGGAGGCGCTGGGGGCGGTGAGCCGGTTGCACGTTCCGATCTGGCTCGGGCTGGCCGGACTCGTCGCCAGCGGTTGCGTCTTGGAACCGAATCTGGCCTCGACCATGACCCGCACCAAGCCGACGCTGGTACTCATCCTGACGCTCAACGGGATTCAGGCCTACGGCTTGCAGCGGCGACTGCGGGCGCGCGGTGAACTCCCACTCACGCCGCGACTGCTCGCCTGGGGCGTGACCACCGGTGTGTTGTCACAGGTCTGCTGGTGGGGTGCGACCGCGATCGGCTTCCTCAACGCGCGGCGCTGAGCCTCGACTGCCGGGGCCGCCCGATACGCTGGGCGAATGATCAAGGCTGCGGTATTCGATGTGGGCGAGACGCTGATCGACGAGACACGCATCTGGTGTCGGTGGGCCGACCGGCTCGGCGTGCCGCGCTTCGCGTTTCTCGGCGTGATCGGCGGCATGGCGGCCACCGGGCGACCGCTCACCGACGCCTTCGAACTGGTGCGGCCGGGCATCGATGTCGAGGCCGAACAGCGCGCATGGGCGGCCGAGGAACCCGACAGCCTGCGCGTCAACTTCGACGGCGATGATCTGTATCCGGATGTGCGCCGGGCGCTGCGCGAGCTGCGGCGGCGCGGGATCACTGTCATCATCGCGGGAAATCAACCACCGCAGGCCAAATCGGCATTGGAGCGGATGGACCTGCCGGTCGACGCGGTCTACACCTCCGCCGAATGGGGGCTGGAGAAGCCAGATCCGAAGTTCTTCACCCGGGTCGCCGAGGCGGCGGGTGTCGCGCCCGCGGAGATCTGCTACATCGGCGATCGGGTCGACAATGATGTGCTGCCGGTGCTGGCGGCGGGCATGATGCCGGTGCTGATCCGGCGCGGGCCGTGGGGGTACCTGACTTCCGAGCTGCCGGACGCGGCCCGGGCAACGGTGATCGGCGGACTCGACGAGCTGCCGGACCTGCTGGCACCCGCCTGATCCGAATTAGATGACGCATCAAGTGTGACGGCCGTTTTCCGCCAGCGGCCGACTTCCCCGCGGCGTTGACTATGACATGTCAACGAAATCAGCTCTACCGCAAGGGGAATGCAGTCATGGATGCTCGGTTCGAGAACAAAGTCGTCCTGATCACCGGCGCCACCTCGGGAGTCGGTGCGGCCGTGGCCCGGCGGATCGCGGCCGAAGGCGGAGCCGTGGTGCTCGGGGCGCGCGGCAAGGAGGCCGGTGACCGGATGGCCGAGGAGATCCGCACCGCGGGCGGGCGCGCACTGTTCGTTCCCACCGACGTCACCGTCGAGGCCGATGTGGAACGCCTGACCAGCGCCGCGGTCAGCGAATTCGGGCGGCTGGACGCGGCTTTCAACAATGCCGGCGCCGTCAATGCCTTCGGACCCGTCCAGGACATCGACGCGGCCGGGTGGCGGGCCGACCTGGAACTCAACCTCACGGCCGTCTATTACGGTCTGCGCCACCAGGTCCCGGCGCTCGCGGCCACGGGCGGCGGGGCAATCCTCAACAATGCCTCCAACCTGGGCGTGGTCGGGATGGCGCAGGTCGCACCGTATGTGGCCGCCAAGCACGGAGTGGTGGGCCTGACCCGGGCCGTGGCGTTGGAAGGGGCCGACCGGTCGATCCGGGTGAACGCCTTGGTCTCCGGAGCGGTGGACACGCCCGCCTTCCGGAACTCGATGGGCGCGACCCCGGAAGGCGAGGCCGCCATCGCCGCCCTGCACCCGTTGGGCCGTATCTCCCGGCCCGACGAGATCGCCGCCTTCTGCGCCTACCTGCTCAGCGACGAGGCGAGCTTCATCACCGGCGCGGCCCTGGCCATCGACGGCGGCTTCACCGCCCGCTGACCGCCGCTCACCGCATCGCGACTGGCCCACCCCGCGCCCGGGCACTGGGAAAACACGGGGTGGGCCGGTCACTTTCGACGACGAGCGGAGCGGGGTTTGCAGGTCCCCTGCCCGCCCGTCGCCGGTCCGTGCGAGCGAGCCGCCGGCGGTCTCGCTCAAGGTCGGGGACGAGGTGGGGCGGGGTGGTCAGGCCCGCCGACCACCTACGTCGCCGTGGGGAGAGGGCAGGTGGTGGGACGCCACCGCCCCGTCTCCCCCGCAACCCGCACCGGCGTGTGGGACATCACGCCCGGTCCGGGGATAGTCGAAAAGTCTTCGCGCACAAGGCATCGACCCGACGCCGTCGCGAAACAACCGATCCCCGAGGATCAGTGCCGACAGCACCGGCACCTCCGCACTCCCTGCGCCGAATGACCGCGAAACAGCCTGCGACCACCAAGGTTCGGTCGACGCCATCGGGCAAGCACCGAACTCGACGACATGGCCCGCGGCTTCCGCGCGACGCACCGCACCAGCGGGCTGGTGGGAGAGCGGTGGGGTGAAGTTCGGCCCGCAGGCGGCTCGGCATTGGGCGATGGCGGATTCCCGAGACCGGTCGACGGTATCGTCCTCCGCGCCCGATCCGCCTTCACCCGCACACCGCCGCTCGGACTCTCGGGCGGGGCGCTCGAACTGGCCGGGCCGGGACTGCGTCGGCTGGTGGGATTCGCAGTAGCCCAGGGGATTACGGGTGGCCGCCGCCGAGGCACCCACCGCCGGACTCTGCGGGCCGGTCGCTGTCGGCCCTTGAGCGATGGCCGTCTGCGGGCCGCTTGAACCGGTGCGGCCGATCAGCGTGGGCCGGTGGGATTGGCAGTATTTCTCGGGATTACTTGTGGCCACCACCGCCACCTCCCCCGCCGCCGCCCGCGTGGCCGCCGCCACCCATGCCACCGCCACCACCCATTCCGCCGCCGCCCATGCCGCCACCGCCCATACCGCCGCCGCCCATTCCGCCGCCGGAGCCTCCCATGCCGCCGCCACCGCCGATACCGCCGCCCGTGCCGCCACCGGCGTGGCTGCCGCCGGGCGTGGAGCCTCCGGAACCGCCTGCGCCGCCGCCTGCGGGAGCACCGCCTCCCGCTTGGCCGCCACCGGGGTTGGAACCGCCGGGAGCTCCGCCGCCGGGATTGCCTGCGCCGCCGCCAGTTCCGCCGCCGCCGGTGCCGTTGCCTGCACCTGTTCCGCTGCCCGCGCCCGCACCGCTACCGGCGCCGGTACCGCTGCCCGCGCCTGCACCGCCCGGAGTCGAACCGCCGGGGTTGGAACCGCCCGGCGCTCCGGTGTGGGCACCGGCCGGGTCACCGGTCGTGCCGCCGCCTGCCGGGGCACCGCCGCCCGGGGTCGAACTGCCGGGAGTTCCACCGGAAGGCGTTCCGCCGGTGTTGGTTCCGCCGGGCGATCCACCCGGGGCCGCGCCGCCGTCGCCGGCCGTGCTGCCCGGTTGGGTACCGCCCGAGGTGCTGCCCGGCGTGGTTCCGCCGGGTTGGCCCGAGGCGGGCTGGCCGCTGCCCGGGTCTCCCGCGGCGGGTTGGCCGGTGCCGGGCTGCCCCGAGGCCGGTTGCCCCGCGCCCGGCTGACCTGCTGCGGGTTGACCGGAGGCGGGTTGACCCGCAGCAGGCTGACCGGCGGCAGGCTGGCCCGCGGCCGGTTGGCCGGTTGCGGGCTGACCGGTGCCGGGTGGGGTCACGCCCGGTGGGGTGCCGGGTTGGGTTGCGCCCGGGGCGGTTCCGACCGGGAGGGTGCCGGAGATCGGCTGGACGGTGCCGGGGACGCTGACGGTGGGGAGCTTGGAGAACGCGCCGACGGTCCAGGCGTAGTCCTGGAACGGGAGCGGGTTGGTGAACTGGGCCGGGTTGGCGTAGGTCACCGGATCCGGTGCGAGGGCGCGGGTTTCGCAGTGGGTGCCGCCGTTGGTGGTGTCGACCGGGCGGCCGTTGACCCACGTCGAGGTGACGGTCGGGGCGACGGGGACGTAGGCGCGGACGGCGGCCACGGTGGAGACGGCGTGGGGGTGGGATCCGGGCGGTGCGGCGGCATCTTCGAGCACGATGACGTCACCCGTGCCGAGGACGGCCGCACCCGACGGCGGGTCGGTGGGTTCGGGCGCGGCCTGTAGGCCGGGTGGCCCGGCGACCGGACCGCCGAGCACGGTGGCGGCGGACATGGCCAGCGCGGAAGCGACTGCGGCACCGGAGATCACGGCGGCGCGTGGCGCGTAGCGACCGATGGCCGAGCCGGTGTCGATGCTGCGGAACGCGGCAATGGCCGCACCCACCGCGGCGGTGTGCGCCGGATCGGGCGAGATGACAACCGGCCGGCCGAGGTCGGCCAATACGCGCGCCACCTCGGCGGGGCGGGCCGCACCACCGGTCAGCAGCACTCGATCGATTTCGTCCATGTGCAGCCCGGCCCGGTGCACGACCGAGCGGACCAGCCGCAGCGAATTGCGAATGTGCCAGCTGCGCAAGCGATTCGTGTCCGAGGCCGGTACCACGGCCGAGACCGGCTGGGTCGTGTTCGGCGCGATGCTGCGGGCGTAGCGGGCGAGCAGCGTGCCGAGCGGACGGCCGCCGTACTCGTGTGAGCGTTCGGCGCGGCCGAGGATGCCGCGTTCGTCGACGTCCGCCTCGGTGCGCACCACGGCCAGGTCGAGACTGTTGCCGCCGAGGTCGTAGACCAGGGTGAGCCCGGATTCGGAGATGCCGTATTCATTGTCGAGCCATTCGACCGCCGCCACCGGTTCGGGCATGAGCGTGACGTCCGCCGAGCCGGACCAGTCCAGCGCCCGCCGCAATCGCGTGACGTGTTTGTCCGAATAGCAAGCGGGATAGGTGGTTACGGCGGGGGCCTCGGGCGCGTTCGTCTCGATGAGCCCGTTCACCACCGCGGCCACCAGATCGGCCGGGGACCAGATGCGGCCGCCGATCACTACCGGGTCCGGCTCGGACGTGAGATCGGCGAAGTCGGTGACCACCGGGGCGAACCGGGGAATTCCCCCGATATGTGGGCCGCCGGCGCTGTCGAAGGTGACAGCCGTCCGGCGAACACGCACCGCGGGCCGGTTCCGATCACCGTCCGTTGTCGCCCAGACAGAGTTCACTGTGCCGATGCTCATGCCAAAGCCAACTGTCATCGCTATCCCGTCAACGCACCGAGACCACGGCCTCCACGGGCGTACCAACCATGTGGTCGCGGTCGTTTACCAAACAGCTGGTTCAGGTTAACTGGCGTTAGCGGGGGATGAATATCGAATCGGGGGAAAAGATTTCGCGTCCAGTAGCGAAGGTGGCGAATCTACTGGTCAGGCAATATCTCCAGCAAGATCGAATCCAACTGCGAGACAAAAGCAACCGAACAGTCTTTCTCGGTGGCTACAGTGCAGCGAACAATTAATTCATACCAACCGGTAGGCAAGTGGTGTCCGAAAAACAAAACCGCAACGTCAGTTTCGGAGTGTGAATTACCGATCACTGGTCGGTAGCTACCCGGGAATCCCCCACGCGGGCCGCTTCACCGTCCGTGATTCGCGACGAAATCTTCTCTACTACCGTTGATGTCGTTCCGAGCAAACGCGGCATTACAACTCGCACAACGACATCGGTATGTTGCGTACGCGGACAACAAGAGCATTCGCAGCCGAGGCCGCACCGGATGCGTTGCGTGGCGCAAAATGTCAGCGGATCCGGCACGGGGACGGCACGGCGATGCGCCCGGGTCGTCCCGAAATGAGTGGATTCCGGCCAAAAACACGCCGGAATGACGAAAGACCGCCGTACGCGTAGGGATTCGCGTACGGCGGCCTGTATCACGTATGCCGGCCGATATACCGACCGGAAGTCCGGTTACCGCCGCACGAGCAGCGGCAGCTTACGGCGCGAACGGTTCACCGCGCCGCCACGGATGGCGTGCGGCTGGCGTCCACCGACCAGTCGGTCGAAATCGCCTGCGCTCCGGCCGGGTTGGGTCAACCGACCGGCATTGAAATCGTCCACGAGCTGCCGCACGGTCTGCTGCGCACAGGACTTGTTGGTACCGATGAAGCCGGTCGGCCCACGCTTGATCCAGCCGGTGACATAGGTACCGGGAACCACCGCGCCGCCGGACTCCTCGGTCACCCGGCCGTCGGTGTTGGGGATGATCCCGGACCGCTCGTCGAACGGCAGACCTTCCAACGCGACACCGCGATATCCGACCGAGGCGAGCACCAGCCCGGCGTCGAGAGTCTCGACATCCTCGGTGGCGACCGCGTGCACCCGGCCGTCATCGCCGGTGACGAGCTCGTTGCGCACCACCTCGACCCCGGTCACCCGGTCCACCCCGGCGATCGCCGTGGGCGCGGACAGGTACCGCAACACGATCCGCTTACGGCCGGTCACGGGCCGATCGGCCAAGCCGCGCAACAGCTTCAGCTTGTGCTCGACCTTCTGCGACATGCCCTCGACGGGTTCGGGAATCTCGCCCTCGACCACGATGTCGACATCGGCACCCAGCAGGCCCACGAATTCCGGCACGGTGAAGGCGGATTCGGCCGGACCACGCCGGCCGAGGATCACGACTTCCTCGATATTGCTGCGCCGCAATGCGGTCAGCGCCCGCTGCGACACCTCGGTCCCGGCCAGCAGCTCGGGATCGCTGGTCAGGATGCGCGCCACGTCCAGCGCCACATTGCCGTTGCCGACGATGACCGCGCGCCGCTGCGACAGGTCGAAGTGCCGCGACGCCTGCGCCGGATGGCCGTTGTACCAGGCCACGAAGTCGGTCGCGGAGACGCTGCCGGGCAGCCCCTCCCCGGCGATGCCGAGCTTGCGATCCGAGGACGCGCCGACGGCGTAGATCACCGCGTGATGGTGCGCCAGCAGCTCCTCGTGCGAAACATGCTCGCCCACATTCACATTCAGGTAGGAGCCGAATCCCGGCTGCGCCGAGATGACGTCGAAGAGCTCGCTCACCTTGCGGGTCTTGGTGTGATCGGGTGCGACACCGAAGCGTGCCAGGCCGTAGGGCGTGGTCACCCGGTCGAACACGGTCACCGAAACGCCGGGCTGCGTGAGCAATTCGTCGGCCGCGTACATGGCCGACGGGCCCGACCCGATGACGGCCACCCGCAACGGCTCCCGCCGCTTGATCTCGGCCGCCGGAATCGGCTGCGCCAGCAGCGGCCGCGGCCGCTCCTGACGGTAGAAGTCGGCATTGATCTCGATGAACGGAAGCTGTTCGTCCGTCAGCTTTTTCGTCGAGGTGATGGCATCGACCGGGCAGGCGGTGGCGCATGCGCCACAGTCCACGCACGCCTGCGGGTCGACGTAGAGCATCTCCGCGGTCAGGAAGTCGGGCTCATCCGGCGTCGGATGGATGCAGTTGACCGGGCAGGCGTAGACGCACGAGGCGTCGCTGCAACAGGATTGGGTGACAACGTACGGCATTGGACGCTCCCCTTTCCTAGGCGGCCTTGCCGGAGCGGATCGGCTCCGAGCGGTAACGCGAGGCCTGGCCGTCGATGCCGAACAGCTTCCAGACCTGCTTGGAGATCGGGTTCATCAGGCCGATGTCCTTGGCCAGCGCGCGCACATCGATGAAGTAGTCGCTGAAGACCTTCTTGGCGTCCTTGGAGCCGTAGAACAGCTCCTTGCGCACCGAGTCCGGAATGTCGAACTCCTGGAAGAACTTCTTCGGCGGCGTCGCGATGGAGCGGCCCAGGATGAACATGACGATCGGCATGGCGATCGAGAGCACGAAGCGGTTGCCCACGTTGCCCTCGGGCACATGCTGCTTGAGGAACTCGTGCGCGAAGGAGATGTGGCGCGCCTCCTCGGCGACGTGAATCGACATGACGCCGCGCATGATCGGGTGCACCTCCTCACCCGAGCGCAGGATCTGCTTCTGGATGTGGTCGATCGGCTCCTCGCCGGCGAGCACGGCCATGAAGAACAGATTGGGGAACATGATCGCGATCGGAACCCCGAGCAGACGGAACTGCTTGACCAGCGGGCCCATGCCGGGCACGTCCGCGCCGATCCGGTTCACCATCTCCTGGAACATCAGGGTGTGGTTGAGCTCTTCGGACATCTCGTGGGTGCAGTACCGGAATTCCGGGTCACCGTTGGCGAGACCGAAGGTGTGGTTGACCATGCCGCTGATCAGGATGGACTCGAACTGCAGGCCGACCTTGGCGATATTGGCCTGGCGGTACTTGCCGAGCGCGATCTGCTGTTCCACCGGGAGCGACTGGTACCACTCGTGGCGGCCGAGCGGGTCCGCGGACTCCGGCAGGATCCAGCGCTCGGGACGAGCATCGGCGTCGAAGTCCGGATTGTCCCAGTCGATGTCCTCGTAGGGGTCGAAGTGCTTGTTGACCGACCCTTCCGAAAGCAGGAGCAGCTTGTTGGCGTACTCCTGGGCTTCGGCAACCACGGGGTCATCGATGGGCGTCGTGGTCGGAGACATCGTCGTCACCTCTCCAGGTATGGGGAGCATTTATCTGTTCCCCATAGTTACACCAAACAAGAGAGGCGTCAACAACGTGTTCGCACCATGCTTGCAGAAGTTAGCGGGACTCGGCATGTATATACACATGAACCCGCGAGTAGCAGGGCAAATGATCAGTTCAGAGGGCCGCCACTCGCACGACACGCCGGAACAACCCGGTGATCGAATGATGGCGATGGCCTGACGAATCCTGCTCGAGCAAGGCCTGCCGGGCCACCAGCGCCGCACCGTCGGCGATCGTGCGCTCCGGATCCGATGCCACCACCACCGGCCGCGCCAACTCCTTGGCCAACACCTGCGCCACCTCCGGCGGACGTGCCGCGCCACCCACCACCAGGATCCGATCCACATCGGCCATGGTCACATCCGCGATGCGCAGGCATTTGTAGACCAGTGCCAGCGAGCGGCGAATGTGCTCGCTGCGCAACTCACCCGAATCCGCGTCCGAGAGCCCGCGCGGCACCACCTGTGAACCCGAGGTGCGCCGCAACTTGCGAGCCACCAGGTCGCCGAAGGCCCGGCCGCCGTACTCGACCGAATGCAGCGGCAACCCGACCACCGGATTACTGGGCGCGCCCATGCCCACCCGCAGCAGCGTGATGTCCAGCCCGGACCCACCGAGGTCGTAGACCAACGCCAAACCCGGTGTGAGCGGCCCACGTTCGGCGGCCAGCCAGGTGGCGGCGGCGATCGGCTCGGCCACCAGCGTGGCACGCGCCAGCCCGACCCCGTCGAGCGCGGAACGCAGATCGGCGACCAGATTGGCGGAGTAGCCGGCCGGATGCGTCACCGCGATACCGGTGTCCCCGCTGTCCAGCGGTTCGGCCGGGGGTTTCCCCAGCACCTCGGTCACCACGCTGAACGCCACCGTCGCCACCAGATCCGCCGCCGAGAGCGCACGATGCCCGACCCGCGCGACGGGAGCCCCGCGCTGCGTGAGATCGGCGAATTCGGTGATCACGCGCCCGTGCCGGGGAATGCGCCCGACCCGTGCGGTACCGGAACTGTCGAAGGTGAGGGTGGTGCGCCACGTCGTGGGCGGGGGCTGGGCTCCGCGGCGGCCGGGCGGATGTTTTCCGGATCGATCGGCCGCTGTCGAGCAGACCGTATTCACCGTGCCGATAGACAAACCCACGCCGAACGCCATCATCCACCTCGATCTGTCGAGCCGTAATTGCCAGCGCGTCTGACCCGACCCGAATTCATGCAACTCCTGCGCCGGATGCTTGCCAACCACCGGACACGAAGTTGTCCGCACGTGCGCCGCATTGCCGCGACAACCTTGCTGTCCAGGCAGGCGGCGGTGGTTCGGGGCCGCGCGTTTCGCGTTCGCGAAAAGTTTGCCCGTCTTCGTCGGTTCGCCGGATATGGGACAGAAGGTGCCGAACGGTTCGCATGTGGTGGGTGCAACGAAAAACGCCCCCGCCCTGGATGATCCAGAGCGGGGGCGAGCTGTCGCGAACCGGCGGAACTACTTCGTGGCGGGCGTGGCCAGCATGTTCGTGCTCAACACCGACACCACGCTGTAGGCGAGGTTGAGCAGATCCGCACTGACACCGGTATTGCCCAGCAGCATCTTGGCCAGCGGACCGAAGAACTTGATGGCCGACTGCACCAGCGTGCTCATGGTGTCCACATCCAGGCCGCCACCGTCGGACTTCGACTTCGGCGACGGTGCCTGCGCACCCGGCGTCTGCGCACCCGGATTCGCCTGCGCGCCAGGGCTGGCCGGGGCCGGAGTCTGCGCGCCGCCCTGAGTGCCGGGTGCTTGCCGTTTCGGTCCACGCGGATCCGCCACCGGCTTCACCGCCGGGGCGGCGGGCACCGTCGGCTGGATCTGCACCTGCGGTGCGGGCGGAGTCTGGGCTTGCGGCGCGGGCGACTGAGCCTGCGGTGCGGCCCCGGCCCCCTGCTGTGCCAGACCCAGGAACGTATCGGCCAACTGCTGGAAGGCATCGAGTCCACCCGGCAGGGCCGGTTCACCCGGCTGCTGTGCCGGATTCGCCTGCGCCGGAGCGGGAGCCGCCGGAGTCTGCCCCGGCTGCGCGGGAGCCTGACCCGGCACCGCCGGAGTCTGCGCGGACTGCCCGGGCGTCTGCGCCTGCGGTTGTACCTGCGGCACCTGCGCCGGAGCCACCGGGCGCGGGGTCTCCGCCGGGGCCGGAACCTGCGCCTGCGGAGCCACCGGCTGCGGCGTCTCCACCGGTGCCGGAGCCTGCGCCTGCGGTACCTGCGCCTGGGCGGGCTGCGCCGGAATCGGCTGTCCCGGTTGCGTTCCCGGGGCGGTCGCCTGCTCGGCGTCGGCGGGAACCGGCACCCCGAGCAGATACGACGCGATACCGGTGACGATGGTGACCGCGTGCTTGAGCTGTCCCTCCGGGGTTTCCAGCTGCGCCGCGTCCTCCGCGTTCGCGCCATTGCCCATTTCGAGGAACACGTCCGGCACGGTGGTGAGCGCGGGACCGGCGATATCGGCGCGGGTCTGCAGTCCGTCGACCGCGCCGTTGTAACCGGCGACCTGATATCCGGCCTGCACGTAGGCATCCCGCATGGCCTTCGAGGCGTCCAGTCCCTTACCGGACTGCACCTCGCTGACCTTGGCGTCGGGCACCGGCAGCTGCGGCACGATGAGGTGGAATCCGCGCCCGGAGGCGGGCCCGCTGTCAGCGTGAATGCTCAGCGCGACATCCGCGCCGGAGGCATTGGCGGCCTGCGCGCGTTCGTCGACGCAGCCACCCCAGCCGGTGTCGTCCGGCCGGCTCATGACCACGTGCGCGCCGAGTCCCTCCAGCGAGGTGCGGACCAGCTGCGCGACATTCCAGTTGATGGTGTGCTCGGCGACGCCGTGCAGGCTGGTCATGCCGGTGGTCTGGCACGCCTTGGTGCCACCGCGGCCATCACTGACCTGCTTGTTCTCGTCCTGAGTGTGATTGGGGCCCTGATGGCCCGGGTCCAGGAAGATGGTCTTCCCGGCGAGCTTCTGTGGCAGCTCGGGCAGAGCGGGTGCGGCCAGAGCAGCGACCGGAACGAGCCCGGCGACGGCGGTGATGGCCGCCGCGGTGACGGCGGTGCAGATTCCGGCCTTAGTGATGCTTGGCTTCATGTGCGGACGGCGCTCGGGGCGGAGCGCCCCTCCCTTCCCACTAGTAACACCAGACCCAGCAGTTCACTCTGGTCACTCTGGCAACATCAGTTACCTTCTGGCAAGCTTCGTGATGAAACCGTTACACGTGGTCAGGCGTCCAGAAACAGCTGCTCAGAGCGCTGACGGACACAGCAGGCAAACGACCACCCCGCCCACTATCCCGTAACCGGCAAGGCAGCCAGGGACGACGCGCCCGGAAAATTCCGAGCGCGGTCGCGACGTACCGTCTGGAGCGAATCGAGCCGAAATTAAGCCGGGACGACCTTGTCGCCGTCTACGCGGACCGGCTTGGAGTCGAGGGCGCGGGGGGCCGGACCGCCCGCCACCGTGCCGTCGAGGTGGTAGCTGCTGCCGTGGCAGGGGCATTTGATCAGGCCGTCGGTGACCTCGTTGACCTTGCAGCCCAGATGGGTGCAGGTGGACGAGAAGCCCTGGAATTGTCCTGCGGTGGGCTGGGTGACGACGGTGTCGCCCGCGATGACGCCGCCACCGACGGGGACGTCCTTGGTGTAGGCCAGTTCGTCGCCGTCCTTCTTGGCGTCGGCCTTGGCGGCAGTGGCATTGGGGGCGGCCGAGGCCGGCTGGTTCGAAGTGCTGCTGCAACCCGCCACGGTCAGCGCGGTGGCGGCGACCGCGGTGGCGGCCAGGGCGGTACGGCGGTCCACGGCGAAACCGCCGGGGCCCAGGATCTTCTCGGTCATCGGTAACTCCTCGCTCGGGGCCGCGCCCGGTTCGGGGCGGCCACTCTAGTTCGACGTGCGGGGAGCGCTACGGGTTCACGCGCTGACCGGCAGCCGGCGCAGGGAACGCAACGCGTAGTGCACGCGTGTTTTGACGGTTCCGACCGGGATGCCCAGGTCCGCGGCCACGTCCTGATAGGCACGATCACGCAGGATGACCTGCACGACCGCATCGCGCTGGGGCGGCGGGAGCTGCTCCAGCAGATCGGCGACCAGCATGCCGTCGGTCAGATCTTCCACGAAATCGGGGCGGGCGCAGTGGTTTTCGGTCTGCTCCCCGATCTCGTCCCAGCTGGTGTCGCCGGGACGGGAGGCCCGGAAACGGGCGGTATCGATGAGGACATTGCGTTCGATGGTGAGCAGCCAGGTGCGCACGCTGCCACGCCTCGGGTCATAGCTGGCGCAGGCACGCCACGCCCGCAGCAGGGTTTCCTGTACGGCGTGCTCGGCCAGACCCGGGTCGCCGAGGCGACTCATGGCCCGCCAGTGCAACAGGCCGCGATCGGCGGCGAGCACGGCCGCCAGGCCCGCCTCGGTACACAACCGGGCACAATCGCCGGTACATCCGGTCGCGACCGGGCGAAGTCTCTCCATGCCTTGAATATCGTTTCGGAGGCCGAAAGAGCATCGCCCGCGATTGTTCAATCGCCGAAATCCGGCGATTTCCCGAAAACAGACCGGATTTTCTGATAAACCCCTCCCCGGGAGAACGCGGGGATCACCCACACGCCGCACGACGGGAACCGTGTGGCGCAGTGAGCTGCTCAGGGAGGAAAAATCGTGCGTGCAGGCGCATTCTTGGCCGCGGGAACATTCGCCTCGGTAATGACCATTGCCGCATCCGGAATCGCGGCGGCCGAACCCGCCACGGATATCACGGTAGACGGGACCTATCTGGTCAATGTGGATATCAAACCGGGCACATACATAGGTGACGGGACACCTGATCCAGCCGCAGGTGGCTGCTTCTGGCGGCGACTGTGGAAAATTCAGACACCACAGGACTATCCGGATCCGAACTACTACATCATCGCCAGCGACTTCGTCCGGTCGAAGCCGGTCGTGGTGGAGATCAAGGCGACCGACGTCGGGTTCTCGACCGTGAACTGTGGGGCGTGGCATCTGCAACCGGCACAGCCGAACACGGGCTCCGCCGGGTAATCGTCCCGACTCTGGGGGTCTCAGGGGCTTCCCCTGAAACCCCTTTCACAAGCGAGGGCCAAGGCAACAACGCGGTTAGGGTGGCGAGATGAGCAGGCAGAAGATTCTCATCACCGGTGCCAGTTCCGGATTGGGTGCGGGCATGGCCCGCGAATTCGCGCGGCGCGGACGAGATCTCGCGCTGTGTGCCCGCCGGGTCTCGAATCTCGAGGAACTGCGCGACGAGCTGCTGGCCGCGCACCCCGGCATCACCGTCGCGGTGCGCGGGCTCGACGTCGACGACCATGCGGCCATCCCGAAGGTCTTCGAGGAACTGGCCGCCGAACTCGGCGGGCTGGACCGGGTCATCGTCAATGCCGGGATCGGCAAGGGCGCACGCATCGGCACCGGCCGCGCCGACGCGAATCTCGCCACCGCCACCACCAATTTCGTGAGCGCGCTGGCACAGACCGAGGCCGCGATGAGCATCTTCCGGCAGCAGCACGCCGGACACCTGGTGCTCATCTCATCCATGAGCGCGGTCCGCGGACTACCCGGCAAGAAGGCCGCCTACGCCGCCAGCAAGGCGGGCGTCACCGCACTGGGCGAGGGCCTGGCCATCGAACTGCGCGGCACCCCGATCAAGGTGACAACCGTCCAACCGGGCTTCATCGCCACCGATATGGCCGCCAAGGCCGGGGACGCCAAGCTCGTCGCCCCGCTCGACAAGGGCGTCGACTCGATGGTCGCCGCCATCGAACGCGAAGCCGTCCGCGCCTCGGTCCCCGAATGGCCGTGGCGCGCGCTCGCATTGGTGATGCCGCTGCTGCCGCGCGCGATCGTGGCACGCATCGGCTGACCGACCGCTAGCATCGCGATCATGGCGAAGTTCACCACGTGGGACGGGTTGGAGCTCAACTACACCGTGTGGGAGGGCGAGGGCGTTCCGGTGGTGTTGCAGCACGGGATCGTGGCCGACACCAATGCGAATTGGATGAGCGTGGGTGTGGTGGCGGCGCTGCGGCGGGCTGGGCGGCACATCATCTCGCTGGATGCGCGGGGGCACGGGCGGTCGGAGAAGCCGCATGATGCGGCTCGCTATTCGTGGCAGTTCATGGCCGATGATGTGCGGGCGTTGTTCGACGAGCTGGGGCTGGATCGGGTTGCGCTGGTTGGCTATTCGATGGGCGGGATCATTTCGCTGCTGGTCGCGAGCGCCGACAAGCGGGTGGAGCGGCTCGTCATCGGCGGCATCGGCTGCGGGGTGGTGGACTGCGGCGGCATCGACTGGCGGGTCATCCAGGCCGCGGACATCGTGACCGCGATGACGGGCGATGGCAGTGACGCCGCACCGCAGGCCCGGATGTTCCGCACCCTCGCCGACGCGCTGGGCGCCGACCGCGAGGCCATTGCGGAGGTCGCCGCCGGAATCAACGAGGCTCCGATCGAAAACCTTTCCGCCATCACGATTCCGACCCTGGTGCTGGCGGGCGACGCCGACCCGTTCGCGGCCGAACCCGAACGTCTCGCCGCCGCCCTGCCGGACGGCCGGTGCGTCGTCGTCAAGGGCGATCACCTCGCCGCCGTCGCCGACCCGGCCTTCTCTACCGCGCTTGTCGACTTCCTGGCGTGAGAAACTCACGGCGCTTCATGGCTTTTCCCGTGAGAGTTGGTCAGTGTTGCTTGCGGTGCGGGACGAACTCGAGGGTGAGCAGCGCGGCCGCCACGATCAGCACCTCGCGCCAGCGCAGCAGGACGTAGCGCTGATCGCTGAAAGAGTTGAACTTGCGCAGGAATCGGTATAGCGATTCCAGCCGGATCAACGGATCCCCAGCTCGCACTGCCAGATACACCGTCTGCATGGTCCGCGACCGCTGCTTGTCGGCGAAGATCTCCGGAAAAGCCGCGAACGCCAGCGAGATTCGCTTGATGCCGCGCTCGCGCGCGTACTCGGTCAGGTCGACGATCATGCGTTCGTCGAGGCCGTTGGGTGCATCGTGCCGCCGCCACGGCACGTCCAGGCTCAGTTCCTGCCCGTTGCCGGACACGCCGTAGCGCTGGAATCCCACCACCCGGCCGTCGGCGTCGCGCGCCAGCACCACCAGCATGCCGGGGTGCCGCCCGTCGAGCAGGTGGTCGAGGATCATGGAGAAGCCGCGGGTCTGTCGCCCGTGTCCCCATTCGTCGACGATGGCCAGCAGGGTTTCGCGCAGGGGTTCGGTGAGCGCGACCTCGGGCAGGATCTCGGTGGTCACACCGAAGTTGCGGGTCCGGCTCACCGCCTGGCGCAGATTGCGGAATTTGCGTCCGGCCATGTCGAATCCGCCGACCTCGACCACGACGTCGCGGCCGATGGCGATGGCACGCAGCCCGCGATGATCGACCGCCCGCCGCTGCCAGATCTGGGTGACCGCCGGGCTCGCCCCGAGCACCGCGATCTTCCAGCCGTGGCTGCCCGCGAAAAGCGAGAATTCGGTGAGCAATTCGGGGAACCGGTCGGCCTCGCCGATGGGATCGCCCGCGACGACGGCGATTCCGAAGCGGGCCCGGTAGGCGATGGCCGCGGAACCGTCGGCATTGAAGAAGTAGCTCTTGGAGGAGTGCAGTGCGAAGGGCGCCAAGGGATCTCCCTGACTGCGCCGCACCAGCTCGGCCACCCGCGGCAGTTGTTCGGGCTGCGGTTTGCTGCCCTGCGGCAGCACCAGGATCGCGCCGCTGACCGCGAGGAAGACGAAGCCGACGGCGGGATGTTCGGTCCGGTAGGCGAAGTTCGAGATCACCAGGGTGGCCGCGGCCCCCGTGAGATGCGGCAGGGTGATGGGTCGTCGCAGGTAGAGGCCGCGCGCCACGAACAGTCCGGCGAAGGACACCGCCACGAACCAGCCGTGGTCGTCGCCCTCGCTCGAGGCTCGTTCGGCGGCCCAGACCAGGATCAGGCTGCCCAGCACCAGCGCGCCCATCAAGCCGACGCGGGTGGTGGGGCCGGCCGTGAAGGTGGTTTCCCGGTACGCGGTCATTGTCGGATTCGGTATGCGTTCCTCACGCATCTGGACCCCTCTCCTCCACGCGCGAAAGCCTTGTGGGCCCTCTCCCCATGGTGATCATCCCATGACTCCTCTTCGACACACTATGCCGCAGAGACAATTCGGAGCACCTGGTTATTCCGGGCCGCCCAGCCGGGGTGAGGTCAACACGGGATCGGTAATGCCATTGTGGCAGGCCAGACCGACAGCATCCCAGCCCGCGAGACGCGAACCCGATTCGTAGGCGGACTGGAAGAAACCCAGCGCGGTGCCGACCGGATCGGCGGCGGCGCGGACATCGTCGTAGGGCAGATAAGCGCTGTGCCCGGAGCCCGACGGCACCCAGAGGGCGGTGGTCGGGCGCAGCGGCTGCTCGGCGAGTCCGGTGGGTTCGGGTGCGGTGTAGGAGTAGAAGGTCGGCGCGGGCACCTTGTCGTCGCCGAACCAGAATCCGGCGCTGATCACCTCGCGGGAATAGGCTTCCCGGGTCACGGGATCCACGCTGTCAGGCATGTCGATCTTGCGGTCGGAGAAGCGTTGCACCGCGAGATCGAAGGTGTGCCAGAACACTTGGACCGGCGAGATCTTGCCGGAGTAGGTGGCGCTGAACTGTTCGAGGATGCGGCCCACCTGGCTCTGCACCTTGAAGGCGCGTTGGGCGGCGACGGGGTCGTAGTGGTGGTGTTCCTCGTCCTCGTCGAAGGGCCGCCCGTGGTCGGGCAGGTCGAAGGGGGTGGGGTGGGCGAGCTCGACGTCGACGCCGAGATTGCGCAGGCCGTTCATGGCCTCGATGTAGAAGCTGGCCACCGACTGCCCGCCGAGCGGGATCTCCTCGCGGGTGCCGCGGTCGTTCGAGATCCGCAGCACGTGGTCGAAGAAGTCGAACTCGCAGGTGAACACGGGTCCTTCGGTGGCGGTGCCGAGGGCGACGGTGGTCCAGCCGCGCGCGGTGAGCCGGTAGGTCATGTGCCACCAGTGGTTGCGGCGAATGCCCTTGGCCAGCGCCACCTTGCCGATGATCTGGGCGTAGCGATGCAGGGTTTCCTTCGTGGGCCGCCAGGAGTCGAGCGGGATGGCGGGCAGAATTTCCTCGACCATGTGAGTCATGCTACCTAGCTATCGATTGGTTACCGGTCGGTGGCGGTGTCGGTCAGCGGTCGTCGCCGGTATGTCCGGCCAGCAATTCACTGAAGGGCCGGACCGCGCCGACGCCATTGCCGGAGCTGCGTCGACGGATCGGCTCGTCCTGCAGAAAGCCCTGCACGGCGGCCGGTTCGGCGACCACGAGCTGTGCGAGTTCGGCGGCCGCCCGGTGCACGCGCTCGGACAGTCCGGTGGATCCGAAGTCCTCGGTGGCGGCGAAGACGCCGGTCGGCACCACCACCGCCCGCAGGTAGGTGAACAGCGGCCGGAGCGCGTGATCGAGTACCAGCGAATGCCTGGCAGTCCCGGCGGTGGCGGCGATCAAGACCGGCATGCCGTTGAGCGCGTCGGTGTCGAGGACGTCGATGAACATCTTGAACAGCCCGCTGTAGCTGGCGGTGAAGACCGGCGTGACGGCGATCAGGCCGTCCGCGGCCGACACCCGCTCGCGCGCGGCCGACACTGCGGGGGTGGGCAGTCCGGTGGTCATGGTGGTGGCGAGATCGGCGGCCAGTTCCCGCAGTTCGATGACGTCGACCTCGAGGCTCTCGCCGCGCCCGCCCACCGCCGCGGTGACCGCGGCGGCGAGCTGGTCGGCGAGCAGCCGGGTGGAGGAGGGCTGTGACAGTCCGGCGGTCAGCACGACCAGCTTGCGACTCATGCTCTTCCTCAATTCTTTTCGGCGAGCACACGCTCGCGGGCGGGTTCGACCAGGTGGTGCGGGGCGTCCGGGCCGGCGGCGACCAGCGACGCGTGGGTGGGCGGATCGCTCGGCACACCGGCCGGGCGGCGCGCCTCGAACTCCTTGCGCAGCACCGGGACCACCTCGTTGCCGAGGATCTCGAGCTGCTCGAGCACCATCTCCAGCGGCAGTCCGGCGTGATCCATCAGGAATAGTTGCCGCTGGTAGTCGCCCACATTGTCGGCGAAACCGAGGGTGCGTTCGATGACCTGCTGCGGCGTGCCGACCGTCAGCGGGGTCATCTCGGTGAAGTCCTCCAGCGACGGGCCGTGTCCGTAGACGGGCGCGTTGTCGAAGTAGGGCCGGAAGATTCGCTTGGCCTGGGCCTCGGTCTCGGCCATGAAGACCTGTCCACCCAGGCCGACGATGGCCTGTTCGGCCGAACCGTGGCCGTAGTGCTCGAAGCGGCGACGGTAGAGCGTCACCATCTGCTTGGTGTGCTCCGGGTTCCAGAAGATGTTGTTGTGGAAGAAGCCGTCACCGTAGTAGGCGGCCTGCTCGGCGATCTCGGGCGTGCGGATGGAGCCGTGCCAGACGAACGGCGGGGTGCCGTCCAGGGGCGCGGGGGTGGAGGTGTAGCCCTGCAGCGGGGTGCGGAACTTGCCTTCCCAGTTGATGTTCCGTTCGCGCCACAGCCGCCGCAGCAGGTGGTAGTTCTCGATGGCGAGCGGGACGCCGTCGCGAATGTCCTTGCCGAACCAGGGGTAGACGGGTCCGGTGTTGCCGCGGCCCATCATGAGGTCGGTGCGGCCGCCGGAGAGGTGCTGCAGCATGGCGAAGTCTTCGGCGATCTTCACCGGGTCGCTGGTGGTGATCAGCGTGGTCGCGGTGGACAGGATCAGTTTGTCGGTCTGCGCGGCGATGTAGCCGAGCATGGTGGTCGGCGAGGACGGCACGAAGGGCGGGTTGTGGTGCTCGCCGGTGGCGAAGACGTCGAGTCCGACCTCTTCGGCCTTGCGGGCGATGGCGACCATGGCCTGGATGCGCTCGGCCTCGGTGGGGGTGCGGCCGGTGGTGGGGTCCATCGTCACGTCACCGACGCTGAAAATTCCGAACTGCACGGGTCCTCCTCGAGTCACTGCCATGTTTGGTGGATATGGCAACCAGTTGAACCTAGGTGCCCACTCGGGTATTCCGGGCGTGATTCGCGCCACTCGACGCCATACCGAGCGACCCACCGCGACGCGACCGAATTCCGGCGGCACCTGCCCGTTCATACTCGCGAGTACGGCGAAGTACCCGCAAACTCTCTGCGGGTAGAGCGAAACGCTCAGTAGTGCAAGATCTTTCGAAGTATCCTGAATATTCCCCGCGCAACGCCGGAGATGTCGAGCATGGACAGGGGGTAGATCCGATGACGGACAACACCGTCGGCACGGCCTATGCCGTCGTCGTGACCGCAGTCGCCGATCCGATGCAGGTGGAGGGCCTGGAGTGGGATCATGCGGTGGAATACCTGCCCAGCATCGACTCCCACGCCATGCGGAAGTGGGTGCGCGCCCAGGAATCCGAGCCGGGGGCCCGGCACGGGGTGGTGATTCCCGGTCCGCATCGGCGGGTCGTTCCCCGTCAGCCCTATCGCGAAGTCTGTGTTCCCTCAGCCGAATACCAGCTGTTCAGTGCGGCGGTCCGGACCAATCGGCGGCGGGCGCTCGCGACCACGTGCGCGGAAGAGGAAGCACGCCAGCGAGATCGCGTGTTGTCCACCACCCGCTGAACGAACGACCCACTGAACGAACGAATGCCCGGCGCGAGGGGTCTCGCCGGGCATTCGTGAGGCCGAGGCCTCCTGGAGTAAGTCGGGACAGGTGACCGGCGCGATGGCGGATCGGATATCGCCCTTAGGTGGACGATTCATCATCATCTGGAATGAAGGTGAATCCCGCCGTGCCCGGTTCAGTTCCCGTACCTCATTCAATCCCCTCTCCCGTTGCGACGCAACCGATTTAACCGCCTCAGCCCAGTGTCGGCGCGGCGCTGGTTCTAATGAACCGCGAACAGGGAGGCGTAGATCGGGCGGTCGTGCTCGGTGACCACCTGACCGGCGAGCTGCGCACCGGTGAGGGTGTGCAGGCGCAGATCCAGGTACCGCTCCTGCTCGACGGTGTTCATCGCGGTGTCCGCGGGCATCCACGAACCCAGTCGCTCGATGTGGTGCTCGCGGGAGCGTGTCAGTTCGGCGCGCAGTTCCGCGAGGTCCCGCACCGCGAACGACTCGGGTTCCGGACGTGGGGGCTCGGCTCGCCAGGCGGCGACGCCGTAGGCGAAACACACCAGGGGCATCCACATTTCGGCGAAGAAGCGGGGGTCCGGTGCAATCTCCAGACCCGCGAACTTCTCGCCGACGAAGAACAGCGCGCCCAGCTGGCCGGGCAGCAGTTCGAGTCGGCTGCGGAACTGGGTCAGCACCGCACGCTTACGCGTCAGGATCTGCTCGAGGTGCCCACGTGCCGGCAGCCCGTACCGGCCGTTGACGGTCGAAATGTCCTGCCACAGCTTGGAATACCCCGGCTTCCCGCGCAGCGCGAGCGCCTTCGCCCGCAACTCCACCGGCAGCACGAAGAACCACTGATCGCGCCCCTGCAGGTACCCGCCCTGTGCCGCCTGCACACAGCAGGCGTCCTCGAACAGCCGAGTCTCCCCCGCGCCCATCAGCGCCGCCGAGCAGAGCGCATGATTCTGCGCCCCCTCCTGGATGTACCCGATGTGCAGCGGCACGATGGCCACCCCGGACGGCGCACCATTGTGCAGCTCGACATTGCCGTATCCGACAACGCGATTCAGCTTCAGCCCCGAGCGCGGCGGCACGATCCCGGGCCGCTCTGGCCCGTGAACCGGCACCATGGTCAGCGCCCCCGCCACCTGCGGCAGGCCCAGCCGGTACCCGGTCAGGTCGACCGCCGCGCGGACGAGAGTATCGAGACGAGTCATGACAAAGCTCCTAACCGATCGCGCCGACCGGGGTACGCGCGAGGGTGTCGAGATGAGTAATCAGGCGGCGCTCGAACCAGATCGGGCCCCCGAGCCGGACGATGGCGTCGAGTGCGGAAACGAGTCGGGTCATCGGGTTGCTCCTTCCGGTCGGGCGTCGAGGTAGCGGTGGGTGGCGGTGCGGATCCAGTCCGCGCCGCCCGGGGTGCGGGCGAACAGCCAGGGCAGCAGGGGGGCGAAATCGTCCTGGTGCCAGAAGGCCGTATGGGGCAGGGCCGGTGCCGGGTCGCGCAGGGTGCGATCATCGCTGCCGGTGAACAGGGCCTGGCACAGCACGATCGGGGTGCTGATGCCGATCGACGGCAGCGTTGCCGCGACCCGGGCCAGGTCCCCCGGCAGCTGGTTCTCGTAGCCGTCGGTCACGACGACCACCAGGTCCGGCGAGCCGAGCGCCGTGGAATTCAGTGGTACTACACCGACTTCCAGCGCGTCGAGTACGCCGCCGGCCAGATCGGTGGCGGACGTCTGAGCAGCGCCGACCTCGATCACGGTGAGCTGGGTGCACACCTCGGCCAGGGTCAGGCGCAGGGCCTCCGCCTGGGAGAGCAGCGCCCATTCGCGGTCGCCGTAGCCGCGCATGGACTCCGAAGTGTCGAGAACCAGCGCGATATGGCCGTTCAGGCGCGGCAGGCCACGAACCGTGTCCGCCACGTACCCGGCGAGGGCGGGACCCAATTCGCCTGCGGGACCGCCTCGGTAGAGGTGGACCAGGGTGGCGGCGATATCCCCGCGGTTGGTGACGGTGACGATCGGCTCGCGTTCACGGATCGGCTCCAGCGGGGCGATGGGCTCGGTGAGCACCGGGACGCCGTGGGTGCCGGGCGCGTACAGCTGGCGGACCCGTTCCAGGGCGCGCGCTGGATTCGCGGTGAACCGCAGCAGCTTTCGGTGCAGTTCGGGCGAATCGATAGTGCCGTCGAGGATCTGTCGCAGGCAGGCGCGGGCGGTGTTCTTGCCGAGCGCGTGCTCGAGGCAGTCGCGCAGGGCGGGGCGGCGGGCGGCGATGAGGAGTTCGGCGTCCGGGTGGTCGAGTACGAAGGTCGCGATGGCGCGGGTGACGTGCTTGTGGTTGGCGCGGCGACGTCGCACGGTCAGTAGGACGGTGATCACGTCGGCTGGCGGCAGGCCGAAAAGCAGTGCGCGCGTGGCCTTGTCGAGAATCGCCCGGGTGGGTTCGGGCAGGTCGGCGCGTGAGCTGAGCAGGGTCTGCAGCAGGACGCGGGCGCGCTGGCCCGGGTGCACGCCGGGGACCAGGGCGGTCAGCACGTACCCCTC
The DNA here is from genome assembly GCF_042753865.1 of Nocardia sp. NPDC059240. Lineage (NCBI taxonomy): Bacteria > Bacillati > Actinomycetota > Actinomycetes > Mycobacteriales > Nocardiaceae > Nocardia > Nocardia sp. NPDC059240. The sequence goes on along the minus strand of NZ_JBHZAC010000007.1, from coordinate 427,239 downwards.
GGGGTCGGCGGCGTGGGCGGCCCGGTGGAATTCCGCGTCGTCCCACGTCACGACACCCGATCGGGACAGCGTCAGGGGTGCGCCGTGGGTGCGGAGATGGTCGAGAATTATTGCGGTGTTCACCATCGCAGTATGCGAGCGCCGCACCGGGGAAATCCATTGATTATCGGTGCGGCGCTCGCTGCCATTAATGCTGTGGCACAGTCATTCTGGAGTCAGTCCCGATCGAACAAAATGATTTGACGAACGGCCTTACCATCGGCGAGTTGATCCATTGCCGCATTGATGTCCGCGAGTCCGATGCGCGCGGAAATCAATTTCTCGACCGGCAGTCGACCTTCCCGCCACATGTTCTCGTAGCGGGGAATGTCGCGGGCGGGAACGGCGGAGCCGAGATAGCTGCCGACAATGGTGCGGGCCTCGGCCGTGATGCTCAACGGCAGCAGCGTCACGGTCGAATTCGGGCCGGGCAGACCGACGGTCACCGTCATGCCACCGGGTTCCGTTGCCGCATAGGCCGTTTCGAACGCGGCCGGGTGACCGGCGCATTCCACCACGTACCGCGCCCGCACCGACTCGGCGGCGACCTGTTCGGGCGTGTACGTCTCGCCGGCGCCCAGCTCCTCGGCCATCAACAGCTTGTCGGCCATCCGGTCGACGGCGATGATCCGCTGCACCCCAATGGCTTTCGCGACCAGCAGCGCCGCCATGCCGACCCCGCCGAGCCCGACCACCATGAGACTGTCCTCCGGTCGCGGCTGCGCCACGTTCAGCACCGCCCCGCCGCCGGTCAGCACCGCGCAGCCGAACAGCGCCGCGACCTCGGGCGGCACCGAATTGCCGACCGGCACCAGCGAGGCCCGGTCCACCACGGCGTGCGTGGCGAAACCGGAGACCCCGAGGTGATGCATCACCCGGGATCCGCCGCGCGACAGATGCCCAGCGTGATGCAGCAGTTCGCCCGCGGAATTGCTGCGGGTGCCCGCAGTGCAGGGCAGTTGCCCGTCGCGCGCGCAGGCGTCGCACTCCTCGCAGCGCGGCAGGAAACTCATGACCACCCGTTGCCCGACGAGCAGATCGGCGACCCGTTCGCCGACCGCCACCACGGTGCCCGCGGCCTCGTGGCCGAGCAGCATGGGTAGCGGGCGCGGCCGATTGCCGTCCACCACACTGAGATCCGAGTGGCACAGGCCCGCCGCCTCGATGGCGACCAGCACCTCGGTGGGTCCGGGATCGCCGAGTTCGAGTTGACACACGGTGATCGGCCGCGAGTCGGCGTAGGGCCGTTCGCGTCCGATCTCCTCCAGTACCGCGCCGCGAATGTGCATCAGATTTCGACCATCTGGTAGTCGGCGACGTACCCACCGAGGTAGCGCAGGTGGTCGGTGGAGTCACCGAGGGTGTGCTCGATGGCGGTGAGCCGGGCGGTGTAGTGCCCGACCGGGTATTCGTCGGTCATGCCGATGCCGCCGTGCAGCTGGATGGCCTCCTGCCCGATGTGCTTGGCGGAGCGACCGATTCGCAGCTTGGCACGGGAGGCGACGACCGGGTCGACGATGCCGTCGGCCAGCGACATGGACGCGTACATGCTCATGCCGCGCGCCAGTTCCAGGGAGACGTACATGTCGGCCGCACGCTGGGTGAGCGTCTGGAAGCTGCGCAGCGCCACCCCGAACTGCTTGCGGGTCTTCAGGTATTCGGCGGTGAGCCGCAGCGACTCCTCCATCGCACCGACGGCTTCGGCGCACAGCGCGGCCTGTGCCCCGGCCAGCGCGGCTTGGATGGCGGCGGAGGCATCCCCCGGCTCACCGAGCGGGACCGCCCGTGCACCGTCGAATTCGATGTCCGCGCCGCGCAGCCCGTCATGGGTGGCGTACGCGCTGCGCCGCACACCCGGGTCGGCCGCATCGACCAGGAACAGGTCGATGCCGCCTTCGACGGCGGCGCTCACGATGAGCAGATCGGCGCAATCACCGTGCGAGACCGGATGCTTGCGGCCGGTGATCCGGTAGCCGTCCTCGCCGCGCACCGCCTGGGTGGCGGTGTCGGCCGACGGCCAGCGCAGCCCCGGTTCCCCGTGGGCGAAGGCGAGTTTCAACTCGCCTTCGGCGATGCGCGGGAGCAGGTCCTTGCGCTGGGTGTCGTCGCCCACGGTCGAGATGAGCCAGCCCGGCAGCAGCGCGCAGTCGAGCACCGGTTCGGGGGCGAGCCGGCGGCCCAGTTCGGTCATGACGAGCATGGCCTCGATGGGGCCCGCGCCCATGCCGCCGTCCTCCTCGGCGAAAGTCAGTCCGAGCAAACCGATTTCGGCGAAGGTCGCCCAGATCTTGGGGTCCCAGCCGAGCTCGGTGCCGACGACTTCATTGCGCCGCTCCGGCGTGTAGCCGCGCGAGAGCACGTCACGCACGGTGTCGCGGAGCATTTCCTGTTCGGGGGTGAGATCGAAATCCATGATGCTGCCTCACAGTCCGAGGATCGTCGAGGCGATGATGCCGCGCTGCACCTCGTTGGATCCTCCGTAGATCGAAGTCTTGCGATAGTTCAGGTAAGTCGAGGTGCTGCGCCGGGCCCAGTCGGGTTTCGACTCGTCCTCGCGCGCAACGGAATCCGGCCCGGCGATGTCCACGAGCAGATCGGTGACCTCCTGCTGCAGTTCGGTGCCGCGCAGTTTGAGAATGGAGGAGACCGGGTTGGGCTTGCCGTCGGCCGAGCCCGCGGCGACCCGCAGCTGCACCAATTCCAGTGCCAGCAGCTCGTTTTCGAGTTCGGCCAGCCGGGTGGCGAAGAGCTGATCGTCGAGCAGGGTCTTCTCACCCAGGCGGGTCTGCTTGGCGTATTCCTTGGCCAGCCACAGCTTCACCTTGGTCTGGCCGACGGCGGCGATGCCGGTGCGTTCGTTGCCGAGCAGGAACTTGGCATAGGTCCAGCCCTGATTCTCCTCGCCGACAAGCTGATTCGCGGGGACCCGGACGTTCTCCAGGAACACCTCGTTGACCTCGTAGCCGCCGTCGATGAGCTTGATCGGCCGCACGGTGACGCCGGGGGTGTCGAGCGGGAACAGCAGCATGGAGATGCCGGCCTGCTTCTTGGGCGCGTCCGGGTTGGTGCGCGCCAGGCAGAACATCCAGTCGGCGGACTGGGCGGCGGTGGTCCAGGTCTTCTGGCCGTTGATCACGTAGTCGTCGCCGTCACGGACCGCGACGGTGCGCAGCCCGGCCAGGTCGGAACCGGCCTCCGGCTCGGAAAAGCCCTGACACCACCAGATGTCGAGGTTGGCGGTGGCGGGCAGGAAGCGCGCCTTGAGCTCTTCGGACCCGAAGTGTGCGATGACCGGGCCGATCATATTGGTGTTGAAGGTGAGCGGTTCGGGCACCGAGGCGAGCTGCATCTCGTCGTGCCAGAGGTGGCGCTGGATCGGGGTCCAATCCTTGCCGCCCCATGCCACCGGCCAGTTCGGGGTCGCCAGTCCGTGCGCGTTGAGGATGCGCTGGGTGGTGACGATGTCGTCCTTGCTGAGTTCCTGGCCGTGCCGGTGCCGGTTGCGGATCTCGGCCGGGATTTCGCTCCGATAGAACGCGCGTAGCTCGTCGCGGAAGGCGAGCTCGTCGTCGGTGAGCGCTAGTTGCATGCGTTGACCTCCAGTTTCATCGCTACCCCCGCCATCGCCGAATATGATACACAGAGAGTTGAGTGTCTCAAATAGCCTCGTATACTCGAACCGTCCACCACCCCGAAGGGAGCCTCCGTGCCCGAGCAGGACCACCGACTGCCCGACCAGGACCGCACGCTCGGCGTCGGCGAACTCCTCGCCCGACGGCATCGCGAGGGCAGCACCCCCGGGCAGCGCACCGATTCGCATCGGCTGGCCATGGTCATCGAGGGTGGCTCCTCGCGCGGCGCGTACTCGCACGGAATGGCCATGGCCATCGAGGAATTGGGCGTGCTGCCCTGCTTCGACGCGGTATACGGGGCCTCGGCGGGCGCGCTCAACGCGGCGTGGCTGCTGTGCGGGCGCGCCATCCAGGCGCGGCGGGCCTGGAATCCCGAGGTGATCAATCGCGTGATCAACCCGACCCGGGCGCTGCGCGGCGGCAAGGTGGTCGACACCGAATACCTGGTGCACACCGTGTACGAGCGCATTGTGCCCATGGACTTTCCGGCGATCCTGGCCAATGCCGTCACCTTCCACCCCATCGCGACCGATGCGGAGACGGGTGCCGCCGTGGACCTGAATCCCGAACTCAGCGACGTGAATTCGGTGCAGACCGCACTGCGGGCCTCGACCTGCCTGCCGATCCTGGCCGGGCGGCCGGTGCCCATCGGGGCACGCCGATTCGTGGACGCCGGGCTCTCGGAATCCGTGCCGGTGCGTACGGCACTCACCCAGGGCGCGACCCGCGTCCTGGTGTTGCGCACCCGTCGCGCGGACGAAACCATGCGTCCGCCTTCGGCTCTGGAGACCCGGGTGGTGGCCCGGTTCCTGTCCCGGCACGCGCCGGGGACGGTGCAGCCGTGGCTGGCGCGGGTCGAGCGCCACCACAGTGACGAGCAGGATTTCGAGTCCGATCCGGCGGTCCTGCAGATTCGGCCGCCGCGCGAGGCCCCCGAGATCGGGCGCATCGCCCGCGATCCCGAGGTCCTGCAGACGGCGCTGGCGCTGGGACGCGCGGCCACCGCACGCACTTTGTCGGCGTATCTGGCCCCTAAGCTGTCCGCGTGACACGTGCGGAGGGAACCAGGGCCCCGGGCCGGCCTGCCTCGGCCAGCCCGGAGGATGTGCTCGGGGCCGCCATCGCGATGTTCCTTGCCGGAAATCGCCTGGACGTCAACGCTATTGCCGCCCAGCTCGGAGTCGGGCGGGCGAGCATCTACCGCTGGTTCGGCTCGCGGGACGGGCTGCTGGGCGCGGCCGTCTCGCGGCAGCTGGAGAAGACGGTCGCCCATGCCGACCGCCGCAGTCGCGGCACGGGTGGCGAGCGGCTCACCGAGGTGCTCAATCGCACCATCGATCTGCTGGTCGAGAACGACGCCCTGCGCACCTATTTCGACAATGAGTCCACCGCGGCGCTGCGCCTGATCACCCGTGGTGACGGGATCGTGCACCAGTCGGCGGTGGCGCTGGTGGAGCGGTTCATCGAGCGTGCAGAGGCCGAGGGTTACCGGCCGCCCATCGCGCGAGACACCCTGTCCTACGCCCTGGTCCGGCTGTGGGAGGCGTTCCTCTACAACGATGCCGTGGCCGGTTTCCGCGGTGATGTGGAACGCCTGCGTCAGGTGCAAACCGCGCTACTTCGCGCTTGAGGTGTCCAGCGAGCGCCGCACCCACAGGAACGTCGCCGCGATGGCGACCACCAGCAGCGGCTTGCCGAGAATCAGCGCGACCGTGCCGAGAATGACCACCTTGTTCGCCACGTACAGCGGCACCATGATCACCAGGTGCAGCATCCAGAACGCGAACCACGCCACACTCACCCTGTGGTGCAGTCGAATTCGCTGTTCCGGGTCGGCATGCTCGGCCGGTTCCAGGCCGATTCGGCGGCAGATCCAGTGCGAGAGCGGGCGACCGGTGAGCAGCGGCACCCCGAAGGCGACCGCGCCGATGGCACAGATGATCAGGTCGGGCAGGTAGAAGCCGCGACCCTCGCCGGTGATGCCGACGAACAGGGAGAACACCGCCACCGCCGCGACGCTGATGGCGACGGTCTTGACCGACTCGCCCTTCAGCATCCGGTACAGGCCGAGCCCGACGGCAATGGTGAGCGCGACCAGTACACCGGTCTTCGCGTCCGCGATGCCGTATCCGAGGAGGAAGCCGATGGCCGGGGCGGCACCGTCGAGCAGGTGTTTCGGCCCGCCCAGCGCCATGAACTTGCCCCACATCTCGGCCGCGCCCGAGCGCTGGTGATCGACCGTCGCCTTCCGGTGCTTACCCGTCTCCACGAGAACTCCTGTAGCCATGTTCCGGCCGCCTTTCCTGACGTCGACCTCGATTGATCGAGCCTTATTGCAGTCTGACTGTAATAAGTCGCCAAGATTCAGGCAATGCCTCTATGGCCCACCTCGCCCACCTCCCGAGGTGTGGCCCACGCCACGGCCCACAAGATCAGGGAGCTCAGAGCGTGGAAATCTGCCTGATTTCCCGCGTTGAGAGCTCCCTGATCTTGGAAATCAGGGGGTGGTGATGAGGGGGATGAGTTGTTCGGCGGAGGTGCGCGCGCCATGGTGGCCGATGAGGGCGGATTCCAGCGGCTCGAGAGCTGGGCGGACCAGGACGGTGTTGCCTTCGGCGACGGCGATGAGGTCGCCGATCCGGGCGGTGATCACCGGGGTCGGCGGGGTGAGGCCGAACCAGTGCTCATCGAGAGCCTGGGCGCGGGTGACGACGGTGGCATGGCCGGACAGCTCGGCCGACCAGGCGGCGTGTACCTCGGAGAGGGCGTCGGGGTGGTCGAGATAGACGTGACGGACGCGCGCCTCACCGGCGATCAACGCGACATTGCGCTGCAGTGCGGGGGCGGCGTCGAGGTCGATGCTGGTGTCCGCGTGGATCATTCCGTGATCGCCGGTGATCAGCAGGGTGCAGGTGGGGGGCAGCGAGGTGAACAGGTCGGCGACGGCCGCGTCGATCTCGCGCAGCGATTCGAGCCACTGCGGTGACTCCGGTCCGTACAGGTGGCCGTTGGCGTCGAGATTCGGGTAGTACGCGTAGGCGAAGCGCGACTGCGCACCGGAATGCTGTGCGACAGCGAGGATTCCGGCCCGCAGCTCGTCGAGCGTGGTGGCCGCGTGCAGCGTGCCCGGGGCACGGAAGGCGGCACGGGTCAGGCCCGAGGTGTACTGGTAGCCCGGGATCACATAGTGCACGTCGATCCCCTGGGCCGCGAGATCTTCCAGCCGACTCGATTGTGTCTGCACGGATTCCGGCGGATAGACGTCACGAGCGTCGGGCCCGCTTGCCGAATCCAACGTCCAGCGTAGGGAATTCAGCAGGCGCGGATGGTTTCCATCGGGCAGGGCGAAGGTGTATCCGACGATGCCGTGGGTGGCGCAGGGTGCGCCGAGGGCGAGGCTGGTGAGGCTGGTCGCGGTGGTGGCGGGGAAGCCCGCGAGGAGTGTCGCGTTCACGTGCGCGGCCAGAGTCGGTGCGCTGTCGCGGTGGCGGGCAAGCAGTTCCGCGCCGAGGCCGTCGATGAGCAGCACCACCACGTCCCGATTCGGCGTGAGGCCCAGCGGATTGCGCTGGTCGAGTCCGAAGGAGGCGGCGACGGACGGCAGGATGTCGGCGAGCGTGTGCGGCGTCGCGCCGGATGATGCACTGACCATTCGTCCGACTCTATTGACCGCGGTGCAGGCGATCACCCGATAATCCATCGGTGCCCGAATCCACCGATTTCTCGATCAAGCCCACCTTGACCGGCACCACGGTGCTACTGCGGCCGTTCGTGCCGGAGGACTTCGAACCGATGCTCGCCGCGCTGCGCGATCCCGAGGTCCGCAGGCTCACCGGCAGCGTCCACGACGACACCATCGCGCCGGAGGATCCGGACGAGGTGGCCCGGTTGCGCGAGTGGTACAGCAGCCGCAACGCTCAGCCGGATCGATTGGACCTGGCCATCACCGAACTCGCGAGCGGCCGCTGTGTCGGTGAGGCGGTGCTCAATCAATGGGATCCCGGCAACCGCAGCTGCAACTTCCGCATTCTGATCGGTCCCGATGGCCAGGGCCGCGGCTTGGGTACCGAGGCGACGGAGCTACTGGTCGGCTACGGGTTCGAGAAGCTCGGGCTGCATCGGATCTCGCTGGAGGTCTACGCCTTCAATCCGCGCGCCCGCCGCGCCTACGAGAAGGCGGGCTTCCGGGCCGAGGGGGTGTTGCGGGAATCGCTGCGCTACGGCGAGGAGTGGATCGATGCCACGGTGATGTCAATCCTCGAGGGCGATTGGGCCCGGATACACGAAAACCGCCTCCGGGGAGACGGTTTCTCGGCGTGACGGGGGCGGATCAGGCCAGGCCCCACGCCTTGAGCAGGTAGGTGATGTTGGCGGCGATACCGGTGACGGTGCTGGCCAGGTCGATGGCGGCGGAACCCAGGTTGATGATCGGCATGATTCACGGCTTTCGGAACGGGGACATATTGCAGCTCCACCGTATTAGCGATAGCTAACCCTTGGCATCATGTTTCCACTCACGGCTCCGCCGCCTGTGTAATTGGGGTCACAGTGAACCGGGTCGATTCAGCCCCGGTCCGGCAGCCGCAATCGCTTCAGCGACAACGCGTTCAAGGCGACGATAATGCTCGATCCGGACATGGACATGGCGGCGATCTCCGGGCGGAGAGCGAAACCGAAGGCGGGCACGAAGACACCGGCCGCAATCGGCAGCGCCAGGCTGTTGTAGCCGACCGCCCAGGCCAGATTCTGGTGCATCTTGCGCAGCGTGCCCCGGCCGATGCGCAGGGCGGTCGGGACGTCCAGCGGATCGGAGCGCATGAGGACCACGTCGGCGGTCTCGATCGCCACATCGGTGCCGGCGCCGATGGCGATGCCCAGATCGGCCTGCGCCAGCGCGGGCGCGTCATTGACGCCGTCGCCGACCATGGCGACTTTCCTTCCGGCGGACTGCAATTCGACGATCTTGGCGGCCTTGTCGCCGGGCAGCACCTCGGCGATGACGGTGTCGATACCCAGTTCGGCGGCGATGCGTTCGGCGGTGGCCTGGTTGTCGCCGGTCAGCATGACGACGCGCACACCCATATCGTGCAGGTCCGCAACGGCTTTCGCGGAGGTCTCGCGCGGGGCGTCGGCAATGCCGATGACGGCGGCGGGCTTGCCGTCGACGGCCGCCAGCACCGCGGTCTGTCCGGCGCCGGCCACCCGATCGCGCGCCCCCGCCAGTTCACCGAGGTCGATGTGCTCGCGTTCGAGCAGGCGGCGGTTGCCGATCACCACCCGGTGGCCGTCCACGGTCGCGACGGCACCGTGGCCGGGGACGTTCTCGAAGTCCACGGCGCGGGCATCGGTCGGGCCGTGTTCCTTGGCGTAGCGCACCACCGCCTCGGCCAGCGGATGCTCGGACTCGCGTTCCACGGCCGCCAGCAGGGGTAGCAGGTCGGCTTCGGAAAAGGCGGTGCCGGTGACGATTTCGGTGACCTCGGGCTCGCCCTTGGTGAGAGTGCCGGTCTTGTCCATCACGACGGTGTCGATGCGGGCCGAACTCTCCAGCGCCATCGCGTTCTTGAACAGCACACCGCGCTGCGCGCCCAGGCCGGTGCCGACCATGATGGCGGTCGGGGTGGCCAGGCCCAGGGCGTCCGGGCAGGTGACGACCACGACGGTGATGGCGAACAGCATCGCCTTCGCGAAGGAGGCACCGGCCAGCAGCCATACCGCCAAAGTCAGTGCGCCGCCCAGCAATGCGACCAGCACCAGCCAGAAGGCCGCGCGATCGGCGAGTTTCTGGCCCGGGGCCTTCGAATTCTGGGCCTGCTGCACCAGATTCACGATTTGCGCCAGCGCGGTGTCCGCGCCGACCTTGGTGGCGCGTACCCGCAGCGTGCCGTTCTTGTTGAGCGTCGCGCCGATGACCGCGGTGCCGGGCTCCTTGTGCACCGGCAGGCTCTCACCGGTCACCATGGATTCGTCGACCTCGCCCGCACCCTCCTCGACCAGACCGTCCACCGCGATCTTGGACCCCGGTCGCACCAGCAGCAGATCGCCGACTTGTACCTCGGCCGTGGGGATTTCGACTTCCTGACCGTCGCGGATCACCACCGCGCGCGGCGGCGCGAGATCCAGCAGTGTGCGGATCGCGTCATTGGCCCCACCCCGTGCGCGCATCTCGAACCAGTGCCCGAGCAGCACGAACGTCGCCAGCATGGTCGACGCCTCGTAGAAGACCTCGCCACCGCCGGTCAGCGTAATGGCAAGGGAGTACAGCCATCCCGCCCCGATACCGACCGCGACCAGCACCATCATGTCCAGCGTGCGCGCCTTCAACGCCGCCCACGCCCCGGTGAAGAAGATGGTTGACGAGTAGCAGATCACCGGCAGGCTGAGCACCAATTCCCAGATGTCCGACCGCATTCCGAACGGCACCGCCAGATGCCACCCGAGCATGTCGGTAGCCATCGGCGACCACAACATCACCAGCACCGAGAACACCGCGGCCACCACGAACCGATTCCGCATATCCCGCGCCATGTCCTCCATGGACATCCCGCCATGCCCCGCATGCCCACCATGCCCCATCGCGGCATGATCCATACCCGCATGCGCAGAGTGATCCATACCCTCGTGCGCCGTGTGCCCGGAATTCCCGTTCCGCTCCATCTCGCACTCCTCCGCCGACCAACCCTCGTTGTATCGACCATATACCCTATACGGGTAATGGGTACAGACGGGCGAGCCGGAGCGGAACGGGACTCGCGTCACATGGCGATCGGTTCGCCGATTTCCACTCGCCCGCCGTAGGTGAGCCCCGGGCAGCCGCCGGCGAGTTTGACGGCGGAATCGAAGTCGTCGGCGTTCACGGCGATGTAGCCGGAGAGCTGGTCCGGTGACGAGGGGTCGTCGCCGAGCATGACGGCCTGGCCGACGCGGCTGCCGAAGTCGGTGACGTGCTCGCCGATCTCGGCGAACCAGTCGGCCCACAGCTTTTCCTGCGCGGTGGTGGGTGCGACGGTGGGGTCGTTGCGGAAGGTGAGGATGAAGGTGGACATCGCCGTGCTCCTTGTCGGTTGGTCGGCCCGGTCGGCCGGCTCGTGAATCCGTCGCGCGGGTGCCACCGGGAATCGACAATCGGAGCGAGAATCATTTTTCGGGTCCGTGTCGATTCCGCGCCGCCCCCGAGCGACGTATTCAGCGACAACGAAGGAGAGCGGTCACATGCCCGAATATCTGCTGCTGATCCACCATGACGAACAGACCTACCTGGCCGGGGGCCCGGCCGTGTACGAGCGCATGCGGCGCGAACATCAGGAGTTCATGGCCGCCCATGCCGACCGGCTGCGCGGCGGCAATGAGCTGCGGCCCGTTTCGACCGCGACCATGGTCCGGCACGATGCCCACGGGAACACGGTCATCACCGACGGCGTGTTCGCCGAATCCAAAGAGGTGCTGGGCGGCTACTACCTGATCGAGGCCACCGACCTGGACGAGGCCATCCGCATCGCCGCGGCGGTGCCCTCACCGTTCGGCGGCGTCGAGGTCCGGCCGATCCATTCGCACGACGAACCGTGACGCCGCCGGAGGTGGCCGCTGCGGTCGCCGACGCCCATCGGCGCGAATGGGGTTTCGTGCTGGCCGCCACCGTGCGCGTGACCCGCGATCTGGATCTCGCCGAAGAGGCTGTGCAGGAGGCGTTCACGCAGGCGCTGCGGGGGTGGGCGGATGGCATTCCGGAGCGGCCGGGGGCCTGGCTGACCACGGTCGCCAAGCGCCGCGCCCTCGATGCGTTGCGGCGCGACATCGCGTTCGAGCGGTCGATCCCGCTGCTGGTGGAGGATCAGCCCGATCCGGTCACCGCGGATACGGTGGCCGACGATCGGCTGCGCCTGATCTTCATCTGCTGCCACCCCGCCCTGTCGATGGAGGCGCGGGTGGCGCTGACGTTGCGCCTGCTGTGCGGCCTGTCCACCCCGGAGATCGCCCGCGCCTTCCTGGTCCCGGAGCCGACCATGGCGGCGCGAATCACGCGGGCCAAGAAGAAGATCGCCGAGGCGCATATCCCGTATCGCCTCCCCTCCGACGAGGAGCTCCCCGACCGCGTCGACGCCGTTCTCACCGTGCTGCATCTGCTGTACACCACCGGCCACACCGCGCCCACCGGCGACCGGCTGGTGCGCCCCGAGCTCGTCGAACGTGCCTTGGACCTGGCGCGCATGCTGCGCCTGCTGCTACCCAACGACCCGGACGTGGCCGGACTGTACGCCCTCCTGCTGCTCACCGACGCCCGCCGGGGCACCCGCACCGAGGACGACGGACGGTTCCTGCGGCTGGCCGACCAGGACCGGACGCAATGGGACCGCCGTGCGATCCGCGAGGGAATAGCGTTGGTGCGCAGGTCTTTACGTGGCCGTTCACCCGGCCGCTTCCCGCTCATGGCGGCCATCGCCGCCGTCCACGCCGAGGCCCCCGCCTTCGATGCCACCGACTGGCACGAGATCGCCGGTCTCTACGACCATCTCATCGCGATCTGGCCCTCCCCCGTCGTCGCCCTCAATCGCGCCATCGCCCTCGGCCATGCGTACGGTCCACAACGCGGGCTCGACGAACTCGATGCACTGGGCACCGAGCCGCAACTCACCTCGTACCATTACCTGCCCGCCGCGCGCGCCGAATTCCTCACCCGCCTGGGCAGATTCGACGAAGCCCGCCTCGCCTACCAAGAAGCGCTACTGCTCGTCGAGAACACGGTCGAGGCGGATTACCTGACCAGCAGGATGGACGAGCTCGGTGCGTGATCGGTTAGATTGCGTCCCATGGGGATTCGTGGAGCAGTGACGGTGGTCGCCATCGCGTTGGTGATCGGCACCGCAGGTGCGGCCCGGGCCCAGCCCGCATTCGAGCACGAAACCCTCACCTTCCAGTTCGGCGAATTCACCGGTTCCGGAGAACTCGACTATCCGGCGGGCGCCCGCGATGCGCCTGTCGTGGTGCTGATTCCGGGGTCGGGACCCGAAGATCTCAATGCCGATCAGCCGTCCGGATCGCACATCTTCCTCGATATAGCCGCGGATCTGACCAGCCGCGGATACGCGGTCATGCGCTACAACAAGCGCTACGTGCACGGCCCGGGCGACATCGAGCATGCCGACTATTGGTCGAAACTGGATCTGAACGGCATGCGGGACGACGCCGAACAGGTGCTGCGCGTGGCCGAGCACGATGTGCACGTCGATCCGCGCCGAGTGTTCGTCTACGGCTGGAGCGAAGGCAGTACCGTCGCGGCCGCGCTGGCGACCACCCATCCCGAGCTGGCGGGCACCGTCCTGCAGGGCCCGGTCGCACTGCCCTGGCAAGCGACCTTCGCCTATCAGGGCGAGCAGGTGTATGCGCCGTATCTGGCGAGCTATGCGGTGAACGGCAAGGTCGGGCCGACCGAGCTCGAACGAGCATTCCACGGCGACGGCGGGCGCATGGCCAAGCTGGCCCTCACCTTCGCGAGCGAGAACGCGGCCGCGGGTGACTTCACCGTGCGACCGAGCTGGGACATCGACCACGACGGCGCCCTGGACGTGAACCTCGAATTCCGGCCCATGTACCAGCTCTATCTGAATTCCGTCATGATGCAGCCGGGCGGCGCGTTCGAGATCTACAACCCCACCCGGGCCCTCCCCAGCGTCATCGAGCAGGCCCCGAAACTGACTGCGCCGGTACTGATTCTGCAGGGCGAACAGGACGCCAACGTCCCCCCGGCGGCCGCCTCCCTGCTCGACACCGCGTTGGCGGCGACGGGCAATCGCGACCACACCCTCCGCTTGTTCCCCGGCCTCGGCCATTCCCTCGGCCGTACTCCGGACGTCCTGCACGACGACTTCCAGCCCATCGATTCCGCCGCGCTCGATGCCCTCGCCACCTGGCTCGACGCCCACCGCTGAGCCGGCTACTCGGCGCTGCGGCGGGCACGGCGCTCCAGTATGCCCAGCGCGGCCGTCGGCACCACGGCCAGCGCGGAGGCCGCGAGGACCCAGGTGAAGGTCACCGCGAAGGCCGAACCCTGCGCCACGGACGCATTCTCGTCGGCGGGCAGGTGTTGCTGCAGGACGACGAGGAAGGCAGCGGTGCCGATCGACCCGCCGATTCGTTGCATCACGGTGAGTTGCGGTGTGGCGTCGATGATCTGGGACGGCGTCAGGTTACGCAGAGCCGCGGTCATGGCGGGCATGGCCGCCAGGCCGATGCCGAGTCCGCGCAGGACCATGGCAGCGCCGAGCAGCCAGTACGGAGTGTCGGCGGTGATCAGCATGAACGGGATGGTGGCCAGGCAGCCGACCAGCGTGCCGAGCAGCGAGGTCAGGGCCCCGACACGCTCGTAGAGGCGGGCGGACAATGCCATGGCGATGGCCGCGCCGATGCCCTGCGGGGCCATCAGCAGGCCCGTGTGCGCGGCATCTTGATGGCGCACCAGCTGGAAATACAAGGGCAGCAACACCATTGCGCCGAAGGTCACCGCGCCGATGACGAACGTCGAGACCGTACCGGCCGCGAAGAATCGGTCCCGCCATAGCCCCAGATCCAGCACCGGATTCGGGGACCGCCGCGCATGGACGACGAACAAGGCTACCAAAACCGTTCCGCCGCCCAATGTTACGAGCACGCGCGCATCCGTCAGCCCGCGCGTCGCCGCCTCGGAGAGCCCGTAGGTGACCCCCACCATGCCCAGCGATACCAGGATCAGCCCGAAAACATCCAGCGCCCCCGCCGGTTCGGCCCGATCATCCGCAGGCAACAGTCGCGCGGCGAGGACCAGCCCGAGCGCACCGATGGGCGCGTTGATGAGGAAGATCCACTGCCAGCCCGCGTATTCGAGCAGCAGCCCGCCGATGGTCGGCCCGATCACCGGTGTCAGCACCATCGGAATGCCCGCCGCCACCATGGCTCTGGCCATCCCCTGCCGCCCGGCGGCGGTCACCAGGATCATCTGCCCGACCGGAATCATGACCCCGGCCCCGAGCCCCTGTGCCACCCGCGCCGCTATCAGCGCGCCGACGGTTCCGGCGGCCGCGCACACCACCGAGGCGAGCGTGAACAGCAGCAGCGCAGCAATGTACAGCCGTTTGGCTCCCACCCGCCGGGCCGCCCAGCCGGTGACCGGCAGCACGGCGGCCTGCACGAGGAGATACACGGTGACGACCCACCCGATCGAGTCCAGCGTCCCGCCGAGATCGGCGGCGAGGGACTTCAGGGCGACATTGACGACGGTCGCGTCGAGGAAGGCGAGGATCGCCCCGACCAGCACGACCACGATGGCCCGGCGTGCTTGCGGGGTCAGGACGGGCCGGTCATCGACCGCGTCCGGCAGGTTCGAGAGAGTCACCTTCGCAGTGTCATCCAAATGGATAATCGTGTCAACCGAATGGATGACAACCACTTGTGTGACACAGTTGCCGACTCGGATAACCCAGTCATCCGAGCAGTACGATCACCGAATGACACTCGAACCCGAGGCCGGTGCGGACCCGACGCCAGCGGCCCGCAGTCCGCGGCGCGCGCCCGGCGCTGCCGACCGCCGCCGCGATGCCGAACGCTCTCGGCAGGCTCTCCTCGAGGCGGCACTGGACGAGTTCGCGGCCAAGGGTTTCGACGGCGCACGGGTCCAGGAGATCGCCGATCGCGCCGGGGTGAACAAGCAGCTGATCGCCTACTACTTCGGCGGCAAGGAGGGCCTCTACCAAGAGATTCAGCGCGGTTGGCCCGCCGCCGAGGCCGAGTGGGCCGACCCGGAACTACCGCTCGACGAGGTCGCAGCCCGCTACCTGTCGGCGGTCCTGGCCGATCCCCGCCCGGCCCGGCTGCTGGCCTGGCGCGGCCTCACCGGAAGCGGTTCGGCCACCGACCAGCCGGATGGATCGGTCACCGTCGACACCGATCTGGCCAATCTGACCCGGGCCCGGGACCGCGGCGAGATCCCGCCCGGTCTCGACCCCGCATTCATGCGCGTGGCCCTGATGGGCATGATCCTGGCCCCGGTCATGCTCCCCGAAACGGCCCTGCAGGCCATCGGAATGCAGCCCGGCACACCGGCATTCGAGGAATACTACGGCGCGCAGCTGCGGGCGTTGATCCGACTACTCGGTCGGTGAGACCGCCGGATCCGCGGTGGGCGCGACGGTTCGGCGGGCGGAGCCCGAGCGGGTGAGAGCGACGCCGGCGAGGCAGAGCAGGCCACCCAGCAGGGCGAGTGGGGCGGGGACTTCGCCGAGGGCGAGCCAGGACATGAGGATGACCAGGGCCGGGACGGCGTAGGTGGTGGCGCCCATTTTTCCGGCGGTGGTGCGGGCCAGGGCGTAGGCCCAGGTGGTGAAGGCGAGGGCGGTCGGGAAGACGCCGAGGTAGATCAGGCTCAGGGTGGAGGTGATGGGGGCGGCGGTGGCTTGCGTGATCAGCTGGCCCGAAAAGGGCAGGCAGGCAATGGTTCCCACGACGCAGCCGCCGGTGGTGAGCTGTAGGGCGGAGGCCTGGGTGAGGGCCGGTTTCTGGATCACGACCGAGACCGCCCAGCAGGCGGCGGCCAGCAGGCACAGGGCCACGCCGAGCGCGGCGGCCGATCCGCTGCCGGAGTTCGACAGGCCGACGACCACCGCACCGGTGAAGGACACCGCGATACCGGCCATCAGTCTCGGCGGAAAGCCTTCTGCCAGAAGGAATCCGCCGAGCAGTGCGATGAGCACCGGGCCGATGTTGATCACCATGGCGGCGGTGCCCGCGTCCAGGTGGCGTTCACCCCAATTGAGTGCGACCATATAGACGCCGAACCACAGCACCCCGGTGATCAGGATGGCACGCCGAGCCGACCGGGCCGGGAAGCGCTCACCGGTGATGAGCATGATGGCGATCAACGCGACGGATCCGGACAGCAGACGGCCCAAAGCCAGGGCTCCTGGCGAAAAGGCATGTCCGGCACTGCGAATGAAAACGAAGGCCGAGGCCCAGAGGACGACCGTGATGGCTGCCGCCGCCATCGCACGCTTGTCCGCCGATTCGATCTGCTGTGCCATTCACCGACGGTAGATCACCGTGGGGTGGAATTCACGCGGATTTCGGACGTCGCATTTCCGCCGACCGCAGTCGGCCGCGACGCGAAATCACTTGCATTGCAGCGCGTACGGCTGGCAGACGGTCCAGCTGCCGTCGGGGTGGGCGACCGGCACCCAGGTACGGTCCTGACCGCCGGTGGCGAGCCGGTTACCGGTGGCCGGGTCGGCGGCCGGCGCCGGATCGGTCTGGGTGTAGACGTAGTTGTACTCGGGGTAGCCGTTGTAGTCGTAGGTCACCACCACGTGCGCGTGTTCACCGGAGGTGGAGGGCCCGGACGGCGTGGGAATGTTTCCCCGACCCGCGGGCTCCGCGTTGGCGACACCCGCGCCGACGGCGAGAATCGTCCCGGCGATGGCCATACAGGCCGCAAGTTTCCGGGCTGTGACAGGGTTGTTAATCATTGAACCTCCTCGTTCGCCCTAGATACGTCAAGGGGTTACGCGGCGGTTCGGAAGTTGATCGAACTATGCTGGAAGACAGTGCATTTCGAAGATCAGAAACGCGGTCCGGGCGGCGGGGGCGGCAGTCGGCGCTCGCGCGGGACGAGCAGGAGCAGCAGCGAGAGCAGCAGTCCGCCGCCGACCAGGTACAGCCCCCAGGTGCCGCTGAGCAGGTGCCGGTAGTCGGTGCGTAGCTGATGGTCGAAGCGCTGATCGAGCCGCCAGGTCAGCACGCCGAGCCCGGCCAGCCCGACGAGGACGCCGACCCAGCCCACGATCCGGGAGCCGAACAGCGCGGCCAGCAGCACGACCGCGGCCACACCCAGCAGCCCGATGGCCAGTGAGCCGGTGAACGCCCCCGAATGCGCGCCGATCTGATCGAGTGACCGCCCCTGCGCGAAACCGCTTCGCAAGTCACCGAATTGGACATTCCGCGCGTCGACCGAGCCGACCAGCGGACCGAAAACCCCGACCGCCACCGCGATGGCGGCGACGAACAGCAGCAGATGAACGAAAGTGCGCATACCCCACGGTATTGCGCTTCCCGTCCCCCGGCACGGAATCAGACCTACCGGTCGGCAACACGCCCTGTCCGGCGCGCCGACGATTCAGTCGCGGCCCTGCTGATCAGGCGCGACCTTTCCGATCAGGCGCGGCGATCCACGGCGGCCCAGGCGGCGACCGCGACCACACCCGACACCACGGCGACCGACGGCCACGCGCCGATCTTCTTGGCCAGCGGGTGCGAGGCACCCATCGCGCCGATGGCGAGCCCGGTCAGCGCGGCCGCACCGCCGGTCCCGACGGTCTTGCGCCAGCGCGGAAAGGCCGCCGCCGTACCGGCCGCGAACACCGCGCCACCGAGCTGACGCTTCTTGGTGGCCTGGGCGAGGGCGAAACCGCCGGTGAGGCCACCGGCCGCGAGCAGCGAGGTCGGTACTGCGGAAATCGAAGCCATCTTGCTTACCTCCAACAGACGATCGAACGAACTATCACCCTCGACGGTAACCGGAGTCCGTTCCGCCGCTTGCGTCCGGGTCGGCGACCAGCGAGCGATTCAACTGTTCTTCGGTGATCGGCGGAACCGGCAGCGGGTGAGCGGCTTCCGCCCGTAACCCGTCCAGGATCAGGGCGAGATTGCGCCGCCAGGCCTCCGGTGCGACACCCGCGGTCTGCTCCACTACCCGGGTGTGCGACCAGGTGATGAAGGCGATGTCCTCGAGCGCCCAGTCCGCGCGCAGCACCCCGGCATCCTGTGCGCGCGTGATGATTTCGCGCATGACGGCATGCCCGCGATCGCGTTGTGCGGCAATCTCCGGACTCGGCGCGGCCCGCATGGCGAGCTCGTTGAGCAGCCGGTCGTAAGCCTGTAGGGCACAGATCTTTTCGATCAGATAGACGAACGATTCCCACGGATCAGTAAGGGCCAGTGCCTCTTCCGCGATTCGTCCGCCCGCCTGGACCCGATCCTCGACCGCGGCCGCGATCAGTTCGTCGCGCGTGGGGAAGCGGTTGTAGAGCGTCCCGATGGCCACTCCCGCGCGGGCGGCGATCTCCTTGAGCGGCGCGTCGAGTCCGCGTTCGGCGAACACCTCGCGCGCCGCGGTGACGAGCGCGTCGCGGTTGCGGCGGGCGTCGAGGCGGAGGGATTTCTGCGCGGGCATGCGCCGATCCTACAAATCGGGCAGCCGGATTAAGTTGAGCATAGGTTCAACTTCATGTTAGCGTCGTCGGCGTAACTTGAACCATGGCTCAACTTAATGAGGTGCGAGCATGAGCAAGACCATCGCCATCTTCGGATTCGGGCCCGGACTGGGCATGGGCGTCGCCCGGCGCTTCGGCCGCGAGGGCTTCCGGATCGCGGTCATCGGCCGCAAACCCGACAAGGCCGAGCGGCACGTCGCAGACCTGAAGGCCGAGGGCATCGAGGCCACCGCCTTCCCCGCCGACATCACCGATCCCGCGCAGCTCGCGGAGACCGTCGCCGCCGTCCGCGCGACGCTCGGCGAGATCGATGTGGCGCTGCACGGCGCGGCCGCCGACATGTCCGATCGGGTCGCCTCGACGCGTGCGGTGGACATCCCGGACCTGCGTATTCCCATGGCGCTCAAGCTGCACTCGGCCATCGGCATGACCCGAGCCCTACTCCCCCGCATGCTCGAGCGCGGCGAGGGTGCGCTGCTGTTCTCCTCCGGTGCGACACCCCGGTTGACCTACCCCCACCTGTCCAATATCGGTATCGCACTGGCGGCGCAGCGCGGCTACCTGCTGCAGCTGGCGGAGGAGTTGCGCGGCAGCGGTGTGTATCTCGGCCTGCTGAACATCGGCGTGCTGATCGGCGGCAGCGAGGCCGAACGGATCGTGGACGCGCATCCGGATGTGGTCCCGGCGGGAGTCGGCATTCCCCGGATGACCAATAACGAACTGGGCGACCGGTATTGGAACCTGTACGTCCAGCGCGACACCGTGGAGTCGGAGGTCGGGTTCACCGACTAGTCGCGGACGCGGCCGTGTGAGATTCGTGGGATGTGTTGCGGGCGATGCGAGTCATACGATAAGAACCTGACGAAACACGGTCCGGGGGGCTCCGGGCACGTCGGTTCACAGACTTCCGCACAGCCGTAAAGGAATAACTCCACCATGACCGGTCCGGTCGTCTTCACCAGCTACTACTCCGACGAATCCAATGACGACGGGTTCCAGTGGGAGTTCCGCTGCGATCGCTGCACCACCTCCTACAAATCCCCGTTCGAGCAGAACTACTTCTCGCGCGGCCGTGGTGCCCTGCGGGTGCTGCGCGACCTGTTCGGTGATCAGGTCCGCGCCATCGACAAGATCTCCAATGCCGCGGAGAGCTACTCCAACCACTGGGGCGGCTCCTCGTCGAGCACCAAGGACAAGGCCTTCGCCCGCGCGGTCGAGCAGGTGCGCAACGACTTCCGCGCCTGCGGCGGTTGCGGCCGCTGGGTTTGCCACAGCGTGTGCTGGAACGAGCAGGTCGGTCAATGCACCAACTGCTCACCGCAGGTGCAGCACCAGATCGCCCAGGCTCAGGCCGAGGCCCGGGGCTCGCAGATCCGGGAGGCCGCCTACCAACAGGATTGGGCCTCCCAGCACGACGTGGCCACCCCGGCCCGCGTCACCTGCCCCACCTGTAATGCCCCCACCACGGGTGGCCGCTTCTGCGGCAGCTGCGGCACCGCCTTGGCGCTGCAGGCCCACTGCACCGGCTGCGGTCACCAGGTCCCGGTCGGCGCGGGCTTCTGCGCCAACTGCGGCCAGCACCAATAGCACTCGTCGATCAGCGGATGCCCGGGGTCGCCGGGTCGGGCCCCAGGCATCCGAGGATGAAGCAACCCGGCGGCCAGTTGTCGAAGGGCGCGTAGAGCGGCTTGCCCAGGCATTGCAGGACACCGCAACCCGGGTAGGCCATCGGGCCCAGGCCGAGGGCAGCGAGGGTGGCGTCCGGGTTGAGGAACATCGGGTCGTCGAGACTGACGTCGGGGTGCTCGACGTACGGTCCTGGATCCGGGAGGGCCGGGGTGCGGAAGGCTCCCACGACGCCGCGCAGCACGTCGTGCGGAAAGCTCACCGCGCCACCGGGAACCGTGACGCCGGTCCAGCTCACCAGCAATCCGAGGCTGGGCACGATGAAGTTGTCCTGACGCATCATGCCCGCCATCTGGATGGCGTCCTTGGGCAGGCCGGGGAAGACGTCCTCACAGCCCGGGCCGTTGACGGTGATCAAGAACCCGTAGCAGGGGTTGGCATCGGTGGGGGTGGTGGCCTCGGTCAGGTAGTCGGTCGAGATCAGTTGGCGGCCCTGCCAATTGCCGCGGTCGACGAGCAGCAGGCCGAGTTTGACGTAGTCGTCGGGTGGGAGCACCAGGTGTGCGTGGCCGTAGGTGTTGCCGCTGCGGTCCCGCGCCCACAGGTAGTCGGTGGCATGGATACCCAACGGGTCGAACAGTTTTCGCTGTGCGTAGGACTGGAAGTCCTCGCCGACCGACCGACCGATCACGTAGACGAGCAGGTCCACGGCGCGCTGGCTGTACTGCCACGCTTCGCCCTGCGGCTGCGTGATCGGCATGGCGAGGGCCTGCGCCACCACATTCGGGTCGAGCCGGAACAGTCCGGTCACGCCTTCCGAGGCGATGGCGACCTCCATGCCGGAGGTCTCGGTCAGCAGGCTACGCACGGTGATGGCGCGATGCGCGTCATCGCCGAGCCCGGCGGGCAGGTAGTTGCCGATCGGATCGTCCACGCGCAGTTTGTGTTCGTCGACCGCGATGCCCGCCACCATCGACACCACGGATTTGGTGCCGCTCCACAGATTCCAGGCGACCCCGCCCGCACGCTGATTGTTCGGCCCGCCGCCGATCAGGCAGTTGTTGCGGAAGATCTGCACGGTGAAGCGGGTCGGGTCGGAGGCAAAGTTCACCGCCTGCCCGAGTGCGGCCGAATCCAGGCCCACCTCTTCGGGTGTCGCGGTCTGGGGCTGGCGGCCCGTGCTGACCTCGCAGTGCCGCAAGCCATCCGGTGCCGGGCCGACCGGTGTGGCACGACCTGTCGGCCCGGCGATCAAGGCTGCGGCTATCGCCATTGTCATCGCGATGATGCCTGTCACGAACCGCGCCATCGAACCCTCTCCTCTGCTGAACTTCCCATCAGCTCATCGGAGGGCCCTTGCGGCCGTTATCTTTTCGTGACCCCAGACTTCCCTGGGCGGTAGTTCTGGGGGCGAACGATCTGGGGGCTCGAGGCCGGCCCGTCAGCGCGTGTCGACGGTGGCGAAGGCGGCCCAGATCAACGGGGAATGCTCGATCCGGCCGGTGTCGCGCCAGGCGGCCAGATGGGTGCGCTGCCAGGCATTGAGCGCGGTCACCGGATCCTCGGATTCGTGCGCGGCATCGATGGCGCACACGGCTTCCTGGAACGGATGCGCGGTCGGGGCGGTGCCGGCGAGGCGGTGGAAGGCGAGGTCGGTGGGCAACGGCCAGCGGCCCGCGGTGACCAATTCCGCACCGCCGGTGAGCATGGCGGCGACCAGGCCGAGCGGTTCGGCGAAACGCAGATCACCGCCGCTCTCGCAGGCGATGAGGGCGACCCGGCTGGGGATGGGCCAGATCTCGGGTCCGGTGCGCGGTATCGGGTTGTCGCGGTGGCCGTTACCGGCGGGCAGGGCGTGCGTACCCAGCAATAGATCGCGGGCCGAAAGCGGGCGGTGATCGCGGTAGGCGGGGGCGCAGCCCGGGCTGGCGGCCGTGCAGGACAGGTGCAGGGTGGCCGATTCGCTGCGGCCGGATTCGGGGGCCGCGGCGGTGACGTGACCGACGTAGAGCAGCCGCGCCGCGCCCGCGTGCAGTGCGCCGCTGAGCCAGGAACGATCGAGGTCGGTGCGCCGGAAGGCTTCCAGTGGGTCGCCGACGGCCGGGGTGAGCCGGTCCGCCGCCGCGTGCGCGGCGACCAGTTCGGTCAGCGGAGCCGCCGCGTCCATCCGGCCCAGCACCGAGCCGAGCGCCGAATCCGCCCGGAAGCCGGGGACGCGCGGATCCAGGACCGCGACCACCGGCTGGGTGCGGCTGCTCGTCCAGGTGCGGGCCACCCGGGCGGGGGCTTGCACGATTCCGGCGGGAGCCAGCGCGCTGACGTCGGCGATCTCCACCAGCCGGATATCCGGATCGGGGGCGAGCAGCTCCCAGGGCAATTGCGCTGTGCGCGGCGAAGGTTGGACGCGCAGGTGCGGGCGCACACCGGTGGTGTAGAGCTCATGGAGCTGGACGGCCAGTTTGTAGGGCAGGAATGTCGACGAAAGATGCTGGGCAAGTTTGTTTTCCGCCGCATAGCAGGCCAGTTCGCCCGTGGTGAGCGCGGATTCGAGTCCGCCCGGGATGCCCGGTGCGGGCAGCGCTGCCGCGAAGCGGGTCATCGCGGCCTCGACCTGCTCCTCGGGGATCACCGCGACGCCGCCGGGCGCGGTCTCGTCCGTCCAGCGCCAGGTGAGATAGAGGTCGCCCGCATCGGCCATCCGGACATGCACGGTCGGTGTCACGCGGTGATTACCCGGTCGGTGCGCAGTCGTCGGCCGTATCGCTGTTCGGCCGCGGCCAGCCAATCGGCCAGGGCCACATGGCCGTCCGGGGGTACGGCGAGCTTGGCGGGCGGGCTCACGGGTAGCCCGGCACTGGCCGCGACCGCGGCGAGAGCGGTACCGAGCTCGAGGGCGTCCCGCAGCGGCGCGGCAGAATCCGCAGGGGGGTCGAAGGGTTCGAAGAGATCCAGCGGGGAGGGTGGATCCGTAGCCAACCGATCGATGTCCAAGATGGTTCCCGCGCACTGGCTTTCGATCAGATCGGCGACCAGCCGGGCATCGCCTGCCAGATACGAGTAGCGGAAGGCCAGGCGCAGTGCCGGGTTCACGATGCGGCGATTCCAGGTGTCGCGCTGTGCGCCGTCGGGCAGTTCGTAGCGCACGGCATCCAGGGCCAGAGCGGCCGGGACCGCCAGATCCACGGCCCGCGCGAGTAATCCGGGCACCTGGGTGACCAGGGGTTCGAGGAGCCCGGCATGCCAGTAGTCGAGCTGGGCGCAATGCAGGCCGAGGCCGCGGACGGCGTAGGTGGCGCGGGCGGCGGCGAGTTCGGCCTCGCCTTGTTCGTAGCGTCCGGTCGCGAAGGCATTGGCGGCCAGGCGCAGTCGCACGTCGGCGGCGTCGATGACGGCCCGCGATTCCTCGAACCGGTGCAGCGCCTCGCGATAGCGGGCCTCGGCGACCTCGTGCTGTCCACGCTGCTCGGCGATGAAACCCATGACCTTCAAACCGATTCCGGCCCGGTGCGCCACCCCCGCGGCGTCGAAATGCTCCTGTGCGGCGGCCAGCAGTGGTTCCGCGTCCTCGAAACATCCGGTGCGTGTGTACATCAGCGCAAGGTTCTGCCGGGTCTCCGCGACTCCGGTGCAGTCCGCTACGGCTTGGAACGCGGCCAGCGCCTGCCCGGCGAAGTCCTGGGCCAGTTCCCAGCGCCCGGTCTCGAAGTGCGCCGCCGCCAGATTCATCAGCGGATGACCCGCCTGCTCCGGCCCGAATCGCCTTGCCGCGTCCAGTGATTCACCGGCGAGATCCAATGCCCGCCACCACTGCTGCCGATGCATGGCGACGGCCGTCGACGACACCAGACAGGCCAGCCGCAGATCCCCCGGCGCATCCTCGCCGCCCAGCGCCGCCCGCGCCTGCTCCAACGCGGCCTGCGCCCCATCCAGATCACCGAGATTCTGCAGCGCCTGCGACAACCCGATCAACGCCCCCGGATACATCCGCGGCGCATCGGTCCGCATCTCCGCCAACGCTTCCCCGAACCGCTCCACCGCCCCCGCATGATCCCCCAGCCGATCGGTCACCACCGCCACATCCACCAGCGCACACAACCGCAGATCCCCCACCTCCACCTGCGCCGCCCGCTCGAATATCCGCAACCCCTCCCACAACTCCCCCCGCCCCACCGCTTCCGCCCCCGCCCGCAACAACGGACTCTCGGCCCCCGCCTCGCCCTCCCCCGCACCGCGCCCGGCAGCATCTTCCGATGCCTCGTCGGCAGCTCCACCCGCCACCGGATCGGCAGCACCGCCCGCAATGTCGGATGCGGCGATGTCCGCCGACCCCACATCGGCGATAGCGGGCGGGGTGGGGTCACCGAAGGCGGGGTCCCG
This sequence comes from Nocardia sp. NPDC059240, assembly GCF_042753865.1. Taxonomy (NCBI): domain Bacteria; kingdom Bacillati; phylum Actinomycetota; class Actinomycetes; order Mycobacteriales; family Nocardiaceae; genus Nocardia; species Nocardia sp. NPDC059240. Next base: position 402,335 of record NZ_JBHZAC010000007.1, on the reverse strand, counting down.
CATCCTAGAAGTCCGAATCTCCTGCGGCGGCTGCTATTTCGGCTAGCAGCGGGGCGAGGGGGTCGCCGTCGATCTCCGGGATCGCGGCGGAGTGCAGTCGGGCAGCGGCGAAGTCGCGGATGCGTGCGCGGAGGTCGGCGGCGGACTCGAGGGGCGAGGCGGTGTCGGGGAGCGGGCCGAAGCCGGGTACGTGGATGGCGATGCGGATGGCGGAAGCCGGTGCGGACAGGGGGGATTCGCCGATCCAGGTGTCGTGGACGGGGCGCAGTTCGGTGTCGACCTCGCCGCGGCCGGTGTCGACGCGAGCCCAGGGGCGCAGGTGGGCAGGGGCGTCGGCGGACCGCTCGGGGTGTGCGGCGACGCTGATGGCCACGGTGGTCGCGCCCGCGTCCCGGACGAGTTCCCAGGACACGGCGGATTCGGAGGCGTCCACCAGGCCGGGCGGGCAGCGCCGCCAGTCCCAGCCGTCGGTACCGCGGGCCAGCACCAGCGCACCGGACCGGTGTTCGTCACCGGCAGCCAGGGCGTAATCCGAAGCGCGCAGCGAGCTTTCGGCGGTCGCGGAGACCGGCGGGGCGAGCGCGTCCGCACCGTCCAGCAGGGCTTCGCATTCCTCGGTGAGCTGCGCGATATCGAGGTCGAGCAGGTCCTGGTCCAGGGCGGCGATGCCGTCCAGAGTGGAGGCGGGCCACCAGCGAGAAGCCCAGTGCGCGTAGGCGAGCCGGTATGCGCTCGCCGCCAGGGCGGGCCGGGCCGCGAAGGCCGTGGCCTCGGCCGATTCGCCGCCGGTGGCGACGGCGTCGAGCGCCAGCGCGGCGGGTTCTCCGTAGATTGCCCACACCCATTCCTGGGCGGAGTCGGTGTCGTCGAGCAGGGCGGCCGGAATCTCTTGTCCGGCAAGCACATTCCAGACCAGGTGGCCGCCGAGGACTTGCAGCACCATGGTGTCGGGGCCGGGTGCCGCCGTCAGCACGTCCGGCGTTCCGGCAGCGGTGATCGCGCACAGCCCGTCGGGGTAGCGCTGGATCAAGACCGTCGAGTTCGTCATCCCGCCCTCGATTCCCGATCGTCGGCCGTCGCCTCGGCATTCGCGGCGAGGGCCCGCTTGACTCGCATCCGATGGTCCAGGATCACCGACCGCGCCACGCCGTCGAGCAGATCCCAGAGTTCGTCCGCGGCGTACACGGGAAACTCGCGCACATCGCGCCCGTGCAGCCGCGCCCACAATCTCCGCAGGTATGGACGCCACGGTACGCGCAGATCCGCCGCGATGGCCCCCAGCGGTCCCTCGACCGCATCCACCCGCACCGCCATCCGCCGCGCCTGCAGCACATACGCTTCGCGCTGCCAGCGCGCGTTCACCAGCCGCGCGGCAATGCCCGATCCCACCCCGCCATTCGATCCGGCCGTGCCACTCGCCCCGACCCTACCGTTCGACCGCGGCCCGCCGTTCGTCCCCGCAGCGCCTCGCGATCCCGCAGTGCCGCTCGAGCTCGGCCCGCCATTCGCTCCCACCGGACCGGTAGTCCCGGCATAGGTGCCCAGTAATCCGGCGGCGGTGCCGGTCAATCCGACTGCCGCGCCGACCAGGCCGACCGCCGCGCCCGCGAACGCGCGGGCCGGTTCGGGGGCGGCCTCGCGGTCGCCGGTGGGTATCTGCGGATCACCGAGCGGGCACAGGCTCACGGCCAGCACGGCTCCCGCGGCGGCGGCCATGCGCAGGGACTCGTCCAGCAGGGCCCAGGGGGCGCAGGCGCGGGCGATCTCGGCGGCGACGAGTTCGGGCAGCGGGGGCAGGTCGCCGCGTTCGCTGGAGGCTTGCAGGACGGTGAAGATGCGCTCGTGGATGGTGCGGTCGAAGGGTAGGCCGAGGGTGGCGGTGGAGGCGGAGCCGCCGACCCGGGGTGCCTCCGGCAGCGGATGCAGGGTCAGCCCGAGTTCGCGGGCGCTGCGGCCGGATTCGCCGCCGGTCCATTCCGAGCCGCCCTCGGGCTGAGCGAGCCACAGCTGAATTCCGGTGTGCGTACCGAGCGAGGCGGCGACGGCGGACTCCAGGTCGGCACCGCCGGAATCATCGAATCGTGTTGCGGCACAGGCATCCAGGAGTTCGATCAGCGCCCGGGTGTGGTCGGGGACGTCGGTGAGCGGGCGACGCCGCCAAGCGGTGTGGATGAGGGCGGTCAGGTCGGCGGCACGGGCCTGGTCGGCGAGATAGTCCTTCAATGCCTGCGTGGTGCGTCCGGCGTTGAGGCCGTGGATCTCGCGCAGGGCGGCTTCGGCGGCGGCCCGGTCGCGGGCCGGGTCCGGCATGCCCGACACGGTTGCCAGTTCGAAGCAGCGCTGGAAGTACAGGTCCTGGGCATTGCCCTCGGTGATGCGCAGCGCGCGCCGGGTCTGTTTGAGCAGGGTGAACCAGGCGGCGGTGGCGCGCAGCACGTCGCCGGCGGCGTGCACGCGAGCGGCGAGCAGGACCGCGCCGTCGGCCGACAGCATCGCGCCCGCGCATTGCGGATGCTGCACGGGCCGGATCACCAGCGGGTCGAGGATGGCCTTGACGGTGCGCCGCAGCGGCCCGCCGTGCGGCCCACTCAAGGGTTCGACACCGTCGAGGCGCCGCCACACCTCGTCCAGCACCATGGCCCTCGGTCGTCGCATTCGCCCAGGTTATCCCAGTTCCGTGGCCCGGAGCGCGCCGGAAGTTGGGATCGGTAGGCAGGGTGTCGATTCCTACGGTTCTGGCATCGGTTCCACCACGGAGCCAGCAGAACCAGAACGAGGGAAGACCATGAACAGCAAGCCGATCCGCCTGACCACCGCCGTCCTCGCCGCCACCGCCGCGACCGCCCTGCTGGTCACCGGATGCAGCAGCAGCAACGACAACAACTCGAAGTCGACCACCACCGCTGCGCCCGCCGCCACCTCCGCCGCCGCCACCTCGGCCGCACCCGGTTCCGCCGCCCCCGCCGGCGGCAGCTCCTCGGCCTCGGTCGACGGCAAGGCCATCACCGCCAAGTTCGACACCACCTGCGCCAAGCAGGGCGGCACCCTGGCCCTGGCACTGACCGATCAGGGCAACTCCACCTACGGCACGCTGACCGCGAGCGCCACCATCACCGGCACCGACACCGTCCAAGCGGTCGGGATCGCGGGCACCAAGGGCGGGGCCAACGGCCAGCCGTACGCCCTCGGTTTCGGCAACGGCATGCCCGGCGGCTCGGCCAAGGTGACCAAGAGCGGCAACACCTACACCGTCTCCGGTGAGGGCGTCGGCGGCGTGGACATGTCCAACCCGATGGCCGGCCCCAAGACCGAGAAGTTCGAGATCGTCTTCGCCTGCACCACCGTCGTCGGCGGCTGATTCCCCCGCTCGCATCGGCCCCGACGCCGGGGCCCCGGTCCACCCCGCTCGTGCCACCGGCATGAGCGGGCCCAGCACCCACGTCTGAATCCGGAAAGCACATGAAGAATCAGATCCGTCTCGCCGCACTCGTTTTCGGCGTCCTGGCCGTCGGCTACTACCTCTGGCACGGCCTCACCTCCAACGATGTCTTCGGCTGGGTCGGCCCGCAGATGGCGCTGCCGATCATCGCCCTGACCATCGTCCCGATCGTCTTCGCCTTCACCGGCGACGGCATCATGTCGGCCTTCACCGGCCACAACAGTTCGCAGTACCGCAACGGTCTGGTGGGCCTGGGCACCGTCGAGGGTGTCCGGCAGACCGGCGTCTACCTCAACGAGCAGCCGCAGGTGCGCATCGACTTCCGGGTCGAGGGCTCCGACGGCAAGGTGTTTCCCTCGCACGCCAAGATGATCGTGCCGCTGACCCAGCTGGCGCTGCTGCGTCCCGGCGTGGTGTTGCCGGTCCGCTACCTGCCCGGCAAGACCGAGAAGGTCGAGGTCGACCAGTCCGGCGACACCACTGCCGCGCAGGATGCCATGAACGCGGCCAATATTCGCAAGGGTTTCACCACCCCCGCCAAGCTCGATATCGCCCGGCGCGGCATCGCGGCCCAGGCGGTGGTGCGCTCGCTGAGCGTCCCCGGCGAGATCCGCGACGGTCACACCCGCCTGGATCTGGTCCTGGTGGTCACCCGTCCCGACGGCAGCACCTTCGAGACGCGTACCGAAAAGTTCCTGGCCCCCGCGATGGTCTCGCTGGTCCAGGTCGGCCGCATCGTCGGCGTGCACTATCTGCCCGACAACGAACAGGAGGTGGTGCTGTCGCTTCCGGTCAACTCCAGCAACTGACAGTGATGTATCCACCGGTGTTCTCGGAAATACCCAGAGCCGCAGACGGTTTCGTCGGCGGCTCTTTTGCCGTACCCGCTCAGAGCTTGCGGGCTTCCGCCCCGATCAGCAGCGGCTGCGCGAACCGCCAGATCTCCTCGGCGGCATCGAATTCCAGCGAGACGGCCGATGCGGGCGTTCCCGCGAACTGTTCCGGCACGGGCGTGCCCGGCCAGGTGTGGCCGCCGCCGAACACCGTCCATTCCAGGACCGCCGTACCGCCCACACCACCGGCCGCGAGGATGCGGTGCGAGCCCTCCGTGGTGACGGGGTCACCGACCTCGCCGCACCCGTCGATCGCTCGCCAGTGCCGCGCGGACTCCGCCAAACCTGCAGTGCCGCCCCGCATTTCGCCGTCCGGACCGCGATGCCGGGAGAACCCTCCGGTGATCGGCACCACCGGATCGACGTCGCCGTTCATGAGCAGTCCGGACACCGCGTACCCCGGCCGCAGGTCCGCCAGCGCCTCCGGAAGCCCGCCCGCGACGGCCGCGAACACCGCCACCCGATCACCGGCCTCGATGGCCATCCGATGGGCCATGAAGGCACCGTTGGAGATTCCGGTCACGATCGCGCGATCACCGTCGGTGTCGAATTCCTCGGCGCACCAGTCGATCACGGCGTTCAGGAACGCGACGTCGTCGATACCCTCCGCATCGGCGGCGGTGACCCCACGGCCGTCGGCCCAGCACCCATCCCACCCGAGTGGATAGGCCACCGCGATCCCCCACTCGTCCGCGTGCCGCGCGAAACTGGTCCACTCGTACATCAGCGGCTCCGTGGGAAGCTCCCCCATCCCGCTCTGATTGCCGTGCAGCACAAGCACAATGGGTGCTCGTTCCCGACCGGGTGCCCGCACGTGAAAGGTGCGGCGCACCCCTGCGACGGTCAGTTCCACTTCGGCCAGTTCAGCAGCCACGTTCACTCCTCCAGCTTCCCTGTTCGATTCAGCCCTGTTCGATTCAGCCCTGTTCAATTCAGTCCTGACCCATTCGGCCCGATGACGTATTGCGCCTGATCCAGCACGGCCTCGAAGCCGATGGCGCGGTAGATCTTGTTCGAGGTCGGGTTGGCCAGATCGGTGAACAGGCAGACGTCCTGGCCGGCCGCGCGCAGGGTGCCCGCGACGTGGGCGACCAGCGCGGAAGCGTAACCGTGGCCCCGGGTTTCGGGCGGCGTGTACACCGGTCCGATGCGCGCCCAGCCGCGGATGGGCACCTGATGCGCGGTCAGGCTCACCGGACGACCGTCGTCCTCCCACAGCCACCAGCGTCCCGTCGCGAGGCGGGCGCGCAGCGCCGATTCAGCGAGCGCCAATTGGAAGCCTCCCAGCTCGCGGTCCATATCGGCGGTCCACTGCCCGCATACCTCGATATCGGCGGCGGTGGCCGGGCGCGGTTTGCCGGGCGCGTGCGGCACCTGCAGGCGGCCGAGCCGATAGAGCCGCTCCCGCCGCCCGGCACCGTAGCTCGTGCCACGTAGTTCGCTCCAGATCCGAGCGAACTCGGAGGCGGCGGACTCGGCACCGATGACCTCGGGGACCCGGGGCAGAAACTCCGCGAATCGCGTGACCAGTTCGGGCAGGGCCGCATCGGGCATCTCGCCCACCAGTACGCCGTGCCCGGCGGTGCGTATGGCGACGCCCACCACGTCGCCCGAACGCACGGAAGCGAAATACGAAGGCTCCACGGGCACCGTGAGACCCGTCATCTCGTTGTCGACGATCGTGCATATCAACGTGTGCCGCAATGGATCCCGATCCAGGAACCCGGACACCCGCCGCTGAAAATCGCCCGCATCACTGGTGATCTCGACCCGCATGCCTTCCACCGTATAGGTCGTCGAACACACCGGCGAAGCGCCGATCACGGCCGAATAGCCCAGCGGTTACAAATTTCCCGAAACGGTCTAAACCTCTACTCGACTCTGGTACGCATGAGATAGCTATCCGGTTGCCTTATCTCGCTACAGCACTTCTACCAGCAGGGAAGAAGGAGCGATGAAAGTCAAAGGATTGACAGCGACCATCGCAATGGCGATCACGGCCACGGCGATCACGGCTGGCGTAGCGTTCGCGGAACCACTCGATGTGCAGCCCGCACCCGTCCCCAGCGCCACCCAGCCGGTGGACGATCCGGACGTGGTCATGCATCAGTGCAACGCCATCATCGGCGCACTCGTCGGCGGTTTGATCGGCGGCACCCTCAGCGCCTTCCCCGGGGCCGCGATCGGCGCGGGCATCGGCGCGCTGGTCGGCTGGTCCCAGCTCACCCCGCCCGGCCCGCCACTGGCCTGCTGGACACCCGCGCCGCCACCGGCCTGACGATTCGATCGACGCGGTCGCCGTAGACCGGGTGCCGTCATCCCCCGTTGCTCGATGGCACACCGGTTTGCCTCCGGGGCAGGATCTCCGGCGGCTGGTCGGTGGCAATCTCTTCGGGCACAACATGATCAGCGAGTCCCAGCCGGAAACCCGTCGGCGTGGTGCCGGTCTGGGCACGGAAGAACTTGGTGAAGTTGGCCGGATCCTCGAAACCCAGGCGGCGCGCGCATTCCGCGGTGGTAACCGGCTCGTGGGCCAGCATGCGCTTGGCCTCGAGCGCGACTCGCGCATTGAGGTACTGCTTGGCGGTGAATCCGGTGGCGGCGTGCACCGCTCGCGACAGCGTGCGCGGTGAATAGCCGAGTTGTGCCGCGTACCAGGACACTTCGCGGGTTTCGGAGTGATAGCGCTCGACCAGACGACCGAAGCGATCGAACAGGTCGGTGGGGTCGGGCAGCGCGGGCAGGCCCGCGGCCAGGCGCAGGGTGAGGGCGCTGAGCAGGTGCCGCAGGATCGCGGGCTCGGGTGGGTCGGCAGCGTATTCGCCCAGCAGATGCCCGAATGCCGCGTCCGTCAACGGGTTCGCGGTGAGCACCGGTGGTGTGGCGGGCGACGGCAGATGGCCGAGCGCCCCCGCGGGGACGAGTTCCGACCGGCACAGAATGACCTCGCCGCGCAGATCGCCGAGGTCGTCCCAGCGGTGGGTCCAGCCGGGCCGGATCCAGGCGAGGGTGCCCGCGGTGAGCGGGTGTGCGACGAAATCGACTGTCATGCTGCCGGTTCCGGCGGTGCAGCGCGCGAGCACGTGGAAATCGCCGCGGATCACCTCGCGACCCGCGACCGGCATGGGTCGCAGCTTCACGAAGTCCAGCACTTCGAGACCGGTGGCGGAACCGGCCTGCGGCGCATACTGCAAGGTGCGTATGGGTTGTCCATTTTTGACCATGAGCGGTCCCGAATCTACCTGGCCGGGGCGAGTTTGGTGACCATACCGTGAAGGCATGACGAAAATCGCCGTGGCGGGCGGAAAACTCCCGATCCACCTGTACGACGGTGGCTCTGATGCGCCACTGCTGGTCTTTCTGCACTATTGGGGCGGATCCCACCGCACCTTTGCGCCACTGATCCACCATCTTGAATATCCGGGAAGGGTGGTCACTTATGACCATCGCGGGTGGGGCGAGTCGCGGATGCTTCCCGGCCCCTACGACATCGCGCAGCTGGCCGCCGACGCGCAGTGCCTGCTCAACGAGCTCGCACCGGAACGCTTCGTGCTGGTCGGGCATTCGATGGGCGGCAAGGTCGCCCAGTTGCTGGCGTCCCGCCGACCGGTCGGTCTCGAGCAGGTGGTGTTGATCGCTCCCGCGCCCGCGCATCCCGTCGTGACTCCGCAGGATCAGCGGCTGCTCGCCGGGGCCTACGCCGATGCGGAGGCCGCGACCGGGGCACTCGACCACGTGCTCACCCATCGACCGCTCCCGAATGCCCTGCGCGAACAGGTGATCGCGGACAGTCTGGCCGGGTCGAGGGCCGCGCACGAGGCGTGGGCGCTGGATTCCATCGCCCGCGACATCTCCGCGACGGTCGGGCGCATCGAGGTTCCGGTACTGGTTTTGGCGGGCGAGCACGACCGGGTCGATCCGCCGCCGGTGCTCCGCGAGCATCTGCTGCCGCACATTCCCACCGCCACGTTACGGATCATCCCGGATACGGGACACCTTTCACCCCTGGAGAATCCGCGGGCGCTGGCCGATCGGATGCGGGCTGCCCTCGCCGATCCGGCCCCGGTCGCACCGTAGCGTCGGTGAATTCGATGATGGGACGAGGATTCGATGATCTGACATGGAATAGCCAGGGCCTACCCCTATGTTGAGACGGTTCAGTTTGTTTCTCTCCCACAGGAGTCCGTGTTGGCACCCCTCATCGCTCTCGTCGTCGTCACCGGACTGGCCCGGCTGGCGGGGTGGCTGCACGCCGCCGACTGGCTGGATTCGTGGCCGCACGCGGTGCGTATCGGTCTCGCCGTGATGTTCGTGCTCACCGCCTCCGCGCACTTCCTGCAGCCCCGCCGCGACAGCATGATCGCCATGGTCCCGCCGCGGCTGCCCAACCCGCCCGCCCTGATCACGCTGACCGGAATCCTCGAATTGGCCGGAGCCGTCGGCCTTCTCATCCCCTGGGCCGCCCCACTGGCCGCGAGCTGCCTGGCGCTGATGCTGGTGCTCATGTTCCCCGCGAACGTCCGTGCCGCCCGCGAGGGCATCGGCATCAAGACGATGCCGCTGCCGCTGCGCAGTCTGCTGCAGGTGGTCTTCGTCGCCGCGTGTGTGCTCGCCGCCTTCTGATCAGGCGCCCTGTGGCCCTGGCTATTTGATCGCGACCGGGCTGATCGGCGTGCCGACCGCGCCCGGGATCCGCAGGGCGGGCGCGCACAGCAGGAAGTCGTAGACGCGGTCCTCGGCGCAGTCGCGGCCCAGCGCCTCCAGATCCCAGATCTCGCCGAGCGGCAGGCCCATATCGCGCAACGTGATCATGTGCAGGGGCAGCATGACGCCGTCCTCGGGCCGCATCACCTCGACGGCCGGATTGTCCACGGCGACCGCGGCGATGTCGTGTTCGTGCAGCCATTCCGCGCAGCGCCAGCTCAATCCGGGACTGCCGCCGAACCATTCGGAGTGCCTGCGGGTTTCGAGGAAGCGGGTCCACCAGCCGGTGCGGATGATCAGGATGTCGCCGGGGTGCAGGCTCACATCCTGCGCGGCGAGGACCGCGTCCAGTTCGGACGGTGTGACGACGGTCCCGGGTTCGAGCCGTTCGAGATCGCGGTGCCGGGCGACGTCCAGCAGGACTCCGCGCCCCACCACGCCGCCGTGCTCGGCGACCCGTTCGATGCCGAGCCGGCTCGCGCCCATACTGGTGACCGTCCCGGCCGGGTAGCCGTTGTAGAGCAGTCCGTCGTAGTAGACGTGGGAGAGTGCGTCCCACTGGGTCGCGGCCTGCAGCGGCATCATGATGTAGTCGTCGTTGAAGCGCATCGGGCCGCGCGCGTACATGCCCGCGACCTGCGCCTCGGTGGGTCCGCCCCAGCCGGCGAGCTGGGCGGCGAGGTCGGCGTCGCCGCCGTCGATCGCCATCAGATGGATGGGATTGCGCCGCTGGCCGCTCGCCCCCTGCGGGCCGTAGGCGTCGAAGGGCACGCCGAGCGGGATGCTGCGGCCCTGCACCGCGCGCGTGGCGGCGTAGGCGATGCGTTCGGGGGTCAGCAGATTCAACGTCCCGAGCTGGTCGTCATCGCCCCAGCGGCCCCAGTTGCGCACGCGCTCAGCGGCTTTACGCCATTCTTCGGTCACGGGCACCTCCACAGCGACGGATCGGTTCGATCATTACCGGGTCCGGTGGAGCCTGTCGAGGGTCAGTCCCGGTCGGTCTGGTTGGATGGGTGCAGTGACCAGCGTTTCCTTCCGATTGATCGGCGACCAGCGGTTGGACCGCGTGATGCCGGCCTGGGCCGAGCACTATCCGCGCTACGACATGGTGATCGGCTACTCGGATCTCGGTTACGCGTTTCTGATGAGCAGCCGCACCGGTGAGTACGGCATCCTCGATCCGTACAGTCCGGGCGTCAAGGACTACGGGGTGTTCGCGGACGCCACCGCGTTCGTCTCCGAGGTGCTGTTCGATCCGAACGTCATCACCTATGTACTGCAGCCGGGACACGTGGCCGAGATCCGGCGGCGGCTGGGGCCGCTCGGCACGGACGAGGTGTACATCGCCACGCCGTACCCGTTCCTCGGCGGGTCCGAGAGCCCGGAGTCGTATCAGAAGGGCGGGGTCTGGGTGTTCTTCGATCTGGTGGCGCAGGCGCAGGAATTCGAATGAATCCCGAAGACTTCGACGCGCTGGCGGGTTCGGAGGACTACCGGTCCATCGCGCCGCTGACGGCCATGGTGCTCGATGCCACGCTGCCGGAGTCGGTGCGCATCCGCGCCTCGGAGGTGGTGACCGGGTTCGACGACACCACTACCGCCGAGCAACGCCGGACCTGGTGGGCCAGTGCGGATCTCGTGGTCATGCGGCATGCACTGGGCCTGATGGACCGCACCGAGGCCGACATCGTGATCGCGGTGGCGAGTGATGACGAGCATCCCTTGCAGGCGACGGCGGTGGAGTCCATGAGTTTCGGCTTCGGCGAGGCCGAGTTCATGCCGGTCCTGCAGCGCGCGCTCGGTCACCGCGACCCGGCGGTGCGGGAAGCGGCCGCGGGGACACTGCTGTGGGAGGAGCCCGTGGCGGCGGAGTCCGCGCTGCTGGCGGCCACCCGCGACGAGACGTTCGAGGTGGCCGCGGCGGCGATCAATACCCTGCGGTACTACCCCACCCGGCGGGTGCTGCGTGAAATCTCGCTCTTGCGAGCACATCCGGATCAGCGGATCGCTGCCGCCGCCTCGGATGCCTTCGACGAGGTGCAGTGGAGCTTCGAGCAGGCCGCCACCGAGGGGAAGGCGGGAAGCGTTGCGCTACTGCGGGAATGGATGTCCCCGATTCGCGACCTGGTGACCTGGCCGGAGGAGATCACGGGTCGGGAACTGCTGCCGCTGCATACCCACCGACCACGCGGCACCGTCCCGGAGACCGAGCTGACGCGGCTGCTCGACGATCCGGATGCCGACCGGGCCGAGCTCGAGGGGACGTTGCGCGGCGCGGATTGGCAGGGCTACGAGGCCGACGCGCGAGCGCGCGCGAGCACACGGTTCGCGACTCATCCGAATCCCTTGGTGCGCGAGATCGGTTGTGCCGCACTCGCGGACTGGGTCTGCACGGCAGAGCTGGTGCGACTGGTGGGCGACCGGAGTTTCGGGGTGCGCAAGACCGCGATGTACTTCCTGTCCACGATCCCCGCCGATCCAGAGGTCGCCGAGGTCGCCTGGCAATACCTGGTGACAGCGACCGGGACCACGGCCCAGGAGGCGGTGCGCACGTATGTCGTGCATGCGGGCCCTGCCGCCGTCGACCGGCTCGTCGAGCTGGCCCGCTCGGATCGACGGGAGGCCGTCCGGTACGAGGCGATCTGCGCACTGTCGAAACTGGAGGCCGCCGAACAGATCTCCGCTCTCGCCGACCTGCTGAGCGCGGCTCCCGGCGTGAATTGGTCCGTCCACCTCGCACTCCTGTGGGCATTGCGGGAGCTCGGCCTCGCCGTGGTCGTCCCGCCGCAGCTGGCCGCCGTCGACAATGTCGACCTGCAGAGCGCCCTCGCCGCCCTCACGGCCCGCCAATCCTGATCAAGCCCGCGCCCCGGTACCGGGTCGGCGGTAAGGTCGGACCGTTGTGCCGTCGAGAGGGAGTGGTGGCCATGGCAGTTCGTCACAGGTTCGCGGGGGCCGTCCGGCAGGCCGCGCTGGCCGCGGGCGCGGTGAGCGCGTGTGCCGCCCTGACCGCGACCGCTGCCCCGGCAGTGGCGGACGCACACGATCTCGGCCGCCTCGACGGGGTCGAATTACTCAATGGCGCATGGTCTTTCGACAAGGCCGCGGTGTCGCTGGGGATCAGCTATTCGACCACCGACCAGCACGACAATCAGGCTCGCGCCACCGCCGGGCTGTACCTGCCGCCCGGTCTGCCGCCGCAGGGTGGCTGGCCGCTGGTGGTGTGGGCGCACGGCACGATCGGCATCGGCAACGACTGTGCACCGTCGCGTCGCCCCCAATCCGACCGTAATCGCAGCTATTTCGACGAGATCCTGTCGAACGGGTACGCGGTACTCGCCCCCGACTACCAGGGCTTGGGTACCAGCGGCAATTTCAGTTACTACAACACCGCGGTCGAGAGCCGCTCACTGCTCGACGCGGTGACCGCCGTGCGCTCGCTGCCCGTCCCGCTCACCCACCACTTCGTGCTCATCGGCCAGTCCGAGGGCGCGCACGCCGTCATGAGTGCCGCCGCCCTCTACGCCCGAAACCCCAGGTACGCACAGGGACTCACCGGCGTGATCGCCACCGGCCTGCGCACCAACCCGGCCAAGAGTCTGCGTGAGATGTTCCGCGCGGACTCCACCGGCTCGGACAACCAGGTCGGCTACGCGGGCTACTACCTCGCGGCCCTCGAGGACCGCAACCCCGGCAGCGTCACCCCCTACCTGTCGGACTTCGGCCGCGAGTACGTGGAAAAGGCCACCACGGAATGTCTTTCGGACCTGGTGGCCGACGCCGCGGGCCGACGCCCCGCCGCCTTGGTCGCCGACCCGAACAATCCGACTCCCACCTTCGAGGCCGATATCCGCTCGCTGGTCTCCTACCAGGAGGACGTGGTCCCCGCCGACCTCATGATCGGCTACGGGACCGCCGATATCGACGTCCCCCCGGCCGACACCCCCGCCTACGGCCCCGCGCTGCAATCCCACAACCCCTGGTCCACCATCACGGTCACCGCCTACCCCGGCAAGGATCACAGCGGCGCGTTCCTCGCTTCCCTCCCCGACGCCCTCGGCTTCCTGCAGCACCATCTGCCCTGACCAGGAGTCGATGTCACACCCACGGCCGGCCGTTGTCATTCCCGCGATCGGTGTCGCGGCCGCCATCCTTCAACTGGCCCGGTGACACCGCATCGAGGGTGTTAGCGTCGACCCATGGCGAACCGACACGACGTACAGCACGCCGTAGTGACGACATTCCAACGCAGAGTAGCCAACCCGATCCTGGGCCGACTCCCCGTCCAGACCCTGCTGGAAACCACCGGCAGGGTCAGCGGCCATCCCCGCACCACCCCGATCGGCGGCCGCCGCGAGGGCAACGTGTTCTGGCTGGTGGCCGAATTCGGCACCCGCTCCCAATACATCCGAAACATCCAGTCCGACAACAAGGTCCGCCTCCGCCTCCGCGGCAATTGGCACACCGGCACCGCCCACATACTCCCCGACGACGACCCCATTGCCCGCCTGCGCTCCCTCCCGAGAGCCAACAGCGCCGCGGTCCGCACGGTAGGCACCGACCTCCTCACCGTCCGCATCGACCTGGACTGACGCTCTACCGCGTATCGGCGGCGAGGAAGGGCAGCACGAGGTCGAGTAGTTCGTGTGGCCGGTCCAGCGGGATGATGTGGCCGCAGTCCGGAATCACCTGTCCCACAAGGTTGTCGGAGATGGGGCGGAGCTGCCGCTCCAGTGCGTCGCCGACGGGGTGAGCGCCGATCGCCAGGGTGGGTGCGGTGAGGCGATCGACCGCTACGGCGTGAGCGATCTGCTGGGCGCTGGTCGGCAGTGCACGGTAGTAGGAGAAGGCGCAGCGTAGGGCGTCCGCTCCGGTGTAGGCATCGATGAAGGCGGCGTGGATATCCGCCCGCACGCCCCGGCCACGGGTGCCGGTGGTGAGAAACCATTCGATATATCGCGCCTCGTGGCCGAGCAGGACAGTCTCGGCCAGGCCGGGGACGGAGTGGAAGCCGAACCACCACGGCGGACCCGCGGCGAGGAAGTCCTCGGCGCCGGGGAGCGTGCCCAGCAGCGCTTCCATGACCACCATCCGTCGGACCCGCCCGGGGTGCAGCAGGGCGAGCAGGATCGCGACCGGGGTACCGGCATCGATGGCGACCACGGCGGCGGTGGGTTCGCCGAGGGCATCGAGGATCCCGGCGATATCGGCGGCCAGCGTGGCGGCGTCGTAGCCGTCGGGCGCACGGGTGCTGGCTCCGAACCCGCGCAGGTCCGGGGCGATGACCCGGTAATGCGCGGACAGCGGGCCGATGATCTCGCTCCACAGTCGCCAGGTGTGTGGAAAGCCGTGCAGCAGAACGACTGCGGGGCCGGAGCCGGCGATGGCGACGTTGGCGCGAATCCCGTTGGTCTCGATCCGGCGCAGGTCGATCGACGCGGCCTGCGGAGGCGTGCGGGTCATGGGACCTCCAGGTGGTTACCATTAGTTACCAGGAAACGGTAGGTAACCCCGGTTGCCCTGCCAAGAGGGCACATTGAGCACAGGTGGTGAGGTCCAGGTGACTACCCGATCAACGCACGCGCAGGCACCCGTTCGCGGTGATCTGTTCGATCGCGAATGCCCGACCCGGCAACTGCTGGACCGCATCGGCACCAAGTGGACGTCGATGGCGGTCAAGGTTCTCGCCCAGGCTGCCCCGCAGGAGGTGCGCTTCGCCGAGCTGCGCCGGCGCATGCCCGGCGTATCCCAGAAGATGCTGTCGGTAACCCTCCACAACCTGGCCCGCGACGGCCTGATCACCCGCCGCGTAGAGCCCACGGTGCCCCCACGCGTGCACTACAGCCTCACCGAACTGGGCCTGTCCCTGGAGATTCCGTTGGCCGCCCTACGCACCTGGGCCGAGGACCACATGGCCGAAATCGACCGCGCCAACGCCGTCAACGCCAGCAGCCCTTCCAGCCACGACGAGTGATCAGGCCGGTGTCGGTTTGACGGCGATACTGTGCGTAGCCTCCGACGATTTCCCGTTCTCCGCACCGTAAACCGTCAGCCCCACCCTGCGCACGGTCCGCAAGGGAACCTCGGAAAGCACCAGCGTGACAGTCGAGTTCCCAGCCTGCTCGTCGAAGCCCGGATTGCACGCCAAGAGCACCGCATCGGGTGTCCAGTGATAGCGAATCGGCGCATCACCGGATTGCGACTGACTGCCGTCAAGCGTGATCGTCCGCCCGCTGTACCCAGTCGTCGGGCCTTTGATGACCGCTCGGATACCGCTGTTCCTGTCGGGCGAAGCCATAACGGCGATCGTATCGGCCGCACCCCGGGCCACCGGTTACGGGCTGCTAGAAGGAGGGCAGTTTGGTGGCGTTGTCCTGACAGAGATTGCCTACGGCCAGGAAGACGTACTTCGAGGCCCACTCGGTGGTCAAGGGCGGCTCCCATTGGGCAACAACCTGATCGGCAGAGTTCCCCGCATCGAGGTCTGTGCAGATCTGCCCACCGATCTGGATGGCGGTGGCTTCGTCTTGGAGAACATGCGGATCGCCAGCGTGTTTCAACGCGGCGACGAAGTTGTTCGCAGCAGTCGGGTTGTCCTCGGCGCGGAAGATCCGGTGGCCGGGCTCGCTCGCGGGGGTGGCCGGGTGAGTTGGCACCGTGGCGCTGACCGGGACGGTCCATGCGGACAACACTGCGGGTTGGTCGCCCACTGCTGAGCATCCGGACACTACGACGAGCATGGCAAGCAGCGGCAGTAGCGGAGCCATCTTCACGATGCAGGACCCTAGCCATTGCTGAACGCTATTGGGGCTGACACCGAGGAATTGACACGGGTGTCAGGGCCATTCCGACAAGTGGGGATCAGCTGCCGCTGCTTCCGGTGGGTAGGGCGATCGGGGTGGGGTACAGGCCGCTGCCGGGGATCGGTTGGGGGATCAAATAGGTGGCTGTGAATTGACGGGCGTCCTGGGTTATGACGACGTGGTGGATGCCCTGGCTCGCGTCGGACATGCCGTCGGCGCATAGTTCGCCGGCTGCGGAGCAGTAGCTTGCACTCGGTGTCATGGGCGAGTTGCCCATCGCAATTCCGTTGTCGGTGAACGAAACCGGGTCGGCGTTGTCGACGCGGACGGTCACCATGAACGCGCCGTCACGGTAGCCGATGTCGTAACCCTTGCTGACATTGGCTCCGACAACTTGAACCACGGCCGCCGAGGCGGGAGTGGCGGTCACGCTCGCTGTTCGCCTCGCTGCCATACCGACCAGGTGAGGGGGATGCCGGGGCGGTAGGCCAGGTGGGTGGCGGAGGGGGCGTCGAGGATGTGGAGGTCGGCACGGGCGGTGGGGCGGAGGATGCCGACTGCGCCGGGGGCGGTGAGGTCGTGGGAGAGGGAGAGGGCCGCGCCTGCGGTGGCGGACCAGATTGCTTCGGGGATGGACAGGCCCATTTGGAGGACTGCGGTGGTTACGCAGAAGGCCATGGAGGTGGTGTAGGAGCTGCCGGGGTTGGCGTTGGTGGCCAAGGCTATTCGGGCTCCGGCGTCGAGGAGGCGACGGGCCGGAGGGAGGGGCTGGCGGGTGGAGAGGTCGCAGGCGGGGAGGAGGGTGGCGAGGGTGGCCGAGGCGGCGAGGGCCTCGATGTCGGTGTCGGTGAGGTGGGTGCAGTGGTCGACGCTGGCTGCGCCATGGGTGACGGCCAGTTGGACGCCGGGGCCTGGGGACAGCTGGTTGCCGTGGACGCGCAGACCGAGGCCGCGAGCACGCCCGGCTTCGAGCACGCGGGCGGAGTGGGCGGCGTCGAAAGCTCCTGTCTCGCAGAAGACGTCGATCCAGCGGACGTAGGGGGCGACGGCGTCGAGCATGGGGCCGCAGACCAGGTCGGTGTAGGTGTCGGCGGTGAAGTCGGGCGGGACTATGTGGGCGCCTAGGAAGGTCACCTCGTCCGCGACCTCGGCTGCCAGTGCGGCGCAGCGTTTTTCGTCGGGGACGGTGAGGCCGTAGCCGGTTTTGGTCTCCAGATAGGTGGTGCCCTGACGGAGGGCTTCCGCCCGCAGGCGGCGCAAGGTGGCCGCGAGAGTGTCGTCGCTTGCGGCACGGGTGGCGTCGACGGTGGTGCGAATACCGCCTGCCGAGTATGGGATTCCGTTCATCCGGGCACCGAACTCCGCTGTGCGGTCGCCGGCGAAGACCAGGTGGGTGTGGCTGTCGACCCAGCCGGGGAGGACCGCGCGGCCGCCGACATCGACGCGACGGTCGGCGGCGGGGGCGGACCCGGCCGGGCCGATCCAGGAGATCCGTTCGCCCTCCATCACGAGGGCGGCGTCGGCCAGGACACCGAATTCCTCGGTGTTGGTGGTGAGTTCGCCGATGCCGGTGATCACCGTGGAGGTCACTGCCATAGTGCTCCGATCTCGCTGTCGAGGGCCGCCGCCACATTGCCGAGGGTCCGGTGGATGCGGTCGCGCACGATCCAGCGGCCCGCGATCATCACATCGGTGACGTCGGATGCGGTGGCCGCGAAGAGGATTCCGGGCCCGTCGACTCCTGCCGTGCGCACTGATCCGGTGTCCACGCAGACCAGGTCCGCGTCGCGGCCGGGCGCGATTGCCCCCAGGTTGGACCAGCCGGAGGCGGCGTGCGCGGCGGCGGCATCGAGTAGTTCGCCCGCCTCGAAGCGGCCGCGCGCGCCGCTGGCGAGCCGGTCGTGGAATTCGAGGGCCCGGGTCTCGAACCAGGGGTCGATGATCGATTGCCCGTCACTGCCGAGCGCCAGGCGAACACCGGCATCGGCCAGCGCGCGGGCGGGGCCGATGCCGTCGCCGAGATCGGCTTCGGTGCTGGGACACAGGCACACCCACGAATCCGACAGCGCGGCGATATCCCCGGGCGTGAGGTACGTGGCGTGGACGGCCACGGTGCGAGGTGTGAGAGCGCCTGCCGCCGTGAGTAATTCGGTGGGCGTGCACCCGTACACCGCCAGGCACTCCTCGTTCTCCCGTGGCTGCTCCGACAGGTGCACGTGCAGGGGCCGCCCGGCCGCGCCGTGCACCACGGCCGGCAGCTGCTCGGCCGGTACCGCCCGCACCGAGTGGATGGCCGCCCCGGTGAGCACCAGATCGCCTGCGGGCCGGAAGGATTCGACCCGCCGCGCCCAGGCGTCGGCGTCACCGTCGTCGAACCGCTGCTGCACTCCCGAGGTGGGCTGTCCGAAACCCCCGGCCAGATAGCACGCATCGAGCAGGGTCAGCCGGATCCCGGCCTCACCCGCCGCGGCCACCAGCGCATGGGAGAACTCGTTGGGATCGGCGTAGCGCTGCCCGTGCCCGGGATGATGCAGGTAGTGGAACTCCGCGACACTGGTGTATCCCGCCAGCACCATTTCCGCGTACACCGCCCGCGCCAGCCGATAGTAGGAGTCGGGCTCCAATCTGCGTGCCAGCGTGTACATCCGGTCGCGCCACGTCCAGAAGCTGCCCCGATCCGCGTGCGTCCGCCCGCGCAATGCCCGATGGAAGGCATGCGAGTGGACATTGGCGAACCCGGGCACGGCCAGGCCGGAAAACACTGTCCCGGAGGGCTTCTCCCCCGGCGAGACCGCGGTGATCACCCCTTCGGCGATATCGATCCGCACCGCGTCCGCCGGCCCGCCGGGCAGCCACGCCCGCGGGAACCAGTAGCTGCTCATCCGGCCATCGATTCAGCTCTCCCACATCGGAATTCGTACGTCCCGATCCCGGGCGACGGTCTCGGCCTCCGGATATCCGGCGTCCACGTGCCGCAGCACGCCCATGCCCGGATCGTTGGTCAGCACCCGATCGATCTTCTGCGCGGCCAGCGGCGTGCCGTCGGCGACGGTCACCTGGCCCGCGTGGATGGACCGGCCGATACCGACCCCGCCCCCGTGATGAATGGACACCCAGCTGGCCCCCGAGGCGGTATTGACCAGCGCATTGAGCAGCGGCCAGTCGGCGATGGCGTCGGACCCGTCGGCCATGGCCTCGGTCTCCCGGTACGGGGAGGCCACCGAACCGCAGTCGAGGTGGTCGCGGCCGATCACGATCGGGGCGGAAACCTCACCCCGGGACACCATCTCGTTGAACCGCACCCCGGCGTCCCGGCGTTCGCCGTAGCCGAGCCAACAGATGCGGGCGGGCAGGCCCTGAAAGGCGACCCGCTCCCCCGCCAGCCGGATCCAGCGCGCGAGGGATTCGTTTTCCGGGAACAGCTCGAGCATGGCGCGATCGGTGGCGGTGATATCGGCGGGATCGCCCGACAGCGCCACCCAGCGGAACGGCCCCTTGCCCTCGCAGAACAGCGGCCGGATGTAAGCGGGCACGAAGCCGGGGAAGTCGAAGGCGCGCTCGTAGCCCGCGAGTTTCGCCTCACCCCGGATCGAGTTGCCGTAGTCGAAGACCTCCGCGCCCCGATCGAGGAACCCGACCATCGCCCCGACGTGCAACGCCATGGAATCCCGTGCGCGGCGGGTGAATTCGTCCGGCTTGCGGCTCGCGTAGTCGTCCCAGTCCTCCAGCGCGATGCCGATCGGGAGATACGTGAGCGGGTCGTGCGCGGAGGTCTGATCGGTGACAACGTCCACCTCGACCTCGCGGCGCAGCAACTCCGGCAGCACCTCGGCGGCATTGCCGATCACACCCACCGACAGCGGCCGCCGGGCCGCCTTGGCCGCCAGCACGCGGTGCAGCGCGTCGTCGAGGTCGTCGGCGATCTCGTCGAGATACCGGGTCTCGACCCGCCGGCGCGCATGTCCCGCATCGCATTCCACGCACAGGGCCACCCCGCCGTTCATGGTGACGGCGAGCGGTTGCGCGCCGCCCATGCCGCCGAGACCCGCGGTGAGGGTGAGGGTTCCGGCGAGGCTGCCGCCGAACCGCTTGGCCGCCACCGCCGCGAAGGTCTCGTAGGTGCCTTGCAGAATGCCCTGGGTGCCGATGTAGATCCACGACCCGGCGGTCATCTGCCCGTACATGGTGAGCCCGGCCGCCTCCAGCCGCCGGAACTCCGGCCAATTCGCCCAGTCCGGAACCAGATTCGAGTTGGCCAGCAGCACTCGCGGAGCCCACTCGTGGGTGCGTAGCACTCCCACCGGCCGACCGGATTGCACCAGCAGCGTCTCGTCCTCGCGCAGGTCCAGCAGGGTGCGGGAGATGGCCTCGAAACTCGGCCAGTCCCGCGCCGCCCGCCCGGTCCCGCCGTAGACGACGAGATCCTGCGGCCGCTCGGCGACGTCGGGATCGAGGTTGTTGTGCAGCATGCGCCACGCGGCCTCGGTCTGCCAGCTGCGCGCGGTGAGCGTGGATCCGCGAGCCGCCCGGACTGTCCTGGTCATGAGGAAACCCCTTGCTGTGCACTGGCAGAACCATCGATCAGGTGATCCGCGGCCCCCGAGCGCACCAGCTCGACGACGGCGGCGATATCGGGCGCGAGATGCCGATCCGGCCCGGGCCCGGGCACCCGCTCGCGCACCAGATCCCGCAGCGCGCCGGTGACCGGTGCGGGCGAGAGTGGAGCCCGGAAGTCCAATGCCCTTGCGGCGGTGAGCAGTTCGATCGACAGCACGGTGGTGAGCCCCTCGACCGCACGCCGCAGCTTGCGCGCCGCGGCCCACCCCATGGACACGTGATCCTCCTGCATGGCGCTGGAGGGAATCGAATCCACCGACGCCGGAACGGCATACCGCTTCAGCTCCGACACCACCCCGGCCTGCGTGTACTGCGCGATCATGTACCCGGAGTCCACGCCCGGATCGGCGGCCAGGAAGGCGGGCAGCCCGTGCGAGCGGTGCACGTCGAGCATGCGGTCGGTGCGCCGCTCGGCAATGCTCGCCACATCCGCGACGGCGATGGCCAGGAAGTCGAGCACATAGCCCACCGGCGCACCGTGGAAGTTGCCGTTGGACTCCACCCGCCCGTCCGCCAGCACCACGGGATTGTCGATGGCGGAAGCCAATTCGCGCTCCGCGACCAGCGAGGCGTGGCTGAGCGTGTCCCGCGCCGCCCCGTGCACCTGCGGCGCGCAGCGCAGCGAATACGCGTCCTGCACGCGCGGGCAGTCCTCGCCCCGGTGGCTGGCCACGATCTCCGATCCGGCCAGCGCCGCTCGCATGCGCGCCGCCGCCACCGCCTGCCCGGGATGTGGTCGCAGCTGCTGCAGATCCGCCGCGAACACCCGATCGGTGCCCAGCTGCGCCTCCACGCTCATGGCGGCGGTCAGATCGGCCAGATCGAACAGCCGGTGCAGATCCTCGATCGCCAGCACGAGCATGCCCAGCATGCCGTCGGTGCCGTTGGTGAGCGCCAGACCTTCCTTCTCCGCCAGGACGATCGGCGTCAGCCCGGCTTCCGCGAGCGCTGCCGCGATGGGCCGTGGCCCGTCCGGGCCCAGTACCGAGCCCTCACCCATCAACGCCAGCGCCACCGCGGCCAGCGGCGCGAGATCGCCCGAACAGCCCAGCGAACCGTATTCCGGCACCACCGGAGTCAGGCCGCTGTCGAGCAGCCCGGCCAGTGCCCGCGCGGTCTCCGGCCGCACCCCGGTGTGACCGGACAGCAGGGTGCGCAGCCGCAGCAGCATCATGGCCCGGACCACCTCGGGCTCCACGGGTGTGCCCGCCCCGGCGGCATGCGAGCGAATCAGGGAGCGCTGCAGGTCGGTTCGCCGATCCGGGGGGATGTGCCGCAGCGCGAGCGCACCGAATCCGGTGGACACTCCGTAGACGGGCCGGTCGCTGTGCGCGAGTTCGTCGATGTGCCGCCGCACCCGTGCCAGCCCGGCCAGCGCATCCGGGTCCAACTCCACGGCGGCCCCGTGCCGCGCCACCGCCAGCACCGCCGCCCGGCTCAGGGATCCCGCTCCCACCGGCACCCGCTCGATCCCGATTCGCGTCATGCGCACCATTCCAGCGCGTTCGGCCGTCGAGATCGAGCACCCACGGCCGGGTTTCGTCTGGTATTTCAGACAGTATGGGCGGTGAGATTCCCGCGCTCCGGCGCGGCCTGCGGGTACTGGACCTGCTCGCGCAACGCCCACACCCGGTGCCCGCCGCCCTCATCGCCCGCACCCTGAGCCTCCCCCGATCCACCACGTATCAGCTGCTCAACGAGTTGCGCGTGGCCGGATACGTGACCTATCTGGCGGCCGAACGCAAGTACGGACTCGGGCTCGCCGCTTTCGAACTCGGTGCCGCCTACCTGCGCCAGGACCCCCTGGAACGGGTAGCCGCGCCACTGCTACGCGGCCTGGTCGACACCGCGGGCGGGACCGGGCATCTGGGCGTCCTGCACGGCAACGAATCCCTGTACCTGATCGAACAGCGCCCGGCCCGCCCGCAGACCCTGGTCACCGATGTCGGGGTGCGACTGCCCGCGCACCTGACCGCGACCGGCCGCGCCATGCTCGCCCAGCTGACACCCGCCCATGTGCGTGCCCTGTTCCCCGGTCCGGCCGCTTTCCCAATGCGCACAGCGCGCGGTCCGCGCGATCTGCGGCGGTTGCGCGGCGTGCTGAAGGTCGAGCGCGAGCGCGGCTGGGCGGTCGAAGACGGTTATGTCACAAGCGGTTTCGCCACCGTCGCGGCCGCGGTGTTCGATCACGGCGGCCATCCGATCGCCGCCATCGGACTCACCGTGCGGCATCACTGCGACGACCAAGACCATGGCGGACCACGCGAAACCCCGCAGGGCCCGGCCGAATCCACTGAATGCGGACATTTCTGGCCCGAAATCGCAGCTCCCGTGCGGGCTGTCGCGGCCGCGCTCACCGCCGCCATCGGCGGCCGCCCGCCGCGGTGAAGTTCCCCCATCCCGATCGATCGCCCGCATCGAATCCCCGGCTGAGCCGCACGCTTTCCACAGGCCCACCGATCTTCAGCCAGGTTCGGCGAATGCGCAGGTCGCGGAACATCGTGCGGGGTATCGTCATTCGCCAGAACATAGCCCGACTCGGAACCGCTCCTGGGAAGGGATCCGGTGACGCCGACAGCGAGCATCGCCACTACACCCGCACGCGACTCGGTCACGGGCCCTCGAGGTGGTGGCGGGCGCGGTCGCCGACAATGCCGCGGAAGTCTAACTCAGCCAAGGGAATTCAAATCATGCGCACCTCGTTACGGGCGCTGGCCGTGTGTGCGGCCGCGACCCTAATGTCCCTGACCCCGAGTCCGGCCCACGCCGATCGGCCGGCGCACGGCTGCCGGGATGTTGGTTTCCCGGTGCCACAGGGCACCATCGCGGGGACGCTGTGCCTGCCCGACCAACCCACCGACGCGGTCATGATTCTGATGCCGGGCTCCAACTACAACCATGTCTATTGGGACTTTCCATATCAACCGGACACGTACAACTTCCGGCAGGCCATGAACAGGGCCGGATACGCGACGCTGGTGGCGGATCGACTTGGCAACGGCGCGAGTAGCCGACCGTTCAGTCTCTCCCTCACGGCCACCGCCACCGCCGACGCCCTGCACATCATGGTGCAGGCCCTGCGCGCCGGGTTGGCGGGCAACCAGCCCTTCACCAAGGTCGTCACCGCAGGGCACTCACTGACCTCCGGCACCTCCGTCATGGAGGCCACCGACCACCACGACGTCGACGGTGTCCTGCTCACCGGCTACTCGCACGCCCTCAGCGTGCCGGACGTGCTCGGCGTCATCGCGACCTACTATCCCGCCGTCGACGATCCCGAATTCGCCGGGCGCGGTTACGATTCCAGCTATCTGGTGTCGCGCCCCGGCAGCCGCGCGGCCGACTTCTACGGGATCGATCCCGATCCGCAGGTGGTCGCTCTCGACGAGGCCACCAAGGAGACGTTCTCCCTCACCGAGTATCCCGACGGCCTGCGGTCCACCCTGCCCGGCATGTCCAGCCTGATCGACGTTCCGGTCCTCGTCGCGGACGGCAGCCGCGACCGTCTGTCCTGCGGACCGGATTTCGATATCTGCACCGACACCCCGACCCTGTACGCGGCCGAACAACCCTACTTCTCGCCCGCCGCGCGGCTGCGCACCTTCGTGCTCCCCGGCAGCGGCCACGCCGTCAATCTGGCGCCCAACACCCGCGATTACCAGGCCGCGGTCATCGATTGGATGAAGTCGGTCGTGGGTTGAGATCCGCCCGGCGGGTGGCCGCGAGGGGCAGGGCGATGTCCTCGAGCGAGCGACCCTCCGCGTCCACCGCCAGGAAGTGCGCGACCAGTCCACCGCCGATCATGACGGCCGCGCCGAGCAGGTAGCCGAGGAACAGCCGCACCGGATGCGCGCCGTCACCGATGAGCGCACCGTAGACGACGGGGCCGAGCGCGCCGAAACACTGTGCGATGGCGAAGAATACGGCGATCGCCTTGGCCCGGACTTCCAGGGGGAAGATCTCGCTCACGGTGAGATACGCGGAGCTCGCGCCCGCCGAAGCGAAGAAGAAGATGACGCACCAGCACACCGTCTGGGTGATGGCGTTCAAAGCACCCGCGTAGAACAGTACCGCCGAAATCGCCAGCAGCGCACCGGAAAGAATGTAGGTGCCCGAGATCATGCGGCGGCGGCCGATGGTGTCGAAGAGATGCCCGATGGTGAGCGGGCCGAGCAGGTTGCCGACCGCGAAGGCGATCAGATACAGCGGCGTCGATTCCGACGGCACCCCGTAGAACTTGCCGAGCACCAGCGTGTAGGTGAAGAAGATCGCGTTGTACAGGAACGACTGACTGATCATCAGGCTCGCACCGAGAATCGCGCGATCGGGGTACTCGCGGAACAGCACTCGCGTCAGGGCCAGATAGCCGATGCGATCGGCGGGCTTGACCTCCAGGACCCGGGACTCGTCCACCGGAGGCAGTGCCACCCCGGTCGCCGCGACCTCCCGTTCGATCTCCTCGATCGACTCCTCGGCGTCCCGCGCCCGCCCGTGCATGATCTGCCAGCGCGGACTCTCCGGAAGATGGCGGCGCACCAGCAGAATCACCAGGCCCAGCACCGGGCCGATGAGGAAGCCCAGCCGCCAGCCCAGCGACGGATTCAGGTGATTGAGCAGGATATAGGTGCCGAGCGTGCCGATAATCGCTCCGGCCCAATAGGTTCCGTTCACCGCGATATCCACCCGACCGCGATAGCGCGCCGGAATCAGCTCGTCGATGGCCGAATTGATGGCCGCGTACTCGCCGCCGATGCCCATGCCCGCGATGAACCGCGTGGCGTACAGGAAGGCCACCCAGCCCGCCCCACTGCCCAGCGTGGCCGCGGTGAGCCCGCTGCCGAGCAGATACACACCCAGTGTGACGAGGAACAGTTTGCGCCGCCCCAGCCGATCCGAGAGATTGCCGAACACCAGCGCGCCGACCACCTCACCGGCCAGGTACACCGTCGCGATCAGGCCGACCGCGGCCGAGGACAGGTGCAGGGTCTCGGTTTTGGTGAGCGTGTCGGCGACCGCGCTGGCCACCGTGATCTCGAGACCGTCCAGAATCCACGCCACCCCCAGCGCGGCCACCAGCCGGGTGTGGAATCTCGACCACGGCAATCGATCGATCCGGGCGGGCACCAGGGTCCGCACCACTCCTGCGTCGAGCACCTCCGACATCGCAACTCCTGAGTCCGATTCCGCGTCCTCTGCCTACCCATCGACTGCCCGGGCAAACGATAGAGCACCGTGCGAAGCTCACCGCTCAACTGCGAGGATGCGGGTCGGTCGGTTCTGATGCCCGGGTCCGGAACGCGAGCGGGGTGATCCCGGCGCGCAGCTGAAAGTACTTGGAGAAGTTGGACGCATCGTCGAATCCGAGATCCTCGGCAATGCGCGCCACCGGATCCCGGCCGTGCACCAGTGCCCGCTTGGCCTCGAGCACGATGCGTTCGTCGATGAGCTGCTTGGCGCTCAGGCCGGTGTTCTCGCGAGCCAGCCGATTCAGGGTGCGGGTGGAGTAGCCCAGGCGCGCGGCGTAATCGGCCACCTGATGCCAGGTGGCGAAACGGGACTCCAATTCCTCACGGAACCAGACGAACGCCTCGCGTGTCGGTGCCCGATGGCGGTCGGCGTCGGCGGGGGTGGCCAGCATGAGCAGCAGCAGTGCGGCGGTCAGCAGCCGCACGCGGGCCGCGGATCGAATCTTGCTGTCGGAGAGGGCATCAGCAGGGTCGGTGACCGCGAACAATGCGTCGAGCGCCGTCGAGGCGGGATGCCCGTCGAGCGCGACCGCCGGCCAATGCGCGGGTGTGCGCACGTCCGCGGCCCGGATCCGGTCGCGGGCATCGGAATCCACCACCGCCGGGGTGAACAGCGCCAGCGGGCCCTCGATATCGGCGATCGTGCCCCACTGATGCACCTGGCCCGCACGGATCCACAACACGTCACCGGGTGCGAGCGCGTAGTCGGTGAAGTCGACCCGGTGCCGGGCCGTCCCCGCCTCGATGCGGATGAGCAGATCGAAATCCAGTCGCTGCGCGGTCAGGAATTCGTCCGGACCGCCACGTTCACGAATCCCGGCCAGCGAATTGAGCTCGATCTCACCGATCACGTCCGCCGGCGGCGAGTAGCGGACGGGCCGGATGCCCGGTTCGGCGGTGTGTCCCATTTTCACCATTCTATGTCCCGGGCGGACCGTGCAAAGCCCAGTACGCGACCATAGATTTCATGTCATAGCAATAACCCATGACCAGACAGGGAGAAGGCAATGACCGCACTCGACTACCGGATCTTCGACTCCGCCGACGCCTCGCTGAACAAGACCAGCGTGCTGGTGACCGGCCCGACCGAGGCGATCGTGGTGGACGCCGGATTCACCCGGGCCGACGGGCACCGCATCGCGGCCGAGGTCCTCGACTCCGGCAAACGCCTCACCACCGTCCTGGTCACCGCGGGCGATCCCGACTTCTACTTCGGCGCGGAGGTCATCGCCGATGCCTTCCCCGAGACCCGGTTCCTGGCCCCCGCCGACGTGATCGACCACATCCGGCACAGCTACGCGGGCAAGCTGCAGGCCTGGGCGCACCTCGGCGCGAACCTGCCCACCCGGCTGGTCGACATCGCCGCCCTGACCACCGACACGGTCACCGTGGACGGCACGCCCCTCGAAATCCGCCGCGGCAGCGACGCGCTCGGCGACCGCGCCTGGTACGTCTACGAACCGATCGGCCGCGCCCTGCTCGGCGGCGTGCTGCTGTTCGAGGGCCTGCACGTCTGGACCGCCGACAGCGCCACGACCGAACTGCGGGCCGCCTGGATCCATGCCCTCGACGAGCTCGAGGCCCTCGATCCGGCCTTCGTGGCCGCCGGGCACCGCGCCGCCGGGACCCCGACCGACCACACCGCCATTCGCCACACCCGCGAGTACCTGCGGTTCTTCGAGAAGGCCGTGGCCGACGCCCCGGACGCCGCCACCGCCGAGGCCACCCTGCTCGCCGCCTACCCCGACGCCGGGCTGCGCATTGCCGCGAATCTCGGCACCAAGGTCGCCAAGGGAGAAATGACATGGGGCTGAACCAGATCGACGAATCCCCGGCCGCGGTGGTGCGCCGCCAGTACCTCGCCTCCGCGGCGGGTGACCTGGACGCGCTGCGCGCCACCCTGGCCCCCGATGTGGAATGGACCGAGATGGCCGGATTCCCGCTCGCCGGGACCTACCGCACGCCCGAAGGCGTGACGGCCGCGGTCATGGAGCGACTCGGGCAGGAGTGGAAGGGCTGGACCGCACACGACGACACCTACGTGGTGGACGGCGAGAACGTGGTCGTGCTGGCCCGCTACACCGCCACCCACAAGGCCACCGGGAAGCCGCTGAATGTGCGTGTGGCACACCACTTCACGGTGCGCGGCGGGCTGATCGTCCGCTTCGAGCAGTTCGTCGATACCGCCCTGGTCCGCGACGCCGCCACCGCCTGACGGCCGAGCGAATACCTACTGGCCCGAATATTCCATCATGAGTTTCTCGGAGGTTGTGGCTAGCATCGGCGTTCGTGCGTTCAGTTTCCGGGGGAAATTTCCAAATCAAACTGATCGCCCTCATCTCGGGGGTGCTCGGTGTCGTGCTGGCGGTACTTACGCCGTTGCTGCCGGTTCGGCAGGATCGGGCGAGTATCGATTGGCCGCAGGCGCAAGCGGTACAGGTGACCGCGCCGCTGGTGGACTATGTGCCGCTGTCGGTGGATGTGCGGGTGCCGTGCGTGGTTCTGCAGGATGTGCCGAGCGGGACCGTGCTGGCCACCGTTCCGGCGCAGGCGCAGGGCGGGGACACCAAGGGACTGATCGCGCGCATCGAGGACAAGCCGGGGAGCGGGCGGACGCTGTCGGTGATGCTGCGCGGGATTCCGCTGCTCACCGCGTCGGTGTTCGAAATGACCGGGGTGGGAACGGCTTCCGATCCGGCGGTCGCCACGCCGGCCAACGGGACACCGTCCGCCACACCGACACCTAGCGCGACCCCGGCACCGAGCGCGACGCCGACACCAGGTGCGAATCCGTCTGTGGGAGCGACACCTCCGCCCGGCTCGACACCTCCTCCGGGTGCAACGCCTCCACCCGGCTCCACACCTCCTCCGGGTGCTACGCCGCCGCCAGGTTCCACACCGCCCCCGGGGGCAACGCCTCCACCCGGCTCCACACCGCCCCCAGGCGCAACACCGCCGCCAGGTAGCACGCCACCTGCCGACGCGCCCGCGCCTCCGGCGAGTAGCACCGATCTAGGCACCGCCGCACCGGGTAGCCCGGGCGCGGGGGCCGTGCCGCCCGCGAGCCCGGCGCAGCACACGGGTTGCAGTGCGCTCGTGGTGCATTCGACGGCCGCCGCCACCACCGCCGAACTGACCGGACTGAAACGTCCCGACGGCTCCCCGATGCGGACCACCCTCGACAAGGATGTGCGCCCCCAGATCGTCGGCGTGTACACCGATCTCGACCGCACCCGGCTCAGCGATTCCCAGCTGCACGCGGACATCGATTCGCGGTTCTCGTCGAGTCCGACCGCGCTGAAACTGGCGGCCATGGCGGGCGCGGCGCTGTGCACCCTGATCGCATTGGTCTGCCTGTACTTCATCGACGCCGCCGACGGCCGTCGCCGCCGACGGTTCCTGCCCGCGCGCTGGTGGCGGCTCACCCTCACCGACGCGGTGGTGCTGATCGTGCTCGGCGCGTGGCATGTGATCGGGGCCAACACTTCCGACGACGGCTACATCCTCACCATGGCGCGGGTGTCCAAGTTCGCCGGCTACACCGCCAACTACTACCGCTGGTACGGGGTCGCGGAAGCACCCTTCGGCTGGCCGTACGAACTGCTCGCGCAGATGACGCGGCTGTCGGACGCCAGCGTGTGGATGCGCACGCCCGCCCTGCTGGCCGCCGTGCTCTGCTGGTGGGTGATCAGCCGGGAAGTGCTGCCGCGCCTGGGTTCCCGCGTCCGCAGCGGGGCCGGTGCCCGCTGGACGGCCGCGCTGGTGTTCCTGGCCATGTGGCTGCCCTACAACAACGGTCTGCGCCCCGAACCCCTGATCGCCTTGGGCGCACTGCTGACCTGGTGCTCCATCGAGCGCGCGATCGCCACCCGGCGGCTGCTGCCCGCCGCCGTGGCGGTGCTGATCGCGGCGTTCTCGCTGGCCGCCGGTCCGTCCGGATTGATCTGTCTGGCCGCGCTTTTCGCCGGTTCCCGGCGTGTGCTGGCGATTCTGATCGCGCAGGTCCGCACCGAGTCCGACCGTGTGCTCGGGACTCTCGCGCGGGTCGCGCCGGTGCTGACGGCGGGCACGCTGGTGCTGACCGTCGTATTCGCGGATCAGACCTTCGCCTCGGTGCTGGAAGCCACCCGGGTGCGAAAACTGGTCGGCCCCAACCTGTCCTGGCCGGACGAACCCACCCGGTGGATCTCCCTGCTGTCGCTGACCCCGGACGGTTCGCTCTCGCGACGCTTCGGTGTGCTCGCCATGCTGTTGTGCCTGCTCGTGTGTTTCGCGGTGGTGTTGCGCAAGGGCGGCCGGATTCCGGATACCGCACGCGGACCGGTGGCCCGGGTGCTCGGCATCGCGGTCATGTCGCTGCTGCTCATGGCGTTCACCCCGACCAAGTGGACCCACCACTTCGGCGTCTACGCGGGCCTGGCCGCCGCGCTGGCGGCGGTGACCGCGGTCGCGGTGGGCGGCAACGGTATTCGGGTGCGGTATCTGCGTTCGCTGTTCGCGGCGGCGGTGCTGCTGCTGGTGGCGTTCTGCTTCACCGGCTCCAACGGCTGGTGGTACGTGTCCGGCTACGGGGTCCGCTGGCCCGATCGCGCGCCGCTGCTCGGCGGGACCAGTATCGCCTCGCTGATCTTCGGGCTGGGCGTGCTGTGCCTGCTCGTCGCGGCCTGGCAGTACTATCGCGAGCCCTACCGGGAAAAGACCTCCACCGCTGGGCCTTTCGACCGGATCGCCATCCGGCCGCTGACACTGGCCGCCGCGGTGCTGGTGCTGTTCGAGGTCGGCACGATGGCGTCGGCCGCCTGGTCGCAGTACCCGGCATACTCGGTCGCGCTGTCGAATCTGCGTGCCCTGCAAGGACATCCGTGTGCGCTGGCCGATGACGTGCTGGTGGAGGACAAGCCCGAGGACACACTGCTGTCGCCGGTCACCGGCACCGCTGCCGACGGACTCGCCGCCGACAACAGCGGCTTCACCGCCAACGGCGTCGGCGATCTCGCCCCCGAGGGCCCCGGCGGCAGCGGCGGTGGAAGCGGCGGTGGTCCGAAGCCGTCCACACCCCCGCCCGGCGGCGGCCCCGCCGACAAACCCAAGGCCGAGGCCGGAATCAACGGCAGCACCATCGCACTGCCCTACGGCCTGGATCCCAAACGCACTCCGATACTGGGCAGCTACAGCACCGGGCAGCCACAGCCCGCGCACCTCACCACGCAGTGGTATCGCCTGGACCTCGCTGCGGCACAGCAGGATTCCAGCTACCACGTGCTGATCCTGACCGCAGCCGGGCGCATCGCGGGCCAGGACCAGGGCCACCCGATCGACGGCGCACAGCTGCGGGTGGAATTCGCCCACCGCGCCGACGACGGCACCGTGCAAGCCCTCGGCGAGCTGGCCCCGCCGAACGTCGGCGGCGCACCCGGCTGGCGCAACCTGCCGATCGCCCTGGATCGAATTCCGGCCGGTACCAACGTGATTCGCCTCGTCGCCAAGACCGAAGACCCGACCGGCAAACAGTGGCTGGCCCTCACCCCGCCCCGACTGCCGCATCTGGTCACCCTCGACGCGAAGGTCGGCCACGACGATCCGGTGCTGACGGATTTCCATGTCGGCCTGGCCTTCCCTTGCCAGCACCCCCTCGATCACCGGGACGGCGTCGCCCAGCTCCCGGTCTGGCGCATCCTGCCCGACAAGCTCAACTCCCAGGTCTCCGAAAGCTGGGAGGGTGACGCGGGCGGTGGCCCGGTCGGCTGGAGCAATCTGCTGCTGAAATCCCAGCCCGTCCCCGCCTACCTGAACCACGATTGGACCCGCGACTGGGGCGAACTGCAACGCCTCACCCCTTACGTCGACGCGCCCGCCGCTACCGTCGACGTCCGGGTGGAGAACCGCTGGGGCTGGGTGAACGACACCCCGATCATGGCCGCCCCCGACCCGACCCAGACCCATTGACACCGCCTTGACCTGCTCACCATCACCCTGACCTGCGGAGGCTAGGAGGCTCAGGAATCTCCCGGCGGGCTCACAGGGTTGTCTGGACTCCGGGGCGCTGAATGGTCAGCGTGACCGCATCACTCCAGGACAATCCGCCAGTGGTTCCGCCGCCTCCCGCGGCCGCACAGACGACCGGACGCTTCGACGGCAAGACCGTCGAACGGGCCGGTCTGGCCGCGCTCCTAGTCGCGACGGCGGTGATGTATCTGTGGAACATCACCATCAATGGCATGGGCAATCAGTTCTACGCCGGGGCCGCCTGGGCCGGGTCGAAGAACTGGGAGGCCCTGCTGTTCGGGTCGCTGGATCCCGCGAACTTCATCACCGTCGACAAGCCGCCGGTGTCGCAGTGGGTGATGGGGTTGTCCGGGCAGATCTTCGGCTTCTCGAGCGCGAGCATGCTCGTGCCGCAAGCACTGATGGCGGTGGCCGCGGTCGGGCTGCTCTACGGCTCGGTGCGCCGGGTGACAGGCAGCCATTACACCGGGCTGTTCGCCGGTGCGGCGCTGGCATTGACGCCGGTGGCGGCGTTGATGTTCCGGTTCAACAATCCGGACGCGGTCATGGTGCTGCTCATGACGGCCGGGGCGTACGCCACCGTCCGCGCCCTCGAGCGCGCCTCGACCAAGTGGATTCTGCTGGCCGGAGTGGCACTCGGGTTCGCGTTCCTGGCCAAGATGCTCGAGGGTCTGATGGTGCTGCCCGCGCTCGGGGTGGTCTACCTCGTCGCCGCACCCAATCCGATCCGCACCCGGCTGCTGCAACTGGTCGGGGCGCTGGTCGCGCTGCTGGCATCCAGCGGCTGGTATGTGCTGGTCACGCTGCTGTGGCCGGCCTCGAGCCACCCGTACCTGGCCGGGTCGACCGACAACAACTTCATGAATCTGGTGCTGGGCTACAACGGCTTCGCCCGGGTGCTCGGCCGCAACCACCGCGGTGGCGGCACACCCCCCGACCCGAGCGCGGTCCCCACCCCGACGGCTGTTCCCGACCCGACCGCTGCCGCGGACGCGGCCGCACAGAACGGCCCGGGCGGACGCGGTGGCTTCGGCGGTTTCGGCGGCGGCCAGGTGCGCGGCGTGGAACGACTGTTCACCGGCGAATTCGGCTTCGAGATCGCCTGGCTGCTGCCGGCCGCACTGCTGGCACTGGTGCTGGTGCTGGTCTCGCGGGGCCGGGCGCCGCGCACCGACCTGGTGCGGGCGGGCGCGATCCTGTTCGGGCTGTGGATCATCATCGACGGGGCGGTGCTCAGCTACATGAGCGGCACCGTGCACCCGTACTACTGCCTCTCGATCGCACCGGCCGTGGCGGGCATGTTCGCCATCGGGATCCACGAGATGTGGGCCAAGCGCGACAGCCTCTTCGGTCGCGGCGGCCTGGCCGGGCTGGTGGCCACCACCGGGGTGTGGAGTTTCGTACTGCTGCACCGCAACAGCGGCTGGTTCCCCGAATTGCGCTGGGCGATCCTGGCTTTGACCGTTGTGGCGTGCGCGCTGATCCTGTTGCCGCAGGTTCGATCCAACCGGCGACTGGCGACGGCCGCGCTGGCGATCGGCCTGATCGCGAGCCTGGGTGGCACGGCCGCCTACTCCTTCGCCACCATCGCCACACCGCACAGCGGTGGCGGTCCGACCGTCGGACCGGCGGCCTCGGATCGTCGCGGCGGCGGCGGTTTCGGTGAGTCGCAGCCCAATCCGCAACTGGCGGCCCTGTTGCAGGGGTCCGATGCGACGTGGGCGGCGGCGGTCAACGGCTCCTCGGCCGCGGCCGGGCTGGAGTTGCAGACCGACAAGGCGGTCATGGCGATCGGTGGGTTCTCCGGGAGCGATCCCACGCCGACGCTGGCCGAGTTCCAGGCCGATGTGAAGGCCGGGAAGATCGGGTACTACATCGTGCAGAGCAACGGGCGTGGCGGAAACGGCGGAAATGCCAACGGCGGCAACGCGAACGGGCAGGGCAACGGCGGGAGCCAGCCGGGCGCGAACAACCAGGCCGGCGGTCGTGGACGCCAGGGCGATCCCGGCAACGAAGGCGGTCAGGGTGGCCAAGGCGGCAACCAGGGCGGCCAGGGCAACCAGGGTGGTGGGTTCGGCCGAAACCAGCACTCCGACATCACCAACTGGGTGACGGCGACCTTCAAGCCCCAGCAGGTCGGCAACACCACCGTGTACAAGCTGACCGGATACACCGGCTAGCGATTCAGCAGACGGGCGCTACCTTCATCATTGCCACACCATGGGCAGGAAGGTCAGCGCCCGTCACGCTGCCCGTGGTCGTTGTCGTGGTGTGGGTCCACAGGTCTCGGACCGTGTAGCAGGACGCCTGCCGCAATCCCACTGCGGCGGCGTCTGTTCCGATGGTCGCGGTGGTATCGCCGAAATTGAACATGGCGACCGCCACCGATCCATCGGCCAGAGTTCTGCGCAGGATGCGGGGATCGCCCGGGAGCCGGGTGGCCTGCACTACGGCCGGATCCTGGTCCACCGCAATGACATCCGTATTGGTCAGGACCGACCGGGTGTCCTCGCTCATGCTCCGCACATCGTTTCCGGCCAGCAGCGGCGCGGCGAGCATGGCCCACAGCGAGAAGTGCGCGCGCTGCTCATCGAGGGTGAGATTGCGGCTCGGCTCACGCAGTTGCGCGATCACCGTGGGCGAGATCTCCATCGACGACTCCAGCTGGATGATCTGTCGCGTGGTGAGGGTGCCGGTCAGTACCTCGACCGGGAATCCGTCCAGGTGTGTACCGATGAAATCGGTCAATTGCACACCGACGACCAGCATGTCGGGGTCGTTCCAGTAGCCGGGCCGGACCCGGCCGGACAACGGCTCGGCCGCCGCCAGCTGATCGGTCACGCCGAGAAACATTCCGCCATTGGAATTCTCGCCCCGATGATCGAGCAGATCGTTGTGCCACAACGGAATCAGGTCGCCGGCGGTGCGGCTCATATCGGCCACCGTAGACCAGTCGTACCCCGACCCCGCACCCGGATTCGCGGAACTGTTCGGATTGATGCTGTACACGATCCGACGCCCGGTGTGCCGCAAGGCGTCCCGCATGGCGGTGAATACCCGCACCTGCTCCCCCAGGTCGGCGTCATTGCGGCACCAATCGTATTTCAGCAGGTCGACGCCCCACGCCGCGAAGGTCTGCGCATCCGTGCTCTCGTGCCCGCCCGAGGCGTTCCCCGGCGCCTGCCCGCAGGTCTGGTTGTACGGACTGGAATACAGCCCGAGCAGCATCCCGCGCTGATGCGCGTACTCGGCGAGCGCAGCCATGCCGTGTGGGAATCGCACCGGATCCGCCCGCAACTTCCCGTCGCCGTCCCGCTGCGGCGCGGCCCAGCCCGCATCGAGGTCGACGTACCGGTACCCGGCATCCCGCATGCCGGAACTGACCATCGCATCGACGACCTCGTGAATATTGTTCTCCGTCAACGCGATTCCGGAGTTCCACGAGTTCCAGCCCAGCGGCGCGGCCACCATCCCGCTCACCCCGCCCGGCGCCGCGTCGTCCTGCGACCCGCATCCCGCCCCGCCGATCAGCACCATGCAGGCGAGGACCACCCCATACGCCAGCGCCCGCGATCGCACGTCGAGGGCCTCCTTCGGGTTCCGGTGCGCCTTCACAGCGCTTTCTCAGCGCCCGACAGGCAGTGTGGTCGCGTGACAAACCCTACGGCACTCACCAATTCGCCACTGCGCTCGCTGCCCGCCAAGGTTCCCCAGATCACGGCCCTGTTCTGGGTGATCAAGGTGCTTTCCACCGGGATGGGCGAAACCTTCTCCGACTTCCTCGTCAAGCATCTGAATCCCGCACTCGCCGTGGGCGGCGCACTGGCCGCCTTCGTCATCGCCCTGGTGATCCAATTCCGCAGTCCCCGATACCAGGTCTGGACCTACTGGACCGCGGTGGTCATGGTGGCGATCTTCGGCACCATGGTCGCCGACATCGTCGATTTCGTCATCGGCATCCCCCTCGCCGTCTCCAGCCTGGTGTTCGCGGCCCTGCTCGCCGGCGTCTTCGGCCTCTGGTACCGCACCGAGGGCACCCTGGACGTGCACACCATCAACACCCGCCGCCGCGAAGGCTTCTACTGGACCACCGTCATGGTCACCTTCGCCCTGGGCACCGTCCTCGGCGACTTCACCGCCGCCGCACTGCACCTCGGCTACCTGCTCTCCACCGTCCTGTTCGCGGTAGCGATCGCGGTCCCCGCCCTGGCCTGGCGCTACACCGGCCTCAACCCGGTCATCGCCTTCTGGGCCGCCTACGTGGTCACCCGCCCCCTGGGCGCGTCGATGACCGACTGGTTCGCCTCCGACCGCAGCGACGGCCTGAACCTCGGCACCGGCTGGGTAACCCTCGCCGCCACCCTCCCCATGCTGGCCCTCATCGCCCTACTGAACCGCCGCTCGCGGTCGGCCTGATCACTTGCGCCAGAAGAAGTGGTGCGTCACTCCGCTCGGGCTCGGGATCTGTTCGAGGTGGAAGCGGTCGGTCAGCTCGTCGGGGCTGCTCCACAGTCGTTCGCCGTGGCCGAGTTCGACCGGGGCGACCGCGATGTGCAGTGGATCGATGAGGTCGGCGTCGATGAATTCCCGGATCGTGGCGACCCCGCCGCCGATCCGTACATCCTTGCCGTCGGCCGCCGCGAGCGCCTGCGCCAGCGCTTCCTTCGGTGATGCGTCGAGGAAGTGGAAGGTGGTCTCCCCCAGCGTGATCGAGGGGCGGG
The DNA here is from genome assembly GCF_042753865.1 of Nocardia sp. NPDC059240. Lineage (NCBI taxonomy): Bacteria > Bacillati > Actinomycetota > Actinomycetes > Mycobacteriales > Nocardiaceae > Nocardia > Nocardia sp. NPDC059240. Next base: position 365,906 of record NZ_JBHZAC010000007.1, on the reverse strand, counting down.
TGTGGTGGGTAAGCACGAATACCGGCGTATGGAAGGGCGGTTCGTCTCCCCACCAGCCCTGCCAGTCGAGGTTCTCCCACGGCCCGCGCTGCGGCCCGAACTTGCCGCGCCCCATGATCTCCGCACCGACATTGCGATGCCATTCCCTCGTGCAGTAGTCGTCGAGTCCGTAGGTGCCGCCCGGTTCGGTGCGAGTGGGCGCGTGCGCGGTAGCCCCCGACCACGCGAACAGCGCCGTGTGATCCGCATCGCCGAAGGGCCGTTCGAAGCTCGGCTCCGACCCCGATCCGTACCCGTCGCTGGAGATATTGAAGTTGTGAACCCGCACCACCTGCGCCATCGACACTCCTTCTGATCGCCACCTGCAAACAGTCCCGGAATGTACCCGGCCCCACCGACAGGCAATTCGGAACACGACCGACGCCGCGATCACCTCGGCGGTAGCCCACGCCGAGTGGCACAACCTCGAGGGGCTTTTCAGCACTGATTTCGCCGCGCTTGGGTTGTGAGGACGTCGATTTCGCATCCTGGTGCGGTGGGGTCGAAGCCGTGATCGATCAGCCAGCGCACGCCGCGCAGACTTCGTAGCGACCACCACGCCCGGATCAATTCGAGGTCCACGGCTGTGTCGTAGCCCGACAACACATCTCGCAGGTGCTCGGGGTGGCCGAGGGTCAATGTGGCGAGGTCGTATATGGCGTCGCCGCGCGCCGCTTCGGACCAATCGAGTACGCCGGTGATCGTGTCTCCGTTGACGAATACGTGGGCGAGTTGGAGGTCGCCGTGGGTGAATACCGGTGTCCACGGGCGGAGTGCGGTTTCGGCGATCCGGCGGTTGCGGGTGATGATGTCGGCGGGGAGGACGTTGTTCGTGGCCAGCCATGCGCATTCGGCGTCGAGTTCGGCGGCGAGTTGATCCGGGGTGGGGCCGGGCCGGGGTGGCAACGGTGCGTCGTGCAGCAGTCGGAGGGCCGCACCCGCCGCGGCCCACGCCGCCGGGGATGCCGACGACGGTTCGCCGAGCCGGCCGAGCGGGGTTCCGGGTAGAGCGGCGAGGGCGAGCACGGACGGCTTGCGCCACAAGATCTTTGCCGTCGGGACCGGTGCCGACAGCATCGCCTCGACCTCGGCATCGATGCGCGCCTGATCACCGTCGATCTTCAGGTACACCTCGCCGACCCGCACAGTCGCGCGTTCGTGATGGGTGACGACGATCTCGACATCTTCCACACCGGTCAGTATCTACAAGCGACGAAAAAGATCCGCCACTGCCCGGAAAATGGGGCGGCGGCGGATCTTTCGTGATGGAGAGTGTCAGTTCTGTGGAGGGGCGCCGCCGCCGGGGGGCTGGGCGCCGTCGGGGCCGTCGGCCGGGGGCGCGGGTTGGGCTCCCGGGGGGAGCGGTTTGCCGATGTGTTGGGCGATGTCGGGGAGCATGCGGTTGGCTACCTGTTCCCAGTTGCCCCAGTTGTGGACGCCGAGGCTGGGGAAGTCGTAGGTGACGTTGTCGTAGCCGGTGGTCTGCAGCTTCGACTGGAAGGCCTTGGTGTTGGCCAGGGCGATGCCTTCCAGGGGCATGCCCTGGATGACCGCGTCCGTCGAGGACAGGTCCTGTTGGGCGGGGATGGCGCTGCCTGCCGCGATGTAGAGGCGGGTGTTGTTGGCGATCAGCTTGTCGGTGAAACCGTAGGGGTCCATGCGATTCCACTTGGCGCCGCCCGCGGCCGCCATCGAATCGATGTTGTAGCCGCCGGCGGCCAGCAGTGCCAGGCGCAGCGCGTCACGCATGCCGGGCGCGGACATGTAGAGGTAGCCCGAGAGCGAACCGGCGTAATTGAACTGGTCGGGGTGGTAGGCCGCGAACAGCAGTGCCGCGCTACCGCCACTGGACAATCCGAAGATGCCGTTGCGAGAGTCGCTGAAGCCCAGGCGATCCCGCAGCGCGTTGCGCAGGTTCTGAGTCAGGAAGGTTTCCCACTGGTAGGTGTAGGACTTCCCGGAGGTCTCGTCCCAGCCCGCGATCGCCGAACCGGAATCCCGGCTCGGGAACAGCGAGGCGTCCGGATTGCTGCCGCCGAAGCTGCTCGGGGCATCCCAGTCCTGGTAGAAGCTGGACTCGCCGCCGACCGGCATCACCACATTGATATTGAACTTGGCCAGGGCCGCCGGAATGGCGGTGTGGATCTCCCAGCCGTTGTAATCGTTCTGTGCGCGTTCACCATCGAGCAGATACACCACTCGATCGGTATTGCCGTCCGCGGCGCGCACGATGCGCGTCTTCACCGAACCCATGCTGGAATCGACGTAGAAATCGAACGCATTCGGATTCGTATCCGCCGCAGCCGGACCGGCTACCACCCCGAACGGCAGCATTGCGGCCACCGCGGCGCCTACCAGGCCCCGCTTGACCCATCCTCCCCGCATATCCTGTTTTACCTTCCGTTGTGCGGCCACAGCGGCCGCTTCCCCTCGAATCTCCCCGCTCCCCTGTTCCCGGCGCGGCGGTACGCCGTGCAGCATAACGGGTGAGGATCACCGGGTCTCATCGAATGGGGTTGCGGCCCAGACAGCTAACGGGCGAGAGGCCTCAGGCCAGTTCGACGCGGATGGGGTCGCCGGGGCGGACGGTGGCCAGCAGCCGGGGGTCGCCGTCGAAGCTGCCGAGGATATTGCAGGGGCTGGCCAGGCGGCATTCGTCGGCGCGCGAGATCGGGGTGGGCCCGTAGGGCAGGGCCAGCGAGTCGCCGTCGGTCCAGAAGGCGACGGTGCCCGGATCCACCACCTGACGGGCGTCCGATTCCCGCGGAACACTCACGCCTGTCTCGAAGTAGACCTCCTCGCCCCAGGTGCTCGCGCTGGAGGAAATCGGCAGGGCGGCGAGCAGCGCCTTGGTGGTGGGGGTGTCGGCGAGGGTGGCGGTGAGCTGGTTGGCGGGCCAGGTGATGCGAATCCGGGTCGAGCTGGTCATGACTACATTCAACAATATGTTGAATTCCGAGGGAAGGGCTACTGCGCGGTAGCCGCCGCGTGCTCGAACATCCCAGGATCGTGCGCGCAGACGATCAGCAGATCCGGCCCGCTCGACTGGTAGAGATGCGCCAACCGGGCATGGTTGTCGCGCAGCAGGTCGCGGTCATGGGCAAGCACGTTCTCGATCAGCGTGTGCATCATCGGGACCTGCGACTTGCCGTCCACCCGGCCCGGATGCATGAACGCGTCACCGCAGTGCAGCACCCAGCGGTGCCCGGCATCGACGGCGACGGCGGTGTGACCGCGCGTGTGACCGGGCGTCGGGACCAGCACGATGCCGGGGCTGATATCGGCCAACTCCTGGGCGACGAAGCCGCGCCAGCGCTCCCCCTCCGGCCGGTACTCCACGATCTTGGGATCGTGCGCCCACTGCACCGGGCGAAAACGCGCACGCTCCCGCCGAGTCGGCGCGTGGATCGCGGCCTGCGCCTCGTCGGCGGTGAGATGCAGTGTGGCGTGCGGGAAGTCGGCGAGCCCGCCCAGGTGATCGGAGTCCATGTGGGTGACGATCACATGGCGCACCTCGCCGGGATCCAGCCCGAGCGCGCGGATCTGATGCACCGCGGTCTGGGCGGGATCGAGCGCGGGCCGGCTCAACCGCCGCTGCGGGCCCACCCGCCCGGCGGGATCGGCAATATCCTGCAGGCCGAAACCGGTGTCGACGAGCACCAGGCCGTTGTCGGTTTCGATCAGGAGCACGTGACAGACGAACGTCGCGTGGGGCATCCGCATGGTGCCACAGTTCAGATGGTGAACCTTCATGGAAGAGAGCCACTTTCGAGTCCGTGGGGAAGTTCCATCACCCCTCTCTACAGCTAAGCACGCGGGTTACATCCGGCTCATAAAGTTCCGTTAAGCAAACCGGAAGGTTGCTCGCGAAAGCTGGCCGCATGCTGATCATGCTCGGTTTGCTGCTCGGGACCCCGATCGTCTTGCTGATCGTGTTGATACCCATCACGATCCGCGCCGAGCGGGCTCGCAAAGACCGAATCCGACAGTGGGCCGCGACCTACGGGTGGAGTTTCCAGGAACGTGCGGGCGCGGCCTGGACCGGCCGGGTACCGGGACACAACCGGCACGGGATCGGGGTGACCGTGACCGGACGGATGGGCGGACGCTGGGTGACGGTGTCGGAGTATTCGTACGAAACCACCTCGCACAGCGGTGATTCCACGCACACCACGACGCATCACTACATCGTGGCGCTGGCCATGCTGGATCGGCCGCACCCCCCGCTGGCCGTGCGGCACCGGGGACTGATGTCGCAGTTCGGCCGCGCACTGTTCGGCGACAAGCCGACCGCCACCGGCAATGTCATGTTCGACGCCCGCTTCCGAATCGACGCGGCGGACCCGGCCCACGCCAAAGCCATGGTGAGTCCGGCCCTGATGGCGGCGCACATCGCCGGGGCCGTACCGCAGTGGAGTCTGTACGGCAACGAATTGCTCATGTACACACCGGTTTCGGGAAGGATCCAGGATCCTCGGCAGATCCCCTGGTACGCGGGGCAGATCTCGCAGGTGGCCGACCTGCTCGGACCGGTCGACTTCGCGCCTCAGCTCCCGGCCGCACCGCGCTGATCGCCCCCGGGCTCAACGGTGAACGCCACACTGCGGCCCCTGGCATCGAGCCGTCCGTCCCCCCAGCTGGCGCTGCCGTAGGCATCGACATCGATGGCATAGGAACCGGCGGGCAGGGCTTCGGGCAGCTCGATCGAGGTCCGGTCGAGCCAGTCGACCAGGCCCAGATAGGTGCGGTGCGGCCCGGCATCCAGCGCCACCAGGAAAATTCGGGCGGACTCGAAGATCCGACTCTGCGCCGTATCGACCCGCCAACTGACACCCAGGTTCCGATGCACCGAATCGGCGAAATCGACGATGACCCGCAGTGCCGACCGCTCCTCGACCCGCTCTTTCACGACTGCCTCCTCGCGCACCCACCGGACGCACTGGCGGCGCGTCCCGGCGGTTCCCGCTGCCCTCCAGGCTGGCACGGGCACGGCAGCCTGGCAACGCGGATCAACTCGCGCGAACCGCGGCTTCGAGGTAGGCCATGGCAGCGGCGGGCTGGTCGGCGAAGTGGACCAGGTCGGCCAGCGGGATCGGCAGGAACCCTTCGGCTTCCATCCGCTCGAACTGGGTGAGCAGGCCGTCGTAGAACCCGGCGGTGTTGAGCAGTACCACCGGTTTGCGGTGCAGGCCGTGCTTTTTCATCTCGAGGATCTCGGTGGCCTCGTCGAGGGTGCCGGTGCCGCCGACCATGACGACGACCGCGTCGGCGCGAGCGAGCAGGGTCGCCTTCCGTTCGGCGAGGTCGGCGGCGATGATCATCTCGTCGGCGTTCGCGCGCGCCTTGCCGCGCAGGAATTCCACCGAGACACCGACCAGTCGCCCGCCGCTGTCCTGCACGCCGTCGGCGACCACCTTCATCAGCCCGACGTCGGAGCCACCCCACACCAGCGTGTGGCCGCCCTTGCCGATCAGTTCCGCGAATTCCCGTGCGGGACCGGTGTAGCGCTCGTCGAGGTCGGCGGCCGAGAGAAACACGCAGATGTCCATGCGGTCACCCTAGAGGTCGCGCGAAGGCGGTTTCCCACCGATCGATCCCGGGCAGCGGTGCGCCCGGCGACACCGTCCGGCAGTGCGCGAGCAGGTCGTAGCCCGAGTGCAGCAGATCCATGTGCGCGGGCCAGACCCGCCCCGCCCATTCGGGATCGTTGTGGGCGGAGTCCATTCCGCTACGCATGGCCCCGATCAGATCGAACTGCAGGTCCCGGCGCAGCACCATGGCGGGCGTCGCATCGATCGGCTGGGTGCGCAGGCAGGTCAGCAGTTCGAGCGCGCCGCCGCGAATCCGCCGGTCGGTCCAGCCCAGGGTGCGCCGATGCGCGTGCGGCAGTACGTATCTCAGCGTGAGCATGGCCACCACCACACCGATCGCGGTCTCCACCAGGCGATCCCGCATGACCGCGCCGATCGCCTGCCCGCCCAGCCCGGCCCCACCGGCGATCAGGGCGACCGGGGTGAAGAAGATCGCCGCCAGCGCGTAGTTGCGGGTGATCAGCAACTCCACCCCGAACTGCAACACCGCGAGCACGGCGACCAGCGCGAATCCGCTGGGCTGCAACTGAATCAGGGCCGCGAACATGCCGAGACCGAGCGCGGTGCCGAGCAGCCGCTGCAGCGCCCGCACACCGCCGTGCACGCGATCCGGCCCGGCCTGCAGGATGATCAGCGCGGTCAGGATCGCCCAGTGCGGATGCTGGGAGCCGGTCGCTCCGGCAATGACGCCCGCCACCACCCCGGCGCCGGCGACCCGCAGCGCGGTCGCCGTCGCATGCGAGTCCAGGGTCAGCGAGCGCCGCAGCCGATAGCGGATGGTGGGCCGCGCCAGGGGAATTCCCTGCGGATCGGCATCCGAGCTCGGGGCCGCCTCGGCTAGCCGTCGATGCGCGGCGAGCAACTCCGACACCAGCGGTGAGGTCTCGGCCCGATCGGAGAGCCCGGCGTCGTACACCGTCGCCCACCCGTTCCACAGCGCCTCCGCCGCGCGATGCCGTTGCGGTGCGGTCGCCGTGCCCTGCTCACGTGCCGCGACATAGTCGTCCACGCCGCGCACGGCCTGCGTGACCGCCAGGCGGGTGGGCCGGTCCGGCGCGATCAGCCGGCCCGCCATCGACACCACGAGCGCGCCCGCGACACCCAGCGCCGTCGCGATCAGGATGCCGTCGGCCGCGATCCCGGCGCGCGCCGCCGCCAGCGCACCGGAACAGGCCACCAGGAAGAACATCACGCCCGGCGGACCCAGTCGCGTCGCATCGAACACGTACGCGCCGATCATGGCGATGAGCGGCAACAGCACGACCTCGATCAGCCAGGCCGGGGCCAGGTCGCGCAGGCCCGCACCCGCCGCGATCCCGAGCGCCGCGCAGGCCAGCAGTCCCGCCCCGGCGATCGAGATGACCTGCCACCGAACGCGGTACGCGCGTCCCTCGCCGTACATGACCGCGAAGGCTCCGAAACAGGCGAACAGCGCCCAACTCGACCGACCGCAGGCGACCAGCAACCCCGCGGGTATTGCGAAGGCGAGGGCGGTGCGCAGCCCGGCGTCCCAGCGCCACCCGCCGGGCGCGAGTCGCAGCAGCAGGTTCCGGCGGCGGACAACCGGCGGCGGGCTTTCTCCCAGCGAATCGGTATCGGCACTCACCATCCCATACAACACGAAGGCCCGGCCGAGGTCGGCGCGGGCTCCGGAGTGCGGTGTCTAAGCCTCAGGCGGCGTCGAGCTTGACCCGCACGGTGACGGTGGATCCGTCACGGTGCGTCACTGCGCGCCCGACGCGTTCGACGCCGTTCAGGCGCAGGGAGATCGGCGCGCCTTCGCCTTGGAAGTTGCGCCACCAGCTCTTCTTGTCCGGCATGGCGACACCGATCACGATCTCGTCGCCGCGGCGTACGTAATTGACGGGTGTGCTGAAGGTCTTGCCCGAGCGTCGCCCGGTGTAGGTGATGACGACGAATCCGCGACCCATGAGCGGGCCGATCACCGGAGCCTCGGTCAGTGCGACGATACCGGCGTTGAGCGTGCCCACCACCTGTGCCACAACATCTTTCAGTGCCATGTGCCCTCCTTGTCAGGGGGACGGTAGCACTCGATAGCCGAGGTATCGATCTGAGCCCCCGGAGCGGCATGACCGCTCCGGGGCCCGGCTGCTACGGGACGAGCAGCCTCGCGAGCAGGTCGTTCACGGCGCAAATGAGGTGACCGATGAAGTGCGGGATCATGCGTCTTCCTCCTTCGTGACAATGAATATTGGTGACCCACTAGTCGGTTCGTTTAACCGAGCCGACAACCGTGTTGATCCTCTATTCGTTGCCGAAGACTGGACGGATGTCCCGGCGATGCTGTCCCCTCCACGGCACCGCCGGGCCAAGCTGTGTGGTTGCCGCGAAACGCACGCCGAAGAGGCCCTTGTGGGGCTTGGGTTGCGTCGAATTACGAAGGAATACCTACACATCCGCGGGCCGGAGCGGACTGTCCCGTATCACGCACCGGCCGGAAATGAGTAAAGCGGACAGGTTGCCACCGAGACAAGCTGACCCGGTGACCCTAAATAGGGTCTGTTCCCAGGGGCGGGCCCGAGTAGGGGCGGACGACACCGATACACAGGTGCAGAAAATCGCGTCCCGGCGGGAAGGACTGCAACTGCATGGTGACGCTGACCGGCCCCGCGGCGGTGTGCACGTGTTGCGGCTCCTCGACGCCGCGATCGAAGGCCACGCTGCGGGTGAGCCACAGCCGCGTGAAGTCGGGATCGTCCTGGAGGGCGCCCAGCACCTCGGAGGCAGCCGGCGGATTGCCGAGGTGCGCGCAGATGCCACGCATGCGCGCGACATCGTTCGGGACCTCGTCGCGCCAGGTCGCCATGACCCGCCGTCCGATCGGGCCGAAGAGCCAGAACATGACGTTGCCCGCCGCGACCCGGCCCGGAAACAGCTGTTCGTAGGCGTCATTGGCGGCGATGACATCCCAGCGCCAATTGCAGTAGGCGGCCGGGCTCGGCATCAGATCGTCGAGCATGGCCCGCTCCGCCGCGGTCACCTCGGTCCGCACCACCTCGGGCATCGGGGGCCGCGGTAGATGGACCCGGGTCAGATCGTCGAGATGCCGGAACTCTGCGGGAGTGGTGAGTCCCAGCGCCCGTCCGAGTGCTTCCTGGGTGGGGCCGCTGAGCCCGTGCTGCTCGCCGCGCTCCAGCTTCTGGATGGTTCGTGCCGAGAGAAAGGCGCGCTGCCCCAACGCCTCCCGGGTGAGGCCGAGCCTTTTGCGATGGAACTCGACGTAATCCGCCAGCGAAGGCAGCGGAAGTCGCAGCCCTTGCGGAGATTCGGCAGTCATCCCGCGGACTCGGTCGGGACGGAGTAGGGGCGGACCGCGGCGATGCACAGGTGCAGAAAATCGCGTCCGACCGGAAAGGACTGCAACTGCATGGACACGCTCACCGGTCCCGAATCGGTGTAGAGGTACTGCGGCTCCTCGACGCCGCGATCGAAGCCCACCCGGCGGGTGAGCCACAGCCGGGCGAAGTCGGGATCGTCCTGCAGCGCGCGCAGCACCCGGATACCGACCTCCGGATTGCCGAAATGCGCGGAGATGCCGCGCATCCGCGCCACCAGGTTGGTGACCTCTTCCTCCCAGTGCACCAAGATCCTGCGGCCGACCGGACCGAAAACCCAGAGCATGACACTGCCCGCGGCGACCCGTTCCGGAAACAACTTTTGATAAGCGTCATTGGCCGCGATGACTTCCCAGGCCCAATTGCAGTACGCGGCCGGGGTCGGCATGAGGTTGTCGAGCATGGCCCGCTCCGACGCCGTGACCTCGGTGCGCAGCACATCGGGCGGCCACGGCTGCGGATCGTGGAGCCGGGTCAGGTCGTTGAGGTGCCGGAACTCCGCGGGGGTGGTGAGTCCGAGGGCGCGGCCGAGCGATTCCTGGGTCGGCTTGCTCAGCCCGGTCTGCTCACCGCGCTCGAGCTTCTGAATGGTCCGCGCCGCGAGGAAGGCGCGCTGCCCCAACGCCTCCCGGGTGAGGCCGAGCCTTGTGCGATGGAAATGCACGTAATCGGCGAGCGAGGGCAGGGGAAGTTTCAGCTCGTCCGAAGACACGCGCACCTCTCCCACCTCGAACGACTACGTATAGCTACCGTCCAGCATCCTAATACTCGGGGTGGCGCGCACTTGTAGTCGGTCCACCGTCCAGATCACCCGCAGGGCGTAGAGCACAGCGAAGGCGTACACCAGGACGTGGGCGTTCTCGAGAATCGGCTCGCTGTGCCAGGGCTTGGGCAGGACGAAGACCCCCACGGACGCGAAGTCCGGGGTCCATTGATAGGTCCAGGCCCCGGTCGCGACGAACAGGGCCGCGGCCGCGATCCACCAACCCGGCCGGGCCTGCGCCCGATGCACCAGATGAACCAGCAGCGGCACGAACCACACCCAGTGATGTCCCCACGAGAACGGCGATACCGCGCACGCCGTCATCCCGGCCAGCGTCACCGACAGCAACCGCTCACCACGGCGGTACAGCGCGACAGCGATCCCGAGTCCCGCACCCGTGACCACCCCCGCGAGCAACAGCCACAGCCAGACCGGGGCCGAGCCGCCGCTCAGATGCGCGAGGACACCGCGAATCGACTGATTGGCCGGATCGGTTTCGGGCGCGATGCGGTCGGCGTGAAAGAAGGTCGAGAACCAGTACTGCCGGGATTCACCGGGCGCGACGATCCAGGCCAGCGCGACCGTGGCCGCCAGCGCGACGGTCGCGGTGGCGGCGGCTCGCCACCGGCGCAGCGCCAGAAACTGCACGATGAAGAACGCGGGCACCAGCTTCACCCCGGCCGCCAGGCCGATGCCGATCCCCCTGGTCCGGGAGGCGTCAGGGCGCGAGAAATCCCAGAGCACCAACAGCATCAGCACCAGGTTGATCTGCCCGTAGAACAGCGTGGTGCGCACCGGTTCCAGGAACAGGCAGGTAATGGCCAGCAGCGCGGCGATACTCGCGATCCGCGGTGTCATCCGATAGCCGAGCATGCGCCAGCACAGCAGCACACACGCGTACAGCACACCGACATTCACCAGCAGGAAGGCATCGGTGATCCAGGCGGCGGGCACGGCCAGGCCGGGCATGAAGACGATGGCCGAGAACGGCGTGTAGGTGTAGAGCAACCCGCCGACGGTCTCGTCGGCGTAGAGGGAATGCCCGTGCAGCAGCCGCCACGCGCCCTCGCGGTAGATGTGCACATCCAGCCCGCCGGCGAGGATTCCCGCCTTGTCGAGCCAGGGGTCGACGGTGGTGAACAGCAGTGTCAGGGCCGCGGCGGCGCTGAGCGCCAGCACGAAAAGCATTGCACCGAACCGTGAACCCGTCGTCGGGGATGAATCGGACACGACTGGTCAGCCTAGTGAAACGCGGCTACACCTTCATGCCCCCGGTTTGGAGGTGCCCGTCACAGCGTCCGCCTGGGCCAGGATCGCCGAACCCATCCAGCGCCGCAGATACCGCCGCAGCTCATCGTCGGAGCGCGGCGGATTGCCCGGCGAGATGAAGAACGACTGCATCGTCCGCAGCAGGAATTCGACCAGCTCACGCAGGGATTCGTCGTCGTAGCCGTAGTCGCGCCAGTCCACGTCGAAGCGTTTGATCATGGTGATGCCGAAGTCCTGCGCCTGCTCGGAGGTGATCCCGGACGGATCGGCATTGGTGTAGGTGGCAGTCAGCAGAATGCCCAGATGCGGGGTGCGTCGCACCTCGGCCAGGGTGTAGACGATGCCCTCGGTCATGGCGTCGACCGGTTCGGTGCGCCCGCGCACCTGGGCGGCCAGCCGGTCGAGGAACCCGTCCACCGAGGCGATGGCCGAGGCCCGCATGAGCGCGTCGGCGCTGGGAAAGTAGCGGTAGACGGTCTGCCGGATCACGCCGAGCGACTCCGCGACGTCGGCGATGCTGATCTCCGCGCCGGTGCGCCCGATCAATTCGACTGCGGCGGAAACGATTCGACGGGTCGCTTCCGCATCGTCCTCCGGCGGACTGCCGCCCCACCCGCGCCTTCGTGCCACGCCCGACCGTAACACGCACCCGCGTGTCGGCTGGTCCGGCAGGCCGCTGAGCAGGATCTTCAAATCATACACTTGAACGTGCCTGTGTATGTTTGTATGTTCACAGCGGCATCGGAGCCGGAAGACGAGGTATCGCCCGATATGACCGAATTGATTGTGCGGAAGCTGACTTTCGCGTTCGAACAACACGACGTGCCGTTCCTGTGGAATCCAGCGAACCCGGCCTTCTCGAGCATGGCCAACGCGGTCTCGTTCCTGGCCATCGGATTCGAGAAGATGATCGTGCAGATGATCACGCAGGCCAAGCCGCAATTCACCGATCCGGAGGTGGCCGAGGAGGCCGACGCCTTCATGCGGCAGGAAGGGCAGCATTCGACCGCCCACCGCCAGCATGTGCGCGGCCTCATCCGCGCCTACCCGGGCCTGCAGGAGACCCTCGACGAAGTGGTCGCCGAATTCGACAAGCTCACCGCCGAGACCCCGCTGAAGTACCGGCTCGCCTACACCGCCGATCTGGAGGCCACCTTCACCTCGGTGTTCAAGCTGATGCTCGACAACGAGGCGGCGCTGTTCCGGCCCGGCGACGATCGGGTGGCGTCGCTGTTCATCTGGCATTTCGTCGAGGAGGTCGAGCACCGCAGTTCGGCGCTCATCATCTTCGACTCGCTGGTGGGCAGCGACCTGTATCGGATGCGGGTGGCGCCGTCCATCTTCCGGCATGTGCTGCGCATCATGCGGATCGCATGTGCGGGCTTCAACAAGCATGTGCCGCTGGAGGATCGGAAGATCGACGCCATGTCGATGTTCGCTACTTACCGCTACCAGCAGTTGCTCGGCAAGGTGCTGCCGCGCTTCGCCATCCCCGACGCGGGCCCCGGCCCCCGCGCCTTCGACGACCTGCCGCTGGGCGAACAGCTCGTCGCACTGCGCGGCATCATTCGCAGCCAGCTGCCCAAACACAATCCCGCGCACGAGCAGACGCCCGCACTGGCGGACGTGTGGTTCCAGCGCTACCGCGACGGCTACGACGTCACCCGCTGGTACAGCGCGGCCGGGGCGGAGGCGAACTGATGACCTCGACCCTCATGGCCCCGACACTCAAGGACGCAGCCGACCATTGCGCGGCCACCTTCGATCAGCTCGCGAAGTCGCTCGGATTCTCCTGCGACACGGCGGGCGGGGTGGTCGAGGTGAGAAATCCCTTCGCACTGGAGAACTGGACGCTTCCGGTGCTAGAGACGACGGTGATCCTGGGCTCGGTGCTCGCCCTGATCCTGGCCGTGGTGCGGGCGCGCCGGGGTGACCCCACCAATCTGGTGCTGTGGTTCGGTGCGACCGCGTACCTGTTCGTCATCGAGCCGCCGCTGTATTTCCCTGCCGCGTTCGGCATTTCGGGCCACGTCGACACGATGTTCGCGCACAACGTGTTCACGGTCGACTTCCTGTGGGGACGGCTACCGCTCTACATCGTGGCGATCTATCCGTTCATGGCGACGCTCGCCTACGAGATCGTGCGCATGCTGGGTGTTTTCGGCCGCTACGGTGCGCTCGTGGGCGCGGCCTGCGTCGGGTTCGTGCATCACGCGTTCTACGAGATCTTCGACCAGATCGGACCGCAGCTGCGCTGGTGGGAGTGGTCGACCTCGAACCCGTTGAACCAGCCCATGTTCGACTCGGTGCCGCTGCCGAGCGTGGTGGTGTTCGCGGCGCTGTGGCCGATGTCGCTGGCGTACTGCGTGTATCGGTTCGTCGGCAAGCGCGTGGACGCCGGCGAGCAGCTGCCGGGCCTCGAATTGGTCTGGCGCACAGTGGTGATCGGCCTGCTGGCCTCGCTGGGTACCTTCATCCTGCCGCTCCCGGCCACCGTGCTCGGTATGGCCGGGACCACGGTGCGCGGCATCGTCTACGCGCTCGAACTGGTCGTGGTGGCCGTGGTCGCGATACCGGCCCTGTACCGGCAGTGGTCGCGGCTGCGCCACAGTCTGTCGACCGAGGGCGACGACGAACCGCGCTACACCAACCGGTTCGTGATCGCCTACAGCGCGCTCTACCTCGTCGTCATGGCGGTGCTGTGGGCCACCGCGCTGCCCGATTTCTTCGGCGCGACCCACGGCGTGACCCGCAACGGCGACCCGATCGGCAATCTCTGGTACACCCTCGCCTGCTTCGTCGTCGCGATCGCGTGCGTCGGGGCCGTGTTCACGCTGGCGCGTCGAGGAGGTGAGCCTCACGCCACCCGCGGCTCGGACATCAGGGTCGAGCCGACGAAGGCGTGAATGGTCTCGAGCATGCGATAGCGGCGGCCGTCGAACTCGACCAGCGACTTGCTGACCAGTCCGCCCAGCGGACCGGCCGCATCGCCGCGGCCGAACTCCTGCACGGCCTCCAGCGTCGCGCCCTCCGGGAACAGCCAGAGTCGTTGCGCCATCCGGCGTTCCGGTGCCGCCAGCGACTCCCAGCTCCACTCGATCGCCGTGTAGAGCGAACGGTGCCGGGCCGCCGCGGCACGATTGCCCGACAACAGGCGGAACCGGTCGTCCAGGCGGGTCAGGATCTGCGCGGGGGTCAGGGTGTGCACGCGCGCGGCAGCCAACTCCAACGCCAGCGGGATGCCGTCGAGGCGACGGCAGATCGCGGCAATGGTTTCACAGTTGTCGCCGGTGATCGTGAAGTCGGCGCGAATGGCCCGCGCCCGATCCAGAAACAGATGCACCGCAGGAGATCCCAGCGCCGCGGCGGGCGCGGAACCCGCCGCCGGCGCGGCCAGCGGCGCGACCGGAAACAAGGTCTCGCCGGGAATCCCGAGCGGTTCGCGACTGGTCGCCAACACCGTCAGATTCGGATGCCCCCGCAGCAATTCCCCGACGGCCCCGGCGATTTCGAGCACATGCTCACAGTTGTCGAGAATCAGCAACAACTCCCCGCCACCGACCCCCGTGGGCCGATGCACCGGACACACATGCCCCGAATCTCCCGCCAGCCCGAGTTCGGCCCGAACCACCGCGATCGCGGCCCCCGCATCGGCAACCGCCGCCAACTCGATCAACCGACACCCCTCCGACCACCGCGCCGCCACCCGGCCCGCCACCTCCAGCGCCAGACTGGTCTTGCCGACCCCGGCCGACCCGGTGAGGGTCAGCAGCCTGGTGCCGCGCAGCATCGAATCCAGCCGCCGCAGTTCGGGCTCCCGGCCGATCAGCCGCGTGAGCCGCGCGGGCATTCGATCCGCCACAGTGCGGCCCATCGGCCCCGCAGCGTCGCCGACGGCCCGTTCCACCGCGGCGCCGGCCACAACTCGATTCGGGGTGCTGCCAACGGTTATCGCGCTACCTCCGCCGATTTGTTTCGCCACGGCGAGGAGTTCGGGTGCCGGCTCGACGCCTAGCTCGTGGTGCAGGTGTTTTCTGGTGGTGGCGAATACTTCTCGGGCGCGCGCACAGCGACCGGTCGCGATGAGTGCACGGATCAGCTTGATTGCCAGGGACTCTCGTAGCGGGTCGTGGCGCAGTTCCCATTCCAGTGAGTCCAGGACCTCGCGGCCACGGCCGAGCAGGACATAGGCGTCGGCGCGCGCCTCGATCGCCTCGATCCGGGACTGGTTCACGCGGTCGGCGTGCCAGTACAGGTCGGCGTTGTCGGTCAGGTCGGCGAAGGGGTTACCGTGCCAGAGCGCGAGCGCGCCGTCGAGGGTCTCGGCGGCCCGGGCGTGCGCTCCGGACGCCACCTGCTCGATGCCCGCCGCGACCAGGTGGGTGAAGTGGTGCAGATCGATGTCGTCGGACTCGATCCGGAGCCGGTAGCCGCCTGCCACCGACTCCAGCGCCGCATTCGCCGGGAGTACCGCGCGTACGCGTTTCACCAGTGTCTGCAGGGCATTGGCCGGATCTGCGGGCAGGGCGTCACCCCAGATGCCACCGATCAGCGTGTCGCATCCGATCACCCGGCCCGGTTGCAGGGCGAGCAACGCCAACAGCGTGCGCACCCGCGGGCCGCCCACCCGCCGCACTGTGCCCTCCACCGAAATACCCACTGCCCCAAGCAGTCTTACCTGTCCCACACGTGCCTCGCTCGACGTCACACCATTCGATTCGATTCCCCGCCCGGCAAGTCTCACGGCTGCGCCGCCGCACGGGGAGGGCGGAATGTGCCATCCGCAAGGCAAAAACGTGCCAACTTCGGCGGGCAGGCGTCAGTCGGTCCAGCGGCGCACGGCCCGCCGGGCGGAGCGGCGATCCCGGTAGCCCAGGAGCGCCGCCGGATCCGCACCGGTCGCGGTACCGGCGGCCACCGCGACCTCGTACCGATGGCGCCGGGCCCGCTCGAGCTCGGCACGCCAGGTGGTGCCGTGCTCGGACAGGCGGCGCTGCAGCGAGCGGCGGCTCATGTACAGCCGCGCCGCGACCCGGTCGACCGTGGCCGAATTGTCTTCCAGCGCAATACCGATCGCGATGGCGAGATGATCGGTCCAGCTGGTCGCACGTCGCGGCGGCACCGGCTGCGTGGCCGCCGCGTGCGTGCGCAGGATCGCCCCGAGCCGCCCGTCGGCGGTGCGCAACGGGGTCTCGAGATCCGCCTTGCGGACGGTGATGCCGTCCACCGGAGCATCGAAATCGATGGCGGTGGTGCCGAATACGTCGACCAGCCGGGTCCGATCGCGCGGCGCGCGCTGCCGGAACTCGACCCGCGCGGGATGCACGGGTGTCGTCGTGACCAGGCGGGCCCGCATGAAGATGGCCGCCAGCGCCCACTGCATGGCGAGCTCCCGCCCCCGGCCGTCACCGTTGATCATGGTGACCTCGAAGCTGACCTCGTCCTCGGTCTCGGTGCCCGGCTCGAAGTAGAAGTTCGTGCTGATCGCCCCCACGAACGGACCGCACAGCGCCAGCCCCTCCCCCAGAGTGGCTGCGGTGGTGAACAAATAGTCGTACAGCCCGACCTGCCCGATCGCATAGCGTTCGGCGATCCGCAGCGCGGCGTCCGGGTCCCCGAGCCCGTGCTCCACCACCTCCCAGGTCCGCAGATACCCCGCACTGTGGACGCGGTACTCCTCCCCACCCCCCAACGACCAACCGGGCAGGCCGGAGGCGCGGGCGAGCCGCCGCGCATCCAGGCCCGCGTCCACCGCGTGACGCAGCACGGACCGCGGCAACAGCACGTTGTCGGTTGTCTCGAACACCGCTCCAGCTTGGGACGTCCCGCGAACCGGAGCAACCGTCAGCCCGCGGGCCACGGGTTGCGGAAACCGGCGGGCACCATCCCGTCGAACATCGCGCGCACCTGCGGCTGCAGGCGCAGCAGCTCCACATACGAGCCCAGCGGGCCACCCGAGTAGTAGACGGACTCCATCCCGACCTCGGGGAAGTCACCGTGCTGCAGGATCTCCGTGCCCGCGGCCCGCAATTCCGCCAGCGCCGCATCGAAATCCGCGGGCACCCAGGCACAGTGGTGCAAACCCGGTCCGGACTGCGCGAGCGTCTCGGAGTACAGGCTCTCCCCCGCCACCGGCACGATCAACTCCACCTGCTGGCCACCGGCGTAGCCGAGGGCCGAATCGATCGTGAAATCCGCCGGGGCGCCCCGGAATCGACAGGTCTGCGGCGCGAAGTGGATACCCGGGATCCGCACCCAGTTCGCCACCCCGTACCGCTCACCGAACTCCCGTTCGGCCGCATCCAAATCCTCGACGACCCATGCCATCTGAAAGATCGGCCCCGACACCATGCTCATAGCGTTGCTCCTCGAACTCGCCCGGCAATCGCCGGTGCGCGAAGCCTGCACCGACCCGCTGGCAGAGTCCTGGCACGCGCCTCACTGTCCGTTGCAGTCCGGGCCGAACACCTGGGCCGGATCGGTGGCGTCGGCGCTGATCGAGGACGGCCACGGTGGGCCGACCGCGTTCATCGCGTTGCGGGTGGCGTCGTCGCCGGTAGGGCCGGATCCGCCCGCGAATCGGTCGCCTCGGAATGCGATTGCGCCGCAGCCGTCTTGGAATTGCAGTGCGATCGTGCAGCTGCCGTCGCCGCATTCGGCCAGGGCACGGCTGTCGGCAGTGCCCTGGTCCGGGTAGTTCCATCCGACGCCGAGCGAGTACGACCCGTCCGGCAACCGGCCCGATACGGCGTACGAGCCGTACATGTGGCCGTCGGGTCCGGGCTCGGCCGCGGCGGGGCCGAATGCCAGGGTCAGGGCCGCGGCGGCCGATGTCGCCACCGTGAAACCTCGGAAGATCGTGTTCGAAACAGCCATCGTCCTAGCTCCCCTCGATCCGCGACCCACAGGTTCGACGATCAGTTGGCTGGAGATGTGTTCTTTCGGACCGTACACCGCGCGGGCCGGAGCAGTACCCGCAATTCGGACAATTGAGTACCGACCGGCCCGTTTACTGTGATCAGGCCCGCGACGACCCCGAAGCGGGCGTGGGCGACAGGAACCGCAGCTCGCAGGGATGCTCCGGATCCACGATGATGGTCTGGCCGTTGATCTTTCGCTTCACCGCCGGGGGCAGGAAGTGCCGCGGGAAGCTGGTGGGCGCGACCGCCACCCGCAGCCGGTGACCGGCACGCAATACCGCCTCGGTCGGGTTGATCTCGATATCGATCTCGAACGGCTCCCCCGGCACCACCGGCAGTACCGCGTCGGCACGCAGGGTGTGCAGCGGGAAGATCAGCTCACCGTCGACGTAGGTGCTGTTCTTCTCGTCGACGGCGCGCAGCGACGACAGCAGTGCGCCGCGCGTCAGCGCCGCCGAACGGCCGTCGGGCTCGACATCGGTGACCGTGACCGACCAGAACGCCTCGGTGCCACCGGTTTCCACCCACAGGTGCAGATTCATCGGGCCCGACAACACCAGATCCTGCGCCAGCGGCGGGGTCGTGAAGGTGACCGCGGTGGCCTCGGCGCGCCGGTCGTCGGAACCGAAGTGGCGGCCCAGCACGGTGGTGACGCCCATGGTCATGAGCGCGGTATTGCTGGAGGCGAAAGCGCCGCGGCCGGTCGGCAGCGGCAACCTGGTCAGGTCCTCGGGCGGCGTATCACTGAGTGCCGCATCGGTTCCCGCGTGCGTCGCCGAGCCGCTCGGCTCGGCGGTGAGGTACAGCCGGCGCACGCTCACCGCCGGATCGGGGAAGCGCGGGCGTGAAATCCAGCCACCGCCGCCCTGACGCCGCACGGTGACCGGGCCGTACCCGTCGACACCGTTGTCGATTCCCTTGCACCACTTGTCGAACCACGCGCACTGCAACTCGTCCAGCCCGGCGGGATTGCCGGGTTCACCGAAGCCCGCGCCGATGCTCAGGTGATACCCGTCGTCGACGAGTACCTGCTTCGCGCCGCCGTCGAGTCCCAGACGGTCGAACATGCGGAAGTTCGAGCGGTTGTAGACGTCGTGCCAGCCGCCCTGGATCCAGGTGGCCGCGGTGATCCGTTCGAAGTCCGGAAGCCGTTGCGCCCATTGGTCATTGAGAAACCCGTCCGGATGTCCTTCGGTGGTGACGATGGCGCGGGCGCGACCCAGCCCGCTGAGCGGATCGGCGCGGCGATCGCGCAGGTATTGCCCCACCAGCCGGTTGCGGATCAGGCCGCGCGGCGACGGCAGGAACTTGGCGCCGTCGACCGCGGCCATCCACAGCGCCATACCGGGGGTCGGCACGCCACCGGTCAAGCCCAGCTCCCGCACCGGATCCTCGCCCGCCACGATCGCGAAGACGGCATCCAGTCCCTCGGGCCGCTGCCCGGCCGCGATCAGCGCCGCGATGCCGCCGTAGGACACACCTGTCACCGCGAGATGACCATCGCACCACGGCTGCTGCCGCACCCACCGCAGCACCTCGACATAGTCGAGATGCTCCCGGGGGCTGAAGAAATCCCAAGTGCCGGTGGAGGATCCGGTGCCACGCACATCCACCACCAGATCCACGTAGCCGCGCGAAACCAGGGTCCGATTGGTGGAGATCACGTCGACCAGGCCGCCGCCCGGCGTATGCACCAGATCGCGCCCGGTGAACCGCCGCCGATCCGATCCGGCCATCGCCTGCCCCGCGCGCCGGGCGATGCCCGCGATCCGGCCGCCGTATCGATTACCGAGCCGGTTGTAGGGCGTGAAGTTCACGACCACCGGAAACGCCTGGTCGATCGGCTCGGCTCGGCGATACGCGGGCCGGGTCAGGTCCGCGCACAACATCACTCCATCCGACATGGGAATGGCGACGGTGGTGTCGAGATGGACCGCCGGATACTGCTCCGGCCCGATATCGAAGCGCGCGTCCGGCGGCAGCGATGCGGTGGCGGGCGTTATCGGAGCAGTCATGGGGCGTCCTCTCGACATCAGCGTCCAAGCCTGACCTTGATTGTCTCAGACAATCATGAAGTCGGTGCGGTGATCGGCGGCCCATTCCGCCAACGTGCGGCCGGGCTTACCCGTCACCGGGGTGACCGGACGGGCCCGGTCGGGCGTGACCAGGGTGTCGCTCCAGTAGTCGAGCAGCATCTTCATGATCGGCTGCGGGATGTATTGCCCCATCTCCGAACGGAATTCGTCGGCGGTGATCTCACTCAGCGAAATCTCCCGGCCGATCGCCGCACCCAGCGTCGCCACCTGCTCGGCCCGCGTCACCGCCTGCGGCCCGGTGATCGGAATGATCTGCCCGACATACTCATCCGACAACAACGTCTCCGCCGCCGCCTCGGCCACATCGAACTCGTGCACCGGCGCCTGCGCGGACTCGACATAGGGAGCCCGGATCGGCACCCCCGACCGAATCTGGAACCGCCACTCCAGCAGATTATTGGCGAAGGTCCCCGGCCGCAGAATCGTCCATCCCGCAGTCCGCTCGGTCACCGCGGCCTCAACGGCACTGTGGTGCAACTGACTTGCCGACCCGTGATCCCGCGGAAACTCCATCGCCGCCGCCAACGACGACAGCACGGTAAACCGCTGCACCCCGGCGGCAACGGCCGCATCCATGAACACATCGACGCCCCGCGCCGGGAAAACGAAAACCCGATCCACCCCGTCGAACACCTGCGCGCCAAGTGTCGAGGCATCACCCAAATCCCCGGCAACAACCTCGACGCCCTCAGGCAGCGCCGCATCCTCAGGCTTACGGGTCAAAGCGCGGACTGCCACCCCACGCTCGAGAAGAGTAGTAACAAGATGCCGACCCACGGCCCCGGTAGCCCCGGTGACAAGAACGGTCTGGCTGGACTGACGAATCTCTGTGCTGCTCATGCCATTAATGCTCCCGATAAACCCCCCACCCCCACATCACGAGAATTCGTTATTTAGGGGCCATGGTCGAGTTGGTCATACTCGGCACGCTCGTAGTGATCGTCACCGACCCCGTTCCAGTCCCGTGATCGGGCGTAAGCGCCGGCCCCACCACCGCCATAATCCCCAGCCACACCGCGGCAACCACCCCGGCCAGCAGCCATTGCTGCCGTCCCTGAGGCTTCGTCATAACTGCCGAAACCCAGCGCTTGGCCTTCTGCACCAAGGTCTCGGGAGGCGGCAAGACCGAAGGCGGCAAGACCGGAGGAGGCGGCGAGATTGGAGGAGGCGGGGAGACCGGAGGAGGTGGGGAAAAGCCGAGACGTATCAACTCCTGGAGAGTGACGCGGCGGTCCTTGGCTGGGTGGTCCGGTCCGAAGCCGAACCCGCCGAGCAATGCAAGCGCCTGCTCCGCTGTCCACGTCGGCCGATCCTGCGCGTGTTCATCGGCCCAGCGCCGCAGCTCGGACAGCCCGGGATCGGACAGCAGCACGTCCAATCCCTCAGCGGTTGGGAGACCGACCTTCTCCAGCGTCACGGGAAAGTTCCAGGGCACTACGACCACCCTGCCGGTCACGAGTGCCGCTGAGCCGCCGGCGCTTTCCGCGGCATCTCGCAGCGCACCCGTCAGTCCGAGTACCGCAGGCAGCCGGTTCCCGAACTCATGGTTGATCCGGGCACCGTCCTCCTGATACGACAACGACCAATCGCCGTGTGCCGGACAGCGAAACACGCCTCCGACTCGCTTGGGAACGCGATATACGTCCAGCACCACCACCGCGTACGGCAGCACGACCAGCAGATGCGGCGCGGAGGTCGTGTCCCCTTGCAGCGGATCTCGCAACACCGCGATCGCCGGAGCCCTCCAGGCTCGCAGCGCCTTGATCACCTGCTTTTCGGCGTCCTCGATCCCCGTACGGTTCGTATTGATCACCCGCACAACCGCCCCCGATCGTTCTCCCACCAATCAGCTTGCTCCACACGCTGATCCGATGGGTCGGGTTCGGGGTTACTGCTCTGCGGGGGCCAGGGGTGCCGGTTTGTCGGTGGGTTGGGGGCGGCGGGTGCGGTAGAGGAAGAGGGCTACCAGTAGGACGCTGAACCAGACGTAGGTGTCGCCGATGAGGTGTTGCCAGAGGGTCCAGTGGGTTTCGCGGTGTTCGCCGTCGGGGAGCCAGTTTTGGGGGCCCCAGACGAAGATCGCGATGGTGATCGCGGTGACCAGGTACCAGCCGGCGGCGCGACGGCGGGGCAGTTGAGTGGCGTAGCCGATCATGCCGAGCAGGGCCGGGGCGATCCAGATCCAGTGATGCGACCAGGAGATCGGCGAGACCAGCAGGGTGAAGACGGCGTTGATGCTCAGGGCCAGCGGGGGGAAGTCCACCGCGCGGCGCATCGCGGGCACCACCAGGGCCAGCAGGGCGGCGCTGAGGATCAACCACAGGATGGTGAGCAGCGGCTTGTGAATGTCGAAGCGGGCCAATACGGCCTGAATCGACTGGTTGGTGTGGAAGGCCGAGCCGCTGAGCCCGGACACATTGCCCATCCCGCCGAACCAGTACTTCATCGACGCGAACGGCATGACCGCGAAGGCGATCGCGGTCGCCACGGCACCGGTGACCGCGGCGGTGGCGGCAGCCTTGTAGTCGCGTCGAATCAGGAAGTAGAGGACGAAGGCGGCGGGTGTCAGCTTGATCGCGGCCGCGATGCCGAGCAGCATGCCGCGTCGCCACTTCGGTTTCTCGGTCAGGCAGTCGGCGACCACCAGCACCATCAGCAGCAGATTGACCTGCCCGAAGTCCAGCGTCGAGTGCGCCGGCTCCAGCAGCAGGCCGAGCGGGGTGGCACAGGCCGTCACCCACAGTCCCAGCGTCTTGCGGTCCTCGCCCGGCCACACCCGGCGCGCCACCAGATAGAACGACAGCGCGAGCGCGACCACCGAAGTCACGAAGAACCCGTAGCGGGCCGCGTCCCACGGCAGCAGCGCGAACGGTGACAACACCAGCGCGGCGAACGGCGGATAAATGAACGGCAGCCCGATCCCGATGGTGGTCTGCGGCAACTGGCCGTACATATCCCCGCCGTGCCACAGCGTCTGCACCCCCAGCCGATACACCTGTAGGTCGATGAACCCACCCGTGATCTGCTTGAACGGCCACACCGGCAGCATCAGGCACAGCGCGGTCAGGGCCACACAGAATGCGGGAACGAGCCACATCACCCGCCCGAAACGGCGGTCCAGCGACTTCGGCACTTCAACAGCGGTAGAAAAACTCATCCGCGAACACTTTATCGGCGTCCGCGCCGCCGCGCGCACCCGCACCTACCCCGGCCGCTCACGAGGGGCCACGGGTGGCGCTGCGGGATCGGCTCGCAGCCGATGTCCGGCTCCCGGGCAACCCCGTCCCGGCTTGTTAGCCTTACGCCGAAATCTTGCTCACCTGCAGTTTCATCCGGTTCGTTCCGCGTGCCCCATGGATTGCGAGGTTCTATGAAAGTCGTCCCCGTCGCGCTGAGTACGGTCTTGGCCGCCATGACCGTCGTGGTAACCGCGGTCTCCGCGCATGCGACTCCGATCACGGTGGATGCGCCGGATCCGCAGACGAGCTTGTTCCCGACCGACGACCCGGGCTCGGATCAGCTGTTGCTGAATTGCCCGCCGGTTCCCGACGCCGACGATCCGCTGGCCCCCATCCCGCCCCGGGACCCGTTGTGCGGCGAGAACGATATGGCACTGACCAGCGATGTGTATCTGCGCAGCAATGCGTATCGGCGGCTGTCGACCATCTACGGTCCCGATGTCGCGGTCAGTCTGATCGGCAACAACCACTACCAGTTGCGTGATCACGCCGGGAATCTGATCCTCGGCGAGGATCGCAGCACCCTGCATCATGTGCCGTTCGGGAACGAGATCCCGCCGCCGCCCCCGGGGAACGTGGCGGATCTGACACCGCACGAGCAGGCGATTCGCGAGGGCATGTCGCGAGTGACCGTCGGCGTGATGCAGGGCGTCGTCTACACCGGCGATCTGACCGACATGTCGGGTTACCTGACCACGCCGATCGGTTCGCTGCTGGTGCAGGCGCCCGGCACCGGACCCGACCCGTTGCAGCCGGGGCCGGACGGTGACCGACGGTTGCAACTGCTCAACAACTTCCAAGTATTGGATTCGCAGGGCCGCTACGTCATGGGCAACACCCTGACCCTCGGCTCGCCGATGGCATTGTGGCCCAATGCCGCCGTGCCCTGCCCGCTCGGCACGGTACCGATCTCGCCGCTGCCGTCCCGCTCCCAGCCCGAGCGCGACAAGACCGTCACCAGCGCCGCGGACCTGCCCGATCCGGTATGCAAGACCCCGGCCAGCGTCCCGATCACCGGCTTCATCGACGATCAGCCGGCACCGGGCCAAGCCGCGCCGGCTCCGGGCACGCCCCCGCAACCCGATGCGGTGCAGCGGCAGAAGGACATCAATGACGCCTACAGCGCGGTCGGCACGCAGTTCGGGTTGGCGGTGTCGGTCGGCGGTCTGCTCGGCGGCATGACCGGTCTGGTCATCGGCTGCCTGGCCGGTGGTATCGGCGCGGGTACCGCGGGCACGTTCTCGGCGGCGCTCGCCGGAACGGCCACCGGATTCGCGGGCGGATGCCTCACCGGCGCGGCCATTCTCGGCGCGATGGGCGGCACCATCGGCAGCCTCGCCATCGGCGTCCCGGTCGGCATCATCTCGGGTGTCAACGCCTACAACACGTTGCGACTGCAGGGCGATGTGGCACGCAAGCCGATCGCCGAGGAGTCCACCCCGGCCCTCGCCGAGCCGACCCCGGCGGCGGATATCAAGGGCTTGCTCGACACGGCAGGTCTGCCAACCGAACTGGCCGCCGCCCTGCCAACCGACGTGATCAACGCCGTCCCAGCAGAATTCACCGCTCCCCTGGCAGCAATCCTCAACCAGCTGTCCCCCGCACCCGACAACCCGGCCTGCTGATCCGGAACAGTCAGTCGTGGGGGGCCGGCCCCCCCCCGGGCCCCCCGTCTCAAAACCCCCGCGGGGTTGGGGGGGGGGTTGGGGGAGTGGG
>NZ_JBHZAC010000007.1:0-340907 GCF_042753865.1 Nocardia sp. NPDC059240 | reverse complement strand
CCGCCCCCCGGGCACAAACCCACACCCAGCGGCCCCCCCCCCCCCACAACCCGGCCTGCTTACCCGCACCCGTCAGGGGCGGGGCCCGCCCCCCGGCGGGCCCCGACTTTCTCACTCCGGCTGCGTGTTCAGGCCGGTTGAGCATGAAGAGGTTTGGTACCGGTGTAGGACGGGCGCATTCGGTTGGATCGATGGGAGGTTGCGGTGTTCGGGAGGCTTGCGGGCAAGGTTTGTGTGGTCAATGGGGCCGCCAGTTTGATCGGGCGGGCGGTGGCCGATCGGTTCGCCGATGAGGGGGCGGTGGTGGTCGGTGTGGACAAGGTCTCGCATTCGGTTGGCGGGCAGGCGGTTCGGGCCGATCTCACCGATGAAGACGCGGTGGCGGGGATGTACCGGGAGGTTGTTCGCGACCACGGTCGGTTGGACGTGATCTACAACAACGTCGGGTTGATGGGTCCCGGCGATCGCTCGATCTTCGAGATGACCTTGCAGACCTGGCGCGATGCCCAGGACGCCAATCTCACCAGCATCTTCCTGGCCTGCAAGCACGGCATCCCACACCTGCGCGAGACCGAGCCTTCCGGTGGCTCGGTGATCAATGCCGCCTCGTTCCTGGCCGCCGTCGGGTCGGCGACCGCGCCGATGGCGTATGCGGCCGCCAAGGCGGGAGTGGTGCAGCTGAGCAGAGACCTCGGAGTTCACCTGGCCCGCAGCGGAGTTCGCGTCAACGCGGTGTTGTTCGGGCCGATCGAGACACCGCAGCAGCGCGAGCTCCTGCAACGCGATCCGAGTGCGCTGGACAAGCGCATGGTGCATTGGCCGATGGGCCGCTTCGGCACCCTGGACGAGGCCGCCGCGACCATCGCGTTCCTCGCCAGCGACGACGCCGGTTTCATCACCGGCGCGGCCATCCCGCTCGACGGCGGCATCACCGAAGCCTTCACCGTCCCCGAATAGCGCTCCGCCGGTTGCCCGCCGCCCTGCATCACCCCACCTGGTCAGAAGTCCAGTCGCCGTGGGGGTGGGGGCGGGCTAGGGTGCTGGCGGTCTGATTGATCAGCGAAGGGGCGGGGTTATGCAGTTCACCATTCGGAACCGTGCAGCGATGTTGGTGGTTGCCGCTGTCGGCATTGCCGGGTTTGCCATTCCGGCGGCCGGGCAGGCCGTTGCCGATGTGCCGGACCAGGTTTGCCTGTACGACCCGGTTACCGGGGATGAGCATGTGAAGACTCCCGGCGAGGCTTGCGCGGGGCATGCCGCGGGTGGCCCGGGGAACTGGACCTGCCCGGTGGTGCCCGGCTACGACCTCGTCTCCTCCGATGCGGACGAGATCTACATCGACTGCGACTACAACCCCTCGTAAGCCGCGCCTTCCCTCACGTGCGGCCGTAAACCGGTTGTGAGGCAGTAGGTATCGCCTCTCTTCGGCTGGTTGGTTCGGCGCTGGTCCGCGTATCGTCGGCGGCGGACGTGAGTTGAGAGGACGCCGGGGTGGGAGATATGTTGCGGCCTGGGGAGGTGTTCGCGGGCTACCGGACGATTCGGCGGCTGGGCGCGGGCGGCATGGGGGAGGTGTATCTGGCGAATGATCGCGATCTGCCTCGGCTGGTGGCGTTGAAGTTGCTGACGCGATCCACCAGCGGGAACGAGGAGCTGCGCGGACGATTCGAACGGGAGGCGAATACTGTTGCGCGCCTGAATCATCCGAATATCGTCACGATATATGCGCGGGGCGAGGAGGGGGATCAGCGGTGGATCGCGATGGCCTTCGTCGACGGCACCGATGTCGCCCGGGAGTTGGCGCACGGACGGCCGATGGACCCGGTACGCGCGGTCCGGATCATCACCGAGACCGCTGACGCGATCGACCACGCCAACGATGCCGGAATTCTGCATCGTGACGTGAAGCCCGCCAATATTCTGCTCGCGGCCGGAACCCGGGAGCGGGCCATCCTCACCGATTTCGGGATCGCCAAAGCGTTCGACGACAATGTCGGGCTGACGCAGACCGGCGATGTGCTTGCCAGCCTGCAATATTCAGCGCCGGAGCGGCTGGATCCCGCTGTTGTCGCCGACCGTCGCGTCGACGTGTACTCGCTCGGCTGCACGCTCTACCACATGCTCACCGGCGTGCAGCCTTACGCCGGAGGCAACGCGGCGCAGTTGATGCACGGTCATCTGAACGGCGCGATTCCGCGGCCCAGCGTCCACAATCCGCACCTGCCAATCGCTTTCGACGATGTCATCGCACGTGCCTTGGCCAAGGATCCCGCGCACCGCTTCGCCAGTTGCGGCGAACTGGCTTACGCGGCCGAGCGTGCGCTGCACCAGCAGGTGGTGGATCAACGCGATTATCGGGCCCCGTTCGTGTGTCCCCAATCACCCATGGCACCAACGCAATCGGCGAACATTCAAATTCCGAAGACGCCACCGGGAAGGAGCCGCACACCCATCGTGATCGGCATCTCGGTCGCGATAGCGGCGCTCGTCCTGGGCGGCGGCTACGCGGCGGTCCGGCTGACCGATCAATCACGCGGGCCCGCCCAGCCGACCGCCGCACCGACCACGACCGTTGCCACCAGGGATTTGCGGGACAACGCCGCCACCGACATCACCCCGTACACGTCGATCGCCCTGCTGCCCACGAGTTTCACCGATGACCTGGGTGCCACCTTCGAACTGCAGAGCGGTGGCCCGCCGACGGGCGACACTCCCCCCGACTGCAGCCATGCCGGCGGCTCCGCCGTGGTGGAAATGCTTGCCGAACATGGCTGTAAGGGGATGATGATCGGCGTCTACCTGGAGAAGACGAGTCCCGGTGCGGCACCCCCGGTATTGATATCGGTCGAGATCTTCCCGCTTCCGGATGCGACCACCGCCCAGGCCGCCGCCGCGGCATTGAACCCCACCCTGCAAAGAAACCTCGTCTTCTGGCATCCCAACTCGGGCGTCGGCAGCAATGTCAACACCCAGGGGACGAGCGACCCGCACCGCGTCGAGGCCTTCAACGTTCAACATCGCTATCTGACCACCGCACTGGCCGCACGCACCGACCTGAGCCAGGACACCGCCATCGACCCTGCACTGCAATCGGCCGCCCGAAAGGCGGTCCAGTCCGGCGGACCGCAGTAGGCGGACCGCCGGACAACCGGTCAGTGCGCGCCGAGCGCGTCGAGGATCATGGGGCGGGCGGTGCGCAGGGCCTCCTGCCAGTAGGGCCAGGTGTGGGTGCCCGGGCCGATGTCGACGCGGGCGCTGATTCCCAAGGCCGCGAACCGGTTTCGCAGGATTTGGGTGGCGGTCTGTGTCATCGCTTCCAGGGCCATGGCATTCACGGTGTTGCCCACGCCGTTGGGCAGATCCGCGCCGGTGGGGACGCCGTTGCCGCTCCAGATGTACATGGGCAGCCCGCGCAGCAGCTCGGCCTGCACGGTGGCGTCATTGCGGCTCCAGGCCGGATTGGTGATCGGCCCCCACATGTCGTCGAGGTTGAAATTGCCCTCGTCGCGCATGGCGGCGCGCATGCCCTCGTTCCACATCGGGAACGTGGGATTCACGTAGCCGGAGAAGGATCCGGCGAACCGGAACTGATCGCGATGGTGGGCCGCCAGCGTCAGCGCGGCATTGCCGCCCATGGACGGCCCGACGATGGCGTCGTTGGTGCGCGAAACCCCGTAGCCCGCAAGGAAGTTGGGCAGCTCCTCGGTGAGGAAGGTCTCCCAGCGGTAGGTGTAGGCCTGCCCGTTGGTGCTGCTGGGCCGCAGCCAGTCGGTGTAGAAGCTGGAGTGCCCGCCGACCGGGAACACCAAAGTGACGTTGTCCCCGACGAATTGGCGTAGCGCGTCGGTATCGGACGTCCACTGGCTGTGGTCGCCGGGAGCGCGCAACCCGTCCAGCAGGTACAGGGCCGAACTGCCGCCGTGTGCGGCCCACTGTACCTGCACCTTGATCGGCCCCATGCTGGAGGGCACCCACAGTTCCTGATATCCGCCCGCCGGCGCGGCCGCGGCGCGCCCGGTGCCGATCGTGGCCTGCGCCACCCCCAGGCCCGACACCAGCACGGCCGCCGCGGCAACGGTGGCGAACCGCTTGATCACATCGCGAAACATCCTGTGTCCCTTGGATCGCGCTTCGTCCACGATTCGCACCCCTCCCAGTCGATCTCCGGAGGTTCCACCCTATCCCAGCGGGAATCGGCTGTGCCTCAATCGAATCAGCTATCGATTCAAACCCCGGCGAGTCAACAGCGGCTCGATCTCCGGTGCGCGGCCGCGGAAGGCGGCGAAGGCTTCCAGCGGGTCGACCGCGCCGCCGCGCGAGAGCAGTTCACCGCGGAACCGCTCGCCCTTCGCGCGGATCGAATCCTCGCCCTCGTCGAACCACTGCACGGTATCGGCGTCGAGCACCTCGCTCCAGATGTAGGAGTAGTAGCCGGCCCCGTAACCGCCCGCGAAGATATGCGCGAAATAGCCGGTCCGGTAGCGCGGCGGGATGGCGGCGAGGGCGACGCCGGCCTTGCGCAGGGCTTCGTCCTCGAACGCCTCGGCATCGATGTCGGTCTGCGCGTCGGCGTGGGTGCGACGATGCCAGGCCCAGTCCAGCAGTGCCGCGGCCAGATATTCGACCGTGCGGAAACCCTCACCGAAGCGCTCGGCCGCGGCCAGCCGCTCGACCAGTTCGCCGGGCATCGGCTCGCCGGTGTCGATGTGGCGGGCGTAGTTGGCCAGCACTTCCGGCCGCGCCATCCACATCTCGTTCACCTGCGACGGGAATTCCACGAAGTCGCGCGGCACCGCGGTGCCGGAGAAGAACGGATACACCACGTCCGAGAACAGCCCGTGCAGGGCGTGCCCGAACTCGTGGAAGAGCGTACGGACGTTGTCCCAGGTCAGCAGTGCCGGTTCGCCCTCGGCCGGTTTCACGATATTGAGGTTGTTGACCACGACGGGCGGCTGCCCCAACAGCTTCGACTGGCGGACCAGCGAATTCATCCACGCGCCACCGCGTTTGGACGGGCGTTTGAAGAAGTCGCCGAGGAACAGACCCAGCGCGCTGCCGTCAGCGTCGAACACCTCGAACACCCGCACTTCCGGGTGATAGCCGGCCA
Source organism: Nocardia sp. NPDC059240 (assembly GCF_042753865.1). Classification (NCBI taxonomy): domain Bacteria; kingdom Bacillati; phylum Actinomycetota; class Actinomycetes; order Mycobacteriales; family Nocardiaceae; genus Nocardia; species Nocardia sp. NPDC059240. The sequence goes on along the minus strand of NZ_JBHZAC010000007.1, from coordinate 335,800 downwards.
GATCTGTGCGTTCCCGGAAGGTGAGGCCGTAAACCAGTCCGGCCGCGTGGAATACACCGTCCCACAGCACCCGCTCCAGTTCGAGGTACGGCCGCAGCACCTCGCTGTCCATCGAGAACTGTTCGGCCCGAAGCTTTTCCGACCAGAACTGCCAATCCCAGGAACGCAGTTCGGCATCCGGGTCGACGGCTCGCAGTGCGGCGGTGAGCTCACCCGCCTCCCGCTCGGCATTGGCCACTGCGGGCGACACCAGGCGAGTGAGCATATCCTCCACCGCCGCAGCCGTTTTCGCAGTCTGATCGGCTACCGCGTAGGAGGCGTGATCCGAATAGCCCAGCAGCTCGGCGCGTTCGGCGCGCAAGGCCGTCATGCGGGCGCCCAGCCCGGCATTGTCGCCGTTCGCACCGAAGCCGCGACCGAGTGACGCCGCCATCACCCGTTCCCGCACCGCCCGGTCTGCCAGATCGGCCAATACGGGCTGATTGGAGACGTTCTGCAGGCTCAGCGCCCATTTGCCGGGGTATCCGAGGGCGTCGGCGTTCTCCGCCGCAGCGGTCACCGCCGCCGGGGTGAGCCCGGCGAGTTCCTGCTCGCTGTCGAGAACCACGGTTGCCGCGTTGGCGGCCGCCAGATTGTGCTGACCGAATTCCGTTGATGCCGTGGCGAGTTCCGCATTGAGCTCGCGCAGCCGCGCCTGCTGCGTCGCATCCAGCCGGGCACCGGCGCGCACGAAGCGCAGGTGGTATCGCTCCAGCAGCCGCGTCTGTTCGGCATCCAACCCGAGTTCGGCGCGGCGCTCGTGCAGTGCGTCGATCCGGCCGAACAGCACCGGATCCAGATGGATGGCATCCGCGTGCGCGGCCAGCCGCGGCGAGACCTCCGCCTCGATCGCCTGGATGCGCTCATTCGTGTCCGAGGACACGAGGTTGAAGAACACCAGCGACACCCGGGTCAGCGCCTCACCCGAATGCTCGAGCGCCGCAATCGTATTCGCGAATGTCGGGGCCTCGTCCAACGCGGTGACGGCGGCGATCTCGGCCAGCTGCTCGGCCATCCCCCGTTCGAACGCGGGCAGATAGTGCTCTTCGCTGATCTCCGCGAACGGCGGCAGCTCGTAGGGCAGCGGGCTGCGCTCGAGGAACGGGTTGCTCGTCATACCCGCCACCTTATTCCGGCAGGTGGCACGATCATGGAATGAGTACGGACTACTTCGATCTCGGTGGATATTCGAGGCCCGTCACGACCTCCTCGCCCGATGCCCGGCTGTGGTTCGACCGGGGCCTGATCTGGACGTATGCCTTCAACCACGAGGAGGCGGTGCACTGTTTCCGGCGGGCGCTGGAAGCGGATCCGGACTTCGCGCTGGCGCATTGGGGCCTGGCCTTCGCGCTGGGCCCCAACTACAACAAGCCCTGGGAGTTCTTCGACGCCGACGAGCTCGCCACCACGGTGCCCACCGCCCATGAAGCGGCGCGGCAGGCACTCGCCCTGGCCGACGCCGCGACACCGGTCGAGCGGGCGCTCGCCGAGGCCCTCTGCACCCGCTATCCGCGGCCCGCGGCCGAGGGCGACCAGTCGGGCTGGAATCGGGACTACGCCGAGGCGATGCGCACCGTCTACCAACGGTTCCCGGACGATCTCGAGGTCGCCGCGCTGTTTGCGGACGCGCTGATGAACCTGACCCCCTGGGCCCTGTGGGACCAACGCACCGGCGAACCCGCCGCCGGGGCCTCGACATCGGAGGCCAAGGCGGTGCTGGACCGCGCGCTGCGCGGCGACGCGGGACGCGCACACCCGGGAATCCTGCACCTCTACATCCACCTGATGGAGATGTCACCGACCCCGGAATCGGCTCTGGCGGTAGCGGATCGGCTGCGCGGGTTGGTCCCCGACGCCGGACATCTGCAGCACATGCCCTCCCACCTGGATGTACTGTGCGGCGACTACCGCAGCGTGGTGGCCGCCAATTCCGCCGCCATCATCGCGGACGAGAAGTTCGCACGGCACGCGGGCGCACTCAACTTTTACACCCTCTACCGAGCGCACAACTACCACTTCAAGATCTACGGTGCGATGTTCCTCGGCCAGTTCGCGACGGCCCTGGAAACCGCTGCGCAGCTGGAGAATTCCATCCCTGAGGACCTGCTCCGGGTGCAGTCCCCACCCATGGCCGACTGGCTCGAGAGCTTTGTGCCGATGCGCGTCCATGTCCTCATTCGCTTCGGCCGCTGGGCGGACCTCATCGCCCTGGAACTCCCGAAAGACCCGGAGCTGTACTGCGTGACAACCGCACTGCTGCACTACGGCAAGGGCGTCGCATACTCCGCCACCGGCCGGATCGACGAAGCACAGCGCGAACGAGAACTCTTCCACGCCGCCGTCACCCGAGTCCCGGAGTCCAGAACCCTCTTCAACAACACCTGCCGCGACATCCTCGCCATCGCCGCCGCCATGCTGGACGGCGAGCTGCTCTATCGAAAAGGCGACTACGACAAGGCATTCGAAGCGCTGCGCCATTCGGTCGAACTCGATGACACCCTGCCCTACGACGAGCCCTGGGGCTGGATGCAACCAACCCGCCACGCCCTGGGCGCCCTACTCCTGCAACAGAACCGAATCCCCGAAGCCGAGGCCGTCTACCGAGCCGACCTGGGCCTCGACCACACCCTCCCCCGCGCCTCCCAACATCCCGGCAACGTCTGGGCCCTCCACGGCTACCACGAATGTCTCCTGCGCCTGAACAAACTCGACGCCGCCGCCATCATCGCCCAACAACTGAAACTGACCACCGCCTTGGCAGACGTCCCCATCCAAGCCTCATGCTTCTGCCGGCTCGCCGCACCCGACGAGCCCGAAGACCACTGCTGCCATTGAGATTTCACGGATTCTGGGCGAATCCGAGGGCCTGTGCGGCTGCCGCGGGAGTCGGCTGTCCCCACCGCTCTTTCAGAGTGTCGTTGGTGGTCACCGACCGGGTCTGCGCCTTGTCGAGGTAAACGATCCCGGCGAGGTGGTCGGTCTCGTGCTGGAAGATGCGGGCGGGCCAGCCGGTGAGCCGATCGGTGTGGCGGACACCGTCCAGATCCGTGTAGGTCGCGAGCACGGATTCGGGGCGGTGCACGACCGCTTGGTATCCGGGCATGCTCAAGCAGCCTTCATAGAAGCCGATCTCGTCGGCGTCGGCCGTGTATTCCGGATTGACGATGACGAACTCCGGCAGTGGCCGTCGCCCGCGCGCCACCGCCACCTCCTCGCTCACCTCGGCGGGATCCCCGAGCACCGCCACCCGCAGCGGAATCCCGATCTGTGGGGCCGCGACCCCCACCCCCGGGGCCGCTCGCATCGTGGCGAACAAGATTTCCACCAACTCCCCCAGCAACTCCGCCCCCAACTGCCCCGCCACCGGCTCGGCCACCTGCCGCAACACCGGATCACCCACCTGTACCAGCGGTGCCGGACCACCCCGATATTTCTCGACCAGTTCAGCCACCAGCGCCGTAGTCTCCATACCGACCATTGTCGGGTGTCGCTGTATCGGTGACCATTCCCCTACCGATCGGCCCTGACGGTTCGTCGGCGATGCTCGGCCACGTGCACTCGGGTCGAGCATTGTGTGGTGCAGAAGCGGCGCTTGCCGTTTCGTGAGGTGTCGACGAAAACGATGTCGCAGCCGTCGCGATCGCAAAGGCCGATCCGGTCCGGAGCCTCACAGAAGAGTGTCGCGAGCCCGAATGCGGTGTACGCCTTCACCCGTTCATCGATCGGTGCCGTTTCTTCGGCGTAGTGCAGGTGTGGGGTCCGGCCGTCGTGCACCGAAATGTACGGGCGGCCGGTCGTTTTGGCCAAGAGCCCATTGAGCAGCTCGACCGACGGATCGCGAAACACCGCATCGAGTTCCCCTGCCCACCGCCGCAATTCGGCATCCTGCCGCGCATCGATGACACCGATCGGCTTGTACCCGGCATCGGCGAGCAGCCGCCCGAGATCATCGTCATCCGACGCGTTCACCAGCCGAACCGCCAACTCGGCGGCCACACCACCGTAAGGGTTGAAGTGCACTGAACCATTACATCAGGCTGAACCCATGTGCGCCACCGCCTGCCCCGTCTGCTCCTGGCCAACCCCCACCGTTGTCTCCACCCACGGCACCACCCGCTACCTCCGCTGCGTCTGCGGCAAGTGGCTGATCGAATCCGACGGCACGACCCTGGCAACCGCAGGCACCAGCACCTTCGCTGATCGCGATCACCCCGGCGATTTGTCCGTTTTGGGGTAACTGTGATATTCGCTATACGGTAGCTCGCTCACGTTGTGGTGAGCGTGAATTCCGCTGCAGCAGTGCCCTTGTTGATTGTGAGTTCTTTCCTGTGCAGGTCGGGGTACGGAAAAGAGCGAGGCTGACGTGTAAAGGAACGCAGTGTCCAAAGTTTCGGTCAAGGCTGCCGTGGTGGCCTTGAGCATCCTGGCCTCGGGGCTGATCGGTGCCCCGGTGTCGGCGCAACCCCTGTATCCCACAGCGGATCCCGACCCGTTCTACGGTGCGCCCGCCGATCTGGGCGCCCTGGCCCCCGGGGACGTGGTGCGCACGCGCCGCATCGACACCGGGCTGTACGTGGGTACCGAGGGCTGGCAGATCGCCTTCCGCAGTACCAACTCCACCGGGCAGCCGATTCTCGGCATGACCACCGTGCTCATGCCCGCCGGCGTGCGCAATCCGCCACTGGTGTCCTATCAGGCGCTGATCAATTCGCTGGGCGCGCAATGCAATCCGTCCCGGTCGCTGTTCAACGGCGAACTCCAGGACGGAGTGGGTGCGATGCTGCCGATCGGCCGCGGGTGGGCCATCTCGCTGCCCGACTACCTCGGCCCGAACGTCGCCTACGGCGCGGCCAAGCTCAGCGGCATGGTCACCCTCGACAGCGTGAAGGCCGTGCGCAAGGTGAGCGAGCTGGGGCTGGGGAATTCACCGGTGGCCCTGGCCGGATACTCCGGCGGCGGCATGGCGACCGCCTGGGCGGGTGCGCTGCAACCGACCTACGCACCGGACCTGAAGCTGGATGCCGTGGTGGCGGGCGGGATTCCGGCCGACGAGGAGCAGATGGCGCTCTCGCTGGGCTTCGAACCACATCCGGGATTCGGGCTCGCGTTCGCGGCGGCCATGGGACTCGAACGCGAATACCCTGCCCGGCTACCGGTTTCGGACCAGCTCAACGAGAACGGGCTGTGGTTCCGAGAATTCACCCACGACGCCTGCCGCCGGTTCCTGTTGTTCCATGGCGCATTCCGCAGCGCCGAACAGATGGCGGCGTCCAAGAGCCTGCTCGACAGCCCGGAAGCGCACGCGGTGCTGCGCGAGAACAGCTTGCGCTACGACACCAGCGTGCCGACCGCGCCCACCTACTTCTGGCAGGCACGCTATGACACCCTCACCTCGTTCGAGCCGGTCGCCGAGGTAGCGGCACGCTACTGCAAAGCCGGTGTGCCCCTGCAGTTCCACCCCGTCGACGTGGCCGAACACATGACCGGCGCGGTCGCCGGCTTCGCCGATGCCTGGAACTACGTGGAATCCCGCTTCCGAGGCGACCCGGTGACCTCCACCTGCTGACGAGGCCGATACCGCCGCCGAGTCATCCGGCCTCGGCGGCGAGAGCCGCGCCGACGATGCCCGCGTCGTTGTTCAGCGCGGCGGGCACGATCTCGGCCCGCACCTTGTCGATGTACGGCAGGAACTTGTCGGCATGCTTGCTGACCCCGCCGCCGATGATGAACAACGACGGGGAGAATGCCATTTCCAGGTATTGCAGATAGCGCTCGACACGATGCGCCCACTGCTTCCAGCTGAGGTCGCGTTCTTCCCGCACATTCGCGGAGGCATGATGCTCCGCCTCGTGCCCGTCGAGCTCCAGATGCCCGAATTCGGTGTTCGGGACCAGTACGCCGTTGTAGAACTGCGCACTTCCGATACCCGTCCCGAAGGTCAGCATCAGGACCGTCCCACGCCGGTCCCGCCCGGCCCCGAACCGCATCTCGGCAATCCCCGCGGCATCCGCGTCATTGACCACGGTCACCGGCACATCCAGCACCTGCGCGAGCCGCTCGCGGGCGTCCACACCGATCCATCCGTCGTCGACGTTCGCCGCGGTGCGGGTGACACCGTCCACCACCACGCCCGGAAAGGTGACACCGACCGCCCCACGCCACTCGAACTGCCCGGCGACGTCGCGAACCACCTCGATTACCGCCTCCGGCGTCGACGGTTGCGGTGTGAGCTCCCGAACCCGCTCTCGAACCAATCGCCCGGCCGCCACATCCACCGGCGCCCCCTTGATCCCCGTGCCCCCGATATCGATGCCCAGGTAGGTGTCCATCCCTCCATGATCATCGGTGTGTCCCGAAAACGCCACGCCGATTCGGCCGCTCTGGGCAGCAATCGGATTCGCGCCGAGCTGTCTCGGATCGTGATGCGCGAATTCATCCTCGCGTGCAGGTGTGCGCCTACCGTGGAGGATTCGGGGGCGGCTTCTCCGAGGGCACGGAGTTGAGATATGAACACACCATCGGGCGACTGGCTGGATAACTGGCCGTGGCCGGAGCGCACTTTCATGGAGCGGTTGAGTCCGGCGTCGCGGCGGGATCTGCTCTCACTCGGCAAGCAACACCCCTTTCAGCCGGGAGAAGTGTTGTCGCCGTACGGGGATCCGGCCAGCAGCGTGTATCTGCTGCGATCGCGGGACTCCAAGGTGTCGGCGTGCGCGAAGATCACCGGGGCCGACGGGAAGCTGCTGGCGATCCGGGTGAGCGGGGATGTGATCGGTGAGATCGCGGCGCTCGAGCCCAGCTCCCGGCGCTCAGCGACGGTCACCATCTGCACGGCCGCCACCGTGCATCGCATGCCCGGCGTGGAGTTCCTGCGGTTCCTCGACCGGCATCCGGACGGCTGGCAGACGCTGTGCCGCACCATGGCGGACCGGCTCACCTGGGCGGATCAGCGCCGACTGGACTTCAGCGACTGCCCGGTCACCACCCGGCTCGCGCGGCTGCTCGTCGAATTCACCGTGTCCTACGGCCGCCGGACCACGGTGCGGCCCAACGGGAATGGATGTGACGACGGCCCGGCGGAAGCCGCCGGCTGGGAGATCACCATCCGACTCAACTACGAGGAACTGGGCAACCTCGTCGGAGCGCGCGTCGACGCCATCGGGATCGCCATGCGGGAGATGCGCGAACGAGGACTGGTCTGCCTGCGCAATCGCCACATCGTGGTGATCGATAACAAAGGTTGGCAGAAATACGGCATTCAACCTGGAAAATTCCTGTCACAACGCCTCTTGGATGGACAAGATCCGGATTTTTCCAGAGCGACCGATAGTTAGCCGATGGCATCTTGGTCTTACAGCAGCAAGACCAACCGGAGGTGCACGATGCCGTCGCCCCACACCCCTCCCCCAACTCACGCCGACGAGCTGTACCGCACCCTGTGCGCAGCACACAGCCCCCTGGCGGCGGCCCTCATGACCGTCGCTGCCATCGGACTGTGGCCCGCTGAATTCGTCTCCGCCACAGCGGTTCACGCGAGGTGATGACCGTGGAGATCATCATGACGCTGGCATGGGCGGCGGTGGTCGCGATCAGAGTGCTGCCCGAGATCATCCGCTCGCAACGCACCTGCATCTCGGTCATGGTCACCGCCCGAGGCGAGGGCATTCGCGAATTAGCCATCGTCGCAACGAATATCGAAGACGCCGCACAGATAGTGCGGCAGGCCCTGGCCGCCCCGCCGGAGGAGCGACGCCGGGCATGCCGCACCGGAATCGGCCTACTATCCCAGCGAGGATGCGAGTCATCCTTCTTCCCAACCGATCCCATCCCACCGGCCGACTCCCCCCAGTAGCGTTCGACGGCACTCGTCACCCGACACAGCCGAAAACAAACGGGCAGCACTCATCTCGCCCCCGCCGGCCACACCGACACACCAAACGCCGAGTGGCACAGATTTAAGGACAAACCGGGCGAAACACCTCCGGAATGTGCCACTCGGCGAGGCTGTTTGTGCCGTTGCCGACGGTTGGGATGGGATCAGGTATCGGAACTGTTGGGATGGCGGGCGAGTGGTGGTGGAGGGGGGTCGGATTGTTGTTCTAGTTCGTTCAGTAGGGCTCGAGCGGGTTGGGTTTCGGCGGCTGCGATTCGCTGGTAGATCGTGATGGCTTCTTGGAGTTCGGCTTTGGCGGTGGTCGGGTTGCCGGTGCGGATGTGGCAGCTAGCGAAGCCTTCGATCGCGCGGGCTTGTTCGAGTGGGCTGTTGATGCGACGAGCCATGTGGAGGGCTTCCTCGTATCGTGTCAGGGCTCGGTCGGTTTTGTCGGAGGCGGCGAGTTGCGCTGCCAGCCGGTTCAGTGTTTCGGCCTCGCCGGGCCGGTGTCGGATGTCTCGGTAGGTCACTAGCGCTACGCACATTTCATCGATTCCGGCGGACGGGCCGTCGGTGAGGTGCAGTACCCACCCGAGGTTGGCGAAGGCGTCAGCGAGTCCTGCGCGGTTGCCGTGCTGGTGGTAGATCTTCAGCGCTTGGCGGATCAGGTCGGTGGCGGACCGGTGGTCGCCGATGAGGTAGTGCACCCGGCCCAGCTCGTTGAGGGTGGATGCTTCCCCGGGCCGATTCTTACATTCTCGATAGATGGCGAGCGCCCGGCGCAGGGTGCGGTCAGCGGTCGGGTAGTCGCCGATCAGACGCTGTCCCCACCCGGCGTGCAGCAGCGTGACGGCCTCGCCGAACCGGTCTCCGAGGTCTGCGTAGATCTGTTGTGCGCGTTGAACATTGCCGATCATCGCGTGCGGGTCGTCGGTCAGATACCGTAGCCAGCCCTGCTGCGAGAGGATATTCGCTTCCAGCTGTTTCAGGCCGACTTCCCGCACGATAGCCAGGGATTTCTCGGTGGTGACGAGCGCGGCGCCGTGGTCGCCGCCGAGGTATTGGACCCAGCCCAGAATGCTGAGGGTGGCGGCTTCGGCAGCGCGGGCACCGGCACCGCGGCGGATCGCCAATGCCTGCCCGAGCAGGTCGTATGCGGTTGTGTAGTCGCCGAGCAAGTGCAGAACGTAGCCCAAGGTATGCAGAACGGCGGCTTCCTCGAGGCGGCTGCCGAGCATGCGATAGATCGACAGCGACCGCTGTAGAACATCGGCAGCGACCGCGAAGTCGCCGACCTGATAGCGCGCCTGGCCGAGGGTGCGCAGCGCCGCCGCAAGGGTGGTCGAATCGAGACTGTCCGCCTGGGCTTCGAGCAGCTGGTGCAACAGGGTGGCCGCGGCAACGTAATCATCGGTCAGGTACCAGGTGAAGCCTGCCTCCTTGAAAGCGAATGCCACGGCATGACGGTCGCCGATGGTGTGTGCGGCAACCACCTGCCGCTGGTAGATGCCGACGGATGGGGCCGTCGGGCCCTGCAAGCGCAGTTCGCTGCCGAGTGCGCGGGTCAACTCGATCACTCTGCTCAGCTGGTTGTTCGCGGCGGCGTAGCGCAGGCATGCCATCAGATTCGCTCGCTCGCGACGCATCCACTCGACGGCGGTGGCGTAGGTGAACTGCCTCGGCGCGGACGACTGTGGCCGGGCGGTCGGTAAGGAGGCGGTTGCCGGTGTACCGGATGGGTGGCCGGCCGCATGCAAGGTCGCCGAGTAGTAATCGAACAATCTGTCGGTGGCCAGGGCCTGCTCGGCGACCGTGTCTTCCGACGCGAGGGTGTTCGCGTATTCGCGCAGGAGATCGTGCAGTCGGTAGCGTCCGGGCGCGGTTTCCTCGAGGAGATGGTCGGTATACAGGGCGTCGAGTTCGCTTCTGACAGTACTGATCGGTAGATCGACGAGGGCGGCTGCTGCGTAGGCGTCTACGTCGGGACCGGGGTGCAGACCGAGTCGTCGGAACATCATCTGCCGTCGTGGCGGAAGACCGGTGTAGGAGGCCGCGAACGCGGCCCGGACCGCGCGTTGGCCCGCCTCGAGTACGCCGAGCCGCAGGCGGGCCTCCGACAGTTCGGCGGCCATGTCGGTAATGCTCCAGGTGGGGTGGTGTGCCAGCCGACCGGCGGTGAGCACGATCGCCAAGGGCAGACACCCGCACGCCTGGACAACCTCGGCCGCAGCGGCCGCATTCATGCCGGTCGGAGTGCGCCGCGCCAGCGTGCAGAACAGGTCGATGGCCGTGTCCCTGTCGAGCGTGCCCACCGGCAGAGGAGTCGCGTCATCGAGCGCGATCAAGCACCGCCGACTACTGACCAGGACCAGACATCCGGGGGAAGCCGGAAGCAGCGGCTCGATCTGGTCGTTGTCGCGGGCATCGTCGAGAACCAGCAGTACTCGCTTGCCGGCGAGGCGCCCTCGCCAAATGTTCCGACGGCCGTGGAGGGTGCTGGGGATATGGCGCGGGTCGATTCCGAGATCGGTGAGTAGCGTGCCCAGGACGTCGAACGGATCGCTCGGGGTAAGGCCGGCAGTGTGGGTGTTGAGCTCGACGAAATATTGACCGTCGGGGAACTGCTCGGCCAGCATGTGCGCCGCACGGACGATCAACGCGGTCTTGCCGATACCGGCCATACCGTCGACGGTGTATATCGACGGTCCAGCGGTGGCCGCGTCCACGATCGACTGCAACTCCTGCTCACGGCCCACGAACGTGCCGATGCCACGCGGCAACACCGTCGTCACGCTCGGACGAGCCCCCCGTGGATCAGCTGCGGAATTCCGCTGTCGGGCACGTCGTTTGGCCCTGGCCGGACGCGTACCCGTGGCCGAATCGTTCTCGGCGTCTGCCGCGGTCCACCACTGCTTCCACACCAGCGGATTCATCAACTCGGCCCGGGCACTGCCCGGTTTCGGGGGCACGAGTTCGATCAAGGTCAGCAATACCGGAGTGAACAGCTCGAACGACGCCGGTCGATGACGACCGGTCCGCCAATCACTGAGACGCTGCACCGACAAACCACCGCTGGCTCCCGGTGCCCGGGCCGCCCGCAGTCGTCTCTCAGCCGCTGTCACGACCTTCTGTAGCGTCGGATTCCCCGCAGCCTCAAACAATTCCACCAGCCGTGCAGCGAACCAAGCTCTCGCAGAACCGAACTCGCCGACTGGGCGTTGATGCCCCTCCACCATGACCACAGATTACCCAGGAACCCGCGACCGGAACCGAGTTTTCCGGCACCGGAAACCGACTCCTAGCAGCGAGTTCATGCCCGAATCTACCCACTCGGCAGGGTGCCCCGGAAACGTGAGCGTGCTTGCCGTAACGCTGCTACGACTTCCGTGCGACGCCTCCAAATGCGGCGATCTGCGCGGGCGTGGACACCCGTGCGGGTTTCGGGCGCCATTCGGTGATCCGAACGAAACCGGGCTCCTCGAACGACAGGCCGTCGAACGCCGCGCGAATCTCGGTTCGGGTACGCGGAACATACGGGACGCCACCGGATTTGGCGTATTCCTCACACAATTCCACATACGGTCGGCTGTCGACGGTGCCGTCCCACAACACCAGATAACTGCCTGCGGGCACCGCGTCCATTACGGTGCGCACGATGCGCAGCATGTCGTCGTAGCTGCGGGCGTGGCCGAGCACGCCCATGAACATCACCGCGATCGGCCGGTCGAAATCCAGGATCGGGCGGGCACCGGCAACGATCTGCTCGGGATGATGGAGATCGCAGTCGAGGTAGGTGGTGACCCCGTCCTCGCTGGCGTTGGTCAGCAACGCCCGCGCGTGAGTGAGCACCAGCGGGTCGTTGTCGACGTACACGATCCGCGCCTCGGGCAACACCGACTGCGCAACCTCGTGGGTGTTCTGCATCGTAGGCAAGCCGGTGCCGATATCGAGGAACTGCCGGATGCCGACCTCACCGGCGAGGTAACGCACTGTGCGGATGAGGAATTCCCGCGACTGCACAGCCATGGTCGCAATATCGGGATCGATCTTCAGGCTCGCCTCCCCGACCGCCTCATCGATCTGGTAATTATCTTTCCCACCCATCCAGTAATTCCAAATCCTGGCCGAATGCGGAATATCCGTACGGATCACCGGTTCGGACTCACTCACCTCGACACTCCCCTTCAATCGATACCCACCCACACCGAGCGCCGCCCCTCCCAGCCGCCCCGACCTCGGCACCCCCGTACACGGTCCGACAGTACAAGGCACACGACCATAGGCGCGCAGTAGTCCGAATACGTTGCAGTGCCGGCCGAAGGGCCGGACATCATGATCAGGGTGGTCGGTACCTAGCCGGGCTCAAGCGCAGTGCCCGACGATCGGGATCGCTCCACGTGACCGACCGTAACGAATCATCTGCGGATCAGGCCGCCGACTCATCGACGGCGGTTCTCTCCGGTGCACAAAATCGGCCTAAAGCTCCACTTCTTGATTGACCACAGCGAAGCGGGTATCGAGAATCTTGTCGAGTACCTGGCCGACGTCGCGGGACGGATCGAGATCACCCTGATAGATCAGCACCGCCTGCCCCGGTGGCAGATCTGGCGATACACAGGCGAGAAGCCCACTGTAGGTGGCGGCCAGCGGCAGCAGTCGAGTGGAATCGACCGCGGCATTCCAACCTGGAATGCCGTCCGGGTAGCCGCTTCTCGCGGCGAACGTGAGCATCCGACGGGGCTGGACGGGACCGAACGACCGCCAATCCGGTGCCGTGAAGCCGGCGTGCACCTCGCGCAGGAATCGCTGCACCGGTTCCGGTATCGCATCCCACAGCGGCGGCCGGCGATCTCCGAATGTTGTTGGATCCCAGCCGATCCAGCACGCGACGTAGCGTTCGTCGTCGTAGTGTTCCGCAGCGTAGATCAGCACCCACTGGTTCTCGACGCGTCCGATTCGGACTTCGGCGAGTTCACTTCGGAAGTTCTCCGCGAAAGTCGGAACCAATTCCAAGAACTCGGAATTCCAGAGCGAAAGCGCGGCGCGGCATCGCTCCTGAGGATCGATGGCCTCCACGGTGGCGCGCCACCGTACAGGCACATCCAACAGTTCGGCCGAGCCGAGATCGGGAAACACGACCTCGGGCACCTCGTCCCCACGCGCCAGACACTGCCGGATCTCAGCCAGCTCCACGGCCATCAACTGCCTCCTTGGTTCTTCACCAGTTGCTGGATGATGGTTCCAACTGTGGAAGGGCCAGGTTCTCCGCGTCGGGTGATCGCCTTGTTCACCGAGGACACGGGCTTCAGCCGGATCCGATGCCCGTAGCCTCGAGTGTCTTGAAGCACTCCTCGAACCGGGCGATAGCTTGCTCGTCCTGAATTCGTAGTTCTTTGTCTGCGTTCAATATTCGAATGTTCTTGGCGATCTCGACCGAGTGCCATTCGACAGCTTTCCGCAGGACTTCCAGCGCTTCCACATACCTCGCTCGCGTCAGTACGTCAGCCCCGGTGGCGAGCCGCTCATAGGCCCAGAGCAGCACGTAATAGCACTCGATCACACGATCTTCGACCCGGCTGCGGGCAGCCAAATCACCGTAGAGCCGGGTCCCGATCACATGCCTTGCATCGGCGACGGCTCCGGTCGTCAAGTCCCTGTGCAGGTCGGCGGCGAATCGCAGTGCATCCCGCCGAGCCACCGTCCGTGAAGTCCGATATGCCCGTGTGGCCACAGCCGCACTCGCTGCGGCAATCGCAGGCGAGAGGAGCCATCCTCCATGTGAAAACCAATGGACCACACCAACTACCGCACCGGTCACACCGGAGACGTTAGCAACACTGGACCACCGACTCCGACTGATACGACCGCCCGAACGACAGTGGGGCTGGTACCGCTGCTGGGGTACCAGCCCCACTGGAGTCGGTTTCTGTGATGACACGTTCGGTGGTGGACCCGACGGACCTGCATGCGAACCGGGCGGTGCTGGCGGACGGGCCGGACATCATGATCGCGTCGACGAGACCGATGCACCTTACAGATTGGGTCCGAAATGGGACATTATCTGTCATGACCGCAAGCGACTGCACTACAGGGCAGCCTGCGGCGCTGCCGCTCTGAGCAGCAACCTGTCGCGCGCGAATGGCAGCAACTGGCGGGAGCCCTTCGGGGCAAGCAGAGTTCGGGCTTATCTGGCAGTCGCCGCGGCTCGATGAAGTCGGCCGCAGCGCATCAGCGTCCGAGTCCGATACCGGATCAGGTGCCGCCTCGGACGCGTCCGGGATCGGTTACGCGGATCCGACGGCCGCCAGCAGGGGCTTGATGGCGTTGAAGAAGGCAGACAGCTGATCGAGGCCAGGGTTGGTCACGATGAATTGAAGTGTCGACATGTTGAAATCCTTCCGCTCCGGATCGAAGGATTTCGTATTCGAGCCGTGGCCACCAGCCCACGAAAATAGGGGGACTCGACCCAGTCCAGGGCGCGGCGTAGCGGAAATGTATGCGGCACTGGCGATGTCGGATGACGTCGAATACGTCGGCCGGGTCGATGCCCGCGGCACTGAGCATCTGGCGGCACTGCTCGAATCGGGCAATCGCTTGCTCATTCTGAATACGTAGCTCTTTGCCTGCGGTCAATATTCAAATGTTCTCAGCGATCTCGACTACGTGACCTTGTTCGGCTTGGTGCGGTTGCACCGCCGGCACCAGGTCTGCAGGTGGAGTACAATCTAGTCTGTCTAGACAGACTAGGAACGAAAGGGAGTCGAACCGATGAGCTGGCAGATTCAGGACGCCAAGCAGCGCTTCAGCGAGCTGCTCCGGAGCGTCACCACTGACGGCCCACAGGTGGTGACCCGGCACGGCGAGGCGATTGCAGTGGTGATCGATATTGCCGAATACCGAAGGCTCCGCGGTGAAGTCACCGATTTCAAAGACTTCCTACGCGCTGGTCCGAGTCTCGAGGATCTCGATCTGACCCGCAGCCGCGAAACACCGCGCGAGATTGATTGGACGGCCTGACTTGGGCTTTCTACTCGACACCAATATCGTGTCCGAACTGCGCAAGAAGAACCCCAACCCCAAGGTGCTGGCCTGGTACGAGGGAGTGCACTCCCATCAACTCCATCTCAGTGCCATCACCCTCGGCGAAATCCGGTTGGGTATCGAGCGTCTGCGCGTCCGGGACGCGCCGCAGGCTGAGATCCTCGAATCGTGGCTCGGCACCCTGCGCACCACTTATCGCGATCGCATTGTCTCCGTCGACGCGGACGTCGCCGAGGAATGGGCTCGAATGAACGTCCCCAAGACCGTCCCGATACTGGACGGCCTGCTCGCCGCTACCGCCAAGGTGCACGAGTGGACCTTCGTCACCCGCAATGTCGCGGACGTGGCCGGCACTGGCATATCCGTACTCAACCCATTCGACTGACGCGGGATGGACCCGTACCTATCGGGCTGCGACCGAATCCAACAACGCCGCAATCACACTCGGCTGCGGATGTCGGCGGTTCAGTCACCCTACGGGCAGCGCAACGCACCCGTCAGGTTCGCGCATTGCCGGAGATACAACAGAGCCGCAGGTTGATCACCTGCGGCTCTGCGATTCTGTGGAGCTAAGGGGATTCGAACCCCTGACCCCCTCACTGCCAGTGAGGTGCGCTACCAGCTGCGCCATAGCCCCGGATGGTTGCCGTTGGTTTCCCAAGGCGACTGGGAGAAGGTACACCATGGGACCCGGTGGGGAGCAAATCGGCTGGTAGAGGGGGTGGGTGAGATGGGTTGGGGGGTGCGGAAATATGGAGGGGTGGGGGTGCGGGGGCGCGCGTAGACTCGCGGGTGGTTCGTTGTCGTCCGGGGTGGGCTGCTGGGTAGGTGGCCGGCTCTGTGGGGAAGGTCGCAGGCGGGTGACGCTGATCAATGGGCGGTATGAGCTCAGGGGGATGGTGGGGAAAGGGGGGATGGCCGAGGTTTGGGATGCTTGGGATCGGCAGTTGCGCAGGCAGGTTGCGGTCAAGGTGCTCGACGCGGGGAGTCTCGCGGTGCGGGAGCAGGATGAGCAGGTGGCCTGGCAGCGGTTCGAGCGGGAGGCGCGGATCGCGGCGCAGATGAACTGCTCGAATATCGTGATGCTGCACGATTCGGGGGTGTTCGTCGAGAAGGGGCTGCGGTCACCGTTTCTGGTGATGGAGTTCATTCACGGGGAGAATCTGCGGCAGTACATGCGGACGCCGGACAATTGGGGGCTGCCGGGGATCGCCCGGGTTTTGACCGACGCGCTCAGCGGGCTGGTGTACGCGCACTCCAAGCAGGTGGTGCACCGGGATATCAAGCCCGAGAACATCATGATCTGCCGCGACGGCACCGCGAAGCTGGCCGATTTCGGGATCGCCATCGAGATGCGCGAGAACATGCAGCGGCTGACCCGCGCACACCAGGTGGTCGGCACCCAGAACTATTCCGCGCCCGAATATCTCGAGCATGGCCGGTTCACCCATCTCAGTGACGAGTACTCGTTCGCGGTGGTGTGCACCGAGGTGCTGGAGGCGGTGTACGCGCCGGCGAACCTGCCGCAGAAACTGCGCTCGGTGCTGGATCAGGCGTTGTCACCCGATCCCGCACTGCGTTTCGGCTCCGCGGCGGAATTCCAGCACTACTTCCGCGACGCCGTGCACTCGGAGACCCGCAATCTCGCCCGCAAACCGCCCGCTGACGTCACCCGCAAGATCGATGATGTCACCGACAAGATCCACGGCCCCGCACCGGATCCCGCGACGGTGCCGGTGCGCAATCCGACCAGCGTGATGCCGCCCGGCCCACCCGTCCGCCAGCCCGACCGACATGCCGGCGTCGAGATGCCCGCGACGGGCCTGTGGGGCATCTTCGTACGCCCCGCCCTGGAGTTCCGCCAACGCGTGCTGGCAGGCCTGACCCGCGACGACCCCCGCTATATCGGCGGCGTCCTGCTGGGCGCGGCCGCCACCGGAATCGTGCTGGGCTGGCTGGTTTTCCTCCTGCTCGCCTGGCTGATCGTCTCGATCGCCCACCAGCTGTGAGGAATTCGCTGCCGTGAGTAATCCGATGAACAACCCCCGCGCCGGCTTGGCCTGGGAACGATACGTCTACGCCAATTCCCGCGCCTGGCACTGGCTACGGATCGCGGTCCGGGTCGGCGGCGCTTTCTTCCTGGTCACGCTGCTGTGGCTGACCTACACCGTGTTGGCCTGAGGTGCCCCTGTGCGAATCGTCTGCCTGAACTGCCTGGCGGAGTTCAAATTCGACTCCGCCCGCCGCTCCTGGATCTGGGTGCTGCGCCAGCCCAACGGCGCCTTCGCCACCCGGGTCGCGGACTATTCGCGGCGACTGGATCGGCGTTGCCCCAACGGTTGTGAGATCGACGAGGAGATCCTCGACCATCCGACCACGGTGATCGGTTTCGTCGGCGAATCCGCCTCGTCCAAAACGCATCTCATCGTGTCCATGATCTATTCGGTCATGAACGATCCGATGCTGGCCCGGGAATGGTCGATCGTGCCGTCGCGCCGATCCACCAAACTGCTGGCGGCACTGGAGAACACGCTGATGAACCGGCAGGCCATCGGCTACACGCAGAAGCGCGGGTACGTCGGCGCGCAGATGCAGCGGCAGGAGAACGGCATCGGCCCGGTGGGCGCGCCGCAGCCGCCGCGCCCGCCCATGCCGCCGCAGAACCAGACCCAGACCCAGTCGCACGCCTGGAGCGGCTGGCAGGTGCGCACCCCGATCCTCATCAAGTTCACCTCGCTGGCCACCCGCCGCACCGTCAATCTGGCCTTCGTGGATGTCGCGGGCGAGGATGTCGCCGACGCCGAGATCGCCGCCAAGGTGAGCCCGCACCTGGCGGTCGCCGACTTCATCTGGTTCGTGGTGCCTTCCACCCTGAACAAGCAGTACCTGGCGATGATGCGCGAGCATGCGGGCCCGGCCAACGAGGAGAGCCTCAGCAACAACGTCGAGCATTCGCAGACGGTGGGCCGCACCAAGATGATGATCGATCAGATCGCGAAGCTGTGGCGCACCGCCAACAGCTACCCGCTCGAACTGCCGATCGAGCCACCGCGCCTGCATGTTTCGACGATCGTCGCGAAATCGGATCTGCTGTCGCTGATCAGCCTGCCCGAGGTCGGCATCGTCGCGCCGCCGCCGGATTGGGCCGACAGTCCCTACAGCCTCAACGGCGCGGGCAACCTGTATCAGCCGGGCCAGATCGCCTACCGCTCCGACGCCACCAGATCGCTGGTGCGCAAACTGTTTCCGGCCGTCGATTCGACCCTGTCGATCCATTTCCCGCACAACCGCTACTTCCCGGTCTCGGCCGTCGGCTGCGGCAAGCGGGCCGACAATACCTATCCGGTGTTCAAGCCGTTCGCGGCCGTCGACCCGGTCATCCACATGCTCAACCTCATCGACCACCTACGGGCCGACCGATGACGGGTTTCGCCCAACTCCTGTGCGGCTGGGCCGTGGTAACCCTGGAATCCTCCGGGACCGGCGTGGGTGTGGTCGCGCGCTCCGGAAACTGGCCCGCCGCACTGGGTTCCACCACTCGCGAGCTCGGGCCGCTGATCAGCTGGGACGGGTCACCGGCCGCGCCGGACGCGCTCGCGCTGGAATTCGCCCTGGTACGGGGACTGGCGGTGGCGCTGCTGAAGACGCCGTCGAATGCCCGGCCCGGCACCTGTGTGGCGCATCTGGTCGCAGGGGAACGCGGCATGCTCGACGGCGCGACGGCCCTTGGCCTCTACGACTCAGGGGCCTTCCGCACCGCCCTCGACGATCCCGGATACCCCACCGACGGCTGGGAAACCCAGCCGAAACCCCTGGAACACAACGGTTTCGACTCCGCCGCCGACGCCTACGTCGAACTGGAGTGGCTGCCCGCCCTGCTCGGCTACACCCTCGCGCACCTGTCCGGTCGCGGGCCCGCCGTCGAACTGCGCGTCGAGCACGGCACCGACGCGGTCGCCATGCTGCGCGCCCTCTACGGCATGCTGCCCCGTAACAGCCTGCGGGACTTGACCTTCTGCACCTCCGACACCCCGAGCTCGGAGTGCGCGATCATCACGGTGACCCACGACGGGCACCCACCGGCGGCCGCCGGCCGCCGCATCGTCACCCCGGGTGACCCCGGCGACGAGTCCGATCCTTTCGTGCAGCTGGGCCGGCAGATCGTCGGCCACCGCCGCGCCGGTCTCGCACTCCCCGAAACTCTCAGCACCGCACAGGAAATCGGTCACTGGTGCTACCGCCTGCACCTGCGCGCGCTGGGCCCCGACGAGCTCGACGACGACCATCTGGCCGAGGTGATCACCGATCCCGAGCTGAGCCCGGACTGGTTCCACGACCGCGCCGTCGCCACCCGCGCCGTCCAGCTCGCCGTCGGAAGGCCCAGCGTGGCACGGGCGCTGGCCCGGATGGAGCATCGTCCCGGGGTGCGGAAGACCTTCGAGAAGGTCCTCACCGAGCGCGTCATGAACGACACCCGCGACCGCACCCACACCGTCGAGGTGGCCCGCCAGCTCGGTTTCGATCTCACCGAGGTGGTGGCCGACGCCGCCCGGCGGCGGCTGGAAGGAGGCCACGGACAGCTGTCGGCCACCGACGCGGCCGTGGTGTGGCCGCGCCTGCACACCGACTGGGTCACCGGAAACCCCAAGCGCCGCAGAGTCATCGCCGGATATCTGACCCGCCACCGGGCCCTGCGCGAGTACGCCCTCGGTTCGCGGGATCGCGCGCTGGCGCACAAGGCGCTGCGCGCCGAGGTCGACGATCAGGGCGTCCCGACCGGCAGCAGCCATCTGCTGCACAACGCCATGTACGCGCAGCTCGGCATCGTCGCCCAGGTCGCGGTGGACGTCGCCTGCGACGGGCGCGATCGCTATGCGCTGGAACAGATCCTGACCTGCGCGCCGTCCGATCGCCTGCCCGCCCTCGTCGCCGAATGCGCCCGCTACCCCGCCCTCGATGCCCGCGACCTGATGCGGGCGCTCACCCTGACCCGCTCCGATCCGGCCGAGTTGGCCGAGGCGCTGCGGCCCGGTTGGCGCGACCTGCGCCGGGCCCTGGAACTCCCGGGGTCGATCGAGGACCTGGTGGTGCTGGATGCCGCCCCGGCGCGGGACGAGACGCCACGCGGCGGAATCCGGATGCCGCGCAAGAGCTTCGGCCGCAGGAACGGGAAGGACTGGTCACCGGCCGACCTGTCGGCGCTGCTGCGGTCCCCCGACGATCCGATCGACTTCGATATCGCGCGTGAAACAATGTCCGCCGCACTGAATTCCGATCCCGAGTACGTCGTCGACCGCCTGGTGGCGCGTACCCGTTCCGCCGACGGGGGGCCGATCCTACGGCGCTTGCTCGCCGTCACCCCACCCGACCAACTGCCCGCCCTGGTGACCGCCTGCGCCCGCCATTGGGACCTGTCCCCGGCCACCCTCCTGGACGCGCTGGCAGCCCTCGAACTGCCACCCGCCGAACTCGCCGACGCCCTGACCGGCGGCTGGCCCTGGCTCCGTAACCGCCTGGATCTTCCCCCGGCCGTCGCCGCACTGCTCGCCCTCGACGCCACTCGTGCCGGGAATTCCGCAGCCCGGGACCAGGATTCGCGCCGCGGCTGGCAGTTCTGGCGCTGACATCGCTCAGCTGGGCGACAATGCGCCACCGTGATAGCTGACCGCAGGGTTCCACAGGAAGAACCCGTTGTACCCTGCCGCATACGTCGCGTCGATCTGCGCCCGGACCTCCGCGTCACCGTAGGACACACCGAGACTGAAATCCTGCAGCCACGGAATGATCTGGGCCGCAGTGCCTTCGGTGCGCGCCCGGAAGTCCTGCAGCGAGCGGAAGATGATGTCGTAGGGCTGAGCATTCGGGTTGGCGACGTCGTATTCGCCCGCGTGCCAATGCGAGGGGTACAGCATCGGCGCGAGGAAATCGACATGGCGGGCCATGGACGGGATGTCCTGGGCGATCTCGTCGGGCCGGGTGGCGGCGATGCCGAAGACCGCCGCGCCCAGCGAGGCTCCGGCCTCGTGGATCGGCCCCTCGATATCGCGCAGGAAGTTGGCCACCGAATCCGACGGCGACTCGATCAGCCCGGGGAACTGCATGCCCGCCAGATTGCCGTCGGGGCGGCGGATGTAGTCGTACATGACGCCGTCGAAGCCCAGGTGTCCCGCTTCCACCGCGAGATCCCGGTTGTAGGAACGGATTTCGGGGCTGGCGAAATTGGTGAAGGCGATGGCGCCGTAGCCGCTGGAGTACGGCCCGCCACCCTGGTTCTGGATCACCCAGTCCGGATGCCCGTTGTGCCAGGCCCAGCCGGCCAGGGTGGGGTCGCGGAAGGCGACGATGCGGCCGACCACCTTCACACCCATGTCGTGCAACTGCTTCAGCGCGGCAGGTGCGTCGTAGATCGGGTTGACCGCACCGGATTCACGCGCCAGCGGCACCTGCGAGTCGTAGCCGACCACCCCGTCCTCGTCCTTGATGTCGAGCTGGACGGTGTCGATGCGGCCGGTCCGCGCGAGGTCCAGGACGGCCTCGCGCATGGGGTCGTAGGCCCAGGCGTAGGCGGTGACGTGGACGGCCCGGATGCGCGGCAGGGTGACTCCCACCCGCACCGGAACCTCCGCCTTGTCGCCCGCGGCGTTGGTGGCCACCAGGATGGTGTCGAGGGGCGCGTGCGGCAGGGCCAGTTCGAAGGTTCCGTCCGCGGCGACCGGTACCGACCGGTCGCCCACCGACACCTGCTTCGCACCGAGCGCCTTGCCCCGCACCGTAACCGGATCCCGGTAGGAGGTGGCGGCGGATAGCGGCGACAGTTCCAGCTGCGGAGGCCGGGACACAGTGGCTGCCGACGGCCGGCTGCGACCGTAGACGAACATCACCGTGGTGAACACCAGGACGAGCACCGCACCGAGCGCGAGCAGGGCGGACCGCCGACGGCGGATCGCCCGAAGTCGCATGAGCAACGTACACACCAACTTCCACAGACGCCTGTTCCGCATCACTATTACCCCAGCGCGCAGATGACAACCGTATTTCGCCGAGATCAACTCAAAACCGTTGTCTCCGCGTAGCGTTGCGGCAATGAGGGCGTGGGCCATGTTCCGAATGGTCACGGCGGCGCTGCTGTGCGCGACCGCCACCGCATGCGGGGGGTCGACCGCCACCGCGCCCCCGCCGACCACCACGCCGACCCCGGCCGTGCGTCCCCCGGACCCCGCCGCCGTCGCCGCCAACGAACTCGGCCAGATCCCCATCCTCATGTACCACCGCATCGAGGCCGAACCGGGCAGCGAATACGACCAGACCCCAACGAAATTCACCGCGGAACTGAACCGGCTCTACGCCGACGGCTACCGCCCGATCACTCTCGCCCGCTACCTCTCGGGCGTCATCGACCTCCCCGCGGGCACCCACCCGGTGGTCCTCACCTTCGACGACTCCACCCGCCCCCAGCTCACCCTCACCGATTCCGGTGACCCCACCCCCGACTGCGCGGTCGGCCTGCTCGAGCAATTCCATTCCAGCCACCCGGATTTCGCCGCCACCGCGACCTTCTACCTCAACAACGACCCGTTCGGCGACGACCCGCGCGCCCTCCCCTGGCTGGTCCACCACGGCTACGACATCGGAGCCCACACCGCGACCCACCCGAATCTGGGCCGCCTGAATGCCACCGACGTACAACGCGAACTGGTCCAGAACGTCCGCGCCATCCTCACCGCGGTCCCAGGCACCGCCATCCCCTCCATGGCACTCCCTCTGGGCGTGTACCCCGCCGACCACGCCCTCGCCACCGCGGGCACCTGGGACGGCACCCCCTACCACTTCGACGCCGTCCTCCTCGTCGGCGCGAACCCGGCCCCCTCCCCCGCATCCGCCACCCTGGACCCGACGGCCCTCCCTCGAATCCGCTCCGGCCGCACCCCAGTCCCCTTCGACTCCACCTACTGGCTCGACTGGTTCGCCGCCAACCCCACCGCTCGCTACACCTCCGACGGCGACCCCGCCCAACTCTCCTTCCCCCGCGCCCTCGCCGACCAGTTGGCCACTCGCTGGTCATCCACTGCCCAGCCCTACTGATTCAGTGGGTGAGGACGGCGTCCCAGGTGGCGGGGAAGTCGTAAAGCCAGGCGAGGGGGTCGGCCCTCCCCCTTCCGGACCTGCGGCCCACGAAGTGCGGGAAGATCACGTGGTCGCGGATCAGGCGGCCGACCGGGCCCGCCGCCTTGCTGTCGCCGGTCTTCCTGCCCCAGGCCACTACCCGCTCCACGCGCGGGCGGCGCAGGTCTTCGAAGGAGGTGAACGCGCCCGTGATGGAGGGTCTTTCGGTGAGGGCGCGGGCCAGCACGACGGCATCCTCGAGCGCGAGGGAGGCACCCTGGCCCGCCGATGGTGAGGCGGCGTGCGCGGCATCGCCGAGGATGATCATGAGGTTGCGGTACCAGGCGGGGACTCTCGGGAAATCGTAGGTGCCGTACGGGGTGGCCAGATCCGGTGTGTGGGCGACGATATCGAGGATCGGCCCGCGGTCACGGGCGAAGAGGGTGGTGAGCCGATCACGAATGTCCATGGCGGACAAGCCCTGCGGGGTGGGCTCGATCCGCTCCGGGAGGTTGGCGAACCACCAGATCGACTTGTCGGGATGCACCACGTAGCCGAAGAAGGCGTGCCGGCCGAAGATCAGGTTCAGCTCCCCCGGCGGGGTGTGGACGCGCAGGCCGCGCGCGTAGCCGCCGGTATTGAGCAGACCGGTGTAGCGGGCCGGTGGCGAAGTGTCGCAAATGATCTCGCGGGTGCGTGAGCGCAGGCCGTCGGCTCCGATGAGGAGGTCGCCGATCGCCGAGCTGCCGTCCGCGAAGAAGGCCCGCACCATCTCGCCGTTGGAGACCGCGTCCAGCAGTCGCCGGTCGTGCTGGATATCGATGTCGCGGCGCAGCGCCTCCTCGCGCAGCGCGCAGTAGAGGTCACTGCGCGTGATGGTGCGCGCGGTGCGGCCGTCGGGCAGCATCGGGCCGTAGGGAAAGGCGGCCAGCAGCTTGCCCGCGCCGCTGGTGATGGCCATGTCGGGGGTGGGGAATCCGCTGTCGAGACAGTGCCGCAGCCCGAGGACCTCCAGCGCGGCCTGACCGTTGACGGCGACGGTGAGGAAGCCGCCCACGGCTTCCGCTGTCTCGGAACGGCTTTCGTAGACGGTGGAGCTGATGCCCGCCCGTTGCAGGGCCATGGCTGTGACGGGGCCTGCTATGCCCGCGCCGATGATGAGTGCGTGTCTCATGAAAACCGAGTCTGGGCGCGGAATCCGACCGCATCCAGCAAGGATTCGCATCGTCGACCGTAAGGATTTCTTCGGTTCACAGGAACCTCACGGTTGCGGGGTTAGGCTCGGAATCGTGCTACATCCCTGGCGTTTACGCCTGCTGGTGGAGCTGTCGGAGCGGGGCACCATCGCGGCGGTCGCCGAGGCGCTCTACATCACCCCGGCCGGGGTGTCGCAGCAGCTGGCGACCTTGGAGTCCGAGGCCAGGACCCCGCTGCTGGAACGCTTCGGCCGGCGGGTCCGGCTCACCGAGGCGGGTGCCGTGCTGGTCACCGCCGCCAAGGAGATCCTGGCCGATATCGAACGCGCCGAAAGCGATCTGGAGCAACTGCGCGGCAACGTCTCCGGCACGCTACGGGTCAGCTGTGTGCCCACCGCCTCGGCGGCGGCGGTTCCCGCCGTCGCCCGGCTGCGGGCGCGACATCCGGACCTCACCCTGCACCTGGAACAACGGGAGACACCCGACGCCGTGCGGGCGTTGAAACTCGGCGAGATCGACCTGGCCGTCGTCGACTCGTTCGGCGACGCGGAACCCGCCGATGATGCTGCCCTGCACCGAATTCCACTCCTCGACGATCCACTGGTCGTCATGGTCGGCGACGGGCACCCGCTGGCCGGGCGGGAGTCACTGAGTATCGCCGAGCTGGCCGAGGAGAACTGGGTGCTGTGCGAGGAGCCCACACCCTGGTGTGACTTCCTGGTCTCCCTGTGCCGCGCCGCGGGTTTCGCGCCGAACGTGGTGGCCCGCTCCCGCAGCGTCGATTTCTCGGCGGCCTATGTCGAATCCGGTGACGCCGTCGCCGTGCCGTCCCGGCTGTTGATGCGCGACATCCACCGCAATGTCACCGCGATCCCGCTGCGTCCCACCACCATCCGGCACCTCGCGCTGGTATTACGCAAGACCGCGACCGCCAGCCCGACCGTGTCGGCGACGGCAGCGGCGCTCACGCACGTGTTCGCCGAGGAGCGCTAGGACTCAGCAGCCCAGGCAGCCGGGCGGGATGATCTCGCACCACCAGGGTTTCGGGGCCGGGATGGGGGCGTTCGGGTCGCCCGCTCCCGAGACGACCCAGTCGCCTTGCACGCTGACGTCGCGGCCGTCCAGGGGACGGCTGGCGGGTCCGGCCGCCACCGAGCCGTCGAGGTTGAACTTGCTGCCGTGACACGGGCAGTTGATGGTGCCGCCGGAAATATCGTTGACCGCGCAGCCCAGGTGGGTGCAGATCACCGAGAGGCCGACGAAATTGCCCGCATTCGGCTGCGTCACAACCGTATTGCCGACGATCACACCGCCGCCGACCGGGATATCACCGGTCCGAGCGATGGCATTGTCGGGCGCGCCCGGCTCGGTGACGGTCACCGGTGCGGGCTCGGTCGCCTGTGGCTGTTCGGCTGCCGGGGCGACCGGCGCGGCGGGAGCCGGGCCCGCGATCAGTTGGCCGTCACGGACATTCACCTCGCGTTGCGCCAGGCCACGGGTGGCGGGGCCGCGGACCAGGGAGCCGTCGAGCGCGAATTGGCTGCCGTGGCAGGGACAGCTGATGACGCCGCCCGAGATGGCGTTGACCGCGCAGCCCTGATGCGGGCAGACGGTCGAAAACGCCAGGTAGCTACCGGCATTCGGCTGCGTGACGACGGTATCGCCGAGAATCACGCCGCCGCCGACCGGAACCTGCGAGGTGCCGGCGAGGACCGTACCGTTCAACGGCACCGGACCCGGTTGCGCGGCAGGCGCTTCCGTGGTCGAGGGCGGCGGGGCCACGGTCGTGGTGGGCGGTGCGGCCGTGGTCGTGGTGGCCGCCGCGGCGGAGGTGGAGGCGGCAGGTGGCGAGGCCGCGCGCTGACTCGTGCACGCGGCCGCCGCCATCACCACCCCCGCCGCGACGACGATCTCTCTCCGCCCTACCTGATCGACACCCATGGTGACCTCGATTGCTCGCCACGCCGTGACCACGATTACTCGGCACGCCGATGTCGGTGAAACGACCCAGCACCTGATCCGGTTCGATCCCCGCGACCGTCGCATCTGTGTCACGGTGGAGATCGTGTTCGGCGAGCGCATGGCAACGATGAGATGGCGGCCCGGATCCGGCCGCTTGGTGACGGTGATGGCCGTCTGTTTCGGCCTGACGGTGGTGATCACCCGGCTGTATCTGATGGCCTCGGGCTATCCCAAGATCGGCGGCAAGACCTATCACATCGCGCATGCGCTCTTCGGCGGATTGCTGCTGGTCATCGCGTGCCTGGTGATGTTCCTGTTCGCCGGGCGGGCCGCGCTGAACACGGCCGCGGCATTGTCCGGAGTCGGCCTGGGCCTGTTCATCGACGAGGTCGGCAAGTTCATCACCTCCGACAACGACTACTTCTTCCCGCTCGCCGCGCCCATCATCTACCTGGCCTTCCTGCTGATCGTGCTGGTCGCCCGCTACGCCGCCCGCAACCGAAAACGCCCGCCCACCCTGGTTTTGGCCGACGTCACCGGTCAGGTCGCGATGGACCTGGGCAGCCCGATCACCGTCGAACAGCGCAACACCCTGCTCGACACCCTCGGCACTATCGACCGCAGCGGCTTCACCCCCGACACCGTCGCCCTGGCCGACGCCCTCGACACCTACCTGCGCACCACCCACGAACGCGCGGTGCCGTCCCGCTTCGCCCGGCTGAGCAGTGCCTACCGGCGCGCCGAGGACGCCCTGCTGCCGCGCCCGGTGCTGGCGGGCGTGCTCATCACCGTGCTCATCGGCCACGCCGTGTGGACCCTGCTGCGGCTCGTGCTGGCGCTCATCGTCATCTCCGGATGGCATTCGCCGTGGACCGCGGTCAATCACTTCCTCGACGTCACCCAGAACCACGGCTGGAAAGCGCTCGTGGGGTTGGGGATCGCGGCGGTGGCCGAAGTACTGGTCGGCATCGGCTGCGCGGTGGCGGCGGTGGCGTGGATTCGCGGCCGCGCCGATATCGGCGTCCGGCTGGGCATCTGGTCCAGCATCATCTCGCTGACCTTGGTGAACGTACTCGCGAGTTATTTCAGCCAATTCCTCACCGTGTTCACCGCCATAGCCGAAGCCCTCCTGCTTTGGCTCCTCATCCGCTACCGCACGCGATACTGTTCGGTGTGAGCGCATTTCGGCACAGCCCTGCCCTGGCGACGTCGAAGGGGCGTGTTCCGCGCAATGCCGAACTGCTGCTGTGCGTGGCCGCACTGGCCCTGACGGCCTTCGCCTATCTGGCCATGACCTCGGCCACCGGCAACGGCTTCGACGCCCAGAGCATCCGCGCGCTGGCCGTTTTCACGGTGTTCGTGCTGGTGTCGCATCTGGCCGTCCGGCGCTGGGCACCGACCGCCGACCCGGTCCTGCTGCCGTGCGTGGTGCTGCTCAACGGCATCGGCCTGGTTCTCATCGACCGGCTCGACCGCGCCGAGGCCACCGCCGCCAAGAACGCGGGCAAGGCCATTCCGTCCTCGGATTCGGCGCATCAGCTGATCTGGACCGGCCTGGGCATGCTGCTGTTCGTGCTGGTGCTGGTGTTCGTCCCCGACCACACCAAACCCGCGCGCTTCGGCTACACCATGGGTCTGGCCGGGGTGGTCGCGCTGCTCATCCCCGCCCTGCTGCCGTCGCGCTTCAGCGAGGTCAACGGCGGCAAGAGCTGGATCCTGTTGAGCGGATTCTCGATTCAGCCCGGCGAGTTCGCCAAGGTGGCGCTGATCATCTTCGTGGCCGCCTTCCTGGTCGCCAACCGCGAGCTGTTCACCAATGCCGGAACCCGCTTCCTGGGCATGACCATGCCGCGCCTGCGGGATCTGGCCCCGCTGCTGCTGGTCACCTTCGTCGCGGTGATCGTGCTCGTCTACGAGAAGAACCTGGGCTTCTCGCTGTTGGTGTTCGGGACCGTGCTGGCCATGATGTACATCGCCACCGGGCGGGCCTCGTGGCTGCTCATCGGCCTGCTGTTCTTCATGGTCGGCGCGTTCATCGCCTACGAGCTTTTCGGGCATGTGCGAGTGCGGGTGGACGTGTGGAAGGACCCGTTCGCCACGTATTACACGACCGGATATCAGATCTCGCAGGGCCTGTTCGGCATGGGCACCGGCGGGCTGGCCGGAACCGGACTGGGCAGCGGACGGCCGCAGGACGTGCCGTTCGCCAAGACCGACTTCATCATCTCCACCATCGGCGAGGAGCTGGGCCTGATCGGCCTGGGCGCGGTGCTGGCGCTGTTCCTGATCCTCTGCATCCGCGGCTTCAGCGCCGCCCTGACCACCCGCGACGCCTTCGGCAAACTGCTCGGCGGCGGACTGGCGTTCTCCATCGGCTGGCAGCTGTTCGTGGTGGTCGGCGGTGTCACCAAACTGATTCCGCTGACCGGTCTCACCACCCCGTTCATGTCCTACGGTGGTTCCTCGCTGCTGGCCAACTACATCATTCTGGCGCTGCTCATCCGCATCTCCGCCGATGCCCGCTCGGCCCCGCCGCCGCCCACCCGGCCGGTCCCGGTGGTCCCGCCGCTCGCCGACGCCATGACCGAACACGTCTCGCGCCGCCTGCTGCCGCGCCGCCGCTGACCCGCCGGAAAGCGGCGTACGAATCCCGTTGTGCTGTCGGCGGTCACGAATCGGAGGATGCTGGTCCGGGTGACCTCTCCGAACCCAGCGGTCAGCCGGACCGCACTCGACAATGTCCGAGTCTTCGACGGCAGCGCCTTCAGCGAACCGACCACGGTCGTCATCGACGGCGCGGTGATCGGCACCGACGACACCGGGGCCGAGCGCATCGACGCGGGTGGCGCGTTCCTGCTCCCGGGCTTCATCGACGCCCACGTGCACATCGCCGATGCCGAGACCCCGTCCCGATTCACCGCTTTCGGCGTCACCACGGCGCTGGACATGACCTGTGACCCCGCCATCGTGGCCGGACTGCGCAATACCGTCGGCACCACCGATGTCCGCAGCTCGGGCATGTGCGTCGCCGGGGCCGACGGCATGCACGGCCAGTTCCTCGGCGACGCGGTCATCATCCGCAGCGCGGAGCAGGCCGAACCCATGGTGGCGCAACGCCATTCGAGCGGATCCGACTACATCAAGCTGATCCTCGAATCCCCCGGTGAGGGCGGTCCCGACGCGGCGTGCGCGAAAGCCGTTGTCGCCGAGGCGCACGCGCGTGATCTGCTGGTCGTCGCGCACGCCGCCTCACCGGGCGCGTACGCCGCGGCACTGGACGCGGGCGTGGACATCATCACCCATGTGCCCGCGGGATTCCCGCTGCCGCCACACGATGTCGAGCGGATCGCCGCCGAGGAACGCGCCGTCGTGCCGACCCTCACCATGATGGAGGGCATGGTCGCCGCGAACGGCGTCCCCGAGGCGTTCGCCGCCGCCCTCGCCAATGTCGGCGCGCTGCATGCCGCGGGCATCCCCGTCCTCGCGGGCACGGACGCCAACGCCTCCCCCGGCGTCCCCTGCAACCCCGCTTTCGGCGAAAGCCTGCACAACGAACTGGAGCTTCTGGTCCGCGCCGGGCTCTCGACCGCGGATGCCCTCAATGCCGCAACCGCCCTGCCCGCCCGCCACTTCGGCCTGACCGACCGCGGCGCGATCACCCCCGGCCTGCGTGCCGACCTGCTGCTGCTGGACGCCGACCCCCTCGCCGACATCACCGCGACGAAGTCCATTCGCCGCGTTTGGTCCGCCGGAATCCCCGTCGCACTGTAGATTTCATGATCAGGGAGCTCGCATCGCGGAATTCTGCCCGTTTCTCCGCGGTGATAGCTCCCTGATCTTGTCCGGCCATGCCGGCCTCCGACTGGACACCTGCCCGATATGGGCCAGCGGCCTACTCGAGCCATCGAATGCCCCCAACTTCCTGGGCTTTCGCCGCCGCGGATAGTGTGGGTGACCTGGGTCTCACTTCTCGGCAAGCGGAATTGCCATGCCGTTGCTACCGTGGGCCGGATCGCCGTTCCGCAGAGCTGCCGGGCTATTCGGGCGGTGGGTGAACATCGTTCGAATGCTGAGAGGGCGGCGTCGATGGTCGGGCCGATTGCTGTCTGGACAAGACCTTTACAACGGCGGAAATCCGCTGATACGACAGAATTCCTGCGGATAGTCGAGGAACCCGCGCCGCTGCGGCGCATGCCGCGCTCGCCGCGCGTTCCGCTGGCGCCCGCCCAGGAGCGCATGTGGCACGCGGCGGCCTGCGGGCAATCCGCTGACTGGAATGTTGCTCGCGCGTTTCGAATTCGCGGCTCCATCGTGAATTCTCTCGCGCTGCGCGCCGCCATCGATGACGTCGTGCGGCGACACGCCCCGCTGCGCACCTGCTATCCGGCGACCGCCGACGGACCGATCCAGATGGTCCTCGACGCCGATGTGGCACGGGTCGAGGTCCAGGTCGTCGACAGCTTCCCGGGTGAGCTGACCGAGCGCATCGCCGAATTCGCGGGCCGAGCCTTCGATCTCGGGTCCGAGCTGCCGATCCGCGCCCGCATCTTCCGGCTCGGCAGCCGAGATGTGGTGCTGACCCTGGTGATCCACCACATCTCACTGGACGGCGCGTCCATGCAGCCGCTGCTGCGTGACCTGGTCACCGCCTACCTCGCCCGCTGCGCGCGCCGGGCACCCAACTTCACTCCCCTGGCGGTCGACTACATCGACTACACGCTGTGGAAGCACGAGTACCTGGGCGCGTTCGACGATCCGGGCAGCCGGGCCAGCAATCAACTGCGCTACTGGGCCAACAATCTCGTCGGCCGCCCCACCCCGCTCGACCTGCCGTACGACAGACCGCGTTCCGAGCGCACCGACGCCGCCGGCGACCTCATCCAGATCCGCTTCGACCCGACGCTGCACGCGGCCCTGCTGGCCCGGGCCCGGCAGGGCGGCGCGAGCCTGTTCATGCTGCTGCAGACCGCCTTCGCGCTCAGCGTCGCCACCTTCGCCAAGTCCCCGGACGTGACCGTCGCGACCGCCGTCTCCGGCCGCGACGACCCGCTGCTCGCGGACCTGGTCGGCAATCTCGCCGACGATGTCCTGCTGCGCATCCGCCTGGACCGCGCGACCGATATGAACGACCTCATCGACCAGGTCCGCAAGGTCGCGTTGGCCGCTTTCGCGCATCCCGACACCCCGAATCCGCGGTTGCTGCGCAGTCTTCCGCAGGATCCGGCGCACCCGCTGTTCCAGGCCACCCTCATCCTGCAGCGCGCCGACGCCGCCCCACCCGCGGCCGCCGCCACCGGCATGTCCATCACCGATTTCCCGACCGGCATCATCCGCGCCAAGCACGATCTGGAATTCGGCCTCACCGAAAACTACGACCACACCGGCGCGCCGACCGGCATCACCGGGCCGTTCCTGTATCCGATCGCGCGGTTCGACCGGGTCACCGCGACCCGATTCGTCGAAACCTTCAGCGCCATGGTGGAACTCGTGGCCTCCGGCTACGCGGGCCCGATCGCTCCGCTGCTGCACCCGGAACCGCGCCGCCGCAGCCGCCGGACCCACCGGACGCGATAACCGGGCAAGTGCCGGTCAGGCGCGGGCCGCAGCCGTCAAGCCCTGGCGATGCAGCGCACCGCCCGCAGCCTGCCGTCGCTCAGACCCTGCGCGAGGTGCTCGACCTTCGTCGCGAAGTCGGGGACGAAGGCTTGCAGCCCAACGGGATTCGGTGGTGCCGCCAGCACCATCCGCATGACCGCGCCCGCCTGCTCGGTGAGGTCCTCCCACACCTCGATCGTGAACCCCGTACGCTCAACGGCCGCGCGCAGCACGTCCGGGGTCACCAGGTGACTCTGCTGCGGCCGATCTGCCCACGGCAGCGGATAGCCGGGTGTGCCGTCACCGGCGGTGATATCCCAGAGCGCAAGCAGCCCACCGGTTTCCAGCACCCGATGCGCCTCCCGATACAGCGCATCCTTGTCGGCGATGTTCATCTGCACGTGCTGGCTGAAGACGACGTCGAAACCACGGTCGCCGAAGGGCAATTCGGTGACATCCCCCTGCCGCACCGAGATCAGCCCGTCCAGACCGACCGCGGCATTGAGCCAGCGCGCCGTCTCGCAGTAGTCCTCGGTCAGGTCCACCGAGGTGACCCGACAGCGGTAGGTGTCCGCGATGAAGCGTGCGGTGCCGCCGATTCCGCTCCCGGCGTCGAGCACCCTGCTGTGCGCGGTGAGCCCGGTCAGCTCCACCAGTGCGCCGGTGGCGATCCGGCCCATCGTGTGGAAGTCCTCCACCAGGGTGAGATCCGCGAGTTGTAGCCGGTCCGGGTCGCGTCCGGCATTGCGCAGCGCCTTGTCGATATCGAGCCGCGAGGTGCCCGACGAGTACGGGGAATCCAGCGAGAGGTCGTTCATGTCAGCACTTTCCGATCGAGGTCGGGACCGCGACCAGAAAGTAACCACTGGTCACATCTTCGAGTATGCGCACCTATGTGACCGCCGTCAACATCCGCGTGCGATGCTGAGACCATGAGCCCCTACCACCACGGCGCACTGCGCTCGGCGCTGATCGACGCCGGCGTGGTGCTGGCCGGTGAAGGCGGACCCGACCGCGTGGTCCTGCGTGAGGTCGCCCGCGCGGCCGGGGTCTCACATTCGGCCGCCTACCGCCACTTCGCCGATCGTGAGGCGCTGCTGGCCGAGGTATCCCGGCACGCCCGCGCCGAACTCGCCGCCGAGATGCGGGACCGCATCGGCCGCACCGACGACCCGCGCGGCCGGTTGCACGCTGTCGGCACGGCCTACATCGATTTCGCGCTGACCCGAACCGGCCTCTTCCGCACCGCATTCGGCAACCGGACGGCTACCGCACCGGCCGCGCCCGACGAACCCGCCGACGACCCGCACCGCATCCTCGGACAGGTCCTCGACGAGGCCCTCGCGGCCGGATTGATGGACCCGGAGCTGCGCCCCGGCGCGGACATTGCCGCCTGGTCGGCCGTGCACGGCCTGGCCGCCCTGCTGCTCGACGGGTCGCTGCCGACCAGCCACCGCGAGATCGACGCCGCGGTCTCGCAGGTCCTCGGCCTGGTCAATCGTGGCCTGCTGCACGATGGCCCATGATGGGGGCCGTGACTCGGATCCCGGATTGGCTGCGTCCCTCGCACTGGGGGTTGCGGATTCGCTCGGCCATCGCGGCCGCGCTGACGGTGGGCGCGGTGCTGCTGCTGGCGGCCTGGGCGCTGCTCGGACTACTGAGCCGCTCTTTGCTGCGCGAGACCGATGCCGCCGCTGCCACTCGCGCCGACACCGTCGCGAGCGAGCTGGCCCGCAGCTCGGTCGCGGACCTGCCCGGATCGCTGTTCGACGGGACCGGACAGATCGCGGTGGTGCAGATCATCGACGCGCGCGGTGCGATCGCCCGGGAGTCGAACCCGAAATACGCGACGCCGCTGCTGGATCCGGCGACCGTGGCCGAATCCGACAGCGGCCGCCGTCCGGTCGCACCCTACGACGAGGACCTGCGGGTGGCGGCCCGCCCGGTCACCACGCCCACCGGTCACTTCCTCGTCCTGGTCGGGGGCGACAGCGAACCCGCCGAGCACGCGGTGAAACGGGTCGCGGCGCTGGTCGCGGTGGGCGGGCCGATCGTCGTCGCGGCGGCCGCGCTGGCCACCTATCTGCTGGTGGGCCGATCGCTGCGCTCGGTGGAGGAGATCCGCCGCCGGGTCGCCGGGATCGGCGCAGCCGGACTCGCCGAGCGCGTCCCGGTGCCGGTGGCGCGCGACGAGATCGCGCGCCTGGCCGAGACCATGAACGACATGCTCGCCCGCGTCGAGGCCGGGCATCAGGCGCAACGGCGCTTCGTCGGCGACGCCTCGCACGAGCTGCGCAGCCCGCTCGCAGTGGTCACGGCCGCACTGGAATTGGCGCGCGACCGGCCGGAGACGCTGGACGCCGAACTCATCGACGGCACATTGCTGCCGGAGACCGAGCGCATGCGCCGGCTCATCGACGACCTACTGACCCTGGCCGCCGCCGACGAGAACGGGCTCGAATTGCGCGGCGGTGATGTGGATCTCGACGATATGGCCGCCGAACAGGTACTGGCACTGCGCATGCGCGGCGGCCTCACGGTGCGGTCCGAGATCGACGCGGTACGCGTCGTCGGGGATAGCCCGAAACTCGAACGAGCACTGCGCAATATCGTCGACAATGCCGCCGCGCACGCCCGCACCACGGTCGCCGTCACGGTGCGGCGCGACGGCGCCCTCGCCCGGATGATCGTCGACGACGACGGCCCCGGCATCCCCGCGGCCGACCGTGAGCGGGTGTTCGGCCGCTTCGTGCGGCTCGCGGCCGACCGGGCGCGCGCCACCGGCGGTTCCGGGTTGGGCCTGGCCATCGTCTCGGAAATCGTGGCCGCGCACGGTGGTTCGGTCACGATCGGCGAATCACCGTGGGGCGGGGCCCGATTCGTCATCGCCCTGCCCACCGGCGTCGATCATCCGGTAGCCGACGCCCCGTAGCGTCTCGATGCTGGTGCGGCCGAAGGGCACATCGATCTTCTTGCGCAGATACCCGACGTAGACCTCGACCACGTTCTCCGGCCCGTCGTAGTGGGCGTCCCACACATTGCGCAGGATCTCGGACTTGGTCAGGGCCAAACCCTGGTGCCGCAGCAGGAATTCCAGCAGCCCGAACTCGCGCGGGGTCAGCGTGAGCAGGGTGTCGCCGCGTCGGACCGTGCGGCGCGCGGGATCCAGCACCAGGTCTCCGGCCGCCAGCAGCGCGGGCCGTTGCGGGCTGCGCCGCCGCAGCAGCGCCCGCAGGCGCGCGATCAGCACCACGAACGAGAACGGCTTGGTCAGATAGTCGTCCGCGCCGAGATCGAGCGCGTCGGCCTGCTCGTAGTCGCCGTCCTTGGCGGTCAGCATGAGCACCGGCGTGGTCACGTCGCGGGCCCGCAATCGCCGCAGCACCTCGTAGCCGCTGAGTCCCGGTAGCATGATGTCGAGCACGATCACATCGAAGGCGTCCTCGCTCGCCGCCCACAGTCCGTCCGGCCCGGTGTGCGCGAGCTGTACCACGAACCCCTCGAGCTCGAGCCCGCGCTGAATCGTCCGCGCCAGCCGCTCCTCGTCCTCGACCACCAGCACCCGCACGGCCACCAGCATGCCCGATCACCCGCCGGCGGCGCGCCCGACCGTCCGGTCCAGTCCGTTGTCCGGCTCTCAACGTTCTCTCAGCGATACCGTGGCAACCTCGATGGCATGTTGTCCTCACCACCCGCATCGAAGGAAGCGCCCACGACGACCCGGATGGAAGACCCCGAAGACGGCATGCTCGCCGGCGTGCTCGTCGCGCTCGCGCTGACGGCCGCGATTCTGGTCCTGACCTGTGTGGTGATCTGGTACAACGGCCCGGCCGGACCGGATTCGGCCTGGCTGCAATGGTTCATCGACCATCGCAACGACACCTTGACCCCGATCGCGAAGGCGGTCAGCGCGGCGGGCGACACCACCACGGTCGCCGTCTACTCGCTCGTGGCATGCGTGCTGCTGGCCTGGCGCAAGTACTGGGATCAGGCGGTCCTGGTCGCGGTGGCCGCCGCGGGCGCGGGTCTGCTGACCTACTTCGGCAAACTTCTGATCGGCCGCGACCGGCCCCCGGTGATCGACCACCTGGTCACCGAGACCAATCACTCGTATCCGTCCGGCCACGCCCTCGGCTCGACCGTGGTGATCGGCATCCTGGTGGCCGTCATCCTGCCGCGACTCGCACACCGGATCGCCCGCGTCCTACTGATCGCCGTCGCCACCGTGTTCGTGGTGGCGGTCGGCCTGTCCCGCCTCTACCTGGGCGTGCACTGGCCGACCGACATCCTGGCGGGCTGGCTCATCGGCGCCTGCTGGCTCACGATCTGCCTGACCTTGCGGTCACAGACGCGCCTG
Source organism: Nocardia sp. NPDC059240 (assembly GCF_042753865.1). NCBI lineage: Bacteria > Bacillati > Actinomycetota > Actinomycetes > Mycobacteriales > Nocardiaceae > Nocardia > Nocardia sp. NPDC059240. The sequence goes on along the minus strand of NZ_JBHZAC010000007.1, from coordinate 299,634 downwards.
GTCACCGACCGCCTGCCGAGTTCGCTGCGCTGATCAGCGCAGCGTGACCGTCGTCGGCAGGCTGGCGAAGCCGCGGTTGTTGGAAGCGTGGATGCGCACCAGCCCTGCCGGGTCGATCTCGAAATCGGAGACGCGGGAAGCGATTTCGGTCAGCGCCGTGCGCAGTTCCAGCAGCGCCAGATTGGAGCCCAGGCAATGGTGACGGCCGCTGCCGAAGACCAGCGACGCGGAGGTGTCGCGATCCAGATCGAAGGTGTCCGGATTCGCGAAGACCTCCGGGTCGCGGTTGGCCGCGCCGGTGAGCAACAGGATGCGGGCGTCGGCGGGAATCGCGACACCGTGCAGTTCCAAAGGCTCGGTCGTGGTGCGCAATTGGGCCTGGGTGGCCGGATCCCAGCGCATCGCCTCGTCGATCCAGTCGTCGATGCGGCCGTCGAGCGCGGCGCGACGCTGCTCGGGATGCAGCGCCGCGGCATGCCAGGCATTGCCGAAGGTGAGCATGCTGGTCTCGATGCCCGCGCCGATGAGCAGGATCAGCACCCCGACGATCTCCTCGGGGGTGAGCCGGTCGTCGCCGTCGGCGGCGTCGAGCAGACCCGAGAGCAGATCGTCCTGCCGCGACTTGCTCCGCTCGATGGTCAGTTCGGTGTAGTAGCCGACCAGTGCGCCGATCGCCTGCATGGCCTCGGGCCGCAGATCGGTCGACTCCTCGTCGGTGTACATGATCTCCATGCCGAGCTTGCGCAGCATCTCGCGATCGCCCTCGGGCACCCCGACCAGTTCCGAGATCACCTCGGTAGGGAACGGCCCGGCGAATTCGGCCATCAGGTCGAAACTGCCGCGCTCCAGCAGCGGTTCCAGCAGGCCGATCGCGATCTCGCGCAGCCGCGGCTGCAGCGACTGCACCCGGTGCGCGGTGAACGCGCGCGTCACCAGGCCGCGCAGGCGGGTGTGCTTGGGCGGGTCCATGGCGACGAAGGAGAAGAACTGTTCGGCCTGCGGTCCCCAGAAGGCGGGTTCCATGCGCAGGCCGTTGCGGCTGGAGTATCGGTCGGAGTCGCGCAGCGCGGCGAGCACGTCGGCATGGCGCGAGAAGGCCCAGAAGTCGTCGTCCGCATTGCGGTAAACCGGGGCCTCGCTACGCAACCTGGCATAGTGGGGGTACGGATCGGCATGGACGTCGAAATCGAATGGGCTGTAGCGCAACATGACGAACCTTCCGGCAAGGCCACGGAGCGGTGGCGGGCCTGGCCGCTACCGGTCCGCAACTGGAGCTGACACTGTGAGACAGTAGCCGAAAAGAATTGGGAGCGTAGTGAACTCGGATCCCGCGGCGGCGCGCATCGACACCAGCAAGCCGCACCCGGCCCGCCGGTACGACTACTGGCTGGGTGGTAAGGACAATTTCGCCGCCGATCGCGAGTCCGCGGACGCGGTGGCCGAGGCCTTCCCGACGGTACAGCTGGCCGCGGTGGAGAACCGCAATTTCCTGCGGCGGGCCACCGCCTACCTGACCGCCGAGGCGGGCATCCGCCAGTTCCTCGACATCGGCACCGGCCTGCCCACCGCGGGCAATGTGCACGAGATCGCGCAGGGCATCGCACCGAAATCCCGCATCGTCTACGTGGACAACGACCCCATCGTGCTGATGCACGCCCGCACCCTGCTCGACAGCTCCCCCGAGGGCCGCACCGCCTACCTCGACGCGGATCTGCGCGATCCGCAACGCATCCTGAGCCACCCGGATCTGCTGGCCACCCTCGATCTGAGCAAGCCGATCGCGCTCATGGTGGTGGCGGTCATGCACTTCATGACCGACGACAATCACCCTTACGAGCTGATCCGGCAGCTCACCGAACCGCTGGCCCCGGGCAGCTTCCTGGTGATGTCGCACGCCACCAGCGATTACCTCGACGAAGAGGACCTGGCGCGCTCGACCGAGGCCAATCAGCGCAGCGGCGTCCCGTTCCGGCTGCGGTCCGGGACCGAGTTCGCGAAGTTCTTCGACGGTTTCGAACCGGTGCCGCCGGGCATCACCGCGGTCACCCTGTGGCGGCCCGAGGAGTATCGCCCGCATCCGCGCCCCGAAGCGGTCAGCATGTGGGGCGGGGTAGCCCGCATTCCCTGATCGATCCCCTCGAATGCCGAACGGGCCGTGGGCCTCCAGCGCCCACGACCCGTCCCCGCCCGGATGCCGTCAGAAACGTCAGAGCCTGCCGACATCCTTGAGCACGCGGCGGGTCTGTGCGAAGAGCATCCCGACATTGACCGTCTTGCGGCACACCACGACGATCACCACGTCCTCGCGACTCTCGGTGCGACAGAACAGGTGGGTGAGATTGTCACTGTTGACCAGGATCTCCTGGAAGTAGTGGCGTTCCAGCCGGATTCCGCGCCGCTCCTTCCAGATGTTCTCGATCATCACCACATTGCGGCCCTGGAACAGCTCCAGGGTGGCGGCGGCCAGCAGATCGAGCACCTCCTGCGGATGGTTGTCGACGGTCTCCACCGCCAGCAGCATGCCGGTGGACATGTCGATGGCTCCCGCGGCGACGCAATCGGGCACCTCCGACCGCAGCACCTTGACCAGGGTCGCCACCCGATCGGTCATGCTGCCGGGTGAGCCGGCTCCGCTCGATGAATTCATTGCGTCCTCTCTGTTCTTCTGGGAGTGAGGGCACGCTGGCCGCGCGGCGCGGGTACCGGGGGGCAGGGCGGGAGCGTGTCGTTGATGCCGCTGGCGCCGCGTCGGCGGCGGGGCAGCAGGGAGCGGCCGGGGCGCGGCGGTTCGATCGGCTCCGGCGGCGGTTCGGCCACCACCGGCGCGATGCCGAGCAGGTCGTCGTCGAGCATCCGGACCACCTCGACGGTGACCGCATACAGGCTGCGGCACAACAACTTCGCAATATCCCGGCAGCTGCGGCGGCCGTTGGCCCACAGCAGGATCTCGCGCCGTCGACCGCTGCCGGGCGTGCTTAGCAGCGCCCGCCCACGCTCGGTGAGCAGCAGGTGATTGCGGTGCGGGGAGACGCGCCCGTGGCCGAGCGCGGACAGGCGCCGGTCGGTCTCGAGCAGCAGCCACCCGGGTTCGACGCCGGGCACCGGCGGCAAAACCACGCGGGGGCCGGCCATCGCCTCGGGATCGGTCGCATCGACCGGCAGGTCCTGCCAGAAGCAGCTGCCGATCCATCCCGAGGCGATGGCGAAACAGCCGTCCACCGCGGCCATTGTGGCGACCACGCGCAGGTCGGCCACCCCTGTGCAAATACGCCCGGGGCGCGCGAGCAATTCACGCACCCCGGGCGCGCCGGGCGAATCCACCGTGACCACCAGCCCGTGGACGACATGGAGGTCCCCGCCCGGATCCCCGGTCACCCGCAGCACCCCGGTGCGCGTGGTGACCGCGGCCTGTGCCAATTCCTGGACCAGTTCCCTCGCGGATTCCCGGCCCAGTGCCGACAATCGCCAGGGTTCGGCCGCTGCAGGTCGGCCGGGTCCGGCGAGTGCTCCCGTAGTCATGGTGAACTCCTGGGAATAGGCATGGCGAATAAAGGCGTTTGCGCAGCCGGAAGATATCCGAATGCGAAAGTGGCACGCCTGGTTGATATTTCGACGGTGAAGCGCCTCGTTCCGGTTCACCGTGCGGGGCATATCGTGTCAGCCCACCGGTTTTGGAGCAATGGTCTCCGGCGAATCGATTACTTAAGTCCCACGGCGTTGCACGGCGGGGCCCGCGGCCGCGATCACGGAAACGAGCATCACCAGCGCAAGCGATCCGCAACACGCGTCCACGACGGTTAAGCGCGCTTGACACCGGTCGCCGGGAAAAGGATTGCGGCACAATATGAACCGCCCGGTCGAATTGATTACCGGCGCGCGCACCCCACCAGGCCGTCCGCCAGTGCGAGCAGATCCTCGGCCGGACGCCCAGCCAGCAAACTCGCGGCCGCCCGCACCCGCCGCCCGGATTCCGCTCGGGCCCACGCCTTTCCACCCGCCCGCGCGATCAACTCGGCGGCCCGGCCGGACGGTGGATCCAGGCTCAACTGCACGGCGACGCCGAGCTCGCGGCCGAATCGGTCCATGGCCGCGACGACCTCCGACGGCGCGCCCGCCGACAGCGCACCCATCGCGCAGGCACAGCCGAACAGCACCGCGGCCCGGTGCCGCAGCGTTTCCAGATAGGCGTCGAGACCGGCCACGGCCCAGGTCTCGTGCGCGCACTCGTGATGCTGCCCCAGGCACAATTCGATGACCGCGTCCTCGAGCCGGGCGATCCCGGCGAGCGCGGCGTCGGGTGCTTCGGCCAGCGTCCAGATCGCCAGACTGTGCAGCGCGTCCCCGACCAGCACCGCATCATCGGCACCCCATAACCGCCACACCGTCGGGCGGCCGCGGCGGACGGCATCGCGGTCCATCACCTCGTCGTGGATCACGGTGAAGTTGTGCACCATCTCGACCGCGGCGGCCGCGTGCAGGGCCGCGTCCGATGAGCCGCCCGCCGCGGCGGCCGCGGCGAGCACGAGCGCGGGCCGCAAGCCCTTCCCGGCCGCCCCGGCGGCGACGGTGCCGTCAGCCTCACACCAGCCCAGGTGATATCCGGCCATCAAACGCAGTTCCGCGGGCAGGGTGTCGACGGCGGTCCGCATGAGCGGTGTGGTCAGCCGCCGCGCCCGGCTCAGCAGTTGCCGGGTGCGGTCCTGGGCTCCGCTTGCCGTGCCGGACCGCCCTTCCGGCCGGGAGAAGGCGGGATCGGCCGCTGTCGACGAACTCATGGCAACCTCCAGTGAACTGCTGCGGATTCGTGGGCGCGCCGGCCCTCAGCGCCGGGCCGCCCGATCGGCGAGCACGCTGACGAAGGCGCCCCGGAGGCCGCCGATCACCGGTTTGCGCACCGCGGCCCGCAGGGTGGGCTCGGTGTAGCGACCGGTCAGCGTGTGCCAGTGCAGATTTCCCGCCATATGGTGGCGCAGCCGCTCGACATGGTCGACGGTCGCGGCACGCACCGCATCGGGCAGTCGGTAATCGGTGAAGAATCCGGGAAGCTGGTCGCGCACAATGAATTCGAATTGCCGCAGCCGCTCATTGGCGAGATCGACGACGATATCGGCGGCCCGCTCGCGCGAGCAACCCAGGAACGACTGGGTGAGATACACCAGATTGTGCAACTCGCCGTCGAATTCGATCTCCCGCTGATACGAATAGAGATCATTGACGAGAGCTGCATAATCGTGCGCCGAATTCTCCAGCTGCCGAACGATACTGGAGTCGTCGAGCCCGGAAAGATCGGAGCCGGAAAGATCGGGGCCGGAATCGATATCGGGCGCGCCGGGGGTATCCAGGGCGCGGAACAGCGGGCCGCCCGCGGTCAGCCGCCGCAGTTCGAGATAGTCGACCGGATCGGGCAGCCGCTGACGAAGCTCGTTGTCCAGCACGCACTCCCAGCCCTCGAACAGTTCGATCAGGGCCGCGCGCAATCGATTCCGGCGTTCGTCGTCGAGCCCGGCAGCGGTATCGGCCCACAGTTGTGACAGTCCGAGTTCGAGCGGGGTGACGGGCGTGGGTGCGGTGTCGCCCAGCTGAAGCGGCAAGCGCCGCAACTGGACTCGCGCGGCGACCGGATCAGCCCGGAACACCCGGGTGGCCAGATCATCGGCATAGGTCCCCCACGTGCACCAGCGGGTGCGCAATACCAGTTCCGCCGCCTCGGCCTCGGGATCGACCATGGCCATGAGCGCGGCGAAATCGGCGGCGGCCAGCGATTCCGCCGTCCACCCCACCACCGGATCCAGCAGCCCCACCCGGGCCGCCCAGTCCGGTACATCCGCGCGGGCCAGTGCGACATGCGGATTGACCGCGACGGCATACGGCATCGACAGCCCCCGCACCGGCAACGGCCCGGGGGTGCGCGGCGGCGGGGTCTGCTGATTGAACCGGACGCGCAGGCCGGGCGCGAGCCTGGCCGCGGTGGTACCCAGTCCGGTCGGGCCCCGTGAGACACCGCTGTTCATATAGCGACTCGACCGCAGATGCCATTCGTGCCCGCCGGCCTGCCAGTCCTGCAGACCCGTGGCATAGCGGACCACCGCGAGCTGTTCGGCCGGGGTGGCCGCGCGTTCGGCGAACAGTTGCGGCACCTCGATCTCGGCGGTGTCCTCGAACTGGTCCAGCCGCGAGGTGAGCATGTCGTTGGTGAGTTCGGCGGCGGCCTGGGTGGACAGACCCAGGAAACGCTCCAGCACCAGCACCAGATTGGCGTTCTCCCCCTCGACGCGGACCTCCCGCTCGTAGGAGAACAGGTCGTTGCGCAGATGCACTGCGTCGGAGAAGGTTTCGCACAGCACCCGCAGCGGCCGCTCGGACGTGAAGCGGTCGGGCACCTCCGCGCCGCAGGCGAACTCCACCAGATTCGCCGACCAGGGCGCGCCGCCCACCCGGCGGCGCATCTCGATGTACTCGATGGGGTTGGCCACCCGGTCGCGGGCGATATTGTCCAGCTCCCACAGGGATTCGACCATGAGGTTGTGGGTGGAGGTGCGCATGCGCGCCCGCCAGCCCGCCGACATGACCGGGATGGTGCGCGCCCAGCAGTCGGCCAGTCCGGCTTCCGAGGGTGTCCCGGGTTCCGGTGCGGGGCAACCGGGTTCGCCCATGAACAGCTCCAGCCGGCCCAGGTAGCCGGTGGCCGCGCCACGATCGCCGGTGGACTTGTATTCCGAGAGGAACCAGTCGTCGAAGTAGAAGACCCAGATGTACCACTCGGTGAGCAGTGCCAAAGTCTCGGCGTCGCAGTCGGGATGGGTGTAGGCGCACAGCAGCGCGTAGCCCATGCGGTCCAATTTCTCGGCGTCCCAGATGGGTCTGCCGTCGACCCCGAGCTCGCCGAGCATGCCCATCCGTTGCGCCCATGCGGCGGAGTGCACGCGCGCGTATTCGTAGTGCGGATTGAGCCGGGCGGGGTGCGGGGTATAGAAATCGGGCAGGGTGAAGGGCTTCAACTCGGGGGCCCTCTCGCTGGGGGCTGGGAGATCGGGCTGGGAGATCCGGTCAGAACTCTCACTGCGACAACGTGATCAGCGTCACAACCATGGTAGAGGCAGGTCGCCGTCTCGCCAACACCTCGCAATCTTCTCCGACCGACCGGTACCTCCCGGACCGGCCCTCGGGGCCCCGGCCGGGATAGCCTGGGCGCTGCCCGTCCACACGCCACCCGCCCCAGGAGGATCGTCCATGTCGAATCCCGCCGCCGACCGCGCCCCGATTCTGCAGCGACTGGGCGCCCGTGGCCGGGTCCGCGTGATCGTCGCCGGTGGCGGCACCGGCGGGCACACCTATCCGGCCGTGGCGGCGGTGCGCGCGCTGCGGGATCTGGCGGCCGAGGCCGGGGCGAGCGCCGAGGTGCTGTGGGTCGGCGTGCCCGACAGCCTCGAGCAGCGGGTGGCGGGCGAGAACGACGTCGATTTCACCGGCATCAAGGCGGGAAAGCTTCGCCGCGACCGCAATCCGCTCAAAATGCTCAACAAGGACAATGCCCGGGACGCCTTGCGCGTCCCGATCAGCGTCGTCACCGCCCAGGGCGTGGTGCGCTCCTTCCGCCCCGACGCCGTGCTGTGCACCGGCGGCTACGTGTGCGCCCCCATCGGCATGGCCGCGGCGCTGCGCCGCCGGCCCCTGGTCATCCACGAGCAGACCACCGGCATCGGCAAGGCCAATCTGCTGCTGGCCCGGATGGCCGATCGCATCGCGCTCAGCTCCGAGGCGTCCATCGACATGCTCCCCGCGAAGGTCCGGGACCGGGCCCTGGTCACCGGCAACCCCATTCGGCCCGCGCTCACCACGGGCGATCCGGCCGCCGCGGTCAAGGCACTGGACTGGGACGGCTACACCCCCGGCCTGCCCACGGTCTACATCACCGGCGGCGCGCAAGGCGCGGTACAGATCAACGACCTGATCCGGGAGCTGCTGCCCGAACTTCTCCTGCAGGCCAACGTGATTCACCAGTGCGGGCGACTGTCCTTCGAGCAGGTCCGCGACCACGCGGCCACCCTGCCCGACGAGGTGCGCGGCCGCTACCTGGTCCGCGAGTTCATCGGCCCCGAGCTCCCCGATGTGCTGGCGCTCACCGATGTGGTGGTATCCCGTTCCGGCGCAGGCACTCTCGCCGAGCTCACCACCCTCGGCAAGCCCTCGGTGCTGATCCCCTACCCGCATTCCGTCGGTGGCGAGCAGATCCGCAATGCCCGCATCCTGGCCGACCACAATGCCGCCCGCGCCCTGGTGGGCGAGGATGCCACGGTCGGCAACCTGCGCACCGCGCTCACCGAACTGCTCACCGAATCCGACTCCCGCGCAGCCGTTTCCGCCGCCGCCAAGGCTCTGGGCCACCCGTTGGCCGCCGAGCACCTGGCGCTGACCGTACTGGATCTGGCGACCCGCTAGCCGCCCATGATCAGGCAGGCGCTGGTGGCGGTGGCCAGCAGCGTCCCGTCGGCGTCGCGCAGATCCGCTTCGGCGAAGGCGACACGCCGCCCCGGCTTGGTGACCCAGCCGTGCGCGCGGATCTCACCGGTGTGCGCGTGGATGGGCCGCAGATAGTTCACCTTGATCTCGATCGAGCTGTAGCCGACCCCGGCCGGCAGCGTGGTGTGCACGGCACAGCCCGCGACCGAGTCCAGCAGCGTGCAGGCCACGCCGCCGTGCACCATTCCGATCGGGTTGTACATGGATTCGTCCGGGGCACAGGTGAATACGACGTCGCCCGGCGCGACCTCGATCGGCCGCATATTGAACAGCCCGCCGATCGGCGCGCCCGGAATCTCCCCGTTCATCATCGCCGTGAGGTACTCCAGGCCGGTCTTGCCGACCGCGGCCTCCAGTCCGACCTTGGGGTCGAACCACTGCACGGTCTTGCTGCGCGCTTCGCCCCAGGAGTCGGGCACATCGATGCTCGTCATAGCCATGACCCTAACACTCTGAGTTCACATTGCGAACCTAGGTAGAATCGACGGATGGCACGGAACTGTTCGGTGGCCGCCACCCTGGAACTGATCGGCGAGCAATGGTCGCTGCTGGCCCTGCGCGAGGTATTCCTCGGCGTGCGGCGCTTCGACGCCATCGCGGATGCCACCGGCGCACCGCGCGCGGTGCTGGTGCGGCGACTACGAACCCTGGTCGAGACCGGCATTCTCGAGCGCGTCGACTATCGCGAACCGGGCGCGCGCACCCGCCAGGAGTACCGACTCACCCCGGCCGGGCGGGAACTGCAGCCGGTGCTGACCGCCCTCATGCAATGGGGTGACAAGCATCTGGCCGGACCGGATGGACCACCCCTGGCGATCACCCACACCGAGTGCGGCGAGCCGGTCCGGGCGACCCTGTGCTGTGCCGCGGGCCATCACCTCGAGGACACCGGCCGCGAACTCACGGCGACCCCGAGATAGGGACGCTCCACGCGCAAAGCTCGCTTGCCACATTACCTTTCATGACATGGGTAACGAAGGTGACATTCACGACCGGCGAAACCCGTAAAGAACAGGTAATGTCGGAGGTGTCAGCAAGTTCTCGGCTATTCCGAGAGATTGGAGATGCCATGCAAATCCAGGTCTTCGCCGACAAGCATGTCGGCGGTGGCGCGATCGCCCAGGAAGCAACGGACACCATCGCTTCGGTACTGGATCGATTCGCAGATCACCTCACCCGGGTCGAAGCCCACATCACCGATGTGAACGGCCACAAGGGCGGTTCCGAAGACAAGAAGTGCACCCTCGAAGCGCGGCCGAAAGGCCAGCCGCCGGTCGCGACCACGCACCGCGCCGCCACCGTCGAGGACGCCTACACCGGAGCCGCGGACAGCATGGCTCATCTGCTCGACAGCAAATTCGGACGACTCCACCACGCCAAGGGTGGGGAGACTATCCGCCACTTGGTGGCGGACTGAAACTCAGGGGCAAGCCCCTGAAACCCCCTGAGAGAGAAGTGATCTAAGGCAATAGCCCGAGGCGGCGTGCTCGCACGACCGCCTCGTGGCGATTGTGGGCACCGAGTTTGGTCATGGCGCTACGCAAGTAGCTCTTGACCGTTTCCGGTCGTACCGAGAGACGCTGCGCCGCTTCCAGATTCGTGCATCCCAGGGCGACTACGGCGAGCACGTCCAATTCCCGCGGCGCGAGGGTCACCGCATCGTCCGGGGCCGCGACCCCCGATACCAACCGGGCAAGTTTCTCGGTCACGTCACGCAGGCGCGAGCGCGCCGCCGCATCCGCTACCACCTGGGTGATTCCCCGCAGTTCCGCGTGCAGGTCCCGAAGTTGTTCGGTAACAACGGTGTTGGCGCTCGTCATGGCCTCGCGAGCGAAGGACAGCCGCAGGCGTCGGTCCACTTCGTCGCGAATCGCCAGTTCGGTCGCGAGCCGCCGGCCGGCCTGCACCATCTCGTCGGCGATGCGGTCGCCGATCACCCCGGAATCCCGGTTGGCCACGTACAGCACCGCCCGCGCCTGGCCGTTGAGCACCACCGGCACCGCCACCACCGCACGCAGCCCCTCCCCGAGGACCGGGCCGTCGTAATGGTGGGTGATGGTCGAGGCCGAGCGGTAGTCGGCCACCGAGCGCGGTTTGCCGGTGGCGACCGCCGAGCCGCCCAATCCGGAACTGGGCGCGACCGACAGTCCGCGCATACCGTTGGTGCGGGTGCCGACGAATTCGCTGAGTACCAGCGTGCCCGCGTGCACCTCGCCGCCGAAGACGACCGGCAGCTTGGACAGGGCCGCGAGCGAGCGTAGTTCCGCGCGCAGCGCGTCACCATCGCTCGGGCGGAGCAATCCGTCGCCGTCCGGAGTCATCGGCTAACCCCTTTCGGGGGTGGTCGGGGCTGGGTGTGACGTAGATCCTACTGGTGTGAGTGAGAGCACGGAGAGCTATGCGTTCGGGGTCTGGGACTCCCCGCTGCTCGGCGACACCATCGGCGCGAATCTGGATCGGACGACGGCCGCGTATCCGGATCGTGAGGCGCTCGTCGACTACACCACCGGCATCCGGTGGACCTACCGCGAGTTCACCGCCGAGGTGGACGCGCTGGCGCTGGGTCTGCTGGCGGCCGGGATCGGCAAGGGCGACCGGGTCGGCATCTGGGCCCCGAACTGCCCGCAGTGGACGCTGACCCAGTACGCGACCGCCAAGATCGGCGCGATCCTGGTCAATATCAATCCGGCGTACCGGTCGCACGAGCTGCGCTATGTGCTGCGGCAGGCCGGGATTCGGCTACTGGTGGCGGCTCCCGCGTTCAAGACGTCGGACTACGCGGCCATGATCACCGAGGTGCGGCCGGACTGCCAGGACCTGGAGCAGGTGGTGCTGCTCGACAGTCCGCAGTGGCGGGAGCTGTTCACCACCGGTCGCGCCGCCGACCCGGACCTGCTGGCGGCGGCGCTGTCCGGCTTGTCCACCGACGATCCGATCAATATCCAATACACCTCGGGCACAACGGGTTTCCCCAAGGGCGCGACGCTCAGCCACCACAACATCCTCAACAACGGCTATTTCGTCGGGGAACTGTGCGGCTACACCGAGCAGGACAAGATCTGCATTCCGGTCCCCTTCTACCACTGCTTCGGCATGGTGATGGGCAATCTGGCCGCCACCAGTCACGGTGCGGCCATGGTGATTCCGGCCCCGGCCTTCGATCCGCGCGCCACCCTGCAGACCGTCGCGGCCGAGCGCTGCACCTCGCTCTACGGGGTGCCGACCATGTTCATCGCCGAGCTGGCCGACCCCGAATTCGACACCTATGACCTGTCGTCCCTGCGCACCGGCATCATGGCCGGGTCGCCGTGCCCGGTCGAGGTGATGAAGCAGGTCATCGACCGGATGGGCATGCGGGAGGTGAGCATCTGCTACGGCATGACCGAGACCTCCCCGGTGTCCACCCAGACCCGCCGCGACGATTCGCTGGCGCAGCGCACCGCCACCGTCGGCCGGGCCGGGCCGCACATCGAAATCAAGATCGTGGACCCGGTCACCGGGGTGACCGTCCCGCGCGGGCAGGCCGGTGAGCTGTGCACGCGCGGCTATTCGGTGATGCTCGGCTACTGGGGCGAGCCGGAGAAGACCGCCGAGTCCATCGACGCCGCGCGCTGGATGCACACCGGCGATCTGGCCACCATGGACGGTGACGGCTACGTCGCCATCACCGGCCGGATCAAGGACATGGTCATCCGGGGCGGCGAGAACATCTACCCGCGCGAGATCGAGGAATTCCTCTACACCCATCCCGACATCCTCGACGCCCAGGTGATCGGTGTGCCCGACGCCAAGTACGGCGAAGAACTGATGGCGTGGATCCGGATGCGCCCGGACACAACACCTTTGACCGCCGAGAGCCTGCGCGAGTACTGCACCGGCAAGCTCGCCCACTACAAGATTCCCCGCTACGTGCACCTGGTCGAGGAATTCCCGATGACGGTCACCGGCAAGATTCGCAAGGTCGAGATGCGCGAGATCGGCGCCCGGCTGATCGAGGAGGACGTATGACGAACACCGACGCCTACCGTGCCGCCCGCGACGGGCTGCTGGCCGCGGCCACGGACTACGACGCCGCGGTCCGCGATTTCGCATGGCCGCAGCTGAGCGGCGAATTCAACTGGGCCACCGACTGGTTCGACGTCATCGCCCGCGGCAACGACCGTCCCGCGCTGTGGATCGTCGAGGAGGACGGGTCCGAGCAGCGGGTCGGCTTCGCCGAGATGGCCGAACGCTCGGACCGGGTGGCGACCTGGCTGGCCGGATTGGGTGTCGGCAAGGGCGACCGCGTCATGCTGATGCTGGGCAATCAGGTGCAGCTGTGGGAGGCCATGCTGGCGGTGGCCAAACTGGGTGCGGTCATCATGCCGACCACCGGAGCCCTGGGCCCGGCCGATCTGACCGACCGGATCGAGCGCGCCGCAGCACGTTTCGTGATCGCCAACGACGCCGACACGGCCAAGTTCGACGAGGTGCCCGGCGACTACACGCGCATTGTGGTGGGCGAGCCGGTGCCCGGCTGGCACGACTACACCGACGCCGCGCAGGTCGAATCCGCGGGCCCGTTCCGGCCCGGCACCGAGGTGACCGATCCGCTGCTGGTGTACTTCACCTCCGGCACCACCAGCAAGCCGAAGATGGTGCAGCACTCCCAGATCAGTTACCCGGTCGGTCATTTGAGCACCATGTACTGGATCGGCGCCCGGCCCGGCGACGTTCACCTGGCCATCAGTGCGCCCGGCTGGGCCAAGCACGCCTGGAGCTGCTTCTTCGCGCCGTGGCTGGCCGAGGCGACCGTATTCGTCTACAACTACGCGCGTTTCGATGCCGCGGCCCTGCTCGATCAGCTGCGCCGCGCCGAGGTGAATACGTTCTGCGCCCCGCCCACGGTGTGGCGCATGCTGATTCAGGCCGATCTGGGCGAGCGTCCGATCGGGCTGCGTGAAATCCTCGGCGCGGGTGAACCATTGAACCCGGATGTCATCGCCCAGGTGGAGAAGGCCTGGGGCCTGACCATCCGCGACGGCTTCGGCCAGACCGAAACCACGCTGCAGGTGGGCAATACGCCCGGCCAGCCGCTCAAGCCCGGTTCCATGGGCCGTCCCGCGCCCGGGGTGCCGGTGGTGCTGGTGGATCCGATCACCGGGCAGCTCGCCGACGAGGGCGAGATCTGCCTGGATCTCGCCGCGGCACCGGTGAATCTGATGACCGGCTACCTCGGCGACCCGGAGCGCAATGCCGCGGTCATGGACGGCGGCTACTACCACACCGGCGATGTGGCCGTGCGGGATTCGGACGGCTACATCACCTATATCGGCCGCACCGATGACGTGTTCAAATCCTCCGACTACAAGGTCTCGCCCTTCGAGCTGGAGAGCGTGCTCATCGAGCATCCGGCCGTGGTGGAGGCCGCCGTGGTGCCGCAGCCGGACGACACGCGCCTCGCGGTGCCCAAGGCGTACGTCTCGCTGGCGGCAGGATGGGAGCCGAACCGCGAAACCGCCCGCGCCATCCTCGAATACGCCCGCGATCACCTGGCCCCGTACCTTCGGGTCCGCCGTCTGGAATTCACGGAACTACCGAAAACCATCTCCGGCAAGATCCGCCGCGTCGACCTGCGTCGCCGCGAGGAGCAGGCGCACGCGGCCGGCGAAACCCTCTCCACCGAGTACCGCTACGAGGACGTACTGAACGACATCACCCGCTGAATCCGCACCGCCCCTTGCCACTACGACAGATCGGAGCTCCCGTGCCCCACACCGTGGAAACCGCGACCGCCTACGTCATTGCCGCCCTCGAGGCCAAGGGCACGGCGACCCGCGAGGACTTCGACATTCCGGGCATCGTCACCACCACCCACAGTCTCACGCAGACATGGGATTTCCACGTGCTCGATCGTCGCAGGTTCTGGGGCATCGCGGCCTCGTTCATCCGCGCCTGACCCCGCCCCGCCGAGCAGCCCCGACAACCCGGCGGCAACCTTCCTGTGCACCGGATGACCATGGTCGAGCGCCGGATGACCCTGGTCGAGCGGGCTGCCTCACAGTTCGGCGAATTCCCGGTTTCCGGCCGGGAATTCCCCGCACCATTGGCGTATGCACACCTCCGATACCGTCACGCTGCCCCGGTTCGTCCTGCGCCACGCGGCCCGGGTGGGTATCGATCCGCATCGGCTGGCGCGCCAGGCCGGGCTGCCGGACTGGCTGGCGGCCGCGGATACCGCGCGGGTGGCCAGCGACATCTATCCGCGGCTGTGGGAGCTGCTCACCCACGAATCCGGCGATCCGGACGCGACCCTGCGGGTGCTGGGGGAATACCGGCTCGGTGAGTTCGGCCTCTTCGACTATCTGATCTCGACCGCGGAGACGCTGTACGACGGGCTGACCGCCATCAACCCCTATATCGGCGCGGTGAGCACCAACTTCCGCTTCGAGGCGGGTGTGCAGACCGAGACCGAGTCCTCGTTCGACCTGCACATGATCAATGCCGAGGGCCTGGGCCGGGAGCTGAGCGTGCAGTCCGGGCTGGGCCTGGTGGTCTCGCGAGTCCGCCAGATGACCGGTCGCGGAATCGATCCCGTGCGCATGAGCTTCCAGCAGCGGGCCCCGCGCAGTCACGCCGCCTTCGTCGATTATTTCGGTACCGCCGATCTGGAATTCGGGGCCTTCCGCAACAGCGTCACCTACCGCGTCGCCGACCTCGAACTGCCGCACGTCACCGCGGATCCGATGCTCGCGGCGGTGCTACGCCGGCACGCCGCCGCCCTCCCCCCGCCGCCCCCGCGCGCCACCGAATGGCCCGACCGCGTGGCGACCGCACTGGCCGGTGTCCTCGACGAGTCCGACCAGCTGCTGGAGGAAGTCGCCCGCCGCCTCTACACCAGCCCCCGCACCCTGCAACGCCGGCTCGCCGAATCCGGCACCACCTGGCGCCTCGAGGTCGACCGCGCCCGCAAACGCCACCTGGAACAGCTCACCCCCGATCCGGCTGCCGCGCAGCGGAGAGAAGCGCTATGACCGACCCCCGATACATCCGCACCCCAACGAGCGCACGTCTTCGTTCTGGCAGGACGGCCCACACCCGGCGGACGGGACCGCTCCGGGCCGGGACGACGGCGGGGCACGAATGACCGGATCGGACAGTGTGTTGCTCGCCCGCTTCGTGCTGCGGCGGGCGCGCACGATGGGGTTGAATCCGCTGGAGTTGGCGCGGGCGGCGGGTGTCGGACCCGGCGCGCTGGACGGGCCGCCGGGAAGCCTTCCGGGCCAGTGCTATCCGCGGCTGTGGGAGTTGTTCGAACGGCGGATCGACTCGGCCCACGTGGGCCTGCTGGCGGCCCGGCGATACGGAATGGGAGAACTGGGGATGACCGACTATCTGCTGTCCACGGCCGCGACCGTCGGCGAAGGATTATGCGCGGCAGGGGAATTCGGTTCGCGGATGAGCAGTGCCCGGCGGCTGCAGGTGGCGGCCGAGACGGACCGGCACCTCACCCTGACCACCGATACCGCGAGCGACGCCGACAGCCGCGGTGCGGAACTGGCGGCGCAGGCCAGTTTCGCCTTCCTCACCGCCCGTGCCAGATTCGGCGCGCAGGCGGCGATCGTGCCCGCGGCGATCACCTTCCGCCAGCGCGCACCGCGCCACCATGCGCCGTTCCTCGAGTTCTTCGGCACCAGCACCATCGAATTCGGGGCCGCCGCCAACTCGTTGACACTGCGTCGCGCCGACCTGGATCGGCCGCAGCACAGTGCGAATCCGGGACTGGCCGCGGTGCTGCGCCGCGGCGCCCGGGCGACCGTCCTACCCGAACCGCCTGCCCGCGCCTGGGCCGATCTCGTAGCCGCCGAGCTGGATTCGGCCAGGATCGGGGCGCCGACACCGCACCCGGTGACCTTGGACGACATGGCCCGGCACCTGAACACCAGTACGCGGACACTGCAGCGGCGGCTCGCGGCGGCGGGAACCGGCTGGCACCGGGAGCTGGCGAGCGCCCGCATGCGGGCCGGCGACGGATCGTCGTGAGCAGCCGATCCGATTGCCACGACAGCATTCTCATGGCCCGGTTCGCTCTCGAACGCGCCGCCGGGGCCGGGCTCGACGCCGATCGCATCGCCCGGCTGGCGGGTGTGCCCGCCTGGCGCGAGGGCGGTGAGGGCGACCGGGTGACGCCGCGGTACTGCCTGCGCGTGTGGGAGCTGCTCGAGCAGGAGTCCGGCGATCCCGATATCGCACTGCGGGTCTCGGAGGAGAGCACGCCCGGCGAGTTCGGATTGCTCGAGTACCTGTTCCTGTCGGCGGACACGCTGGGTTCGGCGCTGGAGGCATGTACGCGCCACACCGGCAGCCTCACCACGAGTTACCAATTCCGGATCGCCGAGCGTACCGAGCACGAGGTCCGCTACGAGGTGCTCTCGGCCGTGGACGACTGCCGGGGCCGAGAGTTGTTGGTGCAGTGCTGTTTCGCCTTGGTGCTGGGCCGGGGTCGCGCGGCCACGCGCTGTCCGGTGGTGCCGTCGCAGGTGAGCTTCCGGCAGCCGGCACCGGCGGATCGAAGCCGGTTCGTCAGCCTGTTCGGCACCCGCGCAATCGATTTCGGCTGTGTCGCGGACACCGTGACGCTGCGGACGGCGGATCTGGCGCTGCCGATGAAGTCGGCCGATCCGGAGTTGACGACCGTGCTGCTGTCCTACGCGGCCACCCTGCCCACCACGCCCGAGTTCGGGGTGAGCTGGCTCGATCAGCTCGGCGATGCGCTCGACGCGGCGCTGGAGGAGGGTCCGGCCACGTTGGAGGCGGTAGCGCGACGGCTGCTGACGTCACCAAGATCATTACAGCGGCGCCTGGCAGATGCCGGAACCACGTGGCGCCGCGAGGTGGATCGCGCGCGCCGCCGCAGATTGCGCCGGGCCGAACACCTTTCGCGCGCCCAGCAGGCGGAATTCCTCGGATACGCGGATCCGGCGAGCCTGCGGCGGGCGGTGAATCGGTGGCGGGAACGCGATGATTCATGAGAATCCGACCCCGCCCGAAAGCCGAAATCGCACCTACCGTACGGTATTCCGGCAACCACACAGCTAGGTTGGCGTGCCCCGGTTAGGTTTGGCGTCTTCGGAACTCCCCTGTGGCGGAACCGGAAACAAGACTGGTCGGGAACGCCAGGACGCGCCGGCCGCGAGGCTCGCCACGGCGTTGCAGCACCCACCCGGACCGGTTAATCGATTGGAGCTTCCTCGTGGCCCACACCGCAGAAACCGCCACCGCCTACGTCGTCACGGCCGTGGAGGCCAAGGGCACCGCAACCCGGCACGACTTCGACATCCCGGCCATCGTGAGCGCCACCCACAGCCTCACCGAGAGCTGGGATTTCCACAGCGTGGACCGGGGGATGTTCTGGAACATCGTGGCGACGTTCCTGGAGCACTAGACGCCGTCGACGGACAGCACCGCGGTCATCAGGGCCATCGCCGCCGCGCAGGGATCGGGCCGGGCGGTGTGATCGCGGTTGTGCACCCACCAGGTGACGGTCCCGGTATCGGCCACCGTCACCGCGCAACTGCCCGGATCCTTCGGATCGCGCCAGTACATGCCGCCGAAGTTCCGGACCACCAATCGTTCGATCTGGTAACCGAATTGGCCCGCGACCTGAACCTCGCGGGAAAGCGTGTCGTCTCGCAGCCAGGCATAGGTGAGGTCGACCGCACCACCGCCCGCGTTGACGGCGGTCCAGTCGCAGATGGTGGGCTCGCTGAGCCGCTTCATACCGGTGACATTGATGGCGCTCGCCAGCTTCTGATCTTCCAATGGTCCGCAACCGGCCAGGAAGTTCGGATCCGAGGACACGCGCGCATCGTCCTGTTTGCCCCCGTGCGAGCAGCCGGTCACCGTGGCGATCAGCAACGCCGCCACCGCGATTCGGGAGTACCAGCGTGCCATCAGCCCTGTCCCGCCTGTTGCAACGTGGCCGCGGCCAGCGCTTCGACGCCCGGGCAGGACTGGGTGTTCGAACCGCCGGGCACGGTGTGCCGCACCGTCCAGTCGATGAAGTCGGTATCGCCGAACGCGACCGCCACCTCACACCCGCTCGCGTCCCGCCATTCGATCCCGGCCTGCCCCGCGACCTGAACGGTGGCGGGCTTGCCGGTGGTCACCTGGGTGCGGCGTTCCTCGAGCGAACTGCCCCGGAACCAGTGGAAGATCACCGCGTCGCCACCGCTGCCCGGCTGCCATACGCAACTCAGGGCATTCACCGACACCCGAGCCGGATCGGCGAGCCCCGCCTGCCGCCCGACCTCCGCGTCCGACACCCCACCGCAGAGCCCGATCGTATTCGGTGACGCCAGTACCGCTTTGGGCGCGGCACTCGTGGTCGTGGCCGCCTGCGGCGTCGAGGTGCCGCCGCAGCCCGCGACCGCCACCCCGATCAGGGCGATCCCTGCCGCCACGCCCACCGCTCTCATCACGCCGACCAGCGTAGGCGAACGCCACCGGTCGTGCGATCCACGCCACGATCGAATATGAATTTTGACAATTCACAGGACATTAACTACGTTCGATGTCGCACCTCGATAGGCGAGGCTCCTGTACGAACACAGGCCACTGATCTGACGACGTCGAGAGACGCCCAAGGTTAGGACAGATTTCCCCGGATTAAGGGGTTATCCAAAGTGGCTTTCCCGCGGAAGCGGAATACGTCGCACAGTGCCAAAACTCTGACGAGAGGGTGTTCGTCCCGTTCCGGTTTCGCCGGACGACCTTCCCCCGTGTGCGCTGTCGTATCGCGTTCAACCAGTTTGAGGAGGTCGGGGCAGCCAGATGACGCCCTCTGACAGTCCGGAGTCTCCGGGCCGGCCCCTCCGCCTGCGAGCGGGCCACTAAACATATCGACGTCGCGTCGCCTCGACGCGCGTAAATCCACCGATATTCCGGTGCCGCACACTGCGCGGTTCCGTGATATTCGCATGCCGATTTCCGACTGAATTCGGAATTCCGCCAATGCCATATGCCGTCCGCGCAATCGTGCGCGACGGAATTCACCGCTGCCCGCAATACCGTGCCGGGCGGCGGCAGATGAGGGGACACCATCCTGATGAGAATTCGCATGTTCGCCTGGCTGGCCGCGTTGACCAGCGCCGCCCTGCTGACCACGCACGCCACCGCGCACGCCGAACCCGCGGCCATCGAGGCCCGGGCCACGATCGTCGATCGGACGGTCCAACTGCACACCGACGCGGGCTCGCTGCGGGTCGATCACGACCGCCTGCAGATCCTCGACCCCGCCGGGATCGTCGTGAGCTCGCTGCCGTTGCAGCTGGCCAAGCAGGGCACCATGTACCCGATCGATGCCCGAATCGACGGCAACACGGCCGTTCTCGCGCCGCGCCCCGACCGGGCCCGGCCGCTCACCGACGAGGAGCGCGCCCAGACCGAACAGGCCGTCGGCGCACCCGTGCGGACCTTCGATCTGAGTCCGATCAGCGACAGCGACAGCCCCGAGGATCGCTTCAACAATGCGATGGGCCACGTCAACACCGAGATCGGTGCGGCCGTCGCGGTGGCCACACTGCTCGGAGCCGTCATCGGCGGCCCGCTCGGGTGCCTGTTCGCCGGTGCACTCACCACCGTCGCGGCCGGTCCGGTGGGCGCGATCGTCGGCTGTCTGGCCGGGGCGGTCATCGGCGCGGGCATGGGGGTCGTGGTGTTCAACGTGCTCATCGGCGTGCCCGCGCTGATCGGGTCGGCGATCCACTTCTTCAATGTCGTGAACGCGCCGCCGGCCGCCGAATGAGGTAACAGACATGACTCTGCAAATTGCAATCCCCAACAGCCCCAAGACAACTCCCGAGGTCCGCCGGGCCCGCAACGGGCTGCGCCCGGCCGACTATCTGCTGCTGGCCGCCGGCGTGGTGCTGACGGTGTTGGTGGTCAAGCTCTTTCGCGACATCTCGGTGCCGTGGATGCCGGGCGACAGCCCCGACACCGTCTCCACCGATCCAGCGAACCTGCCCTACTACGCGGCGCGCACCACGCTGCGGATGTTCGCCGGGCTGGTCGCGTCCCTCATCTTCACGCTCGTCGTCGGCCAGTGGGCCGCGCACTCCCGGCGCGCGGAGAAGGTGCTCATCCCGTTGCTCGACATTCTGCAGTCGGTGCCGGTGCTGGCGCTGGTATCGATCACGGTGACGGCGTTCATCGCGCTGTTCCCGGGCTCGTATCTGGGCGCGGAGGCGGCGTGCGTGTTCGCCATCTTCACCGCGATGGCCTGGAACATGACCTTCGCCTACTATCAGGCCCTCCGGAATATGCCGCGTGAGCTGGACGAATCGGCGCGCATGATGCGGCTGACCCGCTGGCAGCGGCTGACCCGGGTCGAGATTCCCGCGGCCATGATCCCCATGGTCTGGAACGGCATGATGAGTTTCGGCGGGGCCTGGTTCATGCTGGCGTCCTCGGAGGTCATCAGCGTGTCCGGCAATGATCAGGCGCTGCCCGGCATGGGTTCGTTCATCGCCGCCGCGACGTCGGAGGCCGCGGTCGGCAAGCTCATGATCGGCGCTGTCGTCATGGTCGCCACCATCGTGCTGGTGAACGTGCTGTTCTGGCGGCCGTTCACGGCCTGGTCGGAGCGATTCCGGGTGGAGCACACCGAATCCGCGCAGGCTCCACGCAGTCTGGTGCTGGATCTGTTGCGGCGCACCACGATTCCCACTCGGATCGCGACCCGGTTGCGGCCGGTCGGCGAGGGCATCGATCGCAGCATGCGGATCTTCGGGCGCGCCACCCGCTCGCCCTACGACGCCAAGCGCGGCAGCCTGGCCGGGGATGCGGTGTTCTTCGCCGTGCTGTTCGCGGCGCTGGGCTGGGGCGCGTGGACGCTGGCCCGATACTTCGAGCGCACAGTCGGTTTCGCCGAGTTCGGGCCCGCCTCGCTGATGGGTCTGGCCAGCCTCAGCCGGGTGGCGGTGCTGCTGGTCTTCTCCACCATCGTGTGGGTGCCGGTCGGCGTGTGGATCGGCATGAATCCGCGCATCTGCCGGTTCGCGCAACCGGTGGTGCAGGTGATGGCGAGTTTCCCGGCCCAGTTCCTGTACATCTTCGTGGTCGCGGGACTGACCTACACCGGCATCTCGCTCAATATCGGCGGCACCGTGCTGATGGCGCTGGGCGCGCAGTGGTACGTGCTGTTCAACGTGATCGCGGCCGCCGGGCAGATCCCCACCGATCTGCGCGAGGCCATGGACGATCTGGGCGTGCACGGGCGGGAACGCTGGAAGTCGTTGATCCTGCCCGCGATCGCCCCCGGCTATGTGGTCGGTGCGATCACCGCGTTCGGCGGTGCGTGGAACGCCACGCTCGTCGGCGAGGTCGTCGAATCCGGCGGCACGCACCTGGAGGCCTTCGGTCTGGGCGCGTACATCACCAATGCCACCACCAACGATCAATTCGCGAAGGTGCTGCTCGGCACGCTCGTGATGTCCGTGGTGACCGTGGCCATCAACCGCCTGGTCTGGCGGCGACTACAGCGCACCGCCGAGACCCGGTACGCGCTCGTCTAGAAAGGAGGACGCCATGTCCGCACCCGTCATCACCGTGGATCGCGTCACCAAGAACTTCACCAACCCGTCCGGCGAACAGCTGGCGGTTCTGTCCGATGTCCGCATGGAACTGCGGGAGGGCGAAATCGTCGCGCTGCTCGGCAAATCCGGCTCCGGCAAGTCCACGCTCATGCGCATCATCGCCGGGCTGGTGCAGCCGTCGGCCGGGACCGCGCGGCTGCGCGAGACCGAGATCACCGAACCGAATCCCAGTACCGCCATGGTGTTTCAGACCTTCGCGCTGCTGCCGTGGCTGACCGTGCGCCAGAATGTCGAACTCGGGCTGCGCGCCCAGGGCATCGCGTCCTACGAACGCGACGAACGGGTCACCGACGCCATCGACATGATCGGGCTCGACGGCTTCGAGAATGCCTATCCCAAGGAGCTTTCCGGCGGCATGCGGCAGCGCGTCGGCTTCGCACGCGCCCTGGTGGTGCGGCCGGAGGTGCTGCTCATGGACGAACCGTTCTCCGCGCTGGACGTGCTCACCGCGGAGAACCTGCGCGGCGAGCTCATGCGGTTGTGGAACGAGACTGCCTTCCCCACCAAGACCATGCTGATGGTCACCCACAATATCGAGGAAGCGGTGCAGCTCGCCGATCGAATCCTGGTGCTGGACAACAATCCCGGGCGGATCAAGGGCGAGATCAAGATCGGGATGGCGCAGCCGCGCGATCCCCGCACCACCCAGTTCCAGAATCTGGTGGACCACGCGTACCGCATGCTCACCGATTCCCCCTACGACGGCGACCACGAGACCGTCACGCCCACACCGACCAACCGGCCGCTGCCCGAGGCCAGTGTGGACGGTATCGCGGGCATGCTCGATCTGGTCGCCATGGGCGGCGGCCGCGCCGATCTGCCGGAGCTGGCCACCGGGCTGCGCTTCGAACTCGACGACATCATGCCGCTGGTCGATGCCGCGCGGCTGTTGGGCCTGGCCACCGCGGCCGACGGCGATCTCGAGCTCACCGTCGACGGCCGGATGTTCATCGATGCCGACATCGACACGGCCAAGGCCATTTTCGCGCGGGTGGCGCGCGCCAAGGCGCCGCTGGTCACGGCCATCGACCACGCCCTGGCCGGAGCCAAGAATCAACGCATCCGCGACGGGTTCTTCCTGGATCTGTTGCGGCGCAACTTCACCGAGGACGCGGCACGGCGGCAGTTGCGCACCGCGGTGGACTGGGGACGCTACGGCGAGCTGTACGAGTACGATGCGGATGAGCGCATGTTCCTGCGGCATCCCGTGCACGCCTAGAACATTCGGCGCTCCCGTAAGGCTCAATCGTCGCGTTTGGCCCGCGCCCGGCGCTTGCCCTCGTGCATGGCCTGCACCCGGGCGACCGGAATGGTGTGTCCCTCGGCGATCAGGTCGGCGGGCAACACCTGTGGTGCGGGCATGAGCTCGGACCACGGGTCTCGATCGCCGAGCTCCTTGACGGCGGTGCGAATCGTGAACTCGCGCGGGTCGATATGAGGAAGATCGGCCCACGCGATCGGGAACGACACCGTCGCGCCCGGCCGGATGCGCGGACTGTAGGCGGCCACTACCGTCGCGCCGCCGGCCCGGGTGGAGTCCAGGAAAACCTTGCCGCCGCGGTCTTCTCGAATGAAGGCCGTGGTGGCGAGGTCCGGGTCGAGGCGTTCCGCGCGGGCCGCGATCGCGCGGGTGGCGGCCGCCGCGTCCTCGAGATCGACGCCGTCGACCACCGGCACGAAGATGTGAACACCCTTGGAGCCCGATGTTTTCACCGCTCCCGCGAGCCCGTCGGCCTCGAGGGCCCGCCGGATCAGTTCGGCCGCGCCGACCACCTGATCGAACCCGGCCTCCGGCGCGGGGTCGATATCCAGCACGAGATGCGTTGGGCTGCCGGAATAGTCGACCAATCCCGCGGCCGTCAGCAGGGTCACGTGATACTCGACCGCCCGCTGATTGCCGAACCACAGCAGCGTGCGTACATCGTCGCACAGCGCATAGGAGATCTCCCGCTTCGAACTTCCCGCCCACAGCGTGGCCCGTTGCACCCAGTCGGGCGTGTACTTGGGCAGGTTCTTCTGCATGAAGGGTTCCTGCCCCGGCCGCACCCGCACCACCGACAGCGGCCGCTCCCGCAGCACCGGCACCATGCGCTCCCCGACGGCCTCCAGGTAGTCGATCAGATCGCCTTTGGTGGCCTCGGCCCCGTCGAACAAGGGACTGTCGAGACTGGAGAACTTCAGTCCGGCCCGCACGTCATCGCCCATCGGCCCACCATGCGCCCCGACAGTTCCGTCGTCAACTACCCGCGTCAGCGCGGGGATTCGAGGTCGGCCTCGATCTCGGCCAGGATTCCTGGATGTCGTCGGCCGGCCAGCCACAACCACCCGCCGCCCAGCAGCAGGTACACCAGGAAGATGTAGGGGAACAGGTCCACCGGCCACGGCGGCAGCGGATAGAAGCTGCCGACGGCGGGGACCAGCAGGAACACGAACCCCGCCACCGCGATCACGACTGCCCGCCGCGACAGCGCGCCGAGCTTGCGCAGATACACCGGCGCGGCCACCACGACCATGAAGTAGACCAGCAGGAAGCCGAAGGCGGCCAGGGTGCCGGCGTCATTGAAGATGGTCAGGGTGTCGGTCCCGGCCGACCAGAACGCGGGCACCGCCACCATGAGCAGGATGTAGGCGGTGAGCGCGATCGACGGAGTCGCGTTGGCGGCGTGCACCTTTCCCAGCGCCGCCGGGAACACGGAATGCCGCGCCATCGGATAGATCAGCCGCGCACCGGCATTCAGACACGACAGCGACAGCGCGAAGAAGCTGATCATCGCGCCGAGGTCGATGGGGAGTTTGAAGAAGCCCACCTTGTCGAGGTCGGCGAGGGTGTTGAGCGGCATGGCCAGCGTGTCGAGGGTGGCGCTGGAATCGCGGGTGCCGTAGACCTCGACATAGCTCATCACCACGAAGAACAGTCCGGCGATGACCAGGCTCCACACCACCGCTCGCGGGATGCTGCGCAACGGATCTCGTGCTTCGCCGCCCATCGCGGTCGCGCTCTCGAAACCCACCAGGCTGAAGATGCAGGCGACGACGGCCAGGCTCATCCCGCGCGCCGAAGTCCCGTGCAGCGCCAGCTGATCGGTGTCGACGTGAATTCCGTGCGCGAACACCACCACGACGGCCAGCGCGAGAATGCAGACCACGGAAATGCCTTCGAGTATCAGCGTGAGCATCGAGGACAGCCGGACATCCTTCACCGCCAGCGCCCACGCGATAACCCCGAGCAGCGCGAAGAAGACGACCGACGGAATATTCGCGTGAATTCCGAGCAAGCTCAGCACTTCCCGGCCGAATATGGCGAACCCGGTCATTCCGGCGATGCCGATGAACAGATAACACCACAGCAATGCCCAGCCCGACAACACGCCGCTGATCGGCCCGAGCCCGCGTCCGATGTAGGCGTACATCGATCCCGGCGACGTCGAGCGCCGCGCGAACTGATTGAGATTGAAGGCCACGAACAGCAGCATCCCGGTGCCGAACAGGTAGGCCATCCAGGTGCCGGAACCGGCCGAGGAGAAGGCCAGCGGGATGATGAGCGCGGCGGTCATGGTCGGCGAGATCAGGGCCACCGACTGCGCCAGCAGCGCGGGGAAGCCGAGCACACCGCTGCGCAGTCCGGTGGCGGGTGATGTCGTGGAGGTGGCCGGTTCGAATTCTGTGTAACTCATTGCGGTGCTTCCTTATTCGCCCCCCGGGAATTTCTGACACCTCAGAGTGTGGGGATATCGCATTTCCGGAGAACGGCGCACCGTTAAGGGGTAGTTAAATGGATCTCACGCAATAATTCGATTGTTCCAATTTCACGAACACGCCGAATATCCGCCCATACGAAGGTAATTCGCACGGACGGATATTCGATATTCCCGATTTCGAATCAGTCGCGGACGGCCTCGATCAGAATCTCCAGCTCATCCACGACCGCAGCCTCCAGCGCGAGCAGCGGCGGGCGGGGATCACCGGCCTCGAAACCGAGGGTGCGCAGCCCAGCCTTCACCGTCGCCGGCAGCGGACGCGAAACCAACAGCCGCAGTAGCGGTTCCAGCCGCGCGAAGAGCCGATCGACCTGGTCGATCTCATTGGCGAGCAGCAGCTTCCAGAACGCCACCACCTGCTCGGGCACCAGACACGGTGCCGCCGTGCACCAGCCGGCCGCACCGGCCTGGAAGGCACTGCGCGCCAGCGGATTACTGCCGTTGAAGAACGGCACCGCACCGCCGGTCAGCTCGGCGATCCGGTGCATCCGCCCGATATCGCCGGTCGACTCCTTGATCATGGTGATGTTGTCGACCTCGGTCACCAACTCCACCAGGAACTCCGGCGGCATGTCGATGCCGGTGGTCCCCGGATTGTTGTAGGCCATCACCGGGATGCCCACCGACTCCGCGACCGCGGTGAAGTGCTGCCGCAGTTCACGTTCGGACAACCGCCAATACGAGATCGGCAGCACCATGATCGCGTCCGCACCCCGGCTCTCCGCGATCCGGGCCCGCTTGATGGTGCCCGCCGTGGTGACCTCGGAAACCCCGACCACCGTGGGCACCCGCCCGGCCGCGCGCTCGATGGATTCGGCGGCGACGGTGGTCCATTCGTCATCGTCGAGGTAGGCGCTCTCCCCCGTACTGCCCAGCGGCGCGAGCGCGTCCACCCCGGCGTCGATCATCCGATCGATCAGGATGTGCAGGGCGGCGGTGTCGATCTTGTTCCCGTCGGCCGTGAACGGGGTCACCGGGTAGGCCACGATTCCAGAAACAGCTACAGGCATTGCTTACTCCAAACCGCAACAGGCATTGCTTACTCCGAATTGTCGAGCTCGAACACATCTGGATGACGCCGGAGCACCCGACGCGCGTAGTAGGCGAAATTGGCCTCGCTACGTTTGGGCCGCAACGTCCAGTCGTGGGCTTCCTGCGCCAGACGTGGAGGCAGCGGCTTGATCTCGCCGGCCGCCATGGCCAGCAGCTGCAGGTGCGCGGCGCGCTCGATGAGATGCGCCAGCGAGCACGCCTCCTCGATGGTCGCACCGACGACGAGTTGCCCGTGATGGGCGAGCAGAATGGCCCGCTTGTCGCCGAGGGCCGCGGAGATGATCTCCCCCTCCTCGTTGCCGACCGGCACGCCGGGCCAGTCGGCCAGGAAGGCGCAGTCGTCGTAAAGCGGCGCGAGATCCATCTGCGAGACCTGCAGCGGCACTTCGAGCATCGACAGCGCCGCCACATGCAGCGAATGCGTGTGCACGATGCAGTTGACGTCGGGCCGGGCGCGGTAGATCCAGCTGTGGAAGCGATTGGCCGGGTTGGCCATTCCCCCGCCCTCGAGCACGGTCAGGTCCTCGTCGACCAGCAGCAGATTCGCATCGGTGATCTCGTCGAAGCCCAGGCCCAACCGCTGGGTGAGGAAGGTGCCGGGCGCGGTCGCGCGCGCCGAGATCTGCCCGGCCAGCCCCGAATCATGTCCGGCATCGGACAGCGCCCGACAGGTCAGGGCGATCTTCTGCCGATCGGTCCAGGACCCGGCCGGGATCTCCGTGCGCATGGCGCGCTCGGCGGCCGCCATCAATTCCGGCTTGCCCAGGTTCATCGTCGTCGCCAAGAGCGGATCTCCCTCCAAGAAACCATGTGCACCATATGACACCTTGTGTCATCAAGATACTCTAGGTTTCCTCATGCGCAACCCCGCGCATGCGAGCGAGGAGACACCGTGGCCGCCTTCCTGAGATCCCATCGCCGCCGGGCGGGCCTGTCCCTGGACGCCCTCGCCGAGCGCACGGGTCTGACGAAGAGCTACCTCTCCAAGATCGAACGCGGCCTCAGCACCCCCTCCATCGCCGTCGCGCTGCGCATCGCGCACGTGCTGGAAGCCGATGTCGCCCAACTGTTCTCCGACAACCCCGACCGCAGCGCGTTGATGGCGATCGAGCGCGGCAGCGAGCGGGCCGAGCCGCCGGCGGCCGGACCCGCGAACTATCAGCCGCTGGCCACCCAGATCGTCGGCAAGGCCATGCAGCCGTTCGTGGTGACGCCCAGCACCGAACCGGTCGCCGACCACACCGAACACCACGGCGACGAATTCGTCTTCGTCCACAAGGGCGCGGTCGAGGTCTCCATCCCGGGCAACGTGCTGACCCTGAACGAGGGCGACAGCCTCTACTTCGACGCCAACACCCCGCACCGGTTGCGGTCGATCTCCCCGCAGCGGGCCGAAGTGATCATCGTCGTGCACGACCGCGATGCCATCGAAAAGGCCCCGGAACCCGAGGGTTCCGAGGCCATCTGACAATCGAACGTTCGCGGCATCACCAGTACGGATCGCGCGGTCGCGGCGCGGGGCGGGTCGGCGGGCTCGGCTGTCGACGCTGCGGCATTGCCGGGACACGCGGTTGCGCCGGCGTGGCGACCGGACCGCTCACCACGAACGCGCCGTCATACGCGGATTCGGCATGCTCGGACTCGTCGATGCCGTTCACCTCCGCTTCGCGGTCGACACGGAATCCGATCAGCTTGTCGACAATCCACGCCAGCAGCAGCGTCGCCAGGAACGAATACGTCATCACGGCCAGCGCCGCGATGGCCTGCCGCAACAGCTGGGTGACCCCGCCGCCGTAGAGCAGCCCGTTGCCGCCGGCCGGATTCACCGAGGCATCGGCGAACAGCCCGATCAGCAACGTCCCCACCAGCCCGCCGACCAGGTGCACGCCCACCACGTCGAGCGAATCGTCATAGCCGAAGCTGAATTTCAGGCTCACCGCGAGCGCGCAGCACACCCCGGCCGCGATGCCGATGACCAGCGCGCCGACCGTGCCCACGAAGCCGCAGGCGGGTGTGATCGCCACCAGTCCGGCGACCGCGCCCGAGGAAGCCCCGAGCGTGGTCGGCTTACCGTCGCGCACCTGCTCGACAATGATCCACGCCAACGAGGCCGCGCCCGTCGCGATGGTGGTGTTGGTGAACGCCAGGGCGGCGAGATCGCCTGCGGTCAAGGCGGATCCGGCATTGAAGCCGTACCACCCGAACCACAGCAGGGACGCGCCCAGCAGCGTGAACGGCACATTGTGCGGACGCGGGACGGTGCGCGGCCAGCCCTGCCGTTTGCCGATCACCAGGGCGACCGCCAGCGCCGCCGCGCCCGCGTTGATGTGCACCGCGGTACCTCCGGCGAAGTCGAAGGCCTTGAGCCGGTTGACAATCCAGCCTCCGATATCCGCGGAATTACCCGACGGGTCGGTATTGGTGAACCCGCTCGCACTGAAAACCCAATGCGCGACAGGGAAATACACGACGGTCACCCACAACACGGTGAAACCCAGCCATGCCCAGAATCGCGTCCGCCCCGCGATCGCCCCGCTGATCAGCGCCGTCGTAATGACCGCGAACATCAACTGGAACATCACGAACGCCATGGTCGGAATCTGATGCCCGGCAGGCCCGGACACCGTCCCCTGCGTCGCCCGCAACAGCGTGTGCGACACCCCGCCCACCAGCCCCCGGAACACATCGCTGCCGAACGCCTCGCTGTACCCGTACAGCAGCCACAACGTCGAAACGACACCTAGACAGATGAAATTCATCATCAACATGTTCAGGACGCTCTTGCCGCCCACCATGCCACCGTAGAAGAACGCCAGCCCCGGCGTCATCAACATGACCAGCGCCGCACTGGCCAGCACCCACGCGGTATCTCCCGGATTCACAAACGCACCTCTATATCCAACAGGAATTCGGGCACAGCATCGAGAACCGCTGTTTCGACCGGACACCCGTCTGGGTTTCGAGACGATGAATTCACCGCGAGGCTCCGGACAGCTCGCCGAAATTCTCGACGGCGCAACGCTGTGCCGGTACCGTCGACTGCGACTACCCGGGGGGTCGTGCCACCGCTGCCGCCGCTCTCCGATTCGATTGAGCTGCAGGACTTGTCATGACAATTGTGTACTCTGCGCCGCAGGTGACCGATGCTCGGCGGCGTGAACTTCTCTACGGCGGCGCGGTGGTTGTCTACCCCGCGAACAAAGCCTCCACGGCCCTGACCGCCTTCGCCCAGGAACTCATCACCGAGGCCTTCGGCCCGCTGGATCCGCAGACCGCACAGCACGAACTACCGGTGGATCGGATGGTGGAGATCCTCGCGGAACTCAAGCCGCGCTTCATCCACCACGAACGCTCCAAGCAATTGGTCGCCGAACTCATGCAATCCCACGGCTGCGACGAGCACACCTACTTCGATGTCCCCCGCCTGCGCACCTCGACCTCCGACGGTTACCTGACCACCGGCATCTCCTACGTCTTCCACGCCCACCGCGACACCTGGTACTCAGCCCCCTTCAACCAGGTCAACTGGTGGCTGCCCATCTTCCCGGTGACCGAACACAACGCGATGTGCTTCCACCCCCGCTACTTCGACGCCCCGGTCCGCAACTCCTCCGACGGCTACGACTACGACGAGTGGAACCGCACCTCCCGCTACAACGCCGCCACCCACGTCGGCGCCGACACCCGGGTGCAGCCCAAAATCCTCGACCCCGCCGCCGATCTGGAGCCGACCGTGACGGTCCTCCCCGAACCGGGTGGTCTGATGATGTTCTCCGGCAACCAATTACACTCGTCGCTGCCGAACACCTCCGGCGTCACCCGCTTCTCCATCGACTTCCGCACCGTCCATATCGGCGATGTCGCCACGATCCGGGGCGCCCGCAATGTGGATTCGGCGTGCACCGGCACCAACCTGCGCGACTTCCTGCACCCGACCACCCACACCCCGATCCCGGAGGAACTGGCGCTGGACTACCAGCGTGCGGTCGGCTCACTACGGCGCAGCCACGCCGCGGGCTGAGATCCATTCGGCCGGCGACTATTTCCCGTCGCGCTTGCGCTTGATCTCGGCGGCGGCCCCCGCGAGGAGCCCCTGCGCGGTCGAGCCCGGGCGTAGCGCGGCCTTCGCCACCCGGAACTTGGAGACCTTGCCGTTCTTCCCGACCAGACCGGCCTGGCGCGCCGCCGCGGCGGCGATATCGACGGCCTCGGCGGCACGAACGACGGCGTCGCCCGCGACCTCTCCGAAAGTCGAAGGGCTTTTGGGTTCATCAGCTTCGGTCATGACAACTCTCCTCGGGAGAACGGGACGCATTCGAGGCTATGGCGCGGTGTTCGCGCCTGCCATCGGCTGAACGGCCGACAGATGGGCGACGGTGATGTTGTCGCCGCCGCCGCCGGACAAGGCGAGATCACGCAGCCGGGCCGCCACATCCGGTGCACCGACCGCGGCTATCCGGGCGATGTCGGCGACATGGGCGAAGTTGTGCAAACCGCCGCTGCACAGCAGCAGGCCCGAGGTATCCGGCAGTCTGCAGGTCTCGAATTCCGGGCGCAGCACAGTACGGCGTCCGGCTCCGAGTGCCTGCCGCACGGCCGCTCCCC
The DNA here is from genome assembly GCF_042753865.1 of Nocardia sp. NPDC059240. Classification (NCBI taxonomy): domain Bacteria; kingdom Bacillati; phylum Actinomycetota; class Actinomycetes; order Mycobacteriales; family Nocardiaceae; genus Nocardia; species Nocardia sp. NPDC059240. Next base: position 268,064 of record NZ_JBHZAC010000007.1, on the reverse strand, counting down.
TGGTCCGGTGCCGGTCGGCGGTCAGTCGTGCGAGGCGCTGTCCTTCGACTCGATAGCAGCGAGAATCGCCGAGGCTGAACGCTATCGCGTGCCCGTCGGCCAGGATGGTGGCTCCCGCGATCGCGCATCCCATGCCGGAAAGATGGGTCCGCGACGAAGAAATGTCGTTGATGACATCGGAGGCATGCTGCAGTTGCTTCGCCAGTTGTGCGGTCACCGTGTCGGCATTCCCATCCTGCGTGAGAATCCCTGGCTCGGTGAGGATTTCGCAGGCGAGCCGACTGGCCTCCAGACCACCGCTGTGCCCGCCGAGACCGTCGCACACCACCAGCGTCGTGGGCGCGTCGACATCGAGCTCGATCGCGAACGCCGCGGGGCTGTGCCCGTGCATCGACCACCCGTTCCAGCCGACACTGTCCTCGTTGCGCCGTCGTTCCAAACCCCGATGAGTCACGGTCGAGATCCGGATCCTCATGAATTGCCCGATTCCGCCGGCGCACGCCGGCTTGACTGAATGCCGTATCGACCATCGCACAGTCCATACCGGCCGTCTGTCAGCCATATGTCCGACAGGCGTTGCGGGATCGGCGTTGTCGTGTATTCGGCGTACTGACGCGATCGACCGCTCTCGATACGTTTGTCGGTGAAATATCAATGGCGACACCGTGAAAGGACACACCATGGGCGCCGGTCTCAAATGCAAGAAATGCTCCCGCCCGCTGCAGGACTGCCAGGGCTGCGGAGGAAGGGGCGCGACCAGCACTACCACCTGCAGCCGATGTAACAATTCCGGGCAGGTATGCCCGGTGCACGACGGCAACTGGAAATAGCGTGACGGAGTGAATCGATGGAGATTTTTCTGCTCTGGGTCGTGATAGGCGTCGTGGGCTTGTTCGCGGCGGGATCGGCCGGTGCCGGATCGGTCGTGGTCTTCGTGCTGATCTGGGCGGGCGCGCTCATCATCGCCGCATGGGTGATGAGCTTCCAGACCCGGCGACAGCTCGATATCCTGGTGGCCGCACCGATTCAGCCGACGGCCCAGCTGATCGAACAGCATTTCCACGGCGTGGGCTGGCACCGCGTCGACGGCCGCGGACAATTCAATTTTCAGTCGCGCGGATGGGGGCTGGGTTCGCTCCATATGGAGAACCCCGTACTGTCCATCGATCTGGAAGCCGTGGACCCGACCCGCACCGGCGTGAACATCTGGATGTCGTCCTGGTCGAGCAGGTGGGGAATGGTCTCCTCCTGCGACCGGGTACTGACCAAGCGCTGGAAGCTGACCCGAAAACTGGCGACCCTCGGCACGGTTCCGGCCACGGCGTGAACAGCCGAAGACGCGCTGACCGGGGGGTCAGCGCGTCTTCAGGCCGTCGAGTAGCAGGGTGCTGACGAATCCCGCATTGTCCTCCGCCGCAACGCCTCTGCGGGTGAAGCAGCGCAGCAGCATCGTATTGGTGACGAGTGCGGCGATATCGCGTGAGGACAAGTTCTTGTCGAAACGACCGTTGCGCTGGCCTCGCAATACGACCGGCTCCAGCAGCGCCGGGAAATCCAATTCCTCCTTGATCGCCAGCATTCCTTCCGGCTCGCTGTAGGTATCGTGGGCGACCGCGGCCATCAGGGCATCCATGAAGACCGTCTCCTGCGCCACCAGCTGCGCGAACCGTTCCAGGTGCTTGCGCACCACCAGGTCGACGTGGTCGCCGTGGATCATCAGGTCGTCGTCCATCGATTCCGACAGCTTGGCGTATCCGGTACGCAATGCGCCGACGATGATGTGCGGCTTGGTCGGAAAAATCTGCCGGGCAATGGAAACCGGTACACCGGCCACTCCGGCAATGGTGTCCAGCGAGGACGCGAAGTAGCCGCGCTTACCGAATTCGTCCCGGGCGGCTCCGATCATCGCCCCTCTGGGATCGCTCGGAACAGACGCCGCGGCAGCAGGATTCGGGGCGAACACCCCCAATTTGTCGTAGACATCGACATATTCCTGCTCGGCGTTCAACACCGAGCCGGCGATCGCCAGTACGGCGTCGGCGAGCAACTGCGCCGAGACGGCATGCGGATCGATGCGCCGGCGCAGCAACATACCGTCGAGCAGTGCGGTGAGGACCAGCGCAAGCCGCTTCACCGTGAAGGGCTTTCGCAGCGTCGCCCCCCGGCTTCCGACGAGCGTGTTGAATGCCTCCACCGCCGTGGCGTCGCGCCGCCCGTACGTCTCGCGCAGCCGGCGCGCGAACTGCCCTCGGTCATGCCCGAAAACCGTTGCCAGCATGGCCCTATCGGTACCAACCAGTTCGTCTGCCTTGTCGAAGTACGCCTCCGCCATGGCGTGCACGGCGCGCACGACATCACCGTCGTGCGCCTCGAGCATCGTCCTGCTGACCGCCTTGACATCGTCGCCGCGCACGGCGGAGCGCACCAGACCCTCCAGCACGGCGTGAATGAACTGATCCTTGGTCCCATACCGCCGGAAGAACGTGGCGCGACCGAAATGCGCCTGGTCACAGATGCGCTCGATGGGTAGGCCGCGGTCGAGGAGGGCGATCGGATCGTTGAGCATGACGTCGATCGCGGCCTCTGCCAGTTGGCGGTCCGCGGTCTGGTCGTTGTCGGTCATGACAGCCTTCCCACACCGGTTGTCGACGAACCCACCGCGCCGTGGGCATCCCCTCCGCTGGGGTTGATCAGAACATCGAGACACCCTGTTACAGCGGGTGAGACCGATCGATCTCATCGATACGGATTCGACCACAACACGATAGTGCCCGCCCTGTGGCGACGAGCTTGCATGAATAGCAACACCTTCGCATCGAACACATCGCGCGGCGAAGGTCGAACACAGGAAGGCAAGATCGATGAGCGCCGTAGTCGACAATTTCCGAACCGACCGGCCTGACGAATGCCGGGCACCATGCCGACGACCCGCCTTGACCAAACGCGAAGTCGAGGTGGTGAATGCCTGGGTAGTGGCCGACACCAAAACGGAAGTGAGCAAGCGCCTGTACATCTCCATGGGCACGGTGAACACCCACGTGCTGCGGGTGCGCGAGAAATACCGCCTGGTGGGCCGCGACGCACCGACCAAAACCGCACTGCTGCTGCGATTTCTGCAGGACGGATTCGTCACCCTCGAACAATTGCTCGGCGAAACACCGACGGCCGCGCACGAGTCGAGCGACCCGGCGTGAGCATCGTGCGACGATCGATCGTCACCGCATGCGCCCTGACGGGAACAACCGAATTGCTGAGCCGGCACCGCGGCGCGGACCGTGTGGTGCCGAAGGCATGGGTACACCGATTCGCCGGGCTCGGCGGAATCGACGAGACGCTGTTATCGACTCAGCTGCACGGCATTCGATCGTTTCGCGAGCAACCGTGGACGACCTATTGGAATCGAATCGCCCGGTCGCAGCGCACTGCGGCCGCGCTGTCGCCCACCGCGGAACTACTGCTCGACCAGGGAGCCGCCGCCCGCGACATCCACACGGTGGACGCACTGGTGAAATCGACTGTGTACGGATTGATCTCGGCGTGGCCGGGCGGTTCCCCCGCCCGTACGGCGGCATATCACGACACCCGGAGACAACTGGAGCGATTGTCGACGACGCTCGAGCCCGCCCTCGGCGTCGAATTCGAGCCCTTCACCGTGGCCGACGACGGGGAGATCGTTCACGGTTGCCTGCTGCTGCCGAAGGGCAGCGGTCCGGTGCCGGTCGTGCTCATCGTCAACGGTGTCGACGCCACCGTGCAGGAGTCCCTGCTCGCCTTTCTCGGGTATCCCTGCCGCGGAATGGCCGTCGCCGCACTGGAGATGCCGGGCACCTGGGGCTCCCGCACTCGACTGTCGACTGCATCCGCGCAAGTGTTCGACACGGCCTTGCAGCAGCTCGCCGAACATCCCCGGATCGATCGCAACCGCATGGCCATGCTGGGGCTCAGCCTCGGCGGCTACTGGACGGCGGCGGTGGCCACCATCAACCGGCTGCTGCGCTGCGCTGTGGTCAGCGGCGCACCGACCGATCGGAGCTTCGGCCCGGCGGGCATGCTCGGGGTGCCCGCGGTCGTGATCGAGACCATGCGCAATGCCCTGGGCGCGAAGACGGTACGCGATCTCGGCACCCGACTGAGCCGATTCTCACTGCGCGGCCGGTACCCACTGATCGCGATTCCGCTGCTGGTGGTCAACGGTGATGCCGACGAGGTGGTCAGCGTGCGCGACTCACGGGATCTCGCCGCCGGTGCCCTCCGGGCGCAGCTACGGCTGTATCCCGGCGACGGTCATTGTGCCGCGCGGGAATTCGCCGATTGGACGGCCATGGCCGAGCGGTGGATGTGGCGGAACTTCACGGACGACGCAGATCCCACAGCGGCACGATGACGTGTTCGTCTGCCACCCAGCGGGATTCGATACGAGTGGCGGCCAGTTCATAACGGCTGCCCATCAGATGAATGTCCGCTCCGTGCGGGCCGGGCATCAGCACCGCCACCACGTTCGCCACCACCCGCGCCTGATCCCCCGCGATCGACACGGTCACGCCCGCGACGAGATGCTGTGTTTGCCAGAACATCTCATGGTTCTTTCGCGCGACCGCGACGATCTCCTCGACGGAGACGCATACGACGTCCGCCATTCTCAGCACAGCGTCGGGTGCGTAGTAGCGGTGCAGCCTCCCGAAATCCTTCCGATCCAAACATCCGGTGATGCCCGCGACCAGATCACCGAGATCAGCTCGATCCAGCAGTTGTTGCACCCGATCAGACGCAAGCGGCACGACCCCAACCTACCGCGCCCCGCCGATCACCGCGGAGAATCCGTCGTTCGACCGACCCCGACCCGCAAGCGACACATAAAGAAAAGTGAACCTGACCGACCTGATGGCTTTCTGGGAAGAATCCGACCTTCTGACAGCCTGCCAGCCTGTATGGCGCGCCGTGACAAGGGAATCCGGTGGCGACCTACCATTACGCCTTGACAGTTTCTGTAACCGGTTCTAGATTTGGTGCCGCGCCCCGGGCAAGCGGGCAGCGCTACATCACAGATGCGCAATGCATTTGGGGGCTTCTTCCGTCTATACGCGCTACGCGTGGCGGAACTGTTACGCAACCGAATTTTCTGAGCGGTTGGCATCGGGGGGGACTTCGCGACCCTTTGTCGACCGGAAGGGTCCGAGTGTGACTACATCCTATTTGCTCGGTGGTCATATCCCACTGACAGATTCGTCCGTCCAAGAATTCTATGGCCGCTATGCGACAATTCGCCGCGCATTCGACGAGGTCGCCGAATGGACGGAACTTTCCGTCCAGGATCTGCTCGTCGGCGGCGGCAGCGGTCAGGGCAAGGAAGCGTTGCACGCTTTCGACGGATTGCGGCAGGCGACGCTGGTCGTGGGTATGTACGACGTGCTCGCCGACCGCGGCATTCATCCCGACGCCGTCGGCGGCATCAGCCTCGGCGGCGTGATCGCCGCCAGTCTGGCCGGTGCGGTCGAGCGCAGTGAACTGTTCCAGATGCTGCACCACCACCGGCTCATTCCACCGCAGTCGCCCGACTCGCGACCGCAGGGAATGGCGGTGGCCGCCTTGCGATTCGGTGACGACCCGCTCGACTACTACGGCGAGCGTCGCCCCGGAATCTATCTCGCGGCCGACTACGACGCCGCTCACGGCGGCGATGTGCACGTCATCGTGCTGTCCGGATATACCGACGCGCTGGAGAAGTTGGTCGCCGAGCATCCGCGTCGCATGCAGATGCTGGAGGAGTATCCCGGCGCGTTCCACAGTCCCCTCGCGCAGTACGCGACGGACTTCATGGAACCCTATGTCGCCGGGATGACCTTCCGGGATCCGAAGATCACGCTGTTCTCTTCGCACACCCCGGATACCGTGTCCACGGCCGAGGAAGTGCGACAGTTCTTCCGGGACAACCACATTCGTTCCGTCGGAGTCAAGCCGCTGATGACGCAGGTCGAGCGGATCGGAACCACCACGGTGATCGGACTCGGGCCGGGTCTACCGCAGCGTCTGGTGGTGGAGCCGCTGACCATGACGTTGATTCTCACGCCCGATGAGCTGGATGCGGCCACGTCGACGCAAGCGCTCGGGTGACACATGTCGGAATATGTCCCTACCGGTGACGTCATCGCGATCGTCGGCCTGGCCGCCAGTGCGGAACCGGGCGCGTTCGACGCGGAGTTCTTCGGATTCGATCGGGCGGCGGCCGAGGCCACCGATGGCCGGCTCCTGATGCTGCTCGAAACCTCCTGGCAGGCAGTGGAATACGCGGGCATCGACCCGACGACGCTGCACGGGAGCGACACGAGCGTCCATATCGGTGCCGCCGGCGGCGATTTCGGCCGCGCCGCCACCGTGCTGGGCCTGCGCGGTCCGGTGCTGAGCATCGACACCGGCGCGTCCGCCATGCTGGCCGCCCTTGCGCTCGCGACGCGTTCGTTGACCGCCGGTGACTGTTCGCTCGCGCTCGCGGGCGGCGTCGGCGGCCTGGCCGAGGGCGCGGCGGTCTTCGTGCTGGAGCGATTGTCCGACGCCCAGGAGCGCGGCCACCGGGTGCTCGCCCTGGTCCGGGGCTCCGTGATCGATCAGGGCGAATCCACCGACGCCCTGTTGCACACGGCCGGCATCACGGCCGCCGACCTCGATGTCCAGGAACAGTTGCGGGGTGATTCCCCGATGACGGGCATCTCGGCCGTGCTCGACCTGATTCGCGAGCTGGGCGAGGACTCGATGCCGCGCCGGGGCACGGTATCGGTGTTCGGCACCGGTGGCACCGGTGCCCACGTGCTGCTGGAGCGGGCACCGGAGTCCGCGCCGGCCATGCTGTCGGACCGCGGTCACCGGGTGCCGTTGGTCATCTGGCCGCTGTCCGGCAAGTCGCCCGAGGCGCTGGTCGCGCAGGCCGCGCACCTCGCCGACCACGTCCGGGCGCACCCCGAGATCACCGCGCGCGAGGTAGGCCACGCGCTGACCACGACCCGGTCGACCTTCGACCACCGTGCGGTGGTGCTGGGGCGCAATCGGGTCGAATTGCTGGCCGGGCTGACGGCCGTGGCCGCGGGCAATCCGGCGGGGCCGCCTCGGGGCCGCGCCGTGCCCCGCCGGGTGGCGTTCGTCTTCCCCGGCCACGGCCCGCAATTCACGGGTATGGCCGCGCAATTGCTGTCCGAATCCCCGGTTTTCGCGGCGTCCATCGCCGAATGCGATGCGGCTCTGGCCGAATTCGTCGACTGGTCGTTGATCGACGTGCTGAACGAAGCGCCGAGCGCGCCCTCGGTCGAACGTCCCGACGTCGTGCAGCCCGCCCTCTTCGCGGCAATGGTTTCCCTTGCGGCACTGTGGAAGTCGTTCGGAATCGTGCCCGCCGCGGTGATCGGGCACTCGCAGGGCGAGATAGCGGCCGCGTATGTCGCGGGTGCGCTGACCCTGTCCGACGCCGTCAGGATCGTGGTCTCGCGCAGCAAGCTCCTGGTCGAGCTGAAGGGGACCGGCGGGATGGCGGCGGTCAATGCCTCCGCCGCACGGGTGCGTGAACTGATGTCCGGCATCGCGGATTTGCATATCGCGGCCGTCAACTCGCCGTCGGCCACTACCGTCGCGGGCGGGGTGGCGGCGGTGGAGCGAATGCTCGCCGCGTGCGAGCGGGAAGGCGTGCGGGCGCGTCGGCTCGCGGCCGAGGCCGCCGGGCACACCGAACACGTGGATGTGCTGCGCGAACGCTTTTCCGCCGCGGTCGCCCCGGTCACGGCGCGCGCCACCGACGTCACCTTCGTCTCCACGGTTGTCGGCGGCGTGCTGGCGGGCGAGGAACTGGGTCCGGACTATTGGTTCCGGAACATGCGCGAGCCGGTGAATTTCGACGATGGCTGCCGCAGCGTCCACGCGGCGGGCTGCGACGCTCTCATCGAGTTGAGCGTGCACCCGGTCCTGGCCGCCGCCATGCACGAATCGCTGGGCGACGCGGCAGATTCCTGCCTGATTCTCAGCTCGCTCCGGCGCGACGACGCCGGTATCCGCCGGGTGTTGACCGCCATCGGCGAGGGGCATGTCGGCGGTGTGTCCCCGGCGTGGCCGACGATCTACCCGGTCGGCTCCGAGCGGCCGATCGAACTGCCCACCTATGCTTTCCAACGTCGCCGGTATCGACATACGGTCGTCTCCGACGCCGGCCCCGACCTGGGGAACGAGGCTGCGGTCGACGGCTCGCGCCCCGCGTTCTTCGGCGTCGAATGGCTGCCCCTCCAGGCGTGGCGCGGACGCTACTCCGACAGCCGGGGTGGATGGGCGATTGTCGGCGCTGGGCCGCTCGGTGTGCGAGGGGCGGTCGGCACGCACCGTGACCTCGAATCCCTCTATGCCGCGGTGCATCACGAAGACGCCGTGCCGCCCGTGGTGGTGTGGTCGCGGCTGGTCTCCGGGGACACGCGATCCGATGCGCAGCCGCCGCAGGCGCTGCGCGCCGAACTCGCCGGGATGCTGAAGACGATCCAAACATGGCTGGCCGAGCCACGATTCGCCGAGAGCAAGCTTGTCATCCTCGCCCGCGGTGTGCATTCGGCCGAGACCGACGCGGGTGTCTCCGCGCTGGTGGACGCCAGCGCGTGGGCGCTGGTGCGCACCGCGCAGTCCGAACATCCGGACCGCATCGTGCAAATCGATCTCGACGCGGACGATATCAGCCTCGACGAGATCGCGACCGCCCTGCGCCTCGAGGAGCCCGAATTGGCGATGCGCCGTGGCGAATTCCTCGGCCGCCGCCTTCGCTCAGGGGCCGATGTCGCGCCCCCGCCCGAGGCGGCCGCCGCGCCGCCCGCCTTCGATCCGAACCGCACCGTGCTGATCACCGGTGGCACCGGTGCGATCGGTGCGATCATCGCCAGGCACCTGGTCCGCGGCTACGGCGCGAAGCATCTGCTGATCACCAGCCGCAGCGGTGCGGGAGCGGCCGGAATCGCGGAACTGACAGCGGAATTGGCCGCGATGGGCACACAGACGACCGTTGCCGCGTGCGATGTGAGCGATCGCGACGCGCTGGCCGCCGTGCTGGCCCGGGTACCGGACGCGCATCCGGTCGGCGCGGTCGTCCATCTCGCCGCGGCGCTCGCCGACGCGACCTTCACCGCGCTCACCGCCGACCAGCTCGATACCGCGCTGGCCGCGAAGGCCGTCGGCGCGTGGCACCTGCACGAACTCACCGTGCACCTGGACCTGTCGATGTTCGTGCTGTTCTCCTCTGCGGCAGGGGTATTCGGCTGGCCAGGTCAAGCCAACTACAGCGCCGCCAATGTCTTCCTCGACGGTCTGGCCGGGTACCGGCAGCGGCGCGGACTGCCCGCGACCGCACTGGCCTGGGGCTGGTGGGGAGACACCTCCAGTCTCGACGAACTCGACGACGCGGACCGCGCCCGCTTCGGCCGCTTGGGGCTGACCCCGATCACATCCGCGGAGGCCGTCGAATTCTTCGATGCCGCACTGCGCGCCGGGGTGCCCTACGCGCTTCCGGTCGGATTGGACATCGCGAGGGTGGCCGACGGGTCGACCGGCGAACCCGCGCCATTGTTCCGGGCGCTGCCGCACGCCGGGGGCCGAGCCGCGGCGAAGGCCGACGACCCAGCCGCGCTGACGGCTCGGATGGCGGCGCTCGGTCCGGCGGAGCGGCTCTCCGCCATGACCGAACTGCTCAAAGCGCCGGTCTCGATGGTGCTGGGGCACGCCACACCCGATGTGGTGCAATCGGATCGGCAGTTCGCCGAGATGGGTCTCGACTCCCTGGGTTCGATCGAACTCGGTGCGCGGTTGCGGGCGATGACCGGCGTGCGGGTGGGCAATGCCGTGATCTACAAGCATCCGACGGTCCGGCTGCTGGCCGGCCACGTGCTCGAACAGATTATCCCGAGGCCCGCCGACCTGGCCGCCCCGATCGTCGTCGAGGTCGAACAGCTCCTCGATCGCCTCTCGGCCATCTATGACCGAGAACCCTTGCCCACCGACCTCATTGCCCGCCTCACCGAGGCGACGGACCGACTGCGCGACACCGCGGTCGTTACGGCGGAGTCGGTCGGGAGCGTCGGATGACCACCGCGGGGGTGGAGCCCGTCGCGATCGTCGGCATGGCGGGCCGATTTCCGGGCGCGGCGGATATCGAGGCGCTGTGGGAGCTGCTGAACACCGGCGGCGACGCCATTCGCCCGGTGCCCGAACAACGCTGGGACACCGACGCCCCGCTGGACCGAGAGCGCAGGATTCAGGCCGTCGGCGGGTTCATCGACGGCGTCGCGGAATTCGACGCGGCGTTCTTCGCCGTGTCGCCACGCGAAGCCGCCGATATCGATCCGCAGCAGCGTCTGATGCTCGAAATGGCCTGGCGCGCGGTGGAAGACGGCCGTGCGCGCCCGGATGACCTCCGTGGCTCCCGCACCGGCGTCTATATCGGCGCCTCGTGGCACGACTACGAGATTCTGCGCAAGCACCGCGGCCTCGGCGCCAGCCAGCACAGTTCGGTCGGCAATGCGCTCGATGTCATCGCCTCGCGGGTCTCCTACACCCTCGGGTTGACCGGACCGAGCATGACCGTCGAGACGGGTTGTTCCTCGGCCCTGGTCGGATTGGACCTGGCGGTCCGGGCCATCCGGTCCGGGGACATCGACGCGGCCCTGGTCGGCGGCGCGAATCTGATGCTGGCACCGGATGTTTCGGTAGGGCTCACGTATTTCGGCGGGCTGTCGGAGGACGGGCGGTGCGCGGCGTTCGGGGTCGGCGCGAACGGATTCGTCCGTGGCGAGGGCGTGATCGCGATCTATCTCAAGCCGTTGCGGGCGGCCCTGCGCGACGGCGACCGGGTGCGGGCGGTCATCACGGAAACCGTCGTGAACAATGACGGCGGCGGCGAGAGCCTGGTGACACCCTCCTCCGAGGGCCAGCGGGATCTGCTGCGGCGGGCCTACCCGACGCGAGCCCTGGACATCGACACACTCGCCTATGTCGAGGCACACGGAACCGGAACGCGCCGAGGCGATCCCATCGAGGCGCGGGCGCTCGGTGAGATCCTCGGAGCCGGGCGCGCCGCCGCGAGTGGTCCGCTGCTGATCGGTTCGGTGAAGACCAATATCGGTCACCTGGAGGCCGCGGCGGGTATCGCCGGACTGGTGAAGGCCGTGCTGTGCCTCGAGCACGGTGTGGTGCCGCCGAGCCTGCACTCCGGAGAGCTCAGTCCCGATATCGACTTCGACGAACTGAATGTGCGAGTCGTGCGGGAGCACAGCGTGCTCCCGGACGGTGATGACGTCCGCATCGGCGTGAACTCGTTCGGCTGGGGCGGCACCAACGCGCACGTGGTGTTGCGTCGCGCGCCCCGCGTCGCACCGGAGACGGCACCGAGCACCGAGGTCGCGGGATTCCTTCCGGTGTCGGCGCATACCGCGACCGCACTGCGGCAGCGGTGCCGCGATCTCGCGGATCTGCTCGACGCCGAACCCGACCGCGTGGCCCCGATCGTCGCCGCGCTGAGCCTGCGCGCGCCCGCGCAACCACTGCGGGCGGCGGTGCTGAGCACCGCCCCGGACGAACTGGCGGCGGCACTGCGCGCGCACGCCGACGACCCGGCCGCCGAATCGCCGTCCACGCTGTCTGGGCGGGCCCGCGACATCGGCCGTACCGCTTTCGTTTTCCCCGGCCAGGGCGGGCAATGGCACGGCCTGAGCGCCGCGCTCTACGGCCGGGACGCGGAGTTCACCGCGGCCGTGGACACGTGCGCCGGCGCGCTGCGACCCCACGTCGACTGGGATCCGGTCGCGGTGCTGTCGGGCGCCGCGGGCCCGGGCTGGCTCGAGCGGGTGGATCAGGTACAGCCGGTGTTGTGGGCCTTGTCCCTGGGCATCGCGGCCTGCTGGCGGCGGGCGGGCATCGTGCCCGACGTCGTCGTCGGACACAGCCAGGGCGAAATCGCCGCGGCCACGGTGGCCGGTCTGCTCAGCGTGGACGACGCCGCGCTCATCGTGGCTCGGCGCAGTGCCCTGCTGCGGTCGGTCGCGGGGACCGGACGCATGCTGGCCGTCGAGCTGCCGGTCGCCGAGATTCCCGCCGCCATCGCGGGATTCGAGGATCTGGTGGCGCTGGCCGTGCACAACGGCCCGACCTCGTGCGTGCTCTCCGGTGACGCCGACGCCATCGAGGCGCTGAGCGAGATCCTCGGGGCCGACGGCGTCTTCTGCCGAATGGTCAATGTGGACTACGCCTCCCACAGCCCCGGGATGGCGGCCGTACGAATTCCCTTGCAGGCCGAGCTGGCCGGTGTCGCGCCCCTTCCGGGCGAGCGGGAGATGTTCTCGACGGTCCGGGTGGGCACCGTCGGACCGGAAGACCTCATCGGCGACTATTGGGTGGAAAATCTTTGCAACCCGGTACTTTTCGCCGACGCGATGAACGCGCTGTTCGATACCGGCGTCACCCATGTGGTCGAGATCGGCCCGCATCCGGTGCTGTTGCCGGCGGTGGAACAGCTGGCCGCCGAGCGCGCCGACGCGCCGCGGGTGCTGCCGTCCTTCTATCGGGACTGTGATCCCGGCATCGAGTGGCCGCGCAGTCTGGCGCGCGCCTTCGTCGCCGGGCTGCGCCCCTTCGCGGCGGTCGGCTCGACGACGCAGGCGCTGCCGAGGTATCCGCTGCTGCCGCAATCGCATTGGATCCCCGACGCCGGTCCGGCGCGGCTCGAACCGGCGGTAGGAACGCATCGAATCCCCGTGTACCCCAGCACTGTCGAAGCCGGGACCTGGCACGCGACGCTACCGGTCGACCCGGCGGGGATCCCCTGGCTGGCCGATCATGTGGTCGGCGACGCGGTGGTGGTTCCCGGCGCGTTCTGGGCCGTGCTGGCGCTCGCGGTGGCGCGCACCCGATTCGGTGCGGACACGGTGTCGTTGTCGGGGTTGCGGTTCGTGGAAATGCTCACCCTGGGCGCGATGCCGTCCCGGGTCGAAATCACGCTGCGGCAGGACTTCGCGGCCGGGGCGAGCTTCGAGATCGCGGCGCTGGACACGGATGCCGAGACGTGGACGGTGCATGCGCGCGGACGTGCGCTGCGGACCCCCGACAGCCCCGCCGCGCCGCGACCGTTCCCGTCCCTACCCGGCGAACCCTTGCCCGGCGACGAGCTGCCGGTGGCCGAGTTCTACGCCACCTGCGCCCGGCGCGGGGTGGACCTGGGGCCGAATTTCCAAGGGCTGTGCGAGCTCCGGCGCGGGCGCGACGAAGCGGGTGAGTTCGCGCTGGGCAGGATCGTGCTCAGCGAGAGCGCTCGCGCCACGTCGCATCCGGGCGAGTTGCACGCCACGCTCGTGGACTGCGCCATGCAGACGGCGCTGGCGCTGTTCGAGGGCGAGCACACCATGCTGCCCGGCGGCATCGATGAACTGCTGCTGGACGGCCGACCCGCCGGACACCTCGACACCGCCTGGGCCTATGCCGTCCGGCGCTCCGATACCACGGCCGATATTCACGTCTTCGACGCTGAGCGTGCGCCGCTGGCCCGCATCCTGGGCCTCGAACTGCTCGCGATCGAGGACGTGCGCGCCGAGACCGGGACGCACGACCGTGAACTGTCCTTCCTCTGGCAGGCGGCCACCCGGGTGGAAACGGGCAGGCCCGCAGGAACTTTCGCCGTCACCGGGTCCGGAGACGCCGTCGCCGAGCTGACCGCGGCGCTGCGCCGCGGCGGGGCCACCGTCGGCGTCGAGCAGGCCGACACGATAGTGCACCTCGCGCCCCCGGCCGACGCGGGCTTGGACCTCCAGCGCCGAGGGCTGCTCGAACTCCGCGACCTTGTCACCGCATGCGTCCGATCATCCGCCGCCACACCACGGCTGGTGGTGGTGACCACGGCGGCCCAGGCGATCGACCCCGCCGAGTGCCCCGACCCAGGTGGCGCGTTGTACTGGGGATTCGCTCGGGTTCTGCGCCGCGAGCACCCCGAATTGTCCACCGAGATCATCGATCTCGGTGCGCCCGATCTCGCCGCACCGCACCGGCGGTTCGATGAGTGCGCCGCCGAACTCCTGGCGCGAACCGGCGAGGACCAGATCGTGCTGCGCACCGGAGCCGCGCGGTACGTGGGCCGTCTGGAACAGGGCGAGCAGCCGGAAAACACTGCGACAGTGCGTCCTTGGCATGCCACGACGCGTACGTTCCAGCTCGTCGGCGCTGCCGGACGGATCGGAGCCCAAACGCACCCGCGGCCGTTCGAGGTGCGTTCACCCGAGTCGGGCGAGGTGGTGATCGACATCGAGGCGGCGGCGGTGGACAACCGCGACGCGCTACTGGCGGCGGGGACGTCTCCCGGCGACGCCGCAGACCGGAATCCACTGGGCCTCGCGTGCGCGGGTGTCATCCGCGCGGTCGGTCCCGGGGTCACCGATCGCGCCGTCGGCGACCGGGTGGTGGCCTGTGGGTTCGGTTCCCTGGCAACGCATCTGACCGTGCGGGCCGATCACACGCAACCGATTCCGGACGCCATGTCGGCCGAGCTCGCCGCTGCCTTGCCCATGGCGATCACCACCGCCTGGTACGCGTTCACCGCCCTCGCTCGATTGGAGCCGGGCGAGACGGTGCTGATCCACTCCGCCGCAACGGTATCGGGACGAGCCGCACTCCGCGTCGCCCGCGAACTCGGGGCGCGGATCATCGCCACCACCGCCACCGCTGCGGGCCGGGACGAGCTGCGTCGCGACCTCGGCCTCGAGGATGTCTTCGATTCCCGGACGCCGGAGTGGGCGGACGCGGTTCGGGCGGTGACCGGCGGCCGTGGGGTCGACGTGGTGCTCGATCCGCTGACCGGGTCGACCGACGAGCTCGGCCTGCGGGTGCTGGCCGAGGACGGGCGCTATCTCGCGGTCGGTGCATCGGATATCCGGATCGATCGTCGGATCGGGTTGCGGCAGTTAGCGAACGGGATCACCCTCGCGGCAGTCGATGTCCCCGGACTGATGGTTCGTCGTCCCGAACGGTTCGCCGCCGCACTGCGGGAGGCGTGGCAGCGGGTCGGTGTGCGGGCCGCAGCCCCGGGGGCCATCACCGTCGGTGAATTCACCGGGGCAGCGGCCCTGCTGGCAGCTTTCGCAGGGATCGAGCAGGAGAGCCGGGGCGCGCTCGTGCTCACCGGGCCGAGCCGGGTCACCGACATCGCTCCGGATCCCCTGCCGGAGAGGCGTTTCCGCGCACACGGCACCTATGTCATCACCGGCGGTCACGGCGCGCTGGGCCGCAGTCTGGCCGACCACCTGCTCGCCAATGGTGCGGGCGCGGTGGCGTTGATCGGCAGGAACGCACCGGACGCGGTGGAAGCGGCCGGGCTGCACAGCTATCGGGCCGATGTGGCGGACGCGGCCGAGCTCGCCTCGGCACTGGACGCGATCCGCACGCAACTTCCGCCGCTGCGCGGGGTTTTCCACGCCGCCGGCATCCTCGACGACGCCACCATCCTGGGGCTCGAGGCGGACCGGTTGGAGCGCGTGCTTCGGCCCAAGATCGATGGCGCCCGGCACCTGGACACGCTCACCGCCGACGATCCCCTGGACCTGTTCGTCCTGTTCTCCTCGGCCGCCGCCTTGATCGGCAGCTCCGGACAGGCCGCGTACGTAGCGGCCAACGCCTATCTCGACGCGCTCGCGTCGGCGCGTCGGCACGCGGGGCGGCCCGGGTTGAGCATCCAATGGGGGTACTTCGCCGACGTGGGACTGGCCGCGGCACAGGATGATCGGCGTGCTCGGCTCATCGAACGCGGAATCACCAGCCACACCACCGGCGAGGCGTGGCACGCCATGGCCGGCTTCCTCGCCCAGGACCGAGCCGTGGCCGGGTATATGGCCTTCGACCCACGACTGTGGTTCGACGCGTATCCCGACGCCGCCGCCCAACCGAGCTGGCAGCTGCTGCGGCAGCGGAGCGTGCTCGTGTCGGCGGGGGCGGGGGCGGTCGAATTCCATGCGGCGCTGGCGGATTGCACCGCCGCCGGTCGGCACGTCCTGGTCCGGGACAAGATCACCGAAGTGGCCGCGCGCGTATTGCGCATGCAACCGGCCGAGCTCGATTCCCGCACGCCGTTCAAAGCGCTCGGGCTCGATTCCCTCATGAGTCTGGAATTGCGCAACCGCCTGGAATCCGCGTTCGGACTGCGGCTTTCGCCCACCCTGCTGTGGACCTACGGCACCGCCGAGACGCTGGCGGGCGCGATCGGCGAACGACTCACCGACACACTGCCCACGGTCCCCGTGACCGTCGGCTGACATGACATCAGGAGACACTTCCATGGACGATCCGGATTCGACGGCGGCCCTGCGCGCGGCGCTGCGCCGCGCCACCGCGACGATCAAGGAGCTACGCGAGCAGTCGCCGTCGACCCCGGTCGGCGGGCCCATCGCGGTCATCGGGGCGGGCCTGCGCTTCGCCGACGGCATCGAGGATCTGGATGCCTACTGGACGGCACTGCGCGCAGGGCGCAGCCTGATCACCGATATGCCCAGGCACCGGCGCTGGCCCTTCGAGGACGAATGGGACTACCTGCCGACGCGGGGCAGTTTCGTCACCGACCCGCTCTCCTTCGACCCCGGCTTCTTCGGCTTCGCCCCCAAGGCGGCCCAGGCCATGGACCCCCAGCATCGACTGATGCTGGAGGTGGCCTGGGAGGCGCTGGCGCACGCCGGGATGGACCCGAACGGGGAGCTTCCGGAATCGGTAGGCACCTACGTGGGCATTGCCGGACGTCAGGACTACGCGGCCTGGGAACCCGAACATGTCGATCCGCACTGGGCGCTGGCCATCGGCGGTGGTTTCGCCGCGGGCCGCATCGCCTATCACTTCGGATTCAGCGGCGGCGCGGCCGGTTTCGACACCGCGTGCTCCTCCTCGCTGGTGGCCGTCCACCACGCGGTGGCCGCGCTGCGACGCGGTGAATCCGACCTCGCGCTCGCGGGCGGTGTGAGCCTGATGCTGTCGCCGCGCTCCACCGCGGTCATCCAGCAGACCGGCGCCATGGCCCCCGACGGCTTGTGCAAGGCCTTCGACGCGCGGGCCAACGGCTATGTCCGGGGCGAGGGCGGCGCCTTGCTCGTACTGAAGCGGCTGGCCGACGCCGTCCGCGACAACGATCGGGTGCTGGGTGTCATTCACGGCAGCGCGGTCAACCAGGACGCACGCTCCTCGGGTTTCACCGCACCGAACGCCGAGGCTCAGCGCCGGGTGATCGAGGCGGCGCTCGCCGACGCCGGATGCAAGCCCGAGGAGATCGGACTGCTGGAAGCGCACGGCACCGGCACCTCCCTCGGCGACCCCATCGAGGCGAGCGCCATTGTCGCCGCGCTGGGTACCCGAAACGGCGGCAAGCCATTGCATGTGGGCGCGGTGAAGGCCAACCTCGGCCATCTCGAGGCCGCCGCCGGAGTGGCCGGGCTGATCAAGGCGCTGCTGTGTGTTCGCGAACGGACGGTGCCGCCGCTGGCGCACTTCCAGACGCTGAACCCGCGAATCGATTTGGAGGGCAGCGATATTCGGTTCTCCGGGCACGAAGTCCCGTGGTCGCTCGAAGAGGCGGGCCCGCTCGCCGGGGTGAGTTCGTTCGGCGCCATCGGCACCAATGCTCATGTCATCGTCGGCCCCGCGCCGGAGGGCACCCCGGCGCTGCCGCCGGGCGGCGACATCCAGCGACCCGGATGGAATCGGATCCCTTGCGCCCCGGCATTTCTCGGTACGGCGCCGAGAGTTCCGCGGTAGCGACCGGCTGAAACATGTCCAACTCAGTGCAATTCGAGATCGACAGGGGTATGGCGTAGTGGCTGCCTTCTTCGAAAACGTCGGCGGACAGTATGTCGCGACCGAATGGGCGGTCAGCCCATGGGCGCCGTCGCAGGTGGCCGGGACGGCGGTCTGCGGGCTCCTGGCGCGGGAGGCCGAAACACACGATCCCGGAACGCTGTTCGTGCCGGCGCGGTTCACGGTCGATCTGTTCCGACCGGTGGTCTACGAACCGATCCGGTTTCGCAGCGCGGTGGTTCGCGACGGCAGGCGGGTGCGTGTCGTCGATGTCGCGCTCGAGCAGGCCGGTGAGGTCCGAGTGCGTGCGACCCTGATGTACCTGGCCGCAGGGGAGCAATCGCCGGGACAGGTCTGGCAGCCGGACCGGCAGTTCGCGGCGCCGCCGCCGAGCGCCGAATGGAATCCGATCCAGTTCAAATTCGGCGAGCAGGACTGGACCGGTGATTTCGCGGCGGGTCTGAACGGCGATCGCAAGTCCGTGTGGCACGACGTAGCCCCGATGGTCGAGGGTGAGTCCAACTCGCCGCTCCAGATGGCCGCCTATGCCGCCGATACCACCAGCATGCTCTGCAATTGGGGAAGCGCGGGCATCGGTTACATCAATTGTGATGTGACACTTACGCTTTCACGCCTGCCCGAGAGCTCCGAGGTGGGCTTGCAGGCCCAGGAACGGATCACCGCGGGTGGCATCGCGATCGGCGCGGCCACCCTGTACGACCGGAGCGGCCCGCTGGGCGTCTCCGTCGCGTCCGGCATCTCGAACACGCGCCGGGCCGTGGACCCGGCCGCCTTCGCCGCCGAGATCTCCGCGACAGCGCAGGCCCAGTGAGCGATGGCCATCGGATGAGAACTCCACGGATCGCCATCATCGGCGCCGGAATCTCCGGCATCTGCATGGGAGTTGCGCTGCAGCGGGCCGGATTCACCGACTTCGTCATTTATGAGAAGGCTGATGACTTCGGCGGCACCTGGCGGGACAACACCTATCCCGGGCTGGTCTGCGATGTGCCGTCGCGGTATTACCAGTTGACCTTCGCCCCGAATACGCAATGGCGGCACCTGTATTCGTCGGGCCCGGACATCCAGCGGTATCTCCTCGGGGTGGCCCGCGCGCAGGGGCTGCACCGATGGACGCGTTTCGGTGTGGAGGTGACCGCCGCTACGTTCGACAGAGCGCGCTGGCAGGTCAGCGCCTCGGACGAGACGGCCGAGGATTTCGACTTCGTGCTGTGCGCGACGGGTTTTCTGCATCACCCGAGTTGGCCCGATATCGCCGGCCTGGACGAATTCGGCGGCGACGTCATGCATTCGGCGCGCTGGCGGCACGATATCGAGCTGACCGGCGCGCGGGTCGGCGTGATCGGCACCGGATCCACCGGCACGCAGCTGGTCGGTGCGCTGGCGGGCAACGCAGCCGAAGTCGTTGTGTTCCAGCGAACTCCGCAGTGGATTCTGCCGACCGTCAATCGGAAATACACGCCGCTGTCGAAGGCGCTGTATCGGCGGGCGCCGGTGCTCGGCGTGGCGTCCTACTGGTTCTTTCGCGCCGCCTTCGCCGCCGCCTCGCAGGGTCTGGTGCATCCGGGCCGGATGCGCCGGTTCATCCAGTGGGTGGTGGAACAACATCTGCGGTCGGTCCGGGATCCCGAGCTACGCCGCAAGCTGACACCGGACTACCCGGCCATGTGCAAGCGCATGGTGGTGTCGGACAGCTTCTACCGGGCCGTTCAGCGTCCCGACGTCACCGTGGTGACCGACGGCATCGACCGCGTCGAGAAGCGCGGCGTGGTCACGGTCGACGGGCGGCTGCGTGAACTCGATGTCCTCGTGCTGGCCACCGGGTTCGACTCGCACGCGTACATGCGACCGATGGCGATCACCGGCCTCGGCGGCCACACCCTGGACCAGGCGTGGGCGAACGGCCCGCGCGCCCACGAAAGCGTCATGATCCCGGAGTTCCCCAACCTGTTCATGCTCATCGGCCCACACAGCCCGGTCGCCAACCATCCGCTGACCGCGATCGCCGAGGCGCAGACGGTCCGCATTGTCGGCTGGTTGCGACGCTGGCGCGCAGGCGAATTCGAGACCGTCGCGCCGACCCGGGAGGCCACCGACCGCTATAACGCCCGCATGCGCGAGGCCGCGCCGAACACGGCATTGGCAAGCGGCTGCCGCAGCTGGTATCTGGGCGCGGACGGCGTGCCGGAAGTGTGGCCATGGAGCCCGCACCGCTACGAGAAGCTGATCCGCAGCGTCCCGAACCCACTCGACTACCACCTGATGCCGTGCCCGGCGGAACGGAAATGACACTGTGGACACGCTGCTCTGGCGCTTCCTCACCCGCGTGGTGAGCCGCTGGTGGTTCGGCCCGGCCCCGGACTGGCCCACGGTCCGTGCCCGGATCGACGCGGGCACGACCTACGCTCGTGCCCCGCGCGGTGTCGCCGTGCGAACCGGTCGGCTCGGCGGCCTACCCGTCGAAGTCCTGAAGCCCCGCGCGGCTCCTCCCGACGCCGCCGTGCTCTATCTGCACGGTGGCGGGTACGCTCTCGGCACTCCGCGCATGGCCCGCACCCTCGCCGGTGCGCTGGCCGCCGCCATGGACACCACGGTGCACGTCCTGGATTACCGCCTGGCTCCCGAACACCCCTATCCGGCGGCGATCGAGGACACCGTGGCCGCGTATCGGGCGCTCGTCGATGCTGGAATACCCGCTGATCGCATTGCGGTCGTGGGTGATTCGGCCGGAGGAGGACTGGCGCTGGACCTCGCCCTGCAGCTGCGCGGTGATCCCTTGCCGCAGCCCGCCATGCTGGGACTCATCTGCCCGATGCTGGACCTGACTTCGAATTCCTCTGCCTTCCAGGGCATTACGAACAGAGACGCGGTATTGACTCCGTCGTTGCTGGCCGGGCTGATCGACGCTTATCTGCCGGGTGTCCCGGAGTCCGAACGGCGAGATCGCTCGCCGCTCTACCGCGATATCGCCGGGATTGCCCCGATCGTCATGCATTCGGCCGGTGACGACCTGCTGAGCGGGGACGCCCGCCGCTTCGCCGCGCACGCGGCGGAATTCGGTGTGCCCCTGCGGCATCGCGAATTCCGCGGGCTGTGGCACGTCTTTCACAGCATGCCCATCGGCGTCGCCGAGGCAGCCGTCGAGGATCTCGCCGCCGCCCTGTCGGAATGTATCAATTCAACACGGTGAATATTGAGAAAGGTTGGCGCAGTGGCGTATTCGAACGCACGCGTCGATGGGGAGGGCACAATGGACATAACGCAATGTCCCGTACATCGGTATCCCTCGGAGACGAGGAGATCGTTGCACCTGGATCCGGTCATGGACGAGGTCCGGAGATCGGGCGGCATCGCGCGGGTGCAATACCCCTACGGTGACGCGGCATGGCTGGTCACCGGATACGAAGACGTACGAACCGTCTACTCTCAGAAGGCATTCAGCCGCACCGGCATGTCGCAGGAGTCCGCACCGCGGCTCACCGCCGGCCTGCTGCTCCAGGGCGGTATCGGCAGCCTCGACGACAGCATCCACACCAAACTGCGGCGGGTCATCGGCCGGGAACTGACCCCGGCGCGGATGGCCACGTTGCGCACCGCCGCCGCGGCGATCATGACCCGGCGGCTCGCGGAACTGGCCGCGACGGAACAGGGCGACTACGTATCCGTTGTCGCCAAACCCTACTCACTGAATGTGCTGGGGGAGCTGGTCGGCATCGCCGAGGGCGATCAACAGGACGTAGCGGAGTGGGTGAGCGCGCTGCTGGCCGATGCCTCGGTGGCGGACGCCGGCGCGCGCAGCGCCGAGACCGCACTGCAGGATCTCGGCAAGTACGTACTGGGGCTCATCAAGGCCCGGAGGACCACGCCCACCGGCGATTTCGTCTCCGACCTGGTGATGCACGGCGACGACCTGGAGAAGTGGGAACTGGTCACCGTCGTCTTCGCCCTCATCGTCGGCGGCTACGAATCGTCCGCGCACATGCTGAGCAAGATCGTCCTGCGGCTGCTGCTCAGCCCCGGCCTCCGCGCCGAAATGCGGGCACATCCGGATCGGATCCCAGGTGCGGTCGACGAGCTGTTGCGCACCATCGCCCTGGCCGGCGGTGAGGGACTGCCGTGGCGGGTTCGTGAGCCCATCTCGCTGGGCGGCGTGGACATGATGCCCGGCGACTTCGTTGTCCCGTCCATCGGCGCGGCCAATTTGGATCCGACCGTCTACGCCGATCCGGAGCGGGTGGATCCCACCCGAAATGCCAAGCCCCACATGGCCTTCGGCTACGGCGCGCGCTACTGCCTGGGCATCCAGATCGCGCGTATGGAACTCGAGGTCGCGATCGGCATGCTACTGCGCGATTATCCCGACGCGCGGTTGGCCCTCGAGCCCGAACAGGTGCGCTGGCACGACGGATCGGCGGTATGGCAGCTGGCCGACCTGCCGGTCGCGCTGGGCGCGCCTTCCTACGCCGATGGGGCGATTCTCGAAGTCAATGGAGGTGTGATGTGAGCCTGACCGATCAGCGCAACAACCCGTTCACCGAACCCGAGCGAGCCAAACTCATCGAGCTCGGGCGCAAACATGTCATGGGCATGGAATTCACCGATATGGAAGAGGTCTGGATCAGCTCGGGGATGGAGCATCTGCTGTTGCAGACGGTCGGCCGCAGAAGCGGGAAGACCCACAAGGTG
Organism: Nocardia sp. NPDC059240; assembly: GCF_042753865.1. Lineage (NCBI taxonomy): Bacteria > Bacillati > Actinomycetota > Actinomycetes > Mycobacteriales > Nocardiaceae > Nocardia > Nocardia sp. NPDC059240. Next base: position 245,543 of record NZ_JBHZAC010000007.1, on the reverse strand, counting down.
GCGCTGCCCTTCTGGGTGGACGAGGCGGGGCACCGCATCGTGGTGGCGTCCTTCATCGGAGCGCCCCAGCATCCGGCCTGGTACTGGAACCTCACCGACACCGGCGCCAATGCCGAGGTGCGGGTCAAGGTGCGGTCCGCCTCCTTCCGAGCACAGCCGGAGATCATCGAAGAACCCGAGTACGAACGGCTTTGGGCGGCCTTGACCACAGACCGGCCGTTCTACCAGGAGTATCAATCCCGCACCGAGCGCCGGATTCCCCTCGTGCGATTGCGCGAACTGTGAGCGAGATTTCCGTGGCAGCGTTGCAGGGGGTTCCGGTCACGGCCCTGTGGACGCTGTGGACCCGGGCGGTCGAATCCGCGGCATCCTATACGGATTTTCGTGACCCTCTCGCCGAAGAGCTGTGTGAAGCAATCGATTTCGACTTCCGGACCTTCGGGCACCCCGCCCGAACCCAGGTGCTGCGGGCCCGCACCATCGACGCGGAAATACAGCGCTTTCACCGGGATTCGCCCGGCGGCACCGTCGTGGCGCTCGGTGAGGGCCTCCAGACGACCTACTGGCGACTCGGCGCACCGGACCTGAACTGGATCTCGGTGGATCTGCCGGAGATGATCGACCTGCGGCGGCAGTTGTTACCGACCGAAGCACGGATGCGGTCGGTGGCCATGTCGGCCCTGGACCGCGCCTGGTTCGACCTGGTCGACGGCACGGATGTGCTGATCACCGCCGAGGGGCTGTTCATGTACCTGTCGCCGGATGAGGTCTTCTCTCTCATCGGCGATATGGCCCAACGGTTTCCGGGTGCGAGCCTGATCTTCGACGTGCTGCCGCCCGGGTTCACCAAGCGCACGGCGAAGGGCGTGCGGCTATCACGCAAATCGGACTACATGGTTCCGCACATGCCGTTCGGCCTCACCGTGCCGCAAACTCGCGCACTGCCGCTACGAATTCCGGGAGTCGCGTCCTACCGAGAGCTTCGGATGATTCCGGGGCGCGGCTGGTCCGGTCCGCTGGCTCTCGGGGCCCAACGTCGGCTGCCGCTCATTCGCGACCATCGGCACCTGATCGCGCAGTTGACCTTCCAGTAGCCAAAAAGACCGGCTCACACTCGATGAGTGTGAGCCAGTCTTTTGAAGTGGAGCTAAGGGGACTCGAACCCCTGACCCCCACACTGCCAGTGTGGTGCGCTACCAGCTGCGCCATAGCCCCGTATTCACTTCTTTGCCAGCTGGGCGTTGCCCCGCTTGCTTGAACGAAGTTACACGACACGCGTCGAACAAACCAAATCGCCTGCGTAGAGGCTGGTGGCTGCGATCTTCTCGAGGTAGTCTCGAACGCATGTTCGATAGCCGAGAGGTGGAGGCGATGGGCGAAGAGGAGCTGATCGACGCGCTGCGGCGGGCACACGGGGCGGCGGCGTTCGCACAGGCGGCGGAGATCACGGCGGTGCGGGAGGTGTATCGCCGGCATCGGGCCGGGAATGCCGCGCCGGGGGCGGGCGGGGTGCGTGCCGGGGAGTTCGCCGCGGCGGAGGTCGCGGTGGCGGTGCACGTGTCCGAGGCGGTGGCCACGGCGCTGATCGATATCGGGTTGGCGCTGGACTCGCTACCGCAGACCAAGCTGGCCTTCGCGGCCGGGCGGATCGATCTGTCCCGGGTGCAGGTGATCGCGGACAGTCTGCGCGGGCTCGCGCGCGAGGTGCGAGAAGTGTTGGAGCCCAAGCTGATCGACGCGGCATTACGCTCGGATCCGGCTCGATTACGGCAGACCGCGCAGCGCTGGGTGGCCCGGCTCGATCCCGAGGGTGAAACCCGGCGCCGGACCGAACGCGAGCAGGACCGCGACATTCGGATTCGCGCGGTGCAAGACGGGATGGCGGTCTTCGACGGGCTGCTGCCCGCCGCAGGCGCGCAGGCCCTGGCCATGCGGCTGCGCGAAATGAGTCTGCAGGTCTGCGACGACGATCCGCGCAGCATGGCGCAGCGCCGGGCCGACGCCCTGATCGCGCTCGCCGACGGCTCGGGCCGCGTGCACTGCGAGTGCGGCAAGGACCTCGACTGCCCGAAGGCCGCGACGCCCGCCACCCCGCGCCGCCCGCTCATCCAGGTCGGAGTCTCCGCCGAAACCCTGCTCGGCCTGCGTGACGACCCGGCCTTCCTGTCCGGATACGGGCCGGTCGACGCCGCACTCGCCCGAACACTGGCCGAACATGCCCGGTTCCAGGTGATCCCGGAATACTTCCCGCAAGAAACACCCACGGCAGCAACAACACAGACGGCCGAATCACCCGCGGAGACATCGGAGGCATCGGACATTCCCGAGGCATCGAGCGCCCCCATCGCCTCCGCCCGGCCCGCCGTCGCCAAGGCTCCCTGGGAGCGCGCACTAGAGGCTCGAGAGCACCTCGCCACGGCACTCGATGACTCCGAACCCACGCCCGGCGTCGACCGTGGCCGCCTCACCTCGACCCCCGACTCCACCGAGCCCCGGGTCAAACCCACGAAAATCACCGCCGTGCGCCCCTTTTCCGCCGCCCCCGCCCGCGAGGTGCGCGCCCTCGACGGCCTGTGCCGCTTCCCCGGCTGCACCATGCCGGCCGCGGAAACCTCACTGGTCCAGTTCGATTCCCTCCCCGGCCAGCCCGTCCCGCAGCCGAGCACGGCCTACCGCGCAGTCCTGTGCACCCATCACCACCGCCTGAAGTCCTTGGCCGACAAGGGAAAACACCCGTGGCGCGTCTACCTCGCCGACACCGACCGCATGCGCTGGATCGACCCGAGCGGTGAACCACACGAAACCGTCCGCGAGGGCGCGCGCTACCTCTTTCCCCACACGGACATAGACGCCCCACCCCGCCTTTCCCCCGCACCGCTGCGCATCCTCCCGGATCTCACCGAAACCCCCACGCCGGCACGCGCTTTCACGTCGGACCTGGCCTATCCGATGGAGAACCACATCCTCATCCACCCCCAACTCTCGCGCACCACCCCCGACAACGACATCCCCGAATCCCCCACCCGAGCCGCCACCCGCTAGCCCCTCCCCGACCACGGAGCCGAGCACCCAGCCCGGCTCCCTCCCCGGGGTGCGGCTCAACTTCCGTTCCCCCGATGGGCCGCACCCCACCCAGCCCGCCGAGCATGCAGTGGCGCACGAAAAAGTCCGAATCCCCGTGCGCCACTGCATGCTGGTGACATGAGCGATCATGTAGCGGACCTACGCGACCCGGCATTGCTGGACGAGCGTCGACTTCTTCTACGAGAGCGACTGCAACAACTACGCGCCGACCTGTCCGAGCTGCGCGCCGCCTACCGCGACCTGCCGGACTCCGGCCTGCTCCTCGACACCCCCGGCACAGGCGCACTCACCTCCCCGGCCTACTGCATCGCCGGTGCCGCAGAGGTTTTCGAGGAATCCCTCATCGAACTGGACGCCGCCGACGATGCCCTCGGCCGGGCAGGCGACTACACCACCCGCCTCCGCCGCCCGGCACTCGATTCCTGAATCAAGCCCGCCTGAATCGAGCCCGCACGCAACCTATTTGGCGGCGTCGAGGACCCAGTTCGGGTTGGTGTGGTCGATCTTCTTGCCGTCGACGAGTACCGACGGGGTGGATTCGAGGCCCTTCGCCGCCGCTTCGGCGTGGGCGCGGGCGGAGTCGGCGCGTTCGCCGGAGGTGATGCACTTGGCGACATCGTCGCCCGCACCCGCCTGCTTGGCGATGTCGGCCAGTTCCTTGTTGTCATGGTCCGGGCCGCCCTCGGAGGGCTGCTGGGTGGTGAACAGCAGGGTGTGGAACTTGGCGTAGACCGGGCCGTCACCCGCCTGGGCGACGCACTCGTTGGCCGCGACCGCGCGGGTCGAGTAGTCCTTGCTCTTGGAGCTGCGGTCCAGGAAGTTCACCAGGCGGTATCGCACCTCGATCTTGCCCAGATCCACCTGCTGGGCGATCTCCTGGCCGTAGATCTTCTCCAGATGCCCGCACGCCGGGCACAGCGGATCTTCGAAGATCTCAACGGTTTTCGCCACATTCGGCTTCCCGAGCACAATGGCCCCGTCCGAATCCAGCGCCACTGTCACCGCCGGATCGTGCGCCGACCCGTACCCGTCGTTGCGGACCGTGTCCGAGGTGGAGGCCCCCCGATTCCACAGATACAGCGCGCCCACGATGGCGACAACCACCACCAGGGCCACTCCGGCCAGCGCATAGGTGGTCCGGCTGGAAACCGGCTGCGGCGTGTGCTTCGAAGTCGGATTGCTCACCCGCAACACTCTGCACCACAGGCCCGGCCGAGCAACACCCACCCCGGCCCACGAAAACAACTCGCCCGACGACATCGGATTCGACATGCTCGCCCCATGACCGACATCGCCCCGGCCCGCTATGACCGTAAAGCACTCATGCACGCGTACTTGGATGCGGTGCAAGAACTCTCCCGGCTCAACTGGGCGACCGGGGACGAAGCGGAAGCCGCGTACGCGCGATGGTCGCAGGACGCGGCCATCCGCTCCAAAACGCGACTCGCCTACCTGGTGGAGTTGGAGGCGTTGTTCCAGGTGAACCTGATGCTGGAGGATCCCTTCCCGGACGCCCCGCTGCTGATGTTGCTGCGCAGCACGGCCCGCTCGTACCACGCCATCCAGACGCCGTTCTCCAATTACCTGGCGGCGGGACTGATCGTGGAGGCCTTGGAGGAGGCAGGCATCGAGGAATCGGTTTCCGAATGCCACGACCGCATGCTGAGAGCCACCGACGCGCTGCACAAGCAACATCTGGAAATGCTCGACACGCTTCTGCGCACGGTGCTCGGCGACCAGGCTGACGCCGTCTACGAACTCGACGACCCGGCGGCCGCCGCCATCGTTCTGCCCGAGTACGGGAATCCGTGGGACGACTGGTGATCGATCAGGCGGCGACAGGTTCCTTGCGCCGCAAGGTTTCCGGGGCGACCAGCCATACCGCCGAGGCCGAGGCCAGCAGGACCGCTGTGACGCCCAGAGCGACGCCGTAGGAGACGCGGTCGGCGAGCATGCCGATCGCGTAGGGGCCCAGGAAGGTGCCCAGGTCGGCGGACATTTGGTAGCCCGCGAGCACCGGGCCCCCGCGGCGGCCGGGGCCGATGATGTCCGCCACGGACGCTTGCAGGGCTGGGGAGAACATGCCGGAGCCGATGCCCGCGACGCAGGAGGCTGCGAGTAGCCAAGGCAGCGTGGGCGACAGGCCGATTCCGGCGGTGCCCACCGCACAGACGAGCGTGCCCGCGATCAGGAACGGCTTGCGCCCCAGCGTGTCCGACCAGCGACCGGCGAGGAACAGCACCGAAGCATTGCCCAGTGCGAAGGCCGTCAAGGCCACGCCCGCGAGGGCGGCATCCTGCTTCAGCACCTCGACCACGATCAACGGCACCAGCGCCATCCGAACGCCGAAAACGGCTGCGCCATTGCCGAAGTTGGCCCACAGCGCGGCTCGATAGGCAGGCTGCGCAATCCCTTCACGGAAGGTCATGGCGGGTGTCCCGGTGCTGGTTTCCGGCAACGCCAGGGGCGAGTTCCGCAGCGCCACATAAACGATCAGGCTGGCGATGAGCAGCGCGATGCAGTAGATGACGAACGGTGCGCGCAACCCGAGGAATGAGAGAGCACCACCCACCAGCGGCCCGCTGATGGACCCGATCAGAAAGCTGGTCGAATACACCCCCGACACCCGCCCCCGTTCAGCGGGCGGCGACATCCGAATCACCAGTCCCAGCGAGGACACCGTGAACATGGTCGACCCGATCCCACCGAGCGACCGCAATACCAACAGCTGCCAATAACTTTGCGCGAACGCGCACGCACCGGTCGACACCGCCACGATCAGCAGCCCGGTCAGATAAACCGGCCGCTCCCCCAGCTTCTGCAACAACCGCCCCGCCATGGGCGCGAAGATCAACCGCATCAACGCGAACGCACTCACGATGAACGAGGCCGCCGCCACCCCGACATGAAAACTCCGCGCGAATTGCGGCAAAGCCGGCGCGACCAACCCGAACCCGATAGCGATCGTGAACGCCGACCCCACCAGCACCCAGATCTCCACCGGCAGCCGGTGCTTCCCAGCCCCGCCGTCCACCTGCTCACTCACCACAACACATCCAATTCACCGCTCCACGTGGCGTCCGCCCCACCGCAGCCGCACCGATCCCCTTGCCATCGAGCCGAATCCACGAGCTCGACCCGCCACGCCGAACGGCAGCAACTGCTGTAAGCCCAGCGCGGGCCCCGATGCCGTGCCGGCGCCGGCTGATCACGATGGCGAGCATCCATCCCGTGCGTCTGGCCGGGATCGCCCCACCGCGTTGGATTCCGGCCGAAAGCACGCCGGAATGACGGGGTGAGGCCAGGCCGGAGTGGCAGCGCGCCCTGGACCGGGCGATCACTCACCGGATGTACCGGACAGGGCCTGTCCGACGATCTCTTCCGCTGCCGCCTGCACCTGGGCCAGATGTTCGGGCCCTTGGAAGGATTCGGCGTAGATCTTGTATTTGTCCTCGGTCCCCGACGGTCGCGCGGCGAACCAGGCGTTCTCGGTGGTGACCTTGACTCCGCCCAGGGCCGCGCCGTTGCCGCGGGCGCGGGTTTGGATGGCGGTGACGGGCTCGCCGGCGATTTCGGTGGCGGTGATCATGTCCGGCGTCAACGCCGCGAGGCGGGCCTTCTGTTCCGCGGTGGCGGCGGCGTCGATGCGGGTGTAGGCGGGTGAGCCGTAGCGTTTTTCGAGTTCGGCGTAGCGGGTGGAGGGGCTCTGCCCGGTGACGGCGGTGATTTCCGCGGCCAGCAGGGCGAGCAGGATGCCGTCCTTGTCGGTAGTCCAGACGGTGCCGTCCATGCGCAGGAATGAGGCCCCGGCGGATTCCTCGCCGCCGAAAGCCAGGCTGCCGCTGAACAATCCGGGCACGAACCATTTGAAACCGACCGGTACCTCGTAGACGTCGCGTCCGAGGACCCCAACCACGCGGTCGATCATGCCGGACGTCACCACCGTCTTGCCGATCTTGGTCAGCGCATCCCACCCCATCCGATTGGCGATCATGTACTCGATCGCCACCGCCAGGTAGTGGTTCGGATTCATCAGTCCCGCATCGGGAGTCACGATCCCGTGCCGGTCCGCGTCCGCGTCGTTGCCGGTCGAAATGTCGTAATCATCGCGAATCGCCACCAGCGAGGCCATGGCGTACCGCGACGACGGATCCATCCGGATCCGCCCGTCCGCGTCCAGCGTCATGAACCGCCACGTCGGGTCGACGAACGGATTCACCACCTCGAGCTCGAGGTCGTAGCGCTGCCCGATCTCCTCCCAGTAATCCACGGAAGCCCCGCCCATGGGGTCCGCGCCCAGCCGAATCCCGGCGCCCCGAATGGCGTCCAGATTCAGCACATTGGGTAGGTCCGAGATGTAGCGATCCAGATAGTCGTAGCGCTCCACATTGGTCGCCAGCGCGTGCGCGAGGGAGGTGCGCCGCACATCGGCGAGCCCGGTACGCAACAGTTCGTTCGCCCGGGTGGCGATCGCGTCGGTGGCGATGGTGTCGGCCGGACCACCGTGCGGCGGATTGTATTTGAACCCGCCGTCACGCGGCGGATTGTGCGAGGGCGTCACCACGATGCCGTCGGCCTGATGCCGCGTCCCGCCCCGATTGTGCCGCAGCACCGCATGACTCAAAGCCGGTGTAGGCGTGTACCGGTCCCGCGAATCGATGATGGCGGTGACGTCATTGGCGGCCAGCACCTCGAGCGCCGTGGTCCAGGCCGGCTCCGACAGCGCGTGCGTATCCCGCGCCAGATACACCGGCCCGGTAATCCCCCGCGACGCACGGTATTCCACGATCGCCTGGGTGATGGCCAGGATGTGCGCCTCGTTGAAGGCATTGTCCAGACTGGACCCGCGATGCCCGGAGGTGCCGAAGGACACCAGCTGCGCCGGATCGGCCGGATCGGGAATCCGGCTGTAGTAGGAGGTCACCAAATGCGCGATATCTTCGAGGTCCGTGGCCCGCGCCGGTCGCCCGGCTCGATCGTGGGCCATGCTCGCACCTCCCTTCCGAATCGCCTGTGCCCGGCTGGTCATGAGAATCACGGCCACACCCACTGCCCGAGGAAGGCACCGAGGTAGGCCGCGCACAGGCTTGCGCCGACGCCGATCACGACGTTCGCCACCGCATAGCTGTAAGCGCCCTCCTCGGCCAATCGAACCGTTTCGTATCCGAACGTACTGAACGTGGTCAGCGCACCGCAGAATCCCGTTCCCACGGTGGCGAGCAGCCAATGATTTGCTCCCGCACCGATCAACGCGCCGAGTATCGCCGAACCGCCCACGTTCACCGCCAGTGTGCCCAGGGGGAGAACACTATCGAATCGATGGGCAAGAGCGCGATCCACCAGATATCTGGTCGGCGCTCCGACGACCGCGCCGAGGATCACCAGCAACGGCGTCACCGCCGTACCCCGTCGAAGACTTCGACGGGTGAGAGCGCCACGGTCACCGAATCCAGCAGGTCCGCATTGCTTTCCACGAACGCCCGCAGCCGCGCGGTGTCGTCGATGATCATCACCAGCACCGGCAGCCGCTCGGCCAGATCGAGCAGGCGCGCGGTGTGAATATGGGAGGACACTCCGTATCCCTCGATGCCGCGCCACACGCTGGCCCCGGCCAGTCCGGCATCCCGGGCGCGCCGCACGATCTCGTGATAGCGGGGCCGATGCCGGTACAGGTCGTCCTCGCCGAGCAGCACCGTCAGTCGTGACGCCGGAACCCAGTGCCGAGAAGTCTCACTCATCGCCTGCCCCCATTCGTCGTGCCGTACCGGATATCGATCGCGTCGCACTCACGCCGAGCACGACCGACAGCAGCCCTGTCACCACCGTCCCCCCGAGGTAGCCGATCCCGTAGCCGATTCGGCCCGATTCGAGCAGTGTACGAACTTCGGTGGCATAGGTGGACATGGTGGTGAATCCGCCGAGGATGCCGACGCCGAGAAACGGCCGCAGCAGCCGGTGCGCCACCCAGATCTCGGTGATGCACACCATGAGTACCCCGATGAGGAAGCATCCGATCACGTTGACCGCCAAGGTCTGCCACGGAATCGCGCCGCGCTGCGGCAGCCACCGGCTCACGCCGTAGCGTGCGACGGCGCCGACGGCCCCGCCCAGGGCGATGACACCGAGCACGTCCGCGTCGATCCGCGCGGCTTTCGCTGCCACCACCCCTCCTTCTCCAATTAGCTAAATAGTTGCTGTTCGGCGTGTTGCTGAGCCCGAACAGTAGCCCGGAACTGCGAGGATAGTGCCGCTTGCCCGGAGTTGTCCCATCGGCCTCGAGGAGCCAAGTTGGCGGCGCTGCAGTCGATCAGAAAGATGCTGGTCCAAGGCGTCGGCATCGCCACAACGCTGGTGGCCGTGGTGGCCGCCGCGCCCGCGGCCCATGCCGGAGCGATATACCCCTTCGCGGACCCGGACGGGTTCTACTACGCCGCAGGGAATCTCGGCGGCGCGCAGAACGGCGATGTCCTGAATGTCCGACAGGTCCCCAGCCCGTGGGCCGGAGCGACCGTGTGGCAGATCCTCTTCCGCTCCACCAATTCCACGGGTGCCGCCATCCCGGCCGTCACCACCCTCATCACCCCCGGCCCCGGCCCGCGACCGCTGCTGTCGTACCAGCCGTTCGTGAATTCCCTGGGCATGCAATGCGCTCCGTCGCACGCCCTGTTCGACGGCAGCCTCAAGGAATCCGCCGCCTTCCCGCTGCTGCTGGCGCGGGGCTGGGCGATCGCGGTACCCGACCATCTGGGCCCCGACAGCGCCTACGGTGCGGCACGCATGGGCGGGCAGATCACCCTGGACGGCATTCGCGCGGTGAAACGTTTCGCCCCGGCCGGTTTGGGCAATTCCCCGGTCGGTCTGGCCGGATACTCCGGCGGTGCGATGGCCACCGGCTTCGCGGCCGCCATCGCCCCGGACTACGCCCCGGAACTGCCCATCGTCGGTGTCGCCGAGGGCGGCGTCCCGGTGAATCCCGGCAAGCTGGCCATCGAGGCGGGCGATTCGCCGCAGCCGCTGTTCGGGCTCGGTTTCGCCGTGGCCGAGGGCATGGAACGCGAGTACCCCGCCCAGATGCGGCTCGACGATTCGCTCACGCCGTTCGGTTTCTGGATGCGCGACCGCATGGCCAATTCCTGTGTGGACGACATCATCTCGGTCGGCGCGAACCATCACATCAGCGAGGTCTTCCACGCCGGCGCCGAGAACGATCCGGCCCTGATCGCCACCTTCCACGAGAACGCGCTCGAGATCATTCCCGAGCTCATCCACCAGCCGCTCTACGAATGGCACGGCGGCAACGACCAGGTACCGCTGAATCTCGCCCAGTACACGGCGGGCCGCTACTGCGCCGCGGGCACCCCGGTCCAGTTCGACGTCATCCCGGGCGCGGATCACGGCACCGCCATCTTCCCGGGCGCGATCAACGCCATGAACTACCTCTCCGACCGGTTCGCGGGCCTGGCCCCGCCCAGCAACTGCCGCTGAAGCGCGGTAAGCCGGAAAAGAAGCGGCCCCACTCCGAAAGGAGTGGGGCCGCTTTCATTTCGGACTCCGTTGTCCGAGGGGGGAGGCGGAACTCAGTGCACGAGAACGGGTTCGCCCTCGGCGGGCACCGGCACCTTGTTGGGCATGATCGCCCCGGTGACCACCGCGCCGACCACGAAGATCGCGGCGGCCCACCAGAAGGTGGTGGTGTAGCTGTGCACCGCGGCCTGCGCCAGCACCGCCGGCGACGGCGGAACGTGGTCGGACGCATAGTTGTTGAACGCGGTCGCGGCCAGCGTGCTCAGCAGCGCGGTACCGATCGAGCCGCCCACCTGCTGGCTGGTGTTCACCATGGCCGAGGCCACACCCGCGTCCTGGTGCTCGATGCCCGAGGTGGCGCCGGAGAACGCGGTGGACATCGCCATACCCAGACCCAGACCCATCAGGATCAGGCTCGGCAGGATGTGGGAGGCGTAGCCGGTGTCCACGCCGATGCGGGTCAGCAGCACCATTCCCAGGGTGGCAAGCAGGAATCCGCTCACCACGGTCACCTTCGGGCCGACCCGCGGGATCAGCAGCGCCGGCACCGTGGTGGACGACGCGATCATGCCCGCGACCATCGGCAGGAAGGCCACGCCGGTGATGATCGGCGAGTACCCCAGCTGCTGCTGCATGTAGTAGGTCAGGAACAGGAACATGGCGAACATGCCGATGCCGATGGTGAACACGGTGACGTAGGACGCGCCACGGGTCTTGTTCAGCACCACGCGCAGCGGCAGCAGCGGATGCGCGACCCGCTGTTCCAGCCACACGAACACGCCGAGCAGCACCACGCCGCCGATCAGGAAGAACAGTGTCACGTTGTTGGTCCAGCCGTCGGACTCGGCGTGCGAGAAGCCGTACACGATGCCGAACAGCGCGGCGCTGACCGCCAGCGTGCCGGGCAGGTCCAGCTTGGGCCGCTGGGTGGCGGTGTGCTTGGCCAGCAGCAGGATCGCGCCGACCAGCGCGATGGCCGCGAACACCAGGTTCACGTACATCACCCAGCGCCACGAGGCCCACTCGGTGAGCGCGCCGCCCAGCAGCAGACCCAGTGCGCCACCGGCGCCCGCGATGGCACCGAAAATGCCGAAAGCCTTTGCGCGCTCGGAAGGTTCGGTGAAGGTCACGGTCAGCAGCGACAGCGCGGCGGGCGCCAGCAGTGCCGCGAACACACCCTGCGCGACGCGCGAGGCGACGAGCATCTCGAAGTTCCCGGCGGCGCCGCCGATGGCCGAGGCGGCCGCGAAGCCGATCAGTCCGACGATGAAGGTGGTGCGGCGACCGAAGAGGTCGGAGAGCCGTCCGCCCAGCAGCAGCAGGCTGCCGAAGGCGAGCGCGTACCCGGTGATGACCCACTGTCGGTCCCCATTGGAGAATCCGAGGTCGGCCTGGGCGTGCGGCAGCGCGATATTCACGACGGTCGCGTCCAGCACGACCATCAACTGGGCGACGCCCAGTACGGCCAGCACCCACCAGCGCAGGGCGTGCGATCCACGCCGCCCGGCCGCGGTGGGGGCGGCCACGTCTTTCTCGAGAGCTGTTGTCATGGTGTTTTCCTCGTCCCCTAGGATTAACGGAGATCCCGTCTCCGTTTACCGAATCAAGCTACCATGCCAAACGGAGACATAGCCTCCGGATAATCCCGATTACTGTTAGGATTAGCCTGTGAATCCCGTCACCACCGCGCCACCACCTCGGCGTCTGCGCGCGGACGCCGCTCGCAATCAGCAGCGCATCATCGCGGCCGCCCGCGAGCTGTTCGCCGATCGCGGACTCGAGGTCACCCTCGACGACGTGGCCGAGCGCGCAGGCGTCGGCGTCGGCACGGTCTACCGCCGCTTCGCCAACAAGCAGGAGCTCATCTCCGAGGTCTTCGACCAGATGGTCACCGAACTGGGCGGAGCCGTGGATGTCGCACTGCACCACCCGGATCCCTGGCAGGGCCTGGTCGATCTGTTCGAGTACTCCTGCCGCCACATCGCGGTCAATCGCGGTTTCGGCGAGGTGATCCTCGAACTGCACGACAGCATGGACCGCTTCTGCGTCATGAAGGACCGCATCCGGCCCGGCATGCAGGCGGTCATCCAGCGCGCCAAGGACGTCGGCGCACTGCAGCCGGATGTCGAGGCGGGCGATTTCTTCGCCATGGTGAACATGGTCGACGGCATCGCAGGCTTCGCCCGGCCGGTCAATCCCGACGTCTGGGAGCGCTATATGGCGCTGATCCTCAATGGCGTGCGTGGTGACGGCGTGCCACGCATGCCGCTGACGCAACCGCCCTTGACCGAGGAAGAGGTGGAACGCGCGAAAGCCGCGGCGTGCCCACCGCGCAAACGGTAGCGCACATCACACTCCCGGTTTAGAGTTGGTCGCATGACCAACTCTTGGGTGAACTGGGCCGGAGATCAGAGCTGTACTCCGGCGTCCATTGCCGTACCCAGCTCGCCCGAGGACGTCGCGGCAGTACTGGCCCAGGCCGAGGCGAAAGGCCATACCGTCCGGGTCGCCGGATCCGGGCATTCCTTCACCGAGACCGTGCTCACCGACGGCACGCTCATGCGCCTCAACAAGCTCGACCGCATCCTGCACGTGGACCGCGCCACCGGCCTGGTCCGCGCCGAGGCCGGCCTGACGCTCAATGCCGCCAGCAATGCGCTGCACCCGCTGGGCCTGGCCTTCCCGAACCTCGGCGACATCGACGTGCAGTCGATCGCGGGCGCGACGGCCACCGGCACCCACGGGACCGGATCCAAGCTCCAGAACCTTTCCGCCGCACTGCAATCGGTGGAGCTCATGCTCGCCGACGGCAGCACGGTCGAGCTCAACGAGCAGACCGATCCGGACGGCTGGCGGGCAGCGCGGGTGAATGTGGGCGCGCTCGGCGTGGTCACCGCCGTCACCCTGCAGATGGTGCCGTCGTTCGTGCTCGAGGGCGTCGAGCGGCCACTGCCGGTCGAGGAGGTGCTCGCCGATCTCGACACCCATGTCGACGGCAACGAGCACTTCGAGTTCTACATGTTCGCGCACAGCCCGCTGGCCATGACCAAGCGCAACAACACCGTCGACCTGCCCGAGCAACCGCGCGGCAAAGCCGTGGACTGGTTCTCGGACATCCTGATGACCAACTACACCTTCGACGCCCTGTGCCGTCTGACGCGGCGCCGCCCGAGCCTGATCCCCACCATCCAGCGTGCCGCCGCCTACGCGGGCAGCTACCGCCGCCAGGTCGAGCGCTCCTACCGGGTCTTCGCCAGCCCCCGGCTGTTCCGCTTCACCGAAATGGAATACGCACTGCCACGCGAACATTCGGCCGACGCCATCCGCGAGATCAAGGAGGTGGCCAAGCACTTCGACACGGCGATGCCGATCGAGGTGCGCTGGGTCGCCCCCGATGACGCCTTCCTGTCCCCCGCCGGTGGCCGCGACACCTGCTACATCGCCGTGCACCAGTACCAGGGCATGGACTACGAACCGTATTTCCGTGCCTGCGAACGCGTTTTCGATCGATACAACGGCCGCCCGCACTGGGGCAAGCGGCACTTCCAGACCGCCGAGACGCTGCGCGAGCGCTACCCGGACTGGGAGAAGTTCGCCGAGGTCCGCCGCCGCTTCGACCCCAAGGGCCGATTCACCAACGCCTACATCGAACGCGTACTCGGCCCGGTGAATTGAACCCGGTGAACTGAAACAGGGCTAGTATCGGTTGCTGAAAGATCGCTGTAACTACCCGAGCGTGACCAACGTAGGGAGGTTCCGATGTCTTCTTTCGGCGACATGATGAACGAGGCCGGTGACAAGGCCAAGGATATGGCCCAGGACATGGGCGACAAGGCGCGCGAGGCCGCCGACAAGGCCCGCGACGATATGCAGCACGCGGGCGACGACATGAAGGAAAAGGTCGGCGGCCTCATGGGCAAGGTCAAGGAGAAACTGCACGGCGGATCGAAGTAAGGGACCCGCACCGATGCCGACGAATGACGACTTCGACGCCAACGCCGAGCGCCTGACCGACGACCTCCGCACCACCGCCGACGACCTGACCACCGATCTCGGGGTCACCGCCGCCGATCTGCGGGACCGAGCCGAGGCCGCCGCCGGGCAACTGGCCGAACGGGCCAGTGGCGCCGCCGCCGAACTCGCCGACCGTGCCCAGAACGCGGCCGCCGATCTCGCCGATATGGCGAAGGCATTCGCCGACAAGATCACTCCCGAAGATCTGCAATCCACCCTGGAACAGGTGCGGGCCAATCTGGATCACGCGGCGCAGGATGTGCTGGCCGCGGTGAACGAGATCGTCACCGCCGTGAAGAACAGGGCCGGAAAATAGTGCGGGCCACCGATTCCGGGTCGTCGGACCCGGAATCGGTTTCCGTTCATCACCGCGCGGCCGTCGCCCCCCGGGTCTTCTGGCCCGCCGCGATCGTGGTCACCGCGTTCACCCTCTACGCCATCGTCTTCCGCGACACCGCCGCCCGGCAGGCGAAAGCCCTGCAGGACAATGTGATCGGCGGATTCGGCTGGTACTACATCGTGATCGTCACCCTGTTCGTGGTGTTCGCGATCTGGCTGGGACTCGGCCGCTTCGGCGACATCACCCTCGGCGAGGACGGGGAGAAGGCCGAATACTCGCTGGGCGCTTGGCTTTCCATGCTGTTCGCGGCGGGCATGGGCATCGGCCTGGTGTTCTGGGGCGTGGCCGAACCGCTGTTCCACTACGAGGATCCGCGCCCGGGTGTCGGTTCGACGCCCGCGCAGCGCGCGGACTCGGCCATGGTGCAGACGTTTCTGCACTGGGGCATCCACCCGTGGGCCATCTACGTGGTGGTCGGCCTGGCCATCGCCTACTCGATCCACCGCAAGGGCCGCCCGGTGTCGATCCGCTGGTCGCTGGAATCGCTTGTCGGCGACCGCATTCGCGGCTGGCGCGGCGACATCATCGATATCGTGGCCGTGATCGGCACCGTCTTCGGCGTGGCCACCTCACTGGGCCTGGGCGTGCTGCAGATCTCGGCCGGATTGAATTACCAAGGCTGGCTGCACGAACCGGGCAAGGGCCTGCAGGTGGTGCTGGTAGTCGTAGTGACCGCGCTGGCCACCGTGTCGGTCGCGACCGGCGTCGACAAGGGCATCAAGCTGCTCTCGCAGGCGAATATGGGCGTGGCCGGTCTGCTGCTGCTCTACGTGCTGATCGCCGGCCCGACCCTGTTCATCGTCAACGACCTGGTGCAGAACATCGGCCAGTACCTGCAGACCCTGCCGAAGATCAGCCTCTACACCGGCGCGACCGAGGGCCCGGACGGCACCGCCTGGACCCAGCAGTGGACGGTCTTCTATTGGGGCTGGTGGATCAGCTGGGCCCCGTTCGTCGGTGTCTTCATCGCGCGCATTTCGCGCGGCCGCACCGTGCGCGAATTCGTGGCGGGCGTGCTGCTGGTGCCGACGGTGCTGACCTTCGTCTGGTTCGAGGTCTTCGGCGGCGCGGCCCTGCATCGCGAAATGCTCGGCGGCGGTGGACTGGTCGGCCCCGACGGTCCCGATCGCGACAGTTCACTGTTCGCGCTGCTCAATACGCTGCCTGGCGGATCGGTCACCGCGGGCCTGGCCGTGCTGGTGATCGTGTTGTTCTTCGTCACGTCCGCCGACTCCGGCGCGCTGGTGGTGAACATGCTGTCCTCGGGCGGCAATCCGGAACCGCCGACCTGGAGCCGGGCCTTCTGGACCTGCGCTCAAGGTGCGGTAGCCGTCGCATTGCTGGTGGCCAGCGGGACCGGCGCGACGGCCCTGACGACCTTGCAGACGGTGGCGATTCTCATAGCCCTGCCGTTCAGTGTCGTCATGCTCGCGATGTGTGTGGCGTTGGTGCGCACTTTCCGCCTCGAGGCCCCTTAGACTTCCATCCGGAAGATTACGAAATCGTCTCGGATTGGATTCACCGCGTCATGCTCAAAGGCTTCAAAGACTTCCTGATGAGGGGCAATGTCATCGATCTTGCGGTGGCGGTGGTCATGGGCACCGCCTTCACCGCCATCGTCACCTCGGTGACCAAGGGTGTGATCGAACCGCTGCTCGCGACCCTCGGCGGCAACAAGGAATACGGTCTGGGATTCCAGTTGCTGGCCGACAAGCCGTCCACCTTCGTGGCGCTCGGACCGATCATCAGCGCCGCGATCAACTTCGTCTGCGTGGCGGCGGTCCTCTACTTCGTGCTCATCCTGCCGATGAACACCTTCAAGAACCGGCTCACCAAGCCCACCGAGGTGAAGGCCGATCCGACCGAGCTGGAACTGCTCACCGAGATCCGCGACCTGCTGGCGAAGCAGAACGCGAACAAGTAGGTACGGGAGTCTCCACTAGGCTTAGCCGAGTTGTTGCCAGCAGCTCGACCACAAGCCTAGAGGAGACATTCATGGCATCCGCCCCGGCGAGCCGGTGGGCCATGCTCGCCGTCCTGTGCGCGAGCCTGCTGCTGGTGGCGATGGACGCGACGATTCTCAATGTCGCGCTGCCGTCGCTCATCGATCACATGGAACCCAGTCCCATGGAACAGCTTTGGATCGTCGACCTGTACGGACTGGTGCTCGGCGGCCTGCTCATCACCTGCGGCGCGATCGGTGACCGCTACGGGCGCAAGCGGTTGTTCCTCTACGGCTTCGTGCTTTTCGGCCTGGCCTCGATCGTCGCGGCGACGGCGCACGCCCCCGCCCAGCTGATCGCCGGACGTGCGCTGCTCGGCGTCGGTGGCGCGATGGTCATGCCGTCCACACTCTCGTTGATCCGCAATATCTTCACCGATGACAAGGAACGCACCCTGGCCATCGGCATCTGGGCGTCGGTGGCGGGCGCGGGCGCGGCCATCGGCCCGCTGGTCGGTGGCCATCTGGTCGAGGCGTTCGGCTGGTCGGCGGCCTTCTGGCTGAACGTGCCGGTGGTCATCATCACGGTGGCGGCCGGAGTGTGGCTGCTGCCGGAGTACAGCGCACCGGGCCACGGCAGCTTGGACTGGATCAGTGCGGTGGCGTCCGTGCTCGGCGTTGTCGCCCTCGCCTGGGGCATCAAGCATGTCGCCAAGGGCAATCCGGCGCTGATCGACCTGGTGATCCTGGTCGCGGCGTTCGTCCTGCTGGGGTACTTCGCCTATCGCCAGTTGCGCTCGCCGGACCCCTTGCTGGACGTCCGGCTGTTCAAGAATCGGGCCTTCACCGCCGCGGCGCTGGCCACCCTGCTGGCCATGCTCGCCATCGGCGCGGCCCTGTTCCTGATCTCCTTGTGGCTGCAATACATTCACGGCTACTCGCCCTCGCAGGCCGGTGTCCGCACGCTGCCCGCCGCCATCGCGACGCTGCTCGGATCGCTGGCCACCCCGTGGCTCATGCAGCATGTCGGCGTGCGCGCCCTCATGGGTTTCGCCTTGGGTGCGCTGGCAACGGGTTTCGCGGTGCTGGCCGCGGTGCCCGACACCACCTATCCGCTGGTCGCGTTCATCCTGGTCTGCCTCGGCATCGGCGACGGCGTGGCGATCACCACGGCCGCCGCCGTACTGGTGTCCGCGGTCCCGCCCGAGCGCGCGGGTCAGGCGGGCGCGGTCGAGGAGACGAACTACGAGCTCGGTATCGGTCTGGGCGTGGCGCTGCTGGGCAGCATTCACGGCCGCCTGTTCACCTCGCACATGACCGGATTGCCGCTACAGGGCGACGATCTGGCCGATGCGCAAGGCTCGGTGGGCGGCGCGGCCTACGTGGCCGAGAAGATCGGCGGACAGACCGGCGATCAGGTGCTCAGCATCGCCCAGCACGCCTACGATTCCGCCCTCACCACCACCTCCTGGATCTCCACCGCCATGGTCGGCTCAGTGGCGGTACTGACGGTGATCCTGGTACCCCGCGGCTTCAAGGCCACCGCCTCACACTGAGTGCCGTTATGCCAGTGACAGTTTGAGCTGCGCCAGCCCGGACCGGATGCGCGCCTTCACCGCCGGCAGCCCGATCCCCAACTGCGCTGCCACCTGCGCGTAGGTGAGCCCGCCGTAGAAGGCGAGCACCACCGATTCCCGCTGAAATGGTGTGAGCGAGGCCAATCCGAGCCGGATGGCCCGTTCTTCCTGGCGGCGCAGGATCTCCTCGGCCACCACATCGGTCGCGGGCCGGTAATCGCAAACGCCCCAGCGGTGTTCGTGACCGGCGGCGGTGCATTCCCGGCGCACTCGATCCACGGCCTGATGGTGAGCCAGCGTGGTGAGCCAGGTCAGCGCATTGCCGCGGGCCGGGTCGAAGCTGCCCGCGCTGCGCCAAACCTGCAGGTAGACCTCATGGCAGGTCTCCTCGGCATATCCGGTGTCGCACACGATGTTCAGGACGCGGGAGTAGATGAGCCCGCGGGTCCGACGGTAGAGCTCGGCATAGGCAGCCCGGTCGCCTTGCGCGACACGAACTACGAGTTGGTCGAATTCACTGCCTCGCCGGGTGCGGCGGGCAGCATGCGGATGAACTGCCTTGTGGGCAGCGGAAATTTGCGATGCACGTGAGGAATTCACGATCGCCCCCAGATCGACGGATATCGAGCACACAGGTCGATACGAGCCGTCGAGGACTGGGACGGTCGATAATTCGCACGGAAATCGGCCGGGGACAGGGGCTTTCGTTTCCGCCAGTTGTCCAGGCTACGCCCGGCTCAGCCGCACCGATACACGTTCCAATTAACCGAACGGCTTCCCGGCAAACCCCCGTGCGTCAAATATGCAGGCCCAGTTCGACTATCCCGTGCGACACCGCGTGCACGGTCACCCGATTGCGCCGGGCATGCGCGCGAATCAGCTCGAACGCCGCGTCCGGTGTCGTGTGATGCGCGTGCGCGATCACGCCTTTGGCCTGTTCCACCACGATCCGCGTGCTCAGCGCGTGCTGTAGCTCTTCGGTCACCCGCCGATGCCGCGCCACCAGATTGGAGGTGACGATATGACCGGTGGCCATGCCCGCCAGCAGGGTCGCCACCGACAGATCCTTCCCGGTCCAGGTCCGGGGCGCGCGCGAATACAGGCTCAGTACGCCGGCTTCGGTCTCGTCGAGGCGCATGGGGATCGCGGCCACCGAGGAAATCCGGTGCCGCCCAGCCAGATTGGTGTATTCCGGCCAGAGATCACCGTAGCTGCCGAGCTCGGTGACGGTCACCGGCGCGCCACAGGCGTACGCCACCACGCCCGGTCCCCGGTCGTGATCCCGCTGGCAGACCTCGAGATCCAGCAGTTCCTCCGGCACACCCATAAAAAATTCGGACCGGTCGCCTCGCAATTGCGGGGACAGCGCCACCGTCACACCACCCGGTTCCAGCACATCGATGGCACTGCGCATCAATTCGTCCAGAATCCGGGGCAGTTCATGTGCCGCGGGTAGCAGCCGCGCGAACCGCGCCAATACCGCTACCAGCAACTCACTGTCGGACACCGCCATCACCCCGCTCGGCGAACGCCGAAGCGCCCGCCACGTAAGTTCCTGTGCCGCTCTTGCCGTCAGCTCATGGTATTTGCCCGGCGGGGTGCCGCGGAACAGTTGCGCTCATTCCGCCTCGATCCGAATGCTGCGCTCCACCACCCGCCGTGCCACCTCGACCAGCGAAAGCCCGTGCGTGAAGGCGTATCCGCGCAGGCGGGCGTAGGCATCGGCGATATCGATCCCCAGTTGCGCGCTGGTCATGCCCGCCGCCTGATGAATCCACCTGCTGGACAACGGCTGTGCCCACTGCTGCGCCTCGTCCCCGGTGGCCAGCACCAGGCTGGCGGTGACCAGGTCGGCGATGTGCAAGGCCGCGGACAACAGTCGCGGTCCCGGACGGCCGATCGCATCCCGGTACAGATCCACCGCCCCGAGCCGAATCGACCCCAGCCGCAACGGCACCGCGAACAGCGATCCGGACACCGTCCCTGGCGACGCCGCCAGCGCCTCCGCGAAGCCCGGCCAGTGCTCGCAGTCCACGCTCAGCTCCGAGACCACCACCGGCACCCCGTCGGCCACCGCCGTGACCGCGGGCCCCTCACCGGCCGTGGCCTGTGCGAGCTCTACCCGTTCGGCGAATTCGTCACTGGCGCACCAGGGTTGCATACCCGCGTCGCGCTCTTCCAGCACGATGGCGGCCCGGCTCACCGGCAGCACCCGCACGCACGCGGAGCAGACGGCGACCAGTCCGCCACCCGCATCCCGCACGGCGCGCAGGAACTGTCCCGTCAACTGATCGAACTGCGACGAAGCCATCACCATCGAACCGCCCCACAATCATCGCCCGGCGATGAGTTATTCGGTGCCCGGGGCCAGTATCACTGTCACAGCTCGACAACGAACAGGGCCGAAAGTCACTGGGGGGCATGCGAAACACCGAGGCGGTAGAGCCCGCGCAGGTCGTAGGTGTGCGTGGCGACCGCACCCAGCGCCAGCCCGAAGCCCAGCCCGAACAGCGTCATCCAGATGCCGGTGCTCAGCCCCGCCTCCAGATGCCCGTCGAAGAACAGGATCGCCCGCACCGACAGATAGATCTGATGCATCGGCTCGAAGCTCGACAGCGCCGCGATCCAGCGCGGAATCGCCTCGACCGGAATCGAACCCGACGAGGACGGCAGGCCCAGCACCACGAACACGATCATGTTGATCAGCAGGCCCATGGTCCCGAAGGCCGCCAGCACCGACAACCCGGTCACCGCCACCGCGATGATGGCCAGCGTGCCGTAGAGGTACAGCGGCAGCGGCTGATCGATCGGCATGCCGAAGAGCCTGGCGATGCCCATGAACATGCCCGAGAGCACCGGCGCGGTGAGCGCGGCGATGGCCCACTTGATCAGCAGGGTGCGCCAGCGGCTGATGTTCGTCGGCTCGGGCGCGCGGAACCACGGACCGTATTCGGCCGGAAGATAACCCAGCACATTGTCGATCATCGAGTGGATGATCATGGCCCCGCTGAAGCCCGCGAACAGCAACACCAGCGTGTAGAAGAACGCCGACAGCCCCTGCCCGGTCCCGGCGGGCAGCGGTCGGTACGGACTGACCACCACGTCGATCGGCTGGGCCAGCTGCAACCGTGCCGCACCGCTCAATTCGGTGGCGGGCGCGCCGTCCTTCGGTGCCAGCGCGGCCTTCACCTGATCGGTCAACTGCGCGCCGACGGTCGTATTGACCGTGGCCATGGCCCGATCGCTGACCCGCTGCATGATCGAGGACGCGTAGGTGCCCGCGCGCGGATTGGTCTGCACGGTGATCACCGGGCGCTCGATATCGCCGGGCACCACCGCGGCCGCCCCGAGAATCGACAGCCGCTTGGTGAAGTCGCCGGGAATGATGATCGCGCCGTAGATCTGCCCGTTGCTCAGCTGCTGCCGCGCCTCGTTGATGCCGACCACTCGCAGGTCGATCTTGTCGGCCGGGATCTTCTCGGTCAGCGCGGCCGCGATCTGGTCGCCGACATTGACGGTCTTACCGTTCATCACGTCACCGACGTCCTGGTTGACCAGGGCGATCGGGAAGTCGTGCAGGTTCTTCTCCGGGTCGGAGGTGTAGCCGAGGTACATGGTGCCGATCAGGGCCGCGAGCACCGTCAGCACCAGGGCCGGCGCGAGCCGGCCGCGCAGCGGCACCTTGCCCGTCACGGGCGCACCATCTTTCGTCATGCGACTGAATGTAGGCAGCGACAACAAAGTAGTCAACGTCAACATAGGCGAGTGTGTCCGATATCCTGCTCTCACCATGACCATCGCCAAGCGCAAGGCCCGCGAAGTGGTCGAGCGCGCGCGCTCCTACCACCACGGAGACCTGCGCGCCGAACTGCTGCGCCGCGCCGAGGAGACCCTCGGCGCGTCCGGGGTGGACGGTCTGTCGCTACGCCAGCTCGCGCGCGACACCGGCGTCAGCCACGCCGCGCCGAGCCGCCACTTCCGCGACAAACAGGCCCTGCTGGACGCCTTGACCGTAGCCGGATTCGACCGGCTGGCAGCCGGATTCGAGCAGGCCGCCGCCACCGGCACCTTCCCCGAGCGCCTGCGCGCCATGGCTCATGCCTATCTGCGTTTCGCCATCGACAATCCGGCCCTGCTGGCGCTGATGTTCGCGCGCAAGAACAGTCCCAGCGTCGCGATCGGCGAGGCCGCGGCCCATGCCTTCGCCGTGCCCATCGAGATGGTCGCCGACGCGCAGGCCGGTGGCGAAGTGGTACCCGGCGAGCCGCGCCGCATCTGCCTCTCCGCGGTGGCCGCGTTGCACGGACTGGCCGCCATCCTCGGCTCCGGCCTGGTTCCGGGCGAGGAGGCCGACAGTCTCTTCGACGAGATGGTCGGCCACATGATGGACGGTTTGCGCCCGCGACAGTGAGCCCGTTTGCGCCCTCGACGCTGAGGTGAAGCATTCACCCGTAACCTTTCGGGCGTGACGATCGAGAAACGACAGTGACGATCGAAGGCAGGCAGTACGGCGGACGCGCCGTGACCGAACGAAAAGCAGAACGCCGGCAGCGTTTCCTCGACGCGGCCATCCACATCTTCGGTGAGCGCGGCTACGCCAACTGTTCACTGGCGGATGTCTGTGCGGCCGCCGGACTCTCCAAACGCCAGTTCTACGAGGAGTTCCAGACCCGTGAAGACGTCCTGGTCGCGGCATACGACCAGATCCAGGACATGTCCGCGCTGGCCCTGGCGACCGCGGTGAGCACCATGGGCCCCGATCCGGACCCGACCGATACCGTGACCCGGGCGGTGACCGCCTTCCTGAACTCCATCGGCGCCGACCCCTTCCGCGCCAAGGTCGCCTTCGTCGAGGTGGTCGGTGTGAGCGAGCGGATGGAACGCCACCGCCGCGACCGCCGCCATGCCTGGGTCGACACCATCCGCCTGGCCATCGGGCCGCTGGCCGGATCCAACGCCACCATTCGCGGCAACGCCGAACTCGCGGGCAGCGCCCTGATCGGCGCGATCAACGGTCTGGCCCACGAATGGCTGCTGTCGGACCCGCGGCCACCGGTCGGTGAACTGGTGGAAGTGCTGGTCCCCATGGCGGTTTCGCTGATCACGCGCGAGCCTGCCTGAGCGGTTACATGAGTTGTCGCATGAAGTAGGTGTATTCGAGGGCGCTGGTGTGCGCCTTCTCGTCGTTGTTGGCCCCGCCCCCGTGGCCACCCTGCGTGGCCTCGTAGAACAGGTAGGGATCGCCGAATTCGGCTAGTCGGGCGGCGAACTTGCGGGCATGTTGTGGCCCGACGCGATCGTCTTTGGTAGTGGTCCACACCAGCGGCCGCGGATACTTCACGCCCGGCTTCAACTGCGCATAGGGCGAAATGGAAGCCAGGAAGGCCCGCTCGTCCGGATTGGACACCGAGCCGTACTCGCCCACCCACGACGCGCCCGCAGCGATGTGCTCGTAGCGCAGCATGTCCAGCAGCGGTACCTGAATGTCCACGGCGCTGAACAGCTCCGGATGCTGAGTGAACTCGACGCCCATCAGCAACCCGCCGTTGGACCCGCCCTGAATGCCCAGCCGCCGCGGCGAAGTGATCTTGCGTGCGATGAGATCGTTCGCGACCGCCGCGAAATCGTCATAGGCCTTCTGCCGGTGCGTCTTCAACGCCGCATCGTGCCAGGCCGGACCGTACTCGCCGCCGCCCCGGATGTTCGCGATGACGTAGGCCCCGCCGTGTTCGAGCCACGACTTGCCGAGTTGCCCGTTGTACCCGGGTGTGGACGAGGACGCGAATCCGCCGTAACCCCACACGATGGTCGGCGTGCTGCCGTCGTAGGCCAGGTTGGCCGGATGCACGATGAAATACGGCACCTGCGTGCCGTCGGCCGAGGTGGCCTTCAGCTGCTCGACCGTCAGATGCGAGGAATCGAACCGTGCCACTGCGGCTTTGACCTGGTTCAGCGCTCCGGTCGCGGTGTCGATACGCCAGAACGTGGTCGGGGTCAGCATCGAGGTGACCGAGAGGTAGGCGGTCTCGCCCTGCGAGTCGGCGTCGATCCCGGAGATGGTGGCGTTGTCGGGCAAGGCAATCGGCGCGGACGTCCAGCCGGTGGGCGTCGGGGTGTAGACGGTGGCACGGCCCTTCACGTCGTAGAGCGAGGTCACTACGACGTGACCGCGCGTCGTCATGACGCCCTGCAAGGTCTCCTGCGGCCCGGGTTGGTACACGAGCGTGGCCTTCAGCGCATCCGGATGGGCCGTCAACTCGTCCGCATCGAGCGATACCAGCGAGCCGGACCGGAAGCCCGCCCAATCCTCTTGCAGCGCGACCAGAACCCGGTTCCCCACCATCCCCTGCACCTCGGACTTGGCCGGCAACGCGACCCGCGTCCCATCGACCAGGCTCACCCGCGCCTCGTAGAACGACGGCCGCCGCACAACGAGGTTCAGCCGTTTGCCGTCACCGCCGTCGAGCAGCACGGCGGCGGTGGCCAGCCCATCGCTCTGCTCACCGCGAGCGACCTCGACCGCCTGGTCCAGGTTCTGCCCACGCTGCAACCGCTTCAGCACGTACGGATACCCCGAGGTGGTCTTCTCCCCCGGCTGCCACTCCCGCGACACCAGCAGCGTGTCCGTATCCACCCAGGTGACGTTCTGCTTGCCCCGCGCCAGCGTGAAACCGCCGTCCACGAACCTGCCGGTCCCGAAATCGAATTCCCGCACGGTGACGGCGTCCTCACCGCCCTCGGACAACTGCACCAGGCACCGCTCATGCGTCACCGGATCGCAGGTCATCCCCTTCCACACCCAATTCTTGCCCTCGTCCCGGGCCAGCGCGTCCAGATCCAGCACGGTCCGCCAGTTCGGCTGCGGCGATTCGTAATCCGCGACCGTCGTCTCCCGCCAGATCCCGCGTTGATGGTCGGCGTCCTGCCAGAAGTTCCCGATCATCCCGTGATGGAACTCCGGCACCGGTAGCCGGTCGGCCGCGTTGGCCAGGGCCTTGGCCTGCGCGAAATTCTCGGCGTAGCGCGGATCCTGCTCCAGCACCCCGAGCGTCTTGGCGTTCTCCGCCGCCACCCACGCATCCACTCGCGGACCGCTGAGCTCCTCGAGCCACTGGTACGGGTCGCTCGCGGCCGTCGATCCGCCACACGCGGCCAGCAGCAGCGCCGCGAATCCCACCACAGCGGCCCGCATCCCACTCTGCCGAACGACCATGAACTCCCCCGTCCGATGCCCTGCGCGTCAGCGAGCAACCCTACCGCCGCGCACAGACAATCTGTCGGTGCCCGACGGCATGATCACGGATGTGAGCGACGAGCGCTGGGCCGATCCGCACGCCACCGTGGCGCTGCGGAAGCTGCTGCGCCGCCATCGCGACATCGTCACCACCGTGCTGGCGGCGGCGCGCTTGGACGGCTTGAACGAACTCGCGGACGCCGCAGCGGAATACGTCGTCACTCCCGAGGGACCGTGCACACCGCAGGGCGCGGCGGTCGCCTTCGCCATCGCACAGCATGCGGCGGTCGCGTATCGGACCGGTCCGCAGCGGGAGCGCGAGTTCATCGACCGGTTCATCGACAGCTGGATGGTCGAGCACGGGCACGAGTTCACCACCGCCGTCGCGGCAGCGAGACAAGGGATTCGGGTGGAGGATCCCGACCCACGCGCCGGCCGGATGACACCCTGGCTGCGCGCAACGGCCCCCGGCGAGGACCCCGCCCGCGGTGCCGAGGTCCTGACACGGCGAGTCGCGGCCCGGCTCGATCCACCGGCAGCCGGCGAGCCCACGCGCGCGGACGCGAAATCGGTGACCACCGACCAGATTCGGCGGTTCGAGGCCGCCATGGTCGACGGCCGCCGGTGGCGGGCTCACGCGTATCGCCGCCTTATCCTGGACGATCCGGCACTGAGCCAATTGGCGCGGTGGCTGGTCTGGGCCTGCTTCGACCGCCACGGCACCCCGACCAGCGCCTTCCGGCTCGATGCGGAGCACGCCTTGCAGGACGTCACCGGCACCCCGGTCGAGCTACCGGCGGACGCGCTACTCGGCGTGGCGCACCCGATTCATCTCGGCGATTCGCTCCCCGGCTGGCAGAACACGTTTGCCGACAACCGAATACGACAGCCGTTCGAACAGCTCGACCGCCGCACCTACACCCTGACCACCGCCGAGTCGGAGTCGAATCACCTGTCCCGCTTCGCCGATCGCCAGATCCGCACGAATCGCATCTTCGCGCTCCAGGAGCTGGGTTGGACGGTCACGCGTGAGGCACTGCACCGCCGCTTCGGCCCGACCCGCGAGCTCACGGTCGCCCTCGACCCCGGCATCGAGGGCGGTTACCGCTACGAGCCAGAGCGGCAACGCATCCTGTCGGTGGAGCTCCGAGGCGGCAGCTTCGGAGTCCTGGACCCGGTCACCGCTTCGGAGCTGATCCGTCAGCTGGAACGATTGGCGGCGTGACGCCCCGCCCGGCGGCCGAAGAACGATCCGGATCCGAGCTGGGTGCCACTCGAATACCCCCTACCGTCCTGCGCCAGCGTCGAGGCGGTGGCACCGGCCGCATACAGCCCCGGAATCGTTGATCCGTTGTCGCGCAGCACTTCCCCGTCGACGGAGGTGCTCAGTCCGCCGAGCGTGAACCCCGCGTACAACGCCTTGCCCAACGTCAGATCGAACGCCGCCCACGGCCCGCTGTCCTGCGCTGCCAGCCACTCACCTGCCTTGTGGAAATCCGGATCCTCGCCGCGCGCCGCATGCTCGTTGTACCGATCGAGCGTGGATTGCAGTGTCTCGTAAGGAATTCCGAGTGCCGCCGCCATCTCCTCCACGGTTTCCCACCCGTCGATGAACGGTGCGAGCGGGAACATCGGCCGTTCCATATGCTCGGAATCCACGATCAAATACGCCACCGCCCCCGGCTGGTCGAGCACGAACGCCGAAGTCCGCGAATGATACGAATCCTCGGCGACGAACCGTTCCCCCTTGCGGTTCACAATGATCCCCGTCAACAGCTTCGACGGCGGATACACCGGCGCGGTCACGAACGCCTGATCCATCATGCGGGTACCCGCACCCGCGGACACCCCCAGCCGAATCCCGAGCCCGTCATCGAACGGCGTGCCGAGCACGAACGGTTTCTCGGTCAGCCACGGCACATGCTCGGCCACCATCTCCGTGTTCATGACGAACCCGCCCGCCGCCAGCACCACCGACTTCGCCCGCACCGCACCGGTATTGCCGAGGTTCTTCCAGCCCACCCCGGCCACCGCACCGTCGGCGTCGACGATCAACTGGGTCACCCCGGTCTCGTACCGCACCTCGACGCCCAGCGCGGCAGCCCGCTTCACCAGCAGTTCGATGATCATGGCCGCACCCTGGGTATCCCCCGGCACCGGCACCTTGTGCCCGCGCGGCGCGGGTGTCGCCTGTTCCCGGTAGGGCCAGACCTTTTCGTTGCCGGTGTACATCAGTCCCTGGGTGCCCGGCTGGATGACGGCCTTCTCCGGGTAGTAGCTGCGCTCGAATTCGAACCCGAGGCTCTCGAGCCAGTCGAAATGCTCGACACTGCCGTCGCAGTAGGCGCGGATCTTGTCCGGTTCTGGATCGCGCGACACCGAGAGGAGGTATTTGTACATCTCCTCGGCCGAATCCTGATGTCCGGTCGCCTGTTGCACGGCGGTCCCGCCACCGAGATAAAAATGCCCGCCCGCGAGCGCGGTGGTCCCACCCGCGACTCCCGCCCGTTCGAGCACCAGCACGCGGGCCCCCCGCGCCGCCGCCTCGACCGCCGCGCAGCCGCCCGCGATCCCGAATCCGACGACTACCACATCGACATCATCCGACCACGAGGTAACCGTCTCGGCCGCAAGGGTTTCCGGAATCATCGTGCTCATTGCGCATCCCTCTTGATCTGCTCGAAGAACAGCCGCATATTCGGCCCGATCTCGGCGAGTTCGACGAACGGCACGCCCGCCGCCGCCCCGTCCAGATAAGCGAACCGCATCTGCCCGCCCATGTCCCCTTGCTGCACCACATCGATCCCCTGTGCCGCAAAGTCTTTCAGCGCCGCATCGAAGTCGGCGGGTTCCAGGCAGATGTGATGCAGACCCGGCCCCCCACGCTCGAGGAACTCGGTGTAGATCGACGCCCCCGCCACCGGCTGGATGAGTTCGAGCTGCATGTCACCGGCGTACGACAACGAGATGTGCGCGGTGAAATCGGCAGCCTCCCCCTGGTACACCGTGGTTTCCGGCCCGAACCGCACCTCCGGCATCCGCATCCACTTCCGCGCCCCGAGGAGTGGGCCGAGGAACTTCTCCCCCGCCGCGATGTCCTCGACGACCCAGGCGATCTGTGTGACGGGCCCGCCGGCCACGCTCATGCTGTCCACCCGGCCGAGTTAATCACACACGCTTAAATCCGCAAGGCCTACTCTTCGTCCGGATCCGGTTCACTCGGCGAGGTCCACCCCTTGTTGCTCACCCCGTAGAACGTCGAGACCAGCAGATACAGCACCAACGCCACGATCGGCGACAGGAATCCGATCCCGATGGTCACCGCGTAAACCAGCAGCCCCGGCCAGGCCCGCCACCGCTCCCGCCGCGCATAATCGGCCCCCAGCCCCGGCTTCAACATCTCGGGCCGCTTCTCGAGCTGCCGCCACATGGGAGCCCACGGCAGCGTCATGATCACCCCGACGATCCCGTACAGCGCGACCGCCACCACGGAATCACGTCGAGTCCCGTGCGCCAGACTGTCCGCGACCACGATCGTCGGGAACGGCACCAGCGAAACCCCCAGCAGCAGCATGAGATTCCACCACCTCAGCACATGATCGATGCGCCGCAACCGCCCGAAGAACGTGTGGTGGTTCATCCACACCACGCCGATGGTGATGAACGACGCCAGATAGGCCAGATACGACGGCCAGATGTGCCACAACTCCGACAAGAGCCGCCCCGGCTGGTGGGGCGGCACTTGCAGATTCAAAATCAAAAGGGTGATGGCAATCGCCATCACCCCGTCGCTGAACGCTTCGACCCGTGCGGTTCCGGTCAATGTGCTCTTCGAAACCGAACCCTCACTCATGCCCCGAAGCGTAACCCGATTCCATCCACGCC
This sequence comes from Nocardia sp. NPDC059240, assembly GCF_042753865.1. Lineage (NCBI taxonomy): Bacteria > Bacillati > Actinomycetota > Actinomycetes > Mycobacteriales > Nocardiaceae > Nocardia > Nocardia sp. NPDC059240. Next base: position 215,883 of record NZ_JBHZAC010000007.1, on the reverse strand, counting down.
TCGGATCGCTTGGCCTGCTTGATAGTTCGCACGGTGATCGACATCAGTACCGCGGTGACACCGATCATCAGCACACTGGACAGCCAAGCCATGGTGTGGATGGGCAGCTGGTAGGCGAGCACCACCCGCAGCGCCGACTCCCCGATCATCCCCACACCCCACATGGCCGCGATCCGGTTGTGCGTCCGCCGCACCATCGGGATGTTGTCGAACTTGTACTGCATCTCCGCCAGCTTCTGCGGCGACCCCGAAAACGCCTTCCGCGCAGCCACATACGTGAGCGGCTTGCCCATCAGCGCACTGATCCCGAACGCCAACCCGATAACCCCGGTAGTCAGCGAATCTCGCACGATCATCATGCGAGCGTCACCGCTGATCATCGAACTGGCGATCCCGAAAACGAAGCCCGCCAGGATGAGCGCCGACATGACGTCCACCCGCCGAGCCCGAACCACCTCGATGACAACCATGACCCCCGAGATCACCGCACCCGCCAGCAGCGCGATGAAGTCGGAGTACCCCGCGGCATGCAGTCCGTAGTACGCGGCCAACGGCACCGCGATATCGCGGATGGTCGGTGCCAGCATGCGCAGCAGATTCGGACGAGTCTCCGCCCCCTGCGGCGCGTTCACAGCGAGAGTGTGATCAGCCATTTCGGAACTCCTGTAATCGTTTGATCGCTACAGGTAGAACGGTACGAAGATCCGCCCCGCCCCGAATCTGCCAACCATCACTTCTCCGCCATGACAGTTGTCATGCCGCCCACCGCCGCAGCCGATTCCAGCCGATGCCCCTTGGTCTCCGGAGCACCCCACACACAGATCCCGAACCCCACGGCCGTCACCGCCGCCGCGAACAGAAACGTCGGTCCCATCCCGAGGTGATCAAGCGACCAGGGCAGCAGATAGGTCCCCAACGCCGCCCCCACCCGGCTGATCGAGGTCGCGAACCCGACTGCCGTGGCACGAATGTGGGTGGGGAACAACTCATTCGGATAGGTCCAGTCCAGCACATTGGGCCCGCCACAGAAGAACGCGTACAGGCACAGCATCCCGAACCCCAGCACCGCGGGCATCGCCGGCCAGACTCCGATGAACAGCACCGGAATGATCATCAGCCCGAAGCACCAGACAATCGTCGGCCGCCGCCCGACCGTATCGATCAACCGCATGGCGGGCAGGCAGCCGAGCAGGAACACCAAGCTGATCAGCGCAGTCCCCAGCGTGTCCATCCAGGTCCCCGCAGGCAGACCGAAGGACGCCAGAATCTGCGGCCCGAAAGTCAGCATGGCGAACAACACCGCCACCTGGCACAGGAAGAACCCACTGCAGAAGATCGTCCGCTTGCGATAGGCAGGCCGAAACAACTCCCGCAACGACCCATGCGGCACCGGCTCATCCGACTCCACCAGCGACGCCGGATCCACCCGCACATGCAGATACTTCTGAATCATCTCGGCCGCCCGATCCGCCTTCCCATGCTGAGCCAACCACCGAGGCGACTCCGGCGCCGTACTCTGCCGGATCACCAGAAAGAACGCACACAACACCGCCCCGCTAGCCAACTGCCACCGCCAACTCCCGTTCCCCCCGAACGTCAACAGCAAATACCCCACCACATAAGCCAACACCGACCCCGCATACCAAGCCACAATCTGAAACCCGAGCAACTTCCCCCGCTGCCTCACCGGCAACCACTCCCCCAGCAACGAGGTCGCAATCGGATAGTCCGCCGCCACCGCCATCCCGAGCACGAACCGCAAAATCACAATAAGCCAAATAGATTCGGCCCAGAACGACGCAATCGAGCAGGCCCCCATCACAATCAGATCCGCCGTATACATAACCTCCCGCCCCACCTTGTCCGTCAAAACCCCGAACAAGGCCCCACCCACAAACATCCCGATAAGGGCAGAAGCCCCAATCAACTGAACATCCCCCGTACTCAAATCCAACTCGGCATTCATCCCGATGAGCGCCGTCCCCACAATGCTCAAGATGTACCCATCAAGCAACGGCCCCCCAGAACAAGCCACAGCCAACCTCTTATGAAACGAGGTAAACGGCGCATCATCAATAACCGAACTCACGCAGCCTCCTAAACCCAGGAAAACCAAAGCAATCGTTCAGCAACCCCAGGAACGTACCCGCCGCACCCCCACCTCAACGCCGGACACGCACCCCTCCCCCCGTTTTGTCTCTGGAAGGTGATCCGCTATCTCCGAACGGGCTCCGGGGCGTCAGACGCAGCTGAGATCACGCCCGTGACCACCTGCTGCTTGAGCAGCAGGCGGTGGGCGACGTAGTAGGCGGGTACCACAACAAAGGCGATCGGTTCGTCGGGGTCGCACACACCCCAAGGCTCCTGGGTGTCGGCGTCGAGCGGAGTTCCGGGCTCGTGGCCGAATTCCCATCGATGGTCATGCCCGAGATCGGCTGCCGCCTGCCGTATTTCGGTTGCCCGTTGCAGAAGGTCGTATTCGAGTTGCGCGGTGTCGGTCGATGCGGATCCGAAGATCTTCTCGACCGCGGCGCGGTCGATCTCCGGATACTTGAAAAGTGCTGCTGCACAGCGACTTATAAGATGAGCACGGTCGATGGACGGGGAACCCGAAGGAAGCAGCTGCGCGACGGCACGACGCAGATCCTGCTCGACGAATGAACGCAGCTGGTGCGAGATCTCGTAGTGGCCCAGATGGTCGGTGGTGGTGGCGTCGGGCTGTTCGGACCTGTGCTGGTTGGCCAGAATGACCGTTACCCGTGCGTTCATCTCCGCAAACTCGGACGAGAGCCTTGCGATGTCAGAAAAGAGCCGGTCGATGTCGAAGTGCATCTTCGGCAACGTCTCCCGATCCAGATGCTGACAGTAGATCGATAATCGCTGCAGGTAATCTTCGAGCTCGTCGAGTCGAATCGGAGCGGATCGAGATCCGGCGCGGTGGTCACGTTCCTTCATCTGCGCATCACTTCCGAATCTTTCGTGTCGCCGCGGCAGGGCCCGGACCGTCCGGTTCAGTGGAATGATCAGTCACGAAATCGATGGTGACCCGGACGTTCCGATCGGACTCGAGGTCCCTACCTTTTACGGTGATCTCGGTCCCGCCGAAGGCCATGGTGACCTCTGCCCTACGGTCTGCCGTCGGAAGGGACAGGGAATCGGTCGCGTCGACTGTCATGTCACCGACCTCGTTGCAGCCGCTGTCGGTCACATACCGAGGTTCCGGATTCGTCGAGGTGACGATCTTGAAATTCATCGATTTCTGGCCTTCCTTCAGCGGCCAATAGGTTCGCCTGACTTCGTGTCCCGCACCGATGATCTCGCCGGCACGGACGAAGGTGTCGAATCTGTTGTTGCAGTACGCCGTGCCCGCATAGTCGTGCGTCCGGTACTTCTCGGGATCGAGCCCCTGTTCGAACGTCATGGCCGTGGAAACACCGTAAGTGAACCGAGAGCGACGTCCGACGATCGCAGTCGATGGCGCGAGCGCATAGTGCACGGCGCCGATCAACACCGCCCAGGCCGGCTTCGACGGAACCACCAGCGTCGAGCGGGATCCGATGCGCGCACGCAGCTGGTTCTGCAGATGCCTGGACTGGGCGAACCCGCCCACCAACAGAATCCGGCCCACACCCGCATCGCCGATGCGTGCGAGCTGGTCGTCGACCAGATCGAGAATCGGCTCCACCGTGCGGTCGAACAGACCAATGGCCTCCTCGGGATCGAGGATGATCTCGTCGTCGATTCCGTGTTGCGCGCGTGCCAGTTTCGCGCGTGCGTCAGTATCGAGATTGCGGTACAGACGATTGCTCAGCGGAACGACCAGGGCGTGCCCCGCCGTCGGATCGAAGCTGAGCTTCGCGCGCTCCCAAGCATCGAGCAAATCGGCGAACGCACCTCGATCTGCGTCGTAGGCCGCGTCGAGCGCACCCCGACCGAGCCGCCGGACCATTGCCTGACCGATGAAATCCTGGTCCACGTAGGTCGACCCGTGGCCGCCCCCGGAGGTGTAACCGATCTCGGTCAGGCCCGTGGCGGCAACCTCGTACGCGGTGATGTCGACGGTACCGCCACCCGCATCGACAACCATGAACCGGTCACCCTGCTTGTCGGCACCGGGCAACCCGGCATCGTGGCGGCAGTACAGCGCCGCGACCTCAGGTTCGACCGCGAGTAGCAGTCGCTTACCGGGTATACCAGCGCTTTCCGCGCACTGGCGCATGATCTGACGCTCCCGATCCCGCCAGATCGCGGGAACGGTGAGACACCAGAGGATTTCCTTCTCGGTGACCCCACTCCGAGCCACGATGTCCTGCAGCGCGAACCCGAAGAAGAGCTGCAGATACGTGGTGACCAGATAGGTACTCATATCGGCGCGGCGCGCCACCGAGGTGCCCGGCACATTCGGATCAGGATCCTGCAGCAAATCCATCTTGAACTGATCCACATACTCGAAAGCTCCTGTCCGAGAATCGGTATGGAACCTTCGCCGAGCCTGATGCCCCCACTCCACCGGCGTACCATCAGACCCGAGCAACAGTGCGGTGCGATTCTTGATGTAGCTGCTGGGCTGCCCCGCCCATTCGTCGAAGAAATGAATACTGCGCTGCCGCGGCTCCCGATCCCGCTCCGAAGTGAACGCCCACGCAAACCCCGTCCCGTGCGTCCCGAAGTCAATAGCCGCGACAATCCTGTGTTTCACGACATACCCCCGTATCTCTCAGTCCGCCAGAATATTCCGACTCCAGGCGACACGCAGAGACATTCGAACAACCAACCCAGATACCAACTGGTCCCCCCACAAATCCCGCAAGCCCCCAACCCGACCAACAACAAGAGCACCACAATCCAACCGTGATCTGTCTTGTCCCTGAAGGGTGATCCGTGCAGTCCGCAGGCCGGTAGGCGAGTCACGTCCCCCAAGTCGCGTCAGCTCAAGTCCGGTAGGGCAGGCGACGCAACCACACCGCCTGGTACATCCCACCGCGACGCAATCCCGTTGCGACCCAATCACGCAAGTAGTCTTCCCCCCGAGTTACCTGGCCTCGAGCATCTGAATCACATGTTGAGCCCAGCCCGACGCGAAGCCCGGGCGCGTGACTGCTGACGACGTTGCTCCGGGGTCGTGTAGACCTGCATCAACTCGGTCATGATGTTGACCGCGACACCCGGATCGAAGATCGACCCGGTCGGCTCCGCGTCCGGGACTCCGGCGGCGGTGACCGGCGGCACGACGGTGGTCGGGAAAAGGTAGAGGCTGCCTTCAGGCTCGGTGGTGACCGATTCCCCAGTGGGCGTGCACCATTCGACGACCCGCCCGGGGTGGTGACGCACGGTCCACCCGTTGGTATGGTTGTCGGCCAATGTCTTGAGCCGGTGGTGACGGCGGCAACGTGCCCCGAGGTTGGCTTCGGTGGTGCGGCCCCCGGCCTGCGGGTTGATGTGGTCGAACCGGTCCTGGTGGTCGAGATCGCTGGCCGCGGCGGGGATGTGGCAGCCGGGCGCCCGGCAGATCCCATCGATCGCACGGGCTTGCCGCGCGGTGCGGGCACTGGGCCGGTAGCGCAATTCGGTGGTGCTGTCGGTGTTTTCGGCCCGGCGGGTGGTGGTGGTGGGCGGGGAGGTGGTGTCTGCAGCGGCGGAGCCGGTTTCCGCACCAGCGGCGGTCGCAGTGCCGGTGGCGGTGTTGATGGACGCGGTGGTGACGGTGGGGGATCCCGCAGCGCGAGCTGCAGTGGTGGGTGTATCGGTGTCGACAATCGAGGTCATGACCGCAGCCGGGGCGGCGTAGCCGGTTTCCGCAACAGCGATGGTCGCAGCGTGGCCGGTGGTGACGCCGTCGGTCGCGGTGGTGACGATGAGGGATCCCGCGGCGGGGGTGGCCGCACCAGGCCTGGCGGTGGCCCGTTGACTGGTGATAGCAGTCGAGGTGGCGACCGGAGCGAGGGCGGCGGAGCCGGTTTCCGCACCAGCGGCGGTCGCAGGGTTGGTGGCAGCGTTGATGGTCGCGGTAGTGGCAATGAGGGATGCCGCAGCAGGTGTGGTGGTCACGGGGGTAGCAGCAGCCGCGCAGAGGATTACGGCGGGCGAGGTGGTGTCGGCGACGGCGTCCGCCGCCGCGACGATTCCCGTGGCGATTGCGACGGTGTTGGTGGTGGAGCAGGTGTCGGTGATGATTTCGAAGCGGGCGTGGCGGGCGATCTGGCGGGCCAGGTCGGGGTCGATGGCGCCGAAGCCGGAGAGGAGGGCCGGGTTGTCTTGCAGGCCGGCCAGGGTTTCGGCGGAGACGCCCACTTGGACGAGGGCTTTACGGGCTACGGGGAGATCGCCGAGTACAGCGCGGGGGCAGTCGGCGTGGCCGCACTGGCACAGCAGGCGGCCGGTGCCGTCGGCGAGGGAGACGAGGGCGTCGGCGCGGCGTTGGGCGACGGTGCGGGGGTCCTTGGCGCAGCACTGGGTTGACGCCATCTCGCGGAGGCGCTCGTAGAGGGTTTGGCCGCCCGCGGCGGGGAGGACGCCGTCGAGGAGGGCGGTGCCGTCGTCGTGGGCGGTGATGGAGACGTAGCGGTCGGCTTCGGCGGACTTGCGGCGGGCCGCCTGACCGGCAGGGTCGGCTTCGAGGAGGCGGCGACGCGCGGTGCGGCGGATGCGCTGCGGCTCAGACTTTTCCGCGTACGCGGCCAGGTCGGGCTCCAGCTCGGTGAGCAGCTCGTCGGAGGCGTTCGTGAGGGACTTGCTGATCGCGCGGGTCTGAGCCAGATCGATACGGCCTTCGGCGAAGGCCTCGCGGGTGGCCGGGTAGCGGTTCTCCAGATCCAGGCCGAGGGCGATCAGGCCGTCGGCGGAGGCTTGCGAAACCTTCAGTGCGATACCGATTTCGGTGGCGGTGTCCTCACCCGCGTTCAGGTTGCTGACACCCAGGTCGAGCTGCTGGGTGCGACGCAGGTGGTAGAGGCTGGTCATCAACGCGATCTCTTCGGATTGCAGGGCAGCAATCTGCGAGTGCACGGCACGCAGATGCGCGACAACCGCTTGCGCGGTAACGAGCTCATCTGCGATATCGGTCATGCATTCGATCATAGTTTCGAATTTGACGACACGGCAGGATGATCAGACAGACACGCCTGTAAACCTTTGGCTAATAATGCTTCTCGACAGCAAAGGCTCTTTGCAAACACTCTTTGCAACGCTACCGTTGAGAGATGGCCGATCAGCCGGAGACCGAGTTCATTACCGATGTGGCAGTCCTGCGCCTCCTCGCACACCCACTGCGGCGGCGGATCGAGGAGCATCTCCGGGCCGGGCCGGTCAATGCCACGAGCCTTGCGCAGGCGCTCGGCGAGAACACCGGGCTGACCAGTTATCACCTGCGGCAACTGGCCAAGCACGGGTTCGTCGAGGAAGTACCCGAGCTTTCCAATGGCAAGGAGCGGTGGTGGCGGGCGGTGCCACGGGATCGCCGTTTCCCTCGGTACAGCGGTCAGAGCGAGGAGATGCGCACGGCCAGTGGCGAAGTCGCACGGCAGCACCTGGCCGAGGTGGTGGAGCTGTACGAGTCCTTCGAGCGCAATGCCGACGAGATGGGTTCGTGGGCAGATGCTTTCGTTTACTCCCGGTCCACAATCCGGGTTGATCAGGCTCGTTTCGAGGAGTTCTTCGAGGAGTACATCGCGCTCGTCAAGCGTTTCGGCGCGCCCGAGGGTGATACCGATGACGGCCGAAAAGCCGTGCTGCTACGCATGTTCAGCTTCCCGGAGATGTAGTCCGGGCCGATAGCGGAGACAACCGAAAATGCCGATTCAACCGACGGCCGGAGCCGGACGGGCTCTCCTCGTCTGCGCTCTGACAGCCCTTTTGGGCGGCTTGTCCTTTCTCACGACAACCCCGGCGAGAGCGACACCGACCCCGGGTGAGCACGAAGTCACCTTCACGGGAGTCCAAGGGCTCAGCCTGCACGGAACCGTAATCACCCCCACCACAACGTATTTCGACACCCCGGGCATCGTCCTGGTCGGCGGATCCGGCCCGGGTCCACGACAGGAGTACCGCCGAGAAGCCGAAGCCTTCGCCGCGATGGGCATCACCACCCTCATCTACGACAAACGCACCGACGGCTATTCCATCAGTCACCGCGATTTGGGCCTCCTGGCTGACGACGCCCTGTCCGCCGTCCGAGTCCTCCGCGAAACACCCGGAGTGCGACCGAACCAGGTAGGCCTGTGGGGTTTCAGCGAGGGTGGCTGGGTGGCCCCGCTCGCGGCCGCCCGCTCGAACGACGTGGCATTCCTGATCACCCTCGGCGCGTCCGGCTTCACGCCGCTCCGGACCCAGACCTGGAATCTCGCGAATCAACTACGCCACAAAGGCGATTCCAGTCCCCTCGCGACCACCGTCTCCGGTCCGGCCGCCCGCCTCATCGATGCCGCCGGCCTGTTCCCCGCCGCTGATTTCGACCCGCTCCCCGCCCTGCGCAGTCTGCGAATTCCGGTACTCGGGCTGTGGGGACGCCACGATGTCCAGGAACCCCCGGCCGAGAGCGCGGCGGTAGTGCGTGCGGCTCTGGCCGCGGATCCCAGCGTGACCATCCGATTCCTCGACGGCGCGCACAATGGCCGCGCCACCACCAATGGCTTCGACCGCGTCGGCCAGTCGTATGAATCCCCCATCCCACCAGGAGATTTCGCCCCCGGCTACCTGGATGCCATGAGCACCTGGCTGCGGCAGATCGCCGACGGAACCCCACCCGCCTCCTCGGCCGACCCGTCTCCGACGCAGGCCGCGAACAGCCACGATCCCGGCCACGACCTGTTGTCCTCCCCCGCCGTGCAAGCGACCGCTCTCGCTCTGATCGTCGCAGTCTTCCTCGGATACCTGGGAATCTCGTTCGCGAACAAGGGAATACGCACCGCACAGCAAGCCCGCCGAGTCCCCCGCTGGCTGGCCGCGACCGGACTACTCACCACCCTCGCCACGGTGGCCTACGTCCTGTCCATCTACGCGACCGGCGCGCATTCCCTCGGCCCCGTCGTCCTGCACCGCCCGCTCCCCTGGCTCACCCTGCAACTCCTGGCCCTGGCAACCGTGGCCCTGCTGGCCACCACCACCGTCACCACGATCCGGCACCGAGCCGTACTGTCCGCAACCCACCGGTTCGCCATTACCGCGCTGACCTGTACCGGCTTCGTATGGTTGGCCTGGACCCTGAACTGGTCCCTGCTCGTCCGATGAGTTCCCGGGCCGTGCCCCGTCTGCATTCCCGGGACCGAAAGACACCGATCCGAGGAGTACACATGTCCTACCCAGTGCGACCGGGCGACCCGATCTGGACCGACCTGTTCACCACCGACACCGACGGCGCGATCGCGTTCTACGGCGAGTTGTTCGGCTGGACCGCCGATATCGCGCCGGAGCACGGCAACTACATCACCTTCCGCAAGGACGGCAAGGCGGTCGCGGGCGGCATGGTCAACGACGGCAATGGCGGCCCGAACCAGTGGACCATCTACCTGGCCGGCGACGCCGAGAAGACCGCGCAGGCAGTGACCGCGTCGGGCGGCATGGTCGTGGTCCCGCCGATGGCTGTCGGCGATCTCGGCAAGTTCGCGGTGTTCGGCGACAACGGTGGTGTCGGCATCGGCGTCTGGGAGTCCGGCACCATGACCGGTTTCGAGCAGCGCGGCACCGTCGGTGGCGGGCATTGGGAGGATCACGTCGGTGCGCCGTCCTGGTTCGAACTCCACACCCGCAGCTACGACGACGCGTTGAAGTTCTACCGCGAGGTCTACGGCTGGCAAGACCCGTTCACGATCTCCGACGTGCCTGAATTCCGCTACACCACAATCCATTCCACCACCCCCATGCTGGGCGGCGTGATGGACTCGACCAGCTTCCTGCCGCCGGGTGTGCCCGGCTACTGGACCGTCTACTTCGGTGTCGAGGATGTGGATGCCGGCGTGGCCAAGGTGCTCGAGCTGGGCGGCAGCGTTATCGCGGCCGCCGAGGACACCCCCTACGGGCGGATGGCCGCCGTCGCCGACAACAACGGCGTGCGATTCAGCCTGGGCGGCAACAAGTCTTAAACAGGACGAACGGCCCGGTCTCCACAGCGACCGGGCCGTTCGAATACTCCCGCGGCGACGTACCTGGCACCCCAGCTGCGCCTACCACGCCGTCTCGGGAATCCTCACCCGCGCACGCCGGTGGCCAATGTCTGTTGCCGACCCAGCCCCGCGACCTCCACGACGATGACATCACCGTCGCGCAGATACGGTTTCGGTTCCGGCCGACTGACGGCGACGCCCGCAGGCGTGCCCGTGAGCACCAGGTCGCCGGGTTCCAGCGTCATCAGCGAGCTCAGGTACACCAGCAGTTCGCCGACCCCGGAAACCATGTCCCCGGTCGAACCCGACTGCCGCCGTTCACCGTTCACCCACAGCTGCAGCGAAAGCGACTGCGGCGAGTCGACCTCGTCCGGAGTGACCAGCCACGGCCCGATCGGCGTGAAGGTGTCGTAGGACTTGCCCTTCACCCAGGTCGGTTCGCCCGCAATGCCATTGCGCTCGGTGACGTCGTTGGCGGTGACGTACCCGCCGACCGCCCCCAGCGCGGTGGCGGGATCGGTGCAGTCGCGCAGTCGCTGCCCGAGCACCACACCCAGCTCCACCTCGTGATCGGTGGCGCGGCTGCCGCGCGGAATCTCGATGGCGTCGTACGGCCCGGAAACCGTGGTGCCCGGCTTGAGGAACACCACGGGGCTGTCCGGAATGGCCGCGCCGATAGCCGCGGCGTGATCGGTGTAGTTGAGTCCGACGCCGATCACCTTGCCCGGCCGCGCGATCGGCGCACCGATGCGCTCGGTGTGCTCCAGTTCCGGCAGCGCACCGGACGCCAGCGCCCGCGTGATCGCGGCCAGCGCGGCGGGATCACCCAGCAGCGCACCGTCGATCTCGGTGGTGAGCGCCGACAGGTCGCGCAGCACACCGGAATCATCCAGCGCGGCAGGCTTTTCGGAGCCCTTCGCGCCTACTCGCAACAGTTTCACGAAACGCCTCCCGCCTGTTCGGCGACCAGCAGATAGTCTTCGGCAACCCGGAAACCGAGCTGCTGCAACAACATTGCCCCGGCGGTCAGGCAGCGCGCCTCGTCCGGCTCGATCTCGATGAGCGAGTACGCCGCGGCGAATCCGGCACCGTGCAACCGATCCTCGGACAATGTGTTGCGCCCGCAGACCGCGACCACCGGCACGCCCGCAGCGCGTGCGGCGGCGGCGACCCCGGCCGGGGCCTTACCGTGCAGGGTCTGCTCGTCGAGCTTGCCCTCACCGGTGATCACCAGATCGACTCCCGGCAGCTGCTGATCGAAACCGACCAGCTCAAGCATCAATTCGATGCCCGGACGCAGCGTGGCACCCAGCACCGCGAGCGCGGCGAATCCGACACCCCCCGCGGCGCCGGCGCCCGCCGTCTCACGCCGATCCGACCCGAGTTCCGCGGCCAGACGCTGCGCCCACTGCCCGAGAGCGGCATCCAGCTCGGCCACCTGGGCCGGATCGGCGCCCTTCTGCGGTCCGTAGACCGCAGCGGCTCCGGTAGGTCCGGTGAGCGGATTGTCGACATCGCAGGCCACGATGACCTCGACGCCGTCCATCAGCTCCCGCAGGGCGGTCAGGTCGATGGAGTGCACCCGGGTGAGAGCCGCTCCGCCGTCGCCGACGGGATTCCCGTCGGCGTCCAGCAGGCGAGCGCCGAGTGCCTCCAACATGCCTGCGCCACCGTCGGTTCCGGCGCTGCCGCCGATACCGAGCACGATGCGGCGGCATCCCGCCGCGACCGCCGACGCGATCACCTCGCCGGTTCCCCGGCTGGTGGCGGTCATCGGTCGCAGCAGGCCGTCCGGCAGCCGCACCAGGCCCGACACGTCCGCCATCTCGACAACGGCGAGATCCTCTCGGCGGGCGTAGGCGGTCAGCACCGGTTCCCCGGTCGGCCCCGACGCGGTCAAGGGAACCGCGTCGAAGCCTGCCGCGAGTGCGGCGGCGACGGTGCCGTCACCGCCGTCGGCCACGGGCACCACCGACACCTGGGCGTCGGGACGTGCCCGCCGGATTCCGGCCCGCACGGCCGCCCCGACCTGCACCGCGGTCAGCGAGCCCTTGAATTTGTCGGAGGCGATCAGTACACGAGCCATGAATGGAATCCTTTTAGTCCAGCGGGACGGTTGCGGTGGGGGCGTCGGCGAACGCGGAGGCCAGCTCCTCGAACTCCGTGATCGCGTCGATCCCGGCCGCACCCATAGACACGTTGGTGACACGCTCGAGAATGCACTCGACCACGACCGGCACCTTGTACTCGGCCATCAGCGACTTGGCCTTCTCGAAGGCCGGACCGATGTCCTCCGGGTTGAAGACGCGAATCGCCTTGCAGCCCAGTCCCTCTGCCACCTTCACGTGGTCCACGCCGTAGCCGTTGACCTCGGGAGAGTTGATGTTCTCGAAGTCCAGCTGCACGTAGTAGTCCATGTCGAACGCCCGCTGCGCCTGACGGATCAGGCCCAGGTACGAGTTGTTCACCAGCACATGGATGTACGGGATGTTGAACTGCGCGCCGACGGCCAATTCCTCGATCAGGAACTGGAAGTCGTAGTCACCCGACAGGGCGACGACCGGCTCGTCCTTGACGGCGGTGGCCACACCCAGCGCGGCGGGCAGGGTCCAGCCCAGCGGCCCGGCCTGACCGGCGTTGATCCAGTGCCGCGGCTTGTACACGTGCAGCATCTGCGACGCCTGGATCTGCGACAGACCGATGGTGGTCACGTAGCGGGTTTCCGGGCCGAACGCCTTGTTCATCTCTTCGTACACACGCGCCGGCTTCAGCGGCACGTTGTCGAAGTGGGTCTTGCGCTGACCGGTGGCGCGCTTGGCACGCACCTGCTTGACCCACTCGCTGTGATCGGCCAAAGAGCCGACCTTGTCGAGGGATTCGGCGACGGCGATGAACGCCTCCAGCGCGGCACCGGCATCGGAGACGACGCCGTAGTCGGGCGCGAACACGCGGCCGATCTGCGTCGGCTCGATGTCGACGTGCACGAACTTGCGGTCCTTGGTGTACACATCCAGCGCGCCGGTGTGGCGGTTGGCCCACCGGTTACCGATGCCCAGCACGAAGTCCGACGCCAGCAGCGCCTCGTTGCCGTAGATGTGCGAGGTCTGCAGACCGACCATGCCCGCGTTCAGCTCGTGGTCGTCCGGGATCGTGCCCCAGCCCATCAGGGTCGGGACCACCGGAACACCGGTCAGCTCGGCGAACTTCACCAGCAGCTCGTCGGCGTCGGCGTTGATGATGCCGCCGCCCGCGATGATCAGCGGACGCTCGGCGGCGTTCAGCATCGCCAGCACCTTGGCGGCCTGCGCCGGGGTGGCGGCGGGGCGCACGACCGGCAGCGGCTCGTAGGTCTCGATGTCGAACTCGATCTCGGCGAGCTGCACGTCGATCGGCAGGTCCAGCAGCACCGGGCCCGGACGGCCTTCGCGCATCAGCCAGAACGCCTTCTGGAACGCGCCGGGGACCTGCGCGGGCTCCAGCACGGTGTGCGCCCACTTGGCCAGCGGCTTCGCGATGGACGCGATGTCGACGGCCTGGAAGTCCTCCTTGTGGAGCTTCGCGACCGGGGCCTGGCCGGTGATGCACAGGATCGGAATCGAGTCCGCCGCAGCGGCATACAGGCCGGTCACCATGTCGGTGCCCGCGGGACCCGAGGTGCCGATGCAGATGCCGATGTTGCCGGGCTGGGCCCGGGTGAAGCCCTCGGCCATGTGCGAAGCGGCCTCGACGTGGCGGGCCAGCACGTGCTTGATGCCACCGTGCTTCTTCATGGCGGAGTAGAACGGGTTGATCGCGGCGCCGGGCAGGCCGAAAGCCTGTGTGGCCCCTTCCTTCTCCAGGATCAGGACCGCCGCGTCGACGGTACGCATGCGTGCCATAGTGATCAGTTCTCCTTGTCCAGCTTGCCGCTCAGGCGCTCGACGCCGCGCAGCAGTGCAGAGTGGTCCAGGTGGCCGTCGCCGTTGGCGCGGGCCGAGGCAACCAGCTGCGCGATCAGCGAGCCGGCGGGGGTCACCAGTCCGGCCTCACGGGCGGCGGTGGTGAAGATGCCCATGTCCTTGTGGTGCAGGTCGATCCGGAAGCCCGGGGCGAACTCGCGGTTGGCCATCTTGTCGCGCTTCTGGTTCAGCACGGCCGAACCGGCAAGACCGCCACCGAGCACATCGAGGGCCGGGCCCAGGTCGACGCCATAGGCCTCGAGGAAGACGACAGCCTCGGCGAGCGCCTGGATGTTGGTGGCCACGATGAGCTGGTTGGCCGACTTCACGGTCTGGCCCGCGCCATTGGTGCCCACGTGCACGACGGTCTTGCCGACGGTGTCCAGGAACGGCTTCGCGGTGGCGAAGTCCTCGGCCGAACCGCCGACCATGATCGACAGGGTGGCGTTGACCGCACCCGGCTCGCCGCCGGAGACCGGGGCGTCGATCAGACGGAAGCCACGCTCGGCGGCCTGCTTGGCCAGATCCTGGGTGACGTCCGGGCGGATGGACGAGAAGTCGATGATGAGCGCGCCGGCCTCGGCGGTCTCGAAAACGCCCTTCTCACCGGCGAGTACGGCCTGCACGTGCGGGGAGTCCGGAACCATCACGGCGATGACGTCCGCGCCGCGCACGGCGTCGGCGATCGAGGTGACGGCACGGCCGCCGGCGTCGACCAGCTTCTGCGCGTTCGACGGGTTCAGGTCGAAGCCCTTGACGGTGTTGCCCGCGTTCTGCAGGTGCACGGCCATCGGGCTGCCCATGATGCCGAGGCCGATGAAAGCGATATTGGTCATGATCTGTTCCTAAGTCGTTGTGTACGAAAGTCTTCGGGGATTACTTGGCGGCGCGGCGCTCGAGCGGGAGCCACGCGAAGCTGTCCGCGGAGACGCCGGTCGAGGGCTTGTACTCCAGGCCGACCCAGCCGCGGTAGCCGTTGGCCTCGAGGGCCGTGAGCTGCTCGTCGAGCTTCAGCTCGCCGGTGCCCGGCTCGTTGCGGCCCGGGTTGTCGGCGATCTGTACGTGCGCGACGCGGGCGGTGTGCTCGGCGATCACCTTGTCCACGTCGTCGCCGTTCACGGCGAGGTGGTAGAGGTCCGCGAGCAGGCCGATGTTGGAGACACCGGAGGCCGCCTGCACCTTGTCGATCACGGCCAGGCCGTCGACGGCCTTCAGCAGCGGGTAACGGGGAGCGCCGGAGGCGGGCTCGACCAGGATGGTGGCACCGATGCGGTTCGCCGCGATGGCAGCCGCGGCCAGGTTCGCCACGGCCAGCTCGTCCTGGGCCTCGGGGGTGGAGTCGTCCACACGGTTGCCGTAGAGGGCGTTGAAAGCCTTGGTGCCCAGGCGCTCTCCGATACCGACGGTGACGTCGATGTTGTCCTTGAACTCGGCCGCGCGAGCAGGCCACGACACCAGGCCACGGTCGCCACCCGGCATGTCACCGGCGAAGAAGTTGAGCCCGATCAGCTGCACGCCCGCGTCCTGCACGGACGCCACGAACGCATCCACGTCCTTGTCGGCCGGCACGGCCTCGGCGAACGGCCACCAGAACTCGATGGCGTCGAAACCCGCTGCCTTGGAAGCGGCGGCGCGCTCCAGGATCGGCAGCTCGGTGAACAGCAGCGAGCAGTTGACCGCGTAGTTGAGCGAGTGAGTCATGGAATCCCTCCAGTCGTTTCCGCAGAGCGTCTTGCGAGCTTCTGCCCTATTTTCCGCAATGCGGAAATGTTTTTCTGGGATATGAAAATGCTAATGCTCCCAGAACAATCCCGTCAAGGAGTCCCGGGAGCTACTAGCCAGTACTGTGCGGACCTACGAGGGGCGAATGTCGTCCTCGAGACGATCGCCCAGTTCGTCCTTCGCGTCGTCGGCCGCCGCGAACACCGAAGCGCCGGGCTTGTTTCCACGCTTGATCTCGTTGAACGCCACGTTCAACACGATCGCCGCGATGGCTGTCGCCGAGATGCCGGAGTGCATGACCACTCCGATGCCGGTCGGGAACTTGTCCCAAAATGTCGGTGCGGCAATGGGAATCACGCCCACTCCGACCGCCACGGCCACCAGGACCATATTCAGATTGTCGGTGAAGTCGACCCGGGCCAGCGTGCGGATACCGCTCGCCGCAACCGAACCGAACAACACGATGCCCGCGCCGCCGAGGACGGGATACGGAATCCCGGCCACCACGGCTCCCACGACGGGGAACAGGCCCAGCAGTGCCAGCACGACACCGCCTGTCGCGACCACGAATCGGCTCTTGATGCCGGTGAGCGCGACCAGCCCCACGTTCTGCGCGAAGGCGCTGCACGGGAAGCTGCCGAACAGTGGAGCGACGCCCGAGGACAGCATGTCGGCCCGCAGACCGGCCGCCACCCGCTTGGAATCGGCTTCGGTACCGACGATTTCGCTGATGGCGAGCACGTCGGCGGTGGTCTCCACCATGATCACCAGGATCACGATGGTCATGGACACGATGGCGCCGACCTGGAAGGTCGGACTGCCGAAGTGCATGATCGGCGGCAGCGCGAAGATGTCGGCCTTGCGGACTCCGGAGAAGTCCGTGTGGCCGGTCAGCGCCGCGATGATCGTGCCGATCACCAGGCCGATGAGGATCGACAGCCGCGAGATCGCGCCCTGGAACAGGCGACTGATCACCAGGATGATGACCAGGGTCAGCCCCGCGAAGCCGATATTGCCCATCGAGCCGTAGTCGGCGGCCTTGGCGTTGTTGCCCATCGCCCACCGGAATGCGGTGGGCAGCAACGAGAGCCCGATCACCGTGATGATCGTTCCCGTCACCACGGAGGGGAAGAACCGGACCAGTTTCGCGAAGAAACTGGAGAGCACCAGGCCGATCGCACCCGCAACGATGATCGCGCCGAAGACCGGCCGCAGCCCGTCCTCACTCGCGATGGCGACCATCGTCGAGACGCTGACGAACGAAATGCCCTGCACGATCGGCAATCTGGAGCCGACCGGCCCGACGCCGAGCGTTTGTAGCAGTGTTGCCAGACCCGAGACGAACAGGCCCGCTGTCACCAGCAGTGCCATATCCGACGCCGAGAGCCCGGCCGCACCTCCCACGATGAGCGGCGGTGCGATCACACCGCCGTACATCGTCAGGATGTGCTGAGTTCCGTAGACCAGTGACTGCCAGAGCGAATAACGCTGATCCTCTGGACGAGTGACGGTCACTTGCACGCGGCTATGGTCATCGCCCATCGCCGCACCTCCTACCAACTGTACGAAGAAGAACTCAGCGCGGTGCTGATCAGCAAAAGCCTGGGATCGCAGTCCAGGCGTTTCCGGCGTCGCGCGCGTCGTCACGCTCGACGGTGGCCTCGATGAGGCCGTAGGGGCGGTCGGCGGCAATGAAGACCTCGCCCGGGTTCTCCAGGGCGAAGGGGCTCAGGTCCACCAGGAAGTGGTGCTTGTTCGGGGCCGAGAACTTGATCTCCGCGACCTCGGTGAACTGCTCCAGCACAGCGCGACCCATCGAGTAGAGGGTCTGCTGCAGCGCGTAGGAGTGCACCACGGCGAACTGACGCAGCAGCACCTTGAGGATGGCGTCATAGGACTTGTCCCAGTCGACATCGGTGTGGTTGTAGCGCCACTGGGCCACCAGCGAGGTCGCCATGATGCGATCGTTGGTCGGCTGCAGGGTGGTGTACTTGTCCTTGAAGAAGCCGTGGAACTCGGACCCGGTGGTCTTGAGCAGGGTCAGGTCCTTCACACCGGAGACGATGTGCGCCACGCGATCCGGGCCGACGCCGTCGACGTTCGCCACGGTGGTGCGGATGCCCTGGTTGGACTTCACGAACGAGTGATCGTGCGGCTGGCCGTCGACCTCGAGGCGATCCCAGGAGTACTCCTCGACCTCGATGCGCGCACCGGTGGCGGTGGGGGCCCGGGAGATGAAGTGATCCGCGAGGGTGAGGGCGTACTCCTCGATGGAGTGCACACCCTTCTCCTTGGCGAAGGCGAACGCGGTGTTCTTCTGGGTGTCGGTGGGCAGCACGTCGGCCTGGTCACCGGTGATGTGCGCGTCGGAGAACTCACCGCGCAGCGAGGTCGAGACGTTCAGATCGCGGATCTGATGGCGCGGGGTGTCGCGGTAGATCCGGACGACGCGGTTCTCGGCCTTGCCGTACTGGTTCTGTCCCAGCTTGATTGCCATGTGAGTTCAGCTTCCTCGGTAGGTGGAATAGGCGAAGGGGCTCATGAGCAGGGGCACGTGGTAGTGCTCGCCCGCTTGCCCGGCGACCTTGAAGGTGATCGAGACCGACGGGTAGAAATACGTCTGATTCGTTGCGGCGGCATAGCTTTCGATGTCGAAGGTGAGGCGGTAGTTACCGGCCTCGAGGCCTTCGGGGCCGAGATCCTTGATCCGGCCGTCGTCATCGGTCTTGCCCGCGGCCACGATCCGGGCTTCCGGAGTGACCTGTTCCAGCAACACCTCGACGCCGGCCGCGGGCTTGCCCAGCGCGGAGTCGAGGATGTGCGTCGTAATGGTGCTCACGCGTCGAATACCTTTCGCAGTCGGAGAACGGCGATCTTGCGGAGTTCCTCGGCGACCACTGCCGCCTCGGTCTCGTCATCGTTGGTGAGGCGCGTGTTCAGGCTGGCGAGAATCTGCTCGGCCGCGAGGCCGGTGGCGCAGATCAGGAAGACCCTGCCGAAACGCTTCTCATAAGCGAGGTTGCCCTCCAGCAGCTGCGCGGCCACGGATTCGTCCTGGCTGACGCCGGACTGTTCCTGACGCGACCACGCGGAGTGGGTGTCACTGCCCTGGACCCGGTCGCCGATGCGGGGGTGTGCTGACAGTGCGCGGTCGACCTCGTCGGCCGGCAGGTTGCCGGCCAGTTCGTCCGCTCGGGCCAGCACGCCGTCGATATCGGCGTAGGGCCGGGCCGCCAGCACGCCGTCCGCCCAGCTGGGGGCTTCACAGCAGGTCAGCAGGACCGGCAAGAGTTCTTCACTCGCTGTCGAATTGAATTCGACCAACGTCACCATTGGCGCTACCTCTCTCGGATAACGGAAGGGTGATTCCGCTACTTGAGAAGAGTGTCACGGGCCACAAGGTTTCGTCAACATTTTGTTGAAAATGTACGGAAACTGCTGGTCAGGGAGCTACACAAGCAGGTTTTTCAACAGTTTTGACGCGGGGACAGCGGCGTACGGGCGATCTGGATCGACCCATCGCCGCTGATCATCGCATCCGATCCGATTACGGATTCTGAGGGGTGGCCGTTCCTGTTGCCAGCACGTTGCTGCGGTTGCGGAACAGCTGGTTGAGCACCAGAGCCGTGACGCAGCCCGCGCTGATGCCCGAGGCCAGGATGATCGAGAACGGGCCCGGCAGACCGGCGTAGAAGGACGGGGCGACGGTGGGGGTCATGCCGATGAACAGCGAGACGCCGACGATCAGCGAATTGATCGGGTCGCCCAGATCGGCCTTGGCGAGGGTACGGATGCCGCTGGCGGCGACCGTGCCGAACAGAACCAGACCGGTACCGCCGAGAGCGGGCTTGGGGACGAGCTCGACCACGGCACTGGCCACGGGGAACAGGCCGAGTAGGACCAGCAGTGCACCGCTGGCCGCGACCACGTACCGGCTGTACATGCGGGTCAGCGCGACCAAGCCGACGTTCTGCGCGAATGCGCCGCAGGCGAATCCACCCATGACCGAGGCCAGCACGGTGCCGATGCCCGCCGCGCGCAGGCCGCCCGCGATGTGGTGCTCCTCGGCCGGGCGGTCGACGATCTCGCCGAGCGCGATCATGGTCGCGGTGGATTCGGTCATCACCACGAGCATCACGATGCAGAGCGAGACGATCGCGCCGATCTGGAATTCGGGCGCGCCGAAGTGCCAGGGCGGGATGAAGCCGACGAGGGCGGCGCTGTGCACGGGAGCCGTATCCAGCAGTCCCAGTGGCCAACCCAGCAGAGAACCCGCGATCAGGCCGATGAGCAGGGCCAGCTGGCGACCGAAGCCTTTCAGGAAACGGTGACACAGCAGCACCACGACGAGTGCGAAGGCGGCGTCGGCCAGGTTCTTCAGCGGTACGTGCGCCTCGCCCATGGCACCCTCGCCCGCGCCGCTGATCCAGCCCAGCGCGACCGGCAGCAGCGACAGGCCGATCAGCGAGATGACCGTGCCGCCGACGATCGGCGGGAAGAACCGGTGCAGCCGTGAGAAATACGGGGCCGCGAAGACGGCCATGGCACCGGCTACCAGGGTTGCTCCGAAGATGACCGGGAGCGCTTTGCCCGGAGCCGCATCCTTGGCGATCGCCAGGATCGGGCCGACCGCGGCGAACGAACCGCCGTTGATCAGCGGCAGCCGCGCGCCGAACTTCCACCAGCCCAGCGACTGCAACAGCGTGGCCAATCCGGCCGTGAACAGGCTCGCGGTAATGAGCATGACCGTTTCGGGAGTGCTCAAACCGACTGCCGCGCCGACGATCAGCGGCGGTGCGACGACCCCGGCGACCATGGCCGCGATGTGCTGTAGCCCGCCCGCGAGGAGTTGGAACGGCGGTGGAACGACATCGACGGGATGTCGTCCGGGGGCGGATCCCGCATTGCGGCCCGGGGTGGATTCAGCCTCACGGCTCGTCTCCATTGGCGCTACCTCTCTCGGACAGCGGAAGGGTCATTCCGCTAGACGAGAACAGTGGCACGCACCACAAAGCAGGGTCAACAATCCGTTGAATATATATCTGTCGGCCGATTGGGTGCGCCTACGCCCGTTCGCGGTTCAGGTAGTTGTAGACCGTGAAGCGGGTGACGCCCAGCGCCGCCGCGACCGTCTCAGCGGACTTGCGGAAGGTGAACGCGCCCCGCTCTTCCAGCAATCGCACGGCACGCTGCTTGTCGACGCGCGGCAGCCCGGTCAGCGGACCGCCCAGTTCGACCGCCACGTCTTCCAGGATCTTCTCCAGGCCGCCGAGCGTGTCGGGCTCGGGCGCGCCGAAGCGCACGCAGGCCAGGGTCTCGCCCTCCCAGACCACGGGAATGTCGTCGGCCGTGGCCTTTTCGGCGGCCACCAGGCGGCCGCCGGTCTTCTCCAGAATCGGGGCGAGGGTCACCAGCACCGGGTGCGCCTCGCCCGGCGAACGTTCAGTCATCCGTCTCGACCTGCATCGTCACTCTCGTCGCGCCGTGTGCGAAGGCGGCGACCATGATCTCGCCCAGCACCGGCAGTAGTTTGTCGTCCGTACCCGCCACCGAGGTGCCGAGCGGACCGAAATCGCATTCCAGACCGGCCGATTCGGCGAGGTCGAGGGCTGCCAGCGCATGCGGCGGCGCCTCCCCTTCGCCATGGAACGGTTCGGTCGTGAACTCCGCGCGTAGCCGCATGGGGCTCAGGCTACTATTCCGGCATTCGGAAAAGTGAAGGAGGACTTGGAGTGCCCGCAGCAAAGGGACCCAAGGCCGGTACCGGCGGCGTGCAATCCATCGAGCGCGCGTTCGGTCTGCTCGAACTCATGGCGGACGAGGGCGGCATGATGGGCCTGTCCCAGCTCGCCACCCAGTCGGGGCTGCCGCTGCCCACCATTCATCGGCTGGTGCGCACCCTGGTCGACCTGGGCTATCTGCATCAGGAGCCGACACGCAAATATGTGCTGGGCCCCAAGCTGATCAAGCTCGGCGAGAGCTCCTCGCAGATGCTGTCGGTGCTGGCACGGCCGCATCTGCAGCGGCTGGTCGACGAGCTCGGTGAGTCCGCGAATATGGCGATGCTGGACGGGGATCAGATCGTCTATGTCGCGCAGGTGCAGTCGCGGCACTCCATGCGCATGTTCACCGAGGTCGGCCGGCGCGCGCTGCCGCACTGCACGGCCGTGGGCAAGGCGATACTGGCCGGATCACCGCCGGATTTGACGCGGGAGTTGCTGGCGCGCACCGGAATGCCGCGCTACACCGACAGCACCATCACCGAGCCGGAGGAGTTCGCCCGGCAGCTGGCCGAGGCCGCGCGCGTCGGGTACGCCATGGACGAGGGCGAGCAGGAGATGGGTGTGCGCTGCGTGGCGGTGGCGGTGCCCAAAGCCCCGGCACGGCTGGCGATTTCGGTATCCGGTCCGGTGGGGCGGATGACCGAGGAGCTCGTCGACCGGGCCGCGCCGCTGCTGACCGAGGTGGCCGAAGCACTCTCCGGCGACCTGCAATAACAGCGGTTGCCCCGCGGTAGCGCTGATAGCCCGCAGCTATCTCACCGGCGGTTCACTGTCGATTACCAGACACCGGGTGCGTAATCGACGCATAGAGCTCGCGAAAACTCGCGGACCAGGCAATTCGAAAAGGAATCCGCCATGACGACCCCGGACCCCGCCGCTACGCCCGACGAGCCCCGAACAACCGAGCTGCCCGCGGCGACCGCAGCACCCGTTAACACCCAGCCACCGGCACCGGTCCGGCCCGCCAACAATATCGGCTGGGCCGTGGCCTCCCTGCTGTTCTTCTGGCCGCTGTCCTTCTCGGCGTTCACGCACGCCCTCAATGTCTTCCCGCTGTGGAGCGAGGGCGACGGCGACGGGGCGCGGCATGCCTCGCACAGAGCCCGTTATCTCGGGATCCTGTCGCTGTGGATCGGCGGCGCGCTGTTCGTGGTGTTCGCGGTGCTCTACATCGTGTTCATGGTCGTGATGATGCATCACGGCCATCATCACCATCACGGTGGTGGCGGCTGGGGTGGCGGCGGTGGCCGCGGCCCGCGCATGAACCACCCGTAAACGTAGTGGCCCGGGAACGAACGTTCCTGGGCCACAATCATTTTCCATCTTGGCGGATTCGGCACATATCCGAACCGGCGCCCGTTTCGAATCAAGCTGCGGTAGGCATCGATGTTTCGGAATGAGGTTCCCTATGGGCACAGAGCAGCCCACCCGCCCGGTTCGTCTCGTATCTCACCGCGTGTCCCGGTTCGCCCTGGCCGCGACCCTTCCCCTGGCACTCGCCTTACTCGGCACCACGCCCGCCCTGGCCGACGAGGTACCGGTTCCGGCCACCCAACCGGCGGCCGATATCCCCGATTCGCAGATCCGCATCGGCACCGTCCAGCTCGAGCAGCCGTTCTGGCTCACCACCGAGCAGACCCAGCAGATCAATGCGACCGCCGCCGGGGCCGAGACCGCCCTGACACAATCGCTCGAGGCGGCTGGTCTCGATCCGGCTCGCGCGACACACATCGCCAAGACGGTGATCGGTGACGCCGCGGTCGGCGGGGCCGTCGGAGCCACCGCCGCCGCCCCGATCGCGAGCACCGGGGCGGTCATCGGCGTGGTGTCGGGTCTGATCGCCGGACTGCCGTTCGCCCCCATCGGGCTGGTCATCGTCCCGGTCGTCGGTGCGGCGCTGGGCTACGCCATGGTCGCCGCCCCGTTCGCGGCACTCGGTGCGGGAGTCGGCGCGGCCGTGGGCGCGGTCGACGGGTTCGTCAGCCCCGCCCCGGCAGCGGAGTTGCCACCCCTCTGAGGCTGCCGCTCAGTTCTATTGCGCGACCACGAGTTCCAGCAGTGCGTACAGCTCGCGGCGTTGCCGGTCGTCGAGGACGGCCAGCGCGGGAACCGAGGTGAAGACCTCGGCGTCGAGCTGTGCGCGCAGCGCCTCACCGGATTCGGTCAGGGTGATCACCCGGGCGCGGCGGTCGGTGGGGTGAATCTGCTTACGTACCAGGCCCTGTGACTCCAGGCGGTCGATGGAGGTGGCCGTGTTGGACAGGTCCGCGCCGAGCCGGGCCGAGAGTTCCTTGAGCGTCAGCGGTTCCGCGAGCTGCCCCAGCGCCTTGGCCTGCACCGGCGTCACGCCGAGCCGGGTCGTGCTGGCCGCGAAGTGGTTTCGGACCAGGGCGACCGCGCGCTGCAGCACATCGACCAGTTCGGCGGTGGTGGGCTGACGCTGCTGTTCGGTCACCCGGTCACTCTACCTGCGTCTTCGTTATTAGTGGTTGACCACCAACAGTTTCGGCCCCACACTCTTCACTTATTAGTGGTCAACCACCAATAAATGGAGAGTCATGACGACCGCACCACCCGTGGCGAGCCGCGCCACCACCATCCGCTACCTCACCCTGGGCCTGCTCTGCTCGGTGCAGATGATGCTCAACCTCGACGACACCATCGTGAATGTCGCGCTGCCGACCATTCAGCAGCACCTGCACATGTCCGAGACCGATCTGACCTGGATCATCAACGCGTATCTGCTGCTGTTCGGCGGGTTCCTGCTGGTCGGGGGACGCAGCGCGGATCTGTTCGGCGGCAAACGCGTATTCCTGATCGGCGTCGCCGTTTTCGGTGTCGCGTCGCTGACGACCGGGCTGGCGCAGAACGCGGACATGCTCATCGCCAGCCGGGCGGCCCAGGGCATCGGTGGCGCGCTCGCCAGTCCGGCGGCGCTCAGCATCGTGGCGGGACTGTTCACCGAGGCTCGCGAACGCACTCGCGCGCTGGGCATCTGGGCCGGGCTGGGCGGGCTGGCGGCGACACTCGGCGTCGTCCTGTCCGGTGTCATCACCGAATTCGCCGGGTGGCGTTGGTGTTTCCTGATCAACGTGCCGGTGGCCATCGCCGCACTGGTCCTGGTCCAGCGCCTGCTACCCGACCATCGACCTGCCCGCACCGACACTCGACTCGACGGCCTCAGCGCCGCGTTGATCACCGGTGCGATCGCGGCCTTCGACCTGGCCCTCATCGACAGCGGCCATTCCGCCGGCTCGGCCACCGCTTTCCGAGCCGGGCTCGGCGTGATCCTGCTGACCGGATTCTTGTTGCGCGCCGGGCGATCTCGCTCGCCGATGATCCCGCTGTCCTTCTTCCGAGATCGTGACCGGGCCGTCGCCAATTTCGCCAACGTGCTGTTCTGCTCGACCATCCTGTCGATGCTGTTCTTCTTGACGCTGTTCTTGCAGCAGGTCCTGCACTTCAGCCCGCTGCGCACCGGTGTGGCCTGGCTTCCGTTCTGCGCCTTGGTCATTGCCGGGTTCGCGACCGCGGCCGGCCTGGTCACGAAGCTCGGCGTGCGGCCGGTACTGGTGGCCGCCATGGCATCCGGCGCGGTGGGCATGTACCTGCTCGCCCAGGTCTCGGAGACGTCCAGTTATGTAGCGCTGCTGCCGGGCATGCTCATCGCCGGTTTCGGCATGGGCCTGGGCTTCGTGTCCATCACCGTGGCCGCGGTCGGTGAGACGCACGCCGATATCACCGGACTCGCATCCGGATTCGTCACCACCACACAGCAACTCGGCGGCGCCCTGGGACTCGGCGTGCTGAGCACGGTTGCCCTGCACCATCACACGGCTGCGAGCGAGTCCCCCGCCCAGGCTCTGACCGCGGGCTTCCAATCCGCCTACCTGGTGAGCGCCGTAATCCTCACCTGCACAGCGGTTCTCGCCGGCGTCGGCATCCGCGCCGCCACCGGGCGAACTACTTCTTCGTGACCGACCACAAAGCTGCGGGGGAGCCGGGCGAATAGGTCAGGCTGCCGTCGGTGTCCGAGTAAGAATGCGGATACCGCAGGCAGAACTTGAACGATTCACCGGTTCCAACCCTGTGCCCGTTCGCACTGTCCGAATCTTCGGGCGTGACAGTGCTGGAGTTCTTGACGTAAGTGAATTGGTCCGTGTTAACCGTGAATCCGGCGTAGCCGCCGATGATCGTCCAGCACGAACTCGAGGCCACCTGCACCGAGAACTGCACCACCACCGTGATGCGGCTGCCCTTCGGGGTCGTATAGGTACCCGACTCCACGCCATTGTCCGGAGTATTCAGCGGTAGCTTCACGGCCGCGACGTCCGTCCCCTTGACCGCGGCGAGCCGAGCCTGCGAGATGCTCAAAGCACAGTCACCCGCTCTCAGCCCATCGATTGTGCCGCCGGTCTGCGGTTCCGCACCACACACGGTGGGCCGGGCCGCCAGCCATGCACTGTCGTCATCGAGGATCGCTTGCCGGTCGGCGGCGGTCGCCTGATCGAACTTGGCCTTCTGCACCACGTCGATCTGCGCATCGACATCCTCGATCTGCCGGTCCTTGCAGTCCTCCATATCCACGGTCGAATACGCGGTCTTGGAACAGGTCTCGGCGGTCGGCTGTCGCTTGGCCGGTTGCTTGTCCTTCGAGTTGAATTCGATGATCGGCACATATCCCGACGCGGGCGCGGCACTCGTCGACGGCGCTCCGGCAACCGGCACCGGAGCCACACTCGTCGCTACTGCGCTGGGCTTGTCCTTCCCGCCGATGATCCCCGCGAAGTACAACCCGCCGACCGTCGCAGCCGCAGCAATTACAGCCGTGACCGCTCCGAGCGCCACGGCCCGCCCGGCCCCCGACCGCCGCCGCGGCGGCGGCTCGTAATCGTCCCTGATCGGCTCGAACACATCGGTGTCCTGCGACCACACATCTACCGGTCGACGCCGATTATCCGGTGACATCGATGTCCCCTCCACCCAAAGTTCCACTGGCACATCGAAACCCGACCCGCCCCACTCCGAATAATACAAAACGCCCGGTCCGCGCGAAGTTCAAAAGCAGACCGCTCGGCATGGTGGGCGAGTAGATTCCTGGACGGACGCCGTTAGAACCGTTTGCCTAGGCAAGGGAGTCACGGTGATGAACGAATCGTCTCGGCGCAGGGCGTGCGCGATGCTGGCCATCGCGCTCACCATGGCCCTCAGCGCCTGCGGATCGAGCAAGGACCAAGGTTCCCAGCCCACGGTCTCCCCCGAGTCCACCCAGATCACCGACATCGTGCGCAGCAAACTGAGCGAACTCGGCCTCACCGCTGCCGTATTCGGGGTGTGGCGTGGCGACAAGTCGCTCGCCCTCGGTGCGGTGGGCGAGTCGCCGTTGGGTGTGCCCGCCACCGCCGACATGCGACTACGGGTCGGCCAGCCCATGGAGCCGATGCTCTCCACCGTGCTGTGGCATCTGGACGAGCAGGGCGTGGTGGGCCTGGATCAGCCCATCAACCGCTGGCTGCCGGACTTCCCGCGCGCCGATCGCATCACCCCGCGCATGCTGGCCGACAGCACCTCCGGCATTTCCGACTACGTCACCAACCCGGACTTCCTGAAACGCTTCACCGACAACCCGTTCCACACCTGGACCGCCCAGGAACTGTTCGACCTGGCGAATGCCCGCCCGCCGCTGTTCGATCCCGGCACCAGTTTCGCGTACGCGCACAGCGATCTGGTCGTACTCGGCGAGGTGCTGCAGAAGGCCACCGGCAAACCGCTCGGCGAGCTGATCCGCCGCTATGTGCTGGACCCCCTGCGCATGCGTGACTCCGAGGTGGTGCTGAACGCGCGCATCGACGAGCCGGTCCTGCACGGCTACACCACCGAACGCAAGGTCTTCGAGGACGCCACCAACTGGAACCCCACCGCTTTCATCCACAGCGGCAATATGAACTCCACCGTCACCGACGTCGGCCGCTGGGTCCGTGCGCTCGGCAAGGGAGAACTCCTCTCCGCCAAGCAGTTCCAGCAGATGATGGCGCCCTCCACCGCGGGCCTCGGACCCCTCACCGACCAGAAATTCTTCGCCTTCGGACTGCCGCATCTCGGCGACTGGTTCTTCATGAACCCGTCGTACGGCGGCTACTACGGCGTCGCTCTCTACGACACGAAGACCGCGACCACGATCGTCGTCTACGCCACCCTCGGCCCCACCTCGGACCCGAACAAGAACGGTGCCATCTCCATCGGCTCCGCCCTCGCCACCCTGCTGGTTCCCGACCGCCCACCGCAGATCCCCGCCTGAGCATTCCAACCGGTCGGCAGCCATTGCACAGCAAACCCGTGGTCAGCGGCTAGGCTGGCTCCCACACCCGGGTCTTGACGCAGGTCGGCCGAGAGGAGTTAGCGATGAGCGCCGAGGATGCCGCTACCGCACCGGCGATGGCCGGCGATCTGTCGGGGATCGTGGGGCAACACCTCATCTACGCCTACGACAACGGGTGGAAATACGAGCTCTACGTGCGTAATTCGCAGACGGTCGCCTTCCGCTGCCTGATGGGCCCCATGTTCGGCCGCTGGTCCACCGACCAACCGGCGAAAATGATCCAACTCAAAGGCGACATGTACAAGATCGCCTGGGTCGAGCCCACCGGCACCGTCACCGTCCTCATCGCCTGGCTCTGCGAACGCCGCGTCCACACCACCATCTGCTACCCGCAATGGATGCTCGACTACCCCGAAAGCACGCTGGGTCGCTACGAGGACAGCCTCCCCGAGATCGTGAGCGAACGCGACAAGGGCCCGACCTACCCGCAAACCCTGGTCGCCTCCACCGGCCGCATCACCTACCTCGCCACCCGCTCCCCCGACGACGACACCGTCATCGACTGCCCACCGGGCAAACTCCCCCACGACTACGCCAACCGCACCAATTAGCCGCTGCTGGTTCCGGTCATGAGGTCGTAGCAGTAGTTCACCCAGGACGTGACGAAGCGGTCCTCGTCGACGCCGAGCGGGGGTTGGCCGTAGGTCCAGCGGGTGTGGCAGTAGTTGAAGACCGCGCCGATCATGATGGCGGCGGAGGCTTCCGGATCGCTGGACGGGTGACTCGTCTCGGTTGCCCATCCGGTCGTGAACGCCACGGCGGCCAGGTGGGAGGCGTCGACGAGGTGGACGCGGCAGCGGTCGCGCAACTCGGGGAAGCGGTCGCCGTCGCGTTCGACGACGCGGAGCAGATCGCGTTGCTTTTCGATCGCGGTCAGCAGCCAACGGCACACCAGCGTCAATTCCGAGCGCAGGTCGCCCAGCGGAAGCAGGCCCAGCACCGCCGCCTGCCCCTGCTCGATTTCGCGGATCTGGTTGTCGATGGCCGCGGTCAGCACGCCTTCCTTGGATTGGAAGTGCCGGTAGAAGCCGCCGCCGCGCACGGCCAGCCCGGCGTCGCCCTCGATATCGCCGACGGTGGTGCCCGCGAACCCCTTGTCCGCGAACAGCTTCAGCGCCGATCGCATCAGCCGCTCCCGCGTCGAACCGCCGGTTCTGTCTGTCGCAGGTGCGTTCATCTGCACATTATTACCCGGCCCACCAGGCGTGCAATCACATGCATTGACGATGCCATCAATTGATTACTAGAATCAGCGAACGATTACTTCGGGTCCGAGGAGACCGCCATGACGAAGAAGAATCTGTCCGCGACCATCGAGATCGACGCCGCGCCCGAACAGGTGTGGAGCATCGTCTCCGACCTGCGGCGCATGCCCCAGTGGAGTGAACAGTGCCGGTGGATGCGGCCATTGGGCCCCCTGCGGGAGGGCGCTCGCACCGTCAATATGAATCGGCAGGGCCGCAAGTACTGGCCGACGGCCTCGCGCATCGAACGGTTCGCCCCCAACCGCGAGCTCGCCTTCCGCACCCTCACCAACAACAGCGTCTGGTCCTTCGAGATCACCCCGACCGACACCGGCACGCGCCTGACCCACCGCCGCACGGTCCCGCCGGAGGGAACCACCTGGATCTCCCGGACCATCGTCGACCACGTGCTCGGCGGCGAAGACAACTTCGATGTCGAGATGGCCGACGGCATGTACGCGACACTCACGAAAATCAAGTCGGCAATCGAGCATTCGCGCACACCGTAGGGTGGTGCCATGGCCGATGAAAACGAAGTCCCCGCCGATCTCGCGGGCGAAGCAACCGAGTCGCCGGAGGAAGCGAACAAGCGCAAGTTCCGGGAAGCCCTCGAACGCAAGAACGGCCACGCCTCAGCGGGCAGTTACCACAATGACGGCAAGGTCCGGGGCGCGCACGCCCAAGCAGGCGGCAAACGCGCCTTCCGCCGCCGCGCCGGCGGATAGCGATACCGAAAACGACGAAGGCCCGGTCTGTATGGACCGGGCCTTCGTGCTTGTCACGAGTCACGCTGCGGGAGCGGGCTCTTCCTCGAGCACGGCCTCACCACGGGCCACCATGCCCGCCTGATCCGACAACTTCAGATGCGGAATGAACAGCGCCAGTACGAAAGCCAGCAACGCACCCGGAATCAGGTACCAGAAGCCGGGGACCAGGGCGTTCACATAGGCGCCCACGATGGCGTCGTGCAGACCGCTGGGCAGGTGCTTGACCACGGTCGGCACCAGGCTGCTCGGGTCGAGGTGGGCGGCCATCGCCTCCTGCGGATGCGCGCGGAAGGCCTCGGTGAGACCGTCGGTCAGGCGGTGGGTGAAGATCGAGCCGAAGATGGAAACACCGATCGCGCCGCCCATTTCACGGAAATAGTTGTTGGCGCTGGTGGCCGTGCCGATCTGGTCCGGGCTCACCGCGTTCTGCACGACCAGCACGATGATCTGCATGATCAGGCCGAGGCCCGCGCCGACCGCGAACAGCATGCCGCCGATCACCCACATCGAGGTGTGGGCGTCCAAGCGGGTCAGCCACAGCATGGCGGCCACCATGATCAGCGCGCCCACCGGCGGATAGACCCGGTAGCGGCCGGTCTTGTTGATGGCGTTCATCGACGTGATCAGGGTGGCCATCATGCCGATCATCATGGGAATCAACAGCAGACCCGACACCGCGGCCGTCGCGCCGGTGGCCATCTGCAGGTAGGTCGGCAGGAAGCCCAGCGCCGCGAACATGACCAGACCGACGACCAGACCGATCGCCGAGGTGAGGACGAAGGTCCGGTTGCGGAACAGCCACAGCGGCAGCATCGGTTCCTCGGCGCGCGCCTCCACGGCGATGAACGCCGCGACCACCAGCACCAGCGCCGCGATCATGGACACGATCACCGCGGAACCCCACGCATACTGCTTGCCGCCCCAATCGGTGACGAGGATCAGCAGCGTCGTCGCCGACGACATCAGCACCACGCCGAGGTAATCGGGCTTGGTCTTGGGCCGGTGGCTCGGAATCGCCAGGGACTTGTAGGCGATCACCAAGGCCGCCAACCCGAACGGCACGTTCAGCCAGAAGCACCAGCGCCAGCTCAGCGAGTCGGCGAAGAAACCGCCGAGCAGTGGGCCCGCCACCGACGTAATGCCGAAGATCGCGCCCATCGGGGCCATGTACTTGGCGCGATCCTTCGCGGGCACCACATCGGCGATGATGGCCTGCGCCAGGATCATTAGACCGCCGCCGCCCACGCCCTGCAGGCCGCGGAAGGCCACGAACTCCCAGAAACCGGTCGACAGGGCCGCGCCGACCGACGCCGCCGTGAACACCGCGATGGCGAACAGGAAAAGCCAACGGCGGCCGAACAAGTCGCCGAACTTGCCGTAGATCGGCATGACGATGGTGGTGGCCAGCAGGTAGGAGGTCGCGGTCCAGGCCATGTTCGAGATGCCGCCGAGGTCGCCCACGATGGTCGGCATGGCGGTGCCCACGATGGTCTGATCCAGGCTGGCCAGGAACATGCCCGCGATCAGCGCGGAAAAGATCAGCCAGATTCGCTTCTGGGTCAGGACGATCGGGGTGGGCGACGGGTCAGTCGTCGTCGCGGTCATCACTTCTCCTTGCGTCGGTTCGGTGGAACAGCCGAGCGGCCATGATGGATTGGTCGTGCAGCGCCGCGGCCAGCGACCGGCTCGGGTCGTTGGCCAGTGACATGGCGGCCCGGGTGGTCAGGGCCGACATGAGTCCCGCTGTGAGCGAGGCGAATTCGGGGGAGGTCGGTTCGCCGGCACGGGCGTCGAGCAGTTCGGTGAGCGCGGCCTCGTGGCGCACACCGGCGGCGAGGAATCCACCCAGCACCCGCGGCTCGCTCTTGATGAGCTGGGTGACGAGCAAAATGTTCTCGCGCGCTTCGTCTTCCGGTTCGTAGGCGGAGGCGTAGAGCACCGTCAGGTCGTCGATGAGCACGCCGGTCGGCCCGCCCGCGACGAAGACCACCCGCGAGGCAGGCGTCCCGATCTCCCCCACCGGCCCGACGACGGCGTCCAGCTTGGTCTCGTAGTAGTTGAAGAACGTCCGCGACGAAACCCCTGCCGCCTTCGCCACCTCGTCGACATTCATGGCGTCGAGCCCGCGCTCGACGGCCAGCCGCCGCGCGGCCGTGCACAGCTCCAGCAGCGTCCGCAGCTTCTTCTGTTCGCGCCAGCCGATCGCCGGCTCACCCTGCTCCGAGGCCATGCCGAAAATTTAGCAGATTCTGCAATTTTTCATAATCCGCAATTTTGTGAGGCGCGCTACGCGGCGGCGTCGAGCGTTTCCACCGCACCGGGACTAGGTTGGCGACATGGCACTCTTGGGCACCACCGACCTCGATATCTACCCGCTCTGCCTGGGCGGCAACGTATTCGGCTGGACCGCGGATCAGGAGCAGTCCTTCGCCGTGCTCGACGCCTTCACAGCGGCGGGCGGCAACCTCATCGACACCGCCGACGCCTACAGCGCCTGGGTACCGGGGAATTCCGGCGGCGAATCGGAGTCGATCATCGGCGACTGGATGGCGGCGCGCGGCAACCGGGACACGACCTACATCGCCACCAAGGTGGCCAAGTCGCCCGCCCGCCCCGGCCTCAGCGCAGCCAACATCCGTGCGGCCGCCGATGATTCACTGCGCCGCCTACGCACCGACCACATCGACCTCTACTACGCCCACCACGACGACAAAGAAATCCCCCTGGCCGAGACCCTGGGCGCGTTCGACGAACTGGTCCGCGCGGGCAAGGTCCGCCACCTGGGCGCCTCCCAGCACACCGCCCCGCGTCTGGCCGAGGCCCTGGCCATCTCCGACCGCGAGGGCCTGGCCCGCTACAAGGTGGTGCAGCCCCAGTACAACCTGATGGACCGCACCGTCTACGAAGGCGACCTAGCCGACCTGTGCGTCCGCGAAAAGCTCGCGGTACTCCCGTACTACGGCCTCGCCATGGGCTTCCTCACCGGAAAATACCGCCCCGACACCACCCCCACCGACGCCAGCCCCCGCGCAGCCGGAGCCCTCCGCTACCTCGACGACCGAGGCCTCCGCGTCCTGTCAGCCCTGGACGAGATCGCCGCCACCCACACCGTCCCCGTCGCCTCCGTAGCCCTCGCCTGGCTCCGCACCCAACCCGCCATCGCCGCCCCCATCGCCAGCGCCCGCAACGTGAACCAACTCCCAGCCCTACTGACCTCCGCCGAACTCACCCTGTCCACCGCCGAGGTCGACAGTCTCAGCGCGGCATCCCGATGACCCCACCCCAGCCCCGCCGCCCGGTCCGCCCCGTCCGCCCCCGACGCTCCTTCCGCCTCCGCTACCTGATCCTCGGAATCCTCACCCTCCCCATCGTTTTCGGCTTCGGCTCCCTACTCCTGATCATCCTCATCGCCCCGCACTCCTCCAGCAGCTCCGACCAACCCCACCTCTCGTCGATCCCGACCATCAGCCAATCCTCGCCCCCGACACCCGAACCCACCCGCCGCTCCTGCTACCCCTTCCAACCGAACTGCTGATCACTGAAACGACGAAGCCTCTACCGGCAATACTGATCCCCAGCAGCGCCCGCGTCCTACCGGTCTGTACGGACTACGCGCGGGTTCTCATGCTGCGGAGGGGGAATTCAATGGGCTATCCACAAGGCACGCCGGGTCCGTATGCACCACAAGGCTTTGGCCAACGACCGCCTGAACCCAACGGCGTCACTGCGATTTTGGCGGCAGCGATATCGCTGGGGACCGGTGGGTTGTGCGTGTTCGGCGCGATCAGCGTGGGCATCCACACGTTCACGAAAGTCGAACCGGAATACCGGTCCAGCGATGCGGTGTCACTCCCGCTGTATGTCGGCCTCGCAGGGTTCTTCTGTCTACTCGGCGGCTTACTACTCGCACTTCGGACGACGGTCGGCCGGGTATTCGTGATCGTCACGTCCGTCGTCGGACTGATCTTCTCCGTCATCCAGATCACCAACGTCGCCCACAACGGGCCGGGCTTGACGATGTTCGCGCTCGTGGAATCCGCAGTGCCGCTGGCTGCCCTGATTCTGGCGGCGGTGCCCCCGACGGGCCGCTGGATCGCCGCCAAGCCTTAGCCACGAAAAAGCCCTCTGATCCGGAATCCGGATCAGAGGGCCTTTGGTGGAGCTGCCGGGAATCGAACCCGGGTCCTCCGCCGCATTTTCAGGGCTTCTCCGTGTGCAGTTCGCTATGCCTCTGCTCGGATCTCCCGGTCACGCGAACAAGCCGGAATGACGATCCCAGTCGCTGTTAGATGTCCCATCCGACGCCGCGACCGCGCCGGACAGTAGAGCCCTCTAGCTGATGCCAGGGACCGGGTCGAGGGCGAACCCGGGCTGACAGACACGCTTCGTTGCTTAGGCAGCGAGAGCGTAGTCGCGCTGATTGGAATCGGCGCTTATAAGGTTGCAGCGACGCTCATACAGTGGTCTCCTGCCTGCACTGACACGCTTCCCCTGAATCAACGTACGCAGTCGAAACCGTTCAGCCCCGAGTGTGTTCACCGATTCAAATGAACTGCCCGGCTCTCACCGGGCTACTCATCCTAACACCGAACAAACCTTGGTTCATTCCATTAACGCGCCGTCAGCGCGGGGACGCGGCTTCAGCCGCGCATGCCCTTGATGCGGCGGCCGAGCTCGCGGGTGATCTCGCGTTCGCTGTCGCGACGGGCCAGGTCCTGGCGCTTGTCGTAGTCCTGCTTGCCCTTGGC
Source organism: Nocardia sp. NPDC059240 (assembly GCF_042753865.1). Taxonomy (NCBI): domain Bacteria; kingdom Bacillati; phylum Actinomycetota; class Actinomycetes; order Mycobacteriales; family Nocardiaceae; genus Nocardia; species Nocardia sp. NPDC059240. Next base: position 181,205 of record NZ_JBHZAC010000007.1, on the reverse strand, counting down.
CAACGCCAGCTCGACCTTGACCTTGCCGTCGGAGAAGTACATCGACAGCGGGACCAGGGTCAGGCTCGACTCCTTGGTCTTGCCGAGCAGCTTGTCGATCTCGCGGCGATGCAACAGCAACTTGCGGGTGCGACGGGGTGCGTGGTTGGTCCAGGTGCCGTGCCCGTACTCGGGTACGTGCAGTCCGCGCAGCCACACCTCGCCGTCATCGATGGAGGCGTAGGCGTCGACCAGCGAGGCCTTGCCCTCGCGCAGGCTCTTCACCTCGGTACCGACCAGCGCCACCCCGGCCTCGTAGGTCTCGAGGATCGCGTAGTTGTGCCGCGCCTTCTTGTTGCTGGCGATGACCTTGCGCCCCTTTTCCTTCATAACGGTCAACTCTAATTGCCGGGGCGACTCATTTATTCCTGGCCGGGGGTCACAGCGAGCGGGCCGCGCCGCCGTCGATGCGGATCGACTCGCCGTTGATGTAGGAGGCGTCGTCGGAGACGAGGAAGCGGGCGAGTTTGCCGATCTCGGCGGTGGTGGCGTAGCGGCCGGCGGGGATCTTGGCGAGGAAGCGCGGGTCCTCGGGCCAGCTGTCCACGAAGCCGGGCATGAGGTTGTTCATGCGGATTCCCTTGGCCGCGTGACCGTCCGCGTAGAGCTTGGTGAAGCTGGTGAGGGCGGCGCGCATCGTCGAGTTGACGGGGATCTCGGCCATCGGCTCGAAGGCCGTATAGGAGGAGAGGTTGACGAAGGCCCCCTTGCCGGCGGCCTCCATGTGCGGCGTGACCAGCCGGGCCATGCGGACGACGCTGAGCAGCAGCATGTCGAGTCCGTCGTGCCACTCCCCATCGGTCACCGACAGCAGGTCGTTGTTGCGGGCGTGACCGCCGCCGTTGACGACCGCGTCGATGCGGCCGTATCGCTCGATCGTGGCGTCGACCAGGCGCGCGAGGTCGTCGAGGTCGGTGAGTGAGCCGACCGTCGCGAGGCCACCGAGTTCGACGGCCAGATTCTCGACTCCGGGGTCGATGTCGAAGAGCGAGACGGAGTAACCGGAGGCCGCGAGCGCGGCGGCCATGCCACAGCCGATGCCGGAGCCGGCTGCGGTGACGATGGCGACGGGGGCGGTGGAGGTGGGCATGCTGTTCCTTCCGGGAAAGTATGAATGTACGACAATCAACGTACAGTCATCCTCGGCTAGGTACGACAGTATGTGAGTAGTCGTACAATCGAGGCATGGTCGACTACCACCCCACCCGCGCGCAGCTCGTCGTCGAGGACGTGCTGACCGCTCTCGGCAATCCCGTACGGCTGGGCATCGTGCGTGACCTGGCCCAATCCGATGCCGCGCGAACCTGCGGCAGCTTCCCGGTGGCGGTGACGAAGGCGACCGCGACCTTCCATTGGCGAGTGCTCCGCGAATCCGGCATCACCCGCGAACACAAGGAGGGCCGGACGAAAACCGTGGAACTGCGGCGCGCGGACCTCGATGCCCGCTTCCCGGGACTGCTCGACGCCATCCTGGCCGCCTCACCACCGGTCACCGACACCGACGCGTAGCGCGTGATCCAACGGGAGAGATAGCGACGAAATACGAAAAGGCCCTTCAGTTTTCACTGAAGGGCCTTTCGAAGTAGTCCCGACGGGATTCGAACCCGCGCTACCGCCTTGAGAGGGCGGCGTCCTAGGCCTCTAGACGACGGGACCAGGATACTCACTGCGATCCGGGGACCGCGGCAGCTCCGAAAGCTTATCGTGCCCCTGCCCAGCAACCAAATCGCCTGATTATGGCCGTGCGGAAGGTCACGAAGTCCGCCTCGGAGATCAGCTGGCGGCACCGGAAGATCAGCTCTCGGGCTCCTCTTCGCGCCAGCCGCGGTCGAAGATCACGGCGAGCTTGCCGGCGATCGCGGCGTCCAAGTCGATGCCGAGTTCGGCGGCGGCCATCCACGCGCAGATGACCACATCGGCCAGCTCGGCCCCCATTTCGTCGAATGTCCCTGTGCGGCGGGCCTGTCCGGACCACCGGCGGTACGCGCCGACGAACTCGCCGGCCTCTTCGGCCAGCGCGAGTACCGAGCGATTCGCTGCCCCCTCGGCCGGAAACCCGGCCTCGCGGAGGCGCACCAAGATCTCAGCGGCAACCTGAGGCATCGGAGATGTCATGGCGGACCGTCCTACTGGTAGTCGGGCGGCAGGTCGTCGAAGTCCGGTGGCAGCTCATCCGGCCAGGGGATGTCGTCCGCAGCACCGAAGGTCGACGGGGCTGGGCGCTCGAAGCGTGAACCGCTGCGAGATGCCGGGCTCGCCGCCTTCGGTGCTGCGACCGATGTTGCGGGGGGCGAGGTTTCGGATGTTCCGGCGGAACCACCCTCGGCGGCGATTACTTCCAGCACGCCCTCGCCGTACTTGGCGCGCTTGTTCTCGCCGATGCCGGAGATGCCGGCCAGGTCGGCGAGGGTCGCCGGTTTACGAGCCGCGATTTCGCGCAGGGTGGCGTCGTGGAAGACGACGTAGGCGGGGACGCCCTGTTCCTTGGCGGTGGCTCCGCGCCAGGCGCGGAGCTTTTCGAACAGGTCGGTGTCGGACTTGCTCAGGTCGGCGGCGGCGAGGCGGGATGCCTTGGCGGGCTTGGTGGCTCGGGCCGCCTTGGCGCGTTCGGGCTCACGGCGGAGCATGACTTCGCGCTTTTCGAAGAGGACCTGGTTGCTGGCCTCGGTGAGGGTGAGCACGCCGTAGTCGCCGTGGACGGCGAGCAGGCCCTGGGCGAGGAGTTGGCGGACCACGCCGCGCCATTCGATATCGCGCAGTTCGGTGCCGATGCCGAAGACCTTGAGCTCGTGGTGGGCGTGCTGTTCGACCTTGGGGTTGCGCTTGCCGATGAGGATGTCGACGATGTGGCCCGCGCCGAAGCTCTGGCCGCGTTCACGTTTCAGACGCAGGATCGTGGAGAGCACCTTCTGGGCGGGCACGGTGCCGTCCCAGGATTCGGGGGCGTTCAGGCAGGTGTCGCAGTTGCCGCAGCGCTCCCCCGGCTGGCCGAAGTAGGCGAGCAGCTGGACGCGACGGCATTGGACGGTCTCGCAGAGCGCGAGCATGGCGTCCAGGTGCAGCTGCAGCTGGCGGCGGTGGGCGGCGTCACCGTCGGAGGAATCGATCATCTTGCGTTGCTGCACAACGTCACTGAGGCCGTACACCATCCACGCGGTGGACGACTGCCCGTCGCGGCCCGCACGCCCGGTCTCCTGGTAGTAGCCTTCGACCGATTTGGGCAGGTCCAGGTGCGCGACGAAGCGCACGTCCGGCTTGTCGATGCCCATGCCGAAGGCGATGGTGGCGACCACCACCAGACCGTCCTCGCGCAGGAACCGGGACTGGTTCTGCGCGCGGATCCGGTTGTCGAGCCCGGCGTGATACGGCACCGCCTCGACACCGTTGGCGCTCAGGAAAGCAGCGGTCTTCTCCACCGAATTGCGGGACAGGCAGTACACGATGCCCGCGTCACCGGCGTGCTCGTTCTGGATGAACGACAGCAGCTGATGCTCGGGCCGGTTCTTGGCCTCGATCCGGTACTGGATATTGGGCCGGTCGAAGCTGGCCACGAAATGCTTGGCCCGGGTGAGGTCGAGCCGCTCGGCGATCTCCTTGCGGGTGGCCTCGGTGGCCGTCGCGGTGAGCGCGATGCGCGGCACGTCCGGCCAGCGCTCGTGCACCATGGACAGGCCCAGATAGTCGGGCCGGAAGTCGTGACCCCACTGCGAGACACAGTGCGCCTCGTCGATGGCGAAGACCGAGATCTTGCCCTTGTCCAGCAACTGGGCGGTGGATTCCAGCCGCAGCCGTTCCGGCGCGAGGTAGAGCACATCCAGCTCACCGGCGATGAATTGCGCTTCGACCGTGCGCCGTTCGTCGGGGAACTGGGTCGAGTTGAGGAAGCCCGCCCGCACACCCACGGCCTGCAGCGCGTCCACCTGATCCTGCATGAGCGCGATCAGCGGCGAGACGACCACACCGACACCCGGGCGCACCAGCGCCGGAATCTGATAGCACAGCGACTTACCGCCACCGGTCGGCATCAACACCAGCGCATCGCCGCCGGAGATCACCTGTTCGACGATCTCCCGCTGCGGCCCGCGAAAACTGTCGTACCCGAAGGTCTTTCGCAAAACCTGGTGTGCCGGATCACTTCCGGCGTCCACCAGGTTCCCGACAGTTTCCTCGACCTCCGACGCAGTCACGACGGCAATCCTACGGACACCACCCGACAGCGAGAACCGCGTTGGCGCGTATCCGCCGAACTTCGCACCCTTACTCGCGGACGTAATACCGCAATGCGGCATATGAGGTGAGGGCGGCGAATCCGATGCCGATGGGTGTGACGGTCATCGCAACGGCCGCGATGTCGTCGCTCGTGATGCGGGGCAGCACCTGGTCATTGAAGAGCGAACCGAGTGCCCGGTTGATCACCAGTGGTTGCGCGATGAACAAACCCGCTACGGCGAGAACCGATCCCACCAGCGCGGCGAGTACGGCTTCCAGCAGGAACGGCAACTGCGTGTACCAGCGCGTGGCGCCGACCAGTCGCATGATGCCGACTTCGGTCTTTCGCGCCAGCGCGGCCACCTGAACCATGTTGGCGATCAACAACAGTGCGGCCAGTGCCTGCAGTGCCGCCAAACCGAAGGCGGCATTGCGCAATCCGACGAAGAAGCTGGTCAGCCGGTCGACGATGTCCATGTCGTTGAGCACCGTGGTGACGCCGGGCCGCTTGGAGAAATCGTCATAGATGGCGCGGTATTTGGTGACGTCGGTCAGCTTCACCCGGAACGAGGCGGGCAGGCCGTCCTTGCTCACCTCGTCGGCGAGGCCGGGCTGATCCTTGAAGGTGGTCTCCTTGACCTCCTTGACCGCGTCGGCGCTGTTGACGAACTGGACATTCGCCACGTCGGCGTGGTTCTTGAGATCCGACATCAGCGACGCGCACGGCTGCCCGGTGCAGTCCGGGTCGGTGCGCGAGGTCTGATCGTCGAGGTACAGCCGGATCTCCACGCGCTGCACGTAGTAGTCCTGGATCTTGTCGGCCATCCGCACCGCCAGCAGGCCGCCGCCGAGCATGGTCAGCGAGACCGCGGTGGTCAGGATCATGGCCAGCGTCATGGTGACGTTGCGGCGTAGGCCGGTGAAGACCTCGCTGAAAAGGAATCCCGCGCGCATTACCGGCCCACCCCGTAGACGCCCATCTCGTCGTCGCGCACGATGCGCCCGCGATCGAGTTCGACCACGCGCCGGCGCATGGCGTCGACGATGGTGTTGTCGTGGGTGGCCATCACCACCGTGGTTCCGGTGCGGTTGATGCGTTCGAGCAGAGTCATGATGTCCGCACTCGTCTCCGGATCGAGGTTGCCGGTCGGTTCGTCGGCCAGCAGGACCAGCGGCCGGTTGACGAAGGCACGGGCGAGAGCCACGCGCTGCTGTTCGCCGCCGGAGAGCTCACCCGGCAGCCGATCGGCCTTGCCGGCCAGCCCGACCATGTCGAGGGCCTCCGGCACCGAGCGATTGATGAATGCTCGAGATTTGCCGATCACTTCCAACGCGAACGCCACATTTTGTTCGACGGTCTTCTGCTGCAGCAGCCGGAAGTCCTGGAACACGCAGCCCATGCGCTGACGCAGCTGCGGGACCTTGCGGCCGGGCAGTTTGTCGACGCGGAAGTCGGCCACCCAGACTTCACCGGTGGTCGGTGTTTCGTCCTTGAGCAGCAGCGACATGAACGTGGACTTACCCGAGCCCGAGGGCCCGATGACGAAGACGAACTCGCCTTTTCCGATATCGACGGAGACGTTGTCCAGCGCTGGCCGCGTCGAGGTCTGATAAGACTTGGTGACGTTGCGCAGGGTTATCACGGGGAGCCAGTGTAGCCACGGCGAGCCGGTGGCCGACCACACCGCGCTGACGTCAACTCACCTTGCCGGGGGCTCCGGAGTGTTTGGCAGATAGTTGCTGAGCATGGTGTTCACAATCGCCGGAGCGGTCTTGGACTCGTGTTCTGCGGGCTTGACGAAGATGTACAGGACGAACGTTGCTACCCACACGGCCATCAGGATCGCCGTGGACTTACGTGTTCTCACTCAAACCCTCCCGGCGCAGCGCCGCGGCTACCCGCACCCGCAACTCGCGTCCGACTTCGAACTGTTTGCCCGGGAGCGTCCGGGCCACCATCTTGATGTTCATTTGATTCACGGTGAGATCTTCGACACCCATGACGCTGGGTTCGTCCAGCAGCAGGGTTTTCAGTTTGCGGTCGGCGAAGGCCTTGGCCCCCACGTCACGCAGGATCTCGTTGACCTTGTTGATGTCGGCGGTGGCGGGTACGGGCACGTCGATGGCGGCGCGCGCCCAATCCTTCGACAGGTTGGTCACTTTCACGATCTGACCGTTCGGGACTGTTATCACTTCACCGTCGGCGCTACGCAGAGTCGTGATGCGCAACGTGACGTCCTCGACCGTACCCTCGGCCTCGGCGGAGTTGCCAGTGACGGCGATGCGCACGACATCGCCGAAGCCGTACTGCCTTTCGGTGATCAGGAAGAATCCGGCGAGCAGGTCCTGCACTATCCGCTGCGCGCCGAAGCCGATCGCGGCACCGAGCACCGCGGCCGGGGCGACCAGACCGCCGAGTTCGAAACCCAAGCGCCGCAATACTTCCAGCGAGATCAGGAAGTAGACGACCGACAACACCACCCAGGTGATGACCTGCGCCAGCGCATGCCGGTGCTTGGCCGCCTCCGAACGCACCAGCGAATCGCTGCTGCGGAATTCGGCGTCGATCTTGCGGGTGATCCGGTCGCGCACATACGTCGCGGCCCGGCTGAACAGCATGGCGCCGACGATCAACAGCACGATCTCGAGACCGCTGGATCGGAGCCAGTTCCCGAGATCGGCCCCCGTGCCAGCGGCGAGAAGATTCATGCCCTAACCCCTAATTGGTCGTCTGTTCCTTCATGCGCCAGCGAATTCCGCTCTCGATGAAAGCATCGATATCGCCGTCGAGCACGGCGGAGGGGTTGTTGACCTCGTAGCCGGTGCGCAGGTCCTTGACCATCTGGTACGGGTGCAGCACATAGGAGCGCATCTGGTTGCCCCAGGACGCGCCCTCGTTGGTCTTGAGCGCATCCATCTGGGCGCGTTCTTCCTGCCGCTTGCGTTCCAGCAGCTTGGCCTGCAGCACGCGCATGGCCGAAATCTTGTTCTGCAGCTGGGATTTCTCGTTCTGGCAGGTGACGACGATGCCGGTCGGGATGTGCGTGAGGCGGACCGCGGAGTCGGTGGTGTTGACCGACTGGCCGCCGGGGCCCGAGGACCGGTACACGTCGACGCGGATCTCGCCCTCGGGAATCTCGATGTGGTCGGTGGTCTCGACGACGGGCAGCACCTCGACCTCGGCGAAGGAGGTCTGGCGGCGGCCCTGGTTGTCGAACGGGCTGATACGAACCAGTCGGTGCGTACCCATTTCGACGGATAGCGTGCCGTACGCGTACGGCGACTTCACCGCGAAGGTCGCCGACTTGATGCCCGCCTCTTCCGCATACGAGGTGTCGTAGATCTCGACCGAGTACTTGTGGCTCTCGGCCCAGCGCACGTACATGCGCATCAGCATCTGCGCCCAGTCCGCGGCGTCCACGCCACCCGCGCCGGAGCGAATATTGACCAGCGCCTCACGCTTGTCGTACTCGCCCGACAGCAGGGTCCGGACTTCCATCGCCTCGACGTCGGCGTGCAGGTTCTTCCGCTCAGCGTCGGCGTCGGCCAGGGCGGCGGTTTGATCCGCGCCCTCCTCGGCCTCGGCGAGCTCGTAAAGCACCGGCAGATCCTCGAGCCGCTGCCGCAGATCCCGCACCCGGCGCAGTTCGCTCTGCGCGTGCGAGAGCTCACTGGTCACGGCTTGCGCGTGCTCCTGGTTGTTCCACAGCTCCGGGTCCGCGGCCTGCTGTTCCAGCTCATCGATGCGGCGAGCGAGCTCCTCGATGTCGAGCACGGACTCGATGGTCTTCAGAGTCGTGTCGAGTTCGGCCAGATCAGCAGAGACGTCAGGATGCACGATGGTCAAATCTACAGCTCCGCCGCACCACGCCGAAACTTCGGCGGCCGCGCCGCGGCAATGCTCAGCCCGCGACGGCGCGCAGCCCACCCGGACGACGGCCCACGAGGCGGTCCAGGGCGGTTGCCGTGGCGTCGTCGGCGGGCAGGTAGACCATGAGGAACTGGTCGTCGTCGGCCGAGAGATTCAAGGTTTCGTAGGCCAGTCGAAGGGGGCCTGCCTCCGGGTGGATGAGGCGCCCGACGCCATTGGTGTCGGGCAGGCCGGGGATGGTGTCGAGGCGGTGGGTGAATTCCGGACCGACGGTGGCCGCCAGGTTCTCGATGAGCGCGTTGACGTGCGGGTCGGCCCGGCCCGGCCCCTGTTTGAGCTGGGCAACGCACTTGTCGGCCTTGTGTTCCCAGTCCGGGTAGGCGGTGCGGGCACGCGGGTCGGACAGCACGTAGCGGGCGTAGCTGCCGGGCAGCCCATCGTCGAGCAGGCCGATGGGGCCGAAGAGTGCGCGGTAGCCGTCGGTCACGGCGAGGATCTCGCTGAGCCGGTTCATGAGCGCGGCAGGCGCGGGTTCGAGCTGATCCAGCATCGCCTGGACCGCCGGGCGTACGCGTCGGTTGGGTCCGGAACCGCCGCGGCAGTTGAAGTTCGGATCCCCGGCCTTGGCGAAATTGAGCAGATGCACCCGTTGCGCGGGAGTCAATCGCAGCGCGTCGGCCAGTGCGATCAGCACCGACGCCGATGGATGCCGATCCCGCCCCTGCTCGAGCCGCGTCAGATACTCCACCGAAACCCCGGCGAGCGTGGCCAATTCGGCGCGCCGCAATCCGGGCGTCCGCCGCCGCGCCCCCGACGGCAACCCCACCTCGGCCGGCGTCACCGCCTCCCGCCGCAACCGCAGGAACAGCCCCAACTCGTTCTCGCTCACGAATTCGACGCTAGCAACGCCCGCCGCCCTTGTGGTGTCCCTGCCACTACCACCCTATTTTCCCTTGGCGTATCGCGGAGTGCCCGATTAGTCTCACGGACCGAAGAATGAAAACTTAAGGGGGGAACGTGTTTTCACGTCTTATCACGGTCGGAACGACTGTTGTCGCGTCAACTGTGACGGGGCTTGCGCTGGCCGCACCGGCCCATGCTCAGGACTTGTACACCGCTGTCATCTTCTACTCCGACGGCACCGACTACCACTCCTCGAACTACGGCAGCGAGCAAGAGGCCATCGACGCGGTTCAGCAGTATTGCCGCGACAAGAACCCGGCCCATTGGATCGATACCGGTTCCGGCAACGGGCATGTCGGCACCACCGTGGACTGCACGTGGAGCGCGTCGATTTCCAGCGGCGAATGTGCCGCCTATGCCAAAGGGCTGCAATTGGATTCGGACGGGAAGATCTCCGGCAACAGCTCGACCACGTATTCGATCGGGTTCGGACGTTCGATCGGCGAGGCGGACTACGACGCCATCGCCAAGAACGGCGGCTACAGCGTGCAGGTGCTCGACAACCTCTGCCAGAGCTGACCCGCAAAGTATCCCTGCCACTACCACTCTCGGTGTGGTCTCTCTAAAGGTTTCGCCGGATCGCAGAGTTGATCTCGAGCGGCCGAGCGGTCGCGGCGAAACGTGAGGGAGATCCACAATGAGCAGCACGAATCCGCGTCTCGCGGTGATCATCGGCAGTGTCCGGGAGGGGCGGTTCGGGCCGGTGGTGGCGAATTGGTTCGCCGAGCAGGCCCGGGCGCACGGGGCGTTCGAGGTGGACGTCGTCGATCTGGCGGATTACGACCTGCCGCACGCCCTGCCCGCGGTGTCGCCGTTGATGGAGCCGAATCCGGTCCGGCCGGGCAATGGCGACGCATTGGCCCGGCGGCTCGCGGACGCTGACGCGTTCGTGGTCGTGACACCCGATATCAATCGGAGCTTCCCGGCCTCGTTGAAGACGGCCATCGACTGGCATTACACCCAGTGGGATCGCAAGACCATCGGGTTCGTCGGCTACAGCGGCAAGTCCGGCGGCCTGCTGGCCATCGAGGGCCTGCGGGCGATCTTCAACGAGCTCAATGCCCACACGGTGAAGGACTACGTCTCCTTCCCGCGCTACTTCCTGCTGTTCGACCAGTCGGGTGCGCTGCGGGAGCCCGCGGAATTCGAGGCCGCTGCCACCCAACTGCTGAATCAACTCGAATGGTGGTCGACCGCGCTGGCCGCGGCCCGCAACCCAGCCGTCCTCGCCTGAGGCGTCGGTGGGACACCGGGCGTTAACGGGGGAGGACTAACGTGATCTCGCGTGACCGATTACTCCGCTGACCTGGAACTTGCGCTGAGGCTGGCCGACGCGGCCGACGCTATTACCCGTGAGCGGTTCGGCGCGCTCGACTTGAAGATCGATTCGAAGCCGGATCTGACGCCGGTGTCGGACGCCGATCTGGCGGTCGAGCGCACCGTGCGGGAGCTGTTGGCGACCGAGCGGCCGGGGGATCTGGTGCTCGGTGAGGAGTTCGGCGGGGATGTCGAATTCAACGGCCGGCAGTGGGTCATCGACCCGATCGACGGGACCAAGAACTTCGTGCGCGGGGTTCCCGTGTGGGCGTCGCTGATCTCGCTGCTCGAGGACGGTGTGCCGGTGGTGGGCGTGGTGAGCGCTCCGGCGCTGTCGCGGCGCTGGTGGGCGGCTTCCGGCGCGGGCTCGTGGAGCAGCTTCGAGGGTGGTGAGGCGCGCGCGATCTCGGTGTCGGCGGTGGCCGAACTGGGTGCCGCGAGCCTGGCCATCTCGAGCCTGTCGGGCTGGCGGGCGATCGGCCGCCGCGCCAAGCTGATCGCCCTCACCGACGAGGTGTGGCGGGTGCGCGGCTACGGCGACTTCTTCGGCTACGCCCTGCTGGCCGAGGGCGCGGTCGACATCGTCACCGAACCCGAACTGTCGCTGTGGGATATGGCGGCGCTGGACATTCTGATCCGCGAGGCCGGTGGCACCTTCACCGCGCTGGACGGCAAGCCGGGACCGCACGGCGGCAGCGCGGTGGCGACCAATTCGCATCTGCAGGATCAGGTGCTGGCGGCCCTGCAGGCGTAGCACTCAGCCGAGATGCCGCATGGCGGGCCACATCTCGGACCAGGGGCGGCGCGGCGTCCGGCAGAGGATGATCGCGCGGCCCTGCTCGATATTGTGGATGCCGCGGCCATTGTCGATGCGGCCCAAGGGTTCCGGGTCGAGGCAGAAGCGGGCGACCTGGTCGGCGGACATGCCGATGACGATCACGGGGTGCGCACCGCTCGGCGGCCCCCACCACCAGTAGGCGTTGTCCACACTGTGCGGGGTCGGCAGGCCGAAGGGTCCGCCGAACTGCTCCATCGCGCCGGCCTCGCCGTAGTTGGCGGTGAGCAGGTCGGCGTCGGGTGCGGAATGTGCACGGATATCGGCGATCCGGGCCGTGAACTGCGGCCAGCCGACGGTCTCCCCCGCCTCCTTGTTGATGGCGAGCACCGGCGACGGGTTGCGCAGTACGGATATCGGCAGCATGGGCAGGAAGACCAGCACCGAGAACACCGCATCGGCGACGATCGCTGAAACCAGTGTGGCAGTGCGTATTCGATGCCCGGCCAGCCATGGTTCGGCCGCGACGGCCCCGGCCGCGAGTAGCAGCGGATACATTCCGCCCAGGTAGTACGCCTTGCCGACCATGATCAGATAGACGAGGAACTGCACCCCGTAGGCCAGGGTGAAGGCGCGATAGCGCGATCGCCACAACCACCGCAGGCCGACTATCCACAAAGGGAACACCAGCAGGCCGATCATCCCGAATTGCAGGAGCACGAACTGGATTCGGGTGTTCGAACTGCCCGAGGAGCCGCCCGCGATGGCCTTGCTCAACGCCCACTGCGGCCAGCCGTTGCGCGCCTGCCAGAGCACGTAGGGCGCGCTGATGACCGCCGCCATGCCGATGGCGGCCGGAAAGTATCTGGTGGCGAATACTTCTCGCGGACCGGTCACGAGCAGCGAGAGCGCCAGCGCGGCAATCGGAACCACGATGAGGGCCTTGTTCTGCACGCCGATCCCGGCGACAACGCCGATCGCGAGCCACCAGCGCGGTTCGAAAGGCGTTCGCAGCAGGCGCAGTACGAGCAGCATCAGCACCGACCACACGGCCAGATCGACGATCGCGGTGCTGAGTGTGTGCCCGGCCCCGGCGAGCAGTGCCGCCGACGCCACCGCGCCGGCCGCGATCGCCTGCGCCTTGCGCCCGCCACCGAACTCGCGGGCATAGCGGGCTGCGCAGATCACCACGACGGTCGCGGCCAGGGTGGCCGGAACGCGCAGCAGCATTACGGAATTCGAATCGATGGCCGACATCGCGCGGGCCAGCAATGGCACCAGCGGCGGCTGATCGGGGTATCCCCAGTCCACATGCCGCCCGGCGGCCAGGAAGTAGAGCTCGTCACGGTGATAGCCGTAGCGGCCGGAGAGCGCGGTCATGACTGCCGCGAAAATCCCCGCTATCCAGTAGGTTTCACCACCCGTGGCGGTCACCGGCCGTTCTTGCATCCCCCACATCGTCGCATTTCCGGGGCGGCCGGACCACCGGTTGTGCGGGTGTACCCGGCGCGGGCTGCGGTCCCGACGCCGGGGCGTTGGCTTGCCGTCAGATGTCGGCTACGCCCTCACTTCTCAGCCGAGCAGCGGTACGCAGACCGAGCCGAAGTCGATGTAGGGGCCACCGACCGAGGAGCCGACACCGACGGAACCGAGCCCGAGCTCGGCGGCCGGTCCGCTACCGCAGTTGCCGGTACCGGAGCCGGTGCCCGAGCCGGTGATGCCGACATCGATGGGCTGCAGCGTCACGTCGGCGTTGGCGGCGGGGGCAGTGAGGAACAGACCGGCGGCGAGCAGGCCGACGGTTCCGAGCGCAATCTTCATATGTACAACCTTCATCGGGAGCGGGTTATGCGCCTGCACCCTAGCCCAGCCCGCGACCTTCTGAAGCGTGTTTGTTTCACTAGATCTGACAGGTACCGGCGAGTAAGTTCGAACCACCGCGCTGACCAGGCGATTCGACAAGCCTGGACGGCACTTCTTACTCTGAAGTAAGATAGTCTTACTCAGGAGTAAGATTGCTGGGCAGGATCACCCACCTCCTCGATAGAAAACTGGTGATTATGAGCACTCGAGACACCGCAACGAAGCGGGATACCTCCGCCGTTGGCCTGAACCCGGTCAAACGCGACTGGATGGGCGCGGCGATGCGGGTCATGACGACCATCACGGGGTCCGAACTCGCCGAGAAGTACAAGCTGCGCAAGCCGATCGAGCGCATCACGTACGAGGGCACCAAGACCGGATTCCGCACCCTCGGCGCCGCGACCCGCGCGTTCGAGAAGGTCGCCGGAGGTGGGGCGCCGAAGCGGCTGCCCGCCAACGAGTCTCGTAAGAAGGACTACTTCGACCTCACCCCGACCGACGAGCAGCAGATGATCGTCGAGACGGTGCGCGAGTTCGCGGCGGAGATCCTGCGCCCGGCCGCCTACGAGGCCGACAATGCCGCCAAGGCCCCGCGCGATCTGCTCGAGCGCGCCGCCGAGCTGGGTGTGACCCTCATCAACGTGCCCGAGGAGCTCGAGGGTGCGGCGTCCGAGCGGGGCGCGGTGACCAATTCGCTGGTGGCCGAGGCGCTTTCGCACGGTGACATGGGCCTGGCGCTGCCGATCCTGGCGCCGAGCGGTGTCGCGGTCGCGCTGTCGCAGTGGGGTTCCGACGCGCAGCAGAAGACCTACCTGGGCGCTTTCGCGGGTGAGAACGTGCCGCAGGCTTCGGTCGTCATCTCCGAGCCGCAGGCGCTGTTCGATCCGTTCGCTCTGAAGACCAAGGCGACGCGTGCGCCCAGCGGTTTCCGCCTCAACGGCGTGAAGACCCTGGTGCCCGCCGCCGGTGATGCCGAGCTGTTCATCGTCGCCGCCGAGCTGGATGGCCGCCCGACCTTCTTCATCGTCGAGTCCGACACCCAGGGTGTTTCGGTCGAGGCCGACCCGAGCATGGGTATGCGGGCCGCGGGCCTGGGCCGCCTGGTGCTCAACAATGTCGCGGTGCCGACCACCGCCCTGCTGGGTGACGCCGAAGGCGCCGTGCGCGCCGAGGAGTACGCCGACGCCGTGCGGCTGGCCCGGCTGGGCTGGGCCTCGCTGGCCATCGGCACCGGTCAGGCCGTGCTGGACTACGTGATTCCGTATGTGAAGGAGCGCGAGGCGTTCGGTGAGCCGATCGCTCACCGGCAGGCGGTCGCGTTCATGGTCGCCAATATGGCGATCGAGCTGGATGGTCTTCGTCTCGTGACCCTGCGGGGTGCGTCACGCGCGGAGCAGGGTCTGTCGTTCGCTCGCGAGGCGGCGCTGGCCAAGAAGCTGGCCACCGACAAGGGCATGCAGATCGGCCTGGACGGTGTGCAGTTGCTGGGTGGACACGGCTTCACCAAGGAGCACCCGGTCGAGCGCTGGTACCGCGATCTGCGCGGCGTCGGCGTCGCCGAAGGCATCGTCCTCATCTAGCCCCGACTTCCCCACGGAGACAACCCCATGATCAATCTCGAACTCCCCAAGAAGCTGCGGGCCAGTGCCAACCAGGCGCACCAGGTCGCGCAGGAGATCTTCCGTCCGGCTTCGCGCAAGTACGATCTCGCCGAGCACGAGTACCCGGTCGAGCTGGACACCATGGCCGCCATGGTCGAGGGCCTGTCCGACTCCGGCACCGAGCAGATTTCCGGTGCCACCGGCGGCCGCCAGGTCGAGGATGAGAAGAAGGACGCGCACGCCACCGAGCTGCTGGGTAACACCAACGGCGGCAACATGTCCGCGCTCATGAACGCCCTGGAGACCTCCTGGGGCGACGTCGGCCTGATGCTGTCGATCCCCTACCAGGGTCTCGGCAATGCCGCCATCGCCGCGGTCGCCACCGATGAGCAGCTGTCGCGTTTCGGCAAGGTGTGGGCCGCCATGGCCATCACCGAGCCGTCCTTCGGCTCCGACTCGGCCGCGGTCACCGCCACCGCGACCCTCGACGGTGACGAGTGGGTCCTCAACGGCACCAAGATCTTCGTGACCGCGGGCTCGCGCGCCACCCACATCGTGGTGTGGGCTTCGGTGGACAAGTCCGCCGGCCGCGCCGCCATCAAGTCCTTCGTGGTCCCCCGGGATGCCAAGGGCCTGACCGTGTCCCGCCTCGAGCACAAGCTCGGAATCAAGGCGTCCGACACCGCGGAGATCCGCTTCGAGGACTGCCGCATCCCGAAGGACAACATCCTCGGTTCGCCGGAAGTCAACGTGGAGAAGGGTTTCGCGGGCGTCATGCAGACGTTCGACAACACCCGCCCCCTCGTCGCCGCCATGGCCGTCGGCGTAGGCCGCGCCGCCCTCGAGGAGCTCCGCACCGTCTTGACCGACGCGGGCATCGAAATCTCCTACGACAAGCCCGCCAACAACCAGCACGCCGCCGCCGCGGAATTCCTCCGCCTGGAAGCAGACTGGGAATCGGCCTACCTCCTCTCGCTACGCGCAGCCTGGATGGCCGACAACAAGAAGCCCAACTCCCTCGAGGCGTCGATGTCCAAGGCCAAGGCCGGCCGCATGGGCACCGACGTCACCCTGAAGGCCGTGGAGCTGGCCGGTGCCACCGGCTACTCCCAGCGCACCCTCCTCGAAAAGTGGGGCCGCGACTCGAAGATCCTCGACATCTTCGAAGGCACCCAACAGATCCAGCAACTCATCGTGGCCCGCCGCGTGCTCGGACTGTCCAGCGACAAGCTGAAGTAGCAAGCAACATATCGAAGGCCTGTGTGACCAGAATTTCTGGTCACACAGGCCTTTCATGGATGGCGATACTTTGACGGAGAGATCTACCGCCAAGGCTCCCCAGGAGGCCAGGTATCGGGGAGCCCGAGGAACAAGGCAGCTGTGACCGGCGCGGGTCCCTCCACCAACTGCGTCCCCTTAGCCTCGATCGAACCCCACGGCAGACCAGTATCCGAGGGGAGCAACCGCAATGGTGCAGGATGATGCCAAAGAGTGGTTTCAGCCCGAAGAACATGCCACGGCATCAATTGATTCACCAGCAAGACGGCGGAGACATTATTGTGGTTCCAGTCCGGTGCCGTCCCGAAATAACCATCGGGCTGCCTGACAAGGCCATCGAATACGAGATCACCGTCAGTAGATTGCGTTAATGTCATCGCCTCATGACCATACAGGGCATTACTGCTGTGCCATCGGTCAGTATCGGCAATATAGGTACCAATAGCGATCACAAATGGGGAGTCGAGACCAGGGTAGGCACTGTGCTTCTCAGCAAGTGCCGCCCTGATCGTTGAGGCGTCATCAACCCAAGACGAGACGGTCGGATACAAGCCGATCGCACGACCAGAGGTTCCGCTATGACGGGCATTCGGGCTCTTAGGAATGACCGAAAACATTGCAGCCCAACCGTCATCTTCCCAGCGCAGCTCCGGCGAGTTCTCGAAATCGAACACATCATCTGGGGCGAGGCCAGCGACCCAACGCTCCAGCTGCTTGCGAAGCTTGGCGGCACGCGGTGGATTGAGTCCATCTTGCAGCTCTACGATACGCAGGAAGAAGTTCGGGCTCTCAACACGATTCACCATGTCAAGCAGGTCCGCACGCCGACGAGCAGCCCCCTTTGCCACTTTGCTCGAACTAGGGGATATCGCTTCTACGAAGAACCCGGAGCCATTACGCTCAGCATAGAAGTCGGGGTGACGGGTCGTACCTGGCACATTAGGGTGAACGGTTACGTGATATCCGGCCCGATAAAGACATTCGTGAAGATACAGCTCGAGGAATGCGCTTCGGAACTGGTCATCCTCCCCGGATCTGAGGCGATTTCGCAGGTCTCGGTATTCCGCCTCGTCGCTTATGTGCTCGGCCCACTCCTGCATCAACCTGCGCGGATGTTGCCAATAGGTCCCATGCACACGATTGAGAAAGGTAAAGCTCGGCTCTCCCTGCCTGCCAGGCGAAGGATCGGTGCGTTCGAAAACATCAAAGATCGGTTCTCTGGTGAAAATCACCTCAGTAGCTCTCCTCGAGTCGTCGCCCATGACCCACGTCTAGTTCGTGCTCGTCATCATAGGTGCGGCACGTAAGAGCATCGCGAACAACGTTGTGATCGAGTTTGCGCGCAACATCCCAATTCTTGTAGACGGACGCACGCTTCCAAGCTGCCCAAGGAAAGGAACCCCTTCGATGCCAACGACGTTGCCAGCAGAGTACCGTGCGGATGTCGAAGTCCTCTGGGACTACAACCAGCTGCGCCATGAGCCCCGTCCGGTCGATGTCGGCGTCGGTCTCGGCGGCCATGACTTCGGAGTCGCCACCTACACAGCTGATCTCTATAACGCGGGCATCTTCCCGATGATCGTGTTCACCGGTGCGAACGCACCGACCACCGTCGACCTGTTCCCCCGTGGCGAGGCAGTGCACTTCCGCGAACGAGCCATAGAATTCGGCGTGCCCGTCGATGCGATCCTGGTCGAGCCCAATGCGACCAACACCGGCGACAACATCGATTTCACCCGCGCGCTACTGAGCGAGCGCGACTACCTGGACTCGGTCAATTCCGTGATGCTGATCTCCCGGCCATACCAACAGCGCCGCAGCTTCGCTATCTGCCGGAAGCGCTGGCCCGAGGTGGATGTGGTCTGCGGATCGCTTCCCCTCGCTCTGGACGAGTATGTGGCCGACATCGGGGACATTGATCGCGTGATGAACATGCTCGTCGGTGACACCCAACGAATCTGGGTCTACCCGACGAGGGGCTGGGCTATCGAGCAGGACGTCCCCGAGATGGTGCGAGACTCTTACGAGCGCCTGGTCGCCGCCGGTTTCACGCGACGCCTACTCCCGGAGTAGAGACACGAACCCGCCGCACCAGATTCGCGACCCCGGCCAGGTCAGGCCCAGTACCCTGCGCCCATGGGCCGCCGCATCGACTACCACGAGGATCCGAACGCACCCGCCGCCAACAGCGTCAGGCCGAGTGCCGGCGCTTTCGTCCGCCGCGGCGACGAAGTACTCCTCATCCGCCGCTCCGACAATGGCAATTGGTCGATGCCCGGCGGCGGGCACGATCCCGGAGAATCCCTCAGCCACACGGCAATCCGCGAGACCGCGGAAGAGACCGGCATCAGTATCCGCCTGACCGGCATCGTCGGAATCTTCACCGATCCGACCCACCTCATCCACTACACCAGCAATGACGAAGTGCGGCAGGAATTCTCAGTCATCTACCGCGCCGAGGCCATCGACGGCGAGCCGACAACCAGCAGCGAAAGCACATCCGTCGAATGGGTTCCCGTCGACAAGATTCCGGCGCTGACCATGGACCCGAGCCAACGCATGCGCATCGACTGGGCACTCTCCAACACCGAGCCGCATTTCGATCCCGAGCCTCGCTGACCGACCGCCTGTGAGTTACCGGAGCCGGGTTGTCCTGCCTCCTCATCGGCCCATTGGTCTCGCTCCACTCGGACGCACCGAGGACGCTACGCGTCGGCTACGCCGATTGACATTCGTCCGCTTTGCCCCCTTCCGCCGAGGGGCGCCTGCATGAGGAAGCAGGGGAAGGGAAGCCGCCGGGCCGACCGAGCCGTGGCCGCTTCGAACCGGCCCGGGTCGCGGCACCAAGGGACGCTCAGGTCGGAGAATCGGGAGGATTCGCACCGGCGTCAGTGAATAGCCTGACCGGAACCGATGGGAGATCCAGTTCCCGGCGGGCTGATTCGATGAATCGCTCCAGGGCTTGGCGTGCCGGCGTTCGCGCCTGCGTCCAGGCGTCATCAGTCGTAACTTGCCGTTCCACTGCCAAGTAGAAGAGTGAGCCGATGGCGTCGTCGAGTTGAGTCGCAGAGGTTACTACCTCCGCCGATCCGTGTAACCAGATCGCTGCGACCGCACTGTCCCATGCAGCGAATCCGCCGGTTCTCGTGTGGTCGATGAGGGCTTGTCGCGATGTGGAATCCGAGTCGGTAAGGGCAACGATGCGGATCGCCTCATAGGTGGCTTGAAACTCTTCAGCGAGACGCTGGTAGCAGGCGGTCTTCTGATCTCGTCGCCACCGGGTGGACTCTGATTTCGTGTCCCAGAGCCGACCGACCGCGAGCCCCACGATCCCAGTCAGTGCTGCAAGTAGTGCTGCGGTCACACGTTTCCCCCGAGGATCGCCGGACCGATCACGGATGGTCCGGACAGAGTTCATTCTATGGGCATTACAGGAGGTTTCGGCCGCTGGAGGTCACCGGAATCGGCCTCGAGATCCTCGGCATCTTCGAAGGCACCCAGCAGATCCAGCAACTCATCGTGGCCCGCCGGGTCCTGGGCCTGTCGAGTGACAAGCTGAAGTAAGTTCTGCCCCAACGAGAAACCGGTGCGGACCTGCGTGGTCCGCACCGGTTTTTCGTTGTCCACGGCGAGTCGATGTCGGTCGGCTCCTGCATGATCGGTACATGCCGATCACGAACCAGCAAGTGGCGGAGCGTACGTTCCTGCAGCCGTTGTACGCGGATGCGTACTTTCCCGATCGCGTCCTCGATAAGGGCACTGCCATCCTGTTGCGGCTGTGCGAACGGATCGAGGCCGAGAAACCGTCGGATCTGACGGCCCTGTACACGCTCACCTGGGCCGCGACGGAGGAATTCAATCTTCTGGAGGCGGAGTTCGAGGCGGCGGGGAGCGAGATCGAGACGGTGGCGCGGGAGGAGATCGCCGAAGACTTCTGGTTCATCGCGTCGGCCTACGGTTTCGCAGACGCCGACGCAGAGGAACTCATCGCTACCCGCGACTGGTAACCGGCGTCGCGGGTTACGGGCCTACGCCGAGGGGCCGGCGAGGAAGCACCAGATACCGATCAAGGGGTCCATGTTGCATAGACCGCCGGCGACGGGCTCGGTTGATGCGGCAGTGGGTGATTCGAGTGGGACGGGGGCTGCTGCTGCGGGGGCGGCGGCGGTGAAGGCGGCTGCACCGATCAAGGCGGCGGCGCAGATCGCGCGACGTGCGGACATTCGAAGCTCCTCTGGGACAACGGGTTTTCGCGGAGGATGGAGGTTGGCGGGGCTAGAGCACCAGGCAGGAGCTGCCTGCGTTGACGCCGGTGCCGACCGTTAGGACGATGGTTTTGGTGGTGTCGGCTTGGGTGATGAGGATGGTGTGGGTGCCGGGGGTGGTGGGGGTCCAGTTGGCGGTTTGGGTTTTGGGGGTGGGGCTGCCTTCGGTGGTGGCGAATTGGATGCCGTTGTCGGAGAAGGTCATTCCTGAGGGGCCGGTGCCGTTCGCGACTACCTGGTAGGTGCAGCCGGTTCCGAAACCGTTGCTGAGGCCGCCGCCGGCGATGACGACCTGGGCGCCGATTTCGGCGGATGCGGTCGGCGCGTTCAGCATGGCGCCTGTGGCGACGACGGCGACCGCAGCTGGAATCGAGTGCCGCAGACGGAAGTTGACGCGGTTGTTGCGTGGATCTCTCGAGAGTGCTCCCATGCGGTCAGCCTCGCATGCTGAGATATCAATATCAACCCGAGATATCTTTACGGCAGAGCTTCGCTGACCCCCTGCTATATCAATGGTCTGCGCTGGCATACTGTCCCCGTGTCGGATATTCACAGCGTGATCGCGGGAACGCCTCATATCCCAGCGCTGCTCCTGGTCGGCCGCGACGAATCGGGGCTCGACCGCACCGGGCTGGCCTATCGGGCGATCAGACGGCAGATCATCGATTTGAAACTGCCGCCGGGCAGCAGTTTTACGGAGGCGTCGCTCACCCAGCAGGGGCAGACCAGTAAGACGCCGGTTCGTGAGGCGTTGGCCCGGTTGCGGCGGGATGGGCTGGTGAGTGCGCTGCCGCGGGCGGGTTATGTGGTCAGTCCGGTGACATTGCAGGACACCGGTGATCTGTGTGCGCTGCGGTCGGTGCTGTCCAGCGAGGCTGCTCGTACGGCGGCCCGGGTCGGGGTTCCGGGACCGGCGCTCGATCGGCTGGCGGCGCTGGCCGAGGTGCCCTACGCACGCGTGGCAGGCGAAGCGGGGCTGGAGGATTCGCTGCGGGCGGGGATCGAGTTCGAGGGCATCATCGCCAATGCCGGGGGCAACGGTCGCCTCGCGAAGGCGGTTGTCGACGTGATCGACGAGCTCGAGCGGATTCTGCGGATGGCCGCCTTGATCGCGCCCGATATCGCGAGCCCGCCCGGGGAGCTGAAAGCGATCGTCGAGCGACTGCGTGAGCGTGATGCCGACGGCGCCTACGACGCCACCCACAAGCGTTGCGAGCGTGTGCGTCTCGACATCCTGCAGGTGCTGTCCAGGAGCACCTCGGTGAGCCGGGCACCCATCGAACTACCGGTGCACTAGGGCTTCCACTCCGCGCAGGACACGACATCGAAACCGCGGCTGGGGAATACCGCGTCGACGAAGAAGGCGTGCATCCCCGGATCACCGTCGGCGCAACCGTCCCGCAGCACCGTCACCCGATAGCCGCGATCCGCCGCGTCGTAGCAGGTGGCGGCCACCATGGCGCTGGTCGCGACCCCAGCGATCACGACGCTGTCCACACCGCGGGCACGCAGCACCAGATCGAGATCCGTACCGGCGAAAGCGCTTGCCCGCCGCTTCAATACGACGACATCCTCCGCGTCGACCGGCAGATCGATCTCGGTCCCCGGCGACCCCTCGTGAAAGTCGTCCCCGGCATCGTAGAACGTCCGATACAGCGCGTTGCCCGGCGGCACATCAGCCCCGTTACCGCGGAAAGCGAAGTGCACGAACGCCACCAGCACACCCGCGCCACGCGCACGTGGCAACAGCTCGGTGAGCGCCGGCACGATCTCCCCGGCGAACGGATAGCCGCCCGTGATTCCCCGTTGCATGTCGCCGATGATCAAAGCAGTGGCCATGCTTAAGATTCCAACATCGAACAGCTGAGATATCAACCTCGGCTGAACATGTCGGTGGGTCCCGGTTGAATGGCGCCGTGAACGAATTTCTGAGTCGACTGCCTGAGATCGCGACGCTGCGGGGGCGGTGTCGAGCCATGGCGATGCTTGATGCCGTGCTGAGCCCGGAGTGGGGGGATCGGTACTACTCGTTCAACTGTCGATGGAGCGACGGGGAAGAGATGGCTTCGATGCGGGACGGGTCGGGCAATGACTGGTTCATCGTCTTTTCCGGCGCAGGTGCCTACGGACGCGGGTTCGACCATGAAAGAGGTAGTGAACCAACGGCATTCGAGAAGGTGCCCGCGGTCTTCAGCCCCTATGTCGCCGAGCCCGCGTTCGCTGATCATGATGGTTCACCCCTTGCGACGGCGTGTTTCTGGCGGGAACCTCACGACGGTGACTGGGGCGTGGCCTCGCCCGGCAACGATGGCCGTCAGCTGTTCGAGTTGCTGGTTGAAGGTACGCCCGAGGCCTACCGGGACTGGGCCGAGGACTACTACGAGACGCCGGTGAGCCTGGCAGCAGTCCAGCATGTGTACGCCCTGCGCCCGCTGACGGCCGCGGTCGTGAAGGAGCTCAATCCCGATCTCGATCCGACCGACCTCGAGCCGGACGTGGACGAAATAGGTTATCCGCGTTGAGTATTCGGCGATCTGTGGCGGTCAAGGGGAGCTAGCCGGACGCGGCGTCCGATTCCTGCCAGCGTGGGCTCGGCGGGGGAAGCAGGGTGGATGGCATGCATCGAGTTATTGATCTCAAGGTTTTGTACTTCGGGACTCCGGTGGTGCTCATCAGCACGCGGAATGTGGATGGGACGGCGAATATCGCGCCGATGTCTTCGGCGTGGTGGCTGGGTGATCAGTGCATGTTGGGGATGAATTCCGCGTCTCAGACCACGCGGAACATGCTGCGGGAGGGGGAATGTGTGCTCAATTTGCCGTCTTCGGAGTTGGCGGGGGCGGCGGATCGGCTGGCGTTGTTGAGCGGGTCGCCGGAGATGACGCCGCACAAGGTGGAGAAGGGGTATCGGTACGAGCCGGATAAGTTCGGGGCGGCCGGACTTACCCCGCAGGCATCGGAGCTGGTGGGGGCACCCCGGATTGTCGAGTGCCCGATCCAGCTCGAAGGCAGGGTGGTGTCGTCGCGCCCGTTCGATGAGAGGGGCGGGGTTACCGCGCACACCGTTCAGATCGTGCGTGCCCACGTTCAAGAGGACCTCATCGTTCCAGGGACCGCGCACGTCGACGCTCGCGGCTGGGATCCGCTGATCATGAAGTTCTGCGAATACTTCGGTGGCGGAACCCAACTCCGCCCCTCCCGCCTGGCCGAGGCCTGGCAGATCCCCCAGCCTCAACCGGCCCGCTAGCACCGGATATCTCGCTTAGCGCCACGTCGGCGAACCATTTAGGCTGTGCAACGAATTGCCGAGGGCGGCAATCGGTCGAATGGAGTACGGACGTGTTCATTTCCCCCATTGCGAGCACGGGCAGCGGCGCGGCGCTCGGTTCCTTGCTGGCGCTGTTGTTGGGGCCGTTCGTGTGTGCGCCGGCCGCCGGAGCCTCGTGTGCGACGATCCTCGGCAACATGACGGGCTCGGCGGGCTGAGCCGGGGATCTGCGGTTATATCCGTTGTAGTTGCTGAAATGTGATCCGCGCGGTTAGGTTTCGGCGGTGCGTGGATTCAGTAGACGGATGCTATTGGGGGGCAGCGCTATTGCTGTCGGGGGGTTGATGCGGGCGGGCGTGGCGCGGGCCGGGGTGCCTGTGATCGGGCCCGCGTTCGATGCCGAGTATCGGGCGGTGACGGGGCTGGCGGGCGGGCGGTGGCATTGCCTGGTCAGTGATTTGGGGTCTGGGAAGCCGGAGACGGTGGTGGAGGAGGATGCGGACTTCGTCATCGAGGGGGCCAGCGTGCAGAAGCTGGCGGTGATGACGGCATTGATGAGCGAGGTGGATGCCGGGCGGGTGAAGCTGTCCGACACCACCACGCTCGACGCCGAGATGGTGGCCGATGGCAGTGGGCTGTATTTGAATCAGGCGGCGTTCGGGGATCAGCTGACGGTCGCGAATCTGCTGACGACGATGTTGCAGGTCTCCGATAACACCGCGGTGCGGTTGATGTCGCGGTTCGTGTCAGGCGATCAGATCAACGACACGCTGGATCGGCTGGGGTTCAAGCAGACCCGGGTGACGCCGGTCCCGGGCGACAGCAAGTTCTATCTGGGCTACACCACGCCGCGGGAGAACAACGATCTGCTGTACCGGCTGGGTTCGGGGACGCTGCTGTCGAAGGAGTCGACGCAGGCGGTGTTGCGGATCATGACGTGGTCGTCGGTGGGATACACCGACGGGGTGCGGCGGAACATGTCGTCGGACGAGCGGGCGCGCTTCGCTACCAAGCATGGTGCCTCCGATGACAAGCGACACGATACGGGGATCATGTTCGATACAGCCGGTTCGCCGTTGGTGGTGTTCTCGTTCTTCGCCGATCAGTCGCCGGACGCCGACAACTACGGGGCCACCAACCCGATCGTGGAGGCGCACGCCACGCTGGGACGGGCGCTGCTCGACACCTACACGCACCTCTCGCCACTGCAGTCGTTCATCGATCCGAAGAAGATCGCTGCCGGCGGGCACTGAGTGGCACTCGAGATCGTGCGCTGAACGGTTCAGTCCGACAGTAGGTTTCGCATGGCGGTGAACACCTCCGACGCGCCGCCGAGCGACCAGCCGCCATCGACGGGGATGATCGCGCCGTTGACGTAAGAGGCGAGCGGGGAAGCCAGCCACAGGCAGCAGTCGGCGATCTCCTGCGCGGTGCCGTAGCGGCCCAGCGGCACGGACTTCGCGACCAGCTCGGCCATTTCGGGGGTGGGCGCCAGCCGCGCCATCCCTTCGGTGTCCTCGATGGGTCCCGGTACCACGGCATTGACGCGGATCCCGGCGGCCGCCCACTCCAAGGCCGCGACCCGGGTGAGCATGTCCACCCCGGCCTTGGCGGAGCAGGCGTGCGCCTGCAGTGTCATCGGAATGCTGGCCTGCGGCGCGGAGATATTGATGACCGCTGCGCCGGGCGTGCGCAGATGCTCGCGGGCGGCGCGCAGCACATTGAACGTGCCCTTGAGGTCGATGTCGACGACTGCGGCGAACGCGCGCGGCGACATGGATTCCGTTGCGGCGGGAAAGTTCCCGGCCGCACCGGAGATCAGGATATCGAGTTCGCCGAGCTCCGCGCAGGTGGCGGCGATCCCCTGCGCGACCGCGTCGTAGTCGCGGACGTCGGCGACGAAGCCCAGGGCGGTGACCCCGCACTCCCCCAGCGAGTCGACGGCGGCCCGCACCTTCTCCGGCGTTCGCGACAGCACCGCCACCGATGCTCCCGCCCGCGCGAACGCCTGAGCCACAACAAGATTGATGCCGCTGGTACCCCCGGCCACGAACACGGAGCGGCCGGAGAAATCGAAGAGATCGCTCATCCTACGATTCTGCGGCGGACGCGGCTCCCCGGTGCCGGGTTCAGTCGGTTCGATATGTATCAGCGGCGTCCAACGCGGCATCTGCGTCGGCAAGGTCAGTTTCCGTGACGCCGGCCTGGGCGGATAAATCGGCCAGGATCTGCTCGGCTGCGGCCCAGTCGGGTTCCCGCCCCGTTGGTCGGCTCATGCGGCGGCGAAACGGACGGCGAGCTGGGTGCGGCTGGTGCAGGAGGTTTCGGCGAGGACGCGGGTGAGGTGCTTTTTCACGGTGTCGACGCCGATGAACAGGCGTTCGGCGATCTGGCGGTTGGTGAGGCCGCGGGCGGCGAGGTCGGCGACCTCCCATTCGCGCGGGGTCAGGTGCCAGTTCGCGGTGGCGGCGCGGCGTTCGTGGTCGCGCGCGAGCTGGCCGGTGACCAGCGGGGCGAGGTGGCGGCGCAGGGCATGCAGGACGGCGAGGTCGCGCTCGGGGACCCGCAGGGAGTCGGCGACGGCCATGCCGACGTAGAGGACTCCGGCTGGTTCGCCGTCCACCAGCATGGCGGCCTTGTCGTTGATTCCATGGGGACGCAGGAAGTCCGTGAGGAACGCGATGCCGCCGGGCACCTCGCTGAGCCGGATGACGCCGCGGCCGCGCAGCAGATCGCCGACCTGCTCGGCGCGCAAGGGATCCGCGTCGATCCAGTGGGCGGCGTAGTCGGCCATGAATTCCGGCGTGTAGCCGCCCTGGATGCCGCAGCCGTCGTGGATGGCCGCGGAGAGCGTATCGCCGTGCAGCACAGCGACTCCGGTGAACCCGAACCAGTTCTGCAATGCCAGCAGCAGCCGTTCGCGGAATTCGGTCAGATCCGCGGCGCGGTCCACCGATTCGAGCACGCCGATCACGCGCCGATGGTCCTCGGCGCTCAACGGCTCGCCGTCGGGCAGCGGCCGCGGCCGCCGGTTCGGGTCGGTCAGGGCTCCGGTCACCCTCATATATTCCACCTTTGGGCCATGCCGGGCCATGGCGCGACGGGGCAAGCTCTGGAGCATGACCTCGAGCCGACCGGTTCGAGAGCGCATCGAGAGGGATCGAGCATGAGTGCAGACAACGCCCGCCGCTGGCTGATCACCGGGGCCAACAGTGGTTTCGGTGCGGCCTTCACCAAGGCCGTGCTGGCCGCGGGCGACGAGGTGGTGGCCGCGGTGCGCAGGCCCGAGAGCATGGCGGATGTGGTTGCGGCGCATCCGGATCGGGTGAGCGTGGTGGCATTGGATGTGCGGGACGCGGCGGCGGCCGAGCGGGTGGTGAAGGAGGCCGGGCGGATCGACGTGCTGGTCAACAATGCCGGGTACGGGATCGTCGGCGCGATCGAGGAGACCAGCGAAGGCGATCTGCGGGATGCCATGGAGGTCATGTTCTTCGGGCCGCTGCGGCTGACCCAGCTGGTGCTGCCGCAGATGCGGGAACGACGCAGCGGCACCATCGTGCAGCTGAGCAGCATGGGCGGGTTCATGTCCTTCGCGGGTGTGGGCGCGTACAGCGCGGCCAAAGGTGCGCTGGAGTTGGCCAGCGAAGCGCTTGCGGCGGAGGTGAATCCGCTGGGTATCCAGGTGCTGATCGTCGAACCCGGCGAGTTCCGTACCGGTTTCGCGAAGCCCGCCGCGCTCACCATCGGTTCGGCTCTCCCGGACTACGCGGAGACGGTCGGCGCGATCCGCGACGGACTGCCCGCCTCCGATCAGCGACAGACAGGTGATCCGGACAAGGCGGCGGCCGCTGTTCTCGCGACCGTCGGTCAACCGAATCCGCCGCTGCGCCTGACACTGGGCGCGGATGCCGTGGGTGCGATCCGGGGCAAGCTGGCCACCGTCGCCGCCGAACTGGATGCCACTGCACATCTGGGCCTGACCACCGCTTTCGACGCGGACTGACCGACCCGGAAATCAGAACAGCCCGCCGAACCCCCTCGGCGGGCTGTTCCTACGAGTACTGCCTACAGCGCGGTGAGCGCGGAGCTTCCACTGCTCAGGGCGGTGAACAGGTTGGCGAGTACGGCGAGCAGTTCCATGCGGATGACCTCATCAGGTTGGGGGTTGGAACCCGCAGCCTGGGTGATGGGTATGTCCTGCGGGCGACGGTGAGGTTAACAGGGGCTGGGAATCTCTCGAATCAGTACCGATGTCCTATGTGACCGATTTTCTGTAACAGGGGTCACACCACGCTGTTACGGTGGCGCTACCCGGCCGTGGGGCCGGGCGGTTCGGTACTCGGAGGTGGTCGGCGTGGCCTCGGTAGTGGAGATGGCGCAGCAGCGAGTGGCGCACACCGCGGAGGCGGTACGGGGATTGCGGCGGCTGCGGGAGCTGGGGCTGACCGATCCGCGCAAGCCGGTGGAGACGGTGCGAACCGCCTTGGAGGGCCGCGTCTTCGGACCGCCCGCGACCGCGGTGCGGCGGGCGGCCCGCAAGTGGCCGGACCGGCCCGCGGTGGCCGACGAACACGGCGAACTCACTTATCGGGAACTCGACGAGCAGTCCAATGCGCTCGCGCGCGGGCTGCAGCGCCTCGGAGTGAAGCCGGGCACCGTGGTCGGCGTGCTCTCGCGCGATCACCGTGGCCTGCTGCTCACCATGGCCGCGCTCGGCAAGCTCGGCGCCCGATTGGCGCTGATGAACACCGGTTTCGCCAAACCGCAGTTCGCGCAGGTGTGTGAGCGCGAGAACGTGCGGGCGGTGCTGCACGACAGCGAGTTCATCGGACTGCTCGACGCGCTGCCGCCGGAGTTGCCCCGGGTGCTCACCTGGGTCGACGAGGGCACCGAGATCCCTTCGGGGGTAACAACTCTGGACGCGCTTATCGCCGCGAATACCAAAACCCCACTGCCCGCGCCCAAGAAGGCGGGCGGGTTCATCATTCTGACCAGCGGCACCACCGGCCTACCCAAGGGCGCGCCGCGCGATCACACCAGTCCGCTGGCGACCGTGCAGATGGTGGATCGCATCGACTTCCCGCAGCGCGGGACCATGGTCATCGTCTCGCCGATCTTCCACTCCACCGGTTTCAGCACCTGGCTCGCCGGTGTGGCTTTCGGCAACAAGGTGGTGACCGCGCGTCGTTTCGACGCCGAACGGACGCTGCGGCTCATCGCCGAGCACCGGGCCGACATGCTGGTGGCGGTGCCGACCATGCTGCATCGAATGGTGGAGCTGGACAAGACGATTCGCGACAAGTACGACACGTCCTCGTTGCGGGGCATCGTGATCGCGGGATCGGCACTGGCACCGGAACTCTCGGTGCGCACCGCCGAGGTGTTCGGGCCGGTCCTCTACAACCTGTACGGCTCCACCGAATGCGCGATCGCCACGGTGGCCCGCCCGGAGGATCTGGCCATCGCGCCCGGTACCGCGGGCCGCGCCCCGCTCACCTGCGAGGTCGCCCTCTTCGATGACGACGGGCGGCGCATCCTGGCCAAGAACGTGAAGGGCCGCATCTTCATTCGCTCGGGTTCGCCGTTCAAGGGCTACACCGACGGCCGGCACAAGGAGATCATCGACGGCTACATGTCCAGCGGCGACGTCGGGCACTTCGACGAGCGCGGCCTGCTGTTCGTCGACGGCCGCGACGACGACATGATCGTCTCCGGCGGCGAGAACGTCTATCCGCAGGAGGTGGAGAACCTGCTGCTGGAACGCCCCGATATCTTCGACGCCGCCGTGGTGGGCGTCGACGACATCGAGTTCGGTAAACGCCTGCGCGCCTTCATCGTCCCGGAACCCGGCGCGGAACTGGTTCCCGACGAGATCAAGGCGTACGTCAAGGCCAACCTGGCCCGCTACAAGGTCCCTCGCGACGTCTTCTTCCTCGACGACCTCCCCCGCAACGCGACAGGCAAACTCCTGCGCCGCGTCCTCGTGGAGTACGAACCGACGCAGTGACCATCCTCGACGACGCACTGACCATCCTCGAGGAAGCAGTGACCGTCGCCGACACCGTCACCTTCGTGGGATCCCCGCCACGAGCTGGGGGGTTTATTCGTTACCGCTGGTAACGGAGACCTCGGCCACACCCTGCGGCCTGCGCTTGCTAGGGTTAGCACCGCACTGGATCTCGATGTTGCGGTCCGTCGGGCCGCCTCGTCCGGCCCGCGACCGCGGAAGGTTGTACCCATGTCACTTGCCCTTCCATCGGCTGGCTCGGTTCTACGCAAGGCGGGCGATGCCGCGCTCAGCGTCAACGCCATGGTTCGAGGGGGTCTGTTCAATCCGCTGCGACCGGACATCGCGGCGCGATCGGCGATCAGCATGCTCAAGTTCGGCCCCTTCGCGGGTGCGGTGGTGCACGGCGCCAACACCCATGCGAAGAGTGCGGCCATCGTGGACGAGGGCGGCGAGCTGACCTTCGAGCAGCTCGACCAGATGTCGAACGCCTTCGCGCGCGGGCTGGCCGCGCAAGGCCTGGCCCCCGGCGATGTGATCGGCGTCCTGTGCCGCGATCACCGCGGCATGGTGCTGGCCCTGGCCGCCGCCGGCAAGCTGGGTGTGCGTGCGGTGCTGATGAACACCGGTTTCGCCAAGCCGCAGTTCACCGATGTGGCCGCCCGCGAGAAGGTCAAGGCGGTGCTGCACGACAGCGAGTTCTTCGACCTCATGTCCGCCATTCCGGCCGACATTCCGCGCATCCTGACCTGGGTGGACGCGAAAGACAATGCGGACCCCGCGATTCCGACCATCGAGTCGGTCTCGGCCGGGCAGTCGACCGCGGCGGTCAACCCGCCGGAGAAGCCGGGCGGCATGGTCATCCTGACCTCGGGCACCACCGGCACCCCGAAGGGCGCGCCGCGCGACAAGGTCTCCCCCTTCATTACCGCGCAGTTCCTGGACCGGATTCCGTTGCCGCGCAACGGCACCGTGGTGATGGCCGCCCCGATCTTCCACGCCACCGGCCTGTCGCAGTTCACGCTGGCGCTGGCACTGGGCAACCGGGTGGTGTTCCAGCAGCGTCGCTTCGATCCGGAAACCACGCTCGCCAATATCCAGAACTTCCGCGCGCAGGGCCTGACCGTGGTGCCGACCATGCTGCAGCGCATCCTGGATCTGCCCGAGGAGACCCTCGCGAAGTACAGCCCGAAGGAGACCCTGCAGGTCATCTTCGCCGCGGGTTCGGCGATCCCGCCGGACGTGGTCACCCGGACCCTGGACTACTTCGGCGAGACCCTCTACAACGTGTACGGCTCCACCGAGTGCGCGGTCATGACCGTGGCCACCCCGCCCGAGCTGCGCAAGGCCCCGACCACCGCGGGCAAGCCGCCGGTCGGCATCCGCATCGCGCTGTTCGACGAGAACCGCAAGCGCATCAGTGCGCCGAACGTGACCGGCACGATCTTCATCGAGAACGGCCACTCGTTCAAGCAGTACACCGACGGCCGCACCAAGGAGTACGTGGAGGGCCTGATGTCCTCCGGAGACGTCGGTCACTTCGACACCGACGGCCTGCTGTTCATCGACGGCCGCGATGACGACATGATCATCTCCGGTGGCGAGAACGTCTTCCCGCAGGAGGTCGAGAACCTGCTGTCCAACCGCCACGACATCCTGGAGGCGGCGGTCGTCGGCGTCGAGGACCGTGACTTCGGAAAGCGGCTGCGCGCCATCGTGGTTCCGGGTCCGGAATCCAAGCGGGACGTGCAGGAGATCAAGGATTACGTCAAGGAGAACCTGGCGCGCTACAAGGTGCCGCGCGAGGTCATCTTCCTCGACGAACTGCCGCGCAACGCGACCGGAAAACTGCTGCGCAAGCCGCTGATCGAGATGGAAGTCACCGAGGGCTAGCCAAAGCCCTTCGGACCCTGCCGCTTAACGGCCGGGTACGAATTCGGTTTGAAAACAAACGTGGCTATTATCAGCGCGTGAACATCGGACCCGGCCGCTTTACGGCGCAAAAACGCAGCGATGCTGCGGTATTGCGCGGTGGGGCGGCCGGTTCGCTGTCCGGGGCACTCGCGGTCGCCGCGCACGGCTGGATCTCGGGGGCCGCGCCCCTGGAATCCGGGCCGCTGATGCTGCTGATCGCCGCCTCGGCCGCGGTCGGCGCGGCGGTGGCGGGCGTGAATTCGCTGCGCACCACCACGCTCGGGCTGGTTACGGCACTGCTTGCCGGGCAGCTGCTGGGCCACTTCAGCATGATGTGGGGCTCGCCGGGCCACAGCATGGACATGCATCATCACGCCTCCATGTGGAGTCCGGCCATGCTGGCCGCGCACCTGACGGCCGCCTGCGGCGCGGCCGTCGTGATTCTGGGCGCCGAGGCCGCCTACCGGATCGGCACCACCGTGCTGGCCTGGGCGCTGCCGGTGCCCATTTCCCTTCCCGCGCAGGTGGGGCCGCCACGGCTGCCCATCGAGCACCGGGATCGGGTCGTGCTGCGCGTCTTCGCGGCCGACGCCTGTCATACCCGCGGGCCACCCGCGTTCGTTCGAGGCTGAACTCTTTTCCTTTTCACCCGGGCACACGGACCGCACGTCCGTGTGACTTCGCCGTACGCACCCGACCGTCGAGGTGGTGCCATGCGCGTCCCGGCGTATCCATGACCGCGGTGCCCGAGCGATGGCAGTCGCCCGCGCACACATGAGGGGGTCATGGCCCGCCGAGGCAGTCGCTGCCCCGTTGCGTCATTCCCTGTATCCGCGTCCCCGGGTGTTCCTCGAACACGAAAGTCCGCTGGTGACAATGACCGACAGCGGTGTCGATTCGGCACCGCCGCCCTCCCCTGCCCCGACGACGGAATCTCCGTCCGCCACTCCGAAACCATCCCCTGCCGGCCAGAAACGCAGCGCGGGTAATGCCTTTCAGTCGCTCATGCTGCGCCTGCACTTCTACGCGGGCGTCTTCGTGGCACCGTTCATCCTGATCGCATGCGTGACCGGTGCGCTGTACGCGATCTCCCCGACGCTGGAGAACATCACCTCCAGCACCCTGCTGCACACCGATTCGACCGGACCGGCCAAGCCGTTGCGGGAGCAGATCGCGGCGGCCGTGTCGGTCGAGCCCAAGCTGCCGCTGGTCGCCGTGGCACCCGGTCAGAACGCCGGTGAGACCACCCGGGTGCTCTTCAGCGATCCGTCGCTGGGTGACTCCGAGCGTCGTGCCGTCTTCATCGATCCGGTGACCGCGCGACCGGTGGGCGACAGCGTCGTGTACGGCAGTTCCGGCGCGCTGCCGCTGCGCACCTGGATCGACAAGCTGCACATCAACCTGCACCTCGGCGATTTCGGCCGCTACTACAGCGAGATCGCGGCCTCCTGGCTGTGGCTGATCGCGCTGGCCGGGCTGGTGCTCTGGTATCGGCGGGTGCGGGCGCGACGCGAAAAGCGTTCCGCCGCTTGGCTGCTGCGCCCGGATCGGTCCCGGCCCCGGGCCCGCACGCTGAATTGGCATGCGGTGGTGGGTGTCTGGATCCTGCCCGTGCTCCTGCTGTTGTCGGTCACCGGCATGACCTGGTCGAAGTACGCGGGTGAGAATGTCACCGAACTGCGGCAGGCGATGAGCTGGAATACGCCCGCGGTCAGCGCCACACTGCCCGGTGCGACGGGTCCGGCCATGCCTGCGGGCGGTGAGCACGACCATCACGGCGGCGGTGCGGCCGCGGCCATGCCGCCGGCGGACAAGGCGGCGCTGACCGACACCGTGTACGGGGTCGCCCGCGCCAACGGGCTGACCGGTCCGCTGGAGATCAGCATTCCGGCCGCTGACGGCACGGCCTTCGTGGCGCAGGAGGTGCGTCGCCCCGGTCAGTACACCCGCGATGCCATCGCGGTGGACGGCACCACCGGCAATGTCACCGACAAGCTGCCGTACTCGCAGTGGCCGCTGATGGCCAAGCTCACCAACTGGGGCATCCAGTTCCATATGGGCCTGATGTTCGGGCTGGTCAATCAGCTGTTGCTGCTGGCCGTCATGATCGGCCTGGGCACCGTGATCGTGCGCGGTTACCTCATGTGGTGGCGTCGCCGCCCGACCAAGGACGCCACGTTCGCCGCGGGCCGCGCACCGCGCCGGGCGCTGGCGCAGACCCCGCTGACCATCATCGTGCCGTTGGCAGCGGCCGCGCTGGTGATCGGCTGGTTCGCGCCCATGATCGGAATTCCACTGCTGGGCTTCCTGGTGATCGACGTGCTGGTGGGTGTGGGAGCCCGCCTGCGCGCTCGCGCCTAAGCCCTTCTCGGGGAAACAACAGCCCTTTCACACACAGCTGAGCGACACGGCCTCCGGGCCGTGCCGCCGGCTTGTCACATCTTGTCGCGGTCAGCAGTCGAGTAGCTGACCGTGTCCATCGTGCGGACCCTGACCCGCACTGACGAAAGACCAAACCTGATGAAGCTCAACACGTTTGCCATGTCCGCTGCCCTCGTGACCACCGCGCTCGGGGTCACCGCCGGGACGGTGAACGCCGCACCTGCACCCGCCGATGCGGGTGTCGTGTACTACACCGCCACCGCCGGCGAGCGGGACGTGGTCATCCGGACTGACGCCGGGGCGCTGGTGGTGGACAACGGGATCTTCAAGATCAAGGCCGCGGACGGGACCACCGTGGCGGGCACCGAATTGTCGGTGCGGGTCGACGATTTCGTCTTCCCCGTCACCGCCGATATTCGCGATCACGTCGCCACCCTCACCCCGCGGATCGACACCGCGCACGCCGTCTATCAGCCGGTCGCCCTGCCGTTCGAGAGCAGCGCGCCCTTCAAGGGCGACTACGACCGCGAGGTCGCCGCCTGGAACCGGATGAGCAGCACCGTCAGCATGGGCGCGACCATCGGCACCCTCGCCGGTGGTCTCGGTGGCGCGGCGCTGGGCTGCCTGCTCGGCGGCATCTCCGCCGCGGGTCTGGTGACCCTCGGCTCGGCCGGAATCCTTGCCGCCCTGTTCGTTCCACTGCTGGGTGCGGCCGGGACCGGCTGCTTGATCGGCGCGGCGGCGGTCGGCTTCGTCGGCACCATCGCGGGCCAGCTGTTCGTCACCGCCCCGGTGGCCATCGCCGCGGCGGTCCAGTACTTCACGACGATCAGCCAGCCGTCGATCAATCCCGCGAAGTAGCCGGACAGCCCGCCGGGGCCATCCCACCCCCCGTTATTTCGGTGGGATGGCTCCGGCGGGGATCGGCAGGCGGTCGAGGATGCGGACCGTCACCGAGTCGGGAATGACACCGCCGGAGGCGATTTCGTGTTCCACGCCGGGGCGGGTGCGCCAGGCGGCGGCGGATTCCGGGGAGTCGAATTCGACGATGACCAGCAGGCGCTGCGGATCGGCCGGGTCTGCGAGGACCAGGACCAGTTCGCCGCCCGCTGCGCGGCGGCGTTCGGCGCCGCCGGAGAAGGCACTCTGCCAGCGGGTTACGTCCTCGACGCGCTGATCTACGACGAGATAGGTCATGACACTGCTCTTTCCGTGAGGGACGGGTCCAGATCGCGGCGCAGAACTCGGGTTTCACGGGCGTGGGCCGGAGCACCGAGGAACCGGTAGAGCAGACGGACCGGGCCGGGGATATCGGCGAGGAAGGCGACGCGTTCGGTGGCGTCGGCCTCTTCGAGGATGTAGCCGAGGAAGACCAGGGAGCGACGCTTCGGGAGGGCGACCATGCCGCGCTCACCGAGTTCGGCCCATTGGGGTTCGGTGAGGATGTTCGCCACGAGCGGCAGCACCGCGTGTTCCTCCTCGTGCAGATGCTCACTCAGTACGAGGTGCAGGCGGGCCGCCGCGACGGTGACCGTTTCGCCCGCCCCCGGGTCGGACTCCCAGCCGGTGAGCACCGCGTCGAGCGCGTCCATGGCGGCGGAAATGCCGCCGTGCTGGGACTCCATGGCATCGATGAGGGCGGCGTCCACGCCCGCGGAACGCAGCCGCGGCCAGACCAATTCGTCCTCGGAGTGGTGATGGTGGTGCAGCGCGGTCAGCATCTCGCGGCCGTGGCGCACCACCCGGCGGATCTGCTCGCCATCGGATGCCGGTGTCACCGCGGCGATTTCGCCGATCAGCCGGAATTCGCGGGTGAAGGCGCGGTGCACCACGACCATGGCGTGGGTGTCGCAACTCATGAATAGGGCCCCCGTTTCGATAAATGCACTGCTGTGCATTTAGTGCATGTGGATATAGTGAATCGCGGTGAGAACACTGTCAAGGCCGGAATCGAGGAAGGGCCGTCACGCGTGAACGAAACCCCGTCGGCGGGCGGTCCGGGCCGGGTCGCCCAGCGTCGGCGCACCCGCAAGGCCATCGTCGACGCCGCCATGTCGCTGCTGGAACAGGGCGCCACGAACCCCTCGATCAACGAGATCGCGGAGGCGGCCGAGGTTGCGCGCCGCACCGTCTATCTGCATTTCCCCACCCTCGATCAGCTACTGCTGGACGCCACGGTGGGGCTGATCAGCGCGGACGCCGATACCGCGATCGAGCAGGCCGACAGCGACGACCCGCGCGAGCGTATCGGCATTCTGGTGGCGGCGCTGACCTCCGACATTCGCCGATCCCTGCCGATGGGCAGGCGATTGGTGAAGCTGACCGTCGATGCCCCGCCGCCCGAGGAGGGTCAGCCGCGCCGCGGCTTCCGGCGCATCCGGTGGATCGAATGGGCGCTGGAGCCGTTACGAGATCAGCTGCCCCCCAGTGCCTTCGAGAATCTGGTGTCGCAGATCGCGCTGGTCGTCGGCTGGGAGGCGTTCATCGTGCTCACCGATGTGCGCGGGCTGGAGCCGGAGGCCGCGCGGGAACTGTGCACCCGGGCGGCCGTCGCGCTCATCGATGCGGCGGTGTAGGACAGGAGCTTTCGAGCTTCAGAGGCGGTGCGCACCGACGGACGGGGTGACGGTGAAGTCGCGGGGCGCGTCGAACCCCTTGTCCACGAATGCCTCCCGGACCGCCTCCCGCACCGCATCCACCCGGTCACGATCGACCAGGGCGATGACGCTGCCACCGAAACCACCGCCGGTCATACGGGCACCGTAGGCGTCGGCGGCGAGCGCGGCCTCGACGGCGATATCCAGCGGTGTGGCCGAAACCTCGAAATCGTCACGCAGCGAGGCATGTCCGGCGGTCAGGATGGGACCGATGCCGCGCGGATCGACCCCGGCGCGCAATTGTTCGGCAATTTGCAGCACCCGGGCGTTTTCGGTGATCACGTGCCGGGCGCGTCGCCGCAGCACCGGATCGGCGAGGCGGTCGGCGACGGCGGCATCGGTCAGGTCGCGCAGGAACGCGACGCCCAGTCGCGCTGCCGCGGCGGCGCATTCGGCACGGCGGCGGGCATACTCGCCGTCGCGCAGGTGATGTGGGCTGCCGGTGTCGAGCACCAGCAGCGACAGGCCGGCCGCGTCGAGATCGAAGGGGATCTGTTCGGCGGCACCGGTGCGGGTATCGAGGAACAGCACGTGCCCGGCCGTGCACAGCATGGCCGCGGACTGGTCGAGGATGCCGGTGGGGACGCCCACGTAGACGTTCTCGGCGGTGCGCGCGATATCGATGATCTCGGCGTCGGTGACGCTGCGGGCGAACAGATCCCGCAGCGCGATCGCCACCGCGCACGACAGCGCCGCCGAGGAGGACAGTCCCGCGCCGATGGGGACGGTGGCGTCGAGTGCGAGGTCCACGCCGGGGATTTCGTGGCCGCGGCGTTCGAATTCCCGGATCACGCCCAGCGGATAGTGCGTCCAGCCCGGCAGTCCGGACCAGCCGCCGGTGGCGAGCGCGGCGGTGGTGGTGTCGATCTCGTCGAGCGGGGCCTGGCGGGATCGCAGGCGCACCATGCCATCCGGGCGCGCGGACGCGGTGCAGGTCATGCCCAGTGGCAGCGCCAGGGGCAGCACGTAGCCCTCGTTGTAGTCGGTGTGCTCGCCGATGAGGTTCACCCGGCCGGGGGCCCACCAACGTCCCGCTGTCGTTGCCATGTCCCCATCCTCGTCCAGCGGTCGACGCCTATTCACAGCGACATGCAGTGCTCACGGCGGGATATCCCGGGGCCGAACAGAGGCGTTCAGGCCGTACGGTTCGATCCGCGGGGAGCATAGCGAGTCACGCGGAACGCGGTACTGCGGGTTCGCCGAACTCCGCTCCGGAGCGGGCGCTTTCGTGTCATGATCGGTCCGGTTGCCCAATTAGTGGCAGCGCCTTTCTCGACCGGGCACTCTGCCACCACTCCGCGGGGACCTATGCTCGTACCGCAACATACTCGGTTGATGATCGGCGGTGTCTTTTCGAGTACTGCTCGGATAAGGGGGGCTGGTGGGAACAGACGCACAACCGGCCGAGCAGTCTGCTCCAGACACGACGTCACCGGACACGACGCGGTGGCGAAACAGAATCTGCTGGCGCACCGCACTCTTCGGCTGCGGCGTTCTGATTCTCGGCCTGCCCCTGGTGAACAACTCCCGAGCCGTCGCCCTGGGCACCCTCTGCGCCTCGGTTGCGCTGAGCCTCACCATGATCGGCATGGGCGTCCGCAAATACCGTCCCCGGCATCCCTTGCCCTGGTATCTACTGTCCGCGGCCGCCGTGCAATTCGCCATCGGCACCGCGCTGCGGCACGTCTCCGAATCCCAGCGGCACCCCTTCGATGACCTGTTCACCCTCAGCGGCTACTGCTGTGTCGGGGTGGCCGCGGTGCTGTGGTTGCGCCCGCGCCAGAACAGCACCGACCATGATCTGCTGCTGGATTCCGGACTGATCGGCCTGGGCGCGCTGCTGTTGTCGTGGACCTTCCTGATCTCTCCGGTCCTGCACATGGCCAACCACGTCCATCTGAGCACCCTCACCTGTGTCGCGGATCCGATCGTGGACGCCATGCTGCTCACCGTGATCGTGCATTCGGTGATCACCGCGGCCCGCTCGGAGACCTCGCTGCGGCTGGTCCACCTGGCCATGCTGGTCATCCTGGCCGGGGATCTGGCCTACAACCTGGAATCGGCCGGTTCGGCGGTCTTCGGCCACCAGATCCAGTTGCTGCCACTGCAACTGGGCTTCACGCTGATCGGCGCGGCCGCGCTGCATCCGAGCATGGTGGTGCTGGGCGGGCCGCGGGAGATCCATCCGCACCGGTCCCGGCAGCGGGCCTCGATGATCGCCATCGTGATGATCGTGGCGTCGCTGGTGCCCGTGGTGGGCTCGAGCCTGGACACCCTGGACCGCGTCATCGTGTCGTCGCTGTTCGCGCTCCTACTAGGCGGTGTGCTGCTACGCAGCGAACGCGCCATCGAACGCAGCGCCCGCAGCGAACGGCGCGCGCAGTACCAGGCCGATCACGACATGCTGACCGGACTCCTGAACCGCGCCGCCCTGCTGCGGGCGCTGCATCGTAATCGGGAGCGTTGGGCCGGACAGCCTTTGGCGTTGCTGTTCATCGACCTTGACGGTTTCAAGCGGGTCAACGACAACTACGGGCATGCGGTGGGCGACGAGCTGATCGCCAATGCGGCGGCCCGCATCCGCCGGGTGATCCGCCGCGACGACGCGGCCGCCCGTTACGGCGGTGACGAATTCGTGGTGCTGGCCCCGCTGGCCCAGCCGCAGGCCCGTCAGCTGGCCGAGCGACTGCTGGCCACGCTCGGGGAGCCGTTCGAGCTGAGCGCGGCCGAGGTGCGCATCGCGGCCAGTATCGGCATCGCCTGCACGCGGCCCCGGGAGACCGAGACCACGGTGTACGAGCTACTGCGCGAAGCGGATTCGGCCATGTATCACGCCAAGGAATACTCGCTCGGCTACATCTTCCACGAGGATCTGCGCCGCGGGCGACCGGAATCGGGGCCGCGCACCTGGCAGCGGGAATCCGCGGTGTGATCGGAATCCACCCTGTCGGGATGGATTCCGATCAACGGCCGGTGTCAGGCCAGGTCTTCGAGTAGCCGACGGGCCGACTCAAGTTCGGCCTGCAACTGCTGGACCTTGGCCTCCTGCGCGACCCGCACGGCCTCGTGGATGGACTCCACGACCTCGGCGAATTCGGGGTGCAGCAGCTTGGCGGCCTGGCCGACAGCGGAACTGGAGACCGGCAGGCCCTTGATGGTGCGCTTCTTGCCGTTCACCACATCGAGGGTCCACTCACCGTCGGCGGTGCCGGAGAGGGTGACCGTCACCTCGGTGGGCTTGGGCTTCTTCGCGGCAGCGGCGGCGGCATTGCGGGCCGGGCGCGAGGCGGCGGGCTTGGCCGACTTGGCTTCGGATGCCGATTCCGCAGCAGGCTGCGAGGTTTCGGGCTTGGCCTCCGGGGCCGCCGGGGTGGTCGGAGCGGCCGGCGTCGTCACGGACGAGGGCATCGTCACGGTGGATTCCTTCCTGATCGAGGTCGCGGCCGATGACGCACTGGCCGTTTTGGGCGGTGTGGCCGGTTTGGGCTGCACTTGGCGGCCCGGCTTGGTGAGGGTCACCTCGGTGGGACCGAAGGACAGCACATCCTTCGAGCCGGTCGGCTTCACCTGCAGGAAATCTCCCTCGGACGGATCACCGAGGGACATCACCTTGCCGGATCGACCTTCCGGAACGCCGACCGCCGCCGCGGTGAACCACACCATCGGCGGCTTGCCCGCGTCGATT
The DNA here is from genome assembly GCF_042753865.1 of Nocardia sp. NPDC059240. Lineage (NCBI taxonomy): Bacteria > Bacillati > Actinomycetota > Actinomycetes > Mycobacteriales > Nocardiaceae > Nocardia > Nocardia sp. NPDC059240. Next base: position 141,111 of record NZ_JBHZAC010000007.1, on the reverse strand, counting down.
TCCGCGGCGATCTGCCGAATCTCGGTATCCGACAAGGGTTGTGGCTTGGTACGGGTCGACATGGGACACTCCGGGCGGACGGGGCGGACAGCTGCGTGCCAAGAGCATGCACCATGGCACCGACAAATCCACATCTGACGAATGCTGACCGTCGCCGCCCCGCAGGTCAGTGAACGTTTAGCTATTCCGAATGGTGCGGCCCACCGAGCATGGCCGGCGCTGCAGATACTAAGCGTCCGCCCCTGTCCCCGCGCAACTTTCGCTAGCGGCCGAACCCTCGATGCCCGATTCGGGAGCATCGTTCAGAGCTGTTCCACCCCACGCAGCACACACCGGACGGTCTGTGGACGGGTCACCGGATCCAGCCTGGTCTCGGTGGTGAAATCCTGGTTGGCACCCGGTGCGACCAGTACCTCGGTGCGGGTGCGTTCCAGATCCGCGGACTCCGGCGTCATGAAACTGATCACCACGAGGTACCGGTGCTCGATCACATCCCGATTGCTCACCACCGCGGTCGCCTCCCAGCCCGCCGCGGTGCCCGTGCACCCGGTGACGAAGGCGCTGCGCTGCATCTCGCCGGTGTCGGCGCCGGCCTCGGCGTGGGATCGATTGGCATGCGCCGCATCGGTGGTGCTCCCGTGCGCACAGCCGGTCAGCAGCGCCACGCATCCCGTGACGACACCGACGAGCCCTCGGCCGGGGGTGATCATGAAGCTCCCATTCCACCGCGCACTTCCGCCCCCGCAACCCTGTTGCGGCTGAGTGGCCGCCGGCCGAGACTACCGCAGCACATCAGCGTGTCGTCACATGACGCGGCAGGCGTGTCGCGCTGGAAAAGTGCCCGTACGCTCGCCTTTCGCGCCCGACCGGCCGCTTGCCCACGATCGATTTCGGCCGCTTGCCTACGATCGATTCTGTGAAGGTCTTGGGAGCATGTCCACTCGATTGCCCCGACGGTTGTTCCTGGGTGGTGGACGTCCAGGACGGCAAGGCGGTCGGCCTGCGCGGCAACAAGGACCATCCGGTCACCCGGGGCGCGTTGTGCGTGAAGGTGAACCGGTATCTCGAGCAGGTCCACTCCCCCGAACGCATCACTCATCCGCTGCGCCGCGTCGGCCGCAAGGGTGAGGGCCGGTTCGAGCGGATCAGCTGGGACGAGGCACTCGACGAGATCGCGACCCGGCTCACCGGCGTTCTGGACGAGCACGGCGGCGACGCGATCTGGCCGTTCCACGGCACCGGCAGCCTGGGTTACCTGCAAGGGCTGGAAGGCTTTTCCGGGCGGCGTTTCTTCAATGCGCTCGGCGCGTCCCTGCACGATCCGACCATCTGCTCGATCGCGGGCAGCACGGGGCTGAACTACACCCTCGGTACCGCGGGCGGCATGGATCCCGAGGACCTGGCGCAGTCGAAGCTGATCCTGTTGTGGGGCACCAATCCGCTCAGCTCCGGGCATCACGTCTGGAAGTTCATCCAGGACAGCGGCGCGTACACGGTGGCCATCGATCCGGTGCGCACCCGCACCGCCGAGCGCTGCGACGAACATCTCGCGCCGCTGCCGGGCACCGATGCGGCGCTGGCGCTGGGACTCATGCATGTCATCGTGTCACTGGGTGCGCACGACGGTGCCTATTTGGCCGCGCACACCGAGGGCTGGGACGAATTCCGCTCCCGCATCGAGGAGTACACGCCGGAACGGACCGCGGCGATCACCGGGCTGCCGGTGGCCGACATCGTGGCGCTCGGTGAGCGCATCGCCCACACCCGGCCGACCGCTGTTCGGGTGTCCCAGGGCATTCAGCGGCACGCGGGCGGCGGCATGGCGCTGCGCACCCTGGCCTGCCTGCCCGGTGTGACCGGGGACTGGGCGATTCCCGGTGGCGGGCTGCACTATTCGACCAGCGGGCACTTCCAGCTCGATGTCCCCGCGCTGGTGCGCTTCGATCTGCTGCCGAATCCGGTGCGGACGCTGTCGATGACGCGCATGGGAGAAGCCCTGCTGGACACCGACGGTCCACCGGTGAAAGCACTGTTCGTGATCGCCGCGAATCCGGTCGGTTCGAATCCGGACCAGCGCAAGGTGATCGAGGGGCTGTCGCGTGAGGATCTGTTCACCGTTGTGCTGGAGCATTTTCCGACCGATACCGCCGATTACGCCGACATCGTGCTGCCCGCCACCATGCAGCCCGAACACCTCGACGTGATCGCCGCGTACGGCAATCTCTATCTGGTCTGGAACGAGCCGGCGGTGGCCGCGCCCGGCGAATGCCTGCCCACCACCGAGACTTTCCGCCGGCTCGCGCACCGCATGGGCCTGACCGAACCGGCGCTGTTCGACTCCGACGAGGAGCTGGCGAATCAGCTGTTGAAGCAGTACGACATCGACCGGCTGCGCACCGAGGGATTCCTGAAGGTCGAGCCGGGTCCGGTGCCCAAGGACAAGCTGCGGTTCGTCTCCCCGCGCGCGGCGGCGGCCGGGCACGATCCGCTGGCCGGGTACACCCCGCCCGCCGATCCCGGTGACGGCCTGGTGCTCATCTCGGCCGCCTCGCACTTCTTCCTCAACACCACGTTCGGCGCGAATCCCGAATTGCGGCGGCGGGCAGGCGAACCCCGCGTCACCCTGCATCCCGACGATGCGGCGGCGCGCGGTATCGCCGACGGTGACGCAGTGACGGTCGGCAATGCGCGCGGCTCGTTCGAGGCGATCGCCGAGGTGTCCGATGCGGTCCGGCCGGGGGTGGCCGCGACGCCGAAGGGCCGGTGGGCCAAGCACACCGGCGGCGCGACGGTGAACGCGACCGTGGCGGAACGGGATTCGGACTTCGGCGGCGGTGCGGTGTTCCACGACAACCGGGTGGAGATCACCCGGCGGGTGCTCGACTGAATACCGTTCAGGCCCCGAGGGTTTCGAGCACCTTGCGGGCCTGGTAGTTCGCGCCGAGCTGGTTGGGGTGGAACGGGACCGCGAATCCGACCGGGCTGCCCGAGAACGGCAGCAGCCCCTCCACCCAGCGGGTGCCGACGGGCTTGCAGGCGTCGTGGCCCGCGCTGCCGTCGTAGGTGTCGACGAACTCGACGCCGGTGGCATCGGCCACCCGGGCGACCATCTGGTGCAGCTCGAACAGCTTCTGGCCCAGCCAGACCGCGTCCGGATCGGAGATGGGGATCTCCGGCCAGCAGCCGCCTTCGAGGCCGATGCCCTCGAAGTAGTCCAGCAGCAGGATGCGGGCGTGCGGTGCGCGCTCGCGGATTCCGGCGATGGTGGCGGTGACCCGGTTCTCGGCCACGGCGATCTGCTGCGACATCCGGTCCACGCCGCCGGTGACCATCTCGTCGAGGCAGGGGGTGGCCGCCGGGTCGAGGGTGACGCAGTCGGTGACGGCGGCGGCCAGTCCCGCGTCGTTGCCGCCGATTTCGAGGGTGACCAGGTCGGTGTTCTCGGTCAGGCTGTCGAACTGCGGTGCGTTGTCGCCCAGCCCGGTGTGCTGCGGCTGGGTCATGTTCGCGGTGACCGCGCCGCCGCAGGTGGCGTCGCGGAAGGTGGGAACGTTGAGCGCGGCGGCGACCTGTTTGGCGTAGTTGTGGGCGCTCTGCACACAGGGCAGGGGTGTGAAGGCGGTGGTCAGTTGGCTCAGGGTGGCGTCCGCCGCCCACGAATCACCGAGGGCCACATATTCGTTGACGGCACCGGTGTCCGGGGACGGCGGGGCGGCCTGGGCAGCTGCGGCCGGTAGGACGGCGGCGAGGGCGGCGGTCAGCAGTACACGCGAGGTCTTCATCTGTGTTCTTCCCCTTGAACCAGCCCAATACCGAATGTCGGACTGTTTTCCCGCGGAAACCTAACAGCTGTGCGACCTATCCGCTCCCCGAAACCGAAACAAAACTGGACGGCAGACCATCTGTCACACCCGATCCGCCGACTCCACCCGAGCGTCCGACTCCATCCGCTCGTAGTTCGACTCCACCCGTTCGTAGCCGAGCAGCACGTCGTGGTCGACCTCCCCCTCGGACACGGTCACCCGGCTGAACGCCGCCGGATACCCGCGCGCCATCACGGTGTAGCGCCCTTCGGACAGATCCGGCACCACATAGCGGCCCGCGCCGTCGGTGCGGGTGACCGCGATCAGATCACCCGCCTCGTCCAGCACGGTGATCTGCGCGTCGGGCACGCCGTCGCCGCGCTCGTTGCACGCCGATCCGGCCAGCACCGCGCGCGGGGCCAGTTCGATGTCGTGGCGCAGCATTCCGCTGTCGGGCACCGTCAGGCTGACGGCGGTCGGCCGCATGTGGTCGGCGACCGCGACCAGGGTGTAGGTGCCCGCCAGCACGCCGCGGCAGATGAAGTCGCCGTCCGCGGAGGTGATGGCCGAGCCGACCACATCGCCGAAGGTGTCGGTCAGGGTGATGGTCGCATCGCGCAGCGGCGCACCGCGTCCCACCGCCCGCACCGTCCCCGACACCTCGCCGGAGCCGAGCAGCGCCACATCGAGTTGTTGTGGGCGGCTGCCGACGGTGAGGGTGACCGCGGCGGGCTGGTAACCGTAGGCCGACACGATCAGCACGTAGCCGCCCGCGCGCGGCACGCCGATGAGGTAGCCGCCGTCGGGTTCGCCGAGCGCCCGCGAAACCTGGCGTCCGCGTTGATCGATGAGCGTGAGCACGGTGTCGGGCACCGACTGGCCGTCCTCGCGGTGCACGCAGCCCGACACCGACAGCCCGGTCGGCTCGACGATGTGGAACTCCGGCTCCGGCTCGAGTTCGGGTTCCGGTTCGATCGTCTCCTCGACGACCGGCATCGGAACATCCTGCAGCGGAATCTCTTTCATGAACGACAGCACCAGAGCCGCCACCACCGCCACCGCGGCGGCGGTGAAGAAGACGCCGCCCATGGCATGGGTGAAACCGGTCAGGATGGGGATGCGCAGCTGATCCGGCAAGGCCGCGATCTCGCCGGTACTGCTCTGGATCTTGCCCAGCTGCGCGGCATCGAACCCAGGCGGCAGCTGTCCGCCGAAGGCCGCGATGATCTTGTGCGGCAACAGGTTGAACAGGATGGTCAGGAAGACCGCAACCCCGAGGGTGCCGCCCATCTGCCGGAAGAAGGTGGCCGTCGCGGTGGAGACGCCCATATCGGCGCGCGGGCCCGCGTTCTGGGCGGCGATGATGAGCGTCTGCATGCAGCCGCCGAGCCCGAAACCGATGATGCCGCAGTACAACAGTGGCAGCCACAGCGGGCTGTCGTAGTGCACGAGCGCGAACAGCACCGACCCGGCGGCGATCACCAGCGAGCCCAGCACCGGCAGCGCTTTGTAGCGGCCGGTGAATTTGGTGATGAGCCCGGACAATTGCGAGCCGATCATGATGCCCAGCACCAGCGGCAGCATGAAAAGCCCTGAGCGGGTGGGCGAATACCCGCGCACCACCTGGAAGTACAGCGGCACCAGCACGATCGCGCCGAACATGGCGACACCGACGATGAAGCCGCCGAGGATGGTGATGCTGAAAGTGGGATTGCGGAACAGCCGCAAGGGAATCAGCGCGGCGTCGCGCATCAGGAACTCGACGAGCAGAAACGCCACCAGCCCGGCCGCGGCGATGCCGTAGCAGAGCAGCGCACGATGGGAATGCCAGCCCCACTCGCGACCCTGCTGGGCGACGACCAGCAGCGGAACTGTCGCTGCGGCAAGGGATATCGCGCCCAGCCAGTCGGTGCGCTGCCGCCGGCGCTGCTGCGGCAGGTCGAGCACCTTGCCGACCACCAGCAGCGCCAGCACCCCGACGGGTACGTTCACCAGGAACACCCAGCGCCAACCCGAGAGTCGCAGAATGTGGTCGGCATTGGAGAAGAAACCGCCCAGGATCGGTCCCAGCACGGTGGCGATGCCGAAGACCATCATGAAATAGCCCTGGTATCGGACTCTTTCGCGGGGCGGCACGATATCGCCGATGATGGTGAAGGCCAGCGACATCAGCCCGCCCGCACCCACGCCCTGCAGCGCACGGAAGCCCGCGAGCTGGTACATGGAGGTGGCGAAGGTGCAGCACACCGAACCGAGCACGAAGACGCCGATGGCGATGAGATAGAGGGGTTTTCGGCCGTAGATGTCGGCGAGCTTGCCGTAGAGCGGCGTGCTGATGGTGGCGGTGATGAGGTAGGCGGTGGTGGCCCACGCCTGTTTGTCGAAGCCGTGCAGGCTGTTGGCGATGCGGACGATCGCCACGCTGACGATGTTCTGGTCCAGCGCCGCCAGGAAGACGCCCAGCAGCAGGCCGGACAAAATGGTCATGATCTGGCGGTGCGAGAGCGTTCTTTCGGCGAAATTCTCGGCCGTGACGGGGGCAGGCTCTACGCGAACCGGCGCTGCCACCTTCGTCTGGGTAGAGCTATAGGTCATGTTTGGGGCCCTTGTCGGATTTCGGCTTGCCGTACGTGCGGTGCTACTCGAAAAGACCTCGCCATGAAGCAATTCGGGCAGCTTACTCCCGCCGATCGGGCCCCTGACACAAGGGGTGGTTACGCCTCCGTTTGCGCGTAGAGCGGAATGCCGGTGTGGAAGAAGCGAATGAGCCGGCCGATACGGACACAGTGGTCGGCTCCGCGCTCGAAGTGGTAGGCCAGCAGCGCGATATCGATGGCCATGGCCGAGCCGTGTTCCCAGCTGTCGTCGGCGGCCAGCTCGACCAGTTGCGCGCGCAGTCTCTCCACGTTCTCGTCGCGCGGCACCAGGACCCGGTCACGCGGCGGGTTCTGCGCCGCAATGACTCTCACCGCGCTGTCGATGAGATGGGTGACCGCGCCGGAGAATTCCGCGAGCAGGGCGATCACGTGCGGCGGGGCGGCCGGGTTCGGGTAGCGGCGCACCACCACGTCGGCCACCCGGCTCAGGGCCCGGCTGACCGCGAGCAGGTCATCGGCGATCTGCATGGCGGTCACCACGTGGCGCAGGTCGCGGGCGACCGGGGCCTCCAGGGCCAGCAGGATGACCGACCGGTCCTCACATTTGGCGTGCTCGATCTCCACCTTCTCCTCGAGCGCGAACACCTCGTACGCAGCGGTCAGGTCGCTGCTCATGAGCGCGGCCGCGGCCCGCTCCGAAGCTTCATGCGTCAGTCTCGCCATATGCGCGAGCTCATCGGTCAGCGCCATCAGTTCGCTGGAGAATTTCGTGCGCACTCGCATATCTTGGCCGCCCACCGACATACCTGCACACTATCGCGGCAAAACCTTTCTCTGCGAATGACTCTCGGTTCTTTTCGTTCACTAAAAACAGACCGACCGGATTTGTACATTTCATACACGCCGGTGCGTCGCGCCGGGAAACCCGCGACCGTGCACGAGACTGGCCCCGTGGCCGCCGAAAACCCTGCCGCCGAGCAGAACACCGAGGCGACGGACAACCCCAGCAGCAGCGATGCACCGGACCGGGCTCACATGCCGGCCTGGCTACCCCGTGCCATGATGCTCGCGCTGGCCCTGCTCGGACTGTTCGAACTGGCCAATTGGGCCGCCCACCAGCTCATCGGCATCGCTGTCATGATGACTGTCGCGTTTTTCGTCTCACTGGCCATGGAACCGGCGGTGGACGGGATGGCCGCGCGCGGCATCAACCGAGGATTGGCCACCGCGGTCGTGTTCATCGTCGTCTTCGCCTGCACCGCAGGCTTCCTCGCCACGCTCGGCGTCCTGATGGTCGAAACGGTCGCCAATGTGGTCAGCGAGCTGCCGCGGCTGATCGACGAACTGGTCAACTGGATCAACTCCACCTTCCACCAGAAATTCACCTTGGATCAGCTCCGGGATCGACTGTTCAAGGACTCCGACATCATCAGCTCGTATGCCGCGCGCGCCGCGAACAACGTGTGGGGGCTGTCGAGCACGGTGCTCGGCGGGCTGGCCAAGTTCGTCACCATCGCATTGTTCAGCGTCTACATGACCGCCGACGGGCCCAAGCTGCGGCGCGCGCTGTGCACCCTGCTGCCGCCCGCGAAACAGGGTGCGGTGCTGCACGCTTGGGATCTGGCCATCGACAAGACCGGCGGCTACCTGTACTCACGGGCACTGCTGGCGGTCATCTCTGCCGTCGCGCACTGGGCCTTCCTGGCGGTGCTGGGACTGCCCAACGCGCTGGCGCTGGGGATCTGGTTCGGCGTGGTGGCCTCGTTCGTGCCGACCATCGGCACGTATATCGCTGGGACGCTGCCGATTCTGGTGGCCTTGACGATCCGGCCGATCGACGCGGTGTGGATCGTCATCTTCGTGGTGGTGTACCAGTGGATCCAGGATTACGTGCTGCAGCCGCGGATCACCGCCAAGACCGTGGACGTGAATCCGGCGGTCGCGCTGCTGTCGGTCATCGTGGGCGGGGCGCTGCTGGGGGCGGTGGGGGCGCTGCTGGCCATTCCGGCCACCGCCACCCTGCAGGCGTTCCTCGGCGAGTACGTCAAACGCTATGACGTCGCCGAGGATCCGCGCATCGAGCGCAGCGACCGAACCCGCAAGCAGCGCAAGGCTGATCGGGGTTAGGCCGGGGCCGGTTCCTTCGCCTCGGTCTTGGTGCGGGCGGTACCCACGATCGAGCCGATGATCACCAGCGGGAAGCCGATCGCCATGCCCGCGGTGAGCGGCTCGTTCAGCAGCGAGACGCCGATCAGCAGGGCCACCGCCGGATTGATGTAGGTGATGACGGTGGCACGCGACGGGCCGACCTCACCGATCAGCGCGAAGAAGACCACGAAGGCCAGCGCGGTGCAGATCAGGCCGAGCCCGACCACCGACCAGGTCGGGGCGGCGGTGTAGTGGGAAGGCATGCGCCACAGCGCGAACGGCAGGTAGATGGCGGCGGCGAAGATCAGCGAGCCGGTCACCACGCCGATCGGCGGCAGTTCCTTCAGCTTGCGGTCGATGATGATCGGGCCCAGCGCGTAACCGATGACGCTGACGCCGATGGCCGCCATCGCGCCCAGATTCGAGACGTCGATGTCCAGACCGACCAGGGCGGTGACACCCGCGAAACCGATCACCAGGCCGAGGATGCGGCGCATGTCCAGGCGCTCGTGGCCCATCCGCGTGGTGAGCACGATCGCGATCAGCGGCACCGCGGCGATGAGCAGGCCGACCGTCGAACTGGTCAGCTTGGTTTCGGCGTGGCCGATGAGCAGCCACGGGCCGGTGATCTCCACCAGCGTGTACACCAGCAGCCAGCGCCATTGCCGCAGCGCGGGAGCCAGGACCCTCATGTACAGGGCGATCGGCAGCAGCACCAGCGCGCCGAGCAGGGTGCGGCCGCAGGCCACGAACACCGGGTCGAATTCCCGGACCGCCACCCGGATCATGGCGTACGGGACACCCCAGATCACGCCCATGCCCAGGAACAACAACCAGCCGCGCTTGCTCACACCCCGCTCCTTCCGATCAACCGGAGCGTATGCCACGCCGCCGACACGCTGAATCGGTCGTCCAAACGCCGCCGGCGTCCGAACTATTTCGGTGACGAATGCGATACCGGCGGGCAGACAGTGGCGAAGATGGCGTGTGCAGGCGGGGACGGCGGTGGTGGCGGCACTACTCCTGCTGGGCGCGACACCCGCGGCGGCGATGCCGGAGATCGCTCCGGCCGACCAGCCGACTGCCGGGACGCTCGAGCCGACGCTGGACTGCACGCCGGATCCGGAGCAACCCAATCCGGTGGTGATACTCGGGGGCTTCGGGGCGGTGGGGGATATTCGCGCGACGCTGGAAAAGCAGATGGCGGGGATCACGGGTGGGATTCGGGGCATCGGGGGCTGCCCGTTCATCTTCGGATACGGGATCATCGGGCCGATGCAGGCGGCCGCGCCGGTGTCGGAGTCTGCCGGACAGCTGCGGGATTTCGTGGCGAAGGTGCGGGCGGCGACGGGGGCCGCGAAGGTCGATATCGTCGCGCATTCCTCGGGGGCGCTGATCGCGAACTACTACCTGAAGTTCCTGCACGGGGGTTCGTCGGTGGATCGGGCGGTGTATCTCGCGCCGGTGACCAAGGGGACTACGGCCGCGACCCTGATCGGGGGGCTGGATCTGCCCGGGTCACCCGAAGGCTTGGCGGGCGTGTTGAACGATGCGACGAATCCGTTGCGTGACACCGTTTTTCGCGGGGTGCGAGGTGCGCTCGACTGTCTGGCCGGGTCGACGGTCACGACGGAGCTGCTCGCGGGCGGGGTCACCGTGCCGGAGGTGTCGTACTCGGTGCTGGCCACGCGCGGGGATCAGGTGCTGACGCCGCCGGGGGTGGCCTCGTTCATCGAGGAGCCGGGCGTGGTCAACGACTACTTCGAGGATCTGTATCCGCGTGCGGGAGTGGCCAGTCACGCGGCGCTGCCGATGCAGCCCGATGCGGCGGAGTGGGTGGTCGAGCAGCTGCTCTCCGAATAGGCCGAAAATTGCCCAGCGGGAAACATTGCCCGCTGGGCACTTTTTGCGCATACTGGGTTCATGCCCGAAGAACAGCAACTCGGACTCCGCGAGCGCAAGAAGGCCGACACCAGAAGGGCTTTGAGCGACGCGGCCCTCGAGCTGATGTTCGAACTCGGGTTGGAGAACGTGACGCGCGAGGACATCGCCGCGCGCGCCGGAGTCTCCATCCGCACCTTCAACAACTACTTCACCGGTAAGTACGACGCACTCGCCTACCGGCAGCTCGACCGCGTCCGGCGGGGTGTCGAGATATTGGGCGCCTATCCGGCAGATGCGCCACTGTGGCAGGCGATTACGGCCGCACTCGTCGAGCCACTCGAATCCGAACACGTGGGCGCGCCGAACGCGGGTATCCCGACCCGCAGGCAACTCGACGAGTCGAAGAAACTGCTCGCCGCGCCAGAGATGCGGGCCATGTTGTCGCGGGGCGTGGAGGACGATCTGATCGCCGCCATCGCCGCACGCACCGGCACCGATCCGGAGCGATCCATGTATCCGCGCCTGGTGGTGGGCATGATGCTCACCGCACAGCACGCCGCCCTCGAGGCCTATGTGCGCGCGGACCCGCCGGTACCCGTCACCGACCTGCTCCGGCAGGCCCTGGCAGCCCTCGAAGCGGGTCTGCCCGAACCACCGGCGTAGCAGCGCCGCTACGTCGGCAATCCCGAAAAACCCTCGCTGACAAGAGGTCTATTTGCCATGCCCGAAAACATCGCAACCACCGACATCGTCATCGCCGGAGCCGGGCCGAACGGACTCCTGCTCGCCTGCGAACTGGCCCTGGCCGGACTCCGGCCGATCGTGCTGGACCTACTACCCGCGCCCAGCCTCGAGCCGAAGGCCAATGGATTGGCCGGGCAGGTCGCCCGGGTACTCGACATGCGCGGCCTCTACGAATCATTCAGCGGTAACACCGGCGCTCCGGTCCCGGTGCCGCGGTACATCTTCGGCGGAATGCCGCTGGATCTGACTGCGGTGCAACCGAATCCGGTGCATCTGGTGCTCAAGCCGCAGCCGGAGATGGTGGAGATCCTCACCAAGCGCGCCATCGATCTCGGCGTGGATCTGCGCTGGGGACACGGGCTGACCGAGATCGAGCCCACCGCGGACGGGGTGACGGTCGCGGTATCCGGCCCCGACGGGGTCTACCGGCTGACGACCCGCTTCCTGGTCGGAGCCGATGGCGGAAAGAGCCTGGTACGCAAGCGAACCGGCATCGAGTTCCCCGGCGTCACCTCCGACGGGCACGTCGCTCGAACCGGCCACGTCACCGTTCCCGGCGAACTGCGTACCGGTGACGGCCGGATCGAGATCCCGGGCGTGGGCACCTTCGGCCTGGGCCACCACCGGCTCGAGCGCGGCATCTTCGTCTATGCCGAGCTGCAGGCGGACCGACCACTCGTGGGAACCGTCGAATTCGAAGGCGGCGAACAGTATTCCGACGAGACACCCATGACCTTGCAGGAGCTCCAGGACAGTGTCGAACGCGTCCTCGGCACCACACTCCCCCTCACCCCGCCGACCTGGCCCGGACCCCACAACCTGCGCCGCACCATCGGTCAGAACACCCGGGTCGCCGAGCACTACCGCAGCGGCAATATCTTCCTGCTCGGCGACGCCGCCCACGTCCATTCCGCCATGGGCGGCCCCGGACTGAATCTGGGCCTACAAGACACCGTCAACCTCGGCTGGAAGCTGGCCGCCGAATTGCGCGGCTGGGCCCCCGAAGGCCTGCTCGACACCTACGAATCCGAACGCCACCCGGTAGCCGAACGCGTCATGATGTACACCCTCTCCCAAGCAGCCCTGGTCTCCCCCGACCCGGAAATCACCGCCCTCCGAACCCTTTTCGGCGAACTGATGCACCTGCCGGCCGTAACATCCCACATCGCCAACCTGCTGGCAGGCTCCGACATCCGCTACAACGTCGGCGACAACCACCCACTGTCCGGCCACTTCTTCCCAGACAGTGAAGTCGAAACCGAAAGCGGCCCAACCCGAATTGCGGAACTCCTACACCCCGCCCGCCCCCTCCTCCTCACCTTCGACGCTGCCGCCGATCTCGCCACCATCGCAGCAGACTGGACCGACCGCGTCACCGTGACACGGGCGACAAGCCCCCAACCGCCCGCCGCCGCCCTCCTCATCCGCCCCGACGGCTACATAGCCTGGGCCACCGACGATTTCACCCCGTCCGACCACACCCCCCTCCGCGCCGCCCTCCACCGCTGGTTCGGCGCACCCACCCCCACCCCCGCCCCCGCCTAGCACCCGAACTGCCTCCGCTTGGCAGCAACGGCCAGCCGACCGCGGTCGCTGATCCTCCAGCGCCCGCGGTCGACACACGCAACCACCAGCCCCCGAGCCCGCAACCGAACCAGTGCATTCCGCGCACTCCACCCACCGAGCCCCGCCCCACCCCGAATCTCCTCCACACTCAACCGATCCGCCGCACTCAGTACGGCCAACACGGCGAACTCGGCCGTGGTCACGCCGTCACCCTCCGTGTCGGCAGCGAGCCAAAGATGATGTGATCCAGCCGCTTCGGGCGCTCGATGGCTGTCTGGTGACGCCCTCTGTACGACCGCGCACCGTGTGGGTGCGTTTCACGGTAAAAGCCCCACACTGCCCACGCGATGACGACCAGACAGAGTCCGAGAATCGACAGCAGAGCCCATGTATCCCAATGCATTACGAACCTCCCAGAATGTTTCGGATTAGCCCTCTCAGCAAGTGCTCCGGAAGCAGTTCAAGCACACTCCAGCGAGCGAAAGTTGGCAATGCCATTACGGCAGAATCGCAAAACAGCCCCAAAGGCCCAGGATCATTGCCACAATGGCCAGAGATCGTTGCCATTACTCGCGAGCTCGAGGGGTGGACGCCATGGCAAATGCAAGCCAGCAGCCAATGTCTGTGGCACGCAAGCAGGTCGGGATGCAGCTACGCGAGGCTCGCCAGAAGGCGAATCTGGACCTCAGCGACGTAGCGGACGCCATGGGCCCAGGCTGGAGTACCAGCAAGGTCGGCCGACTCGAGCGTGGCGAGTCGGGCCGGATCAGCCTTCCCGAAGTGGACGTACTCGCGCAGATTCTCGAAATGGACGACGACACCCACTCGAACGTGGTCGCTCTCGTCAAACAGGCCGCATCGAAGTCCTGGTGGTACAAATATCGAGACGTGGTCCACAGCGGTTTCCGGATCTACGCCGATATGGAAGCCTGCGCCTGCCGAATGACGATGTACCACAACAATATCGTTCCTGGCGTTCTTCAAACCGCGGAGTACGCTCGCGCACTCGACCGGATCTTTTTCGCCGGCGAGCCCGAGTCCACCCTCAATCGCCGCCTCCAACTCAAGTTGGAACGCCAATCGTTCATCACCCGAAAGACCAAGCCGATCATCGTGAATGCGATCCTGCACGAATCGGCCATCCATACCCAGGTCGGCGGCCTCGCCGTCATGGCGGACCAACTCGAGCACCTCGTGGAGATGAGCAAGCGCCCCAACATCACACTCCGAGTGCTGCCGTTCACTGCGGGGCTTCCGCTGGGCACGGCCACCGGCTCGTTCACGATCATCGATATGAAACCCATGGCGGGCACGGAGAACCACCCGGTCGTCTACTTCGATTCCTTGGTCGGCGCTGCCTGCCTCGAAGGCCCCGACGAGGTCGAAACCCACACGTCCGCAATAGCTTCCATCCAGCAGGCCGCATTGGACGAAGTCAGCACCCGCGCCCTGCTCCGCCGCGTGGCCAGAGATATCAGCCCAAGGAGATAGCAACCATGCACAACCTATCCGGCACCGACCCCCGAGTCCGCAGCGCCAGCTTCCGTAAGAGCACCCGCAGCGGAAACGGGCCCGACTGCGTGGAAGTCGCCTTCCTCCCCGACGGCGACATCGCGGTCCGCCACTCGCAAGCCCCCGACGGCCACGTACTCGTCTACACCCCGACCGAATGGGACGCCTTCACGCTCGGAGTCAAACGCGGCGAGTTCGACCGTCGTTGAACCGTGCGGCTGCTCGGGTCAGATGGTCCAGGTGATCGGGTAGTGGGCGTAGGTTGCGGTCTCGGCCGTGAAAGTCACGCCTATTGCTCGGAATTCGTCGCGCGCCCGGACGCGCATCTCCTTCAGCTCGTCCATCTGCGCCGCATGCGCTTCGGAGTCCCAGACGCTGATCTGGGAGAGCGAACCGTCCGGGGAGACGCCCGCGAACCAGTGGAGTAGACCCGGCAGGCTCTGAATTGCCGGGATCAGGTACTCCGAGGTCTTCTTGTCGGCCTCGACGACCGCGTCGTACAGGCTCGGGTCGAAGGTGACCCGCCCGACGCGGACCACGGCGGTTGCGGGCAACGACTCGGTCATCGCAATCGATTCCTCTCGGGATACTGAAAATTCCTGTTTGCCAGACGATTCCATCTTCGGGACGGATGGATCAAGGGCGCTGTTCGGAGCGACCGATAATCCACGCTTATCTGTCAGCCGGCTACGTTTGCCGTGGGGATGTCAAGACCAGAAGAGTTATGAAGTGATTCCGTTTCGGATTCTCGGTTCGGTAGCTAGAGTTCCTGCTGCCCGGCGATCTTGCCCCGGGCGAGCTAGGAGAACGAGCCGTGATGAGACTGAAAATACTGGGCCGCAATGCATTCGGGATCGCGGCTGCGACCACTGTCGCCGGGCTCGCAATCGGGGCGGCACCCGCCTCCGCCGATATCATCGACCTCACCGCGGACTGTATCGGTTATCGAGGAACCGCATGTACCGCGGCGGATATCGAGATGCATTTCACGGATGCCACGCCGGTGTGGGTCACTCTCAACGGCACGACACTCGGCGGCAGTCCGTTCACGCCGAAGGTGTTCAACAACAGCTCCAGCATGCAGCTCATCCTCGACTGCCACCTGACGCCGCTCCACATCGTCGCGATGCAGAAGGACGCGAGCGGCACGATCACCAGTCAGAAGTCGACCGATTACACGCCCCCCGTCACGGTGCCGAGTTTGATCATCGGCGATATGTTCACCGGCAGCGCTCTCGGCAGCGCTGACGCCTGGCTAGCCATCACCGGCAACACCACCCCCAACACGGGCAGCGCCCTCGGCTCCAGCTCCGCCGCCGACGCCGTCAAATCCGGCAGCGCGGAAAACGGCGGCTGCCATGTCACGGACCAGGTCTGATCAGAAGACGACAACACCCCGAGCGTTGGCAGTGCCACCGGCTCTGCCAACGCCGGCACGGCGGATTTCAGGCGGCGGAAGGGTTTTCGAGGACGATGGCGACGCCTTGGCCGGATCCGATGCAGACTCCGATCGCGCCGTAGCGCGCATTGCGTTCGCGTAGTTCGGTGGCCAGGGTCAGGACGTAGCGGGCGCCGGTGGCTCCGAAGGGGTGTCCGATCGCCACCGCGCCGCCGTTCGGGGTCAGCTTCTCGTCGGGGATGACGAAACCGTCGAGCTGGTTGGGGAGTTCGCGCAGCACGCCCAGGGCTTGGGCGCTGAAGGCCTCGTGGACTTCCCACACGTCGATCTGCTGGGGTGTCAGGCCCGCGCGCCGGATGGCCAGGGGCAGCGCCCATGCCGGAGCGAGACCCATGTAGAGCGGATCGATTCCGTATACCGCGGAGGAGACGACGCGGGCCAGCGGTTCCACGCCGAGTTCGGCGGCTCGTTCGCCCGAGGCCAGCACCAGGGCACTGGCTCCGTCGGTCAGGGGGGTCGAGTTGGCGGCCGTCATCTGCGTGGTGCCGGGCTGCGGGGGCAGGGCCGCCAGCTTTTCGGCGGTGGTGTCGTCGCGGATGAACTCGTCGTGCTCGAACAGGCGGGCGGGGGTCTTGCGGGTGCCGGGGATCTCGACCGGCATGATCTCCTTGGCGAGTCGCCCGGAATCCCTGGCCGCCTTGGCATTTCGCTGGGTCCGCAGCGCGAACGCGTCGATCTCCTCGCGGGTCAGCCCGTAACGGTTCGCGACGTTCTGCGCCGTCTCGATCATGCCGATATAGGCATTGCGCGCCAGCAGCGTCGGATTGGCGGGACCGCCCGCACCCGCCCACATGGTGTCGAGCAGGATCACCGGACCGCGCGGCCCGAACGGGGAATCGCCCTTCATGTACGCCCAACCCGAGCGCGACATCGACTCGACGCCACAGGCGATCCCGACGCCCAGATCCCCCGCCTTGATCGCGTGCGCGACATTGACGGTCGCACTCAGCGACGAGCCGCAGAACCGGTTGATCGTCGCCCCGGCCACCGTGTCGGGGAATCCCGCCGCCAGCGCCGCCCAGCGCGCGACATCACCCATCCCTTCGTGCGCGGGATTGACGCAGCCCGCGACGATGTCCTCGATCTGGTCGAGCCCCACGCCGACGCGTTCACACGCGCCCTTCATGGTCATCCCCAGCAGATCATCGGTCCGAATGTGCGAGAGCGAACCGCCGTAGCGGGCGAAGGGGGTCCGAACACCACCGAGCACAAAAGCTTCCGCCATCACGATCTCCTTCGACAGTGTCCTCAGGGTCGCAACGAGCGAGCCGTCGTTGCCGCTTTTGATCTTGCCCGGATTCCGGGCGATTCCGCCACGCCCAAGAAGTACGGGGTCAGTCCGCGTGACCCGCCCGCGGGGGCACGGCCAGCCAGCGCAGTCCGCAGCACACGGCGTAGATCAAGGTCGGGAAGGCGGCGATGCGCTCCCACAGGCCGCCCAGTGCGGGTCCGCCGACGTGGCAGATCATCAGTATCAAGCCGATGACGGCTACGCATCCTCCTGCTACGCCCAGCAGGCCGAGGCCGCGGTGGCGACGTTCGCGTAGCAGGGCCGCGCCGAGGACGATCATGGCCACTTCACCACCGACAATGGCGAATGCCGCGCCCAGACCGTGCATGACGGGTCTCAGGTCCTCGGGGTTGGCTCCCACCGTGATCAGGCCCAAGCCGGACACGATGTACAGACCCAAACCGACACGGGCCGAACGTGATTCCACGAATGCGTTCATGAGCAACAGCGCGCCCAACGCGAGGCAAGTGCCTGCCACCAGCCAGGAGCCGTTCGCCGGCCGATGCCACGGCGAACAGACCCAGACGGCCCGAGAATCGGCGTATCGGCAGGTCGTGGCGCCCAGGTCGCTGATCATGTTTCGCATCGGGTCGTATGGCGTACTCCAACGGCTGCTGACGACTGGCAGCACCAGGAAGAACTCGAGGACGGCCACCCAGAGCACCGCACCGATCCGCACCAGGATCCGGCGGTGACCGGGGGCGACCCGGCGATCAGCCGCGGTGGTCGTCCGAGACGGCGTCGCGCTCATCGCACAATCCTAAAAGGGTGGTGCGCGGCTTTATCGGTCATCGGATCCGCCACCGATGTGGCGAAAGTATGACGCGTGGTCGTGACGGATGGCGGGTGATCTCGGAGTGGTGCTTCACTCGGATGATTGATTGTTCAATCAGATAGGAGCGCAACGTGTTTCGAAGATCATTGGCAGTGGCCGCGATCGTCGCCGGGGTAGGAGTGGGGTTCATGCCCGCTGCCTCGGCATACGACGGGATCACCGGGCAGTTGGTGACCGTGATTGCCAGTCCGAACGATCCGACTCCGATTCCGAAAGTTCTCACCGACAACAGTTTCTATTCGCGCTATTGCCTGACCTATGTCGGCAATTACGCGGTGGCTGTCACCAATGACACCAACGAGACCCTCTACGTCTACGGTGACGACTCCTGCACTGTGACAAACCAAGTCGCGGTTGTTCAGCCCGGCGAATCCGCCTCGCTGCTGGCGACTCCCGGATGGGGGTTCACCTTCGGTAGCCCGGCCTACGCCGGCGAGGATCACGTCCCGTTCTGAGTCGGGGCAATCCTGATCGGGGCAGTCCTAGAGGCGGGTCGCGGTGCGGACGAGCGCGGCGACGGCCTGGGATCGGCTGTGGGGCGGCCAGGCGATGACCGTGGTGACCGTCGGGGCATCGAGCACTTCGACCGTGGCGTGTTCGTCCCGCAGGTGGGTCCGGCTCGATTCGGGCATGACGGCGCAGGCGCGGCCGAGGGCGATCATCTGGAGGAGCTGGGTGTGGTCACGGACCTGCGGGCCGGGGCCGTCGCGGTAGCTGCCGTCGGGGCCGGGCCAGCGGGGCATCGGGAGGCCCGGCAGCCCGGTGATGTCGGCGAGGTGCACGTGGTCACGGGTGGCGAGGGGGTGACCGGCGGGCAGGACCACGACCTGCCGCTCGGAGTGGAGGTCCTCGGTGTCGAACCCCGCCGTCGAGTCGAACGGGCGGTGCAGCAGCGCCACGTCGGCACGCCCGTCGCGCAGCATCGGTTCCTGTTGGCCCGGTCCGCAGAGCTGGACGTCGATGGTGACCGCGTCGGGTTCGGCGGCGTAGGCGTCGAGCAGTTTCGCCAGCAGCTCGATGGAAGCACCGGCCTTGGTGGCGAGGACCAGGCCGGGCCGACCGGTCGCGGCGTCGGCGGCGCGGCGGGTGCGACGCTCGGCGGCCTCGACCGCGTCCAGTGCGGCCAGGCCCTGCTCGAGCAGCACCGCGCCGGGGACGGTGAGCGTCACCCCGCGACTGTTGCGCTCGAAAAGCGTTGTCCCGAGCCGTCGTTCGAGTTGGCCGATGGCACGCGACAGCGGGGGTTGCGCGATCCCGAGTCGCTGCGCGGCCCGGCCGAAATGCAATTCCTCGGCGACCGCGACGAAATACCGAAGCTCCCGCGTCTCCACATCGCCACTCTACTCAGGATCGATACCCGTGCGGTATCGCTGCCCACCCGATCGGTGTTGGAGCTCCCCCGGTGCCGGGGAACAGGATTGGTCCCATGAGCGAAAACACGATCGCGCTGGTGACCGGCGCGAACAAAGGTATCGGGTTCGAAATCGCGGCCGGTCTGGGCGCACTGGGCTGGACGGTCGGCGTCGGCGCCCGCAACGAGGTGCTGCGCGAGGAGGCCGTGGCGAAGCTGCGCGCCGCCGGCGCCGACGCGTTCGGGGTCCCGCTCGACGTCACCGACGATGCCAGTGTCACTGCCGCCGCCCGCCTGATCGAGGACCGCGCGGGCCGCCTCGACGTCCTGGTCAACAATGCCGGAGTCACCGGTGGCATGCCGCAGGCCCCCACCGAGGTAGACCCCGCCACGGTCCGAATTGCCGTGGAAACCAACGTGATCGGCGTCATCCGCGTCACCAACGCAATGCTCCCCCTGCTGCGCCGCTCCCCCTCCCCCCGCATCGTAAACATGTCGAGCACCGTCGGGTCCCTGACCTTGCAATCCGACCTAGCCGCGGTGATCGGCCCCCTCTCGGCCGCATACTCACCATCGAAGTCCTTCCTCAACGCCGTCACCATCCAGTACGCCAAGGAACTCCGCGACACCAACATCCTGATCAACGCCGCCTGCCCTGGCTTCGTCGCCACCGACCTCAACAACTTCCGAGGCACCCGCACCCCCGAAGAGGGCGCGGCCATCGCCATCAAACTCGCGACCCTGCCCGACAACGGCCCCACCGGCAGCTTCTTCGACGACTCCGGCGTAGTGCCCTGGTAACGTTTGCTCAGATGCGTAATCCTTTGCCGCCCAGTAGAAACGGGAGCTGGGCGAGACCTGCCCTGCTGGACCTGGCACCGGCGGCGGCGCTGGCACTGGGATTTGCCGCGACGGCCGTCGCCGCCGCTACCGAGCACGCCGTGTACTCCGGAATGCGTTGCGACGGTGCGAGATCGGTGCCAGGGACGGCGGCCGCGTTCTACACGCTGGGTGTCGCGTGCGGGATCGTCGCACTGACGGTGGCCCTGTGGCCGCGGTCCCACATCGATGCGGGACCGATGGGTGCGGTCCGTGCGCGGGTCGGCGGATGGCTGACCGTGGGGGTCGCCGTGGTGACGGTCGTGGCCGGTTCATGTGCGGGGCCGCGAGATCAGCACGGGCGCGATCCGATCGCGGGGCCGTGGTGGCTGGTGGAGCTGGTCGTGTCGATGATCGTGGCCTCGACCATGCTCGGCTGCGTGCAGCTGTGGCGATCACGAGGTCAGGCCGGCAGCCGACTCGGACTGCTCGCCACCACCACCCTCGGCGTCCTGATCTCCGCATCGACGCTGGGAGCCCTCACCTACCACGACTGGTTCGCCGCGCACGCCCTCCACAAGGTCTGCTGGTACGGGTAACCACCAACCTCGGGAGTACTCAGCGCGGGAAAACGGACAGAATTCCGCGCTGAGAACTCCCTGATCTCGGCGGGGAACTAGAGTTCTCGCATGTCGACATCCGAGGCGGGGTCAGCAGCAGGGGGTGCCGCCGATACTTCGGCGGCCGAGGTGGGGCGGGCGGCGCGGAAGCGGGTGCCGCGGTCGTCATTGGGTGAGTGGAAGGCGGCGGCGGATCGGGTGGATCCGGTGTCGGTGCTGGAGCGGCAGGCTACGACTCGGGTGCCGGAACTGGTGAAGATTCGGTATGCGCGGATGGCGGCGGGAGAGTTTCCGTTCTATCGGGGAGCCCCGGCGATCATGGCGGGGGATCTCGCGAGTGGCGACAACACCGGGTTGATGGTGCAGCTCTGCGGGGATGCGCATCTGTCGAACTTCGGACTGTTCGCTTCGCCGGAGCGGGCGTTGGTCTTCGATGTGAACGACTTCGATGAGACGTTGCCGGGGCCGTTCGAGTGGGATGTGAAGCGGCTGGCGGCGAGTGTGGCGGTGGCGGCCCGCGCCAATGGGTTCGGGGATGACGAAGCGGGTGGGGCGGCGGTGGCGGCCGCGCAGGCTTATCGGGAGGCGATGGGGCGGCTGGCGGCGCTCGGGGAGACCGACGTCTGGTACGAGAAGGTCGATGCCGAGCAGGTGTCCGATCTGCTGAAGCCCAAGGATCGCAAGCAGACCGAGAAGGTGATCAGCAAGGCGCGGTCGCGCACCAGCATGCAGGCGCTCGACAAGCTGACCGAGCCCGGGCCGGATGGCGCGCCCCGCATCAAGGCGGATCCGCCGCTGGTCATGCCGGTGCCGAAAGAACTGCACGTGGAATTGAATTCGGTGCTGTCGGACTATCGGGCGACCTTGCCCGAGGAGCGCCGGGTGCTGCTGGACCGGTACGAATTGCGGGATATCGCAATGAAGGTCGTGGGTGTGGGCAGTGTCGGGACGCGGTGCTTCATCGCCCTGCTGACCGGACGCAATACCGGCGATCCACTGTTCCTGCAGGTGAAGCAGGCCGAGGATTCGGTGCTGTCGACGCACTTGCGCTCCAGTCAGTTCCGGCATCAGGGGCATCGGGTGGTGCACGGGCAGCGGCTCACCCAGTCGGCCGGTGACATCTTCCTGGGCTGGGCGACCGGGCCGGACGGGCTCTTCTACTACTGGCGGCAGCTGCGAGACATGAAGGGCTCCTTGGTCATCGACGACATGTCGGCGGCACAGCTGCGTCAGTACGCGGGCCTGTGCGGGCATACGCTCGCCCGCGGGCACGCGCGGTCCGGTGATCGCGTCGCGATCGCGGCGTATCTGGGCGGCAACGACGTCTTCGACAAGGCCATGGGCGAATTCGCGCTGGCGTACGCCGATCAGACAGTCGCCGATCACGAATCCCTGTTGGCCGCCATCGATTCCGGCCGGGTGGTGGCGGCCGCGAACGGAGCGGGCGATAAGGACGAGTAAAGGGACGAATGTCCCGAACAGGACGTGATTAGCGCGGTATAGCTAATTCTCAGTAGCCTCTTAAAATTGGTCATTAGGTTCCCCTAACGCACAGACGCTCCAGCTCCCAGGGATCGTTCGGGATTCACCACGACCGGTTGAAAGAGGTTCGCCTTGAGCTCGCTGATCGACAGCAAACCTGGAGAGACTTTCCGGATCGGAGAGCTTCGACTCCTGGGTCGACAGCGACGGCGACTGCTCGAGATGGGATTGATCCCGGGCGCGCCCGTGAGTGTGTCCGCGATCGGCGTGTGTGGTGGGCGCATCCTGCGCGTCGGCGAGGCCCGCATCGCGGTGGACCGGGCCACCGCGCGGGCGATCGATGTGGCACGGGAATCCGCGCATGAGTGAATCCTGCTGCGGCCCTTCCAATTCCGAATCCTCCGTCAAGTCTTCCGGGGCCACCGCGACCCTCACCGGAGCGGCCACGGTGGTGCTAGTCGGCAATCCGAATGTCGGCAAGTCGACGCTGTTCAATGCCGCCACTGGGGCCCGCCAGCGGGTCGGCAACTGGCCCGGCACCACGGTCGAGGTGACCGAGGGACCCTGGAAAACCGCGCCCGACAGCATGATTCGCCTGCTGGACCTGCCCGGCGCCCACAGCCTGCTGCCCGCCGCACCCGACGAGGCCGTGACCCGCGACGCCCTGCTCACCGACTCCGGACCGGACCGGCCGGACCTGGTCGTCGCCGTGGTGGACGCCGCGAATCTGGCGCGCAGCCTGTACCTGCTGTCACAGATTCTGGAGACCGGGGTGCCCACGGTCGTGGCCATGACCATGACCGATGTGGCGGCGGGACGCGGCGCACCCGTCGACGCCGACCGGCTCGCCAAAGTGCTCGGGGTGCCGGTGGTTCCGCTGGTGGCGCGCGGCGGCACCGGGATGCCCGCCCTGGCCGAAGCCGTCGACACCGCATTGAGCGACCGGAGCAAGCCGATCGCACCGCACCTCGGCGCGGATGTGGAAACCGCTATCGCGGCGCTGGAACCCCAACTGCCCGACCATTATCCGGCGCGCTGGCTGGCACTCGCGCTGCTGGCCGGTGATACCCCGCCGGGCGTCCCGGCGGAATTGACCACGATCGCCCGCACGACGTTGGCCGAATCCTCCGACCAGCCCATGGATTCTGAAGACGACGGCGAGATTCTGATCGCCGAACGCCGCTACGCCTGGGCCCACGATGTGCGCGCGGCCGTCGTCACCGACGCCGAAATGCGCACCACGCGCAGCGATCGAGTGGACCGCATCGTCACCCACCGCTGGCTGGGCGTTCCCATCTTCCTGGCCGTCATGTGGCTGGTGTTCGAGCTGACCACCACGGTCGCCAAGCCACTGCAGGACACGCTGGGCGGCTTCTTCACCGGCCCGGTGGCCGACGGCGCGGCGGATTTCCTGAAAACTCTGCACGCGCCGCAGCCGCTGATCGGCCTGGTGCGGGACGGCTTCATCAACGGCGTCGGCCAGGTGCTGAGCTTCGTGCCGCTCATGCTGATCATGTTCGTCTTGCTGGCACTGCTGGAGGATTCGGGCTACATGGCCCGCGCCGCCTTCGTCGCCGACCGGCTCATGCGCAGCATCGGCCTGCCGGGCCGGGCGGTGCTGCCGCTGATCGTCGGCTTCGGCTGCAACGTGCCCGCCATCGCGGGCACCCGGGTGCTGTCCAATCCCCGGCATCGGCTGCTCACCGCGCTGCTGATCCCGTTCACCAGTTGCAATGCGCGCCTGGTGGTCTACGTGCTGCTGGCCGGGATCTTCTTCGGCAGCCAGGCCGGGACGGTGGTCTTCGCCATGTACCTGGCCTCCATCCTGCTCGTGGTCGGCATCGGATACCTGTTGCGCAACATCATGTTCCGCGACATGGCCGACGAGCCGCTGGTGCTCGACCTGCCGCCCTACCGACGTCCCAGCCTGCAGGTGCTGGGTGTGCACACCTGGCAGAAGATGCGCGGGTTTCTGACCACGGCCAGCGGCATCATCGTCGCCACCGTCACCGGTATCTGGCTGCTGGCCTCGATTCCGGTGGGCGGCGGCAGCTTCGGTGAGGTGCAGCCCGAACACAGCGCACTGGGCGCGGTGTCCTCGGCGGTCTCCCCTGCTTTCGCGCCCGCCGGATTCGACGACTGGCATGCCGGAGCGGCGCTGGTGAGCGGATTTGTCGCGAAAGAGGCTGTGGTCGCCACGATTTCGCAGTCCTACAGCATGGCCGACCCCGGTGACGGACCGGCCGACGCGCCCCTGTCGGACCAGCTGCGCGACACCTTCCGGCACTCCTCGGGCGGGCACACCATCCCCGCCGTGCTGGCCTTCATGATGTTCCTGCTCGCCTATACGCCGTGCATGACCACACTCGCGGTGCTGCGCAACACCATCGGGCTGCGCATGACGCTCATGAGCGTGGCGCTACAGCTGTCGGTGGCGTGGGTGCTGGCGGTCGCGGTCTTCCAGATCGGGCGGCTCTTCTGGTGAGCGCCCCGACCACACCCACGCCGAGCCCGCTGCGCCGCGTGCTGGCCGAAATCACCGAATCCCGTGGGGAATTCAGCCTCGACCAGGTGGCGCGGCGCGTCGGCGTCTCCCGCGACGAGGCCCAGGCCATGGTCGACTACTGGGTCCGCAAGGGGCGACTGTCGGTGGAGCAGATCGGATCGGGCTGCCCGTCCACCGGCTGCGGCGGTTGCGCGCAGACCGGCTGCTCCACCGGCGTGAAAGGCCCAGTACTGCTGGCGATCACGCCGAATCCGCGCAGGGAGTGATGGGGCCGCTCAGGGATTGACGGCGATCACCAGCTTGCCGGTCGAGGTGCGGCCCGCCATCAATCGGTGCGCGTCTGCCGCGTCGGCGAGCGCGAACTCCGCCGTGATCGGCAGCTCGACCTTGCCCGAGGTGGCCAATTCAAAAGCCTTGGCGGCGATCTCGTGCAGCACGTCCGGTGCGGCGGTGCTCAGGCCCAGGATGGAGAAGCCGGATACCGTGCGGCCCTGCGGGAGCAGATCGGGTGCGCCGACCTGCCACGGGGCCTCGCCGCCGGCATTGCCGAAGGAGACCAGGCGGCCGAAGCGCGCCAGGGAATCCAGTGTGCGGCGCAGGGTTTCGCCGCCGACGGATTCCAGCGCGAGGTCGACGCCACGGCCGCCGGTGGCCGCGCGGACGTCGGCATCGAAGGACTCATTGAGGAACGCCTCGTCGTAACCGTAGGCGCGCGCGTACTCCGCCTTGGCCGGGCTGGACACCACACCGTAGACCGCACCCGCGCCGCCGAGCTTGGCGATCTGCGCGGCCACCGTGCCGACGCCACCCGCGGCGGCCTGCACCAGCACGGTGTCACCCGACTGCAGGCGGCCGACGGTGTGCACCAGCGCGTAGGCGGTCGGCAGCACGGTGGGAAGCGTTGCGGCCGTGCGCAGATCGACGCCCTCGGGCACCGGGAACACCGTGGACGCCGAGACCACCGCGACATCCGCGTACGCGCCACCATCGGTGATGGCGGCCACCGGCTGCCCCACGACCAGCCCCTCGACGCCTTCCCCGACCGCACGCACCCGCCCCGACAGCTCCAGCCCCGGCACGAACGGCAGCCCCGGCACCCGATACCCGACGGCCCGCGCCTGCAGATCGGCGAAGTTCAACCCCACATACGCCACATCGATGGACACCTGCCCCGCACCGGGTTCCGGCACCGCCAACTCCACCGACTTCAAGACCTCCGGCCCGCCGAATTCGTCGAATCGAATCGCACGCATGCCGCCACACTCCCTCTCGCCCGTTTCACCGGACGCTTCGAACCACATCCGCATCCGCACCCCGGACGCACCGCAGTCCAGCATCCCCGAACCCCGCCCTATTCCACCAAGTCTCACTCCACCACCCCGCTGACCCAATTGCGTCATCGCGTCGAGGGGGCACCTACCTCAGGTGGGGCGCTTCGCGTTGCGGGCGGTGCCGCGGTGGGCGGTGATGGTGGTGGGGTCTTCGGGCCAGGCGTGTTTGGGGTAGCGGCCGCGGAGGTCGGCGCGGACCTGGGGCCAGCCGGTGCGCCAGAAGGAGGCGAGGTCGGCGGTGACGGCTACGGGGCGTTGGGCCGGGGAGAGGAGGTGCAGGAGGATGGGGATGCGGCCGGCTGCCAGGCGGGGTGGGTCGATCCAGCCGAAGATCTCCTGGACCTTGACCGCGAGCACGGGCGGGTCGGAGGAGTAGTCGAGGCGGATGTGGCTGCCGGAGGGCACTTCCAGGCGTTCGGGGGCGAGTTCGTCCAGGCGGGCGGCCTCGGGCCAGGGCAGCAGGCGGCGCAGGGCGGTTCCGGCGGCGGCGCGCTGCAGGTCGGTGCGGCGGCGGGCGGCGGAAAGCTCTGGGCCGAGCCAGGTTTCGGCGGTGGCGAGCAGGGTGTCGTCGTCGACCGCGGGCCAGGGCTCGCCGATCGCGCGGTGCAGGAAGTCCAGGCGCTGCCGCAGCGAGCGCGCGTCATCGTCCCAGCGCAGCAGGTTCAAGCCTGCGTCGCGCAGGCCGCGCAGCAGGGCCGCCGACACCAGCGCCGGATCGGGATCGCGCAGCGGCCGCTCCGACAACACGATCGCACCGAGCCGCTCCACCCGCCGCGCCACCAGATCACCGTCGCGCCAATCGACTTCGTCGACCGTCTCCAGCAGATTCGCGGCAGCCTCACGAGCAAGCTGCTCATCAGCCTTGGCCGCCAACCGGATTCGCCCCTCCGACTGTCCTGGATCGCGCCCGGCCACCGCGACGGCCAGCCACTCCGCATCCCCGAGTCCGCTCCCCGGCGGCAACGTCACAGCGGTGCCGCCGGCCATGAGATAGCTCGACGACCCCGTCGCACGGCGACGCGCCAGCCGCTCCGGGTAGGCCAGCGCCGCGATCAACGCCGGATCGTCTCGGTCGCCTGGTTTGCGATCCTGCCCAGCTGCCCTGGAACCGCCCCGGGCCGGTCGCGAACCACCTTGGCCTGTAGACGGATTCGGAGTGATGAGTTTGGCCAGGCGCTGGGCTTCGCGTTGCCAGCGGGTGGGTGGCTGGGAGCGCAGGGTGCGCAGGGCGGCGACCAGGTCGATGCCGGGGGCGAGGGTGTCGTCGTCGAGGAGGGCGATCGCCTCGGCGGCGGCGCGCGGGCCCAGCTCGGCCGCACCGTCGAGCAGAGCGCGGGCCAGGCGGGGGTGAAGTCCGAAGGCGGCCATGCGGCGGCCGCGATCCGTCACCGCCCCTTGGTCGTCCACCGCGTCCAGGGCGCGGAGCACGGCCCGGCCTGCCGCGAGTCCGCCCGCCGGGGGCGGGTCCCACCAGGCCAGGCCCTGGCCGTCGACGGTGCCCCAGCAGGCCAACTCCAGTGCCAGGCGGGTGAGGTCGGCGGTGCGGATCTCCGGTTCCGGATAGGCGGGCAGGGTGGCGTGTTCGAATTCGGGCCAGCAACGGTAGGCGTGGCCGGGCCCTTCGCGGCCCGCGCGGCCCGCCCGCTGTTCGGCGACGGCGGCCGAAACCCGCACGGTCGCAAGGCCGGACAGTCCGCGCCGGTGGTCGATGCGCGGCACCCGCGCCAGGCCCGAGTCCACCACCGCGCGCACGCCGGGCACGGTCAAGCTCGATTCGGCGACGGCGGTGGACAGCACCACGCGGCGGCGCGGCCCCGCCCGCAGCGCAGTGTCCTGTGCGGCGGCCGCGAGCCGGCCGTGCAACGGCAGCACATCGACATCGCGCAAACCCGACAGCAGCTCGGCGGTGCGGCGGATCTCACCCGCCCCGGGCAGAAACACCAGAACGTCATCCGCGGTGTCCGCCAACGCCATTCGCGTCACCCGGGCCACCTGCTGCTCGATCCGCTCCCGGGGCAGCGAGGGCACGTAGTCGAACCGCACCGGGTAGGCGCGGCCCAGGACCTGCAACACCGGCGCAGGCTCCGACTCCCCCAGCAGCACCGAAAGCCGTTCTGCGGCAACGGTCGCCGAGGTGGCCAGCACCCGCAGGTCCGGGCGCAGCCCGGCGCGGGCGTCGAGCAGCAGGGCCAGCAGCAGGTCCGCGTCCAGGTGCCGTTCGTGGCATTCGTCGAGCACCACCACGTCCACCCCGGCCAGCTCCGGATCGTTCTGCAGCCGCCGCACCAGCAGCCCGGAGGTCACCACCTCGATCCGCGTACCGGATCCGACCTTGCGATCGCCGCGCACCGAATAGCCGACGGTGCCGCCGACCTGCTCACCCAGCAGCGCCGCCATCCGCGCGGCGGCGGCGCGAGCGGCCAGCCGGCGTGGTTCGGCCACCACGACCCGGCCGGCGGTCGCGGCCGCCAGCGCGAGCGGAACCAGGGTCGTCTTGCCGGTGCCCGGCGGCGCGACCAGCACGGCGGTGCCGCGGTCGGCGAGCGTGCCCGTGATCTCGTCGAGAACCGCGCGAACCGGCAGGTCGGGAAGGTCGGGAAGCATCATGTCCGCCCCAGTCTGCCGGGCGCTCGGGCCGGTGACCAAGCCGGGCGGCGGGCCCGGTCGGCGGGCCGCATTCCGCGTTGACGCCTCGCGGAATCACATCACGAATCGCAACTGATTGCGCTTCAGTCGATTTCGTTTCACCCCGGGGGGTTGCGCCGAGGCCGGGGTGTGTCCGTATAGTCGTGCGCGGGCAACCTGTTCACTCCCCCCGAACAGTGTTGACCCGTATCGGTGGCTTCGGCCACTTCGATGTGACGTCGCCGGGCCAACTCCCCCCCTTCGCCCGGCGACGTTGCTCATTCCGGGGCCTGAACGGCTCATTTCGGGAGATCACTCGGCGGACGGCACCCACGTGCCGCATGCCGATCCATCCCCTCCACTGTCCAGATCGGACCCTGGCCGTCGATGCCGTCCGCGAATCTGAGACTAGGCCAGCCGACGCCCTGTCGCAATAAAATCAGTAGAGAACGACTGACCTATTGTGCCAAGTACAGCACACAATGAGGTAAAATCGGTTTACATGCGACCGGAGTACGCCACGTTTCTCGCAGCCTGTGTGCGAGAGCGGCGACGCGAGCTCAACCTCAGCCTCGACGATGTGATCGCGGCGGGCGGGCCGACCAAGCGCACGCTGGTCCGGGTGGAGGCCGCGGACCTGGGCCCAAGCCCCAAACCCGTCACCTTCCGCCGCCTCGACGCGGCCCTGTCCTGGGGCGAAGGCAGTGCCGCCCGGGCCTATTGGAGCGGTGCGAAGCCGCAGCCCGCGCCCGCCGGTCGCACGCTCGATCCGGGCACCGCCGTGGTCGCCGTGCCCGCCACGCTGGCGCTGGCCCTGTTCGAAGCCCAGGTCGAGCTGAATCGGGTCGCCGGGCAGGACCCGGCCGATTCCGGCGAGCTGCGGGCCGCCGTGGCCGGGCTCAATGTCGAATGCGGCCGCCTGATCGGCCTGTACCTCACCGACCTGCTGGAACGCAATCACGGCGGCGGCTCGATTCCACCCCTGCTCGAACGGGCCTTCGCCGGATTGCTGGACGGGCCGGTGTCGCCACAGGACCCCGACTACGAGGACAAGCTCTACCGTCGCTGGCTGATCGGCAGCACAGCCGAGATAACAGACCACCTGGCAGGTAGATTCGAGGCCAGGCTTCGGCAGGCACGACAGAACGCAGGAGAAGGCCCGCAATGAATCTCGTCGCGACTCGAGTCGACCGATTGTGCAGGTTGCTCGGAGCACGCGACGACCATCTCGAAGCCCGCGACGAAAACGCCGATATCGCCGAACAGACCGCGCGAGCGCTGGGCCGCCCGGTCACCCCGGCCGAGATCGCGGACGCCCGCGCGCAATCCGGCCGTCCCACCCCGGACCTACTGCGCGCCATGGCGATACAGTTCGAGGTAGACCCGCGATACCTGCTGGACCCGGACACCGAACAGATGCGCACCCTCGATCACAAGCTCGCCATCCTCGACACGGCACGCACCCTCGGCATCAAGCTCGGCGCGGTCCACTTCCGCGGCGGGGAGTTCTCGGTCGAGGCACTGGAACTGCTGATCGAGACCACCCGCCAGGCCCGCGCGGGGCAGGACCTCACCCGTGAGCGATAGCGATCAGCCGCCCGTGCGCGGTGCGGATCCGCTCGCGTCCGTGATCGCGGGCCTGAGCATTCCGGATCCCTGGGATCTGCAACAGTTCGTCGACGCCCTCGCCGCGCAACGCGGCAAACCCATCAGCCTGGTCGGCCGGGCCGGACTCAAGGCGGCCGGATTCCCCTGCGGCCTGCTCGCCGAGACCGATGAGCTGACGCTGATCGTCTACGAGGAGCGGTCCTCGCGCTACATGGTCGAGCACACCGTGCTGCACGAGATCGGCCATCTGCTGCTCGATCACGAGGGCGAGCGGATCCACGACGCCCTCGGTGAATACCTAGGCGGTCTGGTCGGACCGGGTTCGCTGGCCCGGATGGAGACGGCCTTGGCGCGTGGGGTTTTCGGCACCGCCAAGGAACTCGAGGCCGAAGCCTTCGCGAACCTGATCATGCCCGCCATGCGGCGTCGCCCGTTCGCGCCGTTCCGCAATATTTTCGTGCGCGGGTGAGCATGCCGTATCCGCCGATGCCCCCGTACTCGTCGCTGCCCGAGGTCGCGGCCTGGCCGCTGTGGACGTTCACCGCGCTCGTGACGGCCGGGCGACTGATCTGGTGCCGTGACACGTTCGGCAACCGGCACGTCAACAATGCGCTGATCGGATCGACCCTGGCGTGGCTGCTGATGATCGCGTCGGCGCAGGAGCGGATCGAGCGGCTGGATCCGTGGCTGAGCGCGGCCCGGCAGTATCAGCTCGCCAACGCACTGATGATCCTGGTCACCGCCGAGGCGTATCTGGTGGTTTCGCATGCGCAGCAACGCAAGACGCCACGAATGCCGATCGTGTACGCCGCCGCCGGGCTGATGGGCCTGGGCTATCTGGTGCTGGGCAGTCCGATCGCCGCGCGCGGTGGGCTGGTGCTGCAGTACCCGGGTTGGCAGGCCGCGCCGATGACCATGCTGTTCGTCATCTTCCCGTACGCGTGCGCGGTGTTGATCGTGTCGGCGTCGCTGCAGGATCTGCGGGCGCGGCCGCCGTGGAGCGCGCGCGTGTTCTCGCTGCTGTTCCTGGTGATCTTCAGCGGCCTGATCTGGAGTCTCAGCTTCGGGCTCACCACCTCGTTCGTCTTGGCGACCGGACATGTCAACGCCTTCACCGAGTACGCGGCGAGCACCGACCGGATGGCATTCGTGGCCGACATCATCGGCTTCACCCCGCTCGCCGCGATCGCGCTGGTGCTGCGGCTGATCGATGCCGTGCGCGGTGACCCGGCCGCGCGGGCGGTCGAGCGGCTGGCACCGCTGTGGGCGGATCTGACGCGGGCCTGCCCCGAAGTGGTCCAACCGCGTCCCGACGCCGCCGACGCGACCTATCGGCTGCACCGCTCGGTCATCGAGATCAATGACGCGATCCTCTGCCTGGCCCCGTATGTGCCGATCGAACGGCGCACGCGGGCAACCGATTTCGGGGCCATCGCGCGGGCCCTCACGGCCGCGTGCGCGGTGCGGCTGGCCGACGGCCCGCCCGATCCGGCCGCGCCCGTGCTGGACCTGCCCGGCGGCGCGGATCTGCAATCGGAAACCCGTATTCTGTCCGCGCTGTCGAAGGAGTGGTCGAAATGCCAGCCGTACCCCATCCGCCCTGGCGCGTACCACTCGTAGGCGACGCGCTCTCGCTTTCGGCGCGCACACCGGCGCAGAGCATCACCGAGCACGCGGCCGCGCTGGGCGACATCTACGAGGTGCGGGTGCTGCGCTATCCCCGCATGCTCATCGTGAACTCGGCCGCGCTCGCGGAACCCGTGCTCGACGACCGCAATTGGACGAAGGTGAACGGTCCGGCGTTCCGGCGGCTCGCGCCCATGGCTCCGACCGGGCTGCTGTTCACCGACACCGAGGACGCGGTCTGGCGGCTCGCGCACGACCGGCTGCAACCGGCGTTCAGCCGCGCCGCGATGCGGCGGTATCACGCGGCCATGAATCCTGTTATCGCCGAACATATCCGGCGTTGGGGTGCGCTGCCGCAGCCGATCAATGTCAGCGACCTCACCCAGGATCTCGCCTACGACCTGATCACCCGGGCCGGTTTCGGCGCGGAGCTGACCCGCGAGCAGCGGGCGGAATTCGTCGACACCATGTTCGCGCTGATCCGGACGACCAACCGCGGCAAGGTGATTCCGTTCCTCGACGCCGTGCTCGGCGTCAATCCGGTACCGCCGCACGCACAAGCGCTGTGGCGGCATGTCGAGATGGTCGTCGACTCGGGTAGCGGCGAGGCCCCGCTGTCGGCGGCGCTCGCCGACACCGATCCGGAGCGGGGTGCGCCACTGACCCGGCAGCAGGCTGTCGACCAGGCCGTGGTCATGCTGATCGCGGGACACGAAACCACCGCCGGGACGGTCGCTTTCGCGCTGCACGAGCTGTCACGGCATCCCGAGGCCGCCGACCGGGCTCGCGCCGAGCTCGCCGAAACCGGCAGGCATCCCGGGGAATTGGAGTACGAGGACATCGCCGGACTGCGCTACCTGCGCTCGATCGTCGACGAGACCTTGCGGCTGCACCCGGTCGCGCCCGCCTTCATTCGCGCGGCACGGAGCCCGGCCACCCTCGGCGGGCACCGTGTCACACCGGATGACTGGGTGTATCTGAATCTGCTTGCCATCCACCGGGATCCGTCCGTATGGACCGACCCGGATCGGTTCGACCCGGAGCGCTTCCTGGCCGGTCCCCCGCCGCTGACCTACAAACCCTTCGGCACCGGCGCGCGGGCCTGCATCGGCCGCGCGCTCGCCCTGCACGAGGCGGTGCTGACCCTGGCCCATCTGCTGCACGAGCACGATCTGGGCCGGACCGGCTACCGACTCGACATCGAGGAGTTCCCGACGTTGAAGCCGCGGGACCTGACGCTGCGGGTCACCGCTCGCGCGGCGGCGCACTGAACCGCCCGTTTCGGAGCGGCCCGGTTCAGAACAGGATGATCGGATCGTCCGGGTCGCCGATGCGGGCGATCAGGGCGGCCCGGTTCCCGGCGCGCACGGTGACATCGACGTCGAGCGCCCGCAATTGGGCCGTCACCGGCTCGATGTCGGGATGCACGACCTCCAGGCCGAGCAATGACACCTCGGGCAACTCCCCCGCCGGATGATCGGTGTCGCCCCAGTCGATGAGCGCGGGCACGACCTGTGTGCCCTGACTGGGCAGCGGAAAGGTCAACCGCCACTTCAAAACCCGGCCGTCCGGGGTAGCCCGCGACAGCGGCGAGGGCTCGCCCGGGTGGTATCCGGCGGCCCGCGCCGCGGCTACCGCGGCATCGATGTCATCGACCCGCACCAGCCAGCCCGCCAGCCGCGCCTCGGTCAGCTTGTCGATTCCGAAGGGTCGCGGCAGTTCCGGCTCGGGTTGCTCGGTATCCGGCCCGATGATCTCCAGATACGCACCGCTGCCGAGCCCCAGCAGGAAGTTCCGGGTTCCGCGTCCCGGATGTACGCCGCCCGCAACGGGTTTCACCCCGAGCAGTCGCCCCACGGTCTCTACCGTGGCCGCCAGATCCGGCGTCGCCAGCACCACATGATCGAGTTCACTCACACCACAGCACGCTAGAACCCCCGGAGCCCGCCCGACACCGTTGTGCTCGAGCCGATCCGAGGCGCGGGCCGACCGGAGGCGGGGTCAGGCGGTGAAGCCCTTGGCCACCAGGCGGCGAGCCAGCCGCGCCGCGGACAACGTGGTGAGCCCGGCCGGGTCCTGCGGGTCCAGGCCGGTGAGTTCACAGATCCGGGTGAGCCGGTAGGTCACGGTGTTGCGGTGCACATTCAGCGTCCGCCCGGCGGCGAGCTGGTTGAAGCCGAGATCGAGGTAGACGTCCAAGGTTTCGGCGAGCAGCGGCTGATCGTCGAGGGCGTCGAGCACCTGCGCCAGCCGCGCGCACGCGGGACCGCTGACGGCGAGCGCGAATTCCAGGACGAATCGATCTCGGCGACAGAGGATTTCGGGACTGCCGAGGCAACGACCCAGCTCACCCAGCACCCGGGCCTGCCCGTGCGCGGCGGGGACGGCGGAGCGGGTGGCCGCGGTCACCACGCCCACCCAGAACTCCGGCGGTGTGCTGGCGAAGGCGTTCAGCACGGTCGCGAGGCGTTCGGCGGCGGCGGTGCCGTCATCGTCGGGATCGAGGGGGATCAGCGCGGTCCAGCCGCCGCTGTCCAAACGCATGAACGATCCGGGAATCTCGTGCATCCGATTGCGCAGGGCCGTCATGGTCCCGGGACCTGGATCACCGGCGCGCAACACCGTCACCAGGAAGGCCGACGCCACCGGAATGGCCGGGGCCTCGGCCCATTCGAGCGGGTCGCTGCCCGCGAGCAGGGCGTCGGCGATGCCGCGCCGCCGTTCGAGCTGCTCCCAGTGCGGGTCCGGCGTGGACGGGAGGCAGCCGATCGTGACCCGCTCGGTAATGATCGACAGGTAGTGGGCCAGGGGCACGGCGGCGGCGAGCATGGTGTCGCGTTCACTGTCGGTCGCCGCCTCCAGCAGCTGCGACCAGATGAACGCGACGCCGAAGCGGTAGTTGCGCAGCACCACATCGACCGTCATGCCGTCGCGGACGACCGCGCGAGCACGTTCCAGCAATCCACTGGTTTCGGATTCGTCGGGTTCGATGCCGTCGGCCAGGAAGCCGAACAGCAACTCCAGGTTCCGCACGATCGACGGCACGAAATCGACATCGACGACGGTCTGCGGCAGCTCGCTGAACACCGGAGACTCGGCCGAGTAGGAGTCCAGAAACGCCAGCGCCCGCTCGTGCAGCACCTTCAGGACGTCACGGTGATGCGGTTCCATTCGTGCCCTTCGCTGCCGACAACCAGGACGCGAGGCTCGCGCCTGGACCGAGAACAGCACAGCTCTGGCTATTCTGCTATCTCGCAGCAGATGATCTTGGGACCTTCGGCCGGAATTCTTGGAGGCGGACGCATGCGATCAGGGCGGACCGTGGCCCGGCTGGCCCTCACGCTCTGCCTCACCGCCGTCCCGATCCACCTCGCCCCGCACTCCGCCGCTGCACCGCCGACCGGCCCGGCGCCGACTGTTTCGGGCGGCATCGGTATGCCGGAGGGGTACACACCGCCCGCCCCGGTCTTCGGCGTCGGCTACGAACTCGGAAGGCTGATCCCGCTGTCGGACGGCACCCAACTCACCGCCGCCGTGCGCTACCCGACCGATCCGGCGACCGGACTGCGTGCACCCGGCCCGTTTCCGGTGGTGGTGAACTGGACCACCTACGGTTCCATGAACGGTGTCCTCACCGCCGTGGCCACCAGCATCTTCGACCTGCTGCACATCGACCTGCCCGACAATGTGAAAGATGTTCGGCGCGTGCTGAATCAGGCGACCGGCATGCAGGACAGCCTGGTCTCGCGCGGCTATATCGAGGTCACCGCCGACGTGCGCGGCACCGGATCCTCACCCGGGGAATGGGATCCGGCCTCCCGCCAGGACGGCCTCGACGGCAACGAGGTGGTCGAATGGGCGGCGCGGCTGCCCGGATCCAATGGCCGGGTCGGCATGTTCGGCTACTCGTTTCCGGCCGCCTCCGCCCTGTTCACCGCCGAAACCAGCCGTCCCGGAACGCCTTTGCGCGCCATGCTGCTGCACGATGTCCCCGCCGACCTGTTCGCGGACGTGCTGGGCCACGGCGGCATGTTCAGTCCGATCCTGTTGACCGTCGTGGTGCCGCTGGTGCAGTACATGAGCGTGGTGTGGCCGCTGTACAACCTGCCGCTCACCCCGCAGGTGGCGGTCCAGGCGCTCGTGGATCACCTGCGGGGCGCGCTGTTCTCGCCGGAGACCCCGCTGCTGAAAGTGCTCGACGGCTGGCAGGGCGGCACCTTCGCGCACAAGGACGAGTGGTGGGCCGCCCGTGATTTCGGTCCCGGCCTGAAGGCGCTGGTGGACAATGACATTGCCACCTACTTCGTGAACGGCGGCTGGGATCTCTACCAGGACGCCGGGGTCCACAACTACGCCCAGTTGCAGAATCTGGCGGCCGGACGGCCGCAGTACGGGCCGATGCCCGCCACCGCCATCGGCGATCCCCGCTTCCAGCTGTTGCAGGGCCCGTGGTCGCACCTGGAGAACGGTGCGGGACCGTATGCGCGAATGGACACCGACGCGGTGACCATCGCCTGGTTCGACCACTGGCTCAAGGGCATCGACAACGGTGTCGATGCCATGCCCGGCACCCTGCACATGATCGACCAGACGGCGCGCGGCACGAACACCACCGCCTACCCTTTCGCCGGCGCACGCACGAGGACCTACGACCTCGGTCCCGGCACGCTCTCGGATACCCCGGCCGCCGCGCCGCCGGATCGATTGCCCTACACACTGTTCGACAATCCCTGCAACCGTGAGAATTTCGAGCAGTGGACCGCCGGATTCGTGCAGGCGCTACTGAATCTGGTGCAGGTCGAGGATCCGTGTGCGGCGGATGTCCGCGCGCCGCAGTCCGGGCTGACCTACACCGGCGACCCGGTCGCCGCACCCACCCTCGTCGCCGGACCAGGCACCCTGCACGTCTTCGTCTCCCCCAGCGCCGATCAGGCCGCGCTGCAGGTGTTTCTGGAGGATGTCGCGCCGGACGGCGGTGCCGTCCACATCACCGGCGGCGCGCAACTGGCCACCCTGCGCACCCTCGATGAGGAGAAGACCTGGCGGACGGCCGACGGCACCGTCTATTCCGCCGAGGTCAGGCAGTCCTCGGCGGATGTCCTGCCGGTCACGGCCGGGCAAATCGTCGACTTGGCGGTGCGGATCCGTCCCGCCTACTACCGGCTCGAGGCTGGTCACCGGCTGCGCCTGCGCATCACCACCGGCAATTTCCCGTCATCCTTCGCACCGCCGAAAGATGTTCCCGCATTGTGGGGTTCAAGTTTCGACCTGCTGCACGACGCCGCCCATCCCAGCCGCCTGACCATCTCGCTGGCCCCGGCGACCCCCTGACCTGGGGACTGACAAAGTGCACAAACGGCCCCGAGGGAATTCTCGGGTTAGTCAATAGCCCCGAGTTCGGCAAACCAGGTTTGCTATTCGCAGCTCGAATTCCATTCCTCGAATGCGAAAGGGCTCGACATGAACCGCAAACTCACCATTACCGCACTCTCCGCCATTATCGCCACCGGATTCGCCGGCGGCTTCGCGTATGCGGACCCGGCCGGCCCGGACACCGTGCTGCACGGCATCGATCAAGGCGTCGCCTACGACACCGACCTCACCGCCGATGGCAGCGGCGTCACCACCACACTGGCCGACGGCCGCTTCGACCTGGCAGCGGACGGTAAGTCCGTGACCCTCACCGATGCCGGGGGCGCGCAGGTCGCGACCCTGCCCATGGCCGTCCAGGTATCCGGCACCCGCTGGCTGCTGGATCCCCGGATCGACGATGCCGGGCGCAGCCTGACCCTGACCCCGGTGGGCGCGGCCGCACTCACTCCCGAACAGCAGATCCAGGCGCACCGCACATTCGTGGATTACAACGCGGATATCGCCCGGCATCAACACAATGCGGCGGTCGGCGCACTCATCGGATTGGGTATCGGAATTATCGTCGGATTCCCGTTCTTCGTGGTCGGCGCAATTCCCGGCGGCGTGCTCGGCGCGGCGATCGGCGCGATCATCGGCTGGATCGTACCGTAGCCGTCGGCCGCAATTCGACAGGCAGAATCGATCGCCGTGAAAGGGGCTCCGCCATGAGGTTTCACCGCTCCACCGCCGTGATCACGCTCTGTGGTGCCGCTGTCATCGGTGCCGGTTGCTCAGGACGAACGGCCGAACCGTCGGACCGGGCCGTCGTGCCACCCGGGTTGGAAACGTTCTACGCGCAGTCCGTGCAGTGGGTTCCCTGCGGGGAGGGCGATACCGTCGGCTGGTTCACCGGCGAGACGACGCCGGGCCAGGTGTGCGGCCACGTGCTCGCGCCTCTGGATTACCAGGCCGCCCGTGGACACGGTCCGGCCGATACCGCCACGGTGTCCCTGGCCGTCACCCGACGGCCCGCGACCGGAATGAAAGAGGGCACGCTGGTGACCATCAGCGGCGGTCCCGGCCTGCCCGGCCTGCCCATGGTCGAGATGCCCTTTCCCGCATCCGTGCGCGAGCACTTCGATCTCGTCGGATACGACCCGCGCGGGGTGGGCCGTTCGACCCCGCGAATCGATTGCTCGAATCCGGCGGGCCCGGCCCCGGAGGGGAGCCCGGATCCGGTTGCGGCGCAGGAACAATCGGAGCGTGAACTGGTGGCCGCCTGCGTCCGCGGCACCGGGCTCGAGGTGCTGAAGCACATCGGCTCGGACGAGGCCACCAATGATGTCGATCTGCTGCGAGCGGTGCTGGGCGAACGCCGCATCAACCTGCTCGCGGCTTCCTACGGCACCCAGGTCGCGGCCATGTACGCCACGCGTTTTCCCGACGGGTACCGGGCCGCCGTCCTCGATGGCGTCGTGGACACCGCCGAATCCGAGAACGACATGCTGCTGGGCCAGCAGCGCGGGTATCAGCAGACCTTCGACCGCGTCGTCGCGTACTGCACCGGCGAATACCGCAGCGATACGGGCGCGGAATGCCCGCTCGGGAACGAGCCCGCGGCAGCCGAGGAATCCTTCAAACAGCTGTTGCGCGACACCGATGCCCAGCCGGTGCCCGCTACCGGCGGTGCGGTGAGCGCCGGTGAGATCCTGGCCGCCACCACCAACGGGCTGCTGTGGCGCTCGGAGTGGGACCCGTATCTGCGGGCCCTGGCGGCGGTCCGGCACGGGGACGGCACCGAGATCCGCAAGATCGCCGAAACCTTCAGTGGCAGTGAGAACTCCGAGAGCGGTGACATCCCGGCTCCGCGGCAGCCGGTCGACGGCGCGGCCGGAAAGGCCACCGACCCGGCCGCGATCACGGCCATCATGTGTGCGGACTTCGCCGCACCCACCACCGACCGCACGGCCCGTCAGCGGGATGCCCAGGCCCGCCACGATGCGGCGAGCTACGACGACTACCTGCCGCGGCCGGCCGAATTCCCCTTGGGTACTTGCGATCTCTGGCCGTTCGCGGGTGCGCTGCACCCGGCCGTGCCGTCACGTCCCGATTCCGCGCCGCCGCTGCTGTTCGTGGCGATGCGCTACGACCCGACCACGCCGGTCGGGAACGCCGAGCGGATGGCCCGGTACCTGCGCAGCCCGCTGGTGGTGCGGGAGGCCGACGGTCATACCTTCGTCTTCGCCGACGTGAGCAGCTGTGTCGACAACGAGGTGGTGCGCTACCTCGAGGATCCGAAATCTGTGCGGGACAAGACCTGTGACTGAGCGGAGGCATGCGGTGCGTCGTTTCGACAAGTTCGTGTCGGCGG
This sequence comes from Nocardia sp. NPDC059240, assembly GCF_042753865.1. Lineage (NCBI taxonomy): Bacteria > Bacillati > Actinomycetota > Actinomycetes > Mycobacteriales > Nocardiaceae > Nocardia > Nocardia sp. NPDC059240. The sequence goes on along the minus strand of NZ_JBHZAC010000007.1, from coordinate 101,581 downwards.
TGGTGGCGGTGACCCTGGTGGCGCTCGGAACAGTTTGCAGCCTGTCGCTGTATCGCCTGCAGGAGGATCACGGCAGGCCCGCATACCTGATCGGCGACGCCGCACTGACCGACCGGATCGATATCGACGTGGTGGTCGTCCGGGTCGATCCGGCGGCCGGGGAGATGGCGGTCCAGGTGACGCCCACACCGCGGGGCCGGTTCGACGATGGCGGGCGCTTCGCCGCTGACACCACCGTCTACACGGCGGGTCTGAAATCGGAGACCATCCAGATTCGGGCGGGTGAACCGATCTCCACCAACGAGATCCGGATCCCGCTCAACACCGGAACCATCACCGACTATCCCTTCGACGACTACCGTGCGCAGGTGGCCTTCGCCGCGGAGGTGGACGCACACGAGGTACCGATGAATGTCAGCCTCTACGGTCTCGACGCCTTCTTCCGGCTCACCCCGCACCTGGCTGCCGAGCAGCACGGTGACGGCCTGAATTCCATGGTCGACGTCGAAAGGTCCGTCCCTTCGGTGGTATTCGCGCTGTTCGTCATGGCCCTGATGCTCGGTCTGGCGGTGGCCGCCGCCACCGCGGCGTTCTACGTGCTGCGTGGGCGGCACGGCCTGGTCTGGCCCGCGATGACCCTGATGGCGGCCATGCTGTTCGCCATGATCCCGCTGCGCAACGCGGTGCCGGGCGCACCGCCGATCGGCTCGATCATCGACTTCGGCTCGTTCTTCATCGCGGAAGCCGTTGTCGCGCTGTCGCTCATCTGCACGGTGCTCATCGGCTACCGGCAGGAGGTCGGGAAGCTAGCGAGCGGTGAGGAGTAGTCGCAGGCCGACGGGTTCCACCGCGAAGGTGAATCGCTCACGCGGCGGCACGTGCGGGGTGGGCAGGGACAGTTCGAAGTCCCGGCACACCATGGTCGCCACCGCCTCGATCTCCAACAAGGCCAGCGACCTGCCCGGGCAGAAACGCGGCCCGCCACCGAAAGGCATGCTGGCCTTGGCATTATGTGTTCCGGTGTAGCCGGTCAGCCAGCGTTCGGGCCGGAAGGCTTCCGGGTCATCGAAATTGGCTTCGTCCACGGCACCGTGACCCGGCAGCACGATGACCGCGGTACCGGCGGGCACCTCGGTATCGTCGATCACATAGGGCCGCAAGGATTCCAGGAACAGGAACGGCGAGATCGGCAGCAGCCGCATCGATTCCGCGATGACGGCGGCGAGATACGGACGCTTCTCCTCCGCCGATTCCGCGCGGATCCGCTCCCGCACCTCAGGATGCTGGGCCAGGTGGTACAGCAGCCAGGCGAGAGTATTGGCGGTGGTGTCCTGACCCGCCACCAGCACGGTCAGCGACTCGGCGAAAAGCTCTGCGGCGGTGAACGCTTCGGAATCCTCATGCTGCTGGATGAGGGCCTCGACGAAGTTGGTCGGCGTCTCGGCGGTCCGGGCCGTCGCGATCACCGCGTCGACATCCTCGCGCAGTTCCCGCAGCGCACGATCCAAGGCGCGGTCGGCGGGCAACTTCACGTAGCGCCAGTACGGCACCGGCGCGTTGACCCGCTTGCCGATCATCGGGAACAGGCGCTGCAACCGCTCCTCGATGGCGTTGCCGCCGCCCTCGAGGGTATTGAGGTCGTAGCCGAACGCGACGCGCGCCATCACGTCGACGGTGAACCGCATGAGGTCGGCATGCACGTCCTCGACCGGGTCCTTCCGCCAGCGCCGCGCGAGCCGGTCGGTAATGACGTCGACGGTGTCGTCGAGGCCGCGCAGCCGGTTCGGTGTGAACGCGGGTGTGACCAGGCGACGCCGCCGCTGCCATTCCTCGCCCTCGACCGCGAACAGGCCGTCGACCCCCATTTCGGTGAGCACCGACTCGATGGCGCTCAGCCGCCGGAAACCATCGGGTCGTTCCCGCAGAATCCGTTGCACGGCCTGGGTTTCCGAGACCACGACGAACGGCCGCCCGAACAGGTTGAACCGGTAGAGCGGACCGTAACGGCCACTCCATTCCAGCAGCCGCTGATGAATGGTGGACGGATTGCCGAGCAGCCGCAGGCCGTTGGCAACAGGGAGATTCTTCATGGTGCGCCCCCGCCGATTCGTTCGCTGATTCCCCGTACTCGGGTCGATCCTGCCCGCCGCATCAATCGCGCGCATCATGTCCGGATAATTTCACACGGCCACCGCCCGAATTGTCGGTGTGGTTGGCGCGCAACCGGAGCCGCCCGCCCTATCCTGTGGACGTGCCGCGGCGGAACCCCGGATCGAGACCCCGACGACCCGAACCTACCGAACGGCTTCGCAATCCCCGGCCCGTGTTCCGGCGGCGGATGCCGTCCCGGCGCGGCGCCATGGAGCAGCCCAATGCCCGGCACGACGGGGACGCGGCATTGACGCCGGTGTTCTGGCTGGTACTGCTGCTGACCGGCGTCGCCACCGGGCTCGGCGGAATCGCGCTGATGTGGCTGCTGTTCCGGGTCGAGGCGTTCGCCTTCCCCGGAAACGGAACGTATCTGGCGAATGTGGCGGCGGCTTCGCCATTGCGGCGGGTGAACTCCTTGCTCATCGCCGGTGTGGTGGCCGGGATTTCGCTGTATCTGCTGCGTCGGCTGACGCCCGGCGAGAAGACCGATCTGGACGACATCGTGTGGACCGCGTCCGGCGAGCTGTCGTTCCGGCGCTGCCTGGGGACGGCGGTCATCTCCGAGGTCGTCATCGGGCTGGGTGCCTCGATCGGGCGCGAGGCGGCGACCAAGCTGATGGGTGGCGCGTTCGGCAGCGTGCTGAGCCATCGGTTCGGGTTGAGTGCGGCGCAGCAGCGGCTGCTCATCGCCTGCGGTGGCGGGGCGGGCTTGGCGTGCGTCTACGACGTGCCGCTGGGCGGGGCCTTCTTCACCGCCGAATTACTGCTGGGCACAACCTCGATCGCGACGCTGCTGCCGGCGCTGGCGTGTTCGGGGACGGCGACCATGACGGCGTGGCTCTACCTCCCCAACCGGGCCACCTACCTCGACATCCCCGACTATCACTGGAGTGTGTCGCTGCTGGTCTGGTCGCTCTTGGCCGGACCGTTCCTGGGCTTGGCCGCCACCGGATACATCCGGGTCATCGGCTGGATCTCGCACTACCGGGTCTCCGGCCGCGTCGCCCTGGTCGCACCGATCCTCGCCTTCGGCACCCTCGGTCTGATCGGCATCGCCTATCCGCAGCTGTTCGGCAACGGACATGGCATCGCGGCGGCGGCCTTCCTCGGGGTCGGTGGTGCCGGATTGTTCCTGGCCCTGGCCATTCTCAAGCCGATCGTCACCGCCCTGTGCCTGGGCAGCGGCGCGCCGGGCGGACTGTTCACCCCGGTGCTGAGCACCGGCGCGGCCTTCGGCGCGGGCACCGGAATCCTGTGGACCCAGCTGTGGCCGGGCTCGCCGGTGGGCGCGTTCGCCATGGTCGCGGCCTGCGCCGCCATCGGTTCCGCCATGCAGGCCCCGCTCACCGGGCTGGCCCTGATCCTCGAACTCACGCACGGCGGGTTCGGCTTCATGCCCGTCATGATCGCGGCCACCGTGACCGCGACCCTCGTGGTCCGCCACCTCGACGGCTACTCCATCTACTCCGCACGCCTGCCCGCGCGCCCGGCCACCACGCCGATCGAGACCCCCGGACTGTCGTCCTGATCACCTCGCGTTCAGTGCTACATCATGTAGCAGATATCATCGCCGCGTGGCCAAGCTCAAGGTTTCCGTAGACGTTCCGATCTCGCCCGACAAGGCCTGGTCGCATGCCTCCGACCTGCCCGAACTCGATAAATGGCTGGTCCTGCACGAGGGCTGGCGCGGCCCGGTCCCCGAGGGCCTCACCCCCGGCACCCGCCTCATCGGCGTCGCCACGGTCAAGGGCTTCCGCAACCGGGTCACCTGGGTCGTCAAGACCGCCGAACCCCCGAACCGGCTGGTACTCAACGGCTCCGGCATCGGCGGCACCAAATTCGGCATCGAACTGCAGGTCTCCCCCACCTCGAACGGGTCCAAGGTCACCGCCAACTTCGATCTCGGCGGCGCACCCCTGTTCGGCCCCATCGGTTCGGTCGTGGCCCGCGCTCTGCGCGGTGACGTCGAGCGCTCCCTCGACCGCTTCGTCCAGCTCTACGGCTGAGACTCAGGGCTTACGACCGACGCCGCACCAGCAGGAGACCTTGGCGTCGAAAGCGGCAGAGAATTCGGTGGATTCGCTGCCCAGCCAGCGGTGCGGGGGCACGACGCCCGGGTCGATGAGGTCGAGGCCGGTGAACCAGCCGACGATTTCGTCGTGCTCGCGAACCTGGGCGGGGAGCTTGCGGACCCGGTAGACCTCCTGGGCCGGAAGGACCTGTTCGGGGGCGAAATCGGCGGTGATGGCGCAGATTACGAGGTAGGAGCCCGGGGCGAGGGCGTCGAGGAAGGTCGACAGGATCGCGGGGATGTCGGCCTCGACGAAGTGCAGCAGGGCGATCATGCTCAAGCCCACCGGCTCGGATAGGTCGAGGGTGTCGACGAGTTCCGGTGCCCGCAGGATGGATTCGGGATCTCTGACATCGCCCTGGATGTAGGTGGTCGCCCCGGACTCGCTGCCCATCATCAGCGCCCGCGCGTACGCCAGCACCACCGGATCGTTGTCGACGTAGACCACCCGCGAATCCGCCGTGATCTCCTGCGCGATCTGGTGCAGGTTGGGCTCGGTGGGAATCCCGGTGCCGATATCCAGGAACTGCCGAATCCCCGACTCCGCCAGGTACCGGGTGCTGCGGTGCATGAACTGCCGATTCACCCGGGCCGCGGTCCGAATATTCGGCCACACCTTCAGGATTTCCTCGGCGGCCTTCCGATCGGCCTCGTAGTTGTCCTTGCCGTCGAGAAAGTAGTCGTACACACGAGAGGTATGCGGCTGGTCCAGTGGGATCTCTCCGTCCATGCGAACACCACAATCGCCTGATCGACCGCAAACCTACCCCGACAGGCTAATCCGCCTGCCGCCGGACCGAGGGGTTTCATGCGGACTCGGCGCCGCCCTGGCAAATTCGGGAAAAGGCCCCAAAACTCAAAGATCAATTGAGTTCCGGGGCCGTGCCGTCAGCAGTTGGCGGACTTCCACGCGGCCAGCTTGCCCAGCAGGACATCGGCCGCATCGGAGTTGATCTGGTCCGGGCCCTTCTTGTCCACATGCCCGACGATGAGCGCCTCGACCTGAGCGAACTGCGCGATGATCGCGGTCGGCGCGGTCGGCCGGAACTTGCTCAGCCGCAAAATCGCCGCCTGCCCGTCCGCCGGCTCCTGCCCCTGCTGCAACTGATGCGCGAGATCGATCTCGTACTGCACCTCGGTGCACGCGTCCCCGCCCCCGGCCGATTGCGCGACCGTGGACGGGACGGCGGCGGGCTGCGTCGTGGCACTCGCGGCAGCCACCGTGGTCTCGGTGTGCTTGGAGTTGTCGTTGCAGGCCGTGAGCGTGAGCGCGGCGAGAACGGCGGCGGTGCAGGCGATGCCGGTGCGGAACAAGAGGACTCCTCGGTTGACGGGTGCGACCTCGATCATCCGGTCGCTGCGCGCGCCAGTCTGGACGGGCCTGCTAACCACCGACTAACCGCTGACTAATCGCGGCCGAGTTCCCCGGTCACCGCGGACTCAGCCTGGCATGGACCACCACATACGAAGCCCCGTACAACACCAGATCCACCACCACCGGCGCTATCACGATCAACACCGGTAGCCGCTCGGTATTGCTTTCGGCACAGGCCCACAACGCAATCCCGACCGCACTCGCGTACACCGCGATGGCGGTCAGCCGGAACGGAATTATCCAGCGCTGCGCGCGATTCCAGTCCCCTACGGTGTGCAGGCCGATCGGAGCACAATTCCCGGCATCCCTCGGCAGCAACTGCTTCAGGATCCGCCGCACCACCCGGCCGTTCATCACGGCCATCCCCAGATAGAGCCCCGCCAGCACGGCGAGTACTGCCCTCTCCATATCCGAACTCCCCCTTTTCGATTCGGCGAGCCCTCCGCCGCCGACACCGAAAACAATTCCGTTCCAGGATATCTCCCGCAATCACCGACCCCCGCCGATCACCTTGTCCGTGCAGGTCAACGCCCCATGACCGGTTGTCCGGTCCGGCCGGCGGAGGGGCTAGCTCGGCAGGCCGAGACCCGCAGCCAGAACCGGCCAGGACCGCTTCAGCTCGTCCTGCCAGTACCCCCAGGAGTGCGTGCCGGTGGGCTCGTAGTTGACGGTCGCCGGAATGCCGAGTTGATCGAGCCGAGTCGCCATGTTGTGGGTGCACCAGTTCACCGCCGCCTCGATCGTGCCACCGAGGATGTCCTGGTCGATCAGCGTCATCAGCTTGCCGTTGATGCGCGGATCGTTCAGGGTGTCGTACTGGCCGGGAATGCCGGTGCCGCTGGAGATATAGAGGTTCAGCCCACGCAGCTGATCGGCGTGCACGTAGGGATCGTTGGCCGCCCACATCGGATCGTCGGCCGGGCCGTACATATTGGAGGCGACGCCGCCGCCCGCGGCGACCACCGTCTTGACGAAGGCATTGCCGATCCGGTCGCTGATCTGAGCGCAGCCGCTGTAGGAGGCGACCGCGCGGTACAGGCCCGGGGCCGAGATCGGCAGTTGCAGAACCGAAGTCGCCGAGGCCGAGAGCCCGGCGATGGCATTGACCCCGTTGGCGCCCAGCATCCGGTTGATTACCGGCGGCAACTCCTGGGTGAGGAACGTCTGCCATTTGTTGACCCCGAGCTCGGGATCCTCGGCACGCCAGTCGGTGTAGTACGAGAACTTGCCGCCCACGGGCACTACGACATTCACGTTCTTGTCGGCCAGAAATCGCAGGGCATCGGTCTGCTGCTCCCAGGTGGCCGCATCCTCGCCGCCGCCCGCGCCGTTGAGCAGATACAACGTGGGCGCGGGCCGGGAAGTATCGGCGGCACGCTGAACATCCACCGTGACGTCCTTGTTCATTGCGGCGGAATGCACCTGCAGCCGCGTGCCGTGATCGCCGTCGGAGGTGGCCGCAGCCGGTTGACCGGCACCGACGAAGAACGGCACGAGCACCGACAGTGCGGCGGTCACGGCCAGCTTCGCGAGTACCGGCTGGGCCGAAAGGGATTTCAAGACCGAACAACTCCTCGGAAATACGGCAACGACATCATCGCCGGTGAAGCTATCAGCGAAAACGCCCGAAGATACTGCTCACCAAGGAACAATTAATGAAGTCCGAAGATTCAAAGAACAACCATGAGAACAGCTTTCGGAATAATTCAAACAACCTTAGAATCCAGTTCCGGAGTTGCTCGGGTCATTTCATGAAAGATAGTCTTCGATTGTTCATCAGAACAATTTCCATTCAAGGAGGAAAAATGCTCAGCGCTCTCATCGGTTCGTCCACCGCCACCTACCCCGCCGCCGTGTTGTCGACCGCCCTCGGCTCGGCGGCCGGCTGGGCCGGACTGGCGACCGGCCTGGGCGCACTGGCCAAGCCGTGACGCCCACCGCCTGAGCGCCTGCGGTCGAGCACCTCTGCAAACCGTCTCCAAAACGCTCGATCGTAGTGTCGGCCCGAATATCGGTCTATTCGACCGCTATTCGGGCCTTTTCGCGTCACCCCATGAGCTCTCGGAGGGTGGGGCCGCGGCCGTGCAGGACGGCGGTTTCCGACCAGATGAGCATGGCGATCGGGCCGCAGACGAAAAGCTCTGCGATCGGGGGACGTTGGGGATATTGCTGCTTCATCGCGAGAACCTTCGGGTCGAGTGAACGAAGTTGCGGACGGCATCGGTGAATAGTTCGGATTCCTCCAGATGACCGAGGTGGCCACTGTTTTCCAGGACGACGAGGCGCGAGCCGGGGATGAGGTCGTTCAGTTCCCGACCCCAGCGCGGGCCGCAGATGATGTCGAAGCGGCCCACGATGACGAGTGCGGGGACGGTGAGCTTCGGCAGGTCGGCGCGGTCGTCGATGAGCTCGGGAGTGCCGAGGGCGTCGAGTCCCGAGATGTAGGTGGCGCGCACCGCATCTCGTACCTGGGCCCAGCGCTTTTCGTCGCCCCAGTAGTCGGCGAAGTACGACGGCAGTACTCCTCGGGCGACAGCCAGGGTCTGTGCGTCGCTCGAAATATCTTGCATCGCACCGAATGCGGCGAGCACATCGGTCAGTTCGGGGCGGTCGGCGTGGGCGGCGGCGAACTCTTGCAGCCGTCGGGTGGCCTCCGCCCCGTGTTCGGGTCCGGTCACGGGCGCACCCTCGTAGAGGATGACGCCCGCGAGCCCGGCCGGGCGGTGGATCGCATGGTAGGCCGCCACGAACGCGCCGTGCGAGTGGCCGAGCAGGTACACCTCGGGGATGCCGAGGTGGTCGATGATCCGTTGCAGCGCAATGCTGTAGCGCTCGCGGGTGTAGCCGTGGGGATGGGTCGGCAGCCGGCCGGAGTCGCCGGTGCCGAGTGCTTCGACATACACCATGGTCAGGTGTTCTTCGAGCTCCGGTGAGCGCAGGTACTCCCAGTGGATGCCCGGGCCGCCGGGATGCGCGAGACAGACAGGGCCACTGCCGTATACGTGGTAGCGCTGGGTGACGCCGTCTGACTCGAAGGCGTGTACCCCATGCCTCAGCGCTTCGGAACTCTTGTGCGACTGGGCCATTACGCGACCTTCAGCGGAACGGCGAAGGACTTGCGCAGCGTGGACGGCCCGACCAGCGGCAGCAGTGCCGCCAGCAGCTTGCCCTTGAATGCCTGTGGGGTCCGGGTCAGTTCGACGTCGACCCGGCAACCGGGCAGGTCGGGCGTGATCTTGAAGACCCAGCCGCCGCCCGCGCCGAAGAGTTTGGAGTCCAGGGTGGTGACGGTGACGGTGTCGCCGGCCGGATCCCAGTCGTAGCGGGCGCGCTCCCAGGCGGCGGCGGTGCCCTCGGTGACCTCGGCCCAGTTCTCGCCGCGAGCGTGGACGACGAAGTGCTCGGCGTCGATGCTCGGCCAGGCTTCGGGGCGGGTCGGTCCGAAGTCGGTGAGCACGTGCAGGACTTCGGCGGGGGACAGGGTGGACATCAGGTGAAATGCAACGGTAGCCATGGGAAATACTTTTGCCGCCGGTGGCAGTGCGCCGAATCTGTCAGATGACGTTGTCTTGACGTAATCAAGTTTTCGGTAGGGTCACGACCGAGCCGGGATACCGTTTCGCGGCTCGGAGGAGGATCCCGCACCATGCCGTTGTTCGGACGCGATACCGAACTGAAAGACCTGGCCACGCTCGTGGACGGCCCCGGCGACCGGAGCGGCATCCTGATCGAGGGCGAACCTGGCATCGGGAAGTCGACACTCGTCGAGCAGACCGTCGCCGCCGCGGCCGCCGCGGGCCTGCGGGTGCTGCGGACCGCCGGGGTGGAGGCCGAGAGCAATCTGGTCTTCGCCGGACTGCATCAACTCCTGTACCCGCTGCGGCGCGAGTTCGATGCCCTGCCCGCGCGCCAATTCGAGGCGCTGACAACCGCTTTGGGCATGTCCGACAACACCGACGAGCCCAGCATCCACCTCGTCGGTCTCGCTGCTTTGACCCTGCTCGCCGACTCGGCCGCCGAGCGCGCGGTGCTGGTCGTCGCCGAGGACGCGCACTGGCTGGATATGGCCAGCGCCGAGGTGCTGGCCTTCGTCGCACGCCGCATCGACTCCGAACCCGTTGCGGTACTGGCCACCCTGCGGGATGCCACGACGTCACCGTTGCGCGACGCCGGACTGTCGCTCATGCGACTCGGTCCGCTCCCCGAGGGCGATGCGACCGCACTGCTCGACGCCCTCGCGCCGGGCCTGCCCGCCCAGCTCCGGCACCGGGTGCTCACCGAGGCGCACGGAAACCCGCTGGCACTGGCCGAACTGCCCACTGCTGCAGCCGATCTCGCCGACAACGCCCCCGCTTTGCCCTTGACCGAGCGGCTGGAGCGGGCCTTCTCGGCACGCGGCTCCGCACTGCCCGGACCGACCCGGTCCGCGCTGCTCGTCGCCGCCCTCAACGACGGCGACTCGGCCGCCGAAACACTCACCGCCACGGGGATGCTGCTGGAGTCCCCGGTGTCGTCCGAGGTGCTTGCGCCCGCCGTGACGGCCCGGCTGATCGGAATCGGTTCCGGCACGGTGACTTTCCGTCATCCGCTGGTCCGCTCCGCCCTGGTCGCGGCGGCCACCGCCGAGGAGCGCCGGCGCGCGCACCAGTCGCTCGCCGACACACTCGGCGATCTGCCCGATCGCCAGGTGTGGCATCGGGCGGCGGGCACCTCGGGCGCGGACGAGGACGTCGCCACGGCACTCGAGGCCGCGGCCGAACGGTCGCGCCATCGCGGCGGCGCGATCGCGGCGCTGGAACGGGCCGCGGCCCTGAGCGCCACACCCGTGCGGCGTGCGGATCGACTGCTGCGGGCGGCCGAGCTGGCCGTCGATTCCGGTCACGGCGAGTCGGTCGAGCGGCTGGTCGCCGCCGCGCGCACACTGCCGCTCACGGCCGAGCAGGAGGCCACGGCGAAGTGGGTGCTCAGCGGGCTCGAGGACGGTATGCGCGACAGTCCCGCGCACATCGGTGAACTCGCCGCGCTCGCCGCTTCCGTGGCCGCCGACGGCTTCCCCGATGCGGCATTGCGGATCCTGTGGGCCGCGTCCTCTCGGTGCTTCTGGTCGGAACCCGGACCCGAGATCCGCAGCGCGGTGCTCGCGGTCGCCGACACCTTCGGCATTCCCGACGGCGATCCGCCCAAGCTCGCGATCGACTCGATCGTGGCCCCGTTCGAACGCGGCGAAGAGGTCCTCGGCCACCTGCGGGTGCTGGCCGCGAGCACGGGTCGTGATACCGAAACCGATCACTTCCTCAGCAGCGCGGCCTATCAGGTCGGGGCCTTCGATCTGGCCGCGCATTTCGCCGGTGCGGCCGCGCCCGGATTCCGGTCCGCCGGGCAGCTGGGATTGCTGACCCGGGCGCTGGCCATCCAGGCCTGGAGCCTGGCCCGCCTCGGCGACCTCGCCGCCGCCGCGCCCATCGCGGCCGAGGCGGCGACCTTCGCCCTGGATACCGGGCAACCCTTCATGCATGCGACCGTCGTCGCGGTGCAGGCCGAAATCGCCGCGCTGCGTGGGGATTACGCGGAGGCCACCGCGCTCACGGCGGAGGCGGAACGGACCGGCCTGGCCGCCGGTGCGCGGCCGGTGCTGGCCACCGTGCAGCTCACCCGGGCGCTCACCGCGCTCGGCGAGGGCCGATTCGACGACGCCTACGCGGATCTGGCGCGCATCCACAATCCGCGCGACCCGGCGTATTCGCCTGCGCTGCGGGTCTGCTTCCTCACCGAACTCGCCGAGGCCGCGGTCCGCAGCGGGCGCGGCGATGACATGGTGGAACTGCTGAATGAACTGGAACCGGTGGCGGAGTCCACGTCGTCGCCCGCCCTGCACCACGGAATGCGGTATGCCCGTGCGGTTCTCGCCGGTGATTCGGCCGCCGAGTTGTTCGCCGCGGCCCTGGCGGCGGACCTCACCGGCTGGCCCGGCGAGCGTGGCCGCCTGCATCTGGCCTATGGCGAATGGCTGCGACGGCAGCGCCGGGTGGTGGAATCCCGCACCCATCTGCGCACGGCCCGAGAGATTTTCGACGCACTCGGTTTCACGGCGTGGAGTGAGCGGGCTCGCCTGGAACTGCGCAGCGCCGGTGAATCCAGCCCGAATCGCGACCCGGACGCCCGGGAGCGGCTCACCCCGCACGAGCTGAGCATCGCGCAGCTGGCGGCGCAGGGGCTGACCAATCGGGAGATCGGGCAGCGGCTGTACCTGTCGCATCGGACCGTCAGCACGCATCTGCATCGGATCTTCCCGAAGCTCGGGATCAGTTCGCGCGGAGACCTGGCGGCGCTGCTGCCCACCTTGGACGAAGCGAGCTGATCGACACCGATTACGTCATCCGACGCACGCGGCGCGGGGGGTGCGCTCCCTAGCGTCGACGGCATGAACATCAACCGACGCGGCCTGTTCGCCGGAATGCTGGCGGCCGGCGTGGCCGCGGCCTCCCTCACCGCCTGCTCCACGGACTCCGCCGGCGCACCCGCGACCACGACGCCCGCGAATACCGTTCCCGGCGCGGCCCTGCGGGCGGGATCCGGTGCCAACACCAGCCTGGGCCCGATCAAGAAGATCGACGCCGGCGTCCTCTCGGTCGCCTACGCCGAATTCGGCCCGGCCACCGGGCAGCCGGTCATCCTGCTGCACGGCTGGCCCTACGACGCCTACAGCTACGCCGATGTCGCGCCGCAGCTGGCCGCGTCCGGGTACCGGGTGCTGGTCCCGTTCCTGCGCGGCTACGGCGAAACCACCTTCTTGTCCGCGCAGACCGTGCGCAACGGCCAGCAGTCGGCCATCGCCCGCGACATCGTGGATTTCATGGACGCCCTGCACATCGACAAGGCGGTGCTCGGCGGATTCGATTGGGGCGCACGCACGGTCGACATCATCGCGGCGCTGTGGCCGCAGCGCGTCAAGGCCATGGTCGCGGTGAGCGGCTACATCATCACCCAGCAGGCCGCCCAGCAGCAGCCGCTGCCGCCCGAGGCCGAATTGGGCTGGTGGTACCAGTACTACTTCGCGACCGAACGCGGCCGCGTCGGCTACGACCGCAATCGGCACGACTTCAACAAGCTGATCTGGAAGCGGGCCTCCCCAGCCTGGAACTTCGATGACGCCACTTACGATCGCAGCGCGGCCGCCTTCGACAATCCCGACCAGGTGGACGTCGTCATCTCCAACTACCGGTGGCGCTTGAGCCTGGTCCCGGGCGAGCCGCAGTACGACGCGTACGAACAGCAGCTCGCGACCGGACCGGCGATTTCGGTGCCCGCCATCACGATCGGCAGCGACTTCGACGGAGCCGCCAAGGACGGGAAGGGGTACCGGAGCAAGTTCACCGGGAAGTACGAGCACCGCGTGCTCGACGGGATCGGGCACAACGTGCCGCAGGAAGCGCCGAAGCCGTTCGCGCAGGCGATCATCGACGCCGACCACCTCTGACAATGCCCTGATGCCGGGCCCGGCGAGACCGCCGGGCCCGGCATTCGGCCGTTTACAGGGAATCGCGCCGCCGCATACCGCCGTCGGCGTCGAGCTCGATCACGGTGTCGATGCCGATTCTGCGCAGGAACGAATAGTCATGGCTGACAACCAGTATCGCGCCGCGATAGTCGCCCAGCGCCTCCACCAGCTGATCGACGCTGCCGATATCGAGATTGTTGGTCGGTTCGTCGAGGATCAGCAGTTGCGCGGGCGGATCGGCGAACAGCAGACGCGCCAGCGAGACTCGGAATCGTTCACCGCCCGACAGCGTCGAGACCGGCCGTTCCACACTGCTGCCGCGGAGCAGTAGGCGGGCCAGTTGATTTCGGACCGTGCCGAGCGCGGTGCTGGTGGCCACGGCGTGCACATTGTCGAGCGCGCTGGCCTGCTCATCCAGATTGTCCAGGCGTTGCGGCAGATAGCCCACCCGGTCGGTGAGCAGCGTGCCGCGTTCCGGATGACGCCCGGCGAGCAGGTTCTCGATCAGCGTCGACTTGCCCGCGCCGTTGGGTCCGATCAGGGCGACGCGTTCCGGGCCCTGGATGACGATGCGCCGGTCACCGTCGCTCAGCTCCGCGATGCGGCGACTGCGCGGCACCTCCGGGTCGGGCAGTTCGAGATGGATGTGCTCCTCGCGCCGGACACGGGACGACGCGGCGTCCAGACTCTCCTGGGCGGCACGGACTTTCGCGTCCAGCGTGGTGCGCATGGTCCCGGCCGAACCCTGGGCCTTACTCGCCCGGTTGCCCGCGAGAATCCGCGGGATTCCCCCGTCCTTCTGGGTCGCGCGGGCGGTGCGCTCGCGTCTGGCGAGTTTGGTCTCGGCCTCGATGCGCTGTCGCTTCTCGACCTTCAACGCCTGTTCGGCGGACCGGGCCGCCTGCACGGCCGCCGCCTGTTCGTGTTCGACGTACTGTTTCCAGGCGCTGTAAGGCCCGCCGAACACTTCCAGGGTCGCGCCGTGCAGTTCGGCGGTGGCGTCCATGTGCTCGAGCAGTTCGAGATCGTGGCTCACCACGATGAGGGTGCCCGGCCACGAGTCCACGAATCCGGCCAGCTTGGTTCGGGTTTCGCGGTCGAGGTTGTTGGTGGGCTCATCGAGCAGGGTGATCGGCGTGCGCTGGATCCGCAGCCCGATGATCGCGACGAGGACGGCTTCACCGCCGGAGATCTCCCCGACTCGCCGGTCCAGATCGGCTGCGCTGAAACCGATTTCGTGCAGCGACTCGTCGGCGCGGGCCTCGATGTCCCAGTCGTCGCCGAGAGTCTCGAAGTGCTCCTCGGCGGCCTCGCCGGATTCGATCGCGCGCAGGGCCGCGAGTTTGCCTGCGATACCCAGTAATTGGGCAATGGTGGCCTCGCGGCCGAGAGTGAGCGTCTGCGGCAGATAGCCCACCGCGCCGGTGGTTTCGATGCGCCCGGACGTCGGCGTCAGCGCTCCGGCGATCAGCCGCAACAGCGTGGATTTACCGGCGCCGTTGCGGCCGACCAGACCGGTGCGCCCGGTGCTCAACGTGCCGTTGAGCCCGGACAGCGCGACGGTGCCGTCGGGCCATTCGAAGGACAGCTGCTGCAGGGTGATGGCAGCGGACATGGATATAGACATGGGTCGTCGACTCTTTTCCTGCTCGTGAATGAGCGGGCCGCACGTGATTGGGAACGTCGCGGAGCCGGACGAAGGCAAAATGGGGAAAGCGCCGCCTTCGACCGGGCGGCTAGATTCTGTCGACTTCCTCCATGAGCACGTGACCACCCTAGCAGCGGTATCAGACGGTGATCGTCTGATATTCGGTGTACTGGCCCAGGCCGACGGCCCCGTATTCGCGGCCGATGCCGCTGGCCTTGAACCCGCCGAAGGGACCGTCGAATCCGACCGGCGCACCGTTGACGGTGACCGTGCCGGTCCGGATGCGGCGGGCGACGGCCAGCGCCGCGGCCTCGTCCGCCGACCAGACGCCGCCGGAGAGTCCGTAGTCGGAGTCGTTGGCAATGCGGATCGCATCGTCGATATCGTCGTAGGCGAGGACGACCAGGACGGGACCGAAGATCTCCTCCCGCGCGATGCGCATATCCGGTGTCACGTCAGCGAAAACCGTTGGTGTGACGTAGAAACCGTCGCGCAGGCCGGGCGGCAGCTGCGGGCCGCCGCACACCAGGCGCGCGCCTTCGGCGAGACCGATCTCGATATAGTCGCGGACCCGCTGCTGCTGATCGCCGCGGACCATCGGCCCGATGAAGGTGCCGGGGTCGCGGGGGTCGCCGACCGGCAGCGACTCGACCAGGGCAGCCAGCGCCGCGACGACCTCCTCGTAGCGGGAGCGCGGGGCGAGGATTCGGGTTTGGGCAATGCAGGATTCGCCATTGTTCAGCAGCGCACCGAATTTCAGGCCGTTCATCACCGCGGTCAGATCGGCGTCCGGCAGGATCACGGCCGCCGATTTGCCGCCGAGCTCGAGGCTGACCCGCTTGAGCTGTTCGCCCGCGAGCGCCGCGATCCGGCGTCCGGCCGCGGTCGAACCGGTGAAGGCGATCTTGTCGACCAGCGGATGCGCGATCAGATGCTCGCTCGTCTCCCGTTCCGCGGGCAGCACGCTGAGCACCCCGTCCGGCAGACCGATCCGATCCACCAGCTCGGCCAGCAGGCCCATGCTCAGCGAATTCTCCGGAGACACCTTCAGCACCACCGAGTTTCCGGTGAGCAGAGCCGGCAGGATCTTCGAGGTCGCGGACGAGAACGGCGAATTCCACGGGATCACCGCGGCCACCACGCCGACCGGTTCGCGCCGAACCACGCTGCGCACGTGCGTATCCGGGTCCGACGGGGTGAGGGTGCGTTCCCAGTCGAAGTGCTCGGCCGCGGTGAGATAGGCGTTCGCCTGCCGGGTCAGACCGGCCTGGCCGGCCCTGGTGAACCAGGCGGCCGAACCGTTCTCGGCGGTGATGAGCTCCGCGATCCGCTCGGCTTGCTCCTCGCGCAGCTTGTTGAACCGGCGCAGCACCGCGATGCGTTCGGCGGGCTCGGTGTCGCGCCACTCGCGGCTCTCGAAGCTCGCGTGCGCCGCTGTCACCGCGCGATCGACATCCGCGGGCTGGGCTTGCGCGGCCTGCCCGAGGAGCGATCCATCGTGCGGCGAGAGGATCTCCAGCAGCGCCGGTTCGCTGGGTTCGGTCCAGTAACCACCGACGTAGAGCCGGTCGTAAGTGATCATTCGCCTGCTCCCGCCGGATCGGTCGGCTCACATGTGGTCGTCGTCATGGCTCCGACGCTAGGTACCCGCGCACGCGGGCCGCGAGCGTCGGATGACGTAATCACCGACGCTGATCCCGATACGTCTCCAGCAGTCGCAACCACACCTCGCTGATGGTCGGGAACGAGGGCACCGCGTGCCACAGCCGGTCCACGGGGATCTCGCCGGTGATGGCGAGGGTGGCCGAATGCAGTAGTTCGGCCACGCCCGCACCGGCGAAGGTGGCCCCGACAATCACCCGGCGCTCGGGATCGATGAGGATGCGCGCCTGCCCGCGATAGTCCGGATCATGCTGCAGCGCACCGGCGACCCGGCCGATCTCGTAGTCGACGACATCCACCGAGCGGCCCGCCCGCGCCGCGTCCTCGGTGGTGAGGCCGACCGCGGCGATCTCCGGATCGGTGAACACGACCTGCGGGACGGCGTGCAGATCGGCGGTTCCGGCGTGCGGCCCCCACGGGGCGGGGTCGAGCTCCCCGCCGGACGCCCGGGTGACGATGACCGCGCCCGCGATCCGCGCCTGATACTTGCCCTGATGGGTGAGCAACGCGCGATGGTTGACATCGCCTACGGCATACAGCCATTCGCCTTCGACCGCGGTCACGGTGAAGGTGTCGTCGGTGGTCAGCCACTCCCCCGACGTCAAACCGACGGTCTCCAGGCCGATGTCGTCGGTGCGGGGTGCGCGCCCGGTCGCGAGCAGTAGTTCGTCGACGATGATGCGGCTGCCGTCGTGCAGGGTCAGATGCAGGCCGTCATCGGGTCCGCCGGCCCGTTCGGCACTCGAAATGCCGGAGTCGAAGCGCAATTCGACGCCGGCCGCGCGGAGTCGCTCCGCCACCAGATCGGCGGCGAAAGGTTCGACCCGGGTGAGCAGTCGCGGCTCCCGTGCGATGAGCACCACCTCGGAGCCGAGAGCCCGCCAGGCCGTGGCCATTTCGACCGCGACCACGCCCGCGCCCAGGATGGCGAGCCGGCCCGGAACCTCGGCGGCGCTGGTGGCTTCGCGACTGGTCCACGGCCGCACCGCATCCAGACCCGGCGGCAGCGCGGCGCGCGTGCCGGTGCAGACGGCGACCGCGTGCCGGGCGTGCAGGCGCACGATCCCGCCGTCGGGTGTTTCGACCGTGACCTGCCGGACGCCGTCGAGTCGGCCGTGACCCCGAATCAGTGCGATACCGGCGGATTCGAGCCATTCGACCTGGCCCTGGTCGTTCCAATCGGCGACCATGCGATCGCGGTGTTTCAGGACCGCACCGGCATCGAGCGGCCCGGTCACCGCGCTCGCGACGCCGGGGAAGCGCGCGGCCTCGCCGTAGAGCAGGGCGGGCCGCAGCAGTGCCTTACTGGGTTCGCAAGCCCAGTAGGAGCATTCGCCGCCGACCAGTTCGGATTCGATGATGACGGCGCTGAGTCCGGCGGCGGCGGCGCGGTCGGCGACATTCTCGCCGACCGGCCCGGCCCCGAGCACGATGACGTCGTAGGTCTGGATGTTCGCGTCAGACATGGGGATGCTTTCGGTGCGGTCAGCGGCCGGGAGCGCGCTGAGTGATTTCCTGCAGGAACCAGCCGTTGCCATCCGGATCGTGGAACGCGGCGAAGGAACCATAGCTGCGCCGCTCCGGGTGGACGCCCGCGACGCGTCCGATGGTTCCGGCGTGATGGAAGACGCCGGTAGCATCCCGGAACGGACCCTCCACGGCCACACCGCGTTCGGTGAGTTCGGCGACGGCTTGCTCGATGTCGGTGACGATGAGATGCAGGCCGTCCAGCAACCCGGGTGCGGCGGCGGTGACTCCCGTGCCGAAGATGAGCGAGCAGGCGGAGCCCGGCGGGGTCACCTGGATCACGCGGTAGCCGTCGTCGACGGTGAAGTCGGCGTCGAGCCGGAATCCGAGCCGGTCGACGTAGAACGCCTTCGCGCGATCGACATCCGTGACGGGCAGCACGACGACTTCCAGTTTCATATCCATGATCGGGTTCTCCTGTAGTGGTGGGGGTTTCAGTGCGCGGCCGCGGCGGCCTGCTCGATGACCTTGGCGACTACATCCGGATGCGAGACGGCGACCGAATGCGAGGCGTCGACCTCGGTGACCTGCGCGTGGGCGCGCTGGGCCATGAACCGCTGCGCTTCGACCGGGATGTTCAGGTCCTTGGTGGTGACGATGTCCCAGCTGGGCTTCTCGGTCCAGGCCGCGACCGTGGCCTTCTCCTCGAGCGCGGACTGCGCGATCGGTCGCTGTGCCGCGGCGGCCAGGGCGGCGCGATCCGCAGGGACGTCGGCGGCGAACTGCGCGGGGAACTTGTCCTGCTGGATGTAGAGGTCGGTGCCGGCGCTGCCGTCGGAATTGGTGAACGGCACCGGATTCAAGGTGCCGGGCAGCGTGGAGCCCGGGAACTTGTTGGTCAGCTCGAGCGCGGTCTCACCGGGCGCGGGCAGGAACGCGGCCACGTAGACGAGGCCCTTGACCTTGTCGTTCCCGGCCGCCGCGGCGCTGATGACGGAGCCGCCGTAGGAATGTCCGACCAGGATGACGGGTCCGTCGATGTGGCTGATCACGCTGCGCAGCGCGGCCGCGTCACTCCCGGGTCCGCGCAGCGGATCGGCCGCCGCCACTACGGGATACCGGTCCTTGCTCAGCTTCGCGATCACGTCGTTCCAGCTGGAGCCGTCGGCGAAGGCGCCGTGCTCGAGCACGATGGTCGGGCGGGGCGCGTCCTCGTCGGGACCGGCGTGGGTGACGGTGTTCGCGGAGCAGGCGACGGCGAGGCTCAGGCCCGCGACACCGGCCACGATCGCCGCAGCGGCCCGGGTTACGCGACGCTTGCGGCCATATCCATTGTCGACCATGGGATTTCGTCCTTCTTGCAGGTGGAAGCGGGTGGTGTGCTTCCACTGTCGTCGCCGGGGTCCCGGTGGCACATCCGTCAGGTGACGGTGGCGGCGACGTACGTACCCCTGCGGCGTCGATGACCTACGTCGTGATCACCGTCGACTGACGGATGCCTGGGTCACCGGCCCGCCGCCAGGGTGGTGTCCATGAATCACAAGCCTTCATCCGAGGTCTACGACTTCGTCATCGTCGGGGGCGGCAGCGCGGGCTGCGTACTCGCCGCCCGCCTCACCGAGGACACGAACGTCCGGGTGCTGCTCCTGGAGGCCGGGGATGCGGCGCTGCCCGAGGCGGTCACGCATCCGCCGGCCTGGCCGACGCTCGCCAACTCCCCGGCCGGGTGGGGTGATCGCACCGTGCCGCAGTCGTTTTCGGGAACACCGGTGCCGCTGCCGCGCGGCAAGGGATTGGGCGGATCCTCGGCCATCAATGCCATGGTGTTCGCTCGCGGGCATCACAGCTCGTACGACGGGTGGAATGTCCACGGCGCCAAGGGCTGGACCTACGACGATCTGCTGCCCTATTTCCAGCGCAGCGAAACCGCCGTGCACGGCGCACCCGGCCGCGGCACCGCTGGACCGTTGACCGTCGGCCCCACCACCGAGCCCAATGAGATTCTGCGGGCCTGCCTGGCCGGTGCGATCGAGGTCGGATTCCCGCGCGCCACCGACATCAGCGGCGGACTCGAGGACGGGTTCGCGCCGGTCGACCTCAATATCGTTGCAGGGCAACGGCAGAGCGCCGCCGACGCCTACCTCGCACCCGCGCTGGCTCGACCGAACCTCACCGTCATCACCAGTGCGCTCGCGCACCGGCTACTCATCGAGGGTCAGCACTGCACCGGTGTCGAGTACCGCGTGGCCGGTGAAATCCACCGCGCCACCGCCACTTCCGAGGTAGTCCTGACCGCCGGGACCATCGGCAGCGCACAACTGCTGCTCTGCTCGGGCATCGGACCGGAATCGGTGCTGCGGGACGCCGATGTCGAGGTGGTGCACCCGCTCCCGGGCGTGGGCCGCAATCTGCACGATCATCCCCGGGTCAATCTGGTGCACAGTTCCCGGCGACTGGTGCCCACACCCCGGGCCAATCACGGCGAGATCATCGGCCTGCTGCGCAGCGACCCGGACCTGCCAGGACCGGACGTGCAGATCATCTTCATCGACATCCCGCTCCCCAATCCCGTTGCGGCGGTGCCGAACGGCTTCACCATCGGCGTCTCACCGATGCTTCCGCGGAGCCGGGGCTCGCTGCGGATCACCTCGGCCGATCCTGCGGTGCCGCCGTTGCTAGACCCCGAATACTTCACGGCCACAGCGGATGTCGAGGCCGTGCTGACCGGCATCGAGGCCGCCCGCGAGATCGCGGCGTCGTCAGCCCTCGCCGGATGGGGCATCACCGAGGTTGCCCCCAGCCTCGACGTCACCGACGAATCCGCGCTCGCCGACTACGCCCGAAGCAATTTCGGCTCCTACTGCCATCCCGTCGGCACCTGCGCCATGGGCGAGGACGAGTCCTCCGTGGTGGATTCCCAACTGCGAGTGCACGGCCTGACGGGTCTGCGCATCGCCGACGCCTCGGTCATCCCCTCCATCCCGTCCGCCAACACCAACGCGACGGTCTACGCCATCGCCGAACGCGCCGCCGACCTGCTGCGCCGTTCCTAACTCAGGAGAGATCATGAATCGACGAATTCTGGCAATCGCCGCCGCGGGTGTCACGCTGGCCGGTGCCGCCACCGTGTACGCACTGGTGGACAGGTCCGATGATGCAACCACCTCGAACGCGAATGCGTTCAACTGCAACACCTTCCAGCTTCCGGCACCCGCCGGAGCCACCGTGGAATCGCTGACCGCGACCGCCGTCCCCGCGGCGACCTTCCAGGTGCCCGGTACCCCGCCGCTGGGCGGGTACCCCGTGCCCGATGTGCCCGCGCACTGCGAGGTGACGGTCACGCTGAGCCATCCCGGCGCGAATGACCATGCCAAGGTGCAGGTTTGGCTGCCGGAGTCCGGGTGGAACGGCCGGTTCCAGGCGGTCGGCGGCGCGGCCTATGCCGCGGGGAACATCGGCGGGGTGGCGGCGGCCGTCAAACAGGGTTATGCGGTCGGAACCACCGACGCGGGCGTGGATACCAGTGGGCTGAACAGCAGTTGGGCGCTGGACTCGAGCGGGCGGATCAATACCGCACTGCTGGAGAACTTCTCGTCCCGCTCGGTGCACGAGCTGGCGGTCGTTGGCAAGCAGGTTGTCAATGATGTGTACGGGCATGCCGCGTCCTACGCCTATTGGAACGGCTGCTCCACCGGCGGGCGACAGGGCTACATGGAGGCCCAGAAGTATCCGACCGACTTCAACGGCATCAATGCCGACGCCCCGGCCATCAACTGGAATCAGTTCGAGGTCGCCACGCTGTGGCCGCAGGTGGTGATGAAGGAGGCGCACACCTATCCGACCGCGTGCGAGTTCAATGCCTTCAACCAGGCCGCGGTCAAGGTGTGCGACCCGCAGGACGGTGTCGCCGACGGTCTGATCAGTGACCCGAGCCGTTGCAACTTCGACCCGCGCAGCCTGATCGGGACCAAGGTCGCCTGCGACGGCAAGGAATACACGATCAGCGAGGCCGATGCCGAAGTGGTGCGCAAGATCTGGGACGGCCCGCGCGACGGCAACGGCCGGCGGCTCTGGTACGGCCTGCCGATCGGGGCCGACTTCAGCAACCTGACCGCCAGCACCACCGGACCCGACGGCGTCACCGTGGGCTCGCCGTTCCCCGTCCCCGCCCAGTGGGTCGCCAACTTCGTGCAGAAGCAGCCCGCCTTCGACACCGCGAACATCACCTACGCGCAGTTCGATCAGATCTTCCAGCAGGCCCGCACCGAGCTCGACGCGAGCATCGGCACCGCCGACCCGAACCTGTCGGCGTTCCGCGACGCGGGCGGCAAGCTCATCACCTGGCAGGGCGACGCCGACCAGCTCATCCCCACCGCAGGCACCGTCGACTACCGCAACCGCGTGGACGCGCAGCTGGGCGGCAGCGCCAAGGTGGACGACTTCTACCGCGTCTTCCTGGCACCGGGCGTCGCGCACTGCGCCCTCACCGGCAGCAACGACCTGACCGCCCTGACCGCGTGGGTCGAGCACGGCCAGGCCCCGGATGTCCTGCGCGCCGACCTGACCACAGCCACCGGTCAGACCGTCTCGCGCGATATCTGCCGACTGCCGTTCGTCTCCCGCTACAACGGCGACGGCGACCCGGCCTCCCCGGCCAGCTTCCACTGCGTCGCACCCTGACCGACCGGGCCCGCCCTCACCCCGAGGGCGGGCCCGAACCCGTATCCCAGACGAAAGGAGCGGAACCATGCCCGAAGCCGACAATCGTCGCGACGGCGCACCCCTCGCTCGGCGCACACTGCTGGGCATGCTCGGTGTCGGCGCGGCGGGGCTGGTCACAGCGCCGTTCGTACAGTCCGGCTGGGAAGGCTTGCTGGCCAAGGCTTCCCAGAGCGATCCGACCGGTCTCACCGGCCTGCTGCCGAACCCGGACGGGTTCCGCTACTACAGCGTCGTCCGCTCGGTTCCCCGCAAGGGCGAGACCGACTACGCGCTGACCATCGACGGCCTGGTGGACCGGCCGCGCACCTACACGCTCGCCGACCTGCGCGCCTTCCCGCAGACCCGGGTCGTCCACGATGTGCAGTGCACCGACGGCTGGCGCGTCGAGAAGGTGCCCTTCGACGGCGTGAAACTGTCCGACCTGCTCGACGACGCCGGAGTCGGCGCGGGCGGTACCGCCTTGCGGTTCAACTGTTTCGACGGCGCGTACACCGAGAGCCTCACCCTCGACCAGGCCCGCCGCTCCGACGTGATGGTGGCCCTGCAGATGCAGGACGCGCCGATCACGCACGAGCACGGCGGCCCGGTCCGGCTCTACGTCGCGCCGATGTACTTCTACAAGTCCCCCAAATGGCTCTCAGGCATATCGATCACCAGCCGGGTCATCCCCGGCTACTGGGAGGAACGCGGCTACGATGTGGACGGCTGGCTCGATGACAGGCATTGACTCGACCGGCATTCGACCGCACAGTGTTCGGCGATTCAGCAAAGCCGAGCGCCTGGTCCACCGCACCACCGCAATACTGATGCTGCTGTGCGTGACGACCGCGGCCTTCCTCTATATAGGGCCACTGGCTCAACTGGTAGGCCAACGAAACCTGGTGGCGACCGTCCACGAGTTCTCCGGTGTCCTGCTCCCCGTGCCGGTCCTCCTCGGATTGTTCTCCCCGGCCTTCCGCGCCGACCTCGGCAGCCTGAACCGCTCGAGCGGCAAATTCAATGTCGGGCAACAGCTCTACGCGGGCTGGATCGCCGGCACCGTCCTGGTGATGCTGTGCACGGGTCTGCTGATGTGGTTCATCCACCTACTCCCCGCCATCTCCCGAACCAGCGCGATCTTCGTGCACGACGTCCTCGCCTGGGCCATCGTGGCCGTCCTGCTCGGCCACATCCGCAAGGCGTCCGAGGATCCGGAGGCGCGACGCGGCATGCGAACCGGCTACGTCGACCGATCCTGGGCGGACCGCCAGCATCCCCGCTGGCTCACCGGACCGCCGAATCGGTGACCGGCACGGGTGATTCGGCCACGGGTGATTCGGCAATGACGATGGCATTGCCGCCCTGCTGTTTCGCTCGGTACATGGCGCTGTCGGCGGCGCAGAGGGTGCGGCGCACCAGCTCATCGGGGCGGCCCGGATCGGTCGCGGCGGGAAACGGGGCGAGGCCGATGCTGACGGTCACGGCGATCGATCCGATCGGCTCGGCGACCGCGCGGCGTAGGCGGTCGGCGATGTCGAGGGCCGGTTCCACCGGAAGACGGACGATGATCGCGAATTCCTCACCGCCGAAACGGGAGACGATGCTGTCGGTGGGCGCGGCGGTGCGCAGTCGGTCGGCGGTGGCGACCAGCACCTCGTCGCCGACCGAATGCCCGAAGGTGTCGTTGACCGCCTTGAAGCGGTCGAGGTCGATCATCATGACGCAGGCCGGGTCCGGCTCGGGTCGCGAGAACCAGATCGCCGAGTAGTAGTCGAGACCGCGTCGGCTCAGCAGTCCCGTCAACGGATCCGAGAGCATCTCGCGCCGCAGCAGCGAATAACAGAGCTGCAATCCGGGCGGCACGATGACCGCCGCCACCATACCCAGGATCATGATCACCGCCGAGGTGATGTCACCACCGCGCACCAGCGGCATCGCCAGCAGCACGGCCGCCGACAGCGACCATACCGTCTGCGCGGCAAGCACTTTCGGACTGTGCAGCGCACTCACATAGATACCGATGATCAACAGCATCATCATGCCGACCGCACGCACCACATAGCCCGGACTCAACGCGCATACGGCGGTGACACAGATATCGGCGGTTCCGGTCAACAGCAGCGACTCGGTCTCCCCCGGGAACGGCCGCAACCACCACCGCGCACACCACGCCACCCCGGCCCCCACCAGGAACCACAGCGCCACCCGCACCACCGAATCCGTCGGCCGTGCGGGTGACAACAGAATCAGCACCGCGATGATCGGGGCGGCCAAGCCGCACAAGCCGACCGCGGCCTTCAACCCGCCGAGCGCAGACCGAGCGGCTATCGCATCGACCACCCACCGGTAGTCGACGTCTTCATCCCACCACTCACGAACCAACCGCAGATCAACGAGCACGCCCAGCCCCTTCGGCGCGGAACGAAACCTCCTGCTATCGATCACATCCGCCCACACCAGCTCCGGCCGGAAACCGAAGTCTACTCGGGAGTAATTACCGCATCCGCCGAATCGTGAGCCCGGTCACAGCGGCAACTCGATGCACGCCGAAACCTGGCCCGTAGCAACCCTCCTGGCGCATATGTATAGTTGGCACCAGCAAGTAGTTGTATGTGCTAATTAAACGGTTCGTAAAGGAATTGATCATGGCGGCCGCAGCCCGTGATCTCAGTGCCACAACGGAACTCGAGGATGCCGACCTGGTCGGCACCGAGCTGGTCCGACTGCTCCGGGCAGTCGGGCGGGCGAAGCATCGGGTCATCAAGCACGGACCGGAAGGTCTGGAACAGCTGGCGTACGCCATGCTGTTCTGCCTCGTGCACGACGGCCCGCAGCGCACCGGGAAACTCGCGGAAACACTGCACGCCGAGATTTCGACCATCAGTCGACAGACCCGCAATCTGGTGGGGCACGGGCTCGTTGAGCGCGGAGCCGACCCCATCGACGGCCGCGCGTGCATCCTGCGCGCGACGCCCGAAGGTGAGCGGATCTTCACGGAGAACCGCAGGCTACGCAATCTGTGGCTGGCCCAGCTGCTCGACGATTGGTCATCGACCGATCGGGAGACGCTGACCCGGTTGCTGGAACGCCTGGCCCGCGACATCGAGAAATCAACCGCAGCAACCGAGACGAAATAAGGCTTCCAGACATGACTTCTGCGACCATCGAGGCGCCACCGGGCTCGGCAGGCGAAGCGCCGGCGAGGCTGTCCCACCGACAGATCCTCACCATCCTGTCCGGCCTGCTGCTCGGCATGTTCCTCGCCGCGCTCGACCAGAACATCGTCAGCGTCGCGATCGTGCGCATCGCCAACAGCCTGCACGGCTTCGATCAGCAGGCATGGGCCACCACCGCCTACCTGATCACCGCCACCATCAGCACGCCGCTCTACGGCAAGCTCGCCGACATCTACGGGCGGAAGTACTTCTACCTCACCGCGATCGCACTGTTCGTCATCGGCTCGGCGGCCTGCACCTTTGCCACCTCGATGTACGAGCTGGCCGGGTTCCGCGCCTTCCAGGGACTCGGCGCGGGCGGTCTGATGTCGCTGGCCATGACCATCATCGGCGATATCGTGCCGCCCCGGGAACGGTCCCGATACCAGGGCTATTTCATGATGGTCTTCGGCATCGCCACCGTGCTGGGACCCGTACTGGGCGGCTGGCTTTCGGGCTTCGATCACCTCGGCGGCATCGAGGGCTGGCGCTGGGTGTTCCTGGTGAACGTGCCCATCGGCATCGTCGCGCTGGCCGTCGTGGCCAAGGTGCTGAACCTGCCGCATCAGCGCCAGCAGGTCCGCGTCGACTGGGGCGGCGCTGTCGCACTGGCCATTTGCGTGGTGCCGCTGCTCATCGTCGCCGAACAGGGGCGCGGCTGGGGCTGGGGATCCGGGCGGGCGATCCTCTGCTACATCATCGGCCTGGTCGGGCTGGCACTGTTCATCGGCATCGAATACCTGATGAAGGACGCCGCGCTGATTCCGTTGCGGCTGTTCAAGAATTCCACCTTCACGGTGTGCATCGTGGGCGGGTTCATCGTCGGCATCGCCATGTTCGGGGCCATCTCGATGGTGCCGCTGTACATGCAGGTGGTGCGCGGATTCTCGCCCACCAAGGCGGGTCTGCTGATGCTGCCGCTGGTGGCGGGCATCATGACCGGATCGCTGATCTCCGGCCAGGTGACCAAGCGGACCGGGCGCTACAAGATCCTGCCGGTGCTCGGCACCTTCATCATCGCCTGCGGTGCGGCGCTGTATGCGACCGTGCACTACAACACCGCGCTGTGGCAGCCGCTGGTCTACGCGGGCATCATCGGCCTCGGGCTGGGTGGCTGCATGCAGACGCTGATCATTGCCGTCCAGAATGCCGGTCCCCGTTCGGATATGGGCGTCTCGACCGCGGCCGCGACCTTCTTCCGGCAGGTCGGCGGCACCCTGGGTGTCGCGGTCTTCCTGACCATCCTGTTCAACCTGCTGCCGCACAAGATCACCGACGCCTTCGGCGGGCACCTGCCGCCCGGCTTCACCACCGGCAAACTCGACACCCTGCAGTCCAATACCGCGGGGATCGCGGCACTTCCGGCGGAGGTGCGTGACCCCATCCTGATCGGGTTCACCGGCTCCATGCAGGCCGTGTTCTGGGCGGCGGCAGGCGTGGCGCTGCTGGCGTTCGTGGTGCTGCTGTTCATGAAAGAGATTCCGCTGCAGGACATGGCGCCCCCGCAGGCCGCGCCCGAAACCGCCCCGGTGCCGCAGGCCCCCGCCGACGACGCCACCTGGGGCGCGGAGCAGGTGTGGGAGGGTGCCGCCGAGGCGATCTCGCAGCCCGTCCCCGTCCTGGCCGGGGCCGTCGCGGCACAGGCCAACGGTCACGTCGAACGGAACGGAGTGGTCAATGCGCTTGCTGTGCAACCGGCTTCCGCCTCGGGAGCGACGATGACCGCGGCCTCGGCCGGAGCGCCCGGCGGGCTCGCGATCGGCGGCCGGATCCTGCGCGAGGACGGACAGCCGGTGCCCGGTGCGGCGCTGACGCTCATCGATCAACGCGGGCACCAGGTTTCGCGCGCGCTGGGCGACGACGGCGGCGACTACCGCATCGACCTGCCCACGGCCGGGAAGTACGTGCTGATCGCCTCGGCGAGCGGGCACATGCCCGCGGCGGTGAACGTGACGGTCGACGGGCACGCGCAGCAGCTCGACCTCACCCTGGAGGGATCCGGCGAATTATCCGGCACCGTGCGCGCTTTCGGCCGCGGTGAACCCCTCGCGGGCGTCACCATCACGCTGACCGACCAGCGCGGCGAGGTGGTGGGCGCGGCCGCCACCGGAACCGACGGCGGCTATGTGTGCCACGGCGTCGGGCCCGGCACCTACACCCTCGTCGCCGCGGCCGAGCGGTTACGACCCCTCGCCGCCACCCTGGTGGTGCCCGACACCGGGTCGCTGCGCTACGACCTCGAGCTCACCGCCACGGCGGTCCTCACCGGCACCGTCGTCGCCGACGGGCAGGCCGTACCGAACGCACTGGTCACCGTGCTCGACGCGGCCGGAACCCCGATCGGCACCACCCGCACCGACGAGCACGGCCGCTACGAGCTGACCGACCTCGTCGAGGGCGAGTACACGGTCGTGACCCGCGGCTATCCGCCGGTGGCCGGCACGGTCGCCGTCAACGGCGGAAAGGTCGACCACAGCGTCGAACTCGGCTACGACCTCGAAGGAGTCGAGGTCACCCAGTCCACGGACCTGCCATGAGCGGACTCACCGCGGACATTCACAGTGCCGAAGGCTGGCCGATCCCGGGAGCCGTCCTGACCGTCACGGATCTGCAAGGCCACCAGCTCGCCCGCGCCACCGCGGGCGAGCAGGGGACCGCGGTCACCGAGCCGCTGCCCGCAGGCACCCACACCGCGGTGGTGACCGCACCCGGCCACCAGCCCGTGGCCCGCGTGGTCCGCATCTCCGCCACGGGCTCGACCACCCTCGGCACGCTACGACTCGACCGCGAGCCGGACGCGGTATCGACACCACCGCCCGGCCCCTGGACCATCGACCCGATGCACTCCACCGTGCAGGCCACCGCCCGCCACCTCGGCATCGCCAGCATCAAGGCCCGCTTCGCCGAACTCGGCGGCCGCCTCGACATCAACGAAATCTTCGAACACTCAACAGGATTCGCCGAAATCAAAGCAGCCACAGTCGACACCGGCATCGGCATGCGCGACGACCACCTCCGCTCCGCCGACTTCCTCGACGTCGACCACCACCCCCTGATCACCTTCACCGGCACCGGCTTCCGCCGCACCACCCCCGAAACCTGGCTCATGCCAGGCGAACTCTCCCTACACGGCCGCACCCGCCCCCTCACCCTCACCGTCACCTACGGCGGCCACGGCCCCGACCCCTGGGGCGGCACCCGAGCCGCCTTCCACGCCGAAACCCTCCTCCACCGCGAGGATTTCGCCATCGACTACAACGCCATGGTCCGAGCCGGCATAGCCGCCGTAAGCACCACGGTAAAAATCGAACTCGACATAGAACTGGTCCAAGGCACTCAGCTGCCCACGATGTAACCGACCCTAAACCGGCCGAGGTCAAGGACTTTCCAGCCCTCGACCTCGGCCGCGATTACTGCGGCATCCCCTGCCGGACCTCTTCGATCATCTCGGCAAGACGCTCTTCCCGCATATTCCTCGGTTCGAACGCCGTACCCATCTTTTCCAGCAAGGCCAGAGCACAAGTCAGCCAGCCTTCGATCAGAATTCGATGACTCAAACTGCCGGTACGAGCAAGAGAATCCCGAACTCGGTCGACGAACTGCAGAAATTCCGGCGGGTCGATCGCGCAAGTACCGTCCGGCCGAGAATTCAACCCAGTAGCGTGCCGACGATCATCATGATCGATATACCCCCGAAACATGTCCCCAAGTGCATCTGCCGTCCCGATGAAGACGATCCCGGTTCGCAACGCCGGATCCCAGACGGTCTCACCATCCACCTCGAACGGCAGACTCATAACGCAAACTCCAATCCGGTGTCGGTACCGTCGTATGTTCATGGGTAGGGCTGGTCGCTTCGTCTGCTGATGGCTGCCCGGATCAACGTTCGGGCTGCATCGCCTGTAACCGCCTGGCCTGCCAGACGTTCGAACGCGCGGCTGAACGCGGCTACCTCGCGGGGCTGTGTGGTGGTCATGGTGGCGGTCACACCCTCGGCAACGACGAGCCGGTTGTCGTAGATGACGAAATTCGTTGGGGAGACCAGATATTGGGCCATCATCGGGACGATTCCCAGCAGGACCCGGGGCAGGGACATAGCCGTCACCAGGCGATCCAGTTGCCCGTACATCACGCCGTCATCACCCACGGTCGTATAGAGCGCCTGTTCTCCGATGAGGTAGTGAACGCGCCGCTTTCCCCGGTAGAGGTATTGCTGCTGCCGCTCCATGCGCGCGGCCACCGCTTCCTCTGCGTCGTTCGGCGTCTGATTGAACTCCGCCACCCGGTGGAACATGGCCTCGGCGTATTCCGGAGTGTGCAGGAGTCCAGGGACCAGGGCCGGATCGTAACCGCGAATCAGGCCGGTCTCCGATTCGATTTCACTGACCTGCTGCTGCACTCGGCGCATGCCGGTTCCGAGCGAACGCCGCCACTCGAGGTGGGCGGCATCGATGTTGCGGAGGTTGGCGACTAGATCCGGTATGTGCCCCTCGGCGGCCGTGTGCTCACACCACGTCCGGACATCGTCCTCGGTCGGCGTCTGCTTGCCGTACTCGATCTTCGAGACCTTCGAAGGATGCCAGGCCGCCAGGTCGGCAAGCTGACGCCCGGATAGACCGGCATCCCTGCGAAGGTCTCGAAGTTGTTGCCCGAGTGCCTCTCGAGCTTTGTGGACGTTGCTCACGCAGTGACGGTAGTCCGGCAATATTCGGCGTAGGGGATCGCTTTCCGCCACACCGCGTCGCGAACCTGCGCACACCGCTGCACCAGTGCCGGGTCGGTCGTGACCGCTGCCCCGGCTGCTGCCCCGTCAGGGGTGAACAGTGTGTACGCGACGGTGCTGTCATCGAACAGCCAGTAGTCGTCGGTCGTCAGGTCGTCAGCATCGACAAGGTGACGTGGTAGGTACCGGATGTCCTCGCCTGCTTCGATATTCATCGGCGACACCACCAAGCTCCAGCGGACGTAGTCGACGTGCGGCACGGTGACCACCCGCGCCCGCGTGAAAACGACTCCGCGTTCGGTTGATTCCTGGACAAGATCGAACCAGCCTTGCAGCCAGGCATAGTCGTCCGCCTCGCCGCTCAGAAACTTCCGGAACGGCTCGGATTCCTCCGGCGTCTCGTACACGTCCTGCACCTCGAGGTGAAACGCCGACCTCTGACACGACCGGAACATATCCGTGAACGCACGGTCAGTTACGTGGAGCATCGCGACGAATCTCTTTCCCTACAGGAACCTCGATGGCGCGCTCATGGGGCGGAAGATCCATCTGCGCCAACGCTTCCGGGTCGGTCACAGGTTCACCCGTAAGCGTGAACGTACCGTGCCCCGTGTCGTGCAGCAGCGTCCCGAGGCATGTGCCGGGCCTGAGGTAGGCGAGCAAAGGGTGGGGAATTTCGATCAGTTCGGGCTGACCGGGCACCCGCCAACCTTGGGTCACGTAGGTATCCCGGTCCGAGGCCCACAGCGTGGGGGAATGGTTGCCCTGGGTGTTCTTGCCGAGGAATCGCAACAACATGGCTTACCTCCGTAGGAGAGTTCCAGACTCTCAGTATGGCGAGAAATACCGCGCACAATCGCCAAAATTTGAAGCAATCTCAAGCAATTTCCTGTTCGTGCAACAGCTCTCGTCCCTAGCGTCGAAGTCAGGCGCTCAGGGGCTGCCGATCGTCACGACATCCCGATCCTGAGTTGCCGCACCAACGGCGGACAGGGGAAGTCGTGATCGAGGAATCAGACGAAGCCACTCCACGTACGCGGCTGTTCCAGTTCCCCGGCGGCGTACTGGAACTCCAGAGCAGCAGCCCGGACGCGGCCGACGATTACGGCGGTTTCTTCCTGCAACTCAACGACTCCACGGCCATCGACGGCCACGACGATCAAAGGGCGGTCATGCGGTACACACCCACCGCGCTCGGATACCTGCGCACCGACGTCTCCGGCGTGAGCCAGCAGTGGGACGAATCCGAGATCCGCAGGCTCGCAGCCCGATACGGCTATGACTTGGCTGGAATCATCCCCTACGACCCTGCTAGTGGTCGGCCACCGTTCGCGCGGTTGAAGGCCCAAGCGACCCGTCTGGACGCCGAGGCGGTGTTCGTGCCGTCGCTCGAACATTTCGAGGAGCGTGAAGCACCCAGTTCTCTGGTGCAGCGCCTGGACGTGGTGACGGTGCACCCGGAATCGACGTACTCACGCCGCGCACTGCCGCCGTGACAACTTGATGGCGTTGCTCCACAACGACGGCAACGCTTTTTGCGATCGGTCCCCGGCTGATGGTTGCAACCGCGCCCGCCGACCGGTCACGCTTCAGTAGCGTGCTGGATGACATCGTTCTACAACACCGTCTTCGAGGACTGAAAGGACCCGGAACCGATGGTCGAACGCTCGGACCGAGTAATTGATCTCGAAGCGGCCCTCGCTGCCACCGTCACCTTCACCGAGGATCCCGACGACAGCTACTGGATGGTCGGGCAGACCCCTGACCAAACCCTGCACGTCCGCATGGGCAACTTCCCCGAGGAAGACATGTGGTCACTGTGGTTGGGCGATGACCGCTGGATGGACTTCACCACCCCGCCCTCGGGCTGGACGCTGAAGTTGACTCCCGGCTGGCCGGCCACCGCGCGCCCAAGACTCCCGAAGGGCGAATTCCACAACTGACGGATAAGCAGTCATGCGGTCCCCGTGTGTCAGTGCGAGATGAGTGTTGCCAGATCCGTTGCCATTCCAATGAAAACGGCCCCGGAACCATTGGTTCCGGGGCCGTCCGCTGTAGTAGCGGGGACAGGATTTGAACCTGCGACCTCTGGGTTATGAGCCCAGCGAGCTACCGAGCTGCTCCACCCCGCGTCGGTGAACACAACATTACACACAGGCTGGGAGCGGTACCAAATCCGCTGGTCAATAGGTATTTATGCGCTTGTTTCGCGAGTCGGGCGGTGGAGCTGACATGGCGAGGCCACCGACTCGAGAGGCCGATAAGCGGAATGATCAGGTTGAAAATCTTCCGTTTGAAAGGCTCGCGCGCACGTATGGCCGCCGAAATTGACCGAAAACGTGACCGCCATCACAAATGATGAGTGATACCAGTCACATCACGGGTAGATAACAGACCGATCGGGATTGGCATTTGCAGCATAGCCAACCTGCATCAACGCCGTTTTCGGCATTATTCGCTTCATGCAATTCTGGAGTTATCAAGACGTGATCTGCCGAGATTTCCTCGTTATGGTCAGTTCCGGCCCGGATCAAACCTGAGATGGGCACCGAACCGAACCGCTGCACTCCGGAAACCCTGTCCCGCGGTCGGAAACCCAGACCTCCTGGGGACAGGGACACGGCGGAGCAAACGCGCCGGGTCGGCAGCGCAGGGAGGGACAACACCATGAAACAGAACCGGAAGATCAACACCCGCGCACTCGGCCTCGCCGCAGTCACCGGCGCACTTGTTGCCGTCCCGTTCGGCTTCACCGCAACCGCTTCCGCTGCTCCGGCACACGACTGGGACGGCGTCGCCCAGTGTGAGAGCGGCGGCAACTGGGGCATCAACACCGGCAACGGCTACTACGGCGGCCTGCAGTTCTCGCAGGGCACCTGGAACGCCAACGGCGGCGCGGGCTCTGCCAGCAACGCCAGCAAGGCCGAGCAGATCCGCGTGGCCGAGAACGTGCTCGCCACCCAGGGCGTCGGCGCCTGGCCGGTCTGCGGCCAGTACCTGCGCAGCGGCCAGTCCACTCCCGAGCCCGAGGCCGCGCCGGAGCCCGCCGCTCCCGAGCCGGTTGTCGTCCCCGTCGTCCCGAACGACCGCCAGGCCCTCATCGATCAGGCCAAGAGCGTCGCCGGCGGCGTCGCCGAGCAGGTCGGCATGCAGGCCCAGTACAACGATCTGCTGCAGGCCAACGCCGGCCTCATCGAATCGTGGGGCAAGTAACACAGGACTCCTTCCGTACCGGAAGAAATGAAAAGGTGCTGCCGTCAATGGTGACGGCAGCACCTTTTCGCAATTCACGGACAATAATTGTTATTACGCGGCAGTAAATGCTGCTCGATTATCGAATGCCCATTCTTGAAAGGTTCGCGGTGACCGGCCCGTGACCTCTGCGACCGTCGGATGCACCACCGAGGTGAAAGATTCCAGGGCCGTGGCGCGCAACGCCATGATGGCCCCGGCCATCTCCGGCTCGACCCCGAAGCGCAGCAGATCCGCCCGCGCCTGCTCCGGCGAGATCTCCTCGAATCGCAGTGCGCGGCCCAGGATTTCGGCCAGCACATCGGTCTGCTCGCCCGGGGACAGCGCCTGCGGACCGGTCACCGTGTAGATCCGCCCGGCATGACCAGTCTCGGTCAGCGCCGCGACGGCGACCGCCGCGATGTCCCGCGGATCCACCACTGCGATCCGGCCCTGCCCGAAAGGCGCACGGACACTGCCGAATTCGCGCACCGAGTGCGCCCAGTGCAGCGCATTGGACATGAAACCCATGGGGCGCACCATGGTCCAGTCGACGCCGCTCGCACGGACCGCGTCCTCCCCCGCACGATGCCAGGCCGGGATCGGGTCGGTCGCGGCGGCATCCCCGGCACGACCCGAGGACAGTTTCACAATGCGTTCGACCCCCGCGACCGCAGCGGCCTTCGCGAGATTCGCGTCGTGCACGGGAATTTCGGGGCCCGCGGTCGACAGGAACACTCCACGCGCATCGGACACCGCAGCGGGCAGGCTGCCCGGATCGCTCAAATCGGCGCGCACCACCTCGACTTCCGCGGGCAGCTCCGCGGACTCGGGGCGGCGGCTGATCGCCCGCACCGGATGGCCCGCGGCCAGCAGTTGATCGACCACCGCGCGGCCGACAGTTCCGGTAGCTCCGGTCACGAGGAACATGGGGTACTCCATTCATCATCGGCGGGTGTTTCCCGCTTCATTCATCCTGCGAGGGACGGAGAATTCAGACCACAAAGCGCCGCGACATCGGTGATATCTGCTAGATCTCGTGCATCTGCGATGATTTCTTCCATGCTTGATGCTGTGGATCGCGGTCTCGTCCATGCCCTGCACATCGACGGCCGGTCACCGTTCAGCCGCATCGGCGAGGTGCTCGGCGTCTCCACCCAGACCGTCGCCCGCCGCTATCACCGCCTGCGCGGCGAACACGGTCTGCGCGTGGTCGGCCTGCCCGATCCGGGCCGAACCGCCACCACCCAGTGGCTGGTCCGCCTGACCTGCACCCCCGCCACCGCCCGCAAGCTCGCCGACGCCTTGGCCCGCCGCGACGACACCAGCTGGGTGATGCTCACCTCGGGCGGCACCGAAGTGTTCCTCATCGTCGACGGCCCCGGCCCCGACGCACCGGCACTACTGCTGGACGATCTGCCCAAAACCTCAGCGATCACCAGCATTTCGGCGCACTACGTCCTGCACACCTACGTCGGCGGGCCGACGGCGTGGCCGGGACGCCTCACCGTCCTCGACGAATCTCAGCGCCGAAAACTCTTGCCGGACAACCATTCCGACGCCGATACCGTGGCCGCCGACGACTCGGACACGGCGACCCCTGCCGACGACACCCGCGATCCGGCCCGCCCGATCCGCACCTCGGAGCCCAAACCCCGTGCCGCTGCGCCCAAGCCCGTCTCGGCCGCCGACGCCGCGCTGTTCTCCGCGCTCCGTTCCAACGGCCGCGCCACTCTCGCCGACCTGGCGGCCGTCACCGGCTGGTCGCAAT
Source organism: Nocardia sp. NPDC059240 (assembly GCF_042753865.1). Classification (NCBI taxonomy): domain Bacteria; kingdom Bacillati; phylum Actinomycetota; class Actinomycetes; order Mycobacteriales; family Nocardiaceae; genus Nocardia; species Nocardia sp. NPDC059240. Next base: position 66,068 of record NZ_JBHZAC010000007.1, on the reverse strand, counting down.
CAACGGTGGCGCGCCGCGTCGCGGATCTCCGCACGGCCGGGGCGCTCTACCTGGATGTCGATCTCGACGACCGTGCCCTCGGCGTCACCACCCGCGCCCTGCTGTGGGCGACCGTCGCCCCCGGGCAGCTCGACGCGGTCGCCGAATCCCTGTCCCGCCACAACGAATTGGCCTTCGTGGCCGCGACCACCGGTCGCACCAATCTGATCGCCGAGGCACTGTGCCCCGACCCGGCCGCCCTGCACCGCTACCTGATCGACCGCATCGGATCCTTCGACGCCATCCACACTCTCGAAACGACCCCGGTCCTCGCCACCGTGAAGTCCACCGCGCCGCCAGCCATCCCCACCCGCCGTCCCCGCCCCTGATCCCGGCGCGCTACCGGTGCCCTTGGCTCACCACGCTTCTCAGCTGGCTCGACACAGCTTCGCGGCCATGCGAAAACGGTTGTCCGAACCCACTCCCGTGCGCCCCGCAGATGCGAAAGGCGCTGTCATCCAGGGGATGACAGCGCCTTCACGTCGGGCCGGACCTCAGTGGGTCAGTTGCCCGGCTTCTCGTAGTTGTTCACCGCGGTCTGCAGCTGTTCCAGCGCCTTGCCCAATTGTCCGAGGTCGCCGGACTTCTGGGCGTCCTGGACGGCCTTCAGGGCGTCGTCGAGCTGCTTGACGGCCACGTCCTTACCCGCCGAACCGGTCGCCGGGGGCGGCGTCGGGGTGGTGGGCGGTGGTGTCGTCGCGCCACCCTGAGCGGGCGGCGTCACCACCGTGCCGGGCACATCGATCGCGGCATTGGCGAGGTCGGTGGCTCCGACCTGGGCCAGCGCCTCCTTGACGGTCGACCCGTACCCGATCTTGTCGTTGTAGCTGACCAGCACCTTCACCAGCTGCGCGAAAGACGGTGCGTTGGTGGAGGTCGCGCGCTCCAGGTACCACGGCTCGACATAGAGGATGCCGCCGTTGCCGACCGGCAGCGCCAACAGGTTGCCGTATTTGAGCTTGTTGCCGTTGGTGCCGGTCAACAGGGTTCGGAACGAGGCCACATTGCCATTGCTGGTCATCTGGTTGTGGATCGTGCCCGGGCCCTGCGCCGCCGAGTCCGGCAACTTCAGCACCGTCAGCTTGCCGTAGTTGTCCGGATCCGAATGCGCCTGGATGTAGGCCGACAGGTAGTTCCGCTTGTACCCGACCATCACGCTGGTCAGGTTGAACTGCGCCTTGCCCGTCTTCGGATCGCCGATCAGCACGTAGTACGGCGGCTGATGCGCGCTGGCGGCCGCACCCTCCTGGGTCGGATCGTTGGGCACCGACCAGAAGGCGTTGCCCGCGAAGAACTCTCGCGGATCATCCACGTGGTACTTGGCCAGCATCTCGCGCTGCACCTTGAAAAGGTCCTCCGGATAACGGAAGTGCGCGCGCAGCTCGGGGGTGATGGCGTCCTCGGACTTCACCGTGCCGGGGAAGACCGCGCTCCAGGCCCGCAGCACCGGGTCGGTCTTGTCGACCTGGTACAGGGTGACGGTGCCGTCGTAGGCGTCGACGGTCGCCTTCACCGAGTTCCGCATGTACGACACCTCTTTACGAGGTAGTAGACGCCCCGTGGTCTGGTCGATGCTGTCCTCGACCGCACCGTCGAGCGGCGTCTTCTGCGCGTACGGGTAGTTGTCGAGCGTGGTGTAGGCGTCGACGATCCACAGGATGCGGCCGTTGACCACGGCCGGGTAGGAATCGCCGTCGGCGGTCAGCCACGGCGCGACCTGGGTGACCCGGTCGCGCGGATTGCGATTGAAGATGATCTTCGAATCCGACCCGATGGCACCCGAGAACAGAATGTTGCGCTCGGCGTACTTCGCCGCGAAGGCAAGCCGGTTGAACCAGTTCCCGATCCGGACGCCACCCTCACCGTTGTAGGTGAACTGCGAATCGTTGGTGTCGTATTCGCGCGGCGCCTGGTTGTTCGCGCCGACGATGGCGTAGTCGGCATCGGTCTTCGAGATCAGCGGGCCGTAGTAGATGCGCGGCTGGTTGACCTTGATGGCCTCCTGGTCCACGGGCGTGCCCAGGTCGCTGACCGTCTTCAGATCGGTCCCGTTCGGACCCGGCACCGAGAACACCGGGTAGCCGTAACCTCCGCTGGCGTCGCCGCCCGCGGACTGCTGCGCCTGATTCGGATCGTTCGGCGGCGCGGCGTTCACCTTGTTCGCGGGCGAGGCGACGAAGCCGTTGCCGTGCGTGTACACGGTGTGCCGGTTGATCCAATCCTTCTGGTTGTCGGCCAGATTCGCCGGCTGCAGCTCACGGGCCGCGACCACATAGTCACTGGTCACACCGGCGACGTTGTAGCGGTCGATGGACAGGGTGTCCGGGAAGCCGTAGATGTTCTGCAGCTGATTGCGCTGGGTGAAAGTGGCGGTCAACAGGTTCGGATCCAGCAGCCGGGTATTGCCGATGGTCTGCTGATCGGCCACGCCCTGCGCCGCGGACACCTGGCCGCCGCTCTTGTAGTCGACGTAATCCACCTTGTCGGGGGTGATCCCGTAGGCCACGCGGGTGGCGTCGATATTGCGCTGGATGTAGGCGCTCTCCTTGGTGGACGCGTTCGGCTTCACCGAGAACTGCTCCACCAGCAGCGGCCATACCGCGCCCACCAGCACCGACGACAGCACCAGCAGCGCCGCCGCCATGGCCGGAATCCGCAAGTCGCGCAGCACGACTCCGGCGAAGAAGGCGATGGCGCAGATGACCGCGATGGACAGCAGGATCAGCTTGGCCGGCAGCACCGCGTTGATATCGGTGTAGGAACCACCGGAGAAGGTCGGATCCTTGCGGGTGCTCGACAGCAGCGCGTACCGGTCGAACCAGTAGGCGACCGCCTTGAGCAGCACGAAGATTCCGGCGATGATCGCCAACTGCACGCGCGCCGAGGTGCTCAGCGCGCCCTCGCGCCCGGCCAGCCGCAACCCGCCGAACACGTAGTGCGCCACCAGGTTCGCGAAGAACGCGATCACCACGGAGACGAACAGCCAGTTCAGCACCATGCGGTAGAACGGCAGATCGAAGGCGTAGAAACCGATGTCCAGGTGGAACTGCGGATCCTGCTGCCCGAACGAGCCGCCGTGCAGGAACAGCTGCACGGTCACCCAGTTCGACTGCGCGACCAGACCCGACAGCACACCGATCAGCACCGGAATACCGATGCCGAACAACTTGAGCCGGCTCATCACGGTGGTGCGGTAGCGCGCGATCGGATCGCCGGGACCGCTGGTCGGCACGAACACCGGTCGCGAGCGATAGGCCAGCAGCAACGCCGACCAGATGATCAGGCCCACCACGATCGCGACCACCAGGAACAGCAGGATCCTGGTGAGCAACACGGTGTTGTAGACGTTGCGGAAACCCACCTCCCCGAACCACAACCAGTTCGTGTAGGCGTCGGTGAGCCGAGGCCCGACCAGTAACAGAGCCGCCAACACCAAAGCCGTGACGAGCAGTATGCGACTGCGTCGGGACAGCGAAGGTAAGCCGGTCGGGGGGCGCATGCCCACGATGCCACTCTCCCAGGGTCCGGCGGCATTCCACGCCGGGTTTTCCCGGCCCGGAATGCCGCAGTCCGATGATGCGAGTTGGTCCCAGGGGACCGTTCGCGCCCCACTCTACGTAAAACGCCCGCCGCGCGGCCCAACACCTGCCGCGTGGAGCGACTGGGAGCGATGCGAGGATTGCGGGGTGAATCCAGAGCAGTGGGCAGCGTCGGCCCTGTACCGGTCCATCCGGGAAGTCGCGGAGTATGTCGACGGCGAGGGCTGGGACCGCCCGCCGCAGATGTTCGCGCTGGTCCCGACGGCCGACCTGGTCGCGGCCGAACCCGGACTACTGGATCAGCTGGACGCCCACAACGCACTGACTCCCATTGCGCAGGAACCGTTCCCGGTGGACATCGCCGGGGAGGCCGACGCCATGGCGCTGGACGAATTCCTGGGCACCACCAGCTGGCCCGCCTCGGTCGAGGGTTGCGTACTGGCCCAGCAGATCGTGGTGCTGCCGCCCGATGCCGAGCAGACCCTCGACGACGCCATCGCGCCGCTGCTGGCCGATCGTGAGGCCGCCGACGAGGCCGCCCGGCGTGCCGCGCTCACCCACTCCGAGCGTCGCGACGCGCGATTGTTCGTGGGCGTGTTGCGCGACGGCACCTCGCTGTCGCTGCTGCAGGTCCGTCCGGCCGAGGACGAGGAGGACCCGTTCGGCGACCTCGAGCTGCGCACCGCCCCCGACCTGGCCACCGGCCTCGTCGAGGCGTTGCGCAACACCCTCGAGAACGACCCCGACGACTTCTGAGCTGACCGACCGGGGCTAGCTGCAGCCCTGAACTTCCTTGCCGGCGTTGAGGTCCTGGAGTGCTTGGACCGCGTCGGCCAGGTTGTCGACCTTGACCAGGCGCAGGCCGTCCGGCGTGCGCTGGGCGGCCTCGTTGCAGTTGGCGGCCGGGACCATGAAGGTCACCGCGCCCGCGTCGTGGGCGGCGATCATCTTGTACTGGATGCCGCCGATCGGGCCGACCTTGCCGTCCGGGTCGATGGTGCCGGTGCCCGCGACGAACTTGCCGCCGGAGAGGTCACCGGTGGTGAGCTTGTCGATCACGGCCAGGGTGAACATGAGTCCGGCCGAGGGGCCGCCGATCTCGCCGAGATTGAAGTCGACCTTGACCGGGCCCTTGCTGAACTCGCTGGGGGTGACGCCGAGATAGCCCTTGCCGGAATCGTCCGGACGCGCGCCGACCGGGATCTCGACGTTCTGCTCCTGATTGTCCCGGCGCACGACCAGGTGGACGGGCGTGCCCGGCTTGGTCGAGGAGATCGCGGTGACAACATCTTTGGTCGTGGCGACCGCCTTGCCGTCGATGCTGACGATCTCGTCGTCCTTCTTCAACAATTCCTTGGCCGGGCCGTCCTCGGACACATTCACCAGCCGGACCTCGGTCGGCAGCTTCAGATAGTTCAGCGCCGCCAATTCCGCGGAGTCCTCGGAATCCTTGAACTGCTGCTGATTGGATTTGTCTACCTCGTCACGCGACTGTCCCGGCGGATACACCTCCGCGCGCGGCACCAAACCGTGCTGACCGTCGATCCACAGGCCCAGCGCCTCGAAGATATTCAGCCGATCGCGAACGGACACCGTCGTCATATTGAGATTGCCGGTGGTCGGTTTCAACGGCGCTCCCTGCACGTCGACGACCTGTTTGCCCTCGACTTCGCCCAGCGTGTTGAAGGTCGGCCCGGGTCCGAGGGCGACGAACGGAACGGTAACCACACTGCCCACGACGCCCAGCGCCAGAATCGGGATCAGAGCGGCGAGCAGGGTGATTATCCGACGGTTCACGCGGCCAAGGGTACTGGTCATCGAGGCCATTGCCGCGCTCCGCTCGGCGGTTCGCGTGGTCCGGGGCTCCAGTACCGTAGTGGGTATGAGTGATTTCCCGTTCGGATTCTCGAATCGCGATGACGATCCGGAGCGCAAGCCCGGAGATCAGTCCAGCGGTTCCGGTGCGAACAACCCGTTCGGATTCCCCATCGGGGGTCAGGGCGGCGGCGGATTCGATCCCTCGCAACTCGGTCAGATGCTGAGTCAGCTGGGCGCCATGTTCTCCAACATGGGCCAGCCGGGCGCGCAGAGCGGACCCGTCAATTACGACATCGCCAAACGGCTGGCCCGCCAGCAACTCGGCGCGAGTGTCACGCCGGTCTCCGCCGGCGCGCAGAGCGCGGTCACCGATGCCGCGCACCTGGCGGAACTGTGGCTCGACGCCGCCACCACCTTCCCGGCGGGCGCGAACAAGACCGTCGCCTGGACCGCCAACGACTGGATCGAGGAGACGCTGCCCACTTGGAAGCGGCTGTGTGATCCGGTCGCCGAACAGGTTTCGGGCATGTGGACCGCCACTCTCCCGGCCGAGGCCAAGGAGTTCGCGGCCCCGATGTTCGGGATGCTCGGGCAGATGGGCGGGCTCGCGTTCGGTTCGCAGCTGGGTCAGGCGCTGGGGCAGCTCGCCAAGGAGGTCTTGACCTCCACCGATATCGGTCTGCCGCTGGGCCCCGACGGCACCGCCGCGCTGATGCCGGCGGCCATCTCGGAGTTCAGTGCCGGGCTCGAGCAGCCCGAGAGCGAGATCCTGGTCTACCTGGCCGCCCGTGAGGCCGCCCATCAGCGGCTGTTCGCGCACGTGCCGTGGCTGCGCCAGCAGGTGCTGGGCGCGGTCGAGGATTACGCGCGCGGCATCAAGATGGATTTCTCGGCCATCGAGCAGGCGGCGGCGAACCTGGACCCGATGACCCTGGCACAGGATCCCTCCAAGCTCGAAGAGCTGTTGTCGCAGGGCACTTTCGAACCGCAGACCACGCCGGAGCAGAAGGCGGCGCTGGAGCGGCTCGAGACGCTGCTGGCCCTGATCGAGGGCTGGGTCGAGACCGTGGTCACCGACGCGGTGGGCGATCGGCTGCCCGGGGCGGGCGCACTGGCCGAGACGCTGCGCCGTCGTCGCGCCACCGGCGGCCCGGCCGAGCAGACCTTCGCGACGCTGGTCGGTCTGGAACTGCGGCCGCGCAAGGTGCGTGAGGCCGCGGCGCTGTGGCGGCGACTGACCGGTGATGCCGGGCTGGAGAAGCGCGACGGCGTCTGGGCACACCCGGATCTGCTGCCCGACTCCTCGGATATGGACTCGCCCGCGGGCTTCATCGATTCCGTCTTGGGCGGTGGCACGGCGGTATTCGACGATCCGCTGGCACAGCTGGCCGAGACAGAGGCACGCGAGCGGGCCGAGAAGGAAGCCAAGGGCGAGGATTCCGGCGAGGAAGACTCGAAATAAGAGTTGTGGATAACCCGCGAAAGCGCTGATGAACAAGCGTTTTCGCGGGTTTCCGCGTTTCCGGGGGCGCGCAGTCTGGACAGATGACGACGCTGACTGCCACGCGCGGGCCACGCACCCGTGGGCCACTGCTGCATCCTCGAATCACCGTGCTGGTGCGGCCGAACGGCGCGATCCAGCTGGGGTGGACTCCGGAGTCCGCGGTGATCGTGCAGCCACCCGGCCCGGTCGAGGCCGTGCCCGCGCTGCTGCGGCTACTGGACGGGACCCGCAGCACGGCCGAGATCCTCTGGCAGGCGCGGGAATTGGGATTCGCCCCCGAGACCGTGCAGGAGCTGCTGGACCGGATGATCGCCGCCGACCTGCTGGCCTCCGATCAGCCGCGCTCCCGGTTGCGGACGGTGCGGATCCACGGGCGCGGCCCGCTCGCCGACGCGCTGCTCGAAGGTCTGCGGCGGATCGGCCTGCGGGGCGGGCATTCTCACGATCGGCAGGCTACGGACACCCTCGATGCCGACCGGCCGGATCTCCTGGCGCTCTCCGATGCGCTGGTCCCCGATCCGGGGCTGGTCGCCGAACTCATGCGCCGCCGCATCCCCCACCTGCAGGTCCGGGTGCGCGACGGCCGCGGCATCGTCGGCCCGCTGGTACTGCCCGGCGAAACCGGTTGTCTGCGTTGCGCGGATCTGTACCGGACCGACTACGAACCGGCCTGGCCGCACTTGGCCGCCCAGCTGCTGGGCCGCGCCGGGTACGCCTCCCCGGCCGGGGTGGCGATGACGGCGGCCTTGGCGCTCAAGGAGATCGAGACCATTTCCGTCGGCGCGGCCACGCGGCCACCGGCCACCTTGAACGCCACGCTCGAACTGGATCTGGACGCACCGCATCTGGATCGACGGCCGTGGCCCGCCCATCCCAGCTGCGGTTGTGGCGAAAAGGCATGACTGTGACCAAAACCACTATCGTTCGCGACCCGAACAAACATCGAATTCTCCTGGCACACCGTCTGGGACATCGGCATGATGGGAACGTGTCAGAGATTGTGAGCAAGCGCTCTTCCCGTAATGCCAAGCTGGCCAAGATTCCGCTCGGCATCGCAGGGCGGGCGGCCGTGGGTTTCGGCCGCAAACTTGCCGGGGGAGACAAACAGGAGATCAACGCCGAACTCAATCAGAAGGCCGCCGAACAGTTGTTCGCGGTTCTCGGTGAGCTCAAGGGCGGGGCCATGAAGTTCGGCCAGGCGCTGTCGGTGATGGAAGCCGCCGTCCCGGAGGAGTTCGGCGAGCACTATCGCGAGGCGCTGACCAAGCTGCAGGCGGCCGCGCCGCCCATGCCGACGGCCACCGTGCATCGCCAGTTGGATCAGCAGCTGGGCACCGGGTGGCGGCAGCGCTTCCAGGAGTTCGACGACGAGCCCACCGCCTCGGCCAGTATCGGCCAGGTGCACAAGGCCGTCTGGTCCGACGGCCGGGTGGTCGCGGTGAAGGTGCAGTACCCGGGCGCGGACGAGGCGCTGCGCGCCGATCTCAAGACGCTCAACCGCATGGCGGGCATGATGAGCGCCGTCATTCCCGGCGCGGACGTCAAGCCGGTGCTGGCGGAGATCAGCGAGCGCACCGAGGAGGAGCTCGACTATCGCATCGAGGCCGGGCATCAGCGGCAGTTCGCCAAGGCCTTCGACGGGCACCCGCGTTTCCTGGTGCCGAAGGTGGTGGCGAGCGCGCCCAAGGTGATCGTCACCGAATGGCTGGACAATGCCACCCCGGTCTCCAAGATCATCCAGCGCGGCATGGAGGATCCCGAGGGCACGGTCGAACTGCGCAACCGCACCGCCACCCTGATGGGCGAATTCCATTTCAGCTCACCGGCGATCGCGGGCCTGCTGCACGCCGACCCGCACCCGGGCAATTTCATGGTGCTCGAGGACGGCCGCCTCGCGGTCATCGACTACGGCGCCTGCGCTCCCCTGCCCAACGGCTTCCCCAAGATCCTGGGCGAGCTGGTGGCCTACGAGGTGGAGGGCCGCTTCGAGGAACTGACCGCCCTGCTGCACGACAACGGCTGGGTCATCCCCGGAAAAACGGTGAGCCGCGAGGAAATCCAGTCCTACCTCCGCCCCTTCACCGACCCCATCAAGACCGAGACCTTCCACTTCACGCGTAAGTGGATGCAGCGGGTCGCCGGCAAGGCCACCGACATCTCCAACTCGGAAATGATGAAAACGGCCCGCTCCCTCCAACTCCCGGCCGAACACGTGATGATCTTCCGAGTCCTCGGCGGCTCGGTCGGCATCTGCGCCCAACTCGACGCCACCGTCCCCTTCATGAAACTCATGCACGACTGGGTCCCCGGCTACGCCGAAACCCTCACCGCCGCAAGCTGACACCCCGACAGCTGGCGGCACGAAAGTCGTTCTGACGCAAAGCGACCCGCTTACCGGCAGGTAAGCGGGTCGTCTGCGTTCTGTTCCCCCGGAAGCCGGGGCGATCATGCCACCGCGACCTTGCGCGGGCGGCCACGCGGGCGCTTGCGGGCGATCACGACACCCTGGTCGAAGATCTCACCGCCCCAAACACCCCACGGCTCAGCGCGATCCAGGGCTGCCGTCAGGCAGGTCTGGCGGATCGGGCAGGAAGCGCACAGCGCCTTCGCCTCTTCCAGCTGGGCGGGGGCCTCGGCGAACCACAGATCCGGGTTACCGGCTCGGCAAGGCAGGGTGATGGTGACGACCCGGCGGGTGCGGGAAGTCGTGTTGGCCACGGTGTTGCGGCATGTCACTCGTTCACGGATGACCGTGGTGGTAGACACGTCGGGCTCCTTCAGCTCGTGCTTCGGTCGTTCGGGTTGCGCGAAACCGGTGCCGAAGTGGCTGGAGGCCGATAAAACAATGGCCACGGTTTCGCTTTTCGCGATCCGTGGCCAGGAGGTCTGGGAAGAGTTCCCTACCTGAGTCGACTTCGGTGTCGACTCCTGATCACGGTCGCTGGGTCGGTGGTGTGGGGGCGGACTGCCGGCAGATGGACCGGACGCTCGGTTCCGGCCAGGACTGCCGTGGCTTCGACGGCCGCATAAACGGCTGCCGACTGCCAGTCACCCTTGGGCTTGTCCTGCTTGATCACGATCTGCTGATCCGCTTGGGCTTTGCTTGCAAAGACCTGAAGACCAAGATCGGCGCTCACGCCGGACATACGAATCCCCTGCAATGCGAGGATCCCCCGGGAGGCGGAGGCCATGGACATGACAGGTGACGTCGCGAAACTGCCGGCGATATTGCCGGTCACGATGCTGTTCACGGTGTTGTTCATTGGTCTGCCTCCCTCCTTCACTCGTTGCGATCAGTGCTTGTGCACACGGGTTCTTCCCCGGTGCATGAGAAACACACTAGGTAGTCATACGGATGCACACAACCTATTTTTGACCTGCGCTTTTAGGGGCTTGCCCACATTTCCGGTAAGGACTAGGAAGAGTCGCGGAGCCGCGCGCGAACGATCGCGAGCACGTCCGCCCCGTATGTCTGCAGCTTCTTGGCCCCGATGCCCGGGATCGCCACCAGTGCCCGATCGTCGGTCGGCCGCTGTTCGGCGATGGCGGTCAAGGTCGTATCGCTGAACACCACAAAATGTGGCAGCTTCTGCGCGTCCGCCTTCTCACGACGCCAATCCTGCAGTGCGGTGAGCAGTTCGACGTCGACGTCCGCGGGGCAGCGGGCGCAGCGGCCGAGCATGGTGGCCTGGGTGTTGAGCAGCGGGCGGCCGCAGATGCGGCAGGTCGGGTGCACCCGCTTGGGACCGGCCTTGCGGTCGGTGGTGTGAGCGGCGATGCGGGAGGCCGGGGAATCGTCGGGGACCAGGCCGATGAGGAAGCGCGAACGCCGACGCACCTTGCGCCCGCCCGCGGAACGCGCCAGCGCCCAGGACAATTGGAGGTGCTCGCGCGCGCGGGTGACGCCGACGTAGAGCAGGCGGCGTTCCTCCTCCAGCGCGGACTCGTCGGAAACCGTTGCGTCGGGCCCGAGTACGTGCTGGATCGGCAGCGTGCCGTCGGCCAGGCCGACCAGGAACACGGCGTCCCATTCCAGGCCCTTGGCCGCGTGCAGCGAGGCGAGGGTGATGCCCTGCACGGTCGGTGGGTGCCGGGCCTCGGCGCGGGCTGCCAGTTCCCGCAGCAGACCGCTCAGGTCGAGTTCCGGTTCCTGTTCGGCGAGTTCCTCGGTGAGCTGGACCAGCGCCACCAGCGAGGCCCATTTCTCCCGCGCCTGCACGCCGACGGGCTCTTCCTTGGTCAACCCGACGCCCGCGAGGGCCGCGCGGACCAGGGTGACGAGCTTGTCGCCGCGGGCATCGGGGAGATCATCGCGGTTGGCGGCGGTGCGCAGCGCGGAGACCGCCTGCCGCACCTCGGGCCGGTTGAAGAACCCCTCGCCGCCACGCACCTGATACGGAATGCCCGCTTCGGTGAGCGCCTGCTCGTATACCTCGGACTGCGCGTTGATGCGGTAGAGGATCGCGATTTCCGCTGCGGGAACACCGTTTCCGAGGAGTTTGGCGACCGCCTTGGCCACCGCGGCGGCCTCGGCGGGCTCATCGTCGAATTCGGCGAAGGTGGGTTCGGGTCCGTCGGGGCGCTGGCCGATGAGGGCCAGCCGGGTGCCCGCGATGCGACCGCGAGCCGCGCCGATCACCCGGTTGGCCAGCGACACCACCTGTGGGGTGGAGCGGTAGTCGCGTTCGAGACGGACCACGGTGGCGTCCGGGAAACGGCGGGAGAAGTCGAGCAGATGGGTGGGGCTGGCCCCGGTGAAGGAGTAGATGGTCTGGTTGGCGTCGCCGACCACGGTCAGATCGTCGCGATCACCCAGCCAGGCGTCGAGCACCCGCTGCTGGAGCGGGGTGACGTCCTGATACTCGTCGACCACGAAGCTGCGGTAGCGGCCGCGGAACTCCTCGGCCACCGAGGTGTAGTCCTCGAGCGCGGCGGCGGTGTGCAGCAGCAGGTCGTCGAAGTCGAGCAGCAGACCGTCGGGTGTGGTCTTGAGCGCCTCGTAATAGGTGTAGACCGCCGACACCTTCTTGGCGTCGTAGGGCGCGTCGCGGTGACGGCGGCCGATCTCGCCGGCGTAGTCCTCGGGCGCGATGAGCGAGCCCTTGGCCCATTCGATCTCGCTGATCAGGTCGCGCAGGCTGTCGGTATCGGTGGGCAGGCCCGCGCGCCCGGCGGCCTGCGCGACGATGGGGAACTTGCCGTCGATCAGCCGCCACGGCACGTCACCGACGACCTGGGGCCAGAAGTACTTCAGCTGCCGCAGCGCCGCGGCGTGAAAGGTGCGGGCCTGAACCTGCCCGGCCTCACCACTCAAACCCAAGGCGCGCAACCGATTCCGCAGCTCACCCGCCGCGCGGGCGGTGAACGTCACCGACAGCACCTGATCTGCCCGCACATGTCCGGCGGCGACCAGGTGCGCGATGCGATGGGTGATGGTGCGGGTCTTGCCGGTGCCCGCGCCTGCCAGGACGCACACCGGTCCCCGGGGCGCGCGTACGGCCGCGGCCTGCTCGGCGTCGAGGTCGTCGAGCCGGAGCGGGGTCTGGGTGGGCGCGGCAGTCACGGGCTCCATCATGACAGCGCCCTCCGACAGGCGGGCCGGGCCTCGGCGTGGCGGCTTGGAAAGTGGGTGCGATCCGGTCGGTCGGATTAGCGTGCTGCTGTGGTCGATGAGACACCTGAGGCGAACTGCGCCGAGACGACGGAAACCCACGAGCGCCATGCCAGCTGGATAGAGCTGTTTTTCGACCTGGTCGCGGTGGCCGGGATCGGGTCGCTGACCCACCTGCTGCACCGGGGGCCATCGCTCGGCGATTTCGGCCTGTATCTGGTGCTGTTCCTGGCCTTCTGGATGGTGTGGGCCTGCGTCACGCTGTACGGCAATATCGCACGTGACCAGACACGAGTACCACTGATGCTGACCGCCATGCTGGGCCTGGGCCTGATGGCGGCGGCCGTGCCCGGCATCCCGGACCGGCACTCCACCACCTTCGCGGCGGTCTACGTGCTGGTGCGGCTGGGCTCCGAACACCTCTGGGGGCGCGGCAAGATCGTGGTCGACTGGCCTGCGGTCCAACTCACCATCGGCGTGTACCCGTGGATCATCTCGCTGTGGGTGCCCGAACCGGCGAAGTACTGGCTGTGGGTGGCCGGTCTGGCCCTGGATCTGTGGATCATGTTCGCGGTGAGCGGCGATCAGGTGCTGGCCGAGGCCCGCAAGCGGTTGCAAGCCGGAATCCGCCGCTTCCAGCAGAACCCACGCTTCGATCCGGAGCGCTTCGACCCGGACCGAGTACCGACAATGGAAGCGCTGCACGCTGATCCGGCGCACCTGGGTGAACGCCTGGGCCTGTTCGTGATCATCGTGCTCGGCGAGGGGGTCATCGGCATCATCACCGCTCTCGGCGACCAGTCCTGGACCGCCGCGGTCCTGGGCCTGGCCTTCGCCGCCTTCGTGATCCTGGCCGGGATGTGGGCTCTCACCCTGTTGTTCGGCTTCGTGCCGCGCTTGATCGCCGAAACCGGCACCGCGGAGGGCGAGCCCTGGCAGCGCATCATGCTCACCCACTGCGGCATCACCGGCGGCCTGGCCGCCCTAGCCGCCGGGCTGGGTCTGGCCATGGGGCACGCGCACGGGCATCTGAGCACCGGGGTCGGCTGGGCGCTGTGTGGCGGTGCCGCAGCCTATTTCGTGGTTGTCGGGTTGAGCGGCGTGCGCAGCGGTGGAGGCTGGCGGCGACAGCTGATCTGGCCGCTGCCCTGCGCGGTGCTGGCCGTGGCCCTCGGGTTCGCCGCGTCGCATCTCACCGCGCTGCCGCTGGTCTGCGCGGTGGCGGTGCTGGTGATCTGGCCGCTGCTGTGGGAGACGTGGTCGGCGGGCAAGTGGCGCAACGGCTCCGGCCCGGACCGGCCGCGGCGGCGTGCATCCCACCATGGCAGCACATCCGCAAATCAATAGCTCTCGCAAAAGGAGCGTTTGATACAGGCTTCAACTGCACCAAAATTGGCAAGTTGAGTCAATTCCTCATCCTGCGAGATTTTCAGCTACCGATTAGCATTCAAGAATGCTCACCGCGGCCGACCGGACCAGCGCAGGACTGCGCGGGCTGGCGGCCGGGTCGGTCTCGGGGGCGGTGGCGGTGCACGGCTGGTCGGTGGAGACCGCGAGCCCGAACCTGATTTCGGTGCCACTGCTCGCCCTGTCGTCGGCAGGGGTCGGCGCGCTGGTCACCGGCTGGGGCCCAGTGCGCCGCAGCCGCCTCGGCCTCATCGTCGCGCTGATCCTGGGGCAGACCCTCGGACACGTGGTGATCGGCCTGGAATCCGGTCACGCGCGCACCCACGAGTTGTGGCCGTCGACGACCTCGATGCTCGTGCACCTGTGCGCCGCCATCGCTTTGGCGCTGGTGATCTGCGGCATGGAGGCCGCCTACCGGTTCGCGAGTGCCGCCCTGTCGCGTGCGCTGCCGCTGCGCTATCACCCGCCCGCCATTCCGGAAGCACTGCGGCCGTTCACGATTCACCGTGACCGTGTCATTCTGCGCATTTTCGGTGTCGCGGCGCTGTACGGTCGTGCGCCCCCGCGCCTCGCACACGTCTGATCTTTTCGCCTCTCCCCATTTCTTGCGAGGTGGTGCCGCCGCATGCGCGCGGACCGCCGGACGCGTATGCAGCCATGGATCCGGCCGTGGCCGATACCGCTGCCGGACAACGCGATTCAAGGATCATTCCGATGAGAATCAATACCCTGGCCGCGGTCGCGGCCTTCATCTCCACGTCACTGGCCATGACCGCCCCGGCGGCCGCGAACTCCCCCGACCCCGATGTGATCGGCTTCAACGCCCACATCCGGGACAACTCCGCCGTCATCGTGACCGATGGCGGCTCGATGGCCGTGGAGGACGGCACCTTCACCATCCGCGCCGACGACGGCACCGTCCTCACCGGCACCGAATTGGCCTTCCGCGTCGACGATTTCGAGTTCCCGATCGACGCGAGCATCACCGGCCGCACCGCCACCCTCACCCCCGCCCTGGATATGACCCGGGCGGTATACAAACCGGTGGCCATGCCGTTCGAGGACAAGGCGGATTGGGACAGTCCCTACGATCGCGAGCAGGACGCCTGGAACCGCATGACCAGCACCATCGGCCTGGGCTTGTCGATCGGCGCGCTCGGCGGGGCACTCGGTGGCGCGGCCGTCGGTTGTGTCCTCGGCGGCCTCGCGGGCGCGGGCATCGCCTCGGCCACCCTGATCGGTCTGTTCGGCCCGTTTCTGCCGGCCGCGGTCATCGGCTGTATGGCGGGGGTCATCGCCCTCGGCGTCCTGGGCAGTGTCGCCGGGACGATCCTGATCAGCACCCCGATCGCGATCGCCGCCGCCGTCCAGTACTTCACCACCATCAATGAGCCGATGCGGGTGAGCTGAGCTCAGCTCTCGGAGTCGCGGTCTCGCAGTTGGCGGAGCGCAGCGGTGAAGCGGCCGGTGCGCTCCCCCAGCGGGGCGAAGAATTCGCGGTCGCAGGCTTCCACCGCGCCGATGGCCCGATTCACCAGGGCCGCACCGGATTCGGTGGGGACCAGGGATTTGGCGCGTTTGTCGGAGGGGTGGTCGCGGCGTTCCAACAGGCCCTTTTGTTCCAGGGTGCGTAGCACCTGGGAGGTCATCATGGGGTCGGTGGCGGCCTGGTCGGCGATGTCGCGCTGGGTGACCGGGTCACCGGCGGAGTGGCCGGTGAGCCAGGTCAAGGCGGCGAGCAAGACGAATTGAACGTGGGTCAGGTCGAAGGGGGCGAGGGCCGCGCGCTGCGCGGCCTGCCAGCGATTGGTCACCTGCCAGAGCAAGAGACCGGGGCTTTCGTCGGCGTCCTCGAATTCGGTGTGCAGTCCGCCATTCGTCACTGGCCGACCATAGCGCGGGAGATGAGTTCGAAATCGTGCTCGGAGAGTTCGATCAGGCCGCGTCGCAAGACGATGCCCCAGTTGGGGACGCTGGTCAGGTCGAGTTCGGTGCGCAGATCGTCGATCGGAACGTCACGGGCGTCGCGGTCGTAGTCGACCGCGCGCCGCCACGGGCGGAAGCAGCCGCCCTGTTCTTCGACCTGCCAGGCCGGGCCCTCGGCGATGGTGCCGAGGGCGGTGAAGGACTTGATCGGTTCGCCCTCGCGCATGCCGGTGCGGGGTGAGTAGTAGACGAGTCCGTCGCCGGCGGTCATGCGTTCCACGGCGGTGCGTTTGCCGTGATTGGCCTGCGCGAAGCCGAGTTCCACGCCGCGGCGGACGTGGTCGCGGGAGACGACCCCGAGCCAGTACCTGGTCATACCAGCACCGCCTCGGCGGCGGCGACCAGCGCGTCGACGTCGCGCTGCAGGGAGGCGGCGAGATCCTTGCCCATGATCTTGTTCCACAGGCCGCGCAGCGGACCTTCGAAGGAAACCCGCACGGTGACGGTGGTGATGCCGTCGGCGACGGTGACCTCGTGGGCGAAGATCAGCCGCGCGCCGATCAACTTGGACGAGTCGATGAATTCGGTGTCGGTGAGCTTGGTGACGACGAACTTGGTCTTGGGGCCACCCTTGGGCTTGAGGACTCCGGTCGCGCCCTGAACGAATTCGCCGTCGAGGCGGACCCATTCGGTGTCCTGGTTCCACTCCGGCCAGGTGGCCATGTCGGCCCACTTGGTGAAGAAGGCGGCGGGAGTGGCGGTCGAGGTGGCGGTGGCTGCTGCGATCTGCGTCATGAGAATAGTATGTGCGCTTACTATTCTTCCGTCAACCCCTGATCATCGATCGGCTCACAGTGGGCCCGCCGGGGGGAACACGATCAGGCGGGAGTATGTTGCACGACTCGTGACTGCAACCGACCTGACCATGTACTCGACGACCTGGTGCGGCTACTGCCGTCGGCTGAAGACCCAGCTCGACGAGGCCGGAATCACCTACGAGGTGATCGACATCGAGGACCACCCGGAGGCCGCCGAATTCGTCGGCAGCGTGAACAACGGCAACCATGTGGTGCCGACGATCAAGTACCGGGACGGCTCGACCGCCACCAATCCGAGCCTGGCACAGGTGAAGGAAGCGCTCGCCGCCATCGGCTGAGCCTCCCCGAGACAAAACAAGGAAGCCGCACACCGAGGGGTGTGCGGCTTCCTGTCGTCCTGATCAGACCCGGTTGACCCGGATCAGACTGCGGCAGCCCAGGATTCGACGATGGTCCGGGCGATCGAGATCGACCCCGGCAGCAGCAGTTTGCGGTCGGTGCCGACGAGCTCGTCGGACTCCTTGCGGCCCCACGCACCCGCGGCCAGCGCCTGGCGCACCTCGTCGCGGGTGAACCAGTACGCCTCGACGATCTCGCCGTCGTGGAAGGCCACCGGCTGTTCCGGGTCCGCCACGGCCGCGAAGCCCAGCATGAGCGAGCGCGGGAACGGCCAGGGCTGGCTGCCCAGGTAGCGGATGTCGGTGACATCCACCCCGACCTCCTCCTTGATCTCGCGTTCGACGCAGCGCTCGAGGGACTCCCCCGCCTCCACGAATCCTGCGAGCAGCGAGAACAGGCCCTCGGGCCAGGAGTTCTGGCGGCCCAGCAGGACGCGGTCGCCACCGTCGTGGATCAGGCAGATGACCGCGGGGTCGGTGCGCGGGAAGTCCTCGTGCCCGGTTTCGCTGGTGCGCGACCAGCCGCCGTTGGTCGATGTGGTGGGGGTGCCGTCGACCGCGCTGTAGGCCGCCTTGTCGTGCCAGTTCAGCAGGGCGATGGCGGTGGCGAGCAGGCCGAGACCGAAATCGTCGAGTTCCAGGCTGGTGCCGTAGGCGCGCAGGTCGACCAGCGTGCCCTCGATCGCGTTGTCGCGCACGGCCCACAGGTGGGTGCCGTCGTCGACGCCGAGGAAGACGGCCTCGGGGGTGCGTTCGGGGGCGAGGGTGAGCGCGGGCTCGAGCACCACGGTCCCGTTGTCGATGCGGACCTGGCCGCGCCTGTTCATGCGGAGGAGTTTCGCCTGCGCCCAGCCCTCTTTGAGGGCCTGCTCGTCGGCGCGTAGATCCTCGGCGCGGTCGAGCGTGGTACGGGAAAGCACCGGAACAGCATTCAGCTGGAAACCTGACACACTCCCGAGACTAGACGGGCGTGGTGGTCAGCCTTGGACGCGGCGCAGATAGAGGAGTCGGTCGCCGGTTTCGAGGGCGTCGGTCTCGGGGTCGCCGACGCGGATGAGCCGGCCCTCGCGGACCACGCCGAGCACGATGTCGCGCAGGTGGCGTGGGGAGCCGCCGACTTCCTCGGTCTCCACGTCGCGTTCGGAGATGGCGAAGCCGGCCTCGGGGGTGAGCAGGTCCTCGATCATGTCGACGACGGCGGGGGTGGTGGTGGCGATGCCGAGCAGGCGGCCTGCGGTCTCGGAGGAGACGACCACCGAGTCCGCGCCGGACTGCCGCAGCAGATGCGTGTTCTCGGCTTCGCGGACGGCGGCGGAAATCTTTGCCTTGGGATTGATTTCGCGGGCGGTGAGGGTGACCAGGACCGCGGTGTCGTCTCGGTTGGTGGCGACCACGAGCGCCGCGGCGTGCTGAACTCCGGCCAGCCGCAACACATCCGACCTGGTGGCCGAGCCGTGCACGGTCACCAGGCCCGCGTTGGCCGCGGATTCCAGGACCTGCTGGTCGGTGTCGACCACCACGATGTCGCCGTGCTGGACGCCGTCGGCCAGCATGGCGTCCACGGCGGTGCGGCCCTTGGTGCCGTAGCCGACCACCACGGTGTGATTGCGCACGGTGTGCCTCCATCGCTGAATCTTGAACGCCTGCCGGGACCGTTCGGTGAGCACCGACAGGGTGGTGCCGACCAGGACGATGAGGAACAGCACCCGCAGTGGCGTGACGACGAGAATATTGATCAGCCGCGCGGTGGGCGTGACCGGTGTGATGTCGCCGTAACCGGTGGTGGACAACGACACCGTCGCGTAGTACGCGGCATCGAGCAAACCCATACGGTCACGGGCATTGTCGTGATAGCCGTCGCGCCCGATGTAGACCACGGCGGTGGCCAGCACCAGCAGCAGCACCGCCAGACCCAGCCGTCGCGCCAGCGAATACCAGGGGCTGGACTGGGCTGTCGGGACCCGCAGGATGCCGACCAGCGCGAAGTCGGGCCGATCGTTCAGATTGCCCAGACCGCGCGCCGAATCACCGAACACGCGAATCACCGCTCACTCGGGAAGTCGACACGGTCAAGGGTTCTGGCTGCGGCACAGGTCCGGAGACTACCGGGCCACGCCGGATTCGCCCGACAACCCGGCACGGATCCGCACGTCATCCCGTGGCACCACGATCAATCGTGCAGATCCGGCGGCAGGGACTCGGGGTCCGGCGGGGGTTCGAAATCCCATGCCGCCGGGTCCGGGGGCGGCTCGTCCGCGGGCGTGGCGATGGGTTCGGGTCGGGTCGAAAGGTCGGCGGGGCGGAGCATTTCGACGTCGGTGGGCTCGGGTGGGCCGGGGTCGTCCTCGTCGGGGTCGGGTGGGAGTGGGGGTTGGGGTGGGGTGGGTGGGAGGCGGCGGGGGGCCGCGGTGGTGATGATGGCGGCGAGTTCGGCTGGGCCGGGGAGGTGTTCGGGGGCGATGGTGCGGCCGGTGCGGACGTAGTGGAAGGCGGCGACGGTGTCGGCGAGGATGTCGGCTTCGGGGGTGCCGGTGCGGGCGGCCTCGAGCCGGGCCCAGGCCAGGCGGTAGACGGCGAGCTGGATGGCGACCGAATCCTCTTCGGCGCGTGAGGGTTCGGCGCCGGTCTTCCAGTCGACGACGACCCAGGTGCCGTCGGGGCGGCGGAAGACGGCGTCCATGCGGCCGCGGATCACGGTGCCCGCGAGGGTGGTTTCGAAGGAGATCTCGACCTCGACCGGGTTGCGGTCGGCCCACGGGGAGGCCAGGAACGCCTCCTGCAGGCGCATCAGGTCGGTGTCGGTGTCGGCGATATCGGCCGCGCCGGGCAGCTCCTCGAAGCCGAGCAGGCGGGTGCCCGCGAACCAGCGTTGCAGCCAGGCGTGGAAGGCGGTGCCGCGGCGGGTGTAGGGGCTGGGCGGGTAGGGCAGTGGGCGGCGCAGGCGCGCAGCCAGTTTGGCGGGGTCGGCGCGCAGGTCGACCAGGGCGGTGGCGGCCAGCTGGCCGGGCAGTTCGATCTCGCGCACGGCTTGTTCGGCGGCGAGGTGTTCGGCGATGAGGGCGCTGACGTCCTCGGCCCAGCCCTCGTCGTCCTCGTCGTCGACGACGTCGGGTTCGGCTGGGGCACCGCCGAATTCGGGGCCGAAGTCGAGTTCGGTCTGCTGCGGGCGGGCCTCGTCGCGCAGGCCGGTCAGCGCGGACTTCACCAGTTCCGCGCCCTCCTCGACGAATTCGCGGCGGGAACCGAGCGGGTCGCGGGGCCACCCGGCGGTCTGCGGATTGTCGGTGAACGGGTTGACGGTGTCGGGCAGCGGCGGGTCGTCCCAGCGGTCGATGCGGACGGTGCGGGCCAGCGACGAGCCCGGGGCCTCCGTCTCATGCTTGAGCTCGAGCAGAAAACCCGAGGGCCCCTTGGGTTTCGAGCCGGTCTCCGACCAGTAGTGGGCGGAAACGAACAGGGCGCGTTCGGTACGGGTGAGCGCCACGTAGAACAGGCGGCGTTCCTCGTCGAGGCGGCGAGCGGCGAGCGCCTTCTTGTGTTGTTCGAGTGCGTTCTCGAGGTCGGCGCGGTCGTAGAGGTCGGCGAGGTCGAGCACCGGGACGCCGTCGGTGGCGTCCTCCTGCTCACGGTCGCCGCGCAGCATGGTGGGGAGTTCGGCGAGCGCGCCCATCCAGGTGGCAGTGCCGGTGCCGGAAGGGAAGGTGCCGTCGACCACGTGCGGGACGGCGACCACCTCCCATTCCAGGCCCTTGGCGGCGTGCACGGTCAGCACCTGCACGCGGTCGTGCGCGACCTCGACTTCGCCCGGCTCCAAACCGTTTTCGACCTCTTCGGCGGCGGCGAGGAAGTCGAGCAGGCCGGATAGCGAGGAGCGGTGGTCGGCGGAGTAGCCGGCCACCACCTCGGCGAAGGCGTCGAGATGTTCGCGGCCGGCGGCGGCATGCGCGCGGCGGGTCTGGGTCTCCACGCCGACACCGATGGTGCGTTCCACATCGGCGACCAATTCGGCCAGCGGCTGCCCGGCGCGCTCGCGCAGGGCCGACAACTCGCGACCCAGCGCCGTGATGCGCGCGAAGCCCTGCGTCGAATACTCTTCCGGCTCACCGGGATCCGCGATGGCGTCGCCGAGACCGGCCTTCTCGGCAGGTTCGGGCGCGACCTCACGCAATGCTTCGTTCAGCGTGGCGGTGTCGGTGATGGCATCGGTCTGCCCGGCGGGCCGCCGGATGGACAGCGTGCGGGCGCGCCGCGACAGCGCCGCGATATCGGAGACGCCGATGCGCCAGCGCGCACCGGTCAGAATCCGCACCGCCGCGCTACCGGCCGACGGGTCGGCGATCAACCGCAGCGTGGCGACGATGTCGGCGACCTCGGGAGTGTGCAGCAGCCCGCCCAAACCCACGATCTCCACGGGCAATCCGTGTGCGCGCAACGCTTCCGCCAATGGCGCGGCATCCGCGTTCCGCCGCACCAGCACCGCCGAGGTGGGTGGCGGCCGGTCGTCGTCGGCTGCCGCCGCCCACTCGGCCGCGATCCGCTCCCCCACCCAGTCCCGTTCCACCGCAACGTCTTCCGCCAGCGCCAAAGCCACCGTCCCAGCGGTGGCATCCGGCCGTGGCCGCAGCGCGTCGACCGTCACACCCCCACCCCGAGCCGCCCGCTCCCGCAACGGATCCGACACCAGATTCGCCAGATCCAACGCCTCGGGCGGATTCCGCCAGCTGGTCAGCAACGGCAGAATTGGCGCGGGAACCCCTGGCGCACTGGGAAAGTCGGTCGCGAACCGCGGCAGGTTGGCCGCCGACGCCCCACGCCACCCGTAAATGGACTGCATCGGATCGCCCACCGCCGTCACCGCCAGCGGCTGCCGGTCGCCCGTCGGTTCACCGGGTTCGAGGGCCGCAGGGGCGGCCGCGCCGAAGAGGGAGGAGAGCAGGATGCGTTGGGAGTGGCCGGTGTCTTGGTACTCGTCCAGCAGCACGAGGCGGAAGCGGTCGCGTTCCGCGGCTCCGACTTCCGGGTGAGTAGCGGCGAGGCGGGCCGAAAGGGACATCTGGGCACCGAAATCCAACGCGCCGCGGCGGCGGAGTTCTTCGGCGAGGCGGTCTACCAGGGGGAGCAGCGCGACGCGTTCGTGTTGGGCCTCAAGGAGGTCGAGGAGGGTTTTCTTGGGGCCGCCCTTTTGGCGGGGGCCCGCCGGGAGGGTGTGGACCAGGTTTTCCAATTCCAGGTGGGCGGTGGCCAATTGGTGGGGTTGGACCAGGTGTTCGGCGAGTTGGCCGGAGAGGGCCAGGACGGCTTCGGTGACGCCGACGGGGCTGCGGTCGGTGTCGAGGTCGCCGTCCCAGGTGGAGACGACGCGGTAGGCGAGCTGCCAGAGCTGGGTCTGGGTGAGCAGGGTGGCGGTGGGTTCGACGGGCAGCAGCAGGCCGTATTCGGTGAGCAGGCGGCCCGCGTAGGAGTGGTAGGTGCTGATCTCCGGTTCGGAGGCGGTGAGGAGGCCGCGCAACCGGCCGGTCGGGTCGATATCGCGTACGACCGGTGCGCCAGCCAGCCGGGCCAGGCGGGTGCGGATGCGAGTGGTCAACTGCTGGGCGGCTTTTCGGGTGAAGGTGAGGCCGAGCACCTGTTCGGGTTCGACCAGCCCGTTGGCCACCATCCAGACCACGCGGGCGGCCATGGTCTCGGTTTTGCCCGCACCCGCGCCCGCCACCACCAGCGTCGGCCCGGGCGGGGCGGCGATGACGGCGGCCTGTTCGTCGGTGGGCGGCGGCAGGCCCAGCGCGTCGGCGAGCTGACGCGGGTCGATGCCGCCCTCGCCGTCGGCACGCGGACCCGCGTTCACTCGTCCGTCACCTGCCGACCGGTGTCCTGGACCGGGCAGCTGCCCGCCACCTTGCAGTGCCGGCAGCCGTCATTGCGCATGGCCAGGTAGCTCGGCCCCTTGGAGGCGTCGGCGGCGTCATGGATGGCGGTGCGCCAGGTCTCGATGCCTTCGGCGTCCAGCGGCAACTGCATGCGCTGGGTCGCGCCCTCCTTGCTGCTGGGCTTGGCCACGTACACCAGGCGCGCGCCGCCGGGCTCACCCTCGCCGAGCGCGCCCTCCGCGGCGGCGACCTGATAGGTGGCCAGCTGCGCGTGATCCTGTGCGGCCTGCTTGGAGATCGGCGTCTTACCGGTCTTCACATCGACGATCACGAAGCGGCCCAGGGCATCTCGCTCCACCCGGTCCACCCGGCCGCTGATCCGCACCGGCTGTTCGTTCGGGCCGCGCGCGGGCAGCACGCAGTCCACCGGCACCTCGACGCCGATGGCGGTGAGCTCGTCGCGGGTATTGCGCAGCCAGGCCAGGAAGGTGTCGACCATGGTCTCGGTGCGACGCAGCTCCGCGCGGGAATGCCAGTTCTCGCCGTCGCGGGCGGCGGGGTCGATCTTCTTCCATGCCTTGGCCAGGGCCTGCTTGACCTGGTCCTCGTTGACCTGCCCGGCCAGTGCCTGCACCAGGGTGTGCACCAGATTGCCCTTGAGCGCGTGCGGGTTCTCGCCGTCGCTGCCGCCGTGGCGTTCCAGCGCCCAGCGCAGCGGGCAGGTTTTGAGCTGATCGACAGTGGAGGGCGAGAGCGAGATGGCCCCGTCCTCGCTGTCCCACAGAGGATTCGTGGAGGAGAGCTCGGCGGTGCCGTACCAGTCGTCGGGGTGCGCGCCACGCACCCCGGCGTCGGCCAACCGTGCCAGCTGCTTCGCCGCGCGCATGCGGCGCTCCGGCGTCGTCTCGGGATCACAGGCGGCCGAACGCAATTCGGCGATGAGGGCGTGCATGGCCAGCGCCCGGCCGGGATCCACGGGAGTCGGGATCCGGCCCGGAGCGCCTTCCCCGGCGTCGGCGTCCATTTCGGCGAGGAACCGCGACGGCACCAGATCCTGGTCCCCCGTCACCGATTCGACCGCGGTCACCAGCAGTGACCGCCGGGCCCGACTGCACGCCACCAGCAGCAGTCGCCGCTCCTCGGCCAGCAGCGGGGCGGCCCGGCTCACCTTCTCTCCCGAACCGCCCACGCCCGCAAGCAGATCCACCAGTTCCTCGACCCCGAGCAGGGTGCCGCGCGGCCGCAGGTTCGGCCAGATGCCCTCCTGCACGGCCGCCACCGCGACGGTGTCCCATTCCCGGCCCGCCGCGGCATGCGCGCTGCAGATGGTGACCGCCTCGCCCGGATCGGTGACCGGTGCGTCATCCTGCGGAATCTGCTGCTGCTCCAGGTATTCCACGAAGCCCTCGATGGTGGCACGCGGCAGCCGGTCCACATACGACGCGGCCGCCTCGAACAGCCCGACGACCGCGTCCAGGTCCCGGTCGGCCTGCATACCGACCGCTCCCCCGCGCTCGGACTGCCCCACCCATCGCCGCTCCAGCGTGGACGACGTCCACACACCCCACATCACGTCCTCGAGCCCACCCCGCTCCCGCCGGACCTTGCGTGCCCGCCCCATCGCCTTCAACACCCGCTGCAGCGGTGCCGCCTCGACCTTGGTCAGCTTGTCGTAGACCGCCCGATTCCCCACCCCGACAAGCAGATCCCGCAGAATCTCGGCCGACGACCGATCGAGATCCGCGAAACGTGCGGCGTCACCGTCGATTTCGGTGTCCCGCACGCCGCCGACACTGGATTCCGCTGCCCGCGAGACACTGTCCCCGGCGACCGGCTCCACACCGGCCTCGGCGTCGATATCCTCGGGCAACCGCTCCGGGTAGCCGAGTTCGAGCACCGCGCGCCGAATACCGCGCCGCAGGCGCCGCAGGCTGATCTGATCCGCGCCACCCAGCGGTCCTGCCAGCAGATCGAGCGCATCGTCGGCGGTGAACTCGATCGGCCGCGGATGCCGCACCGAGGTCGGATCCCCCGCTGTGACTGCCCGCAGCGCCAACAGCATCCACATCGCCCCCCGCCGCCGCGCCAACGGCACGTCCGCCGGCGGCTGCCGCACCGGCACCCCGGCCGCCAGCAGCGCCCGCCGCAGCGGCGCGAGCGACAACGGCACCGAGCGCACGATCACCGCCATCTGCGACCACGGCACCCCGTGTGTGAGATGCGCCCGCCGCAGCTGATCCGCGATCAGCGCCGCTTCCTTGGCAGGCGTGGTCAACACCTGCACCCGCACCTCGCCAACGGATTGCGCGCTATCCCAGGCGTTCTCGGCACGGACACCCCGGCCGAGCGCGGGCGCGGGCGATCCATTCGTCATCCCAGCGCGACGTGGCGGCCGGGCCGGGTCCTCGAGGTCGGTGGCATCGGTGCTCCAACCGTGGCCGTTCCTTCTCGTCCGGTCGCCGTTCCCGTCAGGGCTGTAGCCGTTGCCGGTCGGGTCACTGCCGTTCCCGGTCGGGTGGTTGTCGTTCCTGGCCGGACCGTTGTTGTCGGTGAGGTCGGCGACGATGTCTGCGAGGAAATCGGCGGTTGGGTGGGTGCGCCGGATGCCCGGCGGTGCGGTGCGGTGGGAGGGGGAGCCGGGGAGGCGGGCGGCGATGCGGTCGGCTAATTCTTGGATAGCGGGGGTGGTGCGGTGGTTGTGGCGCAGGGTGATTCGGCGGTCGCGGGGGGCTTCGGGGTCGGCGGCGAAGCGGGAGTCGGCACCGCGGAAGGTGTAGACGGCCTGGTCGGGATCGGCGGCGATGACGGTGGTCGCGCCGCCGCTGCCGAGGGCGCGGATGAGTTGGGCGGCATGAGGGTCGAGGTGCTGGGCGTCGTCGGCGAGGATGCAGTGCAGGCGATTGCGTTCGGCGGCAAGGAGTTCCGGGTCGACGTGGAAGGCGTCGAGGGTGGCGGTGACGAGCTCGGCGGCGTCGAGGGCGGGGGCGCTGGCCTCGGGCACGTCCATGCCGACCGACCAGCGCAGCATCATGATCTGCTCGTAGCGTTCGGCGAAGCGGCCCGCGGCAACCCATTCCGGGTGGCGGTGGGTGTGGCCGAGATCGATGAGATCCTCGGGCCCGAGACCGCGTTCGGTGGCCCGCAACATGAGGTCCCGCAACTGTTCAGCGAATCCGGCGGCGGGCAGCGCCGGATGCAGGCGTTCGGGCCAGTCGGCCGCGCCGTCGGCGAGGTCGCCGCGCAGCATCTCGCGAATGACGACGTCCTGCTCGGATCCGGTGAGCAGTCGCGGCGGCGGATTGCCGTGCGTGGCCGCGAACGTACGCAGCAGCCCGAAGGCGTAGGAGTGGACGGTGCGCACCAGTGGCGCACGGGTCGCGCCGGGAACACCGCCCAGTTCCGGGTCGGCCTCGGCGATGCGGGCGTTGATGGCGGTGCGCACGGCGGTGGCGGCCCGCTTGGTGTAGGTGAGCACCAGCACCGATTCGGGTGCGGCCCCGCCCAGGATGCGTGCGGCGGCGATGTCGACCAGTAGCGCGGTCTTCCCGGTCCCCGGCCCGCCGAGCACCTGCCAGGGCCGCCAGCCGGGGTCGATACCGATGTCCTCGAACAGCGGCCGGAGCTCGGCGTCCCACTCCCGCGCGGGGGTCTGGGTCTGCGCCCGGCGCACCAATTGCACCGAGCTATCCGATCGCATCACGTCGGCTATTTCAACAGATCGCCCCGACAGTTCTCGTTTGCCATGAGTTGTCCGTGCCGCCGGTCACACGGCGCGCTCCGTTCATCTCACGACGTGCGAGCCGTCGGCGTCGGTGCGAGGCAGCACAATGGGCGGGGTGGCGGAGCTTCATATTCATCGTTTCGGTCCCTCGACCGGTCCGGTCGTCCTGGCATTGCACGGGTTGACGGGCCACGGCCGGCGCTGGCAACAGTTGGCCGACGACCATCTCCCCGATGTCCGGATCCTTGCACCGGATCTGCGGGGGCACGGGAGGTCGCCCGGCGTGCCGCCGTGGGATTTCGAAACTTTGATCGATGATCTCGCGGCGCTGCTGCGGGCCGAGACCAGCGAACCGGTAGTGGTGCTCGGGCATTCGTTCGGCGCGGCCACCGCGGTGCATCTGGCGCACCGCCGACCGGAGCTGGTGCGCGCACTGGTGCTGCTGGACCCGGCCATCGGCCTCGAGGCCGACCGCATGCTGCACATCGCGAACGCCATGCTGGCGGCCCCGGACTACGCGAGCGTCGAGCAGGCCCGCTTCGACAAGCTGGAGACCGCGTGGGGTGAGCTGGACCCGGCGGTGCTCGAGGCGGAACTGGCCGAGCATCTGGTGCCGACCGCCGAGGGCCGTTTCGCCTGGCGCATCTCGATGCCCGCGATCATCTCGTTCTGGGGTCAGATCGCCCGCGACTACGTGCTGCCGCCGCGCGACCTGCCGACCGTGCTGGTGCAGGCGATGAAGGTGAGCCCGCCCCTGGTGTCCCCCGACTTCCGCGCGGCGATCACCACGCATCTGGGCGAGCGGATCACCGTGCGCGAATTCGATTGCGACCACATGGTCGCGCAGGCCCGGCCCGCCGAGACCGCGGCGCTGGTGCGCGAGGTGCTCTCGGCCGGTACGCGGGATCACTGAAATGCCAACCACGGAAGCCGAAGTCGAGCGAGTGCGCGAGTTGGTGGCGGCCATTCCGCCGGGCCGGGTGTCCACCTACGGCGATATCGCGGCCGCGGCGGGTCTGTCCACCCCGCGTACCGTCGGCTGGATCATGCGCACCGATGCCGCGGATCTGCCCTGGCATCGGGTCTTGCGCGCAAATGGTACGCCCGCACCGCATTTGGCGCATCGACAACTGGCGGAATTGGTCGCCGAGGGCTGCCCCATGGTGGACGGCCGGGTGGATATGCGCCGCGCCCGCCATCAATTCCCGCAAGCCTGAACTCACGGCGCGCCCGCCGGTTACCGTGGAAAACATGTCCACTCGGCTGGCATGCGTGGTGTTCGATGCGGAGCGACCCAGGTCGGTGGCCCGCTTCTGGGCCGAGTTGCTGGGCTGGGAGGTGACGGTGGACCGGCCCGGGGAGGTCGATGTGGCCGCGCCCGACCCGGACGGCCTGGACGTGGCGCTCACCTTCCTCCCCGCGCGGCGGCCGAAGACCGCCCTCAACCGCATTCACCTGGATCTGTCGGCCCGTTCCCTGGATCATCAGCGGCTGCAGGTGGATCGCGCACTGGCATTGGGCGCGCGCCGGGTGGATATCGGTCAGGGCGTGGTGCCGTGGACGGTACTGGCCGATCCGGAGGGCAACGAGTTCTGCGTGCTGGAACCGCGTGAGGAGTACGTGGACACCGGTGCGGTCGCGGCCATCGCGGTGGATACCCGGGATCCGTTGCGGCTGGCCGACTTCTGGTCCACCGCCACCGGCTGGCCGCTGACTCTCCGGAATGACCGCTACACCGGTATTCGTTCGGCCACGGGGCAGGGTCCGTGGCTGGAGTTCCTGCACCGGCCCGAGGCCGCGGGCAAAGGTGGCCGCCTGCACCTGGATCTGGTCGCCTTTCCCCGTGACGACCCCGCCGCGGAGGCGGCCCGGCTGCGGGCGGCGGGTGCGGTGCCCCTGGAGTCGGCTTCCGGCGCACCCGGTGTCAATGATCCGGTGGTGCTGGCCGATCCGGAAACCAATGAATTCTGTTTGCTACAGGCAACTATCGATTGACCGACATCGATCGAATGCCGCCGATCCGGTCCGCTTCCCCGCGGCCGGTCGGCCCGGGCATCACTCAGGCCGCGCCGCGTTCGTAGCGCCGGCGCTCGCGCGGCGATAGGCCACCCCAGATGCCGAAGCGCTGATCATGGCTGAGCGCGTAGTCGAGGCATTGCTTGCGCACATCGCACGAGGTGCAAATGCGCTTGGCTTCCCGGGTGGAACCGCCCTTGTCGGGGAAGAATGCCTCCGGATCGGTTTGCGTGCACAGCGCCTGCTGATGCCAGGATTCGCCCTCGGATCCGTCACGTCGGGCGAGGGATTCGAACATGGCGTCGAAATTGGTGAATAGCATCTTCACTTCCATATCCCTTCAATCAATGGCCACTAAAAGAAAACGGTCGGTACGTTTTAACCCATCGAGCAATCGCCGGAGACCGCGGCCAGCCGGGCCTGCTCGCCATTGACGAAGATGCGGCGCGCGTGCACCGCCGCCGGTGTGCCCGACCAAGGCGCGAGTGCGGTGGTGAACATGAGTTCACACCAGCTCAATGCGGGCACCGCACCGCCGGCGAGCGTATTCAGCAGGGAAAGTTCCTGATCGCTGTCGTTCCAAGCGGCAAACAGCCACGAGGCGTCGAGTCGCCCGAGAAATTCTTCGGCGTCCTCCGGAATGCCGAGCGGGGCATCGACCGCGAGGTGCACGACCGCGGAAATCGCATGCCGCATACGCGCATCCAGGCCGACGCCGTCGTGCAGCAGCAGCCCTTCGAGCGACTCCCGCAAACCGGCGCCCCGGTCGATCCGGAAGTCGTTACGGCGGGCCGCGGTGGTGATGTCGAACATTGTTTCCTCCCTTGGAATTGCGCTTGTCCCAAAAGCGCCACGGCCTGATTAAAAAGGCATTGTGATCTTGTTGTCCAGTTTTGAGGCAATCTGGGGCAAACCCCTAGCAGTACTGACACTGGCGAGTGTGGGTACCCGTCGGGAACCTCACCGGAGGGTGCCTGGCACCACACGGGCAAACATCTAGGGAGCGACCACTTCCGCCGTTTAGGGTCCGACCATGCCTTATGTGCGATCCGGTTCAGCCACCGTCCATTTCAACTTCGACCAGCACCGGAACACTGATTCCGGGAGTGCCCCGACGCTGCTGCTCGCCCATGGATTCTTCATGGACGAGTCGATGTTCGAGCCCATGCGCGAACCTCTGGCAGCCGCTGGCATCAATCTCGTAACAATCGATGCCCGGTGCCATGGGCGGACCCAGTCACCCGATGGCGAACCGTTCAGCTATTGGGATCTGGCCGCCGACGGATTGGCCGTGCTGGACGAACTCGGAATCGAGAAGGCAGTGGTCGGCGGAATGAGCCAGGGCGGGTACGCGGCTTTACGCATGGCATTGCTGGCCCCGGAACGGGTGCAGGGGCTGGCGTTGATCGATACCGAGGCCGGCGCGTGCAGTCCTTCGGAATTGGCCTTCTATCGCGAATTCTTCGATCGCTGGACGAGTTCGGAGCCGATGGCCCCGCTGGTCGCCGAATTGGCCCCGCAGATCATCGGGGGGACCGATCCGCGGCTGTGGCGGGCGTGGACCAGCCGCTGGTACGGCTCCGACCGGCAGGCCATCGCGCCCGCGGCCCGCTGCCTGATGGACCGGCGCTCGGTGCTGCACCGACTACCGGAGATCACCGCCCCGGCGCTGGTGGTTCGCGGCAGTCATGACGCCACCAGCACCGCCCAGAAGTCCGAGGCGATGGCCTGCGGGCTGTCCGGCGCGGACGGTGTGGTGACGATTCCCGGCGCCGGGCACGGCGCGGCCTGGACCCATCCGGAAGTGGTTGTGCCGCTGCTTATCCGATTGGTGGAGCGGACCACCGCGAAGCGGGAGAGCAAGCTGGCCCAGGCCCTGGGCGCGCCGTGGCTGAGCCGGCGCGCGCTGCCCGAGATTCAAGCCGCCCAGTGAGGGATTCGGGCCACCCGGTGAGGGATTCAGGCCACCCGGTGACGAGCTGACCCGCGGGCCGTGCCCATGGCGGTCACGGCCGGTTGGTCTCCTGATCCTCTTGCCAGCTCGGAATGCCGAGGAAGATCTGAATCTGGCTGGGGTAGGCGGCATTGAACACGCTGAACAGCTGCACCGCGATGTCGAAGCGGCGGCCGCTGTCGCGTTCCCGCAGCCGCATGGTGGCGCGGGGCCGGCCGTAGGCGGCGACGCCCTCGTCCCACATTTCCCGAAAAAGTCCGAAACGTCCGAGTTCGGCGAGGAATTCGACCGACCAGGCGGTGTCGCCGGAGCTCGCGATCAGCCCGCGCAACCAGTGCACGGTCAGCCGGACCTCCTCCTCCCACTCGACCATGGCGTCGCGGGCCATCTCATTGCCCAGCAGCCAGCGCAGGATATTCACATCGCGGGCCAGTCCGGGGAAAGCGCGCGCGTAGCTTTCGTTGCAGGCCAGCACATTCCAGCGGGTGTCGACGTAGGCGGCCAGATTGGGCTCGTGCAGTTCGAGCGCGCGGCGCATGTCGTCGGTGATTTCGGCCCGCAGTTGTTCCACGGTGGGGAATTCGCTGACCCCGAGTCCGGCCAGATCGAGCAGATGCCGGCGCTCGACGGCGGACAGCGGTGTTATTCGATCCAGATATCGCAGCAGCGCATCCACCACTTCCCGGGTGGGGTGGCCGCGATCGCCCTTCTCCAAATGGCTGATGTAGCTGGCGCTCACACCGGCATTGAACGCGAGCCTTTCTCGCGATACAGCACGGGCATCACGCAGGCGGCGTAACAGCAGTCCGAATGTCGGGGGCTTCAGATCGTCGGAGTCCCTATCCGGTTTCACGCCCAGCACCACGCCGTTCCCTCTCCACAAACATTCAGCAAACCAACCTTCATCGCTCTGAGTCCTCCTGGTACCGGACAGTGGGACCCGGTGTGACGCCTGGTGTGAACTGTGACGAACGCCGCGTTCTTCGTCAGTTCTCAGGTCGGATACTGCCATATGAGGTAGTTCCCAACGTTAAAACAAGGCCATTTCTACTATGTGTCGTACCACATCTCATAACGTAACGAGTATCGGCAATTGCATAGCAAGCGTGCGTTTCCGGCGCGCCCGACAAGCCCGCAACGGCATGCCACTACGATCTTCAACCATGCCCAGTGACCTATCCGCGCGCACCGTACCCGGAGCCGACTCGTGACACCCGTCGACGCGATCGTGCTGGCCGGTGGGAAGGCGAGCCGGATGGGCGGCGTGGACAAACCCGCGCTGGTGGTGGGTGGGCAATCCATGCTGGACGCGGCGCTGACGGCGGTCACCGGGTGCGCGCGGACAGTGGTGGTCGGGCCGCATCGGCCGGAGTTGCCGCCGGAAATCCTTCAGGCACAGGAGATACCGGCCGGGGCGGGTCCGGTGGCGGCCATCGCCGCGGGGCTGGGCGCACTGGCCGGATGCGAGTTCCCGGCCGGGCTGATCGTGGTGCTGGCCGCCGACATGCCCTTCCTCACCGCCGCCGCGATCGACGAACTGCTTTCCCACGCACGGGATTCCGGCAGTGACGCGGTGTTCGCCGCCGACGCCTCGGGTCGCCCCCAGTACCTGGTCGGGGTGTGGCGGCGGGCCGCGCTCACCGAGGCGCTGGCGGGCCTCGATTCCCTGGTGAATCGGCCGATGAAGGCGCTGGTGCCGGTGGAGACCGCGATGGTGGCGCTGCCCGGGGTGGAGGATTGCGACACCCCCGAGGATGTCCGGCGCGCCCGGACCGGCGCGGCTCGCGGCGCGGAGCCGCTGTGGCTCGATGAGGCGCGAGATATGCTGCGCGGGAGCATTTCCCCGCTCCCGGCCCGGCGCGCGGCGCTGCGGGCCGTCCGGGGCGCGACCCTGGCCGAACCGCTGCGGGCCGGGGATGCCTTGCCGCGCTTCGATGTTTCGGCGATGGACGGCTACGCGGTGAGCGGCAACGGGCCCTGGCAGCTGCGCCGAGATATCGGATTCGCCGGCGGCGAGCGGCCGGTCGGCCTGCTGGACGGGGAGGCGGTGCGGATCGCCACCGGCGCACACGTGCCCGACGGCACCTCCTCGGTGGTGCGCGACGAGTTCGTGCGCATCGATGCCGACGGCACGCTGTATCGCCTGCCGGACACCCCGATTCGCGAGGATGTGCGCCGCCGCGGCGAGTATTGGATGCCCGGCGACGAGGTGGCGGCCGCGGGCACGCCCGTCACCGCCGCGCTGATCTCGGTCGCGGCCAGCGCCGAGGTGACCGCCGCCACGGTGCGCGGCCCGGTGCGCGCGCGAATCGTCATGACCGGCGACGAGATTCGCGGCGACGGACCGCTGCACACCGGCCAGACCCGCGACTCGATCGGGCCCATTCTGCCCGACCTGCTGTCCTGGTACGGGGTCACCACCATCGATCGGGTTCACCTGCGCGACACCGAGAATGCCTTCGACGAAGTGCTGGCGGCGGCCACCGACTGCGATCTGCTGCTCATCGTCGGCGCGACCGGCGGCGGCGCGGCCGATCAGCTGCGTGCGGCCCTGGACCGCACCGAGGCCGAGATACTGCTGCGTCGGCTGCGGCTGCGTCCCGGCGGCTCCACCGTGGCGGCCCAATTGGCGACCGGCACAGTGGTTCTCGGATTGCCCGGCAATCCGTTCGCCGCCGTCGCCACGCTGCTGAGCCTGATCGCCGCGACGGTGGAGGGCATGACCGGGGCGACCCCGGCCAACCCCATCATCGGGCCGCTGGCCAACGCCGCGGAGCTGACCGCCCCGGTGGCCCGGATCGTCCCGGCCCGCGCGTTGCCCGGGGGCGGCTTCCACGGCGATCTGCGGCTGCGGACGGCACATCTGGCGGATCTGCTGCACCGCGACGGCGTCGTCATCGTCCCGGCGGACGCGCAGGACGGCGCGCTCGCCGAGTTCATTCCGCTGCGCGGCTGATATTCGGTTCGCTGCGCGGCCGTTCGGTCCCGCTCTACGGCCGGGCTGTCCCGCTGTGCGGCCGATAATCCGCTCAGCCGGGCAGTCCCAGAATCGTCAGTAGTTGTCCGGGATAGGCCGCGCCGTCCAGCCGCCCGGTCTGTGCGTATACGCGACGGCGCAGCCCGGTTACCGGATTGCACAGATGCAGGGTCCACACGTGCGGCGCGAACTCCACACCGCCCTCCGACCACGCCTGCCGGAATTTCGGGAATTCGCCGAGTTCGCGAATGAGATCGGCGAAACTATCGGTATTGCCCGACCGGCCGATCAATCCGCGCATCCAGCGGGCGACGCGGCGGGCATCCTGCTCCCAGTTCACCATGACCCGGGTGGCCACTTCGTTGCCGAAGAACCAGCGCAGCATATTGCCGTCCTCGTGCAGGCCGGGGAAGGCTTCGTTCCAGCTGTCGTTGCTCGCCAGCAGATTGGCCTGAATGTCGAGCAGCGCCGCCAAATTCGGGCTGTGCAGTTCCAGTGCCCGGGTCATCTCCGGGGTGATGGCGGCGCGCAGTTCTTCGGGGGTGGGCAGTTCGCCGAGGCTCAGACCTGCCAGGTCGGTGATCTGGCGACGGTCGGCGATCGAGAGCGGGACCAGCCGGTCGAGGTAGCGGGTGAGCGCCTCGACCACCTCGCGGGTCGGATTGCCCCGGTCACCTTTCTCCAAATGTGTTATGTAACTTGCGCTTACACCGGCATTGAATGCCAGCCGTTCGCGGGAAACACCACGATTGTCACGCAGTCGCCGGAGCAGGTTTCCGAAGGTGGGTGCCTCGAGTTCCCGAGAATCCTGTCCACATGCCGCTCTCGCGCCCACCTGGTTTCCTCCTTCACGGAATCTCCGGGGCCCACCACGCCTCCCACTTGGAGGCACCTCCGAGATCTCCTTCAGAACGGAAACTTACACAGATTCAGTTACGAACTGTTCACCCTGACAAATCCAATCAGTATCACCGGATAACCCTCTTGGTATAAGTCCGGTGCGACGGCGGTCATAACCAGGGAATGCCACTCATTGAATTATCCTCAAGCCCCCAGTGCCAGGGGCACGTTGGGCGAGTGGTTTTCCGCACGCCGCGCCCGCACCGGGTCGGGGGCCGGGACCGCGTCGAGCAAGCGCCGAGTGTACTCCGCGCTCGGGGCCCCGAAAACCGTCGTGACCGGGCCTGATTCGACGGCACGGCCCGCCTGCAACACCACCACGCGATCGGCGACCTGATGCACCACCGCCAAATCGTGGCTGATGAACAGGCAGGCGAAACCGTATTCGGCACGCAGGTCGGTGAACAGGTCCAGCACCTGTGCCTGCACCGAGACGTCCAGCGCACTGGTCGGCTCGTCGGCCACCAGTAATCGGGGTGCGAGGGCGAGCGCGCGGGCCAGCGCGACCCGCTGCCGCTGCCCGCCGGACAGCTCACCCGGCCGACGGGTGGCGTAATCGCGTGGCAGTCGCACGGACTCGAGCAGATCGCCGACCCGGGCCCGCAACAGCGCCCCCGAGGCCGCCCGGTGCACCCGCAACGGCTCGCCGATGGAATCCTCGACGCTGCGCCGCGGATCCAGGGAGGCCGTCACATCCTGATGTACCAGCGCGACCTGCTTGCGCAGCCCGCGCAGCTCACGACGAGGCAGCCCGGTCAGCGAGACGCCCTGCAGCAGCACGTCTCCCGTCGCGGCCGGAATCAGCCCCAGCGCCGTCCGCCCGAGCGTGCTCTTCCCCGACCCCGACTCCCCCACGAGCCCGACGACCTCGCGCGGCGCGAGACTCAACGAAATGTCGTGCAAGGCTTGAAAGTCGCGGCCACGCTGGCGATACACGACCGACACCCCGTTGATCGCCAGGACCGGCTCGGCCACCGGAGCGGGTTCCGCCGCCCCCACCGATACCGCGGCGGCCGTGGGTACTGGTCCGGGACGTAGTGACTCGGCGGCGGGTTCGGTAGGCGCGGCCGACGGTTCGGGCAGGACCGGGACCGCGGCGAGGAGTTCGCGGGTGTAGGGGTCGCGGGGGTTGGCGAAAAGTTCTCGGACCGGCTGGGTTTCGACGACTCGGCCGGAGCGCATCACGACGACGCGGTCGGCGATGGCTGCGACGACGCCGAGGTTGTGGGTGATGAACAGGATCGCGGTGTTGTTGCGGTGCTGGATGTCTCGGAGTAGGTCGAGGATTTCGGCCTGGACGGTGACGTCTAGGGCGGTGGTGGGTTCGTCGGCGATGAGGAGATCCGGGTCGCCGGAGAGGGCGAGCGCGATGACGACGCGCTGTTTCTGGCCGCCGGAGAGTTGGTGGGGGTACCAGTCGACGCGCTTCCCGGGTTCCGGGATGCCGACCAGGCCTAGCAGTTCGACAGCGCGGTCGCGGGCCTCGGATTTGCCGATCGACCGGTGCGCGCGCAGCGCCTCGGTGATCTGGGTTCCTATGCGTTGCACCGGGTTCAGGGCCGTCTGGGGTTCCTGGAACACCATGGCGGCGCGGGTGCCGCGCAGCGGGCGCAGGTCGGCATCGGCCGCGCCGATGATCTCGGTCCCGACGAGCGAAATCGAGCCGGTGGCGGTCGCGCCGGTGGGCAGCAGGCCCAGCACGGCTCGTGCGGTAAGTGACTTGCCGGAGCCGGATTCTCCGACGAGAGCGACGGTTTCGCCCCGGGCGACGTGGACATCCACGCCATCGACGACGGTCCGCGTGCCGAATCGCACGGTGAGATCGCGGATTTCCAGCGGGTTTTCGTGGTGGCTCATCCGATTCTCCGGGCGCGGCCCAAGGCTTGGGCGATCAACAGGAAGCCGAGGGTCAGCGCCGAGACCACCAGTAGCGGGCCCACCGCCATGGCCGGATTGGCGTCGAGATTGCGGGTGGACTCGGCGATGATCGACCCCAGGGACGGGTCCGGCGGGCGCACCCCGATGCCGATGAAACTCATGGCGCTCTCGACGAACACCGCCAGCGACAGCGACAGCGCCAACTGCACCGCGAGGGGCTCGATCACGTGGGGCAGTACGTGTTTGCGCAGCGTCCACCCGGTGCTCGCACCGATGATCTCGGCCGCCTCGACGAACGGCTGCTCCCGCACGGCCAGCACGGCGGTGCGGATCTGCCTGCCGAAGATGGGAAGTTCCGCGGCGACGATCACGATGATGACCGCGTGCGCGCCGGGACCGGTGATCGCGGTCAGGGCGATGGCGAAGACGAGCGCGGGGAACGCCAGAATGAGGTCGAACACGCGCTGCGCCACCACATCCGCCACCGGATTGATGGTCGCTACCAGCCCGATCGCCGAGCCCAGTACCGCGCCGATCGGCACCGCTACGAACGCAATGAGCAGATCGATGCGGATGCCGTAGAGCGTGCGGGTGAGGACATCGCGGTTGACCTGGTCGGTGCCGAGCCAGTGGTCACCGCTGACACCGAGCAAGTTAGCCCCCGGGATCTGCTCCAGCGGGCCATATTCGGTGAGCAGCGGAGCCGCGAGTGCGGCGATGGCGATGACGGCGATCAGGGTCACGCCGGCGAGCCCCTGTCCGCGGGTCAGCGCCCGCAACGGTGTCCGACTCGGGTTCGCCGCGCGACCCGGGCTGTTCGCCCCGGCCTCGGCGACTGCGAGGTCGCTCATGCCCCACCTCCGATACGGATGCGTGGATCCAGGTATGCGTGCACGATGTCGGTGGTCAACTGGATGGCCACGAACACCGCCACCGAGAACAGCAGCAGCGCCTGCACCACCGGATAGTCGCGCCGATTGATGCCCTGCTCGATGAGGTGCCCGATGCCGGGCCAGGCGAACGCGGCCTCCACCAGCACCGCACCGCCGAGCAGGTTGCCGGTCTGGATACCGAGCGTGGTCAGCAAGGTGGGCAGGGCATTGCGCAATGCGCCGCGAGTGACGATGCGGCGCTGCGGGATACCCAGCGCGCGGGCGGTCAGGACGTAAGGCTTGGACAACTCCGTGCGCAGCGATTCGGTGAGGAATCGGGTCAGCGCGGCCGCGACCGGCAGCCCCAGGCAGACGGCGGGCAGCAGCAGGTACTGCACCGCGATATCCGGCCGGGAGAGGAACCCGTCCGGCGGCAGCCCACCGGCGGGCAGGATCGGGACGGCGATGGCGAACACCAGCACCAGCAGTACCCCGGTCACGAAGACCGGGACCGCGACCGCCACCGTATTGGCCGCGGCGACAAGGGCATTGAGCCAGCGTCGATCCCACAGCACCGACGCGATCGATACGCTCAGGCTGACGATGACGGCCAGCAGCAGTGCGGCAGCGGCCAGGATCAGGGTGTTGGAGAGTCCCCGGCCGATGAGATCGGCGATCTGGCCGCCGATGATGTAGGAGCGGCCCAGGTCACCGGTGAACACGCCGTGCAGCCAGGACAGGTACTGCGCCGGGATCGACCGGTCGAGCCCGAGCTGATGACGAATGGCCGCAATGGTTTCCGGCGTAGCGTCGGGTCCGGCCAGGGTGGTCGCCGGATCGCCGGGGACCAGTCGCAGCAGCAGGAAGATGAGCACCGACGCGCCGAACAGCACCGCGATCGCGGACGGTATCCGGCGCAGCAAGTAGGTGATCATGCCAGGAAGGTCTCGGTGAACAGATGCTCACGCCGCTTGGTCCAGTTGAAGCCGTGCACCTTTCGGCTCGCGGCGTCCTGCGGGTAGTGCACGCCGATCTCGATCAGGAACAGGCTGTCCAGCAGCTGATCGCTGAGCGCCTGATAGGCGCGGGTGGCGTCGGCGCCGGCGGGTTGCGGTAGCTGCCAGGCGGCGTCGGCGGCCTTGACGTAATCGGCGGACTCGTAGCGGGACGCGTTCTTGCGGGCATTGAACGGGTAGGCACTCACGGTCAGCGTGGCCGGCTGCAGCTGCGCCCAGGAGTGGTCGGTGATCCACAGGCCCGGGAACTGTGCGGAGATCAGCTGTTTGATGAAAGTAGCGTTCTCGGTGGGGACGAGCTCCACCTCGATACCGATCTCGGCGAGATTGGCCTGCACGATCTGGGCGGTGTTCTCGAAAATCGAGTACGAGGAGTTGTAGGCCAGGGGCAGCTTCGCCGGTTTCGGCAGCGCGGACAGAATCTGCTTGGCCTTGGCCGCATCTCGCGTGTAGCGGGTGTTGCGGGAGTCGTCGAAGGCGGGAGAACCCTTGGGCCACGGCAGGTTCAACGGGTAGCCCGCGCCGCGGAAGACTTCCTTGATGATGCGGTCGCGGTCCAGCGAGTAGGCGATGGCCTGGCGCACCCGGACATCGGCGAGCGAGGGATCCTGGACGTTGACGCCCACGTAGACCTGCAGCTCGGCGCCTTCGAAGGCGATGACCTGATATCCGTCGGCCTTGGCCAGGTTCTCGTTGTCACGGTAGGTGATGCCGTCGGCGAGATGGATCTGACCGGTCTTGAGCGCGTTGAGCTGCGCTTGATTGTCCGAGATGACGGTGAACTCGACCCGGTCCAGATACGGGCGATCCGGGATCCGGTAGTCCGGGTTCCGCTCGAAGACCAACTGCTGGTTCGGGATTCGTGAGGCGAAGCGGAACGCACCGGTGCCGATGATCTTGTCGCCGGTGGCGAGCGCGTCGATGGATTCGCTGTCCAGGATGGGGACCGTGTCCAGCAAATCGAACAGGTTGCTGAGCGGGTGATCGAGGGTCAGCGTGATCTTGTGCGAGTCACTGGTGTCGAAGCCGGTGACGGCGGCCGCGGTGCTCTTGAGCTGGGCCGACCACTTCGGATCGGCATAGGTGCGCAGCGAGAACTCGACATCCTTCGAGGTGAACGGGCGTCCGCTGTGGAATTTCACGTCGTCGCGCAGCTCCAGCGTCACCGCCTTGCCGTCGGGTGCGACCGTCCAGCTCTTGGCCAGCAGCGGCTGCGGCTCCAGCTTGTCGTGCGGGTAGCGCACCAGCGACTCGAAGACCAGGCCCACCACATACGGCGTCGTGCCGGTATTGGTGAGCAGGTTGGCGGGCACGAGATCCACCAGGACGCCGTACTTCAGGGTCCCGCCGCGCACGGGTTGCGCATTGTCGCCGCCGCCGCGCTGCTGACTCACCGCGGACGTGCAGGCGGCCAGCGCCCCGCCTCCGAGGATCGCCAGCGCGGCGACGGCGGAACTGCGCAGGAAAAGACGGCGGTCGTGACCGCCGGGGGACGTATGCATGTGAAGAAACCTCGAGTGTCGACCGGGCCTTGATCGTGTGCGGCGACGCTATCGGCCGGTGCATGACGGATCACCGGTTGCACGCAGCGAGAGTGAAACCCTGGCCGCGAATGGGGCCCGGCACCTTTGCTGTGAGCATGTCAGTCCCCGACAGTGCCGACGGCTATGCGAAAAACAATGCCCGTGGCTATGAGAACTTTCCCGGCGAAATCGGCCGCACCACCGCCGATTCCACACCGGATTGGCTGTATCCGCCGACCGC
Organism: Nocardia sp. NPDC059240; assembly: GCF_042753865.1. Taxonomy (NCBI): domain Bacteria; kingdom Bacillati; phylum Actinomycetota; class Actinomycetes; order Mycobacteriales; family Nocardiaceae; genus Nocardia; species Nocardia sp. NPDC059240. Next base: position 26,043 of record NZ_JBHZAC010000007.1, on the reverse strand, counting down.
GCCCGCGGGTGCGCCCAATGTCATCGTGGTGCTGGTCGACGATATGGGGTTCAGCGATATCGGGCCGTTCGGCTCGGAGATCGAAACGCCGACCCTGGATCGACTGGCCGCCAATGGCTTGCGGCTCACCAACTTTCACACCACGCCGCTCTGCTCGCCGTCGCGGGCCGCGCTGCTGACGGGCATCAATTCGCATCGGGCCGGATTCGGATTCGTCGCCAATGCCGATCCCGGCTATCCGGGGCTGCGGCTGGAATTGGCCGACGACGTGCTGACGCTGCCGGAAATCCTGCGCGCCAACGGATATGCGACGTACGCGGTCGGCAAATGGCATCTGGTCCGCGATGCCACGCTGCATCCGGCCGCGCACCGGGATTCCTGGCCGACACAGCGCGGATTCGACCGGTATTACGGGTCGCTGGAAGGGTTGAACTCCTTCTATCACCCCAATCAGCTGGTCTCGGACAGCTCGCCGGTGAATGTCGACGAATATCCGGAGAACTACTACCTCACCGACGATTACACCGATCGGGCCATCGGCTACCTCAAGGAGTTGCGCGCCCACGACGCGACCAAGCCGTTCTTCCTGTACTTCGCGCACACCGCCATGCACGGGCCGTTGCAGGCGAAGCCGGCGGATCAGGCCAAGTATCGAGGCCGGTACCGCGAGGGCTGGGATCGGTTGCGGCAGAGCCGATTCGCCGAGCAGATCGCACAGGGCCTGTTCCCCGAGGGGACGCAGCAGAAGCCGCGCAATACCGAGCCGGGTTACGAAGCGCAGGAATGGGATTCGCTGACCGATGAGCAGCGGTCGCGATTCGAGCGGTACATGGAGGTGTACGCGGGCATGGTCGACAGCATCGACCAGAGCCTGGGGCGGATCGTGGACACGCTCGAGCAGTTCGGCGAGCTCGACAACACCATCATCGTGTTCACCTCCGACAATGGTGGCACCGCCGAGGGCGGGCCGGAGGGGACCCGCACCTACTTCGCGCAGTTCGCGCAGGTCGACGAGCCGGACTGGGAACGCGATGTCCCGCACGATGACTCGCTGATCGGCAGCGCCAAGCTCGGTGTGCACTATCCGCGCGGGTGGGGCCAGGCCTCCAATACACCGTTCCGGTTCTACAAGGGCCAGACCTTCGCGGGCGGGGTCCGGGTGCCGTTCGTCCTGTCCTGGCCGCAGGGGCTGCCTCGCACCGACGAGGATTCCGGGGTCCGCCAGGAGTACGTCTACATCACCGACCTCGCACCGACCCTCCTCGAGCTGATCGGGCTGCAGCAGCCGACAGTGCGTAACGGGTTGCCCGCCAAGGATTTCGACGGCGTATCCGCCGCAGCGGTGCTGCGTGATCCGGCCGTGGTCTCCCAGCACGTGGAGCAGTACTCCGAGATGACCGGTCATCGTGGGTTCTACCGCGACGGCTGGAAGCTCCTGGCGCTGTACGAACCCGAACGCGGCATCGACAACCCGCGTTGGCAGCTCTTCGACGTCCGCACCGATCCCACCGAACTTCACGACCTGTCCGAGCAGCTTCCGGACAAGGTCGCCGAACTCTCCGCGGCCTGGGACGAAGCCGCCTGGCACAACACGGTTTTCCCGCTCGTCACCCGCAAGGACTTGGCGAATCGACGGCCGGAGGAAGCTCGACTCAGTGACCCGGTCCGCATTCTCCCGGGCACTCCGACGCTGGAGCGCTACCGCTCCCAACGCCTGATCGCCTACCGGGACTTCACGATCACCGTGGATCTGGACGGCTACCAGCCGGGTGACGCCGGCGTCCTGGTCGCCCACGGCGATCCCTTGGGCGGCTACCTGCTGTACGTCGAGGACGGTCACCTGATCTTCGGCTACAACGGATACGGCCGGTACGTCGCCGTCGATGCCGGCGAAATTCCGCCGGGGAGCCGACTTTTCACCGTATCCGCCGTGGTTCGGCCTCACCTGCGGTGGGATTTCAGCATCGGGATCGATGGTGTGCGCGCGGCTGAGTTGCCGGACCAGGTTCAACTGGTTGGAATGTCGCCCTGGACCGGTATCTCCGTCGGTCTCGACGCGCGCGGACCGGTGTCCTGGGATCTCCGCGACCGCCACGGCGTATTCCGATACACGGGGTCTCTCCGATCAGTGACCTATCAGCCTGGGGCCGTGGGGGTTTCCGACGATGATCAACGAGCACTCGACTCAGAGGCCGAATTGATCGCGGAGTAAGAGCTCAAAAGACAAGAGCCAGAGAACAAAAGACAAAAGCGGCCTGGAGGAGGAGATAGGACGGGGTTGGGTTGGGCTCGCCGACCGGCGGTCCCAGCCGCCTCACCGACCGGCCGCTCGTCGTCTCGGGGCGGTTGAGAACAAGACCCCGTGGGCGGCAGCGGAGCAAGGGGGCGGGGCGGCGGAGCCGCCGTTTACGCACCAGCTGGCAGGGTTGCGTGGCAGGCGGCGTAGCCGCGTTCTCGGATCACTGATCAGTGCTCTGCGAAGTCGCCGAAGATCAAGAGCCAGAAGATTATCCCGACGTGGGCTGATGGCGGACGAGCGCGGGTAGGCGGTGAGCCGCGTTTACGGACCGGCTGGCGGGCTCGAGCAGGCGGCGTAGCCGCGTTTACGGACCCGCTGGCAGGGGTGGGTGGGTGGGTGGGGCACCCGAGGCAGACCGACCGTTCGGTGGGCAATCGGTGCTCTATGGAATCGGTGCTCTGTGGAGTTGTCAAAGACCCTCGAGATGTCGCCGAAGGCGCACTGCCCGATGGTTTTCGCCGAGTGGCACATTCTTGGGCGATTTGCACTGTTCCCCCCTCGAAAATGTGCCACTCGGCGACAAGGGGGGCGGGGTTGGCGAGTCCTACCGGGAGTCTTCGGCGTTGTTGTGTTGTTTTGTCTTGTTCTGTTTTGTCTCGAGAAGGTGATCCGTGCAGTCCGTGGGCCGGGATCGGCGGGTCACGGCTCCCGACCCGGCGTCAGCCCAAGTCCGGTAGGGCAGGCGACGCAACCACACCTCCCCTGCCCTGCGAACGCCAGCTGTACACCGGCTGCCCGCGTTTCACGCCACCCGTGAACCCCACTGCTGGCAACTGGAATCCACCGCCGCGCCAACTTGCTCAGCCAAGTGATGACGCTGGTTGACCTTCGGCGTGCCGGTCGGATCCACATGCTTCGGTGCGATCCAACCGCAGCGGCCCGGGTGGGCCGAATCCTTGTCCATGACTACGGTTTTCCAGCCATCCACACTGTCGTTGACCAGGGCGTGGCAGTGATCGCATGCCAGAGCAAGATTCGACAGATCCGTCGGGCCACCGTCGGCCCAGTCGGTGATGTGGTGGACCGCGCACATCGAGGCGGGTGCGTCGCAGCCCGGGCGGGTGCAGCCCTTGTCCCGTGCGATCAAGGCGAGGCGCTGACCGGGGCTGGCGAGGCGCTTGGCCCGGCCCAGGAACAACGGGATCCCGTGCGGGTCGAGCACTGCCAGGACGGGGCGGGTGCCCGCAGCCATCTTCAATGCTTCGTTGATGGAGACGTGCCCGCCGGTGGCGGTGGACGCCAAGCCCGCACCACGCTCCAGGTCGGCCAGCGACATGGTGAGGATGACCTGGGTCTTGAGGCCACGGTGATGACCAAACGTCGCCGCGGCGGTAGGCATGTCGAACACGGCAGGCGCAGCAGCTGACTCCCCGAACACGGCAGCCGGGGCGACAGGCTCGCCGCATGCTGCAACCAGGCCAGAGGGGTCACCGAATCCGACAGTCGGGCAGCTGGACCCGCTGATCGCGACCGCGAGGCCAGTTGAAGTGCCAGACAAGGGAACTGCCCCGGCGGTCTTGGGTTCGCAAGGCGCGGTAGCCGAGCCAGCGGGCGCGGTGGCGCGCTTACCGGTGGACGCAACCGGCTGCAGCAGGGCGAACAGGGCATCATGGGTGCGCTGACCGGCATCGCGGCGATCACGGCGAGCAGCGGCCTCCAGCGTCTTGGAGTCGAACGAGTTCGACGACAGGGCAAGGGGTTCCAGGTCGTCGAGGTTGCACATACCCGGGCGGGCGTACTTGGCGAAGAATGCATCCAAGTAGGCACGCAGTTCCGGGGTCAGCCAGCCCTCGATCTTCGACATGCCGTCCACACCCGGACGGCCGATCGTGATTCCGCGACGGCGGCGACGGTCGGCATCAGAGATCACCGTGCCGGTCGGATCCAGACGGGCGAGGATTTCGCGGCCCATCTTGGGCAGGTCGTCGGGCTGGCCGGTCAGGCAGTGCTCGACCAGGTGCTGCTCGGTCTCAGCGTAGGTCTCGGCCGGAAGATCGGCGGGCAGGTGCGTCATCACGTCCACGATGTTGCGGGCGTGATCACGCGAGATGTCGCCTGCCTCATAGGCTTCCGCCGTCGCGGACAAGGTATCGGTGAGCGGCTGACCCTTCGCGTCGAGGAGGCCACCGCAGGAGCGGGCGATCTTCACACGACCGGCGGCGTCGTAACGCGACAGGCCCAGGGTTTGACGCAGGAAAGGGACCAGGGCACCGGCACCGGTGGACTGCGGCAGGCCACGCTCACCGATTTCGATGATGAGACGTGAATCCAGCGCGGAGAGTTGACGCTTGCAGATCTCGAGCTGCTGGAGCATTCCGATGAAGTTGGCGTCGCTGATGGGCATGAGGTTGTCGTGCAGGATGGTGGTCGAAAAGTTCTGCACTGCGGTCACCAGGGCGGTGATGCCGCAGCTGTCGAGTGATTCCCCCTTCGAATTCATGTGCTAATTCTACCGCTGAAATCAAGGGCAAGGAACCCGAAATGTCCAGTTGCACAAGATAATTCAAAATCCTGGATCTCTCCCGTGCCTCAATTGGATTCACATTCACGCGATTGTTATCGTTGCGTCCGCGTTATCCCGGGAGAGCGTTTCCCGGGCGCTGGAAAATGGGGAGGGCTCAGATGGGTCTCGATGCGGATCGGTCGACTGCGGACGATTCTGTGCCGCACACGCAAATTCCGTCCGGCACTATGGAGTCTGGTGCTCCGCGCAAGTATGTCGCTCCGCGCAGGGCTGAGCGCAGGGCTGAGCGCAGAGCCAACGGTGCGCTTCCGGACGATGGCGACACCCAGCGGCGGCCGGCCCCACCACCGGTCACGCAGCGCCGGGTCCGGCGCTCTCAAGTTCCACCGCCCCCGACCCCCATGCCGAACTCGGTCCGTGCGGCACAGGTGATCTCGTTCCTGTTCGGCGGGCTCGGGTTACTGATCTCGATAGTCGTGGGACTCGTCTCGGGAGGCGATCATGCCGCCGCCACTACCGGAAGATTCGTGCTCCCAATGATTCTCGCGATGCTGGCTTTCGGCTTCGGGAGCGCCGGCAACGGCCTCCGAGGCACGGCGGCCGCCGTCGCGACGCTCGAGGCGTTCCGCTCCCTGGGCAGTGTGGTGACGAAGCAGCCGCCCGGCTTCCTCGGCGTTGTCGCCTGCGTCGCCATCGTCTGCGCGCTGATCCAGCCCAGTGCGGCGGAGTGGTTCAAGCGCCCCCGGTGAGGGATTCGACGATCTTGGTGATGCGCCGTACGCGGGTTTCGGGCTTCTTGGCCTCGGTGACGCCGGTGACATGTTCGCGGCGGTTGGTGTAGGAGAGGGCGTCGAAGGCTTCGCGGGCGCCTGCGGTGGCGAGGGCGGCGGCCAGGTCGTCGGGGATGGTGACGGTGCGTTCGGCGGTGTCGCGTTCCAGGGTGACGGTCACCTGGTCGCCGGGGCCCTTGCCGAGTTCGGTGCGGATGGCCTTCAACAGGCCGAGGCAGGGGCCCGAGCCCATATCGGCGATGGACCCCCGGTAGGCGATGCCGTCGAAGGTGGCCTGGACGGGGATGCGACCGCCGCCGCCGAGGGCCTCGATGATTTCCGGCGGTACCGGGATGTGCGCGCCGCCCCCGCGAGCGGTCTCGATGACTCCGTCGAATCGCTGCATGAATGCACCATATAGCGATCTTCCAGCTATCCGAAGGTGTGTTAACAAATATTAAGTAAGCGAGAACCGACCGTTTCGGAAGCATCACCGCAGTGCCCCGGAAGCACCTTCCCGCGTATGTATTTCCGCACAAAATTCACTGTTTCCCCAGGTCGCCACCGAGTGTGACACGCATTGCCGCTACCCCCTGGTGACCGGAAGATTTCTTGGATCTCACAGCTCACAAAGTTCCTCCGAGCATTGTGAGAGAACCGTTTTGATGCCTCCCCCGACGTCCCTACAGTCGAGCCAGCAGCCCGATTTTCCAGCTCGAAGGGGGCGTTATGGCTATCTCGCAGAACGGACACTCGTCCGCCGATGCGCTGCTTCGACTGGGGAAGTACTTCAACCGCGGCGAAGTTTCCGACGATCTGCGCACCCTGCATCAGGTAGGTGGGCGTGAGGCGGACGAGTTCTACCGCGAGCGGTGGTCGCACGACAAGGTGGTGCGGTCCACGCACGGCGTGAACTGCACGGGCTCGTGCTCGTGGAAGATCTACGTCTCCGACGGCGTGATCACCTGGGAGTCGCAGCAGACCGACTATCCGAGCGTCGGCGCGGACAAGCCGGAGTACGAACCGCGCGGTTGTCCGCGTGGCGCGTCGTTCTCCTGGTACACCTACTCCCCGGCCCGCATCCGCTACCCGTACGTGCGCGGCACCCTGCTGGAGATGTATCGCGCCGCGAAGGACAAGCTCAAGGATCCGGTGCTGGCGTGGGGGTCCATCGTCGAGGACCCGGAGCAGGCCACGGCCTACAAGTCCGCGCGCGGCAAGGGCGGGTTCGTGCGGGCGGAATGGTGGGAAGCCGCCGAGATCGCCGCCGCTGCACACGTTTACACGATCAAGCAGTACGGTCCGGACCGGGTGGCGGGGTTCTCGCCGATTCCGGCCATGTCGATGGTGTCGCACGCGGTCGGGGCGCGGTTCATCTCGCTGATCGGCGGCTCGATGCTGTCGTTCTACGACTGGTACGCCGACCTGCCGGTCGCCTCCCCGCAGGTGTTCGGTGATCAGACCGACGTGCCCGAGTCCGCGGACTGGTTCGACGCCGGATACCTCATCATGTGGGGCTCCAACGTCCCGGTGACGCGAACCCCGGACGCGCACTACATGACCGAGGCCCGCTACCGCGGCCAGAAGGTCGTGGTGGTCTCCCCCGACTACGCCGACAACACCAAGTTCGCCGACGAATGGGTGCCCGCCCGCCCGGGCACCGACGCCGCGCTGGCCATGGCTATGGGCCACGTGGTGCTGCGAGAGTTCTTCATAGAGAAGCAGACTCCGTACTTCACCGACTACGTCAAGAAGTACACCGACCTGCCGTACCTGATCACTCTCGACGAGCACGAGGGCGGCTGGTCCACCGACGGCGACTACTCCGGCCACACCTTCACACCCGGCAAGTTCCTCACCGCCGCCGATCTCGGCCACACCGGCGAGGGTGTCGAGCATCAGACGGTGCTGCTGGACGCGGACGGTATTCCGCAGGTGCCCAACGGCTCGCTCGGCCATCGCTTCACCGAGGCGGGCAAGGGTCGCTGGAACCTGGACCTCGGGGACACCGATCCCCTGTTGACTCTGCACGGGCGCACCGATGATGTTGCGGCCGTGCAGTTCCCCCGCTTCGACGGGCCCGCCGGCGAGCTCGAGGACGGCGGTTCCCCCGTCCTCACCCGCGGCGTGCCGACCACCGTCATCGCGGGGCGTCGGGTGACGACGGTGTTCGATCTCCTGCTGGCGCAGTACGGAGTAGCCCGGTCCGGCTTGCCCGGCAGCTGGCCGACCGGCTACGACGATGCGACTCAGCCGTACACGCCCGCCTGGCAGGAATCGATCACCGGCGTCCCCGCCGTCCAGGCCGAACGCATCGGCCGCGAATTCGCCGACAATGCGGAGAAGTCCAAGGGCCGCTCCATGATTCTCATGGGCGCGGGCACCAACCACTGGTTCCACTCGGATCAGATCTACCGCAGCTTCTTCACCCTGACACTGCTCACCGGCTGCCAGGGCGTGAACGGCGGCGGCTGGGCCCACTACGTAGGCCAGGAGAAATGTCGCCCTGTGACCGGTTGGGCCACACTGGCTTTCGCCTCCGACTGGCAGCGCCCACCGCGGCAGATGCAGGGCACCGTGTTCTGGTATCTGACCAACAACCAGTGGCGCTACGACCCGTTCACCAGCGAAACCTTCGCCTCGCCGCTGGCCAAGGGGCAGTTCGCCGGACGCACCGCGGCCGACAACATCGCGCTCGCTTCACGTTTGGGCTGGATGCCCTCGTATCCGACCCTCAACCGCAACCCCCTGGACCTCGTCGACGAGGCCGAGCAGGCGGGTAAGCCGGTCGCGGATTACGTTGTGGACGGCCTGAAGTCGGGTGATCTGCGGTTCGCCTGCGAGGATCCCGACGCCCCCGAGAACTTCCCGCGCGTGCTCACCGTGTGGCGTGCCAACCTGCTCGGCTCCTCCGGCAAGGGCAACGAGTACTTCCACAAGCATCTCCTCGGCGCGGACTCCAACCTGCAGACCGGGGAGACCACCGGCATCCGCCCGCAGGAACTGGAATGGCGCGACGAGGCCGCGACCGGGAAGCTGGATCTGCTGCTGTCGCTGGACTTCCGCATGACCTCCACGACCCTGTTCTCCGACATCGTCTTCCCCGCCGCCACCTGGTACGAGAAGCACGACCTGTCGTCGACCGACATGCACCCGTTCGTGCACGCCTTCACCCCGGCCATCTCGCCGCCGTGGGAGGCCAAGACCGACTTCGACGCCTTCCACCGGATCGCCCGCGGCTTCTCGTGGCTGGCGGAAAAGCATCTGGGTGTGCGCAAAGACGTAGTGGCGGTCCCGTTGCAGCACGACACCGCCGATGCGCTCGCGCAGGCCGGTGGCAGGGTGCTGGACTGGAAACACGGTGAGTGCGAACCGATTCCGGGTGTCACCATGCCGAAACTCGTGGTGGTCGAACGCGATTACCCGAATGTCGCGGAGAAGATGGCCGCGCTGGGACCACTGGTCGAGACGCTGGGCCTGACCACCAAGGGCGTCACCACCCTGCCCGATCAAGAGGTGGAATATCTGCGCGGCGTCAACGGCACCGTGGTTTCCGGTATCGCGCAGGGCCGCCCGTCGCTGGCCAAGGACATCCATGCGGCCGAGGCGATCCTGTCCCTGTCGGGCACCACGAACGGCCGGCTCGCGGTGGAAGGGTTCCATGCGCTGGAAAAGCGCACCGGAACCGAGCTGGCCGACCTCGCCGCCGAGCATGAGGGTAAGCGAATCACCTTCGCCGACACCCAGGCTCGGCCCGTCCCGGTCATCACCTCACCGGAATGGTCCGGCAGTGAGACCGGCGGCCGCCGCTACTCCCCCTTCACCATCAATGTCGAGCGCAACAAGCCCTGGCACACCCTGACCGGACGTCAGCACTTCTACCTCGACCACGACTGGATGATGGAACTCGGTGAGCAGCTGCCGATCTACCGGCCGCCGCTGGATATGACCGCCTTGTTCAGTGAGCCGGGCATCGGCAAGGTCAGTGACAACGGTGTCACCGTCCGCTACCTGACCCCGCACTCGAAGTGGTCGATCCACTCCGCCTACCAGGACAATCTGCACATGCTGACCCTCTCCCGGGGTGGTCAGGCGATCTGGATGTCGGACAAGGACGCCGCGAAAATCGGTGTCGCCGACAATGATTGGATCGAGGCGATCAACCGCAACGGCATCGTGGTGGCGCGCGCGATCGTGTCGCACCGCATGCCCGAGGGCACGGTGTTCATGTACCACGCCCAGGACCGCGCGGTGAACGTGCCGCGCATCGAGGGCGCGGCGGATACCAAGGTGGGCAAGGGTAAACGCGGCGGCATCCACAATGCGCTGACCCGCATCATGATCAAGCCCTCGCATCTCATCGGCGGTTACGCACAGCAGTCCTTCGCCCTGAACTATCACGGCCCCACCGGAAATCAGCGCGACGAGGTCACGACCATTCGTAAGCGCTCGCAGGAAGTTGAGTACTGATCATGCGTGTTATGGCACAACTGGCCATGGTCATGAACCTGGACAAATGCATCGGCTGCCACACCTGCAGCGTCACCTGCAAGCAGGCCTGGACCAACCGCTCGGGTACCGAGTACGTGTGGTTCAACAATGTGGAAACTCGTCCGGGACAAGGCTATCCGCGTCGTTACGAGGACCAGGAGAAGTGGAAGGGCGGCTGGACCCTCGACAAGAAGGGCCGGTTGACCCTCAAGTCCGGGTCGCGGTTGAAGCGGCTGCTCAATATCTTCGCCAACCCTGATCTGCCCACCGTGTCGGACTACTACGACCCGTGGAGCTACGACTACGACACGCTGCTGTCGGCCCCGCAGATGGACACCACCCCGGTGGCCCGGCCGAAGTCGCTGATCACCGGCGAGGACACCAAGGTCACCTGGGGTGCGAACTGGGACGACTCGCTGGGCTCCGGCCCCGAGCAGGTCGGCAAGGACCCGTTGCTGGCCAAGCTCTCCGAGCAGGTCAAGCTCGAGTTCGAAGAAACCTTCATGTTCTACCTGCCGCGCATCTGCGAGCACTGCCTCAACCCCTCGTGCGCCGCCTCGTGCCCGTCGGGCGCGATCTACAAGCGCGCCGAGGACGGCATCGTGCTCGTCGATCAGGACAAGTGCCGCGGCTGGCGGCAGTGTGTGACGGGCTGCCCGTACAAGAAGATCTACTTCAACCACAAAACGGGCAAGGCAGAGAAATGCACGTTCTGCTACCCGCGCGTGGAGGTCGGCATTCCCACCGTCTGCTCGGAGACCTGTGTCGGACGGCTGCGCTACATCGGCGTCATGCTCTACGACGCCGACAAGGTCCTGGAGGCCGCGTCGGTCACCGATGACAAGGACCTGTACCCGTCGCAGCTGGGCGTGTTTCTCAACCCGCACGATCCGCGCGTGGTCGCCGAGGCCGAGGCCGCCGGGATCTCCCCGGAATGGATTGCCGCCGCGCAGGATTCGCCGATCTACAAGCTGATCGTCGAGTACCAGATCGCGCTGCCGCTGCATCCGGAATACCGGACCATGCCGATGGTCTGGTACGTGCCGCCGCTGTCGCCGGTGGTCGACACGCTCACCCAGACCGGCCACGACGGGGAGAACCACAACAATCTCTTCGGCGCGATCGACGCACTGCGAATCCCGTTGGAGTACTTGGCCGAATTGTTCACCGCCGGTGAGATCGGCCCGGTGCGTGCGTCTCTGCAACGCTTGGCGGGCATGCGTTCGTTCATGCGCTCGATCAACCTGGGCCAGGAACCCGACCTGTCCATCCCGGACGCGATCGGCCTCGAGCCCGAGGAGATCGAGGCCATGTACCGGCTGCTGGCCATCGCCAAGTACGAGCACCGCTACGTGATCCCGTCCGGCGCGACTTCCAAAGCCCACGAACTGGATTCACTCGCCACCGGCTGCTCCCTGGACACCGACGGCGGCCCCGGCATGACCGCCTTCGACTACATGGCCGAGAAGTTCCACCTCACCGACACCAACGGTGCCGCCTCGCCCGAACAGAAGAGCAATCGCATCAACCTGCTCAACTGGGACGGCAAAAGCACCTCGGGGTTGGTGCCCACTACCGCCAACGGCAATGGCGCCGCTGGTAATGGCAACGGCGCCAATGGGAATGGGCACCACTCCACCGAGATCGACACCCCGTCGATCGAACCCGAGCCCACGGGAGCGGCGCGATGAGCCTGCTGCGATTCCGGCGGAACCGACCCGCCGTCACCTCTCACGATCACGACCGGCATCGGGCCTGGCGGCTGGAAGCGCTGCGGCTCGACTACCCGAAGGCGCACACCGTGGTCGCCGAATCCGATGCCGCAGCAACGCTCGACGCAGCCGATGCCACTACTGTGCTCCACGGGGCCGATCCCGCGTCGGAGCCCGCGGGGGCCGCACGATGAGTCTGCTGAAACTGCGGCGGCGGCCCGAACCGGCCGTGGCCATGAACGATCGGGATCGCCGCCTGGTGTGGCGGCTGGCCGCGCTGCTGCTCGACTATCCGAGCGCGCAGACGCTGGCCATGCTGGACGAACTCGACGCCGCCGCAGCGGAATTGCCGGAGACGGTGCGTGCGCTGCTGGCCGGACACCTCGCTCACCTGCGCGCCGGTGAGCCGATCGCGCTCGCGCAGGAGTATGTCGAGACCTTCGATATGCGCCGCCGCGCCAGCCTGCACCTGAGCTACTACGCCTACGGCGACACCCGCAAACGCGGCATGGCGCTGTTGCGTTTCAAGCACGCCTTCCGTCACGCCGGGGTCGAACTCGGCGATGAGGAACTCCCCGACCATCTGCCCGTGCTGCTCGAATTCGCCGCCACCGTCGACCCCATCGGCGGCGAACGACTGCTGGGCGAACACGTCCCGGTGCTGGAACTGCTGCGGTTGTCGCTTTCCGACAGCGGATCTTCCTACGCCGGGGTGCTGGCGTCGGTGGTGGCGACCCTGCCACCGGTCACCACCGCCGACCGCCGGCGCATTGCCGAACTCGCCGCCGAGGGCCCACCCGAGGAGGAGGTCGGCCTCGACCCCTTCGCCATGGATCCGCTCGCCTTCACCGGACAGGAGGCCCGCCGATGAGCTCCGCGCTCTGGCTGATGCTGCCCTACATCGCCTTCACCTCCTTCGTGCTCGGCCATCTGTGGCGCTACCGCACCGACCAATTCGGCTGGACCACAAGGTCTTCCCAGATCTACGAGTCCCGGCTGCTGCGGCTGGGCAGCCCGCTGTTCCACTTCGGCATGCTCGGCGTGATCGGCGGGCACGTGCTCGGCGTGCTCATCCCGCAGTCCTGGACCGAGTTCGTCGGGATCTCCGAGGAGACCTACCACGTGGTGGCCGTATCGGCGGGATCGGTTGCGGGAGTGGCGGTTATCGCCGGGATCAGCATTCTGATCTACCGCCGCATCAAGTTCACCGCCGTGCGCCAGGCCACCACCACCAATGACAAGGTCATGTACGTGCTGCTGGCGGCGGCGCTGATCACCGGCCTGCTCAATACCTGGGGCAGCAATCTGCTGTGGGGCACCTACAACTACCGCGACACGGTCTCGCCGTGGTTCCGCAGCCTGTTCACCCTGCACCCGCATCCGGACCTGATGGTCGGCACGCCCTGGACCTTCCAGGTGCACGGCCTGATCGTGTTGTCGCTCATCGGTTTCTGGCCCTACACGCGCCTGGTGCACATGTTCTCCGCCCCGGTCGGGTACCTGGTCCGGCCGTACGTGGTCTACCGGGCCAAGCCGCAGAAGTCGGCCGACAAGACCCGCTACGCCCGCGCCTGGGAAACGCCGTCCATTCCGCGTCGTTAGGGAGTCGGCGGTCGTCGAATAGTGCGTGGCGGACCGCACCGACCTTTGTTATTGTTCGCCCCGGCCCGACCGACCGGTCGGGCCGGGTTTGTCCTCGGGGGATCCATGTTCAACTGGTATGTCATCCTGCTCGCCGTCAGTGGCGCGATCATGCTCGCGCTGGCCGTCGTCCAGCAGGGGCAGAGCAGCACGTCGCGCACCATCAACGGCATCTTCGGCGCGGGCTACCTCTGCTACGCCTTCTACCTGGCGTTCCTCTTCGACGGTGACTCCTACCTGGTGTTCTTCCAGGCATTCATCGTCCCGGTCGTGGTGGTGGTCAACTTCTTCCGCAACCGCACTCCGAAGCCGAAACTGACCGACACCCAGAAGGCGTGGCGCGAGCACCAGCGCACCCAGCAGTAGACAGCGGGTGACGCCGCTAGCGTGCGGCGTATCCGACTCCCTCGACGTTGTCGACGACGTCCCCGCGCAGGACCGCGATGGCTTCGCGCGTGGCCTCGGTCGGGTTGTCCTGCGCCAGTAGCTCTTCGAGGTAGGCGTCGGGCTCGAGCAGGCGCAGGGCGCGGCGGGCCAGGGTGTGGACGCGGCGGGGCAATTCGACGCGAACGGCCTCGATGTCCCCGGGCTGGATGTGACCGGGCTGGTACGGGTCCAGCCGCACCGACCACAGCTGTTCGGGGGCCTCGGGCAGGCCCTCCCCGCTCAACAGGCCCGGACCGGTGGCAGCCTCGATCGCGATGGGCGACAGGCCGAGTCGCTCGTTGCGCCGGTTGTGGAACTCCCACCAGGCGGTCGGAGTGGCCCAGGAGCCCAAGCCGAAGGCGAGCACCTGCTGACCGCCGGTGAAGGTGCGGAAGATACGGGTCCGGGTCACGGTGGCCACACCCTCCGGCTGCACCCGCACCCAGGTCGGTTCGGCCCCCTCAAACCCGTACGGCTGCAGCAGCTTCCCCGTGTCGCGCATCAGGCGGCGCAGTGCCGAATCCGGTTTGACCATCCCCGCAGACTAGCGGCGGGAACCGACAGGGTCCCGCACCCGACCTATCCGCGCAGGACACGGCGCGTCGCCGGGACACGCCGCGTTCGGGTGGGAGGTCAGCGGAGGTAGGGCACCGGCTGAACCCAGTGGAAGCCGCGGGAGACCAGCTGGAATCGATCGAGGTCGCGGCGGGTCAGGGTCATGCGCACCGGGCGGCCCGAGAGGCGGCCGTCCAGTATCAGATGATCGGTGTCCGGCTGCTCGTAGGTCAGCGTGGCGATCGGCCACAGGTGCGCCGGATCCCGGGTGATGGTGATCGTGTGCCGGTCGGTGTCGATCAGCACCGGCAGGTCCTGCAGCGCATCGTCCGGGCGCTGGGTGGTGACAGCCTGCGGAAGGTCGAAGATGATGCGCCGCAGGCGATCCCCGGGATTGCCGCTGTAGTCGGTGACATCCCAGATGCCGTAGAGCGCCGAGTGCGGACGGCCGTCACCGTAGTGCGCCCAGGCGTCGTGGCCCTCGGACACGGTGGTGCCCAGCAGCCACACCCCGATCAATACCTGGGCGGCCAGCAGGATCCGGTGCGCGCGCACGCCCGTGACCAGCCCCTCGGGCTTGCGCACCGGCACCGCGCGGCCGATCAGCGCCCGCAGGATCCGCACGATATCCGGGGCCGCGAGCACCACCGCGTACACCAGCAGCTGGAACGCGAACAGTTTCACCAGCACATCGAAGGTGAGATTGAGCAGGAATACCTGCGCGGCCACCACCACCGCCAGCACGGCACCCACGCCCGCGGTGATCGGCAGGATCAACAGCAGACCGGCGGTGACTTCCGCTGCACCCAAGGCCATCTCGTACGGTTGCGACGACGCGGTCTGCGACCACAGCACCGCCATCGGGCTCATATCCCCGAACGGTTCCACCAGCCGTTCCAGGCTGAAGGCCATCTGCGAGGGCAACAGTTTGGTCATCCCGTACAGCAGCAGCGCGCCGACCAGCGCGAAACGCAGGATCAGCCGGAACCAGCCGTAGAGGCGCGCGTAGTTCGGCCGGGCGCGATCCAGCACCGACCAGACGGCCGTGATCGGCACCGCGATGAGCAGCCAGGTGAATGCCGACACCCAATTCGCCGCCGTATCACCGCTTCCGGTAGCAGCCCAGCTCACCCGGGTACCGAAGACATGCTCGCCGATCCAGTCGGTGAGCGGATGCAGACTCGTCCACTCGGCGACATCCAGCACCGTCTGCGTGGGTACCCCGAGCGAGCGCAGCAGCGCGTGAAACACCAGCACCCCGGCCATACCGACGCCGAGCACCACGAACCCGTATCGGAAAACCATGCGGAGCAGCGGATTCCAGCGCTGCTCCGAGGTCTCGTCCGTCTCCTCGGTCGCCTGGACGACCAACTCCGCAACCACGCCGTTCCCTCCGTCACCGCCACAAAGTCCTTGCGGCGGTGAACGTTAGGTCGGCGGCCGGTGGGCCGGTACCCGGTAAATCCGGTGCCCCGACGGGTGTTGGCACCACACCCGGTGCCCCGGGAATCGGGGCGTCAGCGGCGTTTGGGGCGGGCGAAGCGGCGCATGATCGGCAGGTCCACCCAGTGGTAGAGCACCGCGGCCAGGGCCATGGAGACCGCCATGCACAGCACCGAGAATCCGGCCCAGCCGAGAATGCCGAACTCCTTGCCGCCGATGAGGTATCGGGTGACCACGACCATCACCGGGAACTGGATGAGATAGAAGGCGAAGGACACATTGCCCAGCCACACCACCCACCGATGGGAGCTGATGCCACGGATTCCGGCCAGATCCCGGGTGGCCATGGTGGCGACCACCGCGGTCATCGGGGCGAGCATCAGCGCCGACATCTTGAAGTTCACCGGCACCACCCAGGTCGCCGCGAAGGAGATGGTCAGCGCGATCAGCGGCCAGGTGAGTTTGGTGTTGCGCCAACGGCCTTCGACCACCATGCGGGCAGCCAGCACGCCGAGGAAGAACTCCGGCAGGCGCGAGAGCGGGAAGGTGTAGCTCAGCCAGTAGGAGCGGGCCACCGGGATGTCGGGCTGCTGGAACCAGGCCGGGGAGGCGTGCAACTCGTAGTGCGGCGAGACATTGCCGGGCACCAGGCGCGGGGCGAACGCGTTCGCGATACGCGAGGACGAGAAGGCCTCCGACAGGCTCGACGGGCCGTTCACGAACAGGAAGTACGAGGTGTGCAGCGCCAGAATGCCGAACATGAGCAGGCCCGCGGCCAGCATCAGCCGGTGCGTCGGAATGCGCATCACCAGCGGCAGGACCAGCGGAAAACTGAAGTAGAACAGCACTTCCGCCGCCAGCGACCAGGACGGCACGTTCAGGCCGCCGACCGTCGTCCACTTCGGCACCCAGGTGTGCACCAGCAGCAGGTTCGGCACCCACACCACCAGGCGATGCAGCGGCACGCTCGCGGCCACGATGAACGCGGCGGCACCCAGCAGATGCGTCGGCCAGATCTTGAACACGCGCCGCCGGTAGAAGTCGCGCATGCGCATGCCCGGGCGGAACGACCAGTAGATGATGAACCCGGACAGCACGAAGAAGAACGTGACGCCCGCGGCCCCGAGCTGCATGGGGATCCACTCGTGGATGTGGCGGAACAGCTCCGACTTCTGGAACGGGTAGACCGGCAGGAACACCAGCGCGTGCAGCACGAAGACCGCGAACGCCGCCCACCAGCGGCCGCCGGTCAGCGACGGCAGGGCCGGCCGGCCGCGCTGGGTTGATTCCGGGGGTGTTTCGACGGGCCGCGGCGGGGCGGTCAGTATCGGCGAGATCGGCTGGGCGGCAAAGGCTTCCGTGACACCCGGCGCGGCCTGCGCGCGGGTCCCCGGCATGACTTCGGGTGGACGGGTCATCGTGCGTACCTCTCGTACAGTGCGTTGGCGATCACCGCGTCGCCCTGGGGAGCCGGGTGGAAGGGCAGGCCCGCGAGATTGATCTGCGGGTCGAACACCCCGTTGACCCACTGCTGCGGTGTGCACAGTCCGTGTCCGGCGGTGAGCGCGCGCGAGTCGAGGAACTCGACCTGCGCCTGCGTGGCCGCCTCGCGTTCCGCCTGGTCCATGCGGTTGAAGTACTCGACAACCGTGCGGCCGTTGGGCTGGATGAAACCGAGTCCCGCGAGGTCGACGCAGATGGCGTCCGCGTCGGGCCGGAACAACTCCGGGTAGCCGACGATGACGATGTGCGCGGCGGGGGCGTAGTACCTGATATAGGTCACGACCTTGCTGATGCGCGCGGCGTACTCGGCGCCGGTGATGGTGTGCGGGTCGGCCATTCGGCCTTCGGTCACCGCGTCGGGGCCGCAACCGCCGGTGACGTCGTAGAAGCAGCTCTCGGTCGACTTCCAGGGGGACAGCTCGGCGTCACCCCACTGGTCGTTGAAGCCGAATTGCACCGTGACCAGCTTGGTGGCGGGCCCGAACGCGCCCGCCTTGGCGGCATTGGCGGCCTGGACGGTCAGCGTGTAGCTGTCACCGCCCGCGATCGCCGCGCCGGGACAGGACTGATTCCAGACCTGATCGCTGTCGCCGGGCAGGCCCATCAGCGCGCTCAGCTGCGCGGGCCAGGCCGTGTCGCCGTGATCGCACTTCTTCTCGCTGGAGAACGGGGTCCAGCCGTTGGCCGAGAACGAATCGCCCAGGATGACAAGCTGTTTGCCGGCCGGGGCCGGATCCTTGCCGGCGGCGGTCGAATCGGCGTGCGCGCCCGCGGTTCCCGTCATGGCCGCTGCGATGGCCACGACCGCGGCGCACAGCGAAGCCGATGCGCCTGGGAAACGGAACTTCATGAAACCCTCGAATCGCAAATTGAACAGTGAGTCTTTCAGTTTTGCGCGGAGTGTACAGAGACGAGTGGTGGACGTGAGATCCGTTGCGGTGGATCAGTGTCCGAATCGGTCGTAAACGGCGTTGGCGACGACGGCGTCACCCTGACTCGACGGATGGAAGGGCAGGCCGTCGATATCGGTGTGCAGGTCGAAGACCCCGTTCAACCACGGCTGCGACGAGCAGAGACCATGGCCGGTAGTGAGCGCGCGGGCATCGAGGAAGTCGATACCCAGCAGCTGAGCCGCTTCGCCCTGCGCCTGTTGGATGCGGTCGAGATACTCCACCACCGCGCGGCCGCGCGGATTGACGAAGGGCGCGACCCCCAGAATATTCAGACAGACCGTGCTGCTGCCCGGCGTGAAAAGCTCCGGGTACCCGACGAATACGATGCGCGCGTTCGGCGCGTAGTACTTGATGTAGGTGACCACATTGCTCATACGTTTGGCCATCAGCGCACCGGAGACACCGTTGAAATCGGTCATCCGGCCCTGGTCCACCGCATCCGGATCACAGCCGTCGACGAGGTTGAACACGCAGTTCTGCAGCGAATTCCACAGCGTCTGATCGGATTTGCCCCACTTGTCGTTGAGTCCGAACTGCAGGGTCACCAGTCTGGTGTTCGGGCCGAAAGCGCCCTCCTTGTCCGCACGCTGCGCCTGCTGGGCCATGGTCCAGCCGGGGCCGCTGTCGATCGACGCTCCCGGGCAGGACGGGTCGTCGACCGCGTCGGTGCCGTACACGCCCATCAGCTTGGCCAGTTGCACCGGCCAGGCCGTGCGGCCGTGCAGGTTGCAGTCGTCCCGGCCGGTGAAGTGGTCCCATTCGTTCGCAGAGAACGAATCACCCAGCACCACAAGTTCTTTCCCGGCGGGAGCCGGATCGGCTCCCGCACCGCCCGCGGCCGTCACCGACGCCGCGAGCGCCACCGCGGTGACGCACAGCCACCGCACACTGTTGCCTAGCACCACTGTTCCGCTCAGTACCCGGCGCGCGGCTCGAATCCGGGCGCGTCCAAGGTCGGCGGCGCGGCGGGCTTGGGGGCCTGGGTCTGCGGCGCGGGCTTGGGCGCGGCGGGCTGCGGCGCGGCCTGCGCCGGCTCCGGTGCGGGCGCGGCGGGCTCGGTGACGGCGGGCTGCGCGGCGGGCGCCTCCGTGGTCGGGGCCGGGGCCACGGTCGTCGGGGCGGGAGCCACGGTGGTCGGGGCGGGTGCGACGGTCGAGCTGACGACCGCCGAGGTGGTGCCGCCCTGAGACCCGTCGGATGACTTGTCGCTGCCGCACCCGGTTGCCCCCGCGAGCACTATGGCCCCGCCGATCACAGCTGCCGCGGCTCGCACGACGAAAACCCCCGGTGTAGCAGACTTCATGAATTACCTCGCCTCTGAACTGAAGTGCCATCTGTTCACTTCAGCGGGGAGTGTATTCAACCCGCCCGGCCCAGCCACACCGATTCGGAAAACTGCCCCGAATCTTCCGGGCATACGCACCGATTCCGCTGGTCAGCGCGTTCGCGCCGGGTGGAACCCGTCCCAAAGGGCGGACACCGGAGCACCCGGAACGACTCCATCGAACAAGATCGAGGACCGGCCCGGGGGCAAAACGCCCGATTCCATACCGTGGACGCGCGTTTGACCAGTTTGTTCGTGGTTTCGTATCTTTATGTGATCGGCGATTCGTGGAATCCGGTGAGAGTCCGGAACGGTCGCGCCACTGTGAGCACCCCTCGGGTGTGAGTCAGACCCCGGCCGCCGAGATGTCATATCGGCCGAGGGGCGCGAATACCCCTCCCACACTAGGAGTTCCCGTGGCGACGTCCTACGCCCCCCGTTCCGGTCTCGGAGCAGTCTCCCTCTCGATCCCCACCCCCGTATGGCTGATCGGCACCACCCTGGTGGCCCTGCTGGCGATCTACTTCATCGGCATCGACCAGGGCGCCGTCTCGATCTTCGGCAGCGACATGCACGTGCACGAATTCGTCCACGACGGCCGGCACTTCCTCGGATTCCCCTGCCACTAGTCGCGGGAATCGAGTCAGCACAATGGAAAAACGAATCATCGGCCGTGGCGTCCTGTTGGGCGCACTCGGCGGACTTCTCGCATTCATTTTCGCCCGGATCATGGCCGAGCCGATCATCAACCGGGCCATCGACTACGAGTCCGGGCGCGATGACGCCCAGATGGCCTTGGACAAGGCCGCCGGAAAACCCATGGGAGACATGGGGCCCGACCTCTTCACCCGCTCCCAGCAGCAGAACCTCGGCCTGTCCTTCGGCATGATCGTGTTCGGCGCGGCGCTGGGCGGGCTGTTCGCCGTCGTCTACTACCTGGCCATGCGCCGGGTCGGGAAGATCACCGCCCGGAACCTGGCACTGCTGGTGTCGGGCGGCATGTTCCTGACGCTGTACGCGGTGCCGTTCCTGAAATACCCGGCCAATCCGCCGTCGATCGGGCATCCGGACACGATCAAGGAACGCACGGGGCTGTATGTCCTGATGATCGTGCTCAGCGTGGGATTTCTCCTCGGAGCGATCTGGTTGGGCCGCACACTGGCCGCACGCCTGGGCAACTGGACCGCGAGCATCGTCGGGGCGGTGTCGTTCGTCGCGGCCATGGCGATCGTCATGCTGATCCTGCCGTCACTCGGACACCTGTCGGCCAACAAGTCGTTCGGCGACTTCGCCACCGAAACCCCACAGCCCCTGAAGGATCCGACGGGCACCATCGTCTACCCGGGCTTCCCGGCCGACGACCTCTACCACTTCCGCCTGTACTCCTTCACCGCCCAAGCCATCCTGTGGCTCGTCATCGGCGTCGGCTTCGCCTGGCTGGCCCCCCGCCTCCTCGGCGACCGCACCCCCGAAACCACCCCCGCCCCATGAGCGCAGTAACCCGCCTCACCCTGATCACCCACGCGATCACCGACGCCGTCCAGGCCGCCCGCTTCCCCGCCGACGAACCCCTCAACCCCCTGGGTGAGCGTTCCGTCGCGGCCGCGGGCGGCCTGCCCGCCCTCGACCCAACCCTGATCCTCTGCGCCCCCGAACTCCGCACCTCCCAAACCGCGAAAGCTCTCGGCCTATCCGCCACCCCCGAACCCGCACTCCGAGACCTGAACTGCGGCACCTGGTCCGGCAAATCCATGGACGACATCACCCCCGACCACCTGATGTCCTGGCTAACCGACCCCACCCACAACTCCCACAACGGCGAATCCCTAACCGCCCTACTCACCCGAGTCCGCACCTGGCTCGACACCTTGGCCGGATCCGGCGACCGCATCCTCGCCATCACCCACCCCGCCGTAGTCCGCGCAGCAATCCTCACCACCCTGACCGCTCCCCCGGAATCCTTCTGGCGCATCGACATTCCCCCACTGACCGCCACCACACTGCACCACAGAGCTCCCACCTGGACCCTCCGCACCACCGCCCACGCCCTCACACCCTGACCATCGACCGGGCTCTGGCCGAACTCGGAGCCGATCGAGACGAGATGGCCGCGGCCAGAGCTGAAACCGAGAACATCACGCGGGGCACCGTCTGGTTCGAGAAGGCTCCGGCACTCTTGGGCGATCCGCTGTCACTGGAAACCGAAACCTTCGAGCCGGATTCCAAGGGTCGCGTATTGACCCGCTCTTCAACCGTGGACGTGCCTGTTCAGCGAGGTCGTCGAGCACTGTGGCCAGCCGGTCGAAGAGCTCGAAAGCTGGTCTGCCTGTGCGGAGTACATCTTCGCGTTCCCAACCACCAGCCCCGACCCCCGCCACTTCAAAACGACCTTCCAATTCAACCTGCTACACAAGGTGCGCTGGCTCTGACCGTCCCCCAGCCTGTTTCAAGATCAGGGTGTACTCAGTGCGGGAAATTCGGACAATTTCCTCGATGAGTACTCCCTGACCTTGATGCCACGGCCGACCGATTCGGATTGTCCTGATTGTCTGATAGAAACCTCCCGGCATGACTGTTGGTAGTGGAGGGGCCGAGATGGACGAGACGCGGAGTGGGTGGGAGCCGATTGCGCTGCCGCAGGATCAGGTGGGATTCGATGCGGGGCCGGGGTATTGGAGCGGTAGCGGGAAGGCGGTGTGGGCGGCGATCCTGGCGATGGTGTTCGGGGGAATTGTGTTGTCGTTCGGGCTGATAGCGGTGGCCGAGCACCGGCTCCTGAAATTGCCGATCTACGGCTATCTCCTCTTCGCCCTGGTGCTGCTCATCTCGGCGAGCCTCTGCGTCGGCGGCATACTGCTGCTGTTCCGGCTCGCCATCGGCAAATACGCCATCATCGTGACGAGTGCGCTTCTCGTCACCTGGGGTGTCGTCGGCGCAATCATCAGCGGAGACATCACTCGCTCCCCCACGACAACCCTGGTCATCGCGACGATATTCGGCGGCATCGTCGCCCTGAGTGCCAGCAGGACCACGAAGCGCTGGCTGGCCGAGGGACGCGCGGTTCGGGAGCGTAAACGCGTTGTGCGCCATGCGAATGGGTAGCCGGTGGGCCGCTTACTGGCGCGGCAGTGGCATGGCTGTGTCGGCGGCGATTCTCGCCATGATGTTCGGCGGGGTGGTGCTGTCGATTGCCCGTGAGGGCACGATCCACGCCAGGTCTCTATCGGGGCAGATTCTTGCCTTTTTCATGGCGGGGTTTGTTGTCCTGGCCGCCGCCACCCTCTTGGTAGGTGGAGCACTGCTGCTCTTCCGGCTACCCGTCGGCAGGCACGCAATCGTCTGCGCCTGTGGGTTTCTCATTGCCGGGGCCGCCGTAGGCGGCCTCAGCAGGGCGAGCTTCACCGACTCCGCAGGCGACTTCGTCAAGATTCTGGTGATGCTCGGCGGAACCGCCGCGCTGGCGGCGAGCAAATCGACGAAACGGTGGCTGGCGGCCGGGAGGGCGTGAAAGATCGGGAGTATGCGAATCTTCATGCTTCCGATTGCCGTTGGCGCGACCATGATCTTCTTCGCTCCTACCGCGGCTGCTGATTACTCACTCGACAGCGTTTCGATTTCTGCGCCTACCGGGAACTATGGGACCGGGTGTACTTACACGCTCACCGCGAAAGGCATGTACGCGTACTACACCCGGTTCTGGGATAACGGGGTGGCTGTGCCGACCGAAGGTGTAGTCGACGGGTCGGTGATGAATCAGCCTTGGACGCCGACCACGAGCGGGCCGCACACACTCGTCGCGCACGTGAACGGCGACCTCACGGACAAGTCGATCGTGCTCACCGTTGGCAATGGGATCAACCTCGGTAGTGCCTGTATCGGCATGTAACCCGCGAGAATTATTGGGCGGGCAGGGAATAGCCGTAGCCGCGTTCGGTTCCCTGCTCGGCCATCGCGGCTAGGGACGCGAGGGCGCGGGGGTTGGCCCAGCGGGTCGAGATGAAGCCGATGAACATGGTCGCCGCGAGCGGAAGGCCGGCGAAGTCGAAGCCGAGGCCCTTCAAAGTGTTGAGGGCGACGACAAAGAGTAAGAGAACTCCGATCGCCAACTGGACCCAGGCGGTGGCGGAATCGACACTGCGACGGCTGCGTTCGCTGACGATCAACTGGTTCCAGCGGACGACTTCCTCGGGTGACCCGAGAGATGGCAACTGCCGCACACGAACGGCGTCGTAGAACCGGCGCATCTCGTGCCGACCACCGAAACGTTTGCGCGCGTGCGCGATAGCTAGGCCCACGATCGTAGTCAGGATCACGATCAGCGCCGCCCCGAACCAGCCGAGTCCCATCGCCGCTACGTAGGCCGATTCGGCGGCGGTGAGAACGAGGATGACCAGCCACAGCGGCCCGTAGATGAAGTCGCGATAAAGCTTCATGGAAGCCCCCTCCCTTGTTACCCGCCCAGTATTCCATGGACGGGGTACAATCTGCTGCACAATGTGCGCTGGCCCCAGCATGTTTCAAGATCGTCTGATAGAAAGCTCCAGTCACGATCGTCAGTAGTGGAGGGGCCGGGGTGGGCGAGACTCGGGGTGGGTGGGAGCCGATTGCGCTGCCGCAGGATCAGGTGGGATTCGATGCGGGGCCGGGGTATTGGACCGGGAGTGGGAAGGCGGTGTGGGCGGCGATTCTCGGGTCGCTGCTCGGGGCGGGGACGCTGTGGATGCTTGTCCACGGGATTGCGTGGGAGAAGCTGGCGCAGGTGCCGGTGTGGAAGTATCCGATCCTCGCTATCCCGTTCTTGGTGCTCGGGGCATTTCCCGTCGGTGGCTTGCTGCTCCTGTGCCGTCTGCGGCTGGGCAAGATCATGCTGCTCACCGTCACCACGACCGTCACTGTTCTTTTCCTCGAGGAAGCCATCCGCAAGGGAGAACTCAGCCAGGAACCTCGGGCCATCATCGAGATGACTCTGCTGCTGGTACTCATCGCGGGCCTGACGGCGAGTAAATCCACGAAGCGGTGGCTGGCGGGGTCGACCACGGTAGTGCCCGTATCGGGATGTGGGCGCGAAAGTTAATGGGCAGGAAGGGAATAGCCGTAGCCACGGGTGGTTCCCTGGTCGGCCAACGCCGTGAGGGACTCGAGGGCGCGACGGGCGGTTAGGTGGGCCTTGGCGAAGCCGACGAACCAGATTGTGGCGAAGAAAAGCCAGGAGAATTCGAACGGGAGTCCCTTCAGGGCATTGAGCACGATGACGAGCACGATGAGGACCCCCACCGCCAAGTTGAGCCAACCGGTGACGAATTCACCACGTCGGTTGTTGCGTTCGCTGATAATCAGGCGGTTCCAGCGAACGACTTCATCCGGTGAATCCAGCGTCGGCAGTTGCTGCGCGCGGAGGGCGTCGAAGAACCGGCGCATCTCGTCCCTGCCACCGAAATGCTTGCGCCTGCGCGCGACGCCGAACCCGACGATCGGCGCTCCGATCACGACCAGTCCCACAGCGGCCCGTAGATCAACGGACGAACAAGCTTCACGGCTCCCCCTTCACTGCCGGTCAGTATCGCATCGAGAACGGCGTTTCGCAGGAGGCGTAGGGTCCGAGAGCATGACCTTTCTTAGCGGGAGTAGCGGAGTTCCGGAGACCGTGCTGAACGATGGGAAGACGATTCCCTCGTTGGGGTTCGGGGTGTTCCTGGTGGAGGAGGGGGATACCTTCGGGGCGGTCGGTAGTGCGCTCGAGGCCGGGTATCGGCATATCGATACGGCTGCCATCTATGGGAATGAAGCCGAGGTGGGGCGGGCTGTTCGGGAGTCGGGGGTGGGGCGGGACGACGTGTTCGTGACCACCAAGCTGTGGAATTCCGAGCAGGGGTACGAATCGACGTTGCGGGCGTTCGACGCCAGCATGGAGCGGCTCGGGCTGGAGCAGTTGGATCTGTATCTGATCCACTGGCCGGTTGCACAGGCCGACAAGTATGTCGACACGTTCCGGGCCTTCCAGAAGTTGAAGGCGGAGGGGCGGGTTGCCTCGATCGGAGTCTCGAACTTCGGCCGGGCCGAACTGGAGCGGCTGATCGCGGAGACCGGGGAGACGCCGGTGCTCAATCAGATCGAGTTGAGCCCCAACCTGATTCAGGCCGAGCTGCGGGAATTCCATGCCGCGCACGGGATCGCGACCGAGGCCTGGAGTCCACTGGGACGTGGTGCGGCGCTGAAGGATTCGACGATTCTCGGGATCGCACAGGAGGTCGGGCGGACACCCGCTCAGGTGATCATTCGCTGGCATCTGCAGCTCGGGAATGTGGTGATTCCGAAGTCGGTGACGCCCAGCCGGATTCGCGAGAACTTCGACGTGTTCGGCTTCGAGCTGACCGAGGCGCAGGTGAATGCCATCACCGCCCTCGACGCGGGTACCCGCGTCGGCCCGAACCCGGCCACCTTCACCGCGGGACTGCTCTAGGC
>NZ_JBHZAC010000006.1:0-630729 GCF_042753865.1 Nocardia sp. NPDC059240 | reverse complement strand
GGTACTGCACTCGACAGGGTGTGGGAGAGTAGGACACCGCCGGAACATCATTCGCGAAACCCCCTGACCTCGGTCAGGGGGTTTCTGCGTTTCCGAGGTAGATCCAGACTGGGAGAGCACTGCTCTTGACTCGGGGCACTGTATCTGTGACTATTGATCGCAATAGAGAGCACCGATCTCGGAGTCGACATGATCAATACCGTCTGGTCCACAGTCAACCTCACCCTCGCGTTCGCGTTCGAACTCGTCGCCGTCGGGGCGCTGGCCTACTGGGGCGTGCGCACCGGGCGCGGCCGGGTGGCGAAAGTGCTGCTGGGTGTGGGTATGGCGGTCGCTGCCATGACGCTCTGGGGCCTGTTCGCGGCACCGCAGGCCAGCTTCTCGATCCCGATCGCCGCAGTCCTCACCAAGGTGGCCGTCTTCGGCGGTGCGTCGGTAGGGCTGTGGCAGCTCGGACACCGCACGGCCGCGGTCGCCTTCCCGGTACTGGTGGCCGCGAACCTCGCGGTGATCCACCTCGGGCACCTGTCGATGTGAGCGTGGTTGTGCCGCGCGGAAATTCGCGCGACACCGCATGCGTTGCACTGTTACGTTCACTCGGCGGGAGAACGGATCCCGCTGAACTCTCGTAAGCAGGAAGGGGCCTGGCCATGCGTACCTATCGCACCGCCGTCGTTGCCCGCCCGCGCTTCGAGGTGATCCTGGTGTCTTCGCCGGCTCGGTGCCGGCTGCGCGGCCGGTACTGAGTAACCCCGGACCTCTGTCGTCCCGGGGAATCGCGCTGTTCTGTACAAGATCAGCTCGAAGGACGTATTACCGTGCGTACCAATATTTCTCGACAAAACCTGGCTGTCGTTCGTAACCTCGGGATTCTCGCGCATGTGGACGCGGGCAAGACCACGGTGACCGAGCGCATGCTGTTCCTCACCGGGATCACCCACAAGCGCGGCGAGGTGCACGACGGCACCACCGTCACCGATTTCGATCCGCAGGAACGGGATCGGGGCATCACCATCTTCGCGGCGGCGGTGGCCTGCCAGTGGGGTGGACACCGGCTTACCGTCATCGATACCCCGGGGCACGTCGACTTCTCCGATGAGGTCGAGCGCTCCCTGCGGGTATTGGACGGCGCCGTCGCGGTTTTCGACGCCGTCGCCGGCGTGGAGCCGCAGAGTGAATCGGTGTGGCGGCGGGCCGACCGCTACGGTGTGCCGCGCATCGCGTTCGTCAACAAGATGGACCGCGCCGGAGCCGACCTGGTGGCCACCGTGGATTCGATTCGCGAACGGCTGCATCCGGTTCCGCTGCCGATCCAGCTGCCCGTCTACACCGGTGACCTGTTCACCGGCGTGGTGGACCTGGTTCGTCTGCGGGCGCTGCACTGGGATGGCGGCCTGGTCGAAGGGCCGGTGCCCGATCATCTCGTGGCGGCCGCGGAGCAAGCCCGGCGGGAGCTGGAAGAGGCGGTGGCGGAACGGGATTCGGCGGCACTCGAGGAGTTCGTCGAACACTCCGGGCTGTCCGCCGACACGCTGAGCGCCGCGCTGCGGGAGTTGACGCTCTCCGGTGAGGTGGTCCCGGTGCTGTGCGGTGCGGCGTACCGCGATATCGGCATCGAGCCGCTGCTCGACGCCGTGGTCGCGTATCTGCCGTCGCCGCTGGACCGGCCGCCGGTCGGTGCCGGGGACGACCGTCGCGGCGCTGATCCGGCGGAACCGCTTGCCGCGCTGGCGTTCAAGGTGCATGCCACGCCGACCGGGCGGCTCACGTTCGTGCGCGTCTACTCGGGCGTCCTGGCCAAGGGCGACACCGTGCTCGACGCGGGCGGTGGCCGCCGGGAACGGATCGCTCGCATCCTGCGGGTGCAGGCGGATCGGCATCAGGAGGTGGAGTCCGCGGTGGCGGGCGACATCGTCGCACTGGTCGGGCCCAAGGCGGTCCGGGTCGGCGCGACGCTGTGCGCGCCGGACGCACCGGTGCAACTGGAGCCACCGGTTCCGACCGAGCCGGTGGTGTCGGTGGCGGTCGAGGCGAAATCCAGCGCCGAGACCGAGAAGCTGGCCGTGGCACTCGCGCGGCTGGCGGACGAGGATCCGTCGCTCACGGTGCGGACCGATCCCGAGACCGGGCAGACGCTGCTGGCCGGGCTGGGTGAGCTGCATCTGGAGGTCGTGGTGGAGAAGCTGCGCCTCGACCGTGGGCTGAGCGTGTCGGTCGGCAGACCGCAGGTGGCGTACCGGGAGACCGTAGTGCGTGGCGTGCGGGGTCTGGTGTATCGGCACGTCAAGCAGGACGGCGGGTCGGGGCAGTGGGCGCACATCGTGCTCGATGTGCAGCCGCTGGACGAATCCGATTCCGGGGCGACCGGTTTCGAGTTCGAGTCCACGGTGGTCGGCGGCCGGGTGCCGGCGGAGTTCGTGCGCGCGGTGGAGGCCGGGTGCCGGGACGCGCTGGGCGAGGGTCCGCTGGCGGGTCATCCGGTCACGGGTGTGCGGGTCACGCTCACCGATGGTGCGACGCATTCGAAGGATTCGTCGGACCTGGCCTTCCGGACTGCGGGCCGGCTGGGCATGCGGGAAGCCTTGCGCGCCAGCGCCATGGTGGTGCTCGAACCACTGGTGGAGCTGACCGCGACTGTGCCGGAGGACTATGTCGGCGCGGTGCTGGGTGATCTGGCCGCGCGCCGCGGCCGGGTCACGGGCTCGGTGACCCGGATCGGTTCCGTGGTGCTCACCGCCACGGTGCCGCTGGCCGAATTGTTCGGCTACGCAACGCGTTTGCGTAGCCGAACGCAGGGTCGGGGCACGTTCACCACGTGCCCGCTGGGGTATGCCCCGGCTGCCTGACGGGTCCGATCCGGGGCCGGTGGCGGCGACAGTCGATGTCGTCCGCCGCCGGTCCCGGTGTTCGTCGCGGAGGAAATCTGCCGCTGGGGGTTGTTTGTTGTCGCGACTACAGTTACTGTTGTCGCAACAACAGAAATTCCCCCGAGTGGAGATGATTCAGATGATGTACTCGTTCAGCGAAGCGGCCGTGATCAAGGGCGATGTCGACAAGATCTGGGCGGTCGCGACCGACGTGAACCGGCTGGCCGAATGGGACCCGCACGAGGAGAAGTCCCGGATCGACGGTGAGTTCGCGCCCGGAACCAAGGGGTGGGTGAAGCCGAAGGGGGCCCCCGCCGGGCCCTTCACGATCGTGGCAGTGGAGCCTGGGAAGTCGTGGAGCAGTGAGGCGGGCATCCCGTTCGGGAAGCTGCGTGGTCGCAATACCTTCGAGGACCTCGGTGATGGGACGGTGCGGGTGACGAAGAATGTGGAGATCCACGGGCCGATGGGTCCGTTGTTCAAGCTCATCTGGGAGAAGCGGATGCGGGCCGATATGCCGCTGACCTTCGCGGCCATGGAACAGGAGGCGCTACGGCGTGGCTGAAACACCGGGTAGCCCGCGGGAGGCACGAGGCGTTCCGCGGGGGCCGCTCATGAGTCCGGGGTTCTGGCTGCACCATGCCGCACTGGAATGGCGGGCGACGCTGGAACGCAATCTGCGCCCGCTCGGGCTGACCCCCACCCAGTTCAACCTGCTGGCCTCGGCCGGCTGGCTGAGCCGGCAGGGGGAGTTGCCGACCCAGCAGCAGGTGGCGGACATGTCCGGGTCGGATCGGATGATGGCGTCCAAGGTGATTCGCGGGCTGGAGGAGCGCGGCCTGCTGGTCCGGCAGGCAGACCCGGCCGATGCCCGCGCCCTGCGCATCGAACTCACGCCCGGCGGCCGGGAATTGGTGAGCAAGGGCGTGCAGACCGCCGTCGACACCGACGTCCAGCTCTTCGGCGCTGACGGGGACAAGCTGCGGGAGCAGCTGAAACCCATTGCCGCCCACCGACTGCCGGACTGATCAGCCCTTCACCAGGATGGCGCGGGTGTAGAGCAGAGCGAAGCCCTGACGCTGGACATTCTGCTGGGATTTCGAACCGGGCTGGGTGGTGACGACCGCGATATCGCAGCCCGCCGCCGTCGCCTCGGCCAGCCGGACCGACAACAGGGACGACTGCACGCCGTGTCGCCGATGCGCGGGATCGGTTGCCGCACCGGTGAGTTGGGCGACACCCTGCGACATGCGCATGCTGGCCCCGCCCGCGACCGCACCGTCGCGCCGGGCGAGATAGCGCTGCACCCCGGCCGCGCCGATCAGATCGCGCATGGCATTGGCGATGATCTCCGGCGGAAACTCCTCGTGCGAGGCGACACCCTGGGTGTCGGGATGCGCGAAACCGTCGGCGACCACATCCAGCCAGGCATCGAATTCGCCCTCACCACTGTGCTGTACGTCGACGCCGTCGGCGACGACCGCCGCGCGCTCGCCGCCGAGTTCGATACCGAGCACGTTCTCGAACGACACCAGTCGATAACCGCGCTCGGTGAGCAGTTCACCCACCCCCGGGTCGCCCAGCTGCGACACTTCGGCCTGCACCGCGGTCTTCCGCTCCGCGAACAGCTGCTCGATCTGCTCGAGCTCGGCCACCATCGGGACCCCGGCGAAGCCCAGCCCGGCCACCTTGTTGAGCGGCGAACCCTCCTCGGCGAAGGCGGCCACCCCGCCCGCGACCGGAATCACGAACCCGGCCGTAGCGCCGAGCCGCGCCGCCGCGGCCCCACCGCCCTTGCTGATCAACTCCGCCTCGACCCGCTCGATGCGCGCCGCCAGCTCCGTCCCGCAGAAAAATGTGCCCTGGTCACCAGCCATGCCCGCCAGCCTAATTCGCGCGGCCGCGAGATCGCCTTCGCTTTTCGGCGCGGCCGCCGATGAACACCGGCCGCGATCGCTGTCGTCACGATCGCCGAGCTGAACGTGCGCCGCCGGGTATCGGCGCGCCGACGTTGGACGAGCCCGCACGCGCCGGCGGTGATAGCCCGCGGCGGTAGGGCTGTGGGGGAAGCGGGTCGGTGGTGCCGGGCGGGGAATCGGCGGGCCGTAGGGTCGGGGGGTGGCTTTTGATCGTGCGACCGGACCGGCGGGCGGCCTCGTGGTGGGGTTCGACCTGGATATGACGCTGATCGATTCGCGGCCGGGGATCGCGGCGGTGTGGGATGCGGTGGCCGCGAAAACCGGCGTGCCGATCGACTCCGAGCTGGTGGTGTCGCGGCTCGGGCCGCCGCTGGCGGATGAGGCGGCGCAATGGTTTCCCGAGCACGAGGTGCCGGGGATCGTGGCCATGTACCGGGAGTTCTACCCGGACCTGGCGGTACAACCCTCGGAGAACCTGCCCGGTGTCGTCGACGCTCTCGCGGCCGTGCACCAGGCGGGCGGGCGGGTACTGGTGATCACGGCCAAGAACGAACCGCACGCGCAGCTGCACCTGGATCACCTCGGCCTCGAGGTGGATGAGCTGGTCGGCGGGGCGTGGGCGGAGGAGAAGGGGGAGGTGCTGCGGGAGCGCGGGGCCTCGATCTATGTGGGGGACCACCTCGGGGATGTGCGCGCGGCCAAGGTGGCCGACGCTGTCTCGGTGGCCGTGACCACCGGCCCCTATGCGGCCGAAGAGCTGTCGGCAGCCGGGGCCGATGTGGTGCTTGATGACCTCACCGAGTTCCCGGCGTGGCTGGCCGGCCACCTGGGCGGATAGAACGCGCCGGAATGACGAGGTGGAGGCGACGGCTACAGCGGGGGCGCGAGGGCGAGGGTGACCGCGTGGGCGGGGTCTAGGGCAGGGAGGGTGGCGTCGACGGGTTTGCCTTCGGCGTCGTGGATTCGCCAGCCGTGGAGGGAGATGACGCGGGTGGCGCGGTGGTTGGCGAGGGCCAGTTCGGAGAGGGTGCCCCAGGAGCCGCCGATGATGATGACGGCGTCGGCGGAGGCGATGAGGATGGCGTTTCGGGCTTCGCCCATGTTCGTGTAGAGGACTGCGGAGAGGCCGGGGCAGGCTGTGGCGCGGTCGGTGTCGGGGCGGATGCCGATGACGAGTCCGCCTGCGCGGGAAGCGCCTTCGGTGACGGCGGCCATGACGCCGGTGCCGCCGCCGCAGAGGACCGTCGCACCCGCGGTGGCGAGGAGGCGGCCTACTTCGCGGGCGGCCGCGGCGTCGCGAGGGGTGCAGTCGCGGGGGCCGCAGACGGCTATTTGCAGTGGTGGCAAGGGTTTTCCTGTCGTCGGTGTGCCGCGGTGGTCGTTCGGGGAGACGGGGTTGTTGGCATCAGGCTGATTCGAATCCTGTCGTCTTCCCGGTGGACACGGCTACCTTTTGCCCACGGTCACGAGTATCAGCATGTTCGAGCCCCGGCTCGCTGATCGGCAACCCTCGCTTGGCGGTGGGGTGCCCCGGGTGACGACCAGGTGGTGTCGTTCGCGGGCATCGCAAGCGCTAACAGGCCGTGCGTGGCAGTCACGGTCGTGTCCCCATGCCCGGTTGGCGAGCCGGCGCGGAGTGTAGAGGTTGCAATGAGCAGGTACTGGTCCCGTGGTTTCGGCCGGGTGGCGGTGGGTGTCGCGGCGGCGGCTCTGGTGGCGGGACTGGCCTCGGCCTGCTCCAACGACTCATCCGGAAGTAGCTCGGACACCGTGTATTTCGGCGTTTCGGGTCCGAAGACGGGTGGCTCTGCCGAATACGGGCGGCTCTGGCAGCAGGGTTTCGATCTGGCGTTGGACGAGATCAATGCCAATGGCGGGATCAATGGCAAGAAGGTCGCGCTGAAATGGGAGGATTCGCAGTCGGATCCGAAGCAGACCGTGCCGATCGCGACCAAGTTCGTGGGCGATCAGTCGATCATCGCCGAGCTGGGTGACTTCTCCTCGCCGGCCTCCATCGCGGCCTCGCCGGTGTACAACCGCGGCAAGCTGGTGCAGTACGGCTTCACCAATTCCTCGGTCGATTTCACCAAGGGCGGCGACTATTCGTGGAGCCCGTCCATCACGTTGGATGTGTTCCAGGAGCGCAATGCCGAATGGGTGAAGTCGAAGGCCAAGAAGGTTTCGGTGGTCTACCTCGAAACCGACTGGGGCAAGCAGGCTTTCCAGTTCTTCCAGCAGTTCGCCAAGGAGAAGGGCATCGAGATCGCCTACTCTTCCTCGATTCTGCCGGACTCGCAGGACTTCCGGCCGGTGCTGATCAAGGGCCGCGACGCCAACCCGGACGCGTTCGTGCACCTGGGTTACGGTCCGGACGGCGCGCTGGTCGTCAAGCAGCTGCGTGATGTCGGGTTCAACGGCCAGTTCTTCGGCGGCCAGAACACCCCGCAGTTCATCGATCTGGCGGGCAAGGCGGCCGAGGGCGACATCGTGAACGGCGTGTTCACCCCGTCGGATCCGAGCCCGAAGATCCAGAGCTTCACCACCAAGTTCAAGGCCAAGTTCAACACCGATCCGGGTGACTTCAATGTCTACGCCTACGACGCGCTCAACACCCTGGTGAAGGCGGCCAAGTTCGGCGGCGCGACTCGGGAGGGCGTGCTGAAGGGGCTGCGCGAGGTCAAAGACTTCGACGGAATCGGCCTGGGCACCTTCGCCTTCGATCAGCAGACGCGGCGGCCGAGCGGGGTGAAGCCGATCGAGCTGATCCTGCAGAACGGCAAGTTCCTGCCGGTCGGAAGCAATAAGTAGATGTTCGACACGCTTATCGCGGGTCTGGTCCACGGCAATGCGTACGCGCTCATCGCCGTGGGCATCACCCTGATCTTCGGGGTCAGCAATGTCATCAACTTCGCGCACGGCTCGATCTTCGCGTTCGGGTCGGTGCTGGGCTGGTGGCTGATCGCCCAGCACGGGCTGGCCTGGTGGGCCGCGCTGGCCGTGGTGGTCGTCGCGACCGCGCTGGTCGGCATCGCCATCGACGTGCTGGCGGTGCGGCCGCTGCGCCGCGCCCCGGCCATTGCCGCGCTGCTGGCGACGGTGGCGGTCGGGCTGATCATCGAGAACGTGGTCGCCCTGGTGTTCGGGCCGGATACCCGGCCGTTCCCACAGGTGTTGCCCACCAACAATATTCGGGTGGGCGGGGTGCGATTGGGCACCTCGGACGTGGTCATGTTCGCCATCACCCTGACGGTGATGGCCGGGCTGTGGGCGTTCCTGCGCTACAGCCGCCACGGCCTGGCCATCCGCGCCACCGCGCAGGATCCCGATGCCGCCGCGCAGATGGGGATCGGCGTGGGGCGGGTGCAGTCGCTGGCCTTCGCCATCGCGTCCGGATTGGGCGGGCTGGCAGGCATTTTCGTCGGCCTCTACAACTCGAATATCTCCCCGACCTCCGGCGGCATCGTCGGCATGACCGGGTTCGTGGCCGCCACCATCGGCGGGCTGGGTTCGATTCCGGGCGCGGTGGTGGGCGGTTTCGTGCTGGGGCTGGTGGAGGCGTTCGGCATCTACTGGTTCGGGGACGGGTACCGCGATCTCATCACCTTCGGGCTGCTGGTGATCTTCCTCGTGTTGCGGCCGGGCGGGCTGCTCGCACGGCCGCCCGCCATCGAATCCGAGCCCATGACCGGCACCTTCCTCGGGGCGGGCCGGGAACTGCGGGTGCGTTGGTGGCATGCGTTGATCGCGCTCGGTATTGCGGGCGTGGGAATTCCGTTGGTGGCCAACGACTACGGCATTTCGGTGGGCACTCAGATCCTGGCGTACGCGATCATCGCCGTCTCCATGACGCTGGTGGCGGGGTCGGCGGGACAGCTGGCCATCGGTCAGGCCGGGCCGATCGCCATCGGCGCGTATACCTCTGCGGTGCTTACGGTTTCGCACGGGTGGGCGTTTCTGCCCGCCATCATCGCGGCGGGAATCGTTGCCGCCGTAGTGTCCTCGGCGCTGGCCGCGCCGCTGTGGCGGCTGGGCGGCCACTATGTGGCCATCGCGACCCTGGGCATCGGCATCGTGACGGTGGCGATCATCCGCAACTGGGAGTCGGTGACGCGCGGCAGTTACGGCATCTTCGGGATTCCGGCACCGAAGATATTCGGCTACGAATTCACCACGCACACCGACATTTTCCGGCTGGAGCTGGTGGTGCTGGCGATCGCAATCGCGGTGATCGTCGGGGTGCAGCGGTCCCGGTTGGGGATCGCCATCCGGGCGATCGGCGCGGACGAGGTGGCGGCGCGGTCGGCGGGTGTGCCGGTGCGCGACTACAAGGCGCTGGCCTTCGCGGTCGCGGCGTTCTTCTCCGGGATCGGCGGTGCGTTGCTGGCGCACCAGTACTCCTACATCGACCCGACCGTATTCAACCTGCCGATGTCGCTGCTGGTGGTGACCATTCTGGTGCTCGGCGGTACCGCCTCACCGTACGGCGCGGTGCTGGGCGCGGCCGTGCTGATCGGGGTTCCGGAGGTGCTGCGGCTCGCCCCGTCGTGGCGAATCGTGTTGTACGGGTTGGTATTGCTGCTGGTGGTGCGGTTCCGGCCGCAGGGAATTCTGGTGAGGAGGGAGCGTGTCCGTGACAACGAACGCAGTGCCGATAACGAACGCAGTGCCGGCAACGAGCTCGAACCAGCCACCGCCTGAAGGTGAGGCGGTGCTGCGGGTTACCGGACTGCGGCGCGCCTTCGGTGGCGTGCAGGCCGTGGACGGCGTCGAATTCTCCATCGCGCCCGGGGAGTTCGTGTCGATCATCGGCCCGAACGGATCCGGCAAGTCGACCACGGTCAATCTGATATCCGGGGTGCTGAAGCCTGATTCGGGTGAAGTGCTGGTGCGCGGCAAGCGTATTCGTCCCGGGCGGCCGGAGGCCGCCGCCGAGGCGGGTATCGCGCGCACGTTCCAGAACGGCCGGGTCTTCGGCAATATGACCGTGCGCGAGAACGTGGACGTGGGTTTGCAGACCACGTTGCGCGCCTCCCGGCCCTTGCGGTCGCTGGCGAATATCCCGGTGCTGCGCTGGATTTCGCTGCTGGCCGAGCTGGGGGTGGCGCTCGTGCCGACTCCGGCCGCCCGTGCCGAGCGGCGCGAGTCGGCGGCCCGTATCGACGCGCAGCTGGCCCGCTTTCCCGAACGCCTGGTGCCGCGCGCGGACAATCCGACCTACACGCTGTCCTACGCCAATCGTCGCCGCACCGAGATCGCCCGCGCCCTGGCCCTGGAACCCGACCTGCTGCTGCTGGACGAGCCCGCGGCGGGCATGAACCAGACCGAGACCGTCGAAATCGGTAGGCAACTGGCCGAATTGAAGGCGCAGGGCCAGACCGTGCTGCTGGTCGAGCACAAGATGGACCTGGTCCACGACCTCTCGGACCGGGTACTGGTGCTCGATGAGGGCCGCATCATCGCGCAGGGCACCCCGGACGAGGTGCTCGCGGATCCGCGCGTCATCGAGGCGTACCTCGGGCGCAGCCGGGCGGGCGGAAAGGTGGAGGCGGATGTCTGATTTCGACGAGAACGCCACGCCGATCCTCGAATTCGAGCAGGTGGTGGTGCACTACGGGTCGTCGCGGGCATTGGACGAGGTGTCGCTGAAGGTGCGGCCCGGTGAGATCGTCTCACTGCTCGGCGGTAATGCCTCCGGCAAGTCGACCACCATGAAAACCGCGCTCGGACTGTTGAAGCCGACCTCCGGCACGGTCCGCATCGACGGTGCCGACGTCACCGGCACCTCCGCGTCGGCGCGCATTCGAGCCGGTCTGGCCTCGGTGCCGGAAGCGCGGCGGGTGTTCCCGGCCATGACCGTGGAGGAGAACCTCTTCGTCGGCGGCTACATCCGCAAGGAGCGGCGCTCGGTGCTGGCGGCCCGCGCGGCCGAACTGTTCGAGCACTTCCCGCGGCTGGCCGAACGCCGCACCCAGCGGGCGGGCACGCTCTCGGGCGGCGAACAGCAGATGCTGGCCTTCGGCCGGGCGCTGATGAGCAAACCTCGCCTGATCTGCATGGACGAGCCCACCATGGGATTGTCGCCACTGTTCGTGGATCGGGTGCTGGACGAGATCGCCCGGCTCAATCGGGAGCTGGGCCTGGCCATCCTGATCGTGGAACAGCAGGCGGAACTGGCGCTGAGCATCGCGCACACCGCCAATGTGCTGCGCAGCGGCAAGATCGTGCTGCACGGCCCGGCCGCCGAGCTGGTCGGCGACCCGGCGGTACGTGACGCCTACCTCGGAAAGGTGACGATATGACCCCGCAACGCCTCGGATTCTTCACCCGCCTGGTCCGTACCGACGCGGGTGAGGACGCGGCCACCGTGTACCGGGAGGCGCTCGAGCAGATCGAGCTGGCCGAACGGCTCGGTTACGACACCGCTTGGGTGGCGCAGCATCACCTGGATCCGCGCGAGGGCGGACTGCCGTCCCCGTTCGTCTTCCTCGCGCACGCGGCGGCCCGCTTCCCGCGCATTCGCTTCGGAACCGCCATCGTCACGCTGGCGCTGGAGGATCCGATCCGGGTCGCCGAGGACGCGGCCGTGCTGGACACATTGTCGAGCGGGCGCCTCGAACTCGGGTTCGGCGCGGGCGGGTCGCGGCATGCCTTCGAACTGTTCGAGCTGGGCGGCGCGGATCGGCAGCAGGTGTACGCCGACAAGCTGGCGAAAGTGACTGCGGCACTGCATGGTGCGTCCTTGGTCGATGACCGCGGTCTGAACCCGCCCGCACCGGGCCTGCGAAATCGCCTGTGGCAAGCGACCTTCTCCGCCGGTGGCGCGGAGCGGGCCGGGCGCGCCGGAGATGGACTGCTGCTGTCGAAGGCACAGCCGCGTGATCCGGCCGCACCGGAGGCCACGCTGTGGGAAATCCAGCAGCCGCTGGTCGACGCCTACCTGCGCGCGCTGCCCGCAGGCACGACACCCCGAATCGGCGCGTCCCGGGGCGTTTTCGTGGCCGACGACCACGACGAGGCGGTAGCGCTCGCCGAACACGGCGCGGCCCGCTTCCTGGATCAGCTCGGCCACAACGGCGGCCCCGAGGTGGCGAACTCGGTCGCGGAAGTGCTGCGCGACATCTACTACGGCACCCCCGACGAGGTCGCCGCACAACTGGCCGCCGACACGGCCCTGCGCCACGCCACCGACTTCATCGTCCAGGCCCACCCGGTCGACCCGGGCCACGCCGCCACGCTGCGCTCCATAGAACTCATCGCCACCAAGGTTGCCCCGCAACTGGGTTGGCGCTCCGACGAAAGGACTCGGTCGTGACCGAGGCACCCGCCGCACCGACCACAGCACCCGTCGCTGCGGCTACGGCACCCACCGCTCCCACCGCCGCTGCGGACACCCCGGCGGCCGTGACCGAGGCACCCGTCGCGGCGACCTCGGCACCGACCGCGGGCAGCTCTGCGTTGGCGTCGGCCGCCGAGGCTGTGCGCCAGGGGTTTACGGCCGACGTCATCGACTCGGTGCTCGGTAGTTCAGCACCGGGGTTGCGGGCGTTGCGGGATGCGCGTCCGGCGGTGGTCGAGCACACGCAGGGGGTGTACGCGGCGCTACTGGACGGGCCGGCCGCTGAGAGTGTCGGGCGGGATCGGCTGATCGCGGCGGCGGTCGCGGTGGCCGAGCTGGCGGGTGCACCCGCGTTGGCGGCGCACTATGCCGGGCTGGGAACCGTTCCGGCCGAGGGGGATCCGGTGCTGGCTGCGATCTTGCGGCATGCGGCGCGGGTGAGTACCGCGCCGGCGTCGATTACGCGCGCGGATATCGACGCGCTGGCGGCGGTGGGGTTGTCGGAGCGCGACATCGTGACGGTGGCGCAGCTCATCGGGTTCGTGCACTTCCAGGTTCGGCTGGTTGCCGGGCTCGAATTGATCGGAGCGGGACATGAGTGAGACCGGCGTCGAGACCGAGGTGCGGAGCGTCGAAATCTCGCGGCGGCCTGCGGGATTCACGCAGGAGCAGTTGGACTGGGTGCCGTGGGTGGAGCCGATCCGGCTGGCGGACGCGGATGATGACCAGCGGCCGTTGTTGGAAGGGGATCGGGGGGTTGGGCCTTACTTTCGGCTACTGGCTCGCAACGCCGCGGTTCTCGCGCACCGCAGTGCCAATGACAAAGAGATCTTCTACGGTCGAGAGGGGTTGACCCGCGCCGAGCGCGAACTCGCGGCGACCGTTACCTCGCGGCACAACGGCTGCGAATACTGCGCCTCCGTTCACTCTCGTTTCACTTCGGCGCTGTCCAAGCGTAGCGACGATGTGCAGCGGTTGCTGGACGACGGCAACTCGGTGCGGATCGACGAAAGGTGGGACGCGATCATCGATTTCGTGGACGCGCTCGCCGCCACTCCGCCGCGCGCGGACGTGAATCATCTGAAACGCTTGCGGGAACTGGGATTCGGCGATGCGGAGTTGCACGACCTGGTGTTGTCGACGGCGTCGTTCTCGTGGGCCAATCGCCTCATGCTGACGCTCGGTGAGCCGGAGGTTCCGCTCGGCTAGGGCTCTCTAGTGGCGTCTCGAAATAATTCTAGAAAGTTCATGGAAAAGCGTCCGGCCTGTGTGTTCCGTCGGTATCGTCCCGATGGCAAACAGTCAGTGAAAGTACTGGCAACCTGTCGAAGCGGAGCACCACCATGTCGAATCTCATTTCGGATGTCTTGACGCAGACCATCATCAAGCTGCAGCAGACGGGTTCGTCGACCCTGTCTGCCAAGTAGCCACTCGAGCGCCACTTTTCGGCTACTGCGCGGAAGCCGAATCGATGACGAAGGGCCCGATCCTCGATGGGGGGTTCGGGCCCTTTTTCGTGCCCGTCGCAGGTGGCCGTCCCGCCGCGTCCGCGGACCAGGTTCTCCGCGCGTCGGAGCGACACGCCAAATTAATACTAAAAATCTCCTCGAAAAGTATTCCGTCCAGTTCGCCGTCTCTGTATCGTGATGAACGGCAAACGATCAGTGACTTTCGGGTCAATGCGACATCGGGCCGCGAGTCTTCCCCCGGACGCGCTTCCCGAACCCGGGCCGGTTCCCCTGCCTATATCCACCGTCCCGGGTGCGTCGCATCCCGAAAGTCACTGAGCCAACTTTCGGCTAACGCGCGGTAAGTCGAAGGTTCAAACGAAGGGCCCGATCCATGACGAGGGGATCGGGCCCTTCGGTATTGTCTGGCGCAATGTCACAGGAAACGAACGCGGGAAGAATGTACGCCGGGCAGCCCGTAGAAGACCGGCAGCGGCAGCGTCGTGCGCGTTTTCTGGAGTCCGGGCTCACGGTGTTCGCGCGCGACGGCTACGCCAATAGTTCCGTCGGAGCAATCTGCAAGGACGCCGGCCTCTCCTCGAGGCAGTTCTACGAGGAGTTCACCGGACGCGAATCGCTGTTGCTCGAGCTCTACGAGCAGATCGATCGCGAATCCCGGGAAGCCGTGGC
This sequence comes from Nocardia sp. NPDC059240, assembly GCF_042753865.1. Taxonomy (NCBI): domain Bacteria; kingdom Bacillati; phylum Actinomycetota; class Actinomycetes; order Mycobacteriales; family Nocardiaceae; genus Nocardia; species Nocardia sp. NPDC059240. The sequence goes on along the minus strand of NZ_JBHZAC010000006.1, from coordinate 616,469 downwards.
GGCCACCATCGCCGAGCACTCCGACGCCAGCGCCATCGACATCATCGACGCCGCCGTCCGCGCCTATATCGAGTCCATCGGGCGCGACCCGCGCAAGGCCCGGGTCGCACTCGTCGAAGTCGTCGGGGCGGGACCCAAGGTGGAGAAGTTCCGCCTGGAACTGCGCCGCGCCTGGGGCGCGCTGCTGGCCAGCGCCGCCGAGGATGCCGCCCTGCACGGTGAAATCCCGCCCGGGGACTACGAAATGCGCGTGCTCGCCATCATCGGCGCCGTCAACTACGTGGTCGACGCCTGGAGCGGTTCGGAACCGCGCCAGCCGCTCGACGACGTGATCCGCGTGCTGCGTCGCGTCATCATGGGCGCGGTCAGCGCCTGACCCGCGACACGCCCGATCTCGAACCCGACTGTCCCCACTCCACTTCGCGCCCGTCCGCACCTCGCGGACGGGCGCTTATTTTGCGGGTAGCGTGCCGCTCATGGAGACGGTGCCCATCCAGATGCCCGACGGGTCGACGGTGACGGTGCGGATGATTCCGGCGAAAGGCCCGCATCGGCATCCGATTACGGTCGACACGCCGAGGCCGGTGGTCGTTATCGTTCCGGGACTGGGGGTTCCGGGGGAGTTCTACTCGCTGTTCGGGAAGCCCCTGTCGGACCGGGGATTCGATGTGGCGCTGCTGGAGATCCGCGGCAACGACGGCAGGCCGAAACCGGCGGTGTCGAGCTCGCACGGCTATCAGGAGCTGGTGGCCGTCGACTTCCCGGCCATGTTCGAGGCAGTGCGGGAACGGTTTCCGGACAGCACGCCGTATCTGCTCGGTCACAGCATGGGCGGGCAGTTGGGCGTCATGTACGCGTCCCGGATTCGCGGGCGGCTGGGCGGGCTCATCCTCGTCGCGTCCGGAACGCCGCATCATCGCGGCTATACGGGCCTGGCGGCGCTCGGCAGTGCCGCACTGTCGCTGACGGCCAATCTCGCCGGATTCTGGCCGGGGGACACCATTACGGCGGGTGGGTTCGGACGGCAATCGAAGGTGCTCATCGCCGACTGGGCGCGGCTCGCCCGCACCGGCCGATTCCAGCCCGCCGGAGCGGATATCGACTACGAGGAGCGCATCGGGCGGCTGAAGCTGCCCGTGCTGTCGATCACGCTGACCGGGGACGAACTCACCCCGCAGAGTTCGGCGCGGCAGCTGCTGGCCAAAATGCCCGAGGCCGACATCACCCGCTGGCACAACCCGGAGTCGCTCGGGCACAACGGCTGGATCAGCGATCCCGCCTCCACCCTCGACTACGTCGAAAAGTGGCTGCGGGACCGCTGATTCGGACCGCTAGAGCGAGCGGGAGCGTGGGGCCGTCATCTTTTCCGGACTCAAGAGCTCGTCCAGTTCGTCCTTTGTCATCGCGCCGCGTTCCAGCACCAGGTCGTAGACGCTGCCGCCGGTCTTCAACGCCTCCTTGGCAATCGAGGCCGACTGCTCGTAGCCGAGCTTGGGCACCAGCGCGGTGACCAGGCCGATGCTGTGGTTGACCAGCTCCCGGCAGTGCTCGCGATTGGCGGTGATGCCGGTGATGCAACGGCTGGTCAGGGTGATGGCCGCATTGCGCAGCATCATGGTGCCCATCAGCAGGTCGTAGGCCATGATCGGCTCGGCCATATTGAGTTCCAGCTGGCTCGCCTCGGCAGCCATGGTGACGGTCATGTCGTAGCCGATGAGCTGGAAGCAGACCTGCGACACCACCTCCGGGATGACCGGATTGACCTTGCCCGGCATGATCGACGAACCCGGCTGCATGGCAGGCAGATTGATCTCGCCCAGCCCGGCGCGCGGTCCGCTGGAGAGCAGCCGCAGATCGTTGCAGATCTTGGACAGCTGCACGGCGGCGCGCTTGAGCGTGGCGGAGATGGCCACGAAATCACCCGAGTCCTGGGTGGCCTCCACCAGATTCTCGGCCTGGCAGATCGGCAGCCCGGTGACCTCGGCCAGCTTGGCCGAGACCAGTTCCGCGTAGCCGGGCGGGCTGGTGATGCCGGTGCCGATCGCGGTCGCGCCCATGTTCATCGCGAGCAGGTCGGTCGAGATGCGCTCCAGATGGGTGATGGCCTCGCCGATCATCACCGCGTACGCGCCGAACTCCTGGCCCAGTGTCATCGGGACGGCGTCCTGCAGCTGGGTGCGGCCCATCTTGATGACATCGGAGAATTCGACGGCCTTGGCCTTCAAGGCGTTCCGCAACTCGCCGAGCGCCGCGACGGCGTCCAGCAGGGACAGGTAGACGCCGAGCTTCACCGAGGTCGGGTAGACGTCATTGGTGGACTGCGAACAGTTCACGTCGTCATTGGGGTGCAGGAACTGGTATTCGCCCTTGCGGTGGCCCATGAGTTCCAGGCCGCGGTTGGCGATCACCTCGTTGGCGTTCATGTTCGTGGAGGTGCCCGCGCCACCCTGCACCATGTCGACCATGAAGTCGGCGCGCAGCTTGCCCTCCACGATCTCGTCGCACGCCGCGATGATGGCGTCCGCCTTGGCCTGGGTGATCGAGCCGAGTTCCGCGTTGGCAAGCGCCGCCGCCTTTTTCACGTACGCCAGTGCGGTGACCAGATGCCCGAACTTGCGCAGCTTGATGCCTGAGATGGGGAAGTTCTCCAGGGCGCGCAGGGTCTGCACGCCGTAATACGCCTCCGACGGCAGTTCCCGGGTGCCGAGCGAATCGTGTTCGGTGCGAATGCCGCCCAGCTGCTGCTGCGCGCTGATGGCCTCCGCGAGCTGCTCGGTGACGCTGCGCATCCGGTGCGCGATGAGCTGGGCCAGGCGGGAGACCATGCGGTAGTAGCGATCCGGATGCAGCACCGCCAGTTCGCGCAGGGTGGCGCGGGGGACGGTGAGCACCACCGCGCCCTTGGCGGTGCGACCGGTCGCGGTGTGCGGGGTGTCGTCGACCAGCGCGATCTCCGAGACCAGGCTGCCGGGGCCGAGGCGGGCCAGTTCGGTCTCGTGACCGGTGAGCCCGGAGATGATCTGCACCTCGCCCTCGACCACGATGCCCGCCCAGTCGCGCGGGGTGGATTCGTGGAACAGGGTCGTGCCCGCCGGGAACTCGCGCCGCTCGGCGGAGGCCGTGAAGGCCCGGACGTCGTCCGGATCGAGCCCGGTGGCGGAAGCGGTGATCTTGATCAGCTCGTCCAGTTGACCCACATCGACTCCTTGCTCGGAAGGACAGTGTTTTTTTGAGTGCAACCCGAACACTGGCAAACAAAGCGCAATCTTTCCGAATGGTCCGGATATCTTTCAAGAGCGACGCGGTAACAGCATGCCCCGAGAACTACCGATTACTAGCCGGACAGGCGGTCGACGATGGTCAAGATGCTGCTCGAGCTCGCGGTCATGCTGGGCATCATCATGATCGGATCCCGGGTCGGAGGCATCGGACTCGGCGTCTGGGGTGGTATCGGCGTCTTCGCGCTGGCCACCATCTTCGGGGTCGAACCGACCGTGCCGCCGGTGGACGTGCTGCTCATCATTCTGTCCGTGGTGGTGGCAGCGGCGACCATGGAGGCCGCGGGCGGTGTCGACTACATGGTGCGAATCGCCGAACGGATAATTCGCAGCAATCCCAAACGGATCACCTTCGTCGCGCCCTTGGTGACGTACGCGTTCACCGTCGGAGCGGGCACCGGGCATCTGCTCTACCCACTGCTGCCGGTTATCCACGAGGTGGCGCGCGAGGGCGGAATCCGGCCGGAGCGGCCGATTTCCATTGCCACCATCGCCAATCAGATCGCCATCGTGGCCAGTCCGGTCTCGGCCTCGACGGCCGCGTCGGTGGTGATCTTCGGACCGGACGGCTGGTCCATCGTGAAGATCCTGGCCATCACCATTCCGTCCACGCTCATCGGGTCGATGATCGGCGCGCTGTCGGTGGTCAAGATGGGCAAGGATCTCGACGACGATCCGGAGTATCAGCGCCGGCTGGCGGCAGGGGAGATTCCGCCGATCGACCCGACTCACGCCGACCGCGCGCCGCTGCCGCCGCGCGCCTCCTGGTCGGCGGGCATCTTCCTGCTCGGCGTGATCGCCATCGTGATCTCCGGAGCATTCCCGAGCCTGCGGCCGGATGTGCACGGCGCGGGCGGCAAGGTCGACGCGCTGGCCATGCCGTACGCCATCGAGGTGCTCATGCTCGCGACCGCCGCGGTGATCATGGTGGTGTGCAAGGTCAATGCCGCGGTCGTGCCGAGCACCCCCGTCGCCAAGGCGGGTCTGGTCGCCCTGGTCGGCGTGTTCGGATTGGCTTGGCTGGGTGACTCTTTCGTCGAAGCCAACAAGGACCTGATCGTCGACAAGCTCGGCACTATCGCCAAGGACTGGCCGTGGACCTTCGCGATCATCGTGACCGTGGTCGCGGCGCTCATCCTGAGTCAGGCCGCGACCACGAAAACCATGATGCCGCTGGGCATGGCGCTGGGCATTCCCTCGGCGCAGCTGGTGGCCATGCTGCCCGCGGTCGCGGCACTGTTCATCCTGCCGGTCTATCCGACCAGCATCGCCGCGGTGAACTTCGACCAGAGCGGGACGACCCATTTCGGGAAGTACGTGCTCAACCACTCGTTCATGCGTCCCGGTCTGGTCACTCTGGTCGCGTCGATCGCGATCGGCTACGGGCTGGCCGCGATCATCGGCTGATCAGTCCCGCATGAGCTGTTGGGCGAAGAACTCGTAGACCAGCCCAGCCTGGAAGGCGGACTGCTTGTTGTCCGCCGCGCCGCCGTGACCGCCCTCGATGTTCTCGTAGTACCAGACGGCGTGGCCCTCGGATTCCAAGAGCGCGGCCATCTTTCGCGCATGACCCGGGTGCACGCGGTCGTCGCGGGTGGAGGTGGTGAGCAGGATTGGCGGGTACTGCCGCTCGGCACTGGTGTTCTGATACGGCGAATACTTCGAGATGAACTCCCACTCCTCCGGCTTGTCCGGGTCGCCGTACTCGGCGATCCAGGACGCGCCCGCCAGCAGCAGGTGATAGCGCTTCATGTCCAGCAGCGGAACCTGGCACACGATGGCCCCGAACAGCTCCGGGTACCGGGTCAGCATGACGCCCATCAGCAGGCCGCCATTGCTGCCGCCGACCGCGCCCAGCTGTGCGTGGGTGGTGATGCCGCGCGCCACCAGATCCCGGGCGACGGACGCGAAATCCTCGTACGCCTTGTGCCGGTTGGCCTTCAGCACCGAGGTGTGCCACTCCGGGCCGTACTCGCCGCCACCGCGAATATTGGTCATGACGTAGGTGCCGCCGCGTTCCAGCCAGCCCATACCGACCCCGCCGAAATAGCCGGGAGTGCGCGAAACCTCGAAACCGCCGTAGCCGGACATGACGGTCGGGCCGGGCGTGCCGCGCCGATCACGGTGGCGGATCACGAAATACGGGATCGCGGTGCCGTCATCGGAGGTGGCGAAGAACTGCTCGGTCTCGATGCCGTCGGTGTCGAAGAAATCCGGTTCCTTCTTGAGCACCTCGACCGGGCCGCACACCGAACCCGACATGAGCGTGGTCGGGCGGGTGAAACCACTGGTGGAGAGCATGAATTCGTCGCCGCCCTCCAGGCGGTCCAGGTTCATGACGCTGGTGGTGGCCATGCGCGGGGTGTCCGCGAGGGGTTCGCGGGTCCAGCCGTCCGGGCCGGGGGTGAGCACGTGCAGCTTGGTCTGCACATCCTCGAGGGTGATCAGCAGCAGGTGATTCTCGGTCCAGCCGTACCCGTGCAGCGCGGTGTGCGCGTCGGGCTCGAACAGCACCTCGAAATCGCGTGCGCCGGAAAGGAAGGCCTCGAAATCGGTGGCCAGCAGCGCACCCGAGGGATAGGTGGTCCCGTTGACCTCCCACGGCGACTTCAGGCGCACCAGCAGCAGTTCCTTGTACCAGGATTCGCTGGCGTCGCTGGGTACGTCGATGAAGCGCAGGGTGCCGTCGGATTCGAGCAGGTAGACCTCTTCGTTGAAGAAGTCGGTGGCCCGGCCCAGGAAGTGTCGTTCGTAGCCGGGGGTGCGGTCGTAGCCCGCCGAGACGGCGACATCGGTGACCTCGCCCTTGTAGACGAATTCCGCCGCCTCCAAAGGGGTTCCGCGATGCCAGCGCTTCACCACGCGCGGGTAGCCGGAATCGGTGAGCGAGCCCTCGCCGAAATCGGTCCCCACGTACAGGGTGTCGTCATCGATCCACGCGAAATCGGATTTGGCCTCCGGCAGGTAGAAGCCGCCGTCTTCGGGTGCGATGAAAGCCTTTGCCTCGATATCGAATTCGCGCACCACTTTGGCATCCGCGCCACCGCGCGACAGGCTGATCAGCGCGCGGCGCTGCTCGGGCCGCAGCACCGCCGCGCTACCCCACACCCAGTTCTCGCCCTCGGCCGCGGCCACCGCGTCCAGGTCGATGAGGATCTCCCACGCCGGCTCATCCTTGGCGTATTCGGCGAAGCTGGTCCGCCGCCACAACCCCTTCGGGTGATCGCGATCGCGCCAGTAGTTGTACAGCCACCGGCCCCGCCGCCCCGGATACGCGATGCGCGTATCGGTATCCAGCATGGCCAGCACCCGAGCCTCGAGCGCGGCGAACCGCTCCGAGGCCGCGAACCTGGCCTTCGTCACCACATTCCGCTCTTGCGCCCACTCCAGGGCACGCTCGCTCTCGACCTCCTCGAGCCACAGGTAGGGATCCGTCACGCCCTCTCCAACACCGGTCATGCGCTCATTGTTGCCGAGCCCCCCGTTCGCCGTTCGCGAACGTCCTGCCGGGGCCGCGTCAGGCGAGCCGGACCAGCATCTTCCCGGTGTTCGCGCCCGACAGCACACCCAGGAAGGCGGCGGGGGCCTGATCGAGTCCCTCGTAGACGGTCTCCCGGGTGCGCAGGCTGCCGTCAGCCAGCCAGCCCGCGGCCTGTCCGATGTATTCGCCGAAGCTCGCGAAATGACTGGTGACCAGCATGCCGCGCAGCGTGATCTCCTTGGTGGCGGCCAGATACAGATCCGGCGTGGCTTCCGGTCGCGCGTCGCCGGTCGCGTTGTAGCCGCTGATCGCGCCGACCAGGGCGATGCGCCCGCCCGGCCGCATGGCCTCGATCGCGGCGGCCAAGTGTTCGGCTCCCACGCTGTCGAGATACACGTCGACACCGTCGGGTGCGGCAGCGGCCAACTGGCCGCGCAGATCGCCCGCCCGGTAGTCGATCGCGGCGTCGTAACCGAATTCCTCCAGCAGCAGACGGTTTTTGGCGGGACCACCCGCCGAGCCGATCACGCGACTCGCACCCAGCTGCCGGGCGATCTGCCCCGCAACGCTGCCGACCGCGCCCGCCGCCGCCGAAATGAACACGACATCACCGGGCCGCACCTCGGCGATCGAGGTCAGTGCCGCGTATGCGGTAAGACCGGTGGTGCCCAACGCGCCGAGGTAATGGCGCGCGTCGGCCAGCCCGGTGTCGACAACGGTGGCGGTCTCGGCGTCGACCACCGCAAAGTCCCGCCAGCCCTGGAAATGAGTCACGGTGGCCCCCACCGCGATCGTGGCCGAACGGGACTCGACCACCTCACCGACCGCAGAGCCATCCAGCGCCGCGCCGAGCTGGAAGGGCGGCAAATAGGACGGCTTGTCATCCATCCGCCCCCGCATGTACGGATCCACCGACATCCAGGTATTGCGGACCAGGATCTGACCGTCTCGCAGTTCAGGCAGCGTCCGCTCCACGAGGGCGAAGTTCGCGGCCGTCGGCACCCCGTCGGGCCGGGCGGCCAGCTGGATTTCCTGGCCGGTACGAAGCTGAGTTGTCATGGCACACAGTCCTTCTCATCGCGAGGCCGGTCCTCCAGCCCGTTACCGGCAACGCTATGGATCGCGACGGCCGCGTCCCAGGTCCTGCGGCGTCACCACCCGGTCCGCCGGTGCCAGGCCGGGCGGGGCGAACCGATCGAGCCGGAGGCGCATGGCATCGGAGATACGGGAACCAGCCGTTCGCGCCGGTTCAGAGCATCGCCGGATTCGGTCCGGCGCTGGATCAGGACGTCTACGACGCCATCGGGGACGTGCGGGGCGGCCGTACTGGCAGGGTTATCAGGGCCGGTCGTCGGTCGTGCCGGTCCGCGGTGCCGCCGTCAAGCCGGTCGGTGTGGTGCCGCGCCAGCGCCGGAACGCCTTGCGCAGCGCCCGATCGTCGGTGAAGCCGAGCCGCGCTGCCACCACCGCCGTCGAACGGCCCTGTGCGAGCAGGTTTTCGGCGCGCTCGTAGCGCAGCAGGTCGACCTCGTGACGCCAGGTGGTGCCGTGGTCGGCGAGTTGGCGCTGTAGTGAGCGACGGCTGAGCAGCAGTCTGCGGGCCACACTGTCCAGGGTGAGATCTTCGGCGTCGAGGGCTGCGGCGAGGGCGGTACGGAAGGCTTCCAGTGGGCCGGGCAGGGCGCGGGAGCTCGCTAGCACCAGATCGGCGTGGCTGCGCAGCAGAGCGCCGAGGGTTGGGTCGGCGCGCTGGAGTGGCGCGGTGGCGTCGGCGGCGTGGAAGGTGATGCTGTCGGCGGGCGCGCCGAATTCGATGCGGTCGGTGCCGAAGACCTCGATCAGGTTCGAATAGCGTTGCGGTGCGGGATGTCCGAAGGCGACACGCGCGGCCCGCACCGGTCGTCCGGTCGCTTCGCGGGCGCGGCGCAGGTAGTAGGCGAGGACGTATTCGTTGACCGCGGCGGACACCGCCGGGTCGCCCGCGGTGGTCCGGTAGCCGACGGTGAGTTCGCCGGTGCCCACCGGTTCTGGGTTGTGGCCCATGAGTTCCGAGTCCGGGCCCGCCGGGTCGCGATCGGCGCCGGAGAGTTCGAAGCTCTCACCCGCGGCCGTCACCACACGGTGGTACGGCTGCGCGGCGTGCAGCGCTGTGGCGAGAGTCGAACCGGTGGTTACCAGGTAGTCCCAGGTGGTCAGGACGCCGAGGGGCGCGGCGGCCGCTACGGCGGCTCCCGCGCCGGGGCCGGGGCGGAGGTGGGCGATCAACTCCCACAGGCGAATCAGGGAGTCCAGGGGTATCCGGTTCAGCTCACCGGCGAGGGTCTGCTCGTCGAGGCCGTGGATGCCCGCCAGTTGTTCCGGGGTGGCTCCGGCCTGCCGGGCGGCGTCGCGGACCAAGCGGAGCAGCTGGGTCGAGACCGTGCGGTCGAGCGGATCCACCGGTCCCACAGTAGTGATGGTGCTTCTCACACCGATCGGTAGGATTGCGGCTTCGAAGCCCGTCCGCGAGGAGGTTCGGTGTCGCCGCAACAAAGTTCGGGGGCCGGGCGGCCCCGGCTGTGGGAGCAGCATTGCTGTTTGCCGCTGCTGCCGACCGCGGATGTGACCGAGTTGCTTCGGTATCCGACCGGTTCGTATTTGTCGGTGAATATCGGGTATTCGCCGCAGACCACGCGGGAATCGTTGGAGTTGGTTACGCAGTTCCGGCGAGATGCCTTGACCGACGAGCGGTTCCGGCTGGTGCACAGCATCGAGGACGCCTGGCCCGAGGTGCCGACGGCGGAGACCGAATCCACGGTGGCGCTGGCCTTCGACCTCGAGGACTCCGCGCCGCTCGAGGGGGATCTCGACAATGTCGAGCTGTTCTACGAGTTGGGGCTGCGGTCGCTGCTGCCGAGCTACAACTACGCCAATGCGGCGGGCTGCGGCTGCCTCGACACCGAGGACACCGGGCTCACCGGGTACGGGCGGGATCTGATCCGCAAGCTCAACGAGGTCGGGGTGTTCGCCGACGGGTCGCACTGCTCACGGCGCACCGGGCTCGAAATCTCCGAGACCACGACCGTGCCGATGATCTACAGCCACTCGAATTTCGCGGCGCTGTGGGCTCATCCGCGCAATATCACCGACGATCAGGCCAAGGCGTGTGCCGCCACCGGCGGGGTGATCGGTATCAACGGGGTCGGAATCTTCCTGGGGCGCAATGAGGCTCACGCCCGCGCCGAACGGGTCGCGGCCATGGCCGACCACGTCGCCTACGGCGCGGAACTGCTCGGCATCGAGCACATCGGTGTCGCCTCCGACTTCTCCTTCGACGGCGATGAGTTCAACGCGGTCATCGGGTCGATGCCGGAAGTCTTCTCCGAGGAGTTCACCAAGTACGGCCCGCTGACGTGGGTGCCGCCGGAAGATCTGCTCGGCCTCGCGGAGGGGCCCGGACTGGATGCGGAACTGGCCGCGCGCGGGTTCTCCGAAGCCGATCGGGCGGCGGTCTTCGGCGGCAACTTCGCGCGCGTCGCCCGGCAGGTGTGGCGGGACTAGACTCGCCCGCAGGTTGCTCGATTGTCCTGTCCGGCTCGCCGATCGAGAGGGATGCAGCGATGACAGAGCTCGACCCGACCGTGCAGAAGTTCGTCGACGCCGTGAACGCGGGCGACTCCGGAGCCTTCTTCAAGACCTTGACCGCCGACGCCAGCATGAGCGACGACGGTCAGGAACGGAATCTCGCGCAGTGGACCGAATCGGAGATCTTCGCGACCAACGGGCGCATGAAGGTCGAATCGATCGGCGGGCCGACCGAATTCGTGGCGGACTACTCGAATGATCGCTGGGGAGCCATGCGGACGGCGTGGCGGTTCACCGTCCGAGATGGACTGGTCAGTCGCTTCGAGACCGGGCAAGCCTGAGAGCGCAAGGAGTGCAGGCCTGAGCGGAATCCGGGCAATCGTGACCGCTCTCACGTGTTCCACGTCTCACGTGGGCGGGGGATGCCGAAGTGAGCATCGGACAACAGGTCTAGTCTCGAACGCGTGACTTCCCACTACGATGTCGTCGTTCTCGGCGCTGGTCCCGGCGGTTACGTCGCCGCGATCCGCGCCGCTCAACTCGGCCTGCGAACAGCGATCGTCGAGCAGAAATACTGGGGTGGCGTGTGCCTGAACGTGGGCTGCATTCCGTCCAAGGCACTGCTGCGGAACGCGGAGCTGGCCCATATCTTCACCAAGGAAGCGAAGACCTTCGGTATCTCCGGTACCGCGAGCTTCGACTTCGGCGCGGCGTTCGACCGTAGCCGTACCGTCGCGGACGGGCGGGTCAAGGGCGTCCACTTCCTGATGCGGAAGAACAAGATCGACGAGTTCGACGGGAAGGGCACCTTCACCGGCCCGAAGTCGCTGTCGGTCGCGCTGACCAAGGGCGGCACCGAGGAGATCACGTACGACAACGTGATCATCGCCGCGGGTACCGAGACCAAGCTGCTGCCGGGCACCTCGCTGTCCGCCAACGTGGTCACCTACGAGGAGCAGATCCTCACCCGCGACCTGCCGGGCTCCATCCTCATCGTGGGTGCGGGCGCCATCGGCATGGAGTTCGCCTACGTCCTCAAGAACTACGGCGTGGATGTCCGCATCGTCGAATTCCTCGACCGCGCACTGCCGAACGAGGACGCCGACATCTCCAAGGAGATCACCAAGGCGTACAAGAAGCTCGGCATCACCATCACCACCGGTGCGGCCGTGCAGTCCATCGACGACGACGGCTCGAAGGTCACCGTCGCGATCAAGGACAACAAGTCCGGTGCGATCGAGACCGTCACGGTCGACAAGGTGCTGCAGGCCGTCGGCTTCGCGCCGCGCGTGCAGGGCTACGGCCTGGAGAACACCGGCGTCGCGCTCACCGACCGCGGTGCCATCGCGATCGACGATTTCATGCGCACCAACGTCCCCGGCATCTACGCCATCGGTGACGTCACCGCCAAGCTGCAGCTCGCGCACGTCGCCGAGGCGCAGGGCGTGGTGGCGGCCGAGACCATCGCCGGTGCCGAGACCCAGTCCCTGGGCGACTACCGGATGATGCCGCGCGCCACCTTCTGCCAGCCGCAGGTCGCGTCCTTCGGTCTCACCGAAGAGCAGGCCCGCGCCGAGGGTTACGACGTGAAGGTCGCCTCCTTCCCGTTCATGGCCAACGGCAAGGCCCACGGCCTCGGCGACCCGACCGGCTTCGTGAAGCTGATCTCCGACGCCAAGTACGGCGAGCTCATCGGCGGCCACCTCATCGGCCCGGATGTCTCGGAGCTCCTTCCCGAGCTGACCCTGGCCCAGAAGTGGGACCTCACGGTCAACGAGCTGGCCCGCAACGTCCACACCCACCCGACCCTGTCGGAAGCGCTCCAGGAAGCGATCCACGGCCTCGCCGGCCACATGATCAACTTCTGATTCTCGAAACGAGAAGGCCCGTTCTCAGCGAAAAACGCTGGGAGCGGGCCTTTTTCGTATTTTCGGCGGTCAGTCCGCCAGGTGCAGTCTGCGGTGCAGGGCGTAGACGCGGTCGGTGAGTTCGGGGAAGGGGCCGGAGGTCGGGATGTTCGGGGCTACCTCTCGGATCGAGAGGGGGCGGACGGGGCCCGCGGGGACGCCGAATTCGTTGAGCCAGACGGAGAGTTGGATGGTGGAGGCGGCGTAGACGATGCGGCCGAGGCCGACCCAGGCGTGGGCGGCCGAGCACATCGGGCAGTGTTCGCCGGAGGTGTAGACGGTGGCCGTCGCGCGCTCTTCGGGGGTGAGGTTCTCGCCCGCCCAGCGGGCCAGATCGAATTCGGGGTGGCGGGTCTGGTCGCCGCCCGAGACTCGGTTGCGGTCCTCGGCGAGGACCTTTCCGTTCGCGTCGACCAGTAGCGATCCGAACGGTTCGTCGCCGGCGTCCAGGGCCTCTTCGGCCAGTTCCACGCAACGTTCGAGGTAGTGCAGATCGGTGTCGGTGGACATGCGGCTCCTGATCGTCGGGATTTTATTCGCGGTGGTAAGCGGTTTGGGCTGCGATGATGGCGTCGATATTGGATTCGAGGATCTCGATGAGGGAGACCAGTTGGTCTGCTACCTGCGCGCCGAGGTCCGTGAGGGTGTATTCGACGACCGGGGGGATGGATTGCTGGACTTCGCGATTGACCATGCCATCGCGTTCCAGGGTCTGCAGGGTTTGCGAGAGCATGCGCTCGGAGATGCCGTCGACGCGGCGGCGCAGCGCGGAGAAGCGGTACGGGCCCTCGCGCAGGGCGGCCAGGGCGAGGACGCCCCAGCGGCTCGCGACGTCCTGCAGGACGGGACGGGACTGACAGTTACGGGCGAAGACGTCGGCCTCGAGCGAGGGGTCGACCGCGAACGCCTGGTCGGGGGGCCGCTCGGTCATGAGTTTCAGATTACCTTCCGTTCGGGTAGCGGTTTGGGAATGGGATGTGCTTACTATTAGTTAGTACACGTCGAGAGTGCAGTTCATTCCAACTTGGAGGTAGTCATGACCGTCGCAGTCACCGGAGCAAGTGGTCAGCTGGGTCGTCTCGTCGTCGAGGCGCTGTTGAAGGACGGGTCGCAGCCGGTGGTCGCCGTGGTCCGCGATCCCGCCAAGGTCGCCGACCTGGCCGAGCGCGGGGCCGAGGTGCGGGTCGCCAGCTTCGATGATCAGGCGGCGCTGGAGCAGGCGTTCCAGGGTGTCGACCGGGTGCTGCTGGTGTCCGGCAACGAGTTCGGCAAGCGCGTCGAACAGCACACCAATGTGCTGCGCGCCGCCGAGGCGGCCGGCGTGAAGTTGCTGGCGTACACCAGCATTCCCAAGGCCGAGGTGAACCCGCTGATCCTCGCCCAGGAGCACATCGGCACCGAGGCCGTGCTGGCCGAGGCGAAGATTCCGACCACCGTGCTGCGCAACAGCTGGTACTGGGAGAACTACACCGGCGGCCTGGCCCACGCGGTCGAGTCGGGCACGCTCTACGGTGCCGCCCGCGAGGGCAAGGTATCCGGCGCGTCCCGCGTCGACTACGCGGAGGCCGCCGCCCGCGTGCTCACCACCGACGGCCACGAGGGCAAGGTCTACGAGCTGGGTGGCGACGAGACCCTCACGTATGCCGAACTGGCGCAGGTGATTTCCGAGGTCTCCGGCAAGCCGGTCAGCTACCAGGACCTGCCGCAGGCCGACTACGCCGCCGCCCTGCAGGGCGCGGGCCTGGACGCCGGCTACGCCGCGGTCCTGGCCGACGCCGACTCCGGCATCGCCGACGGCATCCTCACCGTCGACTCCGGCCACCTGCAGCAGCTGCTGGGCCGTCCGTCCACGCCCGTGGCCGAAGTCTTCCGCGCAGCCCTGGCCTGAGTGCATCTACCTCGTCATTCCAGCCTGCCGGGATGACGAGCGGGGAGGACGGCAGGCCCTCAGTACCAGTTGTGGGCCTGCCAGAAGTCCCAGGCGGCGTTGGGGCTGCCGTAGCGCGAGACCATGTAGCGGTAGGCCCAGCGAAGTTGGGTGAGCGGGTTGAACATCCAGTCGGGGCCCTCGCTGAACATTTTGTGCGCGGGGAGGGCTTGGGCGAGGCCGTAGGCGCCGGAGGTCGGGTTGATGGCGAAGACCTGCCAATTGCTTTCGTGCGTGATGATCTCGTTGAAGGCCGCGAATTGTTCGTCGGGGACGATGAATCGGGCCACGGTTTGCAGGGTCGGTTTGGTGTAGCGCTGGGCCGTGCCCATCAATTGCAGCAGGCTCGCCGGATCCACCGGCAATGCGGCCGGGATTTCGGCGGATTGCGCGATCGGGCTCGCGATATCGGTGCGCGCGTCGGCGCTGCCGATGGCGACGGTCAACGGTGTGAGTGCGGCCAGCAACAATCCGAGCAGGGTGGTTCGGATCGGCCGGCTATCGGTGTTCTCGAAAACGCGCAACGCCTGGTCCTTCCGTGTTGTTCTCCGCAACGCCAAGTGGTCACAAAAAGCCACGAAAAAACAGACCTATCTGTCTTCGAACGAAATCGACGGTACGCCCCGGCAATTCGGTAAAGGGGTGAGCGACACGCCGAAACGCCTGATCAGAGCGGATTCACAGGTTCAGCGGGCGCGGGCCAGCAACAATTCGCGCTCGGTCGTATTGGCGGTCAGCTCGGCAGCCCGGTGAAAGGCGGCGCGCGCCTCCGATTCCCGGCCCAAACGGCTCAGCAGATCCCCGCGCACCGCGTGCAGCAGGTGATAATCGTCCAGTGGAGCGGCCACCGCGTCCACCAATTCCAATCCGGCGGCGGGCCCGTGCAGCATGGCCACCGCCACCGCTCGATTCAATTCCACGATCGGCGACGGAAAGCGCTGCGCCAGAATCGCGTACAGACCGGCAATACGCCGCCAGTCGGTGTCCTCGGCGGTGGGGGCCATGGCGTGCACGGCCGCGATGGCGGCCTGCAAGGCGTAGCGTCCGGGCTCGCGGTCGCGGGTGCGGTTGAGGGTGTGCGCGCGGGCGAGGGCCGCGAAACCGCGCTGAATGTAGAGCCGATTCCAGCGGGAGCGATCCTGATCGGGCAGCAGCACCAGGCCGGTGCCGGATTCGCTGCGGGCGGAGGTGCGTGACGCCTGGAGTTCGATCAGCGCCGCCAGCGCATGTGCCTCGGGCTCCTCGGGGAGCAGACCCGCCAGTATGCGTGCCAATCGCAGGGCGTCCTCGCACAATTCGGCGCGCAGCCAGCGCTCACCGGACGTGGCGGTGTACCCCTCGTTGAAGATCAGATAGATGACCTCCAGCACCGAGTCCAGCCGCGCGGTCAACTCCGCGCCCTCGGGCACCTCGTAAGGGACCTGCTTGGCCGCGATGGTGCGTTTGGCGCGCACGATGCGTTGCGCCACGGTCGATTCCGGGACCAGATAGGCGCGCGCGATCTCGGTGGTGGTCAGGCCGCCGACCATGCGCAGGGTGAGCGCGGCCCGCGCGGACGGCGACAGCACCGGATGGCAGGCCGTGAAGATCATCCGCAGCAGATCGTCGGCGATCCCCGGCTCCGGCACACTCGGCTCGTCCGCGGCGAAAATCGTCTCCCGCCCGAGCAACTCCAGCTTGCGCGCGAAATTCGCGTCCCGCCGAATGCGGTCCACGGCACGATGTTTCGCGGTCAACATCAGCCAGCCGCCGGGATTGGGCGGAACCCCCGCCCCCGGCCACTGCTCCAACGCCGCGACAAGCGCATCCTGCGCCAACTCCTCGGCCGTCGCGATATCCCCGACCATCCTGGTCAACCCGGCAACCAATTTCGGCCACTCGATCCGCCACGCAGCCTCCACCGCCCGCCGCGCGCGTATCTCCCCGGGCTCGGTCGACTCGTGCCCACGCGGCTCGGCCGTCCCGTGTCCGCCCTGCCCGGCCGTACCGCGCGCGTCCGGTTCAGCAGAGCCGCGGTCGTCCGACGGGTCGTCGGGCGGCGGGTTGCCGGGGGAGGCCGGGCCGGAAGTCACGCGCCGGACGTCCCGGGCGCGTGAACTCCGTGGGCGGGTGCGGGATTCAGTTCTGGCCGCCCTCGATCTTTCGCACTTCGACCTCGAGGTTCCATTCCGGGCCGTGGACGCGGAGGAATCGGCTTGCCCATTCCACCGCCTCCTCCGTCGACCGGGTCTGCAGCAGACAGTAGCCGCCGATGATCTCCTTGGACTCGGTGAACGGGCCGTCGAGGACGGTTTGGGTGCCGGCGGTCTGGCGGATGCGGACGGTCTCGTCGACGCCGAGGCCGGCGGTGTCGAGGAGCACGCCCGCCTTGGTCATTTCTTCGATGAGGGTGTTCATGTCCTCGATCAGCGTCTCGCTCGGACCGTCCGGGGCCTGGCTGGGATCCAGTCGGATCAGCACCATGTGTCGCATTTTTCGATCCTCTCTCTACGCGAGGGCGTAGCGAACGTAAACGGCACCGGCATCGAAGGTTTTCGACTCCAGCAGGGTCAGGGTCAGTTCGGACTTGTCGCGGAAGAGCGGGGTGCCGGCGCCGATCGTCACCGGGTGGATGACGATGCGGTACTCGTCGATGAGTCCGGCCTCGGCGAAGAAGTGCACCAGGGTCGGGCTGCCGTAGATGACCAGGGCGTCACCGGTTTCGGCCTTCAGTTCCGCGAGGCGTGCGGCCGCGTCCTTGCCGATGATGCGGGTGTTGTTCCAGCCGGGCGACTCGAGCGTGGTCGAGAAGACCAGCTTGTCGATATCGGTCACCCATTCGGCGTGCTCGAGATCGTGCGCGGTGGCCTCCGGGTTGTCCGGGACCGTCGACCAGTGATCGCGCATGCCCTCGAACGTCTTGCGGCCGTACACGGTGGTGCCGACGTCGGCGCGGATGCGCTGGTCGTGGAAGTCGGCGAGGTCGGGGCTGTAGCCGTGGCCCGTCCACTCCAGTCCCATTCCGGTGTGTGCGGCCGCGAAGCCGTCGAGGGTCATGTGCGAGAAAGCCACTACCTTGCGCATCGGTGATCCTTCCGTCGAGGTGCGGGACCGGCTCGGTCCTTGCCTACTCCTCGATCGGGGTCGACGGGAATCGACACGGTCGGCGGAAAACTTTCGTCAGCGGTTTTCGGTCAGACCATCTGGAACAGTTCGATGATGATGCCGTTCGGATCGCTCACCTGGAAGAAGCGCTGTCCCCAGGGTTCGGTTTGGATGGCCGTCACGATCGGTACGCCCTCCTCTTGCAGGCGAGCGTATTCGGCGTCGACGCCGTCCACGGCGAAGGCGAGCAGCAGTCCTTCGCCCGCACTGCCGGCGATGTGCTCCGGCTGGAAGCTGCTCAGGCCGGTGCGAAGGTAGGCGATTTCGAACGCCGCGTCCTCGCGGGCCACGTTCACGAAGCCGTCGGCGGACATCTTCTCGGTGAAACCGAGGTGGTCGATGACGAACTTCGCCGAGGTGATCGGATCGGGCACGTTCAGGGAGATGGTGGAAGCGGTGATCTTCAAGGGTCCTCCTAGTTGGTACCAATCAACTCTGTACTAAGTACGCTGTACTTTGTACGTAAATTCCCGACGGGCTGCAATGTGACGACCGGCACACCGATACGATCGGCGGCGGAGGTGAGGCGAATGGCCGCGAAAGGCGGGGAACGCAGCAGTGCGGGCGACCCGGTGCGCACGCTGGAATTGCTGTGGCGAGAACCCGGATCCGGCGGATCCACGCGCGGACCCAAGCAGCGCACCACCCTCGACGCCGTCATCGCGGCCGCCCTCGAGATCGCCGACACCGACGGATTGGCGGCGCTCACCATGCGCTCGGTGGCGGCGAAGCTGGGCATCACGCCCATGGCCACCTACACCTACGTGCCGGGCAAGACCGAACTCCTCGACCTCATGCTCGACACCGTCTACCAGCACATGCCACGCCACGAGTTCGGTGAAATGACCTGGCGAGAGCGGGTTTCCGCCATCGCCGCCGAGAATCGCGCACTGCTGGCGGCACATCCGTGGGTGGCATACCTGCCGACCACGCGCCCGCCGCTGGGTCCCGGCGTCGCCGCGAAATACGACCACGAGCTGCGCGCCTTCGACGGGCTCGGGCTCGGCGATCTGGAGATGGACGCCGCCCTCACCTATGTGCTGGGCTTCGTGACCTCCACCGCGCAGCTCGCCATCGACACCGCGCGTGCCGCCGCCGAGAGCGGGCAGTCCGATCGCGAGTGGTGGGAGCGCGCGGCCCCGCTGCTGGCGCGCGTCTTCGATACCGACCGCTACCCGCTGGCGGCCCGGGTCGGCGCGGTCGCCGGGCAGGCGCACGACAGCGCCTACAACGCGGATCACGCCTACGAGTTCGGGCTGGCCCGGGTGCTGGACGGACTGGCCGTATTGATCGAAAACCCCAGGCCCTGACCGTTGTTTGACCGCGCGGACAATTCGCGCGACACAGACCGATCGGGACGATGGTCTCAATTTCGCCGCGCGGATCGGTCGATCACGGGCAGAATTCCAGCTATGCCGCGAGCAGCCCCGGCAATCGTCGCCACCGAAACCTTCACGCGGGCAGCGCAGCCGGTGCTCCCGGTGGGAGCCGGGCTGGTGCTGCGGCCGTGGCTACGCCGTGACGGGCCCGAGGTGTACGGGGCCTTCCAGGACCCGGCGATCCGCCGCTGGCATGTCCGCACCGCGGACACGCTGGAGGAGGCCGCCGACTGGGTGGACGACTGGTCGCGCTCCTGGACCAGTGGCACGGTCGCGAATTGGGCTGTGGCGGACAGTCGTAGCGGCCGGTTGATGGGCCGCGCGTCCCTGCATCACATGGAGCTCTGGCACGGTGAGGCAGAGGTGGCCTACTGGGTGGTGCCCGCCGCGCGCGGTCGCGGCATCGCTCCGCGCGCGGTGGACGCGCTGGTGCGCTGGTCCTTCGAGGTGGCCGGTTTCCACCGGCTCGAACTCCGGCATTCCATCCACAACGCCCAATCCTGCCGGGTGGCCCACAAATCCGGCTTCATCCTCGAGGGGATCAACCGCAGTGCGGGCCTGCATGCCGACGGCTGGCACGACATGCACCTGCACGCCCGCCTCGCGCACCACATCCAGCCGACCGAACCCATTCCCGAGGTGGCCACCCAGCCGGTGTACCGCCTGCGGCATTGAGTCAGTGGTCGGTCTGGATGCGCAGCGCCGTGATGGTGCTGGCGAGGCCCTCGTACTGGTTTGTGAGGAGCACGATTTCGATGAGGTGGCGCTCGTCGTAATGGGCGGCGAGAGACTGCCAGGTGGCGTCGTCGAGGTCGCGGGCGGTGACGAGCTGGTCGACCGCCGTCAGTAGCGCGCGTTCCTTGTCGGTCCAGCCCGCGGCCGCCGGGCCCTCGCGCAGGCGGTCCAGGATCTCGGCGGTGACGCCCGCGCGGCGGCCCAAACGGATGTGATGGTCCATCTCGTAATCACATTGGCGCAGGTGGGCGACGCGCAGGATGACCAGTTCCGACTCGTAGCGGCGGAGTTTGCCGCCGGGCATGAGTCGGCCGGAGAAGTGCAGCCAACCCCGGAACAGGCCGCCGGTCCGGCCCAGGGTGCTGAACAGATGGGCGTCGTCCGTCCCCGCCGCACGGGAAAGCGCTTGCCAGACAACCCAGTTCACCGGCCCCAGTTCGCGCAGACGACCAGGGGCAATGCGTGGCTCCATCGACACCATCCCTCTAGTCAACACCCTGTCTGGGCCACCCGCCAGGCGGGACGCGCGTGGCGGGTCATTCCCGCACCGCCCGGGCGAGTTTGGTGAGCTCCAGCGCGCGCCGGGCCCGGGTCAGGACGTGCGCCCGGGAACTGGTGATGTGCGCCAGCAGGGTGCGCAGCGCCGTGTCGAAATCACCGGCGAGCAGGTGTTCGGCAATGGCGATGTGGTCGTCGGCCATGGCGGCGATGCGCCCGGGGGTCGGCATGTCGAGGGCGCGGACCGGGCGCACCCGGGCGTACACCGTCGAGAGGGCATCGGCCAGGGCGGTATTGCCCGCGGCCAGCAGCAGGGTGGTGTGGAACTGTTCGTCGGCGGCGATGAGGGCGGCTCCCGGCTCGGGCGGGTGTTCGCGGATGCGCCGCCAGGTTTCGAGTTCACGGCGTACCGCGCTGGTGTCGGGGGTGCTGGCCGTGGACGGTGGGGTGGTGGGATCGGGTGATTCCGGGTGGGTCCCTGCGGGCGGTGCTTCGGGCTGGCAGGCCGGGGTGGTTTGCAAACGCTGGATTCCCCTGGCCTCCAGCACGATTCGAAGTTCATAGAGGTCGCCGAGTTCGTCCACCCGGGGGCGGTACGGGTAGAGGCCGTCGGAATGCCGTTCCAGCAGGCCGTCGGCGTAGAGGCGGGCCAGCGCCTCGCGGACGGGGGTGCGGGAGACGCCGTAGGTCTCGGCGAGACGTTCCTCGCCGAGCCGTTCGGTCGGCACCAGCAGCCCGGCCGCGAGATCGCGCTGGAGCGATCGGTAGACCCGCTCGGACAACGGAATACGCCCCCTGCGCGCGTTCACGTGCGGTCCGATCAGATCGCCATGGCCAGACGCACAGCGGATTCCGCGCCCGCACCACCGGCCCCCGAGGAGGTGATCCGGCCCGAGCGCAGCACATAGAACTGCTGGGCGGCCTGCAGCGCGAAACCGATGTGCTGCTCCACCAGCAGCACACTCAAACCACCGCGCGCGGTGAGTTCGATGATGGTGCGCTCGATCTCGGCGACCACCGACGGCTGGATGCCCTCGGTCGGCTCGTCGAGGATCAGCAGTTTCGGTTCGGTGATGAGGGCGCGCGCGATGGCCAGTTGCTGACGCTGGCCGCCGGACAGCAGTCCGGCCTTGCGGGTCAGCAGTTCCCGCAGTGCGGGGAACAGGGTCAGCGATTCCTCGACGAGTTCTTTACCGCGTTTGCGGCCGTCGGCCACCACCTGCAGGTTCTCCATTGTGGACAGTTGTGGAAAACTCTGCTGCCCCTGGGGAACGTAGGCGATGCCGCGCTTGACGCGCCGTGACGGCGACATCTTGGTGATGTCCTCACCGTCGAAGCGGATACGCCCGGACTTGGCGGGCAGCAGGCCGACCGCCGCGCGCAGCAGCGAGGTCTTCCCGGCTCCGTTATGGCCCATGATGGCGGCCACGCCGTTATCCGGAACCGTCAGGGACACACCGTGAATCACCTCGGTGCGGCCGTAGCCGGTGTGTAGGTCAACGAGTTCCAGCATCCGCGGCCTCCTTCGCGTCGTCCGATTCCTGTTGCGCTGTCTCCGTGGGCGGCAGGTCACCGGCCGCGGCGGTGCCGAGGTAGACCTCCTGCACCTTCGGGTCCGCCTGCACCTGCTCCACGCTGCCCTCGCTGAGGACGCGCCCGCCCGCGAGCACCGTCACCGAATTGGCGAAGGCCCGCATGAAGTCCATATCGTGCTCGACCACGATGACCACCCGCTCATCGCCGATGCGGCGCAACAGGTTTCCGGTCTCCTCGCGCTCCTCGGCGCTCATGCCCGCCACCGGTTCGTCCAGCAGCAGCACCGAGGCGTTCTGCACCAGCAGCATGCCGATCTCGAGCCACTGCTTCTGCCCGTGCGCGAGCACGCCCGCGGGTTTGTCGCGCAGCGCGCCGAGGCCGATGGTGTCCAGGGCCTCCTCGATGGCGGGCAGCACGGACTTGCGCCGGCGCAGCAGCGTGAGCGCGGAACGTCCTGCGCCCGCGGCGATGTCGAGGTTCTGCAGCACGGTGAGCTGTTCGAACACGCTCGCCGTCTGGAAGGTGCGGCCCACTCCGAGCCGGGCGATCTGATGCACCTTGCGGCCGATCAGTTCGGTGCCGCTCTTGCGCGCCGAACCGGTGGCCGGGGTGAGGCCGGTGATGGCGTCGATCAGGGTGGTCTTGCCCGCGCCGTTGGGTCCGATGAGGAAGCGCAGATCGCCCTGCAGGACGGTCAGATCCACCTCGGAGACGGCCTTGAAACCGTCGAAACTGACCGACAGCTTGCTGATTTCGAGGTACTCGGCCATCAGGCTTCCACCTTCTCTCCGACGGCGAGGGTCTGCCGCTGCGCGGACCGCACTCGCTCCAGCAATTGCTTTGCCATGGGCCCGAGTCCGGCCAGCCCGGCCGGAATGAAGCCGACCACCACGATGAACAGCGCACCCTGGAAATAGGTCCACGCGGACGGGAAGTGCTCGGAGAAGCTCGTCTGCGCCCAGGCCACGCCGATCGCGCCCAGTACCGGGCCGAGCAGGGTGGTGCGGCCGCCGATGGCGACCCCGATCAGGAAGGCGATCGACGGGACCACGCCGATGTCGGCGGGGGAGATGATGCCGACGATCGGCGTGAACAGCGCGCCCGCGATGCCCGCGAAGAAGGCGGCCACCACGTACGCGACGATCTTGATATTGGCCGGGTCGTAACCGAGGAAGCGGACCCGCTCCTCCTGATCACGCACGGCCACAAGGAGTTCGCCGTAGCGGCTGCGCATCAGCTGACGCGCCACCGCCACCACGATCAGCAGGGTGGCCGCCGCGATGAAGAACAGCATGCGCCGGTTGACCGGATCGTCCAGGCGGAAACCGAAGAACGAGCGGAAGTCGCTCAATCCGGTGAAACCGCCGATGGTCTGCTGCCCGGTGAGCAGGATCGCCAGCGCCGCCGCCAGCGCCTGACTCAGGATGGCGAAGTACGCGCCCTTGACCCGGCGCTTGAAAACGCCGAAACCCAGGACCGCGGCCATGGCGGCGGGCAGCACCAGAATGGCGAGCAGCGCCACCGGTGCGGACTCGAAAGGCTGCCAGTACGAAGGCAATTTGTCCACGCCCGCGATGGTCATGAACTCCGGCACGTCCTCGTGCGCCTTGGCGGCGTCGGCCATCTGCAGGTGCATGGCCATGATGTACGCGCCGATGCCGAAGAACACGCCCTGCCCGAGGGTGAGCATGCCGCCGCGCCCCCAGGCCAGGCCGATGCCGACCGCGACGATGGCGAAGCAGAGGAACTTGGCCAGCAGACTCAACCGGAAATCGGTGAGCATGGCGGGCGCGAGACCGAACAGGACGATGGCGGCAATGACGAAGCCGCCCAAGGCTTTCAGTGAGCTACTGGCGCTCAGGCGCTGGATGGTGGTCATGCCAGGCTCCTCGTGCGGACGGTGAACAGGCCCTGCGGGCGCGCCTGCAGGAAGATCACGACCACGATGAAGACGATCACCTTGGCGACCGTCGCGGTGGTCGAGTACTCGACGAACGAATTCAGCAGGCCCATCCCGAAGGCCGCGATGACGGTGCCCTTGATCTGCCCGAGGCCGCCGATGACGACTACCAGGAAGGCGTCCACCAGATACGACTGCCCGATGGTGGGGCTGGTGGAACCGATCAGGGTCAGCGCCACGCCGGCCACGGCGGCCAGGCCGGAGCCGATGAAGAAGGTGCTGATATCGGTGAGACGTGAAGAGACACCGGAGGTTTCGGCAAGACTCCGGTTCTGCACGACGGCCCGGATGCGACGGCCCAGCGGGGTCGTCTTGAGCGCGGTGGCCAGTGCGATCACCGCCACCACGGCCAGCACCATGATGAAGATGCGGGTCTTGGGCACCACGGTGCCCGCGATGGTGAGGCCGCCGGTCAGCCAGTCGGGGGCGACCACATTCTTGGCGGGCGCGCCGAAGATGTCCCGGACCGCCTGCTGCAGCACCAAGCCGACACCGAAGGTGACCAGCAGGGTGTCGAGCGGACGGTCGTACATCCAGCGGATCAGGCCCATTTCCAGGGCCGCGCCCAGCAGTCCGCCGACCAGGAAGCCGACGAACAGCGACACGATGAGTGCCACGCCCGTCGACGAGATCAGTTGCTCCACAACATAAGTGGTGTAACAACCGGCCATGATGAATTCACCGTGCGCCATATTGATGACGCCCATCTGACCGAAGGTCAGCGACAGGCCCAGCGCGGCGAGCAGCAGGATCGAGCCCAGACTCAGCCCCGTGAAGAGCTGTCCGACAGCCACATCCATGATCAGTACCTCTCGAGCTCTATGGGTGGAGAACGCCGTACGGCTGGTGCGATTCGCGCGGTGAGAGATTCACGCGATCCGCACCAGCCGCCCCTCATCGGCGGTCGCCGAATTACTTGAGACCTGCGGCCCAGGTGTAGTTCTTCAGGTACGGGTCCGGCTGGATCGGCTTGCCGGAATCCCAGACGGTGTAGATCAGGCCGTCGGGGTGGATCTCGCCGATGCGGGCGGTCTTGGTGATGTGGTGGTTGGAGCCGTCGATGGTGACGGTGCCCTCCGGCGCGTCGAAGCTGACGCCGTCGGCGGCCTTCTGAATGTCGGCCACGGCGAACGACTTCGCCTTCTCGACGGTCGCCTTCCACAGGTAGACCGAGGTGTAGGCGGCCTCCATCGGGTCGGAGGTGGGCTTGTTGGCGCCGTAGGCGGCCTTGTAGGCGGCGACGAACGCCTTGTTCGCCGGGGAGTCGACGGTCTGGTAGTAGTTCCAGGCGGTCAGCTGGCCCGCGACGTTCTGCACGCCGACGCCACCGACCTCTTCCTCGGCGATGGACACCGAAACCACCGGCATGTCAGCGGCTTTCAGGCCGGCGTTGGCGTACTCGCGGAAGAACGCGACGTTCGAGTCACCGTTGAGGGTGTTGAACACCGCGCCGGCCTTGGCGCTGCGCACCTTGTTGACGATGGTGGAGAAGTCGGTCGAGCCCAGCGGCGCGTAATCCTCGCCCTTGATCTCGATGCCGTTGGCCTTGGCGTACGCCTTGATCTCGCGGTTGGCGGTCTGCGGGAAGACGTAGTCCGAGCCGACCAGGTAGAGGGACGTGATGCCCTTCTGCTTGAGGTAGTCCAGCGCCGGGATGATCTGCTGGTTGGTGGTGGCGCCGGTGTAGAAGATGTTCTTGGAGTCCTCGAGGCCCTCGTACTGAACCGGGTAGTACAGCAGCGAATTCAGGGATTCGAACTTGGGCTTCATGGCCTCGCGCGAGGCCGAGGTCCAGCCGCCGAACACCGCGGCCACACAGTCGGAGCTGACCAGCTTCTCGGCCTTCTCCGCGAAGGTCTTCGGGTCGGAGGCGCCGTCCTCGAGCACCACCTCGAGCTTCTTGCCCATCACGCCGCCCGCGGCGTTGATCTGATCCACCGCCAGCTTGGTGGCATTGGCGACGGTCACCTCACTGATCGCCATGGTGCCGGTCAGCGAGTGCAGCGAACCGATCTTGATGGTGTCCTTCGAGGTGTCCACGCAGGACTTGGCATTGGAGCCCGACGCGGTGTCGCTGTCACGCGACCCGCACCCGGCGAGCATGACGGCCGATAGTGCCAGCGCGGTCGGAATGGTGATCGCCTTCATCAGGCGGGAAGCCCTGTCCCGGCGGGAAGAGTCATGCATGGGGCGGATCCTTCACTTCACGATGTTCGTCGACGCCACCTGCGCCGCTTGCGAATACCGCCGCGTATACAACGGCTGTATTCGTGAGACGGAACGGTAAACGGGAAGTGTTGCGCCGGAATGACTGTCGGTGAAGGTCGGATGTCTACTGTTGCGTAGACGTGAATTTCTGCTCACCGCATCGGGGTTCGCCGGGGGTGACGGAGGAATCCGCGCAGATCAGGGTCCTGAAACGGTGCGAGCCGGTGCCTGCGAAGCAGACACCGGCTCGATTCGGTGCAGTGAGATCTCCTGGGGGAGATCGTTTTCCGGGCTACGGAACCTGGCACTCCCAGGCATCCTGCTGATCCGAATTGGGGATCGCCCCGCCCGCGGCCCCGCCGATGGCACCACCGATCAGGGCTCCGCCGATCACGACGAACGGCAGCGCGAGCGCGCCGATACCCATGGTGGCGACCGTGATACCGATCCCGACGACAAGCGCGCCGATCATCCCGATGGCAGCGCCGATACCGGTGCCGATCCCGATGCTGCGCCCACGCGGCGTACTCGGCGTGCAACCGGGCCCCGGCCTGAACACCGGCTGGGCAACCAACTTGGTGCCGCCATCGAGAATCTTCGGTTGCAGCGCAATGGTTCCGGTGCCGTCACCGATGGCCGCAGGCACCGTGCCGGTCACCGCACCGGTAGCGTCGAGAACCTGAATCCCGTCATCCGTGGCAACGAAGGTGCCACCGGACACCGTGGCGGTGACAGTCTTATCGGCATCCGAGCGCACGGCATCGAAGTAGATGTCCCCCTGCCGGCCGGCGAACTGGGTAATCGATTGCAGGTCCGCCGTAGCGGGCTCCGGCGCGGCATAGGAAATGCCCCCCGTAATCGCCATGGCCCCAATAGTGAGCGCAGCCGTGGCGACGATCCTTCTCATTTTCACATGATCATGTTCGTACGGACTTTCACCAACGTTTACCCCGCGAATAGGTCACCGTATCGGTCATCAAGGCTTCGTCGGTCAATGGCTCATACCCATGTCGGCGGGGTATTCCGGGCGAACGCCGGGTTCGCATGGGCAGCGGTGGCTCCGCAGGGTGAAACCGGTTTGTCGGCAGGGTGAGAAGTTCGACTGTGCGTGGGGCAGAGCTTGTCACCGGGGCGGCGTTCGCGGGATATCGGATCGAACGGATTCTCGGTCGGGGTGGAATGGGCACGGTGTATCTCGCGGAGCACCCGCCGCTGCCCAGATCGGTGGCACTCAATCTGCTGAACCGCGGTCTCTACGCGGATGAGGAGGTACGGCGGCGTTTCGAGTGCGAGGCCGATGTGGCTGCCCGCCTGGACCATCCGAATATCGTCTCGGTGGGTCTCGGACGCTTTGGATTACGCGCATGAGCGCGGAGTGCTGCACCGAGATGTCAACCCGCCAATATCCTGCTGACCACGGGCCGTGACGGGACCGGGTGCCGTTGGGTGACTTCGGAATCGCCAGGCTCCGTGATGATCAGCAGCAGCTGACCAGGGCGGGTGCCCTGCTGGCCACCCTGGCCTATGCCGCCCGGAACAACTTTCGGACCAGCCGGTCGATCATCGCGCCGACCAATACGCGCGCGGCTGCATGCTGTTCGCGTTGCTCACCGGGCGCGCCGTTCACGGCCCGACGCTCGACGCGCTCTCGCTGGGGCAGGTCCGAGCCCGGAGCCGATGGCGGTCGTCCGCATTCCGCAGCCCCCGGTCACCGTGCGGCCTCCAACACTCTGGAATCCCGCGATTTCGCCCGTGAATCCGCAAGCGGGACAGGTGTCTTTGCGGTGGCGGACGGCGTCGGTGCTGCTGCTCGTGCTGGGGTTGCTGGCCGTGGCAGGTATCGGTGCGGCCGGCTTCTATTGGAAGTACCTGCGCCCGCAGGGCCCGCAGCCGGATCCCTGGGACACACCTTGCGATCACGGCGCGCTTCCGGCATCCTCATTTCGTCGTATCCGGCCACAACGGGCTGGCGTGACGCGCGCTGTAACGCCACGGGCACTGTGGTAGCCCACGCCGGGGATCCGCTTCCCGTGCAACAGATCATCTGCACGCAGCCCGACGGTGTGATGGTGTGGTAAACCCAGTACGCAAACAAGGATGACGTCGCGAACTACCCTGCCGCACATGCGGACCGAGTCGACGAGCGGCAATTTCCCGACGGTACCCTGGACCTGCGCCGACCCAAGGACCCGGCCGCCCCGTTCACGCTCGCCACCTACGAATCGGCGACCCAGTTGGGCAATTTGATGGTCGTCGAGGTCTCTTGGCCGGGACACAGCTTCGGTGTTCGCGCACTTTGGCGATCGCGTGTCGATCAGAGCCGCACGCTCCGCGAGTCTCTCGTGCTCGGTCATCTCTTTGCCCCTCTTCGCAGTTGGGATTCCAGCGAAGGTCAGCAGTGACATCCTGGTATCGTTTCGGCTCAATTGTTCTTACTCGATACGTGAAAAACGTTGTGGGTGAACGCAATATGACTAGGGGGCGACATGCAGGTGTCGGCACAGGAATTGCGGGACACGGCGGGGGTCTTCGATGGACTCGCCGATGCGATCGGCCGCTTGCCGGTCATTGATGCCACCGGCGGTGGGTTGGGCACGCTGGGCTCGTTCTTGCAGGGGTCGAACACGGCCGCCGAGCTGGACAAGATCGAACCGGCTCGGACCAAGGCAATCGGGGTGCTGCGCGGGCGGTACCAGGAGTTCGCAAATCTGTTGCGCGAATCAGCGGACGCCTATCACGACACCGACACGGACGCGGCGACGCGCTTCGACGCGCTGGGCGACTTCAACTCCAGCCTCGGCTGAGCATGGACGAGTTGTTCCCGCTTGTCGATGATGTGATGGGCTGGATTGTCGACCTGGAATCGGTTGCGCACCTTGTAGAGTCGGTCGGCAAGGGCATTCGGGATACCGCCGATACCATGTACGACACCGTCGACGGGATGCACTGGTCCGGGGATGGCCGTCGCGGCGCTGAATACCGCACCGATCGAGAGCGGCGGCAGATGCGCAAGGCGGCCGACGCCTTCGACGATCTCGCCACCGCCTGCCGGAACGGGCAGACCACCTTGGGTGCGCTCGTCAGCGTCGCCAAACAACGAGTGACCGATCTTCGCAACGATGGATTCGGGGTCGAAAACGATTGGACGGTCTTCGACAAGCACAACTATGACGCCGCGATCAAGGCTGCCGGAGACGATCAACAGATCATCGACCAAATCAACACGATGCGGTCGAACAGATGGAACGAGGCGGAAAACCAGGACGTGGCAATGCACCGTCTGCGGTTCGCCCTGGCGCAGGCCGACCTCGCGGTCGCGACGGCGATCCAAACAGCGCTGGATTCCCTCGCGGGCCTTACTCCCGCCACCTCAGGGATGAATCCGACCGTCGCCCAACAGGATGCGGACGCGGTGCGTGACGGGAAGGCCACCCCGGATCAGCTCGAGCGGCTCGGGCTGGCCACCCACCTCACCCAGAACCAGATCGATGCGTTGCTTCGCGGGGAGAACGTGGATCTGCCGCAAGAACAGTACGACTACCTGCGCGGGCTGATGCAGTCACTGAACGGGATGAGCGTCACCGACATCGACCACCTGGGCGACAAGCTTCCCGCAGACCAGCAGCAGGCGGTGCACGCCGATGTGGCCAATGCCCTGCAGCTCATGTCGAACCCCCAGATCGACACCCGCGGCAAAGACCCGGACGAGCCGAACAAGGTCGTGGACAAGGGCGGAATGAGCCAGATGCCCACGCAGATACGGACTCTGCTGACCGAGAAGCCGACCACCGACCCGAAGTTCGAACGTTCGTACACGACCGGAACCGGTGTTGAAATCCCACGCCTGGACGATTTCAAGGCGCTCAACGATCTACTCGGTAAAGGGAACTCGGCGCTGGCTCAGGGCACCGACATCGATCGCGGACTACTCAAACAGGGAGCGGAGATCGCGGGCACGAGGGCCGGGTTCATACCAAACAACAGCACCGACACCCCGAACTCCGTGGCGAACATGCTGCTCGCCCGTGCCGGAACCGACAATGTCGCCGTCAACGACTTCCTCACCGGCGGGCCGACGCAATCCGACGGCACACATCGCATGGACGTTACTGTCACGCCTGGCGGCAAATACGACAGCGACTCGCATATCGCCGACGTTATCAACCATGATTGGAAAGGTGAGGACAACGGTGTCTCGACGGTCGTCCGCACGGCCGGCGAATTCGCGACCGACTCCAACGCATCACTGCGAGAGCTCTCGGGCGGATCTACGCGCGCGCTCGCGAACTACGTTGGTGCGCATGGGGACGACCTCCTGCACATCAACACCCTCACTGGTCCGAAGGAGCTCGGCGTTGCCAACCCGGGCATGGCTCAGGCGCTGGCATCCACATTGACTCCCTACATTCCCGAAATGGTTGGGGTGAGCCCGGACCTGCTGCACACAACCGGTGTGGGTAGCCTCAGCGACGGTGCTCTGAAGAACATCTTCGCAGTGGTTGACTCCGACAAGACAGCCGCGACGCACTTCAATACTTCTGCCTACTCGGCTGTCTCGCAGCTGAATCAGCAGTTCGGCACCGGCGGTGGCAAGGAATATCAGCTGGCGAGCTGGGCGGGCAAGATCGACGCGAGTGCTCGCGACGGAATGCAGTATGAATTCAGGGCGAGAGGGCTTCAGGCGGCGGATACTCTGAAAGCCGAGACGATGCTCTTCGACTCCGTGAAGGACGGAACCGCATTCTCTGCCAAACAGATTCCGCTCATCGGTAATGCTGTGGAGTTGGAAGTCAAAATGACCTCGCCGGAGATGAAAGCATGGCTCCTGGGATCAGTACCCGATCTACACGAAACCGTCGACTTGAGCGCCAATGCCAACCCAGGGCAGCGATTTTACAACATCCTGCAGGGCATGGCACTCACGCCGGGCAGTGAGAATCTACGATCTGATCCGGAAATCGGGCAATACTTCAACCCGACTACGGGTCAGCTGAAGACACTCGAGGAGATCGCGGGTAACGCGCCGAAAACGACCCTTGCCGAGTTCGAGGCCGCCATGCGCCGGTTTCAGCCAAACCTCTCAAATTATGACGCCAGTTGGACTAACGCGCACGGGAAGGATGGGTTACCGCCCAAATGAAACGTGGTCGAATGTTCGAGTGTGCTAGCCGCGCAGCGGTGGTCGTCTCGGCTGTGGTCTTCGCAGCAGCGTGCTCTCACGAACCTGGGCCAGTCGCACCCTATCGAATTCCTGACAGAGCGGAGTTCTCCTACCGATGGTCTGCCACACCTGGACTTTCGCTCAACTCCGATTCAGCGATCGTGACTCGTGCGACTATCGAATCAGCCTTCATTGCGGCGGCCGCAAAGACAACCGACAAGATCAGCGACAGTGCCGGCTACCTGGGGTACGAGCACGCTGTGGCGCCGACTCGGAATCACCCGGAGGTTTCCAGATCACGGTACGGGGATGTGGACAATCTCTACGATGTCTGGAACTCAGGTCAGCTTTCATCGCACGGTTCAATTCACGGCACGCTCTACGCTTACCTGGTTTCATTGCAAGAATCTTCCGGTGTTCAGTCGGACCACACCGTGGATGTCCTGACCTGCGTGTGGTTCAACGGATTGACCGCCAGTTCATCGTCCAGTGATTTTCACTCGCTGATGGTGGGGGTGCCTGATGCCGTCACGCTGAAACTTCGCGCCCCACAAGACGAAACCCCGAAGCTTGCTGCGCTGGGTCAAGGCCCGGCCCGATTCCCGACGGTCAACGTATTCGGGGACTGGTTGGTCGAGTCCATCAGTGTCGACAGCAGCCGCTTCAAGTCGAAAGGGGTTCCGTACAACGACCCTTGTACCTCCCTGCCCGACAACCCCGTGCCCCCGGACCAACTCAATGCGCAACCAATGAGCTTCTACCCGAACCATTTTCCGACCCTCGACCCCTCTCCCGGCTGGCCTGCGGGACAGCAGTAAGTCCGTCAGCGAGTCATCGATTCGGAGCGCGATATGGGTTGGTTGGACCTGCCAGAGGAAATCAGAGCAGCGCTGGCGAAACCCCTTGAAGCTCCCGATAACCCGGATCTCGACGACCCGCAGGAAAACAATGATCCGGTATCGGACGCCCCACCGGAGTTCCCCAACGCCATCAGCTATGAAGACTGGAAGCGTAGCCGTGAGTGGACCATCCTCGCGCCGCCGTCGTGATGGCCGGGGTGCGGGGCGCTCTACTGAATGACGTAGGGGGAGATGGAGCTTCGGTGTTCGCTGATGTCGAGGGATTTGCCGAGGGGTGGGAAGGCTCGTTGGGGGCAGTTGGAGCGTTCGCAGACTCGGCAGCCTGCGCCGATGGGGGTTGCCTTGGGGTCGTTGAGGTCGAGGCCGTCGGCGTAGACGGTGCGGCCGGCGTGGCGGAGTTCGCAGCCGAGTCCGATAGCGAAGGTTTTGCTGGGTTCGCCGTAGCGGGTGGCTCGGCGTTCTACGGTGCGGGCTACCCAGAGGTATTTGCGGCCGTCGGGCATCTGGGCGATCTGGGTCATGATTTTGGCGGGGTAGGCGAAGGTTTCGTAGACGTTCCAGAGGGGGCAGGTGCCGCCGCTGGAGGAGAAGTGGAAACCGGTGGCGGACTGGCGTTTCGACATGTTTCCCGCGCGGTCCACGCGGACGAAGGAGAAGGGGACGCCGCGTAGTTTGGGGCGTTGCAGCGTCGAGAGGCGGTGGCAGATGGTCTCGTAGCTCTGGGTGAAGAAGGCCGACAGGCGCTCGATGTCGTAGCGGAAATCCTCGGCCACCTCGTGGAAATGGGTGTAGGGCAACACGGTCGCGGCGGCGAAATAGTTGGCCAGGCCGAGTTTCGCCAGCACGATCGATTCGTGGCTGGAGAAATTGCCCTCGGCCACCAGCTTTTCGATCAGGTCACCGCATTCGAGGTACGCGAGTTCGGCGGCCAGTTTGAACACTCGCTGGCCGCCCGAGAGATGCGGGGCGATTTCCAGGCGGCGCTGACCGGTGTCATAGCGGTGCAGCAGGCCGTCGCCGAGGTCGATGCGCTCCACGATCTGCACGCCGTGCGCGTCGGCCAGGCGGCGCGGTATCTCGCGCTTGAGGTCACCGCCGTGGAAACGCATGCGATGGGTGAGTTCCTCGGCGGCGGTATCGAGTTCGTGAATGTAGTTCTGCCGCTGATAGAAGTAGTCGCGGACTTCCTCGTGCGGTTTGGAGATGGCCCCTGAACCGCTGCCGTCGGCGAAACGATCCTCCGTGGCGGCGGCCAGCTGCGCGGTCGTATTCCGGTAGCGGCGATGCATGTTCACCATGGCGCGCGCCAAACCCGGGTGCGCGGACACCATTTCGGCGATCTCCTGGGCGTCGGCCTCCACCCCGAGCTCCTGGTCCATCACCACCTCCTGGAGTTCGGCGATCAGCCGGGTGTCGTCCTGGGAGGAGAAGAAGCCGGCGTCGACGCCGAAGACTTCACTGATGCGCAGCAGTACCGGTACGGTGAGCGGGCGCACGTCGTGTTCGATCTGATTCAGATAGCTCGCGGAGATCTCGAGCTTCTTGGCCAGGGACACCTGACTCAGTCCGCGCTCGGTGCGCAACTGACGCAGCCGCGCCCCGACGAAAGTCTTGGCCATGCGACCGAGTTTATTGGCGAATTCGCATGGTTGCCAACGTGGAAATTAACAGGGCTGCTGAGCTTTGGGTCACACCGTTCCCGAGTTTCGGGTCGGGCCGCTGTCGGTGGCCCGGGTTACCGTCGGAACGTGCTCCTGTCCGAAGTGGTCGAAGCGTCCCGGGACGCGCGGGCGACATCGTCGCGCAAGCAGAAGATCGGTGCCTTCGCCGAGCTCCTGCGCCTGACCGCGCCGGAGGAATTGGCGCAGGTCGTGGCGTGGTTGT
The DNA here is from genome assembly GCF_042753865.1 of Nocardia sp. NPDC059240. Lineage (NCBI taxonomy): Bacteria > Bacillati > Actinomycetota > Actinomycetes > Mycobacteriales > Nocardiaceae > Nocardia > Nocardia sp. NPDC059240. The sequence goes on along the minus strand of NZ_JBHZAC010000006.1, from coordinate 582,947 downwards.
CGGGGGAGCTGCCGCAAGGGCGGATCGGCACCGGGTGGCGGACGCTGACCACCCTCGACATCGCCTCGGCGGCGGAACCGACGCTGACCGTGGGTGCGGTGGACAAGCTCTTCGAGACGTTGGCGGCGGTCAGTGGCGCCGGGTCCACGGCGCGGCGGCAGGAACTGCTGAGCGAGTTGTTCGCGGCCGCCACCCAGGACGAGCGCGATTTCCTGGTGCGATTGCTGACCGGGGAGATGCGCCAGGGCGCGCTGACCGCGATCGTCGCCGAAGCGGTGGCCGCCGCCTTCGAGGTGCCGATCGCCGCGGTCCGGCGGGCCCACATGCTGTCCGGGCGCTTGCCGGTCACCGCCGTCGCCGCCCGCTCCGGCGGAGTCGAGGCCCTGCGGGCGTTCCGGCTCGAGGTCGGGCGGCCGATCCAGCCCATGCTGGCCTCACCGGGCGGGACCTTGGACGAGGCGCTGGCCGAATTCGACGGGGCGGCCAGTGTCGAGGTCAAGATGGACGGTGCCCGCATCCAGGTGCACCGGGACGGCGAGCAGGTGTGGGTCTTCACCCGCACCCTGCGCGATATCACCGCCAGCGTGCCCGAATTGGTGGGTTTGGTGCGGGAATTGGACTGCACCAGCGTGGTCCTCGACGGAGAAACGCTGGCGCTCAACGACTCCGGCCGCCCCCGCCCGTTCCAGGAGACCATGAGCCGCTTCGGCGCGACCACCGCCCAGGAACTGCTGCTGCACCCGTACTTCTTCGACTGCCTGCACCTCGACGGCACGGACCTGCTCGACGCCCCGCTGCGCGACCGCCGCACCGCCCTCACCACGGTCGCCCCCGGCCTGAGCATTCCGGCCCTGCTCGCCCCCGACGCCGAGGCCGCCGCCGAATATTTCGACGGTGCGCTGGCCGCCGGCCACGAGGGCATCATGATCAAATCCCTGGCCGCCCCCTACGCCGCGGGCCGCCGCGGCCGCTCCTGGCAGAAGATCAAACCCACCCACACCCTCGACCTCATCGTGCTCGGCGCGGAATGGGGCTACGGCCGCCGCACCGGTTACCTGTCCAACCTCCACCTGGGTGCCCGCGACCCCGAGGGCGGCGACCCGATCATGGTCGGCAAAACCTTCAAGGGCCTCACCGACGCCCTGTTGCAATGGCAGACAGCCGAATTCCCCCGCCACGAACGCAACCGCGACCCCCAAACCGTCTACCTCTACCCCGAACTCGTGGTCGAAATAGCCCTCGACGGCGTCCAAACCAGCCCCCGCTACCCCGGCGGCGTAGCACTCCGCTTCGCCCGCGTCGTCCGCTACCGCCCGGACAAAGAACCCGCCGAAGCCGACACCATCGACACCATCCGAGCCTTGCTACCCAGCGCGAAGTAGCCCAGGGGCGTGGGGCGCAGCTCCCACGAATGTTTTTCGGTGGTGTGGGGTGCAGCCCCCACGAATCTCCTTGGGGGTGTGGGGCGCAGCTCCCACGGATGTTCCTCGGGGGTGCGGGGGCGGAGCCCCCGAGTTGCTCCTGGGGGTTCGGGGGCGAAGCCCCTGAGAGTCCCGAGAGTTGGGCCTTCCCTCACAGAGGATTCACAGCTGGAACAAGGCGCTCTCCGAGCTTCGGGCGACATGCTTCAGGGGTCGATCTCGACCGGACGGTTGTCAGGTGACGAGGAGCAGGTACTGCCACCGCATCTCCCACGCGGATTCCTGTGAAATCGTGCCGTCTGCTCGACTCGACGGTGGACTGCGCATGGTCCATCTTTGTGGCCGGTGGTGCCCTGCCCCCTCGCCGGGCACCGCCGGCCGCGGTCAATTCTCGTAGTCGTGCGTGCCGGTCAGATTCGGCAGCCGTCGTCGGCCCGTCGCCAGTTCACCCGCCAGATCCTCGTAGGCGATCGCCAGTTCGGTGAGTCGCTGCGCGGCCTCGTGCACCGCGTCGTCCGGGGACATGGCCAGCGTCAGATAGGCCAGCGCGGAGAACTGGGCGAGCCGGTCCACCACGGTCCCCACGGTTTCGGTGTGCAGGTGGGCGTCGCGCGCCGCCTTGGGTAGCTCGGCCGCCACCCAGCAGTCGATGTCGTGCACCAGCCGCGCGCGATCATGGTCGATCCGGTCGGTGCCGCTCGCCGTGGTGAGCCGCCGCTCGTGGAGGTCCGCGAGTAATCCGGCGCAGCGCAGCACCGGATGATCTTCGGGGGGCAGGCCGCGGCAGGCCTGCAGCAGCAGGTGTTTGGGCGGAAGCGAGTGCACGGCGACATCCTGCCCTTCGAATATCTCCGAATGGCAACGGCATTCGACCGCACGACATTCGGTGCCACAATGCGCCCCAGGGGTTGCATCCGGTGCCGTGACATGCAGTGATGATGGGGTGATCCTCACCGTGACGATGAACCCCGCCTACGACATGACGTATCGGGTGGAGCATTTCGAGCGGGGTCGAGCGCAACGGGTGCGTTCGGTGGATCAGCGCCTGGGCGGGCGCGGCATCAATGTGACCCGAGTGCTCAACCAGCTCGGCAAGTACGCGCGGGCCACCGGGTTCGCCGATCATTCCTTCGCCGCGGCCGCCGAGCTCGAGATGCCGGTGGATTTCGTGCACGCGTTGCCGTGGGTGCGGCGCACGGTGGTGATCAGCGAATCCGACGACGGCACCGCGACCGCGCTGTGGGAGCCGGGACCGCGGGTCACCGAACCGCACGCCGTCGATCAGCTCCGGGTGCGGGTCAACGGTTTTCTCTCCGATATGAGCGGTCTGGTGATCGCGGGTTCGCTACCCGGCGGGGTGAGCGCGGGGGTGCCCGCCGAACTGGCCCGCACCGCTCTGGCAGCGGGAGTGCCCACCATCTGCGATTTCGACGGTCAGGCGCTGGAATTGGCGGCCCGGGTGCCCGGCGTGGTGCTCACCCCCAATACCGACGAGCTCGAACGCCTCACCGGCCGCCCGGCGGGCACGATCCCCGAGATCCTGGCGGCCGTGGACCCGCTCATCGTCGGCGGCGTGGCCGCGGTGGTGGTGACCCGGGGCGGCGCGGGCATGGTCGCCGTCACCCCCACCCGGGCCTGGACCGCGGCCCTCCCGAAACCGCTGGCGGGCAATCCGACCGGCGCGGGCGACGCCGCCGTGGCCGCACTCATCGCCACCCTGGCTGCCGACAGTGCGCCGGACTGGCCCACCCTCCTGGCCGACGCCGTCGCCACTTCCGCTGCCGCCGTGGTCATTCCGGTCGCCGGCGAGATCGACCGGGTACTGCGCGAACGTTTGCTGCCCACCGTCCAGGTCCGGGAACTCGAATCCGTGGGTGTGCGGTCGTAGCTCCGCCGGGTGTGGAGTCGCTGTGAACCGGCGTGGTGGCGGGGTTCGAGGGGTTGGACCGGGTTAGGTTGGGGGAGTGTCGGACCTAGATACTCAGCCTGGTCGGGGGGCGGGTGTGGACAGGTACCGGATGCCGCGGGTGGTGCGCGCGGCTCAGTTGCTCGCGCTCGGGATGGCGGGGCTGGGGGTGATCTGTGTGGCCTCACAGGGCTGGTTGCTCGGGGCGCGGTCGGCGATTCCGACGGCGGTGCCGTTCATTCCGGCGTTTCTGCTCGGATTGGTCGCGCTGACCTTCAACTCCGAGGGGCAGATGGTACGGATCGGTGCGATTCTGGTGGCCGCCATGAACATGTTGTGGACGGTGCCGTCGATCACCGAGGGGCGGCCGCCCGGTCCGTTGGGTCCGCTGGTGTCGCTGGCGGTGATCGTGTTGCTGTTCCGCCGCGAGGCGCGCGACTGGTTCGAGCCCTCAACGTGGTGGTAACAAGTCCGTCATTTCATCTGTCCATTTGCAATCTGCGTGCAATTCCGGCCACTTACCGTTGGCGCTATGAGTTCGGAGGAAGTCGCCGCGGGTACCGGCATTCATATCAGCGGGCTGAGCAAGACGTTCCGCTCCGGGCGGCGGGTGGTGCAGGCGCTGGACGCGGTGGATCTGCATACCGCGCAAGGGGCTTTCCTGTCGTTGCTGGGGCCGTCGGGCTGCGGTAAATCGACGATCCTGCGGATCCTCGCGGATCTGGATTCGCCGTCCGCAGGCACCGCGATGATCAACGGCGAGACCCCGGCGGAGTTGCGCCGCCGCCACGAGTTCGGGATCGCCTTCCAGGATTCGGCGTTGCTGCCCTGGCGCAGTGTGGAATCCAATATCAAGCTGCCGCTGCAGGTCGCGGGCCTGCCCGCGGACAAGGAGCTGGTCGCGGATCTGATCCGGCTGGTCGGCCTGGACGGGTTCGAGAAGGCCAAGCCCGCACAGCTGTCCGGCGGTATGCGGCAACGGGTTTCGATCGCCCGCGCACTGGTGGTGAAGCCGACGGTGCTGCTGCTGGACGAGCCGTTCGGCGCACTCGACGATATGACCCGGCAGCGCCTGAACCTGGAGCTGCTGCGCATCTGGACCGAAAAGCCCGCCACCACACTGATGGTCACGCACGGCATCGCCGAGGCGGTCTTCCTCTCCGATGTGGTGGCCGTGATGAGCCCGCGCCCGGGCCGGGTGGTGGAGGTCGTGAACATCGATCTGCCGCGCCCGCGCACCCCGGAGATGATGCGGTCCCCGGAATTCCACAAGCTGCACGACTATCTACAGGAATTGTTGTTCGGTCGCAGCGGGCACGGCGGGGTGGCGTCGGAATGACTTGGGGCGAGCTACGAGAGCGATTCCGGATCACCCGACTAGGCGGGGTGGCGGGCATCCTGGTGCTGCTGGCCGCGTGGACGCTGCTGGCCGAACTGCGGGTCGCGGGCGGCACCGTGCCGAGCCCGTGGAATGTCGTGCACACCATGTACTCCGACGGCTGGGCGCTCTACGGACCGAACTTCCGGGTCACGGCGTGGGGCGCGCTGCAGGGTTTCGTGTGGGGCAATGCCCTGGCGATCGTGCTGGCGCTGCTGGTGATCCTGATTCCACCGATCGAAATGCTGGTCACCCAGTTGGCCATCCTCAGCTACTGCACGCCGCTGCTGGCGCTGGGCCCGATCATCCTGGTGGTGTTCGGCGGTCGCACCCCGACGGTGTTCCTGGCCGCCATGTACTGCTTCTTCACCACCATGGTCGCCACCGTGACCGGACTGCGGTCGGCGGATCGCACCAGCCTGGATCTGGTGCGCGCCTACGGCGGCGGCCGCTGGCAGCGGCTGTGGCGGGTGCAGGTGATCGCGGCGCTGCCGAATACCTTGGCCGCCTTGAAGATCGCCGCACCGTCGGCGGTGCTGGGCGCGATCATCGGTGAATATCTGGGCGGTGTCGACAGCGGCATCGGCGTGGCCTTGACGGCCGCGCAGACCGCCTACAACGTGCCGCGCACCTGGGGCATGGCGCTGGCCGCGGCCGCCCTGGCGGGGCTGGGCTACGCCGTGGTCGCGCTGGTGGCGCGGGTAGCGGTGCCGTGGACGCGAGCGGAGGCGTGATGAAGACCCTGAACGTACTGCGTCCGATCGGCAGATTCCTGCTGCCGCTGCTGGTTTCGTTGATCCTGCTGGTGGCGCTGTGGTACGGCTTCCTGAAGCTGTACCCGCAGGTCGGGCTGGTCGGCAAGAGTCCCGGCGACGTGTGGACCTACCTGGTGACCGGGCCGACCTCCGAAAATGCCCGCCACGTGATCTTCGACGAAATGCGAATCACCCTGAAGGACGCCCTGATCGGCTTCGGCTCCGGGCTGGGCGCGGCGCTGGTGGTGGCCGCCCTGTTCATCGGCATTCCGGCGGTCGCGCAGGCGTTCATGCCGGTGGCCATGCTGCTGCGGTCGGTGCCGCTGGTGGCGATCACCCCGATCATCGTACTGGTGTTCGGCCGCGGGCTGCTCGGGGTCACCGTGATGGCGGCCATCGTGGTGTTCTTCCCGGCCCTGGTGATGATCATGACCGGTCTACGGTCAGCTCCGCGTCAGGCCACGGAACTGGTGCTGGCATACGGCGGTTCGAATTGGACCGCCATGCGCATGGTGGCCATCCCGGCCGCGCTCCCGTCGGTGTTCGCCGCCGCGCGAGTCTCGGTGCCCGGCGCGCTGATCGGTGCGCTGCTCGGCGAATGGCTGGGCAGCGGAACAGGTTTGGGCGCGGGACTGATCCGCGCGATCCCGACCTTCCAGTACAACCGGTTGTGGGCGTCGATCGCGCTGGTGACGGTGGTGTCGGTGTTCGCGTACGCGGTGGTCGGTGTGGCCGAGAACCTGGTGCTGGCGCGCTTCGCGCCGGAGCAGGGCCGCGACTGAGATCACGAGTTAACGTGCCGCACACAAATACCTGCGGAAAAGCAAAATATCCGAAATCGAAACGGACTACCTTCGCCGGATGAGTGGTTTGTTCCGGCCGGATTCGGTCTCGCAGTTGTCCCCGTCGTCGCTGGGGCGTCGATCCTTCCTCCGCTACGCCGGACTGGCCGGTGCGGCGGTGGGCGGTGCCGGTGTGCTGGCCGCCTGCGGCAGCAGCTCCTCGGGTGGCGGCAACGGCAGTTCGGCCGACGGTTCCAAATACGGGACCGTCGCCGTGCAGCTGTCGTGGTTGAAGAACATCGAGTTCGCGGGCGAGTACTTCGCCGACTCCAAGGGCTATTACAAGGACGCCGGATTCGGGTCGGTGAACCTGATCGCGGGCGGTGCGGCCAGTACCTCGGTGGAGGCGGGGCTGGGCACCGGCAAGATCTGGATCGGCATGTCCGCGCCGCAGACCACCGCGCCCGCCGTGCTGGAAGGGCTGGCGGCCAAGATCGTCGGCACCACGTATCAGAAGAACCCGTTCTGCATCGTGAGCTCCGCGGCCAAGCCGATCAAGACGCCGCAGGACATGAAGGGCCGCAAGATCGGTGTGCAGGACACCAATCAGCTCATCTTCAACGCCCTGCTGACCGCCAACGGCATGACCCCGAGCGATGTCACCATCGTGCCCGCGCAATTCGATCCGACGCCGCTGGCCAACGGTGAGGTGGACGGCTGGGTCAGCTACGCCACCAATGAGCCGATCACGTTGGCCTCCAAGGGCTTCCAGAACGTGAACTTCCTGTTCGCCGACTACGGGCTGCCGCTGGTGGCGGAAACGCTGACGGTGAGCCAGAAGACCATCGACTCCGAGCGCGACAAGCTCAAGGCGTTCCTGATGGCCGAGGTCAAGGGCTGGAAGGACGCGGTCGCTAGCTCCGAGGAGTCGGCGCGGCTGGCCGTCGAGGTGTACGGCAAGGATCAGCGGCTGGAGTTGAAGGAGCAGACCATGGAGGCCGCTGCCCAGAACGGGCTGGTCGTCTCCGCGGACTCGAAGGTCAACGGGCTGTTCAGCATGACCGACGACCTGATCGCGCAGAACATCACCGCGCTCGGCAAGGCCAAGATCGACATCAAGGCGGACAAGCTGTTCGACCTGTCGGTGCTCAAGGAGATGTTCGCCGAGCATCCGGAATTGAAGGGGTAGACGGCTTTTCGTCGGCGAGCGGTTCAGCGCACCAGTTGCACGTGCCGCTTGCCGCTCCCCGGGGTGGCGGACAGCGGCTCGGCCGAGGTCCCGTTGCGGACCGCCAGCAGTTCGGCGGCGATCGCGACGGCGGTCTCGGCCGGGGTGCGCGCGCCCACGTCCAGACCGGCGGGTGAGTGCAGGCGGGCCAGGACGTCGTCGGAGAAGCCACCCGCCTGCAGGGCCTCGGAACGATGCGCGTGTGAAGCCGGGGTACCCAGGGCGGCCAGGTAGCCCAGCTCGGGTAGTCGTAAAGCGACGGTGAGCAAAGGGATTTCGAATTTCGGATCGTGCGAGAGCACCACCATGGCGGTGCTGGCATCGATCTCGCCCGCGGACGCCAGCGTGTTCAGGTAGCGGTGCGGCCAGTCGACCACCACCTCGCAGCCCGGATACGCGGCGGCGTTCGCGAAGGTCGGCCGGGCGTCGACAATGGTGATCCGGTAGCCGAGCAGCTTCGCCTGGGTGGCCAGCGCGCTCGCGAACACATTGGCGCCCACCAGGATCAGATGCGGCGGCCGCGCGAAGGACGACACGAACACATCCGAATCCGGCAGCGACACCAGTTCGGTGCCGTGCTTGCGGTCGGTGATCAGATGCTGGCCGATCACGTCCGGGTCCGAATGCCACACCACCGTGAACACGGTGACCTGCCGCTGCGCCGCGATATCGGCTGCCACGTCCGGGAATTCGGGGAAATGCCGGCGCGAGAACGGCTCGGTGAAGATGTCCAGGGTGCCGACGCAGTCCATCTGTGCGTCCAGTCCGCTGCCCGGTCCGAACCGCTGCAGCCCGCGCCGCCCGGTCCGTGCCGACTCCATCGCGGCCTCGTAGGCGGCGGCCTCCGCACAGCCGGCCGAGATCGACCCGAAGGCCCGCCCGTCCGCATCCACCACCATGGCCGAACCCACCGGCACCTGGGTACCGCCCTGTGTCCGAACGAGAGTGGCCAACCCACCGGTGCGCCCGCTGTGCCATACCCGAAGAAGGTCGTCGACGATTTCCCGCATCACATGCTCCCGATCACAGTGCGCTGCCCGCCGGATAATCCCGATCGATCCCCGTTGCGAGGTCATCGCACGTGACGCACACCATATCCGCTCGTTGCCGTAAATAAGTGCCCGCCCCCGAATTTCCCGCCGCGCTCGCGCACACCCCTGCCCAATGCCCCCGCCCCAGCACCACCGGATGCCCCGGCGCATCCCCGAAAACCGCCCGCGCCAAACGGCTCTCACTCGCCCGCGCCGCCCCGATCACCCGCGCGACCACATCCGCCCCGACATCCGGCGTATCCACCGGCATGATCGCCACGAACTCGGCCGGCCCGCCCCACCCCGCCCCGGAACTTCCCGCCGCAGCATTCCGCGAGTAGGTATTCCGCACCGAGGTATTCCCTGTCTTCGCAGTCCGCGCAGCAGATACTTGCCCCCCACGTCGCAGCAGGTTTTCCGCCGCCACGGTAAGGCCGGCCGCCGCCCCGGAACCGTTCGAGATCGCGCCACCCGCGGGCTCGTCGCCCATCGCCGCCCCGAACTCGCCGCCCCGATCCGGTTCGGCCCCCGCAAGATTCGGCCCGGCCGCCGCCCGATCCTGTTCGGCCCTGGTCGGACCCAGCTCCGCCGCGGCCTGATTCGGCCCGGCCCAGGCCGTGGAATGCGGGTCCGCGAGGTTGGGAATCGCGGCGGCCGCGGCCAATCCGGCGCGCATCGAGGCGCTGACGCCGATGTTCCAGTCGGCCGCCCAAACCGGCTGTGCGCCTTCGGGAATCGCGATGCCCGAGGTTTGCGAAACCACCCAGCCGCCATCCGCGGTGCGATGCGCGGGCCCGGTGGCGCCCAGCACCACGATGATTCGCGCGCAGCCGCCGTCGCGCAGGGCCGCGACGGCCCCGCGCAGCCACCGACCGTCTTCGGCCAGCACTTTCGGCATGCCATACCGCCGACCGGCACCGGCCGCGAGCACGATTCCATCGCAGCGTTCGGGACTCACGCGAGCAGGGTAGTCCCGAACGCCGCTGTTCGCTGATCAAGCGACCTGCAGGTTGCTCGGGCGGGGATCGACCGGCCGGTCGAGGGGATGATCTTGCTCGGTCACCGTTGTGGGTACGGCTCGGGCCCGGACCGACCCGTACCCCCGGCGGCGGACGGTTACCAGGTCGAAACAGCCGCGGAGATCGTGCAATCTGCAGGCAATTCGACCGACATTCGGCACTTCTAGAGTTGGCGCGCGTTCAACTCGACGACCGAGGCCGTGTCCGGCGGGCACGGCCTCGGCGCGTATGCGCAACGCCGCGCGCAACCTGCGCGATGACGTGTCGGGGACCACGTTCTCGAATTCTCGCCCGCGCAGGATCTAGTCTGACCGCGTCCCCGGCTCACCGGCCTCGAGATGCGGCCTTGTCATGCGGAGGTGTCGACATTCTCGTCCACGAGGGCTGCTGGCGAATGTCCATGTCGGAGTTGGCCGTCACGCCGGCGGAGCATGCGGTCTTGGCCGCTGCCTTCCGCGACGACACCCGGCCCGACGCCTGGATGCCTCCAGGGGAGGACTACCGGCAGCGCGCGTATCAGTGCTTCGAATTGGCCCTACCGGAGGCGGAGCTGCGGATCGTGCCCGAGCCGCCGCCGTATTGGCAGTCCACCGCCGTCAATCCGCTGCTGGGTGGGATCGAGCGGCGCTTCCAACTCATCCCGGCGGCACATCCGGCGACCGCTGTCGTCCGGAAAATCATTGCGGGCGTGACCGTTCCGCTCTTGGCGGCGCAGGTCCTGCAACCCGAGCGCACCCCGCGCTGCCTGGTCGACGCGCACTACATTCGCATCCTGGCACCCGGCCGCCCCGCCCCCGAGGGCATCCACCGGGACGGGCTGCTGGCGGGTTCGGCGCATCTGATCGACCGGCTGAACATCACCGGCGGGAAGACCGAGATCTACGACGGCCGCACCCGAGAGTTGCTGAGCGAGTTCGAGTTGACCGAACCACTCGACTCCTACGTCTTCGACGACGAGCGAGTCCTGCACTACGCCCACCCGATCGACGTCGCGGTGCCCGGCCGCCCTGCCCACCGCGACGTGCTGCTCATCGGATTCCGGCCCGATGAGCGTTGAGGTCCCACCCGCCGAGCTCGACCGGCTGCTCCCGGAGAAGGAACTGCTGGAGATCGCCGCCGGACTCACCGCGATCGAATCCGCGACCGGACACGAGACACCGCTGGCCCGGCACGTCCGAAAACTGCTGCGGCACCACGGGATAGACGCCTACCTGCAAGAGGTCCGGCCCGGCCGCAAACAGACCATCGGCCGACTGGGACCCGCCGACGGAACGCCCGCGCTACTGCTGAACGGGCACCTCGACATGGACCCGCCCGGCCGCGACGCCTCCGTCGACCGATTGATCGCGCGCCGTGACGGGGATCGGCTCTACGGGGCCGGACTGCACAATATGAAGAGCGGGCTCGCGGCCATCCTGGGAGCCGCGATCATGGTGCAGCGCAGCGGAATTCCCTTGCGTCGCGCGCTGCTGCTGGAGTTCGTGGTCGGCGAGCTGCAGGGTGGAATCGGCACCGTCTTCGCACTCGAACAGGGCCTGCGGGCGGACGCCGCGGTGGTGCCGGAACCCTATTCGGTGACCCGGGTGCTCACCCGCACGGCGGGCGTCCAGAAGTGCGCGATCGTGGTGCGCGGCCGGACCGCTCACACCAGCCGTCACGGCGAAGGGGTGGACGCCATCGCCGTGCTGCGCCGCACCCTGGACCTGCTCGACGCCGCCGTCCTCGACCCGGCCCGATTCGGCCTGCGCCATCCGGACTTCGAGACCTTGCCGCGCTTGCAGGTCGCCGGTCTGATCGCCGGACGCGGCGAGGAACACACCCTGTCCGGCATCAGCTACCTGGCGGACAAGGCGACGGCGCTGATCGACATCCGATACCCTCCGCCGCACGGACCGCAAGCCGTGATCGCAGCGATGGAAGCCGTAGTCGCACAGGCGAGTCTGGCGTATCCGAACGCGAAGATCACCCTCGATCATCCGCCGGAGCCGGTCTTCGAGGTCGGCGGCACCGATATGCCTCCCATGGACGAGTCGCCCGATTCCGCGCTGGTCGAGGACATCCGCGAGATCCTGCCCCGAGTTTCGGAGTACGAGGTCACCGAAACCGGTCTGGCCCTGCCCTTCTCGTACTGCGGCAACGACACCACCCACCTCAGCCGAGCCGGCATCGAATGCTGTCTCTTCGGCCCGCGCGGCGCCGGCCCCGACACCGAGGACCACGTCCTGATCAGCGAAATGTCCGCCTGCGCGCACACTCTCGCCATCCTGGCGCTACGGCGCTGCACCTGACGTCCCGCCGCCATCGGCCGTCAGCATTTCAGCTCGGCGCGTTCGGCGAGCAGGATCTCCGCGCGCGGTGACTCGATCGCCGCATACAGTTCCTGCGCCCGCGCGAGTAGGTCGCACGCCGTCTCCGCGTCCCCGACCTGCGCCGCGAGCTTGCCCAGCGCGCGCAGGCCGTCCGCCTGACCGAGCTGGTCGCCGATCTCGTGCGCGATGCGCATCGAATCCTCGTAATGCTCACGCGCCCGCTGGTATTCGGGTGCGTCCGCATGCTGGGCCCCTGGCCGGTAGCTGTGGCCCAAGCCGCGCAGGGTGTCGATCTGGCCGAGCGGGTCGTCGATCAGCTTGGCGATGTCGTAGGCCTCGCTGAAACAGTCGCGGGCGTGCTCGTGATCGCCGTTCGCGCGGGCCAGATTGCCCAGCCCCCACAGCGACCATTCCGCGCTGTAGCGGTCGCCGATGCGGCGCGCGATCTCCAGCGCCGCGTCGTAGCGTTTGCGGGCCACCTCCGGATTGCCCGCCATCCGCTCGATATGGCCGAGCCCGCGCAACGCGTCACCCTCGAGCTTGCGGTGCTCGATGCTGCGCGCGATGCGCTGCACCATCAGATACAGCGGCCGGGCCATGTCGAAACGGCCCCACAGCCGGACCACCTCGGCATAACCCCACTGTGAGGTGCCCAGCCGCTCCAGATCGGTGAGCTCGGAGGCGATGGCCTGCGCTTCCTGGGAGTGCCGGATCGCCTCCCGGTACCGGCTGGCCATCCGCTCGGCCTGGCTGAGGCCCTCCAGCGCGTCGCATTCGGTCTGCCGGTAACCGATCTCGCGGGAGATCTGCAGGGCCTCCTGGAAATGGGTTCGGGCCCAGCGGTATTCGCCGGTCATCCATTCGGACTGGCCGCGTTCGCAGAGGAGTTCGACCTGGATACGGCGGTCGGAGAGTTCCAGGGCGATGCGGTAGGCGGCGTCGAACGTGGCGGCGGCCTTGTCGTGATGGCCGCGGAGGCGCTGGATGCGGCCGCGGCCCAGCAGGGCCCAGCCCAGGCCGACCCGGTCGTCGAGACGGTGCGCGATGCGCAGGGCACGGTCGTAGAGCCGGTCGGCTTCGGACCAGTGGCCGAGACTGCAGAGGTGACAGGCCAGCAGACGCGCCAATTCGGCGGTGTCGGAATGCATTCCGGCCAGCGGGAGACAGCCGAGGAGCAGTTCTCGTTCCCGGTTGAGCCAGTCGCGGGCGTGGGTCGCGGCGTCGAGCGAACTGGTGGCACGGTAGGGGCTGCCCGCGGCGTCGAAGGGGCGCACGGTCGCCGCCTGCCGGGCCACCATGAGGCCGTGGCCGATGATGCGGTCGACCGCCGCCCGCCGATCGTCGGGCTGGTTCTCCAGATCGGCCTGCACCTGCGCCCACAGTCGATTCAGATCGTGCATGCGATAACGCGACTGCTGATGACCGCCGACGATCGCATCCAGCAGTCCGGCCTCCGAGAGGCGACTGATCAGGGTCTTCGCCTCGTCCAGCGAGATCGCGGCCATCGCGCCCAGTGTCTCGGCGGTGACCTCGTTGCCGGGCAGCCAGCCCAGCAGCCGGACCAGTCGCTGTAGATCCGGGTCACCGAGGCGGCGGTAGGACATCTCGAAAGCCGTACGCACCGACTCCTTCTCGGCCTGGAAGCGGTCGAGGATATAGCGCGCGGGCGAATCGGCCGACCGGGCGGGTGAACCCTCGTCAGCCGCTTGCTCCTTGTTGCGTTCCGACAACTCCTTGTTGCGCTCGGTCAGCTCGGTGAAGTCGGCCGCGCACTCGGCGAGCATGCCTTCACCGTGATACGCGATATGACCGGCGATCAACTTGATGGCCAGCGGCAGCCCCGCCGCAGTCCGCACGATCTGCTGCGCGGCCGCGCGGTCGTAACCGGGCGGCAGCCCCGCCAGTCGCACCAGCAACTGCTCGGCCTCGACCTCGGTCATGGCGGCCAGATGCAGTGGGTCGGCCCCGGCCAGCCCGGTCAAGCGGGTGCGGCTGGTGATCACCACCAGCGTTCCGGGCGTCTGCGGCAACAGATCTCGCACATGCTCGCTGTCAGGCGCATTGTCGAAGGTGAGGTACATCTGTTTGCGGTCCATGGCGGTGCGCCACTGCTCGGCGCGGCGGCCCCGGTCCGCGGCGATCAGCTCACGGGGCATCCCGATCTCCAGCAGCAGCTGTTCGAGCACGTCCGCGGGCTCGCGCGGTTCCCGGCCGGGGGTATAGCCGTGCAGATCCACCCAGATCCGGCCGTCCGGATAGCGCGGGGCGAACAATGCCTCGGCGAAGCGCGCCAATGCCGTTTTGCCCACCCCCGGATGACCGTGGATCACGTGCACCGACGGCTCGCTGCGGGCACGTCGATGCGCCACTATCCGACCGCCCAGTTCCTCCACGGCGGCCTTGCGCCCGATGAAATTCGGTTCGCGCGGCGGCAGATCCGCGGCCGGGGCGCCGGCGCGCAAGGTGCTGCGCCGGGCGACGGCATCGCGGAACCGCGTCACCTCGTCGGGACCCAGGGTCGCCAGATCCTCGGTGTCGACCAGCTGATCCCAGGTGGTGCCGTAGATATCGGCCAGCGTTTCGAGCACTTCGAGGGTGAGCCGCGGGCCGCTGGGCACCGTCGGCCACCGCTCCAGATACGAAATCTGGTTGGCCTGAACGGTTCTCCGGGTGGCCCGCCGCTCGTTGTACTCGGTCGCCACATCCTCGAGGGTGAGCTCGGCGATCTCGCGGCGGCCGTTCGTTCGCGCCAGCCCGGCCGCGTACCGCCACGCCGTCCGGGGTCGCAGCCCGCGCTGCCGCAGTTCGCACACCAGCAGCGGGAGCAACTGCTCATCGGTCAATCCGGTGTCCGCCAACAGATCTCGCAGCCGCCGGCGCTCCGCCTTGGTCATCGGACGCGGACCCTTGGTCGTAGGATGACGAGTACTCACCCTGCCTCCGATCGGCCCCCGGCCACCCCGCGCGCCCGGCCCGCCGAGATCGCGGCGTCACCGCCGAGAAATCCGCCCCCCGGTTATTGCACATTCCTTGGTAGCAGTGACCGTTTCACCAGGTCAAGCGCCATACCGTGATTGCGGAAGTTCTCCGTCGAGACTTCGGGAGTTCGCGCTCTTTTTTCTGCACTCTGAATGTGGGTCGACCGACTGCGACGGTCGACGGCGCAGAAGGGAGTTCGCGCATGGCAATTCAGGTGGTCTCGGAGTGGCTGATCACCAGTGACCTGGTTTCGGAAGTCGCCTTCCGGATCGATACCCCGGAGCCCGACCGGGGCCGATGGATGCTGTCCTACCTACCCACGAACAGGCGTTTGACCAGGGACCAAGCCCTGGTCGGCGTGCGGCTCGCGGAGCTGCTGCTGTGTGAATCCATCTGCGAGAACTCGGAATCGGATCTCCTGGTCGCGAGATTGCATGCCGAGGAACTCGGGGTGGAACTCACCGATGCGATGTGCCTGCTGGCCCTGCGATCGATCGAATACTCCGGCGACGAAACCGGACCGCTCAATTCCCGTGTGCGGGAAGCGGTCCGGTAGTCGTCGGCCGGGTGGCCGCGCCGATGGGCCGGAGGGGTGCCCATCGGCGAGGTCACACAGGGGCGGGTCAGAACAGGGCCAGGGCGGCGAGCAGGCCCGACAGCGCAATCGTCTGCAACGCCACCCGGGCATTGAGGATGCTGTCCCACTTGTTCTGCAGCGCACGGGCATTGTCGGGAATGACGCCGGACTGCGCGGCGGCCGTCTGAGCGGTATTGATCGGCTTGGCGATCAGGACGTAGCAGGCCAGCCAGGTGAGCAGCGCGGCGAGCGCGACGCCGGCGGCGACGGCCGCACCGGTCTGCCCGGCAGCGATGGCGAGGGCCAGAGCGAGAACCGCGGTAATAACGCCGCCCGCCCCGAAAATCGGCATCCGCTTGTCCCCGTAGTAGTGGCCCCAGCCGGCGCTGATGGTGACGGTCGCATCGTCGAGGTGGTCGCGGTAGACCGACCGGGTGATGAGGGCGACGGACCAGTCCGTGCCGTAGACGACGCCATTGGCGAGAACTGCGAGTGCGGCAAGGATCTGGCCGGTCAGGATGAGCATCGGTCTGCCTCTTTCAACTGAAATCTAGCGGCGCTAGGAACTGAAGCAACGATAACAAGCGGAAGCTAGCTTGTCTAGCGCCGCTAGATTTCTAGTTTTCAGTCGACCGAATGGTTTGGATAGCGGACCCCGGTGGTCCGCCTCACAACGACCAAGATCAGAATGTTCTGTGAAGGTGCTCACATCTGGACGGCCGTCGGCGCGTCATGCACCGGTGGCCCCCGTCACGCAAACAGTACGAGCGTTATGCAAAACCGCATGTCAGCGCTACTGGCAAGTAGATTCCGCCGCTGCTATTCACAAGCAAATTTTGCAGCATTAGCAAAATGCTCGTGAAAGCTAGCGTGGATTCACACTTGCAACAGGTAGACGGGACTTTTGTCCTGTGCCATCGTGTGGAAGTACACCTCGCGGGCCTAGCAAGTCTGCAAATTGCCGCTCCAGCAGTGGTCGGACATCGAAGACGGAAACGTCGCGAAAGTCCGCCCGGCGGGGCTACCGAGACCGAACGAAGAAGTGGAGTCAGAGATGTCGAACGTCGGCACCCCGAAGACCGCTGCGGAACTCCAGCAGGATTGGGACACCAACCCCCGCTGGAAGGGCGTCACCCGCAACTACACGGCCGATCAGGTCGTCAAGCTGCAGGGCACCGTCGTCGAGGAGGCGACCCTCGCTCGTCGTGGCGCCGAGATCCTCTGGGATCTCGTCAACAACGAGGACTACATCAACTCCCTGGGCGCCCTCACCGGCAACCAGGCCGTGCAGCAGGTCCGTGCCGGCCTGAAGGCCATCTACCTGTCCGGTTGGCAGGTCGCCGGTGACGCGAACCTGTCCGGCCACACCTACCCGGACCAGTCGCTGTACCCGGCCAACTCGGTTCCGGCCGTGGTCCGTCGCATCAACAACGCGCTGCTGCGCGCCGACGAGATCGCCAAGGTCGAGGGTGACACCTCGGTCGCCAACTGGCTGGCCCCGATCGTCGCCGACGCCGAGGCCGGTTTCGGTGGCGCCCTGAACGCCTACGAGCTGCAGAAGGCCATGATCGTGGCCGGCGCCGCGGGCGTGCACTGGGAAGACCAGCTGGCTTCGGAGAAGAAGTGCGGCCACCTCGGTGGCAAGGTGCTGATCCCCACCCAGCAGCACATCCGCACCCTGACCTCCGCGCGTCTGGCTTCCGACGTCGCCGGTGTGCCGTCGGTCATCATCGCCCGCACCGACGCCGAGGCCGCGACCCTCATCACCTCCGATGTGGACGAGCGCGACCGCCCGTTCCTGGACGGCACCCGCACCGCCGAGGGCTTCTTCGGCACCAAGAACGGCATCGACCCGTGCATCGCGCGTGCCAAGGCCTACGCCCCCTACGCCGACCTCATCTGGATGGAGACCGGCGTGCCGGACCTCGAGGTCGCGCGCAAGTTCGCCGAGTCGGTTCGCAGCGAGTTCCCGGACCAGCTGCTGGCCTACAACTGCTCGCCTTCGTTCAACTGGAAGGCGCACCTGGACGACGCGACCATCGCGAAGTTCCAGCGTGAGCTGGGCGCCATGGGCTTCAAGTTCCAGTTCATCACCCTGGCCGGCTTCCACTCGCTGAACTACGGCATGTTCGACCTGGCGTACGGCTACGCCCGTGAGGGCATGACCGCCTTCGTCGACCTGCAGGAGCGCGAGTTCAAGGCCGCCGCCGAGCGTGGCTTCACCGCCGTCAAGCACCAGCGTGAGGTCGGCGCCGGCTACTTCGACACCATCGCCACCACCGTTGACCCCAACACCAGCACCGCTGCGCTGAAGGGCTCGACCGAAGAGGGCCAGTTCCACTGAGCCACCGGAAGCGGCTCGGATTGATCTGAGCCACTTCAGGTTCCGAGGACAAAAACCCAAGGCGGCAGTCGCATCACACCTTCCGCCGCCGCGGGACCTCAGGATTCGCCGAGAGGGATGGCAAGCCCCTCTCGGCGAGTCCACCCCGCCCTTCCCGTCGACAGCCCCGGCGGGGAGGGCATTTCCTTATAACGTTTTCTGTAACACCGTTTTTCGTAAGACGCAGTTCGAGACCTTAAGAAGGCGCAGGGTCGTTCAGTTATACGACGCCTTCACCCACAGCCACGACGGCCAAACAGCAGGAGCGGGACGTGAGCAACGAGAAGATTCAGCGCGTGGGCATTATCGGCGCCGGACAGATGGGCGCGGGTATCGCAGAGGTTTGCGCCCGGGCACACGTCGACGTGCTCGTGTTCGAGCAGACCCGTGAGCTCGCCGCCGCCGGTCGCAGCCGCATTCTGCGGTCGCTGGACCGCGGCGTCTCCAGTGGCAAGATCACCGAGCGGGAGCGGGAGCAGGCCGCCTGGCGGTTGCGCTTCACCAGCGACCTCGGCGATTTCGCCGACCGCCAGCTGGTGGTCGAGGCCGTCGTGGAGAACGAGGACGTGAAGACCGCGATCTTCGCCGAACTCGACAAGGTCGTCACCGATCCGAACGCGGTGCTGGCCTCCAACACCTCCTCCATCCCGATCATGAAGATCGCCGTGGCCACGAATCTCCCCGAGCGGGTCGTGGGCATGCACTTCTTCAACCCGGTGCCGGTGCTGCCGCTGGTCGAGCTGGTCACCACACTCAAGACCACCGAGTCCGTCACCAAGCGCGCCGAGCAGTTCGCCGCCGACGTGTTGGGCAAGCAGGTCGTGCGTTCCGCCGACCGCTCCGGCTTCGTGGTGAACGCCCTGCTGGTGCCGTACCTGCTCTCGGCCATCCGGATGGTCGAATCCGGTTTCGCCACCAAGGAAGACGTCGACAAGGCCATGGTGCTGGGCTGTGCCCACCCGATGGGCCCGCTCGCGCTGACCGACCTGGTCGGCCTCGACACCGTGAAGTCCATCGCCGACTCCATGTACGACGAGTTCAAGGAGCCGCTGTACAGCGCGCCTCCGCTGCTGTCGCGCATGGTCGAGGCCGGGCTGCTGGGCAAGAAGGCCGGAGCGGGCTTCTACCAGTACAACCGCGCGTGATCTGAGCCTTTCCATGGCGTTTCGATGCGCTCACGCGGGTGGTCGCGTGGGCGCATCGTGTCTTTTCACCGAGTTTTCACTCGAGAGCTAGAGCGTCTTTTTCTCCAAGGTGCGCGCCGCAGGGCATGTGGCGGCGTCCACCGCAACCGGGCATAAGCTGCAATCAGGTCGTTCGGGACCGGCAGCTCGGAAGGAGTGTCCGTTCAGATGGTCAACGTCACCGACGGGTTCGGATCCAGCATCCTGGGTTACCCGAGAATCGGCGAGCACCGGCAACTCAAGCGCGCGTTGGAGTCGTACTGGCACGGCACCCTGTCGCGCGACGAACTCCTCACGGTCGGCCGCGATATTCAGGAGAATCAGTACCGCGAGCTGGCAGCCACCGGGTTGACGCAGGTCCCCGGCAATACCTTCTCCTTCTACGACCATGTCCTGGACAACGCGCTGCTGTTCGGCGCGGTCCCCAAGCGGTTCGAGGCCTATCGAGAAGGCTTGGACCCGTTGGACTTCTACTTCCTGATGGCTCGCGGCCGGCCGGATCTGCCGCCGCTCGAGCTGGTCAAGCTGCTCAACACGCCCTATCACTACCGGCAGCCCGAACTCGCGACCGATACCGAGTTCTCGCTGCACCCCGAAGCCCTGCTGGACGAATTCGACCGCGCCAAGGCCGCCGGCATCGAACTGCGGCCGGTGATCCTCGGCCCGCTGTCGCTGCTGCTGCTGTCCAAGACCGGACACGTTCCCGGCGAAACCGAATTCGACAAGCTGGTGCTACTGGACAAGCTGCTACCGGTGTACGAGGAACTGCTCGAGATCCTCGCCAAGCGCGGTGCGACCTGTGTGCAGTTCGACGAGCCGTGTTTCACCAGCGACCGCTCGCCGTCCACCATGGAGCTGTTCGAGAAGACCTACCAGCAGCTGTCCAAGGCTCCGCTGCGCCCGCGCATGCTGGTCACCGGGCAGTACGGCGACTTCGGTCCGGCCATCGAAATCCTGTGCCGCACCGCGGTGGAGGCGATCGGCCTGGACCTGTCCAGCCACCGCGTGGTGCCCGAGGAACTGGCCAAGATCCCCGGCATCCGGCGCAAGCGCCTCTACGCGGGCGTCATCAGCGGCACCAATGTGTGGCGGGCCGACCGGTACGTGACGCTGGAATACCTGCACAAGCTCGCCCAGGTCTGCCCCGACATGGTGGTGTCGACCGGGTCCACCCTGCTGCACGTGCCCTACGACGTGCTCGTCGAGTACGAGCTCGAGGGTCCCGTCGCCGACCGCCTCGCCTTCGCCAAACAGAAGGTCCTGGAAGTGGTTTCGCTGGCCAAGGCGCTCACCGAGGGCCCCTCGGAGAAGTGGCGCAAGCGGCCCACCTCGGTGCACTTCAAGCAGAAGCACGCGGTGCGGCAGCGCGTCTACGCCGTCACCCCGCAGATGCGAGTGCGCGAGCCCTACGAGAAGCGAAAGCTGGCGCAGCAGGCCAAGTTGCGGCTGCCGCTGGTGCCCGCCACCACGCTGGGCTCCTTCCCGCAGACCGCGGGCGCCCGGCAGGCGCGCCACGACCTCGGCCAGGGCCGGGTGTCGTTCGACGACTACCGCAAGCGCATCGAAGCCGAGATCGAGGCCAGCATCCGGTTGCAGGAGGACATCGGCCTGGACGTGCTGGTGCACGGCGAGCACGAACGCAACGACATGATCCAGTTCTTCGCCGAACAGCTGGACGGCTTCGCCACCACCCACTTCGGCTGGGTGCAGGTGTACGGATCCCGTTGCGTGCGACCGCCGATCGTGTACGGCGATGTGGCGCGGCCCGAGGCCATGTCGGTGTCGTGGACCGCCTACGCGCAGTCGCTCACCGACAAGCCGGTCAAGGGCATGGTCACCGGCCCGGTCACCATGCTGGCCCGCTCCTTCGTGCGCCAGGACCAGCCGCTCTACGAGACCGCCGACCAGGTGGCGCTGGCCATTCGCGACGAGGTGGTGGACCTGGAGAAGGCGGGCATCGCCATCATCCAGGTGGACGAGCCCTCCATCCGCGAACTGCTGCCGCTGCGCAAGAAGGGCCAGGCCGAATACCTGCGCTGGGCCGTCGGCGCGTTCAAACTGGCCACCTCCGGCGTCAAGCCGGAAACCCAGATCCACACGCACATCGGCTATTCCAGCCGCGGTGACGTGGTCGCGGCCATCGAGGAACTCGACGCCGACGTCACCGCCATCGTCGCCACCCGCTCCATCGAATGGGTGCTGGAAGCGCTGAAGGAAGACTGCGCCGAAGGCCGCGGCCTCACCCACGGCGTCGGCCCGGGTGTCTACGAATCCCGTTCGGCGCGTATCCCGGACATCGACGAGCTGGACGAACTCCTCACCGCCGCAGCCGAAGCCGTCACCCCGGAACGCCTGTGGGCCAACCCGGACGGCGGCCTCAAGACCCGCCACCACTGGCAGCTCGACCCGTCCCTGCGCAACCTGGTCGCGGCCGCCCGCCGCGTCCGCCGCCGCGCCGAGGCCGCAGCAGGCGAAACCGCCTGAGGCAGTAGCGCTTACACCCGGAACCCCGGTTCGATCCAACGATCGGACCGGGGTTTTCGCTGTCTCGGCGGATCTCAGCCCAGGGCGGCCGCGAGGGTGGCGTCGGTTGCCTCTCGCAATTGCCGCCGGGCCTGCGCGTCCTCGGCCTGGGAGAGCGGCCGGGACAGGTTGCGGCCGTTGAAGAACGCGCCGGTGGTGCCCGCCAGCGCTGGGTCGGCGATCAGGCGCAGGGTGGCCTCGCCGCCCTCGGCGACCGTGCTCACCGGGGCAACACCGGATTCGGTGACCATGGTGGTGGCCATGAAGGTCGCGGGGTGCAGGGCGTTCACCGTGACGCCGGTGCCCGACAGCTCGGCCGCCAGGTCGATGGTGGACATGATCATGGCGAGCTTGCTGCGGCGGTACGCGGTGACACCGTCGTAGCCGCGGTCCAGCGCGAGATTGTCGAAATCGAGCTCCAGCTGTCCCAGCGAGGCCACGTTCACGATCCGGGCCGGGGCGGCCGCGGTGAGCAGTGGCAGCAGGCGGCGGGCGAGCCGGTCGGCGGCGAGATAGTTGACGGCCCAGCGCAATTCGATACCGTCGGCGGTCAGCTCGCGGGGCGCGCCCGGGTTGCCGAAGCCGATGCCGGCATTGTTGACCAGGACGTCCAAGCGCGGGGTGCGGGCGGCGACCTCGTCGGCCAGGCGATCCACCTCGGCGAGCCGGGACAGGTCCGCGATGATCACCCACGGCTCCGGACCGCCCGCGGCGGTGATCTCGGCGGCCACCGCCGCGGCCCGGTCGCGGTCGCGGCCGTGCACGATCACCCGGGCCCCGGCCGCGCCGAGACGGGTCGCCAGGTACCGGCCCAGGCCGTCGGTGGAGCCGGTGATCAGTACGGTGCGGTCCTTCAGCCCGGAGATCTCGTAGTCGCTCATGACCAGTGCCATCGATCGGGATGGCCCGGATATTCCCCGCGGATTCGGGCCCGCTCGTCATGATCCGGTCACGAAGTGCGGATTATCGTGTGGTCCACAGGTTTTCGAGAAGGGACTGACCATGGACCCGACGGGTAAGAGCGATCAGCCGGTGGATGATCCGGAGACCGAGAAGCAGTGGTACGACAGCTATAACCAGAAGGGGGATCAGGCTCATCAGGACCCGCCTTGGAAGTCGGGGAACTGAGGTTGTCGGTGGGGGGCGTTACCGTGTTGGCGTGAACCGCACGGATCGGCTCTATGCGATCGTCGAGGAGTTGCGGGCGGTGGCGCCGCGACTCAAGACCGCACGGGAATTGGCCGCACGGCACGGGGTGAGTGTGCGGACGGTGGAGCGGGATATCAGCGCGCTTCAGCAGTCGGGGGTGCCCATCTACGCCGATGTGGGTCGCCGCGGTGGGTATGCGCTGGAGAAGAGCATGTCGTTGCCGCCGTTGAATTTCACGGCGTCCGAGGTGGTGGCGCTCGGGGTCGCGGTGGCGCGGGCGGGCGACGGCCCGTTCGCGGCGGCCGGGCGCAGCGCGCTGCGCAAGATTCTGGCCGCCATGTCACGCCAGAACGCCGACGCCGCAGAGCGATTGGCGCAGCGGGTGCACATCATGGAGGGACCCGAAGCCATCGCGCCGATGCCGATCCCGCCGGAGGTCGAGCAGGCGGTCGTGGCCCGGCGGGTGCTGCGCATCGAATATTTGGACGCGGCAGGGGTGCTCAGCGAGCGTGCGGTGGAGCCGGTGGCGCTGCTGCACGGCATCAACGGCTGGTACCTGGTGGCCTGGTGCCGGCTGCGGGACGAGCCGCGCAATTTCCGGCTGGATCGGATGAAGGCCATCGAGTTGACGGAGTGGACCGGGCCGGAGCGGACCATCGACATGTGCCGTCCGGCCGAGCCGGTGCACGAGATCCGGATGATCTCACTCGGATAGCCGGAAAACGGTCCGGAAACACCGACAGGGGGTTGTCGCGAAGCGGCGAGATCGTGGTGGGGCAAGGGAATCCACCACCACTCTTCGGGAGATACAGATGAGCACTCCGCCCTTCAACACCGTCGCCTGGTTCCAGGTCAACAGCGATGAGCCGGAGCAGGTGAAGGCGTTCTACAAGGAACTCTTCGGCTGGAACTTCGCCCCGGACCCGGATGAGGACGGCAAGTACGACATCGTCACCTACCCGGGCAGCGAAATGCCCGCGGGCGGCATCGCCCACAAGGACGACGACTCGGACAACACCGCCATCTTCTATGTACTTGTGCAGGACGTTCCGGAGATCCTGGCCGCGGCCGAGAAGGCCGGCGGCAAGGTGTTCGTGCAGCCGGTGACCGCCAAGAACGGCCTGGTCTTCTCCGAGATCCTCGACACCTCCGGCAACCGCTTCGGCATCTTCAGCCCGCCGCCCGCGAACTGAGCGGCAGCGGTTCCGCTGGTCCGCGCGGTTAGCCTGTCAGCGAAGCATTTTCGATGACAGGAGTGTGGATCGTGGGCATGTTCGACCAGTTGAAGGATGCGGCGGGCAAGGCGGCGGAGCTTGCGGGACAGCACGCCGACAAGTTGGAGCCGTTGATCGACAAGGCCGGCGATCTGATCGACCAGCAGACCGACGGGAAGTTCGAGGCCGCGGTGGACAAGGTCCAGGAAGCCGCGAAGAAGGCATTGCACGAGCAGGCGGGGCAGTAGCGAGCACGGGGCAGTAGCGGAGGGCTCGTCATCGAGCGTCCGGCGGCGGCGTTGCCGCCGGATCCGCTACTGCGACAAGAACTCTCGTCGCAGACCGGTCACCAGTGGTCGCGGTTGTGGTCGCGATTGTGCTCCCGGTCGTAGCGATCGTGGTAGTGGCTCCAGCAGTAGTCCCAGTTGAAGCCGAAGTTATCGCGGTCGCAGTAGTAGTGGTACCAGTAGTCGTCGTCGTGGTCGGTGTGGGCGATGCCCGTCCCGGCCGGCGCGGCGGCGGCGATGCCCGCGCCCACCGGGAGGACGAACAGCGCGGCGGCGGTGATGGTCACCAGACGCTTGGCAATGGTCGACATGTGATCTGCTCCTTGGTCTTTCACGGGTTCGGGTGGTTGTTTCCCGTGTAAGACAATGGTGCGGATCGGCGGCCGGAATCTCTGTTCGCCCGCAGACGCTGGAAGTGTGTCCGCGCCGACACAACGGCGCGAACACACTCCGGCGGCGCATCACATGGTGGCGGTGTCGATCACGAAGCGGTAGCGCACATCCGAGGCGACCACGCGGTCGTACGCATCGTCGATGCGGTCGGCGGAGATCACCTCGATCTCCGCGCCGATGCCGTGCGCGGCACAGAAGTCCAGCATTTCCTGGGTCTGCGGAATGCCGCCGATCATCGATCCGGACAGCGAGCGCCGGAAGCCCGCCAGCGTGGAAGCCTTGACGGCATAAGGCTTATCGGGCAGGCCCAAGACCACGAGGCTGCCGTCGAGCTTGAGCAGTTTGAGGTAGTCGTCGATCGGCAGATCCGCCGACACGGTGTTGATGATCAGGTCGAAGGAGCTGCGTAGCTGTTTGAAGGTGGCCCGGTCCCCGGTGGCGTAGTAGTGGTGCGCGCCGAAACGCAGCCCGTCCTCCTGCTTGGACAGCGAGTGGCTCAGCACCGTGACCTCCGCGCCCATGGCCGCGGCGATCTTCACGCCGACGTGCCCGAGCCCGCCCATGCCGACGATGGCGACCTTCTTGCCGGGCCCGGCATTCCAGTGCCGCAGCGGCGAGAACAGCGTGATGCCCGCGCACAGCAGCGGCGCGGCCTCGTCGAGCGCGATGCCTTCGGGAATGGACAGCACGAAGCCCTCGGTCACCACGACCTGCGTGGAGTAGCCGCCGAGGGTGTATCCGCCGGTCTGCTGTTCGACCGGGACCCGGCTGTTGTAGGTCCAGACCAGGTTCTTGGTGCAGTACTGCTGTTCCCCGGCCTGACAGGGTTCGCAGGTGCCGCAGGAATCGACCATGCAGCCCACGCCGACTCGATCGCCGACCTGGTGCTTGGTCACCTCGGAGCCGACGGCGGCGACGATGCCCGCGATCTCGTGGCCGGGCACGCACGGGTAGGCGGTCCCGTGCCATTCATTGCGGGCGGTGTGGATGTCGGAGTGGCAGATGCCCGCGTATTTGACGTCGATCAGCACATCGTGGGGTCCGACCTCGCGGCGTTCGATGGCGATCTTCTCGAAGGCCCCGTCTGGGGCGGAAACGGCATATGCGGCAGCAGTGCTCATGCAGTCATGCCTACTCCCGCATGCCCACGATCACCAACCGTGGTCGGATATCTCATGCTCGGCGCGGCGTGCCGATCCGGTGGCAAACGCTCGGCATGCTGGCACGGTGGCGATTCTGATCTCGCTGTTCTCGATGTGCGCGACCCTGATCGGCGGGCTGCTGGCGGCTCGCATCGGCGATCGCAAGCGCCTGGTGCTGGGGTTGGCCGCGGGCGTCATGCTCGGCGTGGTGGCCTTCGATCTGATGCCGGAATCGCTGGAGGCCGATCATCGGATCGTGCTCGCCGTGCCGGTGCCGCTGCTGGCCGCGGTGGTCGGCTTCTTCACCGTCCACATCATCGAGCGGTCGCTGGCCATCCACACCGGCTATGAGGACGAATACGCCGCTCACCAGCATGGACATGATTTCAGCTCGCTGGGTCTGCTGGCCGCGAGCGGGCTGATCTTCCACAGCGTGTTGGACGGTCTCAGTATCGGTTTCGGTTTTCAGGCCGGGGCGGCGGTGGGCGCGGCGGTCGCCATCGCGGTCGTCTGTCATGACTTCGCCGACGGCTTCAACACTTTCACCCTGACCACGCTCTACGGCAATGCCCGCAAGCGGGCCATGGTGATGCTGCTGCTGGACGCCATCGCCCCGGTGGTCGGCGCGGTGATCGGTACCCTGGTCAAGGTCCCGATCGAACTGGTCGGCCTGTATCTCGGTTATTTCGCGGGATTCCTGCTCTACCTCGCCACGGCCGATATCCTGCCCGAGGCACATGCGGGCAAACCCTCGAAGGGACCCCTGCTGTGCACACTGGCCGGTGTGGTCTTCATGTTGTTCGTTGCCGCCCTGAGCCACTGAAATACTGGTACACCGAATAGGTACAGCTCGAGCCGACGGGCGATCGGCAAGTCGGGAGGGTCCGTGGACGACGGTAGACGCCGAGGCCATGCTCGCCTTCAGCACAGAGGCGGTCGACTGTTCGCTCTGTTCCTCGCCGCGATTGTCGGCTGCACCGGATTCCTCTGCTACCGAGGCGAATTGCCACGCCGGCTCTTCGCCGACGACGCCACCACCGCCAGCCTGATCGGCCCGTCGCTACCGCCGCTGGACGTCGATCTGGTCTCCCGGGTCGCCGAACCGGCACTGGTGAACATCACCGCGGGCATCCGCCCCTACGGCCTGGGCGCGGCCGGATCCGGCATCGTGCTGACCGCCGGGGGCGAGATCCTCACCAGCCATCACGTCATCAAAGGCGCTGACACCGTGACGGTTTCGGATGTCGGCACCGGCGTGAGCTACACGGCCACCGTCGCGGGCTACGACTCCAACGCCGATATCGCGCTGCTGGATCTCAATGGTGCCGACGGCCTGCCCGTCGCCCGGATCGGCAGCTCCGCCCTGTTGCACCTGGGTGATGCCGTGCTGGCCATCGGCAATGCGGGCGGCACCGGTTCGCCGACCGCGGTGGGCGGTCCGATCACCAATCTGGATTCGGCCATCGTGGCCCGCAATGCGGCCGACCTGTCGCGAAAGTCGCTGCACGGCATGATCGAGGTCTCGGCCGCGGTCGCCGCCGGGCAGTCCGGTGGCGCGCTGGTGGACCGCTTCGGCGCGGTGATCGGCGTCATCACCGCCGCCTCGGGCGATATGTCCAAGGCGCTGGGCAAGGGCCCCAACGGTTATGCGGTGCCCATCGACACCGCCATGAACGTGGTCCGCCAGATCCGTTCCGGCACCCCCACCGACACCGTGCATGTCGGGCCTACCGCCACTCTCGGCATCCTCACCTCGGACGCGCAGCCGACCGGCGCGCACGTCGACGTGTCGATCTACGGTCTGCCCGCCTACACCGCCGGAATCGTGGACGGCGAGACCATCACCGCCCTCGACGACCGGCCCATCACCAGCTCACAAATGCTGAAAGCCGCACTCAACGCCCATAAACCGGACGATGTGGTGCGGCTCGAGGTCAGCGACGCCGAGGGCGGGCACCGCACGGTGAGCGTGACGCTCACCGTGGGCCCGCCGAATTAGAGCTTGCTGTTCCAGTAGGACTGGAACTGGATGTACACGGTCAGGATGATGATCGCGTAGTAGATGGCGATCAGCGTCCAGCGCCATTCCACCAGGATCTGCAGCAGTCCACGCGAGCGGCCGAACAGCAGTCCCGTCACGATGGCGAACATGGCCGGGGTCACCGCCCACACCACCATGCACCACGGGCACAGCGCGTGGATCTCGAAGGTCGCGTCCCAGACCAGCCAGCCGATGGCCGCGATGCCGACCAGCAGTCCCAGCCACATGCCGCCGAAGAACCAGCGCGGCAACGAGATTCCGACCACCAGCAGCACACCGATGGTGACGAACACCGAGAAGCCGATCACGCCGATGATCGGATTGGGGAATCCGAACATCGACGCCGATTTCGCTTCCATGACCGTGGTGCACGAGATGGTCGCGTCGATGGTGCACATCGGCTTGTAGTTGGTCTCGGTGAGCGACTTGAACTTCTCGACCAGCAGCGTCACCGACGCACCCCAGCCGAGCAGTGCGCCGAGCAGCAGCGGCCACGCCGACCGCGGTCCCGCCGAGATCATCACTTGGCCGCGTTATCGATCACCGCGGTCATGCCGCCGGGGGTCATGAGCGCCTGCGGATCCTGGACCTGAGTGCCGTTCACGTAGACCGTGGGGGTGGACTTCACGCCGGTGGCGAAGACCGCGTTGGTCTGCGTCTTGATCCACTGCACGTAGCGGCCGTCCTTGATGGCCTGGGCGACAGCGGGATCGGTGTATCCGGCGTCCTTGGCGATCTGGATGAGCTGGTCGTCGCTCATGCCGTTGCCGTTCTCCTTGGGCTGCTTCTGGTACATGGCGGCCAGCCAGCCCTGGAACTTGGTCGGGTCGGCCTCGTACATCACGTAGGCGGCCGCACCGGCGCGGGTGGAGAACTGGTTGCCGTTGGAGGCCCGGTCCAGGAAGGAGATGATGTTGTAGTCGACGACCGCCTGGCCGCTGGTGACGGCCTTCTTCAGGGCGTCGGCATTGGAGTTCTCGAACATGTCGCAGGCCGGGCACTGCATGTCGGCGACGACGCGGACCGCCACCTTCTGCTTGCCCGCGGGCGCGGGGACGCCGGTGTTGTCGATGCGGATGGCGCCGTCCGGGGTGAGGTTCGGCGGGACCAGGGCGCCTTGCGCGGCATCCCAGTGGAAGGTGTTGGCGGGCTCGGCCTTGTCGTTGTTGTGCTTGCGCACGGCCAGTGTGATGCCGATACCGGCGATCAGACCGAGCAGCACGACGGCCACGCCCACCTGGATGAGGATCTTCCGATTGCGGTCGGCCTGAGCCGCCTTCGCCAGCGGATTCTGACCCGTCGGTTTCTTGCTCACCCTGAGCTCACCACGCCTTCCGTTGTCACGACACGTGCGCGCCCATCTTCACCCGAGAACCTGAGAGAAACCTGCATCGGGGTACGCCGAGTCGCGCCCGGTGCCGCCACGACGAGCGATTTTCCGTGCACGACGGCGAAAATTCACCCCTAGGGGTGTGAATCACGCCTGGGCGAGCCGCTTTTTCTGCTCGGCGATATCGAAGTCGGCGGCCGGCCAGTCCAGCTTCAGACTCTGCAGCGCGTCGATGAGCAGTTCGGTGACGGCCAGGCGCGCGTACCACTTGGCATCGCAGGGCAGCACGTACCAGGGCGCGTAGTCGGTGTTCGTGCGATCCAGGACCGCCTGGTACGCCTCCTGGTACTGCGGCCAGAAAGCGCGCTCGTCGATATCGGCCGGATTGAACTTCCAGTACTTGTCGGGCCGTTCCAGGCGCTGCTGCAGCCGCTTCTTCTGCTCGTCGAGCGAGACGAACATGGCCACCTTCACCACGACCGTGCCGTCGTCGACCAGCTTGCGCTCGAACTTGTTGATCTCGTCGTAGCGCTTGCCCCACACCTCCGGCGGCACCATGTCGTGCACGCGCACCACCAGCACGTCCTCGTAATGCGAGCGGTCGAAAACGCCGAGCTGGCCGCCGCGCGGCAACTGCTTGCGAATCCGCCACAGGTAGTGGTGTTTCCGCTCCTCGGCGGTCGGCACCCCGAAGGCCGCGTGATCCACGCCCTGCGGGTCCACCGAGCCGATCACATGCCGCACGATGCCGCCCTTGCCCGCGGTGTCCATGCCCTGCAACACCAGCAGCACGCTGCGGGTATCGCCGGAACGGCCGTTGGCGTAGAGCCTTTCCTGCAGCTCCGACAGCACCGCGCCCCGTTCGGCGAGCAGCAGTTCACCGGCCTTCTTGTCGCCCTTGAAGCCCGGAGTCGCGGATGTATTCAGATCGTTCACCTGTACGCCATCGGCCCGTAGGGCCTTGGTGACCGGTTTGGACCAGGATGTCGCCTTCGCCATCCGTCATGGTTAGCACGGGTCGCGGTTTCCCGCAGGCAACCGGGCCGAATCGGACCGCACGGCAGCGGGATCAGACCCGTGCCAGCTGCACCAGTTGCGCGGCCAGTTCCTCGTCGGTGACCGGTGTCAGGGTCAGGTCCGCGGCCGTGGTGAGCAGGTAGCGGCCGTCACCGGAGAAATCCAGCCAGGTCCGATGCCGGGTCGGCGGGGACAGCGGATTCGCGGGTTCGACCGTGACGGTGATGAATCCGCGCCCATCCACGGGTTCACGCAGTTTGCGGCGGAAGCGGTCGGCCTCCTCCCCGGTGCCGGTGGCGTCCGGATACAGCACCGCCTGCTGCGGTTCCCGCAACGGTTCCAGCTGTCCCGGCGGCGCCGAGCCGATGACCTCCACCAGTTCGCGACCCAATTGATCGGCGGGACACAGGGATACGGTCACCGTGTCCGGCAGCGAGACCAGGATTCCCGCGCGCTGCTGCGCCACCGCCGCGAAGGCGAGAATGCGCCGCGCCCGCGGGCCGGTGGTGTGCTCGCCGTAGAGGGTGACCGTGGTGGTGTCGGTGCGGGCGCACAGCGCGAGTGCCGCGGCCAGCTCCGGATCGGTGCGGCGCAGGAAGCGCGGTGGCGGAGCGCCCCACGGGGGAGTGGTGAATCGTGTTGTGCCGTCGGTGTTCCCGAGTGCCGCGGGCGACGTGTCCAGCGGGTAGGGACGGCGGGCCAGAGCGGTTTCGCGGGTCCAGATCATCGCGAACTCGTCCGGGGTCAGGATCCATTTCATGGGGCCGACCCCCCTTTCTGCGGTACCACCTCCGTCCCGCTCGCGACCCTACCGGAGAGTTTCTGCGGGTGCTGGCTGTCACCAGTCGGCTGCATCTGTGACCTGGAGCACTCGCATAGTCATCGGCTATCGAACCGGTCCGACGAAGGGCAGTACCACTGTGCAGGAGGCGGGTTCGGCGTGCGCGGGGTCGAGGGCGTTGAGCACCAGGCGCACGGCGATCGGATCCGCGGTCAGCTCATTGTGTTCGGTGTAATCGGTCGGGCAGAGGTCCTGGAGCACCACATTGTCGACATTCGGCCCGTCGAGCAGGCCGGTGGTCCACGGAGTGGCGATCTCGTCGTAGTGGGTCACGATCGTGGTGAACCGAATGTCCGGCGCGATGGCCGCATTCGCGTTCAGATCGATGGCGACCTTCGAACCGGGTGAGAGCTCGCAAGGGCCGC
Organism: Nocardia sp. NPDC059240; assembly: GCF_042753865.1. Taxonomy (NCBI): domain Bacteria; kingdom Bacillati; phylum Actinomycetota; class Actinomycetes; order Mycobacteriales; family Nocardiaceae; genus Nocardia; species Nocardia sp. NPDC059240. The sequence goes on along the minus strand of NZ_JBHZAC010000006.1, from coordinate 551,693 downwards.
ACTGGTTGATGAGCTGGGTACCGATCCCGGTTGCTTCGAGCAGCAACTGCAGGCTCGCGGCGCCGCTGACCGTCGACCCGTGGAACGGGGCGGCCAGGGCCACATAGTGATCGATCTTCGGAATGCCGCCCAGGTGGTTCAGCAGGTAGAACGGCACCGCCCCGCCCATCGAATGGCCGACCAGATCGACCTTTTCGGAGCCGGTCGCGGCGCGCACCCGATCGATGAAGTCGGAGATCTGCTGCGCGCTGTCGGCGATGGGCGCGATCGCGCTCATGACATCGCCGAGTGCCCCGGTGCCGTAGGTGGTGCTGAATACGCAGTACCCGGCATTGGCGAGGACTGGCGACAGCGTGTTCCAACCCACCGTCTGGTTGCCGAGTCCGTGGAGCAACACCACCGGATTCGGATGCGCCGCACTGGGTTTGCACGACCAGTCGTTCGCGCCGGGCGGCGCCTGCCCCGGCGCGGTGAGTTCGGCGGCCAGCCCGCCGAGATAGCTGTAGGACGGATCGGGCTGGTCGGCCGTGGCCGGTCCCGCGATCGCGGCGGTGGACAGGATGGCGAGGGCGAGGCAGCGGGCGGCCAATCGCATGGGGTACTCCCGGATCTCGTGCCGGTCGGCCTCCTGGCGCCCCCTTCGCGCCAGGCATGACCGACCGGTCGGTCATAGGCTAGCCGCTGTGTACCCTGCGAGGGAAGACACGGTGCACGAGAGGATTTCGGTCATGGCCCGACCCGCGGAACCCGGTCGCAACGCGCTGCTCGAGGCCGGCTTCGACGTCGCCGTACGGGCAGGTCTGCGCGGCCTGTCGGTGAACGCCGTGGTGGCCGCCGCGGGCATGGCGAAAGGCAGCTTCTACCACCACTTTCCGGATCGGCGCGGCTACATCGTCGCGCTGCACCGGCGCTACCACGAGGAACTGGCCGTCGCCATCCTCGCCGCCATCGGCGACCGCCCGCCCGGTCGCGATCGGCTCCGCGTCGGCATCACCGCCTACCTCGACGCCTGCCTGCGCACCCGGGGCACGAAAGCCTTTCTCGCCCAGGCCCGTACGGACGCCGACCTGCTCGACGAGGTGAATGCCCGCAGCCTGTCCTTCGTAACGCTGATCGCCCCGGACCTGGCCGAGCTGGGCTGGACCGATGCGGCGGCGGTGGCGCACCTGACCATCGCCATGGCGGCCGACACCGCGCTGGCCGAAATGTATGCCGCCGCACCGCGTCCCGACCTGCGCGCCGCGCTCACCGCCTTGCTCGAACGCACTCCGGGCTGATCCACCGCTGCCCGCTTGTCGCGGGCGGAGTCCCGTTCAGTCCCGAGGCCGGGTGGCATAGTCGGCGAGTCCGGCCAGGGCGGTGTCGAATCCGTGGGTGGCGACCTCGATCACCTTGGCGCGCACCGTTTCCGGATCCTCACCCGCGAGAATCCCCCGGCGGATCTCGGCGTGTAGCGCGCGGTTCAGCCCGGCCAGGGCGGCGGCGACCAGTCGCGGGGTGGCGTCCTCGGCTGCCGCGCCCGTCGTCTCGGAGAGTGCCTGTGCCAGTGCGGCTTCGGAGCGTTCGTCGAGCCGGTGCACGCGGGCTTGCAGTGCGGAGCTGTCGTCGATGAGCCGCCAGAAGGTGATGGCGGCGGGGGAGAGGCCGAGGGTGGGATCGGCGTGGCCGAGCTTGTCGAGGAAGGCCCGGCGCACGGCGGCAGCCGCCGATTCGCCGGGTTCGCGGGTCCGAACCGCCGTGGCGAGCCGTCCGACCACCTCGTCCTGCCGGTCGAAGAACAGGTCTTCCTTGGTCGGGAAGTAGTTGAACGCCGTATTGACCGACACGTTCGCGGCCCGCGCCACCTCGGCCACGGTCACCTTGTCGAAACCCTTCGCCACGAACAGCGTCATGGCCGCATCGGCCAGCGCGGTCCGGGTCGCGAGCTTCTTCTCCTCGCGCAATGCCACCTGCCGCTCCTTTCGTCGAGAGCAGTATAGGTGTGACACTAAAATTGGTGTGACACCAAAATTCGAGGTACGGTCGAGCCATGACGCTCAGATTCGGGATCTATGCGGGCGGCCTCGGCGAAGACGCACACCGCGAGATCACCCCCGGCCCGTCCGAAAACTCTGAACACATCACCGAAGCCCTCGACAAGCTCCACGGCGACCATCCGTTCGTGGTGCGCGGCTACACCCTCTATAGCGACGCGCGACCTGGCTACCAGGAAGCCCCACCGCGGCCGTGGCAGTACGCGACCGGGCGCCGCGAACTCGATCTGGTGGTCTGCTTCCGTGAGCCGGGCGAGGATCTCACCGGCTGGCTCGAGTTCCTCCGCACGCAGATTCGCGAACACGGGCCGGTGCTCACCTCACTGCAGATCGCCGAGGAGGCCAACCACGGCGGACCCGGCGGCGACGGCAATCAGCCGGCCGTGCGGCACGCCATCATCGAGGGCGTGCGGGCTGCCCGCGCGGAAGCCGACCGGCTCGGACTGGACATCCGCATCGGCTGCAACTCCTCGGTGATTCTCGATCCGGCACAGGAGTTCTGGACCGATCTGGGCCGCCGCGGCGGCAGCGAGTTCACCGAGGCGCTCGGCTATGTCGGCCTCGACCTGTTCCCGGACGTCTTCCGCCCGATCCCGCCCGAGCGGCTGGAGTCGGCCATCGCCGGGGTGATCACCGCCTTCCGTCGCGAAAGCCTGTCCGCTGCGGGCGTTCCCGCAACCACGCCCATCCACATCACCGAAAACGGCTGGGCCACCGGCCCGAATCGCTCCGCGCAACGGCAGGCCGAGGTGCTCGAAACCGTCGTGCGAATCGTCGACAGCCTGTCCGTCGAGCTCAATATCACTACCTACGAGCACTTCTCGCTGCGCGACTCCTACAGCGACCAGGGCGATATGAACCTGGAATTCGGGCTGCTGCGCTCGGATTACACGCCGAAGCCCGCCTTCGACCGCTATCGCGAGCTGATCGCCGAATTCGGTCCGCCCGCCTAGGCGATCCCTCGTGGGAGGGATGCGGGTGATTGCCGGGTGTGACAGCATCCGACGCGACTACTGCAACTTGCATCCCCACTGCATAAACGACGGAGGTTCCCATGCGCTCGGCGACCACATCCGGCCGACGCCGCGGACTGTCCCGGCTGGCCGGGGCGGGCCTGCTGGCCGGTGCGATCGCCGCGGCCACCGGCCCCGCCGCCGCCGCGCCGATTCCCGCCGTGCCCGGCCTCGCGCCGGACTTCATCGGCACGCCCGCTACGGCACAGCCCGTCACGGGCGTGCCGCCGGTTCCGCAGCATCCGGGCCTGGCCCCCAACGGTGACTCCGGCATCCACGGCGACGGCTGGATGTCGGACACCTATACCCGGCCCGGCCCGCTGGGGGTGGGAACGAAGGTCGATTCGCTGCTGGTGGGCGACGAATGCGGTTCGATCGCCTTCGACCATGCCGGTCGGATCGTCACTACCTGCCCCGGCCTGAATCCCGCCCTGCTGCTCATCGATCCGGCCTCCCTGCGTGTGCTGGCATCGACCCCGCTGCCCGGTCGCGGTGCGGGCGAGTTCCTGAAGCCGGGAGCCTTCACCAGTTTCGGTGGCGGCGCGTACTTCTACCTCGACAATCGTGACCGCGCGGTGGTCGGCACGAACGACGGGCACGTCCGCGTGTACTCGGAAACCGCCGGGGCGGACGGGTTCACCCTCGATCACGACTACGACCTGAGCGCTTCGCTGCGTCCCGGCGAGACGCTCAACTCGGTACTGCCCGACTCCACCGGACGGCTGTGGTTCGTCACCAAGACCGACGGCGTGGTCGGCACCCTCGACCCGGAAACCGGTGCGGTGCAGGTGATCCGGCTCGGCAACGGCTCCGACGGCGAGATCGAGAACTCCTTCGCGGTCGGCGTCGACGGCGACGTGTACATCGCCACCAACCGGGAGATGCTGCGCTTCGACGCCGGTCCGGACGGAGCCCCCGACATCACCTGGCGCGTCACGTATGCCAACAGCGGCGAACACAAGCCCGGCCAGGTCGACGACGGCACCGGCACCACCCCGACCGTGCTGCCCGGCGGCTACGTCGCCATCACCGACAATGCCGACCCGATGAACGTGGTCGTCTACCGCACCGCCCGCGATGTCGCACAGCGCGAGGTGTGCTCGGTGCCGGTCTTCCCGAAAGGCGCCGGCAATACCGAGAATTCGCTCATCGGCGCGGGCAACTCGATGATCGTCGAGAACAACTACGGCTACTCCGGCCCCGACGCCACGCTGGGCGGCAAGACCACCACTCCCGGCTTCGCCCGCATCGATATCGACCCGGATGGCAATGGCTGCCACCAGGTTTGGGCCAACAATGTCGTCGCCGCGCCCACCGTCGTGGCCAAGCTCTCGCTGGCCACCGGCCTGGTCTACACCTACACCAAGGGCGCCGACGTCACCGATCCCTGGTACTGGACCGCGCTGGACTTCCGCACCGGAAACCTGGTGTGGCAGCGCAAGTCCGGATCCGGGCCGCTGTACAACAACAACTACGCGGGTATCGCGCTCGGCCCGGACGGTACGGCCTACCTCGGAGTCCTGGGCGGACTCATATCGCTTCGCGACAGCTAGGCGGTCTTCACCTCGATGGTGATGTCGGCGGCGCGCAACCGCTCGGTCAGCGCGTCGCCCATCGCCGAGGCCGGGGTGAGAATGCCCGCCAACTCCGGCAGGCTGTCGAACGCCAGGCACAGCCCGGACTGCCCGAGCATCACCGAGGTGGCCTGATAGCCCGGGTCACCCTTGCCCGCGAACGTGCACACGTACTTCGCGCCCGAAGTGGTGTGCGCGAAGGTGCGCATGGTGAACCAGCCGCTCTTACGCGACTGCTCGCTGGGCCCGGTGCCCGGCTTGGGCACGATCCGGTCGATCAGCTTGCGGCCCACCGCCACGCGTGACAGCACCGCGCCCGCCGCCATGGTCGCCACGATGCCGCCCGCGATACCCGCCGCGACCAGCGGCGCGGTCGCCGAGGAACCCGCGCTCATCACCTCGCGGTAGCGGAAGTTCTTGCCGTACGGCCAGCCCAGCAGGCCGTTGGAGCGCCGCACGATCTTGGTGTTGTGCGCGCCCATGATGAACGTCGCCACCCAGCCGTCCAGGCTCGGATCGATGGCCGAGGCCCGCGACAGCGCCTGATCGCTCTGGCGGCCGACATTCGGCTCCATCGCCTTGTCCGGGCTCAGCGAGTACGGGTGCGCCATGATCGACCCCTTGGCCGGATCCTCGGCGATCGCCTCCATCATGGCCCGGCCGGAGTCGATGGTGCCGCCGCTGGCCCCGCCCTTGAGGCTGGCCACCAGCGTGACATCGGTGAGCTCGCCGGTATTGTCCGCGACGCTGCGCTTGTAGAGCTGGTACACGCTCAGATCCGACGGAATCGAGTCGTAGCCACAGGAATTCACGATCTTCGCGCCGGTCTCCGCGGCCTTCTCACCGAATCGGTCGATGCAGTCACGGATGAACAGCGGCTCACCGGTGAGATCGGCGTAGTGCGTGCCGTTCTCGGCGCACGCCTGCACCAGCGGGAACCCGTAGCGCAGGTACGGCCCCACCGTGGTGACGACCACCTTGGTGCGCGCCGCCAGCGCGTCAAGGCTGGCCTGATCGGTGGAATCCGCCTGCACCAGCGGCCATTCCGCGGCTGCGGCACCCAGCTCGTTACGCACGGCCGCCAGCTTCTCCAGCGACCGGCCGGCCAGCGCGATACGCGCATCCGCGGGCGCGGCCTCGAGCAGATACTCCGCCGTCAACTTGCCCACGAAGCCGGTCGCCCCGAATAGGACGATGTCGAATTCCCTGTTGGTCATTGCTTTTCCCATCGGGTGAGGTTTACGCCTTTGCGGCGCGCTTGCGAGTCTTCTTGGCAGGTCCCCCGGTGGTGGGCGTCGGGGTCGGGCGGCCCGCCAGCCATTCATGATGCGCGCGACCGAGTTCCGTCACCGGCTCGTCTCCGTACAGCCACTCCCGCGCCACGCGATGCCAGTTCCCGGTTGCTTCCAGCTGCCCCAGCATGCCGAAGGTCAGGAAGTCCGCGCGCCGCGAGAACAAATGCTCCGGCGGCAGATTCTGCTGCTTCATCCCCGCGAAATCGCTGGCCCGCGGATCCACCGCCAACACGAAAGCGCCCGAAGCCAACTCGGGGGTGATGGTGAGTTCCTCGTCCACCAGCGCCCATTCACACGCCGCCAGCACGTACTCCAGGCACTCCTCGGGCGTGATCTCGTCGGGCGAGTCGATGACGCCGCGCTCGACCATCAGGTCCCGCAGCTCCTCGGCCTGCTCCTCGGCCGCCGCGCGAATGCAGATGGCCTCGAACCGCACGTGCTCGGGATCCATCCGGTTGTAGAGCCCGAAGTCCAGGAACGCCACCCGGCCGTCGGCCCCCAGCAGCAGATTGCCCGGATGCGGGTCACCGCAGAACTCGTTGAAGGTGAACAGCGAGCCCACATAGAAGCGGTAGATGATCTCGCCGATCCGATCCCGTTCGACCGCGGGCAGTTCCCGGATCTCCTCGAAACCGCGACCCGGGAAGTACTCGCTCACCAGCACCCGAGTAGTCGACAACTCCGGGTAGGTGGTCGGCACCACGATGAACGGGTGCCCGGTGAACAACTCCGAGATCTGCTTCTGGGTATTGGCTTCCGCGACGTAGTCGAGTTCGCTCTCCAGATTCAGCCGCAACTCGTCGAGCACGGCCGGGGTCACCCACGGCATCGCCGACTGCAGGATGCGCCGGAACATGGCCAGGTTCTTCAGATCCGCGCGCACCGCCGCGTCGATCCCCGGATACTGCACCTTCACCGCGACCTCGCGGCCGTCGTGCAGGGTCCCCTTGTAGACCTGCCCGATCGAGGCCGCGGCCACCGGCTCCGGATTGAACTCGGCGAAAACGTCTTCCAAGGATTTCCCGAAATCCTCTTCGATGACGGCCTTCATCACCTCGAACGAGACCGAGGGCGCGCTGTCGCGCAGCACCGCCAGCCGGCGTTGGAAGCGTTCCCGATGTTCCGGCGGCACCAGATCCAGATCCAGCACGGACAGCATCTGCCCGAGCTTCATGGCCACGCCCTTCATGGTGCCCAGCACCATGACCATCTGCTCGGTGGCCCGGATCATGGATTCCTCGGCCATCCGCGCCCGGACGGCCTCGGAACGGCCGCGCATCGAGCGTCGAGTCTTCTGAGCGCGCAAGGCATTACCCGCGACGGCAATGCCCAGCTTCGTCCCCCGCGCGAGTCGGGATGTAGGCAGCTCTTTCGCCATCAGTGACCCTCCATGGGAGCCAACACCCCCGTTGGTGTCGACACGGCGGAAATCCCACTGAGTGGCCCGCCGCTGTCAGCCTAACCACACTGCGAACATTGGTGCTAGCCGTCAGCTAGCAGTGTTTTCCGGGTCGGGTAGCACATGCGGCTTGGAGTTGAAGTAATGCCGGTCACCACCTGCGCGGACCATGCCCTCGATGGCGCTCCACGCCATCATCGTCAGGTAGTCCAGCATCTCCTCGCTGGACATGGTGCGGTTGGAGATCCACCAGTCGGTGGCCAGCTGAACGCCGCCGACCAGCACGTACGACCACAGCATCGACCCTTCGGTCTGCACGTTGCGGTCGAAGGACTTGTCGATGATGACGGCCGAAACCACCTGCGCGAACAGCTTCTCGAAGTCGGCGAGGGTGGAGGTATCGGTGGCCGCGCCGTTGCCCATGATGAACCGATAGACGTCGGTATCGGAGTCCACCGTGTGCACGTAGGCCGCCAGTGTGTTGCGAACCAGTTGGTATTCGTCGAGGTCGTCGCTGATCGCCTCGTAGATCCGCGGCATCAGCGTGGTCTCGATGAAGCGCTCCATGGTGGCGCGGGTCAGATCCTGCTTATCCGAGAAGTACCGGTACAACACGGTTTTCGAGACGCCGATCTCGGCGGCGATCTCATCCATCCCGGCATCCCCGCCGCGCTTGCGGATGGCCGCCAGGGTGCCGTCGACCAGCTCCTCGCGACGATCGATCTTGTGCTGTTGCCAGCGACGTTTGCGGCCGTCGACACGACCACCGCGTGGTCCGGCGCCCGCCTCGATGGCGGCACTCACGGTGCCTTTGGTGGTCACGCTGCGTTGGCTCCTTGTTCGCGTTCTGGGCCTGGGCATATTCAGCTTAAGCCTCCCATGCTGTGGAACGTCGCCGATCGGGACGGGCCCGGTGGCGGGGAGTTCGTCACACCACGCGCCAGAATGGAACATATGGAGCAGCCATCCGGCAGTGCCGGGGTACTCGAAAAGAACGAGCCGAAGCCGATGAAGAGCACACCGACCGGCGGCGGCGCGTTCGCCGATCTCCTCGACGAAGAGGGCAAGAAGCGCGAGCTCTGGCGAATGAAGGCCATTGCCACCGGCTTCCTCGCCGCGGCCACCGTCATCTACATCGTCTGCGCCTGGCTCGACTCACGCGGCGGTGTCGGGGCGTGGGTCGGCTATGTGAAGGCCGCCTCCGAGGCGGGCATGGTCGGCGCCCTGGCCGACTGGTTCGCGGTGACCGCGCTGTTCCGGCATCCGCTCGGCCTGCCGATTCCGCACACCGCCATCATCCGCAAGAAGAAGGATCAGGTCGGCGCGGGCCTCGGCGAATTCGTCCGGGAGAACTTCCTGTCCCCGGACGCGGTCGCCGAGAAGGTGAATTCGGCACAGATCAGCCTGCGCCTGGGCCGCTGGCTGGCCGAACCCGGCCACGCCGAACGCATTTCCGACGAGAGCGCGACAATTCTGCGCGCGGTGATCGGCGTGCTGCGCGATGAGGACGTCGAGCAGATCATCGACAGCACCATCGTCAAGCGCATCGCCGAACCGCTGTGGGGTCCGCCGCTGGGCAAGGTGCTCAAGGAGTTGATCGCCGACAACCGGCAGGCCCCGCTGGTGGATCTGCTGGCCGAGCGCGCCCATCAGTGGGCGCTGGACTCGCAGGACACCCTCGACCGCATCGTGAATCGCGACTCGCCGTCGTGGGCCCCGAAATTCGTGAATTCGCTGCTGGCCGAGCGCATTTATCGGGAGCTGGTGGAATTCACCTGGAAGGTGCGCACCCAGCCCGATCACGAGGTGCGCCTGGCGGCCAACCGTTTCCTCGAGGATTTCGCGAACGATCTGCAATTCGACGAGGCCATGATCGAAAAGGCCGAGAAGATCAAGACCGAGCTCATGGGCCGGCGCGAGGTCACCGGAATGGCCCAGGCCACCTGGCGGGCGGCCAAGCGGATGATCCTGGAATCGGCCGACGATCCGGATTCCACGCTGCGCCGCAAGGTGTCCGACAACGTCCGGCAGTTGGGTGAGCGGATGTCGGCCGATCCGGCGATGCGTGACAAGGTGGACGGGTGGCTCGAACGTGGCGTCCGGTACCTGGTCGCCAACTACGGTGCCGAGTTCGCGACCCTGGTGAGCGACACCGTCGCACGCTGGGACGCGGAGGAGGCCAGTCGCAAGATCGAATTGGCGGCGGGCAAGGATCTGCAATTCATCCGGATCAACGGCACGGTGGTCGGTTCCCTGGCGGGCCTGTTCATCTACGCCGTTTCACATTTGCTGTTCAATGGCTGAACAATTGACCAGAAGTGGCTCGGAAGTAATGCCGGTTGTTTGCCGCATCACCATCCGCTAACTGGCGCTAGCAGAGCGCTTGCAAGAGTTAGCACCCCGTCCTAGAATTGCCCTTACAACCGCCGGAAGGTGAGTGATGAAGCACGATCCCGAGGTTCCCGAACCGATCGACGGCGACGAAGCGGAGACGTCCGCAGCCGCTGCCGAACGGGCGGGCCGCGTAGCCAACGCGGCGCACGACATCGGGGGCTTCATCCGATCGCAGCGCGAGGCCGCCCAGGTCTCGCTGCGACAACTCGCACAGCTGGCGGGGGTGAGCAATCCGTACTTGAGTCAGATCGAGCGTGGGCTGCGTAACCCATCCGCCGAGGTGCTCGCACAGATCGCAAAAGGTCTGCGGGTCTCCTCGGAGGTTTTGTACATGCGGGCCGGGTACCTCGAACAGAGGCCGCACGGCCCTGTCCGGGATGCCCTGCTGGCAGACGACGGCCTGACCGAACGTCAAAAGCAGGTCCTTCTGGACATCTATGAATCGTTCCGCCGGGAGAACCAGGTGGACGAGGACAGAGGGGACGCAACGAACCTGATGGGGGGCGTTCCCGGGGGAAACAGGGACAACGAGGTTCCGAACCGCACAACCGAAGTTCCGCCACGCCAGGAGAACGAACCATGACCGAGCCCAAGCTCACCGCCACCGTGACCAAGCCGATCTACGCGACCGTCGGCGCCGGCGACGCCCTCTACGCCGCCGCGCTGGACGTCGTCTCGCAGATCCGCGAGCGCGCCACCTCCGCCGACGTGCAGGGCCGCATCGAGGAAGCCCGCGAGCGCTTCGCCAACCTCCCGGCCGACCTGCAGGAGCAGGCCGAGACGCTGCGTCAGCGCGTGCAGGCGCTGCCGTCCGAGCTGCCCGAGGACCTGGCCGAGCTGCGCGAGAAGGCCACCCCCGAGGAGCTGCGCAAGCTCGTCGACACCTACTACCACCAGCTGCTGGAGCTCTACGCCGACCTGGCCGCCCGCGGCGAGGAGACCGTCGAGAAGGTGCGCCACAGCGAGTACGTCGAGTCGCTGATCAGCCGTGGCGACTCCTTCCTGAACCAGGATGCGGTCACCAGCGCCCAGGATGCCTTCGACAAGGCGCGGGCGCAGGCCGAGGCGGCCTTCGAGAAGGCGTACGAGCAGGTCGGCCCGTACCTCGGCCTGGGCAAGGACGGCGAAGAGGCTCCGGCCGAGGAAGCCGTCGACGCCGAGGTCGTGGACGTGACCACCGAGACCGCTCCGGTCGAGGACGAGGCTCCGGTCGCCAAGGCGCCCGCCAAGAAGGCCCCGGCCAAGAAGGCTCCCGCCAAGAAGGCCGCGCCCGCGAAGAAGTAATTCGCGACTGCCGCGAAAAAGCTTGTAGCCCTCGCACACTCACGTGTGCGAGGGCTACTGCCATTTCGGGGCACCGGGCGCTCGTGGGCCGCGTCCGTGCTAGCGAGGTGCGGCTGTAAACGTTGCGTTCGAAACCCGTGTCGCGGCGCGAAGCTCCGGTGGCCGGGGCTCCGCTCCGTATGATGGGTGGGGTGATGGGAATTCCCGCTCTGATTCTGTGGGCATTGAAGCTGGGTGCGATCGGCATGACGGTGTTCGCGCTCGTGCACGCGATTCGCCAGCGTCCGGATGCCTTCACGGCCGTGGACAAGCTGACCAAGCCGGTGTGGATAGCGATTCTGCTGGCCGCGCTCGGCGTGCTGCTGCTGCCCATCTCGCTGCTCGGGATTCTCGGCATCGCCGCGGTCATCGCGACCGGTGTCTACCTCGCCGATGTCCGCCCCAAGGTCGACGAGATCCAGCGCGGGCCGCGCTGGTAACCGGCCCCCGACACTCGCGGCCGCCCTCCGGATCATCCGGGTGGCGGCCGTTTTTTCGTTTTTCGGGGTGCTTGCACTAGCTAGCACCGGGTGATGCGGGTTACTGTATCGATCAGTAACACAAAGGAGTGTCCTTATGCGGGCAACGCTGCCTCACCCTGCGGACCTCGGCCGGAAGGTCCGAAACCTGGTGCGTGAGCACCGGGCGGACCTGCGCACCCGGACCTACGCCAACGCGGATCTGAATCCGCCGGCCGGTCCCTACGAGGTCGTACCGGTCACCGCCACCGACGGAGCTCGGCTGCGGGTGCACGCCTACGGTCCCGCCGACGGCAATGTGATCGTGCTGGTGCACGGCTGGACCTGCTGCCTCGAATACTGGAACCCCCAGATCAACGCCTTCGCCGGCGAATACCGCGTCATCGCCTACGACGTGCGCGGCCACGGCGAGAGTGAGCTCGGCACCGCCCCGCTCACCACCGATCAGCTCGCCGACGATCTCGCCGACGTCCTGGACACCGTGCTGAAGCCGGGTCAGCGGGCCGTGCTGGTGGGACACAGCCTGGGCGGCATGACCGTTCAGGCCTGGGCGGGCCGCTACCCGCAGCGGGTGCGGCGGCAGCTGGCCGCGGTGCTGCTCACCAATACCGCCGCCGGCGATCTCATCGCCGAGACCACGGTGGTCCCGTTCTTCAATCGCGGCCTCGTCAAGCTGCCGTTCGCGGTCGGCCTGCTGGGCTTGAGCGCGCCCATCGTGTTCCCGCCGTTCGCGCCGATCAAGTGGGTTTTCCGGCGGCAGATCATGAGCCTGGCCACGGTCGGCGAGGTCGCGGACTACGCCCAGAACATCGTGCGTTCGTGCCCGGCGCGGGTGCGCGGCCGGTTCGGCACGCTGCTGTCCTACCTGGATGTCGGCCGTGGCGCGGCGAATCTGACCGTGCCGACCACCATCCTCGCGGGCTCGGCCGATGACATGACGCCGCCCGTGCATGCGGAGCGGATCGTCGAAATGCTCACCGAGGCGGGCAGTCTCGATGTTTACCGGGTACTGCCGACCGGGCATCTCGGAAATGTGGAGGCGTACCGGGAGTTCAATGGCGAACTCGCCCGGGTTGCCAAGTCCGCGTTCGGGATTCCGGCGCGGGTGGTGGGTGCCTGAGGGGTGGGTCCGCCCACCCCTTGGGGACCTACTGCGGGATGCCTATCACCGCCAACATCGTTGTATAGCAAGAAGATATATGAGTGCTTGCACTAGCAAGCACCCGGGTTAGCGCGCTACTGTGGTCTGGAACACAAAGGAGTGCTCATGCTGGTGAAACTGCCGGAAGCCGGTGTCGGTGCAGACGCGCTGACCGCTCCCTTCCGTTCCGGACTGCGGACCCGTTCCTACCGGACCCCCTCCCTGAATACCCCCGCCCCCGCGGATGTCATTCCCGTGACCACGCGCGACGGTGTCCGGCTGCGCGTGCACGCCTACGGCCCCGCCGACGGCGACGTGATCGTGCTGGCGCACGGCTGGTCCTGCGCCCTCGAATACTGGGCCCCGCAGATCAACGCCTTCGCCGGCGAGTACCGCGTGATCGCCTTCGATCAGCGCGGCCACGGCGAAAGCGAGACCGGGACTCGCGCTTTCAGCGCCGATCAGCTCGCCGACGACTTCTCCGACCTGCTCGACGCGGTGCTGCGTCCGGGGCAGCGTGCGGTGCTGGTCGGGCACAGCATGGGCGGCATGACCATTCAGGCCTGGGCCGACCGCTACCCGCATCAGGTCCGGCATCGGGCCGCCGCGGCGCTGCTGGCCACCACGGCAGCGCGTCAGATTCCCAACCGCGCCACCGTGATTCCGTTGCTCAACGATGTCATCCCCGGCCCGGACTGGCTGGCGCTGGCACTGTTCGGCACCCCGGTCCCGCTGCCCGGCGGCCCGGCGGTGCACCTGATCGCCAAGCATCGGCTGATGACCCGTTCCGCCACCCGCGACCAGATCCTCTTCGGCACCTCGATCGTGCGGTCCTGCCGCCCGTCGGTGCGCGCGGCCGTGGCCCGCGGGCTGCTCGAGCTCGATTTGCACGGTGCCGCAGCGCATCTCACGGTGCCGACCACGGTGATCGCGGGTTCGAAGGACCGGCTGCTGCCGGAGGTGCATTCGCGCGAGATCGCCGACACCCTCGCCGCCGCAGGCCATCTCGACCGCTACGCCGTGCTGCCCACCGGTCACCTGGTGAACATCGAGGCCGAGAAGGCCTTCAATGTCGAACTGCACCGGCTGATCCGGCGCTCGCGTCGCAGCACGGTCGCCGCCGCCGTCTGACTCCTACTCGAAGACGACGGTCCGTCGTCCGTGCACCAGCACCCGGCCCTCGAGGTGCCAGCGCAGGCCGCGGGCCAGCACCACGCGCTCGATATCGCGGCCCTGCCGGACCATGTCGTGCACGGTGTCGGAGTGGTCGATGCGGGTGACGTCCTGCTCGAGGATCGGGCCCGCGTCCAGCTCTGCGGTGACGTAGTGGCAGGTCGCGCCGATCAGCTTCACGCCGCGCGCGAAGGCCTGGTGGTACGGCCGCGCGCCGACGAAGGACGGCAGGAAGCTGTGGTGGATATTGATGGCCTTGCCCGCCCAGTGCTCGCACAGCTCGGCGGGCAGCACCTGCATGAAGCGGGCCAGCACCACGGCGTGCGGATCGTGCACATCGACGAGTTCCCGGACCTGTTCGAAGGCCGGGCCGCGTTCGGCCGGATCCTTCGGGAAGGGCACGTAGTGGAATTTGACCCCGTGCGCCTCGGTCATCTCGGCGAGGTCCGGGTGGTTGCCGATGACGGCCTCGATGGTCGCGGGCAGCTCCCCGCTGTTGGCGCGGCCGAGCAGGTCGTGCAGGCAGTGCCCGTCCTTGGAGACCAGTAGCACCGCGCGGCGGCGCTCACCCGTGTCGTGCACCTGCCAGTCGGTTTCCGGTCCGAGGTCGGCGGCGACGGCCGTGAAGCGGTCCCGCAGTTCGGTCAGATCGAACGGCACGGTCGCGGCCTTGATGGCCTGCCGGGTGAAGAACCACCCGGTCTCCAGATCGGAGTGGTATCCCGCCTCCACGATCGACCCGCCGAAATCGGCGATGAACGAGGTGATGCGGGCGATGATGCCGGGACGGTCGGGACAGCCGAGGGTGAGCACGAAGCGACGGTCATCCGGGGTAGAACTCATCCGGACATTCTCCCAGCAACCCCCGGGCAGGCATCAAACGGGTGAATCCGTGCGCTATTACAGGCCGTAGAAGGCGTCCGCGTAGCGGAAATCGCCCTTGATCTCGAGCTCGTAGGTGGTCAGCGTGCGGACCTGGAAGTGTGAGCTCCAGTCCGCGACATCGGGCACGATGCCCAGCCGCGCACCCGGCACGAAGCCGAAGCGGGGGTAGTACTCGAGGCTGCCGAGCAGACCGACGAGGGGTTCGTCGAGGGCGTCGGCCGCGCCCAGGGCGGCATGCATGAGGGCCGAACCGATGCCCTTGCCCTGATGGTCGCCGCGGACCCCGATCGGGCCCAGTGCCAGCACCGGGAACGGGCCGATGCCCGCGCGGGTGAGGCAGGCGTGGCCGATCACCTGATCCTGGAATTCCGCCACCAGTGACAGGGTCGGGATCCAGGCGGAGCCGTCGTCACGCAGCTGGTGCACGAGAGCGACTTCGGCGGGGTCGCCGACCGGTGGTGAAGAGGGGATATCGCCTTCGGCAGCCGCGGAGCCTTCGAAGGCGCTGCGGTGCACCGCGTCGATCGCGGCGGCATCGCCGGTACGTTCACGACGGATCAGCACGCCTACAAGCATGCGTGACAGCGGCGGCGGCCCGCAACGAAATTCGCTCCGCATGTGCCAAACTCGGTGCTCATGGCACTGATTTCCCGTCGTGACGTGGCGGCGATGATCGATCACACCCTGCTGGCCCCCGAGGCCACCCCCACCGACGTGACCGCATTGATCGACGAAGCGCGCGCCCTCGGCGTGTTCGCGATCTGCGTGTCGCCGTCCATGCTGCCGGTGCGCGCACCCGGCCTGGTGGTGGCCACGGTCGCGGGTTTCCCCTCCGGGAAACACCATTCACTGGTGAAGGGGGCGGAGGCGCGGCTGGCGGTGGATCAGGGCGCGGCCGAAGTGGACATGGTGATCGATGTGGGCGCGGCACGGTCGGGTGACTACAACGCGGTGCTGGCCGACATCGTCACCGTGCGCGAGGCGATCGGTGACCGGGCCCTGCTCAAGGTCATCATCGAGTCCGCCGCGCTGGAGGACACGATGATCGTCCAGGTGTGCCAGGCCGCGGAGAAGGCGGGCGCGGATTTCGTGAAGACTTCCACCGGTTTCCATCCGGCGGGCGGGGCGAGCGCGCACGCGGTGGCGTTGATGGCCGAGACCGTGGGCGGGCGGCTCGGGGTGAAGGCCAGCGGCGGCATCCGCACCTCGGCGCAGGCGGCGGAAATGATCGCCGCCGGCGCTACCAGGCTGGGACTCTCACGGTCTCGTGAAGTGCTGGAAGGGTTTCCGGCGGACTAGCAGCTGACGGTCGGCTGTTGTCCCTGGCTCTGGTCGGCGGTCACCTGGGTGTGGCCGCCCTGCAACGTGATGTGCAGGCCGGAACCGGTGACCTCCACCTTGGTGGGCTGCAGGCCCATCGGATAGGTCTGCAGGCTCTCGGTCAGGGCCTGCACGATGCCGGAGACCAGATCGGTGGGCAGCCCGAAGCCGAGCAGTGACGCCTGCACGGTGTCGACCTCGATCTTGTCGCCCACGATCTTCGGCTTGACCTGCAGCTGCGCCAGGCCGCCCAGCACCGAGAAGCTCAGCGTGCCGGTGTTGGCGTCGGCCGCGGTCGCCGACACCAGGCCGCCGAGCGTCTTGGTGATGCCGTCCGTGCTCCAGGTGACGTCGGCATTCGAGCTGCCGATCGTCAGTTGCTTGCCGTCGCTGCTGTATTCGACGTCATCGAAGACCGAGTGCACCACCATGCCCTGTGCCGGGCCGAATTTCACGTCGTCGCTGTCGACGTTCACCCGGGAGACCTTGTGGTCGAAGGCGGTGAGCAGCAAGGGCTTCCAGCCGAACGAGACATCGATCTTGGATCCCATGCTGGCCTGGAACTGCGAGCTGATGCACTTCTCGGCGCGGTTGCGGGCGTATGCCTCGCCACCGGCCAGACCGCCCGCCACCAGCAGCGCCACCACCAGGCCCACGATGATGAGGGTCTTCTTGCGGTTGCGCGGCTTGCGCGGTGAGCCGCCTTGTCCGCCACCGATATTCATCGGGGGCGGGGGAGTGCCGGGCGGCGGCTGGAAGCCCTGCGGTGCCGGGATGCCGCCCGAGGCATCGGTGGCGTAACCGGCGGGCAGCACCGTGGTCGCGGTCGATCCGGTGCCTACCTGGCCCGAACCCGTGTTCACCTGTCCCGGGCCGGTGTTCGTCGCGCCGACCGCATAGGCCGCCTCACCCGGGTGCAGGACTTCGGTGGGCGCTTCGACCTGCTGGTTGGAGGGGTCGGTCCACCACTCGGTGGCGGTGCCGTCCTGCGGTGCGGCATTGCCCTGCCCGTTCAGCACTTCTGTGGCCGAATCGTGTTGCACGCCTAGGACTTCGGTGGGCGTGCTGTCCGGCTTGCCGAGATCGACCGGCTGCGCGGTGGGATCGGCCTGTACGGTCGAATCGGCGGGCTGCGCGACCGCGTCCCGCTTGGTCGCGTCGTCCGAGGTGGGTTCCGAACTCATGGGGGCGATTCTTCCCGAGCTTTCTGTGTGAGCTCTGAGCTTCCCGTGAGGTGTCGGCTCACACGCGCGGATTGTGACGTAACACACATGGGTGCGGCTTATCCTGAATGTCATGGCTGGCAGCGCGGCACCGGAGCCCGATCCGGAAGACGGATGGCGGGCGTTGCGAGAACTGGCCGGACGGCACGCGGGGTATTTCACCACCCATCAGGTGCTGCGTACCGGGTGTGAAGTCCAGATCAGAGACGGGCTGCGTGACGGCAGCATTCTGCGTTCCGGGGTCGGATTGTTGCGGCTGGCCGCGTGGCCGGACGGGCCGCTCGACGAGTACGCCATGTGGTCGGCCTGGTTCGACGGGGCGGCCGCGGTCTCGCATCACAGCGCCGCCGAACTGCACGGGCTGGGCCGGTTGCGGCCCCGGTTCGTGCACCTCTCGGCGCGGGTCGGGCGGTTCCCGCTGTCGCCGCGGCTGGTGGTGCTGCGGCGTAGTTTCGCCCGCAAGGATGTGGAATCGGCGGGGGCGTTCCTGGTGACGACGCCGTTGCGGACCGTGCTGGATCTGGCCGAGGCGGGGATCGGGCAGGCCGCCCTGGACGAGGTGGTGGCCGACGCGGTCGCCATCCACCGCTGCGCCCGCGCCGAAATCCGTTCCGCCAGCGCCACTCTGGACCCGCCCACCGCGGCCCGCCTGCACCGCGCGCTGACCCGCACCCGATAGGGCTCGCGTTAGAGCTTGCGGGGCGCGAGCTTCGAGTTTTGCGGGAACCGGATTCGTGGCATGGTGACTGTCCATGGGCAAGGTCGGTGCGGGTGTGTGGGATCTGGTTTTTCCGCCGGGGCCGCCCGATCTGATCGCGGACATGTTCTCGTCGGCGGTGGTGGCCGACGCGATCCGGCCCTATGACGCCGATCTGGCGCAATCGGTGGAGACCTGCCGGGACTGGCGGCACGGCTATCACCGGGTCTTCCGGGGGATGACGGCACTGGCGATCAGCGCGCCCGAGGTTTCGCTCGGCATGGCCACCGCCGGCCTGGACTCGGTGCGGCACATGCTGCGTTTCGCGGTCGGGCGCACGGTCGCGACGCTGGACACCGTCGATGTCGACGCCGAAGCCGATGCGGCGGTGCTGGACACCGCCGAGGTGGCGGGCGAGGCCCCGGCGGTGACGCGGCTCGAGGTGCCCTGGCGCGGGCGGCTGTTGTCGGAGGAGTCGCTGCGGCTGCAACTGGCCGAATGGCAGACGCACGGCATCCTGGAGGCGGATTTCGTGGCCGCCGTCGAACGGGTCATCCAGCATCCGGAGTGGTTGCGGCTGCCCGGTTTCCAGATGACGGTGACCGGCGCGGGTGCGGAGTTGGGACCGCTGCGGCCGCTGCTGTCCTGGGGTGCGGACGTGCTCGCCGTGGATCGGCCCGGATCGGCGCGTTGGGACCGGTTGCGGGCGGCCGCGAAGGCCGGGGCCGGGGTGCTGCGCTTCCCCGTCACCGATGCCGAGCCGGGTGTGGATATCGCCAGAAGCTTTCCGGCCCTGACCCGTTGGATCGGTGCGCACAGTGCCGATCGCCCGGTGCTGGGACGGTACGCGGAGCTGCCCGGGGCCGCCGGGGTCCGGCTGGCCGCCGCCTCCGACGTCCTCGCCGAGACGCTGCTGCGGCAGCGCCCGGATGCGGCTCTGGCACTGCTGGGTTCGCCGACCGACACCTACGCCGTGCCCGCCGCGGTGGTGGCCGCGGCCCGGGATCGACTGGTGCGCCGCGGTTTCCGCGGCAGTGCCCAGGACCTGCTGCACCGGGTGGCCCCGAACTCCCTGTACCGCCTCAACTACGCCCGCCCGATCTTCGACACCGAGGGTGGCGCGTGGGGGCTGTTCGACAATCTGCCCGCCCTGGCCGGACCGGATTACGCACTGGCCCAACGCCTCCCGCGCTGGCGCGCGGTACTGGCGCAGGCCGCCGGTCACACCGTCTCGTTCACGGTCGCCCCGCCTGCCTGGACCCGCAGCGTGACCCGCGAGAACGCCTGGCGCACCACGGCCTACCGGGCCGCCTCCCACTTCGGTATCGAGGTCTTCGATCCGGCCACGGCCCGCACCCTACTTGCGGCCAAACTCGTCGCCGATCTGTATGCGCCGGAAGAACTTTCGACAGCCAATCCGGAGGCGCTCTTCGCCACCGGCGCGGCCCACGGCGGCCTGTGGCGGCAACCCTTCGCCCCGCGTTCCCTACTGGCCCCCGCCGCCGTCTCCGGCACCGTCCGCGAGGTACTCCACAAGCTCCAATGATCCGCGCGCGATACGCGGATCATTGCAGCCTGCGGTCGGCCGGATGTGCCCCACGAAGGGGCCGGGGGTTCGGGGACCGTAGGCGGACAGCGTAACTCGCCGAATCCATGCGGCACGGCGGATTCGCCGGGTAGCGGGGCCGTCGCTAGGGCAGGGGTGCGACGGCGGACCAGGGGACGGTCAGGACGTTGTCGCGCAGCCGGCGGCGGTTGGGGCGCAGCGGGAATCCTTGTTCGCGAAGCAGGTTCGCGGCGTGTCGCCAGCGGACGCGCGGGCCGTAGGGGGCCAGGGGTGCGGCGACGGCCCAGGCGCGGTCGGCGGCGGTGAGCAACGTGTGGATGGGTTCGCCGGGGATGTTGCGGTGGATGAGGGCCTTGGGGAGGCGTTCGGCGATGTCGGAGGGGGTGTCGACGGTGAAGGGGTCCCAGGCCAGGGTGAGGGAGATGGGGGCGGTGCGGTCGAGGAGGATCCAGGCGCAGCGGCGGCCGAGTTCGTCGCAGGTGCCGTCGAGCAGGAGGCCGTCGGGAGCCAGGCCGGACTGGATGGTCGACCAGGCTTCGGGGACAGCGCTTTCCGGGTATTGGCGCAGCACGTTGAAGGCGCGCACCAGGGTGGGGCGCAGCCCGGCGAGTTCGAAGCCGCCGCGCGCGAAGACCACGTTGTCGCGACCGGGCACGACCCGTTCCGGATCGATTTCCAGGCCGACCACGCGCAGGTCGGCCCGAACCGTCCGCAGCCGGGCCGCCATTTCCAGGGTGGTGACCGGCAGCGCACCGTATCCGAGGTCGACGACGAGCGGATCGGTGGCGTCCAGCAAACGCTTGGTAACCAAGGGGTCGTGGACGAGCCACCGGTCGCTGCGGCGCAGTCGGTTGATGCCGGTGGTGCCTCGGGTGATCGTCCCGATCGGTTTGTTTACCCGACGGGGTGTTGCTGATCCAGCCAGTTCTTCGTCACCTCGGCCTCGGCGCGGAACAGGTCCACCAGGTTCACCAGCATGAGCTGTTCGAGCTTGCGCCCGAAGAACGGCACCTGCACCTGCGCATGCGAGGAGGTGCGCAGCGTGCAGCCGGTGTCGGTGGGGAACAAACGCATGGTGCCGCCGAGAGTGCCTGGGCTACCAGGGATTTCGGCGGTGTACTCACCGGTCGTCTCGGGCCCGTACGGCCCGTAGGTCTCGCGGCGGGTGATCACCATGTCCTTGTGCACGACGAGTTGCGCTATATCGGGCAGGGTGTCGCGCGGGAGCACGTGCCGCAGTTCGACCGTGATGCCGTCGCCGTCTGCGTCGAGGCTGACGATGTCGTTCGGGGAGTGCTTGCGCAGTTCCTCGATGCGGGCATCCCAGTGCGCACGGTTCATCATCGCCGCGTACACCTCTTGCGTGGTGTGCAGCGGATAACGCGCGGAGTAGTCGAGTCGGCGGGCCACGATCGCTCAGGTTACTGCCGGGCGACCCTCGTCAGTGCGAACTCAGCCAATTGTCGGTGAACTCGGCCTCGCGCTCGAGCAGTGCGGTGAGGTGCTCCTGGATCGCGGCCTCGATCTTCTTGCCGAAGAGCGGGATCTTCACGTCGATGGACCCGTCCACGACGAAGGTGGAGCCGGAGCCGTCGTCGGTCACGGTCAGCGTGCCGTTCACGGTCGCGGGCGCACCCTCGACCTGGGCCTCGACGGTGCCGCCGCTGCCGTGCCAGGACTCGGTGCGCGGAATGACCAGACCGTTCGGCTTGATCGCGGTGATCTGCGGGGGCAGTTCCTCCGCCGGAATGGTCTGCACCATCTCGACGCGCACCTGGTCACCGTTGATGACCAGGTTCTCGATGCGGGCGTTCGGCCCGCCGACCGACTCGATGCGGTCCTTCCAGTACTGCTCGTCGGCGAACGCCGCGCGCACGGCGGCCATGGGATGCGTCGAGTGCGCGGTGAAGGCCAGAGGTGTCGCCATGGTCGGACACGCTACCGTCTGTGCCTGTGCGTACTTCCCGGGTGGTGTCCTTCGACGACCTGCGCGACCGGCTGACCGCGACCGGCGCGACGCTGCGCGCCGACGTGCCGCTGGCGGAGCTGACGACCCTGCGGGTCGGCGGCCCGGCCACCGTGGCCGAGTGCGCGAGCACCGACGCGCTGGTGGCGACCGTGCGCGAACTGGACGCGGCGGCAATCCCGGTGCTGCTCATCGCGGGCGGCTCGAATCTGCTCATCGGCGATGAAGGCTTCGACGGTGTCGTGGTGCGGATCGCGAACGACGGGGTCGAGATCTCCGGCGATGCGGTGACCGCGGAGGCGGGCGCGAACTGGGACGCGGTGGTCGCCGCCACGGTCGAGGCCGGTTTCGGCGGCCTCGAATGCCTCTCCGGCATCCCGGGTTCGGCGGGCGCGACCCCGGTGCAGAATGTCGGCGCGTACGGCGTCGAGGTGGCGGGTTTGCTGCGCCGGGTGCGGTTGCTGGACCGCGCGACCGGCGAGATCCGCTGGGCCGAGCCCGACGAGCTCGGATTCGGTTATCGCACTTCGGTTCTCAAGCACAGCGCGGCCGCGGTGGTGCTGGCGGTCGAATTCGCGCTGCGCGCCGATGGTTCCAGCGCCCCGCTGCGCTATCGCGAACTGGCGAACGCGCTGGGGGTGGCGGAGGGCGAGTCGTGCCCGGCGGCCGCGGCGCGCGCCACGGTGCTGCGTTTGCGGGCGAGTAAGGGCATGGTGCTGGATCCGGACGATCACGACACCTGGAGTGCCGGTTCGTTCTTCACCAATCCGGTCGTTCCGGACGACCGGGTGGCGGCGGTGCACGCGGCGATCGCGTCACATGTGGGCGCGGACGTGGCCGTGCCCACGTTCCCGGCTGAACACGGGGTAAAGTTCTCGGCGGGCTGGCTCATCGAGCGCGCCGGCTTCGCCAAGGGCTTTCCGGGCGACGGGTCTCCAGCACGTTTGTCGACCAAACACACGCTGGCGCTGACCAATCGGGGCGCGGCCACCGCGACCGATCTGGTCACCCTCGCCCGTACGGTTCGCGACGGGGTTGCTGAGCGCTTCGGCATCGTCCTGGAACCCGAACCCGTTAACGTGGGTGTGAGCCTGTAGCGAGTGGCATTTGCCACCAATTCAGCGTCCGGGATACACGGTTTGCGGGGGTAGGGTCGAGCAAGTGAGCAATCGAGGACTGTCCCGTCGCGCTGCCCTCTGGGCGGCGTTGGCGGCGTCGACTGCAGGTGTCGTGGCGGCGTGTTCGTCGTCCGGTAAGGGTGGCAGCGGTGGCCCCGAGCAGCCCGCCGCCCCGTCCGCCAAGGTGACGCTGGAACCGGCCAACGGCGCGGCGAACATCAACCCGACCGCGGCCGTGACCGCGTCGGTGACCGGCGGCCGCATCGATCAGCTGGCGCTGACGAACGCCAACGGCAAGCAGGTAACCGGCACCTTCGATGCCGCACGCAGCAAGTTCACGGTTAATGAGGTGCTCGGCTACGGCGTCACCTACACCTGGTCGGGCACCGCGATCGGCACCGACAACAAGCCGGTCGCCATCGACGGCAAGTTCACCACCGTCACCCCCAAGTCGACCGCGCCCGCCACCATCAATATCGGTGACGGCCAGGAGGTCGGCATCGCGGCGTCGGTCATGTTGCAGTTCAAGGGACATGTCGAGAACAAGGCGGCGGTCGAGAAGGCGCTCACCGTGACCGCGACCCCGGCCACCGAGGGCTCCTGGGCCTGGCTGCAGGACGACAACGGCGGTTCGCGGGTGCACTGGCGGCCGCGCGAGTACTGGCAGCCCGCGACCGCCGTGCACGTCGCGGCCAAGCTGTACGGCCTGGATCTGGGCGGCGGCCTGTTCGGCGACTCCGATCTCACCTCCGATTTCAAGATCGGCCGTTCGCAGATCGTGCGTGGCTACGCGCCGTCGCACCGCGTGCAGGTGATCCGCGACGGCGCAACCCTGTTCGACTTCGCGTGCAGCTACGGCGAGGGCAACGAGGACCGCAATGTGACCCGCTCGGGCATCCACGTGGTGACCGAGAAGTACGAGGACTTCGTCATGTCCAACCCGCCGTTCTACACGAACGCGCGCGAGCGCTGGGCCGTCCGCATCTCCAACAACGGCGAATTCATCCACGCCAACCCGCAATCCGCGGGCGCGCAGGGCAATTCGAACGTCACCAACGGCTGCATCAACCTCAGCACCGCGGATGCCCAGTCCTACTTCCCGACCGCCCTCTACGGCGATCCGGTCGAGGTCACCGGCACCCGCATCCAGCTGTCCGCCGCCGACGGCGATATCTACGACTGGACCATCGACTGGGACACCTGGAAGAGCCTCTCCGCGCTGGAAGGCGAACCCAAGAACCAGATCTCGGCCACCCCGCTCGCCCCTCAGCCGGTCGGCGGCCGCTGACAGTTTCTCGACGAGCCCGGCCGCTGAATAAATCAGTGGCCGGGCTCGCCGCTGCCTCAGTACAGTCCTTCGAGTACAGCGAACAATGAAGTGAGCGGGCCGGATTCGGTCGATTATCGGAGCAGAGCGTTGCGGGTTCGATTCCCGTCGGAGGCATTGTCTCCGTAGCTCAATCGGAAGAGCATCTGCCTAAACCCCGGTCGAAACACCACGACCGCTCACCCATTGTCCGCCGTGACGAGAAGG
Source organism: Nocardia sp. NPDC059240 (assembly GCF_042753865.1). Taxonomy (NCBI): domain Bacteria; kingdom Bacillati; phylum Actinomycetota; class Actinomycetes; order Mycobacteriales; family Nocardiaceae; genus Nocardia; species Nocardia sp. NPDC059240. The sequence goes on along the minus strand of NZ_JBHZAC010000006.1, from coordinate 527,559 downwards.
ACGGCGGTCGGCATCCCACGACCGTCCGCCCTCGTCGACACCAACTTTGGTGGCGGGCCGGAGCCTGTCGGTTATCACTTACCAATGATCATCTCCGGCAGGCAAACACACGCCCGCCACCTCAGCACGACAGTAGACGGGCCGGCGACGACCGGTTATCTCAATCGGGCATACGCGGGTTCGAATCCCGCCGGAAGACACTGTCTTTCGTAGTCAAGCGGCCGAAGACGCCCGACTCCATCCCGGTTGTCATTCACACGCCCGTCTGCGCCATGCCCCGAAACAGGTTCGGGGCCGAACGAGGAAGAGGTGGTGAGCATGGATGTGTTCGCGAAAATCAACCTCCGCGCCACCCGACAGACCGACCGGGCCGACGCGCGGCAGGTCCGGAACAGCGCCGGGGGCTTCACCTTCGAGGTGACGCCGGAGACGCGGCTGCGCCGGTTCCTGACCCTCGGCACCGAGGGCGGAACGTACTACACGAACGCGCGCGACCTGACCGAGGAAAACGCCGCTGTCGTAATGGATTTCGCGCGGAACCGCACCGCGGACCTGGTTGCCGAGATCGTGGCCGTGTCCACGGCGGGCCGCGCGCCCAAGCAGAATCCGGCGCTGTTCGCGCTCGCGGCGGCGGCGTCGCTCGGTGATGACGACGGCCGTCGGACCGCGCTCGACGCGCTGCCGCTGGTGGCGCGCACCGGGACTCACCTGTTCCTGTTCGCGCGCTACATCGAGCAGTTCCGTGGTTGGGGCCGTGGCCTGCGTCGCGGGGTGGCGAACTGGTACCTGGACAAGTCTGTCGAGGACCTCGCCTTTCAGAGCGTGAAGTACCGCCAGCGTGAGGGTTGGACCCATCGTGATCTGCTGCGTCTGTCGCACCCGCAGACCGATCAGGACGCGCGTCGTCGCCTGTTCGACTGGATCTGCGGGCGTGAGACGGCACTGGACGGCCTGCGGTTGGTCGAGGGGTTCACTCGTGCGCAGACCGCACCGGTCGCGCAGCTCCCGGAGCTGGTGCGTGAGTACCGGCTGTCCTGGGAGATGCTGCCGGACGAGGGGATCAACGATCCGCTCGTCTGGGAAGCCCTGCTGGACAACGGGATGCCGCAGACCGCGCTGATGCGTCAACTGCCGCGGCTGACCCGGCTGGGACTGCTGTCCCCGCTGGGCGCGCGGACGAAGGTTGTCGCCGCGCAACTGGCCGACCGAGATCGGCTGTGCAAGGCGCGGGTGCATCCGATGAATGTGCTTGTCGCACAGCGCACCTACGCGGCCGGCCGGTCGGCGCGTGGCGAGAGCACCTGGGAGCCTTCGCGTCCGATCGTCGATGCGCTCGACGCGGCGTTCTACGCGGCGTTCGAGGCGGTCGAGCCGACCGGGAAGCGGTATCTGCTCGCCCTGGATGTGTCCGGGTCGATGACGGCGGCCATCTCCGGTCTGCCGCTGTCCGCCCGGGAAGCGTCCGCGGCGCTGGCGCTGGTGACGGCGTCGACCGAATCCGCCTGCGACATCGTCGGATTCACGTCGGCCGGCGACGGATGGCGCGATGCCGCCCTCACGCCGCTGTCGATCAGCCCGCGTCAGCGCCTGGACGACGCGATTCGCGCGGTCAGCAGGCTGCCGTTCGGCGGTACGGATTGCGCGCTGCCGATGCTGTACGCACTGGAGCGCGAGCTGCAGGTCGACGTGTTCGTCGTACTGACGGACAACGACACCTGGGCGGGCCGGATCCACCCGCACCAGGCTCTGGCCGAGTACCGCCGGAAGGTCAATCCGGCGGCGAAGCTGGTGGTGATCGGGATGACCGCGACGAACTTCACCATCGCGGACCCGGACGATTCGGGCTCGCTCGATATCGCCGGATTCGATTCGGCGGTACCGACCCTGCTGGCGGACTTCGCACGCGGCCTCTGAAAGCGACTACGGTCGGGGAGTGTCCGCAAACCTGACTTTGGCCAATGTGCTCGACGACGCGGCTCTCTTGTCGTTCGAGCACCAGATGCATCTCTCGGAGGTGCTCGGCGAGCATTCGTGGAATGTGAATCTCGCCGAGCGCCGCTTCGAATTCCAGTGTGCCGAGCGCACTCTCGTGTGTACCGGGATGCACCTGCTGGGTAGTGCGGCACCGGGTCCGCAGTCCTGGTTGTGGTCGTGGGCGAACCCCAGCGGCTACCCGGACGACGTGGTCGCGGTCGCGACATCGATGCGGGAGTTCGGAGCTCAGCAGGGCATTCCCGAATTGGCCACCGCTGAGGTCCCGTTCATCGCCTTCGGCCCGGAAATCGAGCCGCACCAGGTGTCCTGGACCATGATGGAGCTGGCCAAGCCGATCTCGGGCCACTGGACCTCGTATCAGGGCAATGTCGGCAGCGGTACTTTCGCGGCCTTCCTGGTCGAGCATCCCGAACTCCAGTTGCCGCCGCCGTCGGGTCCCCGGCTGATCCGGGTGATCAGCCAGGGCCTCGCCGAACTCGCGCTGACCGATCACCGTCGCGCGGTTCACAGTTATCTGACCCGCCGCGGTCTGGCCGTCGAGTTCGCGCCGGACGGCGGCTCGCTCCGTTTCGAGGCTCCCACGGTGAACGGCACCATCGATTTCGATCAGTACGGCCGGGTTTCCGGCATCAACGGCGGCATGTCCGCCTGACCGGGGGCGCTCAGTCCGCCCACAGCCGGGTGTCGTGGGTTTCGACCAGCGCGCGCACCCGATCGACGGCCTCCGGGGCGGGCTGTGCGGGCAGCCGCCGCCCGTCCCGCAGTCGCACGGCCACCGCGCCGTTCGCGGTCTCGGCGGGACCGAGCACGAATTGGTAGGGGACCGAGCGGTTCTCGCGGATCCGCGCACCCAGACTGCCCGCTTCGGCGCCGATCACCGCGACCCGGAGCCCGGCGTCCGAGCAGTTCTCGGCCAGCCGGGCGGCCGCGGCCTCCTCGGTCTCCGAGATCGGTAGCACCACCACTTGTACCGGTGCCAGCCAGGCCGGGAACGCGCCGCCGTGTACCTCGATCAGCTGGGCGACCGCGCGCTCGACGCTGCCGATAATGCTGCGGTGCACCATGACCGGGCGATGTTTCGCGCCGTCGGCCCCGATGTAGTGCAGGTCGAACTGCTCGGGCTGGTGGAAGTCGATCTGGACGGTGGACAGGGTTGCTTCCCGGCCCGCGTGGTCGACGACCTGGATGTCGATCTTCGGTCCGTAGAAGGCCGCTTCACCGTCGGCCGATTCGTAGGGCAGTCCGGAGCGGTCCAGCACCTCGGTCAGCAACTTGATCGACCGTTGCCATTTCTCCGGCGCGGCAATGTATTTGCCGCCCGGCCCGGGCAGCGACAGTCGGTAGCGGGACGCGGTGATGCCCATGGCGCGGTAGGCGGCGGCGATCAGGTCCAGCGCGGCGGCGGCCTCGTCGGCGACCTGCTCCAGGGTGCAGAAGATGTGCGCGTCATTGAGCTGGATGCAGCGCACCCGGGTCAAACCGCCCAGCACGCCCGACAATTCGGAGCGGTACATGCCGCCCAGTTCGGCCAGGCGCAGTGGCAGTTCCCGATAGCTGTGCGAACGGGACCGGTAGATCACCGCGTGATGCGGGCACAGGCTGGGCCGCAATACCACCTGCTCGCCGCCGAGATCCATGGCCGGGTACATGTCGTCGCTGTAATGCGACCAGTGCCCGGATATCTCGTACAGTTCCCGCTTGCCGAGCACGGGTGAATACACGTGCCGGTAGCCCGCCCGGCGTTCCACGGCGCGAATGTATTCCTCGAGGCTGTGCCGCACGATCGCGCCGTCGGGCAGCCAATAGGGCAGCCCCGAGCCGATCAGCGGGTCGGTGTCGAACAGGCCGAGTTCCCGCCCGAGTTTGCGATGGTCGTACATGTGGGTCTCCTCCGAGGACGAGGGCGAATGACCACACGGAAAAGCCCCGGGCATTCGCCCGGGGCTTTTGCGATCGAAACAGGGATCAGCGCGCCGGGATGTGGTCCGGCGTCGTGGTCGACTGTGCGCGCTGCATGGCCGGGACCGTACACCCGGGAATTCGCGCTCGGCAAGGAAATATTCGCGCCGACCGGCTATCTTCGTCGGATGGTCAGGGCGGCAACCGAATTCGGGCGAGCATTGAGCCCGTCGGAGCGCTGGTTCTGGATTGTCGACCGGCTGTCACCGGCCAACTGCGTCGCGCGGGTGCGGATTCACGGCCGGGTACCGGTGGATCGACTGGAGGCGGCCGCCGCCGCGCTGGTCGCGGAATACCCGCTGCTGCGGATGGGGGTCGTCGACGATGCGGGGCGCGACCCCGGATTCGTGCCCCTCGACGTGCCCTGGATTCCCTTGCGCCCGGTCGTATCCGGTGACGAGCGGGCGTGGGTGCGGGAGCTGGATGTCGAAATGCGGACGCCGTTCGATATCGGGAAGGGGCTGGTGCGGATTGTCGACATCGCGGTGGCCCCGGGGAGCGCGGGCGAATTCCATGACATCGTCCTCACGGTTTCGCATATCGTCGCCGACGGCCGGTCCTTGACGGCGTTGTTGCGGAAGCTGGTCACCCACCTGGGTGGCGATCGCGGTACGCCGGTCTTCGACCGGGAACCGGTGCCGCCCGCCGACGAGCTGATTCCGGCTGCCGCGCGCGGTTTCTGGCGATACGTGTACACGAATACGTTCGATCAGGTGGCCGCGCTGCTGCTGCGGCCGAGGCGGCTGCACACGGCAGCGGTGGCCTTGCCGGATCGGCGGACGCGCATCGTGCATCGGACGCTGGACCGGGAAACCGTGGCGGACTTGGTCTCCGATTGCCGCCGGGCCGGCGCCACGGTGCACGGCGTCCTCGCCGCCGCGGTGGCGAGTGCGGTCGGCAGCGCGAATTCCGCACCGGGCGGGATGGTGGGAATCGCGTCGCCGGTTGATTTCCGGGCGCGGCTGCACCCGGCACCGGACGCCGACGAACTGGGCGTCTACGCCCCGGTGCTGGTCGGTTTCGTACCGTTCGGGCCCGGCGTGCCGCTGTGGGCGGCGGCGCGGCGGGTGAAACGGCAACTGGCAGCGGGTGTGCGGCAGGGCAGGCATCTGTCCACGGTGGCGGGCATGCGGTTCGGCACGCCGCGCGCGGTGGAGCCCGGGGCGCGGCTGGCGCGCCTGGTGGATCGGCGTGCGCCCTGGAATGTTTCGGTCACCAATGTCGGCCGGGTCGAATTTCCGGACCGGGTCGGCGATCGGCGGATCTCGGGCCTGACGCTGGCGGCGTCGAATTCGTGCGTGAGCGCGCTGACCGTCGCGGTCACGACCGCCCACGACGAAATGCGGCTCGCCTTCTGCTATGTCGAGGACATGCTGTCCGAACAGCAGGCGGGTGAATTCGCCGATACCGTCCTGACCGTGCTGCGGGAGCGGCCGTCACCCTCAGTCGCGGTCCCGAAGCAGGACGCGTAGCGCGGCCCGATCCGGTTTGCTGGTGCGGCCGCTGACGGGGATCTCCCCGACCAGGACGATCTCGTCCGGCAGCGCGGAAACATCGATGAGTGAAGGCAATTCGCGATGCAGGCGCGCCTCGACATCAATGCTGGCCGGATCCGCGACCACCGCCAGCACGATCCGTTCGTCGCCGATCTCGTCGGGAATGCCGACCATGATGGCCTGCCGCACCCCGTCGACCGCGGTGATGGACGGTTCGTACAGTCCCGGATAGATATTGGTCTTGCCGCGGATCATCATGTCCTTCTTGCGGCCCATGAGCACCAGATCCCCGCCCTCGAAGCGGGCCAGGTCGCCGGTCGCGATCTCCTTCAACGGTGCTTCGCCGAGGTAGCCGCGGCACAGGTTGGGGCCCGACAGGATGAGTTCCCCGTCATCGGCGATCCGCGCGTCGACGCCCTCGGCCGGAAACCCGAGCAGATCGCCGGGCCCGTCGAACTCCAGCTTCTCCAGGCCGGAAACGACTGCCACCGGCAGGATTTCGGTCATGCCGTAGATGGCGAGGAATTCGGTGTCCGGCAGCGCCGCCCGGGCCCGGCGCAGCAGCGCCGTGGTGACCGGTGCACCGCCCAGCGAGATCTCCTCGACCCCTTGTGGCGCGGTCAGCCGCCCGGTCTCGATGGCGTCGAGCACCACCGCCAGATCGGCCGGCGTGAAGAACGCGTGCGTCGCGGTGTCCAAGGTGCGGGCGAAACCGAGCGGATCGATATGGGTGCCGAAACGCGGAAAACGCGGCATGGACCAGCGCGCACCCTCGAGCACGGCGGGCAGCCCCATCATCAGTTGCTCGGTGTGCAGGTGCGAGCCCGGCATCAGGGTGGTGTGCCCGGCCAGGGCGGCCAGGCCCGCGCCCAGCGAACCCCGGGTGTGCACCACGGCTTTCGGGTCGGCGGTGGTGCCGGAGGTGAAGACGATGAGCGCCTCGGCGTCGGGATCCTCCACCGGGGCGTCGACGGTCGAGGAGTTCGCCTGCCCGGACCAGCCGGGTTCGGAACCGATCAGCTGGCGCAGCGGGATGGATCCGCGGGGCGTGCCGGGTAGCCGCGGCCCACTGTGGATGTGGCGCACCGGCAGTTTCCCGAACTCCGGTAGCGAGAGCCCGAGCCGCCGCCCGTATCGGCGTAGCGGTCCGCTCAGCAGGTAGAGCAGTGATTCGGTCGCGGCCCAGCGCGGCTGCACCAATTCCAGTCGCCGCGCGAACAATTCGGGTCCGATACCGGGATCCACGAACACGATGGTGCCGCCCGCCGCCACGGTTCCCAAGACCAGCACCACCGCGTCGACGCAGGGTCGGATGGAGAACAGCATCCGATCGCCGGGCTGGAATCCCCTGCTGTGCAGTCGTTTCACGACCAGTCGGATGCGGGCGTCCAGTTCCGCGAAGCTCAGCGGTGGCTCGCCGATCATGCCCAGCGCGGGCCCATCGGGGGTGCGCAGCACCTGTTCCCGCAGTAGCGCGGTGAAATCCTCACCGGTCGAGCCGTTCTCGGATCTACCGTCGGCGGTCAACGGATGTCCACCAGCTCCGGTTTGTAACGGTGGTCGGCGTACCAGGCCAGGGTCTTGCGCACACCCCAGGCTCGCACGCGCCGGTTGGAGCCGTACACCCGCACGTCCCGGCGTAGCCCGTAATCGGTGGTGAGCATGCGTACCGCGTTCACCAGTGCCCGATCCTCGTGCAGGTCCTCGATGGCGGTGCGCGGGAATCCGCCCGCGGCTTCGTACAGTTCGGCGGTGATGGCCATATTGCAGCCGGGCGTCATCACATACGGGCCGAGGTAGCGCGGATCCCGGTTGCCGGGCCGGAATTTCCCGAAGAAGGACGCCACCTCCAGCGCGACGCGGATGACGGTGCGGTCGCGCAGTCGCACGCCCTCGTCGGTGCGCGGGATGAGCTGTCCGCTGATCAAGCGCAGGCCGGAGTCGAACCCGGCGCGCACCCGCGCGGTCCAGTCGGGGGCGGGCAGGCAGTCGGCGTCGGTGCGGGCCAACCGGATCGCACCCGCGGCGATGGCGTGCCGCATGCCGGTGTCGGCGGCCGCGCCGGTGCCCTTGCACGGTTCGCCGATCAGCTCGATCCGCAGATCCGGGCGGGTGTCGGCGAATTCGCGCACCACCTTGGCGGTGGCGTCGGTGGAGTTGTTGTCCACCACCAGCAGCGTGAAATCGCGGTCCTGTTGCCCGGCGAGGGCGGTCAGGGTGGCGGTGATGCCGTGTTCCTCGTTGTAGGCGGGCACGATCACCCAGAGTTCGTTCATCGCCCCTCCTCGTGGATTTGCCACCCCGGCCTACGGTTTCGGCAAGCGGTACGCGATGGCGGCGGCCGAGGGACCCGCCCCGGCGGCCACGAACAAGGCTACGTCGGCTGCCGCGAGCTTGCCGCTGTCGCGGGCTGCCAGGTAGGCGACGGGCAGTGCCGAGGTGTGGGCATCCAGGGGCGCGGACCCGCTGTCGTCCACCGGCGCGGTGTCGTCGGTGCTGATCGCCTCGGGTGCGATGCCCAACCGCGCGGCCAGCAGCGCGGGGAAGTCGGCGGTGGGCCGTCCGCACACCAGTACGATGCGATCCAGGGCGACGTCGGCCACTTCGAGGGCTTCGCTGGCGGCCGAAACCGCGTGGTGCAGTAGCTCTTCGACGGTGCCGGAGCGCTGCACCCGGATCGAAGACCGACCGGTCGTACCCATTTCGGAGAGCCGCAGATACCCCTCCGTCATCGGCCGGGCATCCGTGGCGCTGATGTGCAACGCCCCGAAACCCGCTGTGCCCGGCACCTTCTCCAGCAGCAGGGCCGCACCCACCGGCTTGATCGGGAAACCCGGCTGCGGCACCGGCGATTTCGAAGGATGCGCGTCACCCGCGACCAGCAGCACCCGGTGCACGGTCGGCGCTTCGAGCAGCGCCTGACCGACCTGAATGGCGTTGAGGACGCCGCATGCCCCGTTCATCAGATCGAACGACAGGCACGGCACATCGCCGCTGTGATACTCCAGCCCGATGCCCGCCTGCTGCTGGATCAGCGCGGACATGGCCGGTTCCACCATGTTCGAGTCGCGATAGACGCCGGTATTGATCAGTGCGTCGATCTGCTCGGGGGTGCTGCCGGCCTCCGCGATGGCGCGGCGCGCGGCCGCCGCGGCCTGTTCGATGGAGCTGCCGCCGCCGATTTCGGCGGCTACGGAAGAAATTACGATTCCCATGCTGATCACACCCGAAGATCGCCGAGCGTCACCGACAGAAACCCGGCCACCACACCGGACGCCGCGGGCACCATCAGTACTTTCTCCCCGGACGCTATCCGCTGTTGTTTGAGCGCGTCGTGCAAAACCACGAAATGCGAGGTGGACGCGGTGTTGCCGAAGCGGTCCAGCACCATGAGCGGCGGCGGGATCGGGGCATCGAATTCACGTTCGGCGATCTTGGCCACGAATTCCACTGCGGGGGCGCTGAATTGATGATGGATCACGTGGTCGTAGCCCTCCGCGGCGAAATTCGTCCCATGCTCGGCCAGGAATTCCCGCTGCCGGGTGGTCCACAGCAGATAGCGGGACTCGTTGTGCATGGCCCGATTATCGGTGTAAAGCGCGATGCCGGAACTGCGGTCGCTGGGCATACCCAGGCACAGGTGCGCGAATGCGGCGCTGGTATTGAGCTCGATGTAGTCGATGCAGTCGTCCGCGGTGCCCCGACCATCGAGAATGACGGCGGCCGCGCCGTCGCCGACGGTCAGCGAGGCGAACTGCGGATCATATTTCTCCGACATCTCCCGCACCGCGGTATCGGAGATGGGCGTGATGTACTCCCCGGACACCACCAGCCCGCGTTTCACGAGGCCCGCACGAATCATGCGATCCAGCACCAGAACTCCGCTCATCATGCCCGCGCAGGCATTGGAGACGTCGAAGTGGATCGCCCCGGTCGCGCCGAGTTCATTGCGCAGCATGAGCGCGAAGGAGGGTTCCAGGCAGAATTCCCCGTCGCGAATGCGCGTGATGGAACACGAGATGACGACATCCAGTTCGGCGGCGTCGTAGCCTGAATTGTCCAGTGCGCTACGGGCGGCCGCCATCGCGACGCTGAACGAATCCTCGTCCTCGGCGCAGCGGCGGCGATGCCGCACGCCGCTGATCCGTTCCAGATCCAGCGGCGCGTCGACGGCCAGTTCGGCCAGCAACTCCGCGGTCGATATCTCGGTGGTGGGCAGGTACGAACCCACCGCCTCGATGCGTGTTCTCACCATGCGCACTCCCTGCGGCCCTCGGTTTCCCGGGACGCTAGCAGTGCGCGTATTTCGGTTTTGAAAAATCTATAATTCAGATCATGTGAGCTGAACTACAGTGCGGCACAACGCATCAGCTGCGACGCGCGAAACGACCCGACTCGGCCTGATCACGCGGCTTCACCACGATGGTGTCCAGATTGACGTGCGGCGGACGCGACGCCACGAACCCGATGATCTCCGCGATGTCCTGTGCCACCAGCGGATCGATGCCCTTGTACACATTCGCCGCGCGCTCCTCATCGCCGCCGAAACGCACCAGCGAGAACTCCGTCTCCACCGCGCCCGGCGCGATCTCGGTCAACCGCACCGGCTGCCCGAGCAGCTCACCACGCAGCGTCCGGTGCAGCACCGCCTGCGCGTGCTTGGCCGTGGTGTAGCCGGAACCGTTGTCGTACACCGTCATTGCCGCGACCGAGGTGATGGTGACGATCAGGCCGTCACCGGAGGCGATCAGCTTGGGCAGCAACGCCTTCGTGAGGCGCAGCGTGCCCAGCACATTGGTCTCCCACATCCAGCGCCAGTCGTCCAGATCCGCATCCAGCACCGGGGCCAGGCCCTTCGCGCCGCCGGCATTGTTCACCAGCACATCGCAGGTCTCGACCGCCTCGGTGAAGACGCGCACCGACTCCTCGTCGGTCACATCCAGCGCCAGCGCGGTCCCGCCGATCTCCGCGGCCAGCTGCTCGAGCCGATCGAGCCGCCGGGCACCGACGTACACGTGGTACCCCTGCTTGGCGAGTTCGCGGGCGGTTGCCTCGCCGATACCCGAACTGGCTCCGGTCACCACAGCGGTACGAGTGCTCATGCCTCTGAGCTTAAGCAGGGCGTGTCGGCGGTGCGTCGCGGGTGGTTAGCCTCACTCGTATGGCTATTCGGGATGTAGTGAGCGCGGACGGCACGACCATCGTCTACCGGATGACCGGTCCGGAAGGGGCGCGGCCGCTGGTGCTGTTGCACGGCTGGGCCGGAAACCTGCGCAACTGGGGACGCGCGGCCGACCTGCTCGCCGAACACTTCCGCGTGATCGCCGTCGACCTGCGTGGCCACGGCTACTCCGACGCCCCCGAGACCGGATACGACGATCCGAAGAACTGGGCCGGTGACATCGCCGCCGTGCTCGCGGCCGAGCACGTCACCTCCGGCGCGATCCTGCTCGGCTGGTCCTACGGCGGCATTGTGTTGTCGGACTACCTCACCGCTTATGGAACCGCCGCTCTAGCGGGTGTCGTCTACACCGGTTCACAGGCCAATATCGGCCGTGGCGTGGAAGGAGCGGGGACGGGACCGGGCATGGGCAAGGCTATTCCGGACGTCTTCGAGGAGAGCGCGGGTAAGGCCATTCGCGGTTTCGGGGCCTTCGGCAATGCCAATACCGGCCCGGGCCATGACAAGGGCGTGGACGCCCAGCGCCTGTTCGGCGGCAGCATCGCCACCCTGCCGCGCGTGCGCAAGGCCTTGTTCTATCGCACAGTCGACAACACCGAGACCCTGCGCAGCCTGAACGTGCCGGTCCTGGTCCTGCACGGCACCGAAGACCCGGTCGTTCCGATCGAGAACGGCCGCTATATCGCCGAAAACGTCCCGACCGCCCGGACCTCGTACTGGGAGGGTTCGCTGCACGGTCTTTTCATCGAAGATCCCGAGCGGTTCGTGTCCGAAATCACTACTTTCGCGAGCGACCTGCGGTGATAGCCGAATTGCATTCACGCTGACGAAAATCCTTGTGAAGCAGGTCACTTGGGAAGGTAACCCGTGCATGGGGTGTTACTACCCCTGTGCACACTGGAGTGGTGAGTCAACGACCGGACGTACGGCCCAATCGGATTGCCGTGCTATCGGTGCATACCTCACCACTGGCCCAGCCGGGGACCGGCGATGCGGGCGGCATGAACGTCTACGTGCTGCAGACCGCCATCGAACTGGCCCGGCGCGGCACCCAGGTCGAGATCTTCACCCGGGCCACCTCCTCCGCCGATGAACCGGTCGTCGAGGCCGCGCCCGGCGTCCTGGTTCGCAATGTCGTCGCGGGCCCCTTCGAGGGGCTCGACAAGCACGACCTGCCCACCCAGCTGTGCCCCTTCGCCGCCGAGGTGCTGCGCACCGAGGCCCACAATCTGCCCGGCCACTACGACCTCATCCACTCGCACTACTGGCTCTCGGGTCAGGTCGGGTGGCTGGCACGGGACCGGTGGCGGGTGCCCATGATCCACACCGCGCACACGCTGGCCGCGGTCAAGAACGCCTACCTCGCCGAGGGCGACTGCCCCGAGCCCGCGGTGCGTGAGATCGGTGAGAAGCAGATCGTCGCCGAGGCCGACCGGTTGGTCGCCAATACCGCCGAGGAAGCCCGGCAGCTGGTCGAGCTGTACGGCGCGGACCCGGCCCACATCGATGTCGCCCTGCCCGGCGCGGACCTCAACCGCTACCAGCCCGGCGACAAGCTCGCCGCCCGCATCGAACTCGGCCTGCCCGCGCACGAGCGCATCGTCGCCTTCATCGGGCGCATCCAACCCCTCAAGGCCCCCGACGTGCTGGTCCGCGCGGCCGCCCAGGTGCTGGCCGAGGAGGCCGCCCGGCCCACCGCGCCCGAGCGCCCGCTGCGCGTCGTGATCGTCGGCGGACCCTCCGGCAGCGGCCTCAAGAAGCCCGAGGCACTGATCGAACTGGCTGCGGCCCTGGGCATTTCGGACCGCGTCACCTTCCTGCCGCCGCAGCCCGCACACCGCCTGGTGCAGGTCTACCGGGCCGCCGACCTGGTCGCCGTGCCCAGCTACAACGAATCCTTCGGCCTGGTCGCTATCGAGGCGCAGGCCAGCGGCACCCCCGTGATCGCCGCCGACGTCGGCGGGCTGAGCACCGCGGTGCACGACGGTGTCACCGGTTTGCTCGTCCCCGGACACGAGACCGGCACCTGGGCTGCCGCCCTGCACTCGCTGTTGGACGATCCGGGCCGGCTCGAGGCGATGGGCCTGGCCGCCGTCGGCCACGCCGCCAACTTCTCCTGGGCGCACACCGCCGACGCACTGCTCGACAGCTACTCCGCCGCCCTCGCCCAGGCTCGGGTCGTGCGGCCGCTCCCGAGTAACCTGCACACCGACAGCAATCACGCCAGATCGCTGGCGTTGTGGCGGCGTCGGACGGGAGCACTACGTAGATGAGCGAGGTCGAGCGCGCGGAGGATTGGACGCCCCGCCCGCATGCGAGCAGCGGCGGCCTGAACGATGAAACCGCCCGTGCCACCGCCCAACTCATCGACGAAACCCTGCGCGACCGCGAGATCGAATACACCCGCGACGCCCCCGACCTGTTCGTAGTCGTACTTCCGGGTGAGCGCAAGCTCAAGACCGTCATCGGCGTCACCGTCGGCAAGCACGGCGTACGCATGGAGTCCTTTGTCTGCCGCAAGCCCGACGAGAACTTCGAGGGCGTCTACCGCTTCCTGCTGCGACGCAACCGCCGCCTCTACGGCGTGGCCTACACCATCGACCGCGTCGGCGACATCTACGTGGTCGGCCGCATGGCCAACGAACGCGTCACCGCCGACGAACTCGACCGCTGGTTCGGCCAGATCCTCGAGGCCGTCGACGCCGACTTCAACACCCTGCTCGAACTCGGCTTCGCCGAATCCATTCGCAAGGAATGGAAATGGCGGGTCTCGCGCGGTGAATCACTGAAGAACCTGCGCGCTTTCGAACATCTGGTAGACGCGGCCGACAAAGAGTAAACGGCTGGCACAATGCCAACCATGACGGCGCTCGCACTGGATATCGGGGCTACCAAATTCGCGGCGGCAATGGTCGACCCGGCCGGGACCGTGGGGGAGTCGAAACGTATCGCGGTGCCGGAGTCCGGAGTCTGGGAGGCGTGCCGGGCCCTGCTGGCGGAGGTGGCCGGGGATATTCGGGTGACCTCGGTCGGCATCGGGTCGGCCGGGCCGGTGGACGTGGCCGCCGGAGTCTGCGGGCCGCTCAATATCCCGGAATGGGTCGACGGCTTCCCGATCGTGGAATCGGTGCGGAAACTGTTCCCCGAGGCCGAGATTCGTTTCGCCATCGACGGCGTCTGCCTGGTGCTGGCCGAACAGCGGCTCGGAGCCGCGCGCGGGGTCGACAATGTGCTCGCGCTGACGGTGTCCTCCGGGATCGGGGGCGGCATCATCTCCGACGGCCGGGTTGTCATGGGCCGCACCGGGAATGGCGGGCACGTCGGCCATATCGTGGTGCCGGGTCAGGAAGAGCCTTGCGCCTGCGGCGGTTTCGGCTGTGTGGAGGCTGTGGCCAGCGGTAAATCCTCGGTGCGCTGGGCTCGCCGGCAGGGGTGGACCGGGACCACGGGTATCGAACTCTCCGCCGCCGCGCATGCGGGGGAGCCGATCGCGGTGGCCGCGCTCGAGCGGGCCGGTACCGCGATCGGGACGGCCGTGGCCTCGGCCGCCGCGCTGCTCGATACGGATCTGGTGGCCATCGGCGGCGGCTTCGCACAATCCGGTGAGTTGCTGTGGCAGCCGCTGCGGGCGGCCGCCGCAGCTCACGCCCGCTTGAAGTTCCTGCGCGAACTGCGCGTGGTGCCTTCCGAACTGACCGATCAAGCCACCCTGCAGGGCGCCGCGATCCTCGCGCTGGAGCGCGCATAACCGCAGCGTGAGGGCCGGGGATGCAGGCAGATCGCCGCGTGGGAGGATGCATTCATGACGTACACCCTCGTGCTTCTGCGCCACGGCGAGAGCGAATGGAATGCCCTTAACCTGTTCACCGGTTGGGTGGACGTCCGGCTGACGGACAAGGGTGTCGCCGAAGGCAAGCGTGCCGGCGAATTGCTGGCCGAGGCCGGGATTCTCCCGGATATCGTCTACACCTCCCTGCTGCGCCGTGCCATCAGCACCGCCAACAATGCCCTCGACGCCTGTGACCGGCACTGGATTCCGGTGGTCCGCGACTGGCGTCTGAACGAGCGGCACTATGGCGCGCTGCAGGGCAAGAACAAGGCCGAGACCAAAGAGCAGTACGGCAACGACCAGTTCATGCTGTGGCGTCGCAGCTACGACACCCCGCCGCCGCCGATCGAGTCGGACAGCGAGTACTCGCAGGAAGGCGACCCGCGCTACGCGGGCATCGAGGTCCCGGCGACCGAGTGTCTCAAGGACGTCGTCGCCCGCATGGTCCCGTACTGGGAAGACACCATTGCCACCGATGTGCGCGCGGGTAAGACCGTTCTCGTTGCCGCGCACGGTAATTCGCTGCGCGCGCTGGTGAAGCACCTGGAGAACATCTCCGACGAGGAGATCGCCGAGCTGAACATCCCCACCGGCATTCCGCTCAAGTACGAGCTCGACGAGAACCTGCGCCCGCTGGGCCCGGGCGTCTACCTCGACCCGGAAGCCGCCGCGGCCGGTGCCGCCGCCGTCGCGAATCAGGGCGGGAAATAACAACTCTCGTGGCACTCAGGGCCTCGCCCTGAAACCCTCGAATTGATGCCCTGCCCAATCAGATTGGGCGGGGCATCATTTTGTTCGCATTCGACTGTGATATGCATCTCACTACGTGACCGTAGGGTATTTCGAACTGCCGCAATCGAATTTGCCGAGACGTTGCCCGTTTAAATGGGTAACTGTTACCTAGGGTTTGCAACTTACTTCCGAGTAGATATGCTGCTGAACGTTCGACCATTTGCGAGAGGTAGATCACGTTCGATGAGGCACGCGCTACAGGCCACGGTGTTAGCCACCGCGGCCGCTCTGCTCCTTCCGATGACCGGCATCACCGCCGATGCCGACACCCCCACCGGGCCCGACGGCGGTTCCGCCGGTGCCGCGTGGACCGCCAGCGAGGATGGGGCGCAGCAGTATCCGAACGTCTCCATCGACTGGGACGTCCCGATCACCATGAGTGACGGCACCGTCCTGAAGGCGAACGTCTACCACCCGGCCGACGCCGCGGGGCATCGCATCGACACCCCGACGCCGACCATCGTCAACCTGACGCCCTACACCAAGCTGGTGTCGAACATCGCCGACAGCGCCTTCTCCATTCCCGGCCTGTCCGACGCGCTGCTGAATGTCTTCCGCAATATTCGCCTGGACGGCACCCCGCTCACCGGCTTCGGTGAACTGCTCAATGCGGCGGGCAACGGCGAACTCCGCAACTTCTCCGTCGACCGCCAGCTCATCAAGTCCGGCTACACGCAGGTCGTCGTGGACGTGCGCGGCACCGGCTTCTCGCAGGGCGAATGGGACATGCTGCGCGGCCGCGAGCAGCAGGACACCGTCGAGGTCATCGACTGGGCGTCCAAGCAGGGCTTCAGCAACGGCCGCATCGGCATGAACGGCCTGTCCTACTCGGCCATCAACCAGGTGCAGGCCGCCGAGAAGCAGCCGCCCTCCCTGAAGGCCATCTTCCCGATCGTGCCCGGCAGCGACCTCATCGACGACGTGCTCGCGCCCGGCGGCGGCTTCGGCTTCAACTTCATCCCGCTGTGGCTGGGTGCGATCAACGGCCTCAAGTGGGTGCCGGATCTCGCGTCGATCGCCGCGGGCACCTTCGACTTCAAGTGGCTGCAGGATCGTGCCAACGATCCGTTCGGCTACCTCGACGTGCTCATGTCGGCCTACACCAGCACCAACATGGACACCCTCGACCCGCGCGTCAAGGACATGCTCAACGGCATGACCCAGGAACGCTCCGAATGGCTGGGCGACCCGAGTCAGATCAAGGTCCCGACCTTCGTCACCGGTGGTTGGCACGACCTGTTCACCTACTCGGAATCCAAGATCTACAACCAGATTCCGCTGCCGCCCGGCCAGAAGCAGCTGCTCATGGGCAACACGTATCACGTCACCTCCGGAGCCGACGTGAACCGGGTCGGCGCACCGCCGCGCCTGGACGTGCTGCAGCGCGCCTGGTTCGACAAGTGGCTCAAGGGCATCGACAACGGCATCGACCAGTACGGCCCGGTGACCCTCAAGACGCAGGGCGGCGGCTGGAACACCCAGGGCGGATTCGGGCCCACCGCACCGGCTTCCGAGGCCGCGGACTACCGGCGCATGTACCTGTCCTCGCAGCGCTCCGGCACCGCGGGCAGTGTCTACGACGGCTCGCTCACCGGGGACGCGAACGGCGACACCGACCGGCTTTCGGTCGCGCCGGGACTTTCCACCATCTGCTCGAACGACGCCGCACAGGCCACCGCGGGCATCCTGAACCTGGTCGACATGTGCGCCAAGGACTCTCGCGTCGCCGAGACCAACGCGCTCACCTTCACCAGTGCGCCGGTGGCCGAGGCCACCACCATCTCGGGTCCGATCGCGGTGCACCTCAACACCGTTCAGGACGCTATCGACGGCTACTGGACCGTCACCGTCAATGACGTCGCCCCCGACGGCACCTCCACGGTGCTGAGCTCCGGCGCGCTGATGGCCTCGCTGCGCCAGATCGACGAGGACCGCAGCACCCGCTCGGCCAACGGCGACTACACCGACCCGCGCGCCCTCACCTCCCTGGACCAGCGCCAGGAGACCGTGCCCGGCGAGGCCACCACCCTCGATATCGCGCTCGGTGCCACCCAGGCCGTGCTGCAGCCGGGACACCGTCTGCGCGTGGACGTTTTCGCGGGCAACTTCCCCAAGGGCCTGCCCATCCTGCCGATGCTCATCGACACCGGCCTCAAGCCCGAACACCTGCAGCTCGATCCGGATCGACCGAGCTTCGTGAACATCCCGGTCCGCGGTAACACCGGCTGGTGAATCCGTCCCTCCGGGATTGAAGCCCCGGGTGTGCACAACGGCGTGCACACCCGGGGTTTTGTTATTGGACACCGTATTTTGTGGCATGCCTTTTCAGGCTTCGGTGTCGCCGACCAGGACGACTTTGCCGGTGACAGTGCCGGATTCGGCGAGCGTCAGTGCACGGGCGGCCTCCCGCAACGGGATTCGGGCCGCGATCTGCGGGTGCAGCGCGCCGCGCTCGGCCAGCTCGAGCACCGCGCCGAGGTCCTCGGCGATCCGCGAACGGAACCGGCTCAGCCGACGGCGTCCGGCCCAGATGTTGTAGAACGACGCATTCCGATTGTTGGGCAGCGCATTCCACCACAGCAACCGGGCGAACAGCTTCAGCACCGGCAGCCGGGAAGCGCCCTCCTCGTTCTTGGTGGCCGCGCTGCCGTACGAAACGAGGGTGCCGCCGGGCGCGAGCAGCTCGAACGAGTCCACGATTCCGGGCCCGCCCACGTGATCGAAGACGGCGTCCACCCCGCCCGGCGCGAGCGCCCGCACCTGCGCGACGACATCCCCGCGATAGTCGACCGGCTCCGCGCCCAGTGCCGCCACCGCGGCCGCATTGCGTGCCGACGCCGTCCCGATCACCCGGATGCCGGCCGCGCGTGCCAGCTGCACCAGCGTCGAGCCGACGCCACCGTTCGCGCCGTGCACCAGAATGGTCTGCCCGGCACGGACTTTCGCGTTGCGGTGCAGCATCTGCCACGCGGTGATGCCATTGACGACGAAGGTCTCGGCCGCGTCCGCCGCCAGCCCGTCCGGCACCGGCACCAGATCACCCGCTTGCACGGTCAGGTGACTGCTCCAGCCGCCGATCTTGGTCAGTGCGGCGACCCGACGGCCGATCAGTGCCGGATCCACCCCGGCCCCGACCTCGAGCACGGTGCCGACCACGTCGTAGCCGGGCACGAACGGGAACGCGGGCTGGTCGTAGTACTTGCCGCGCCGCATCTGCTGCTCGGCGAAGGACACGCCCGTCGCCTCCATCCGCAGCAGCGCCTCGCCCGCTGCGGGCGGCGGCAGTTCACGGTCGGTGACGGTCAGGCCCTCCGGCTCGACGCGGCCCGGCAGCACGATCTCGGTGGCGGTGATGTTCGACATCGGTCTTTCCCTTCAGGATGAGTGACTGGTCAATCACTCGATGGTCGAAAGAAAGCGCCCTCGTCGGAGGGCGCGTGCAGCTCAGTTGAAGTGGCGGATTCCGGCGGTGAGAGTGGCGGCCCAGGGGCCTTCGCTCGCGTCCAATCCGAGGGTGGTGATCAGGTGACACAGCTGGCCGTAGGCCATGAAGTGCTGCACCTGTTCGCCGCTGCCCTCGGACCGGGACTCGGCGAACTCGGTGACCCGTTGCAGGCCGCGGCGCACGGCCTCGGCGATATCCGGCACATCGGCCGCCGAGAGGGCGTGCACCTGCAGCATGAGCAGCGACTTGTCGACGATCAATTCGGCGTAGGCGCCGCCCATTTCATGCAGCACCTGCTCCGGATCGCCGCCCGGTACCCGAGCGGCCCCGGCGGACAACGCCCCCTCGACCCGCTCGAAACACCGGTCCAGCGCGGCGACGAACAACTCCACCTTGCTGGGGAACAGCTTGAACACGTACGCGGGCGAGATCCCGGCCGTCACGGCGACGGTATTGATCGGGGTCCCGTGGAAGCCGGTCTTGGCGAACTCGGTGATGGCCGCGTCCAGGACGGCTTCCCGTCGAACATCCGAGGTGGAGAGTGCGATCCCGCGTCGGTTCATGTGAGTGACCGTACACTCACTCTTCGTTGCCGCGCAACCCCTCCTCATCGTCCGGAACCGCGAAAGCGGCCTCCACCGGCGGAAACATGGCCCGCGCGTCCTGACCCGAGAACCACAGGCCGACAACGAAAGCCGACGTGGCCTCGAGATACCGGGCCCGGCTCAAACCACCCGCGTGGATGGCGTGCAGCTTCAGATCGCTGGCGAGCGCGGCCACCGTCGCGATGGCGTCCGCATCGTCGCCGCACAGCGGGACGGTCAACGGTCGACCCTCGAACTCGCGATGCGGACCCGCCCACACCTCGGCCGCGAGCAGATTGAACGCCTTCACCACCCGCGCCCCGGGCGCGCTCGCCGCGATCCGTTCGGCGACAGCCGGTTCCGAGAGGCCGAAGCCGCCGGTATCCGGTGCGAAGGCATTGGTGCAGTCGATCAGCGTGCGGCCGCCGAAATCGCCCGCCCGCAGTACCGGGGTGAGCGCTTCGACCGGCACGGCCAGCAGTGTCACCGCTCCGAATCCGGCCGCCTCTTCGATGCTCGTGCCGCGCGCGCCGTGCCCGACGGCGGTCGCCGCCTCCCGCGCGCGGGCCGATGTGCGGGCCCCGAGTGCGATGTCGTGCCCGGCCGCGGCCCACCCGCCGCCCAGTGCCCGTGCCATCGCTCCGGCCCCGATGATTCCGATTCGCATGTGAACTCCTTGGTCTCGCTGGTGGATTCGACGCTAGGAATCCCGATGCGCACCCGCGGGTGCGCATTGCCGGTGGCAGGCTGTATTCATGACGGCCGAGAGCACCGAAGCGGAGGCATCAGCGGCGGAGCCGGTGGAATTCGCGGAATACGGCGGCCTCGAATCCGACTGCCCGGCACGCCTCGCCGTGGACGTTTTCGGCAATTCGTGGCTGACTGTGATCGTTTACACACTTCGCGAGGGGCCCATGCGACCCGTGGAGCTGCGCCGGACCATCGGCGGCATCAGTCAGAAGATGCTCACCCAGACCCTGAACCGGATGACCGCGATGGGGTTGCTGGAACGTCGCCGCTACGCCGAAGCTCCACCGCGCGTTGAATATTCGCTGACTCCCGCCGGCCGCGATCTGCTGGTCCCGATCTTCGCGCTGGGGGAGTGGGCGGACCGGCACGGCGACTCCGTGCGCACGGCTCTCTACGGCGATCCGGAGGACTGAACGGTCGTCCCGAACGCGGTTGCCGCGAGGCCGCTCACCAGCGAGGACACGCTGACCGAACATTGCGTAAACGCCGGGCTAACAAGGGTGGAAGTGCCTATGACCTGCGTGAAACTTCCAGCACCCCGGGTTGGACCCTGCTTAGTCGACCGTACGATTCAGATGTGAGCGTTCCACAGGCCGTGCTTTTGGCAGTCCTGGCGGCCGTAGTTGGACTGGCCGTCGGCGGACTGCTCATTCCGTATGTGAATGCTCGCCAGGAGCGGCTGCGGGCCGCCACCGACACCGGGCTGACCATGTCGCAGGTCCTCGACCTGATCGTGCTCGCCTCGGAATCCGGCATCGCGGTGGTCGATCAGTACCGCGACGTGGTGCTGGTGAACCCGCGCGCCGAGGAACTGGGCGTGGTCCACGACCGCCTGCTCGACGAACGCGCCTGGGCCGCGGTCGAACAGGTGCTGTCCAACGGCCAGGACGTGGAGTTCGAACTCACCGCCAAGATCCCCATGCCCGGCCGCGCCCGCCTCGCTGTCCGAGGAGTTGCTCGATCGCTGTCGCAGGAGAACCCGAACTTCGTGGTGCTCTTCGCGGACGACGATTCCGAGCAGGCCCGCATGGAGGCCACCCGCCGCGACTTCGTCGCCAATGTGAGCCACGAGCTCAAGACCCCCGTCAGTGCGATGAGCCTGTTGGCCGAGGCGTTGCTGGAATCCGCCGACGATCCGGATTCGGTGCGGCACTTCGGCGAACGCCTGCACGGCGAATCCCGCCGCATGGGCAAGATGGTCACCGAGCTGATCGCGCTGTCCCGCCTGCAGGGCGCGGAACGACTGCCGGAGCTGGAGGCCGTGGACGTCGACACCGTCGTCACCCAGGCCCTCGAGCGCTCCCGCAATGTCGCCGAGGCCGCGGGCATCACCGTCTCCACCGACGCCACCAGCGGCCTCGAGATCCTCGGCGATCAGACGTTGCTGGTGACCGCGCTGTCCAACCTGGTCGAGAACGCCATCGCCTACTCCCCGCGTGGTTCGCACGTGTCGGTGAGCCGGGCGCTGCGCGGCGGCTACGTCAATATCGCGGTCACCGATCGCGGTATCGGCATTTCCAAGGAGGACCAGGAGCGCGTTTTCGAACGTTTCTTCCGGGCCGACAAGGCGCGCTCGCGTGCCACCGGCGGTACCGGCCTCGGGCTGGCTATCGTCAAGCATGTGGCCGCCAACCACAACGGTGAGATCACCCTGTGGAGCAAACTGGGCACCGGATCGACGTTCACCCTGCGTATCCCGGCCCACCCTGCCGATTCCAACGGGCAGGTCGAAAAGAAGCTTGCCGCCGGTGTTCCGGTGGCCAAGAAAGAAAACGGCCAGCGTCCCCTCGGGCGGGCCAGAACCAACGGTGTGGAGGCAACCCGATGACGAGTGTGCTGATCGTCGAGGACGAGGAGTCGCTGGCCGATCCGCTCGCGTTCCTGCTGCGCAAGGAGGGGTTCGAGGTCACCGTAGTGGGCGACGGCCCGTCCGCGCTGTCCGAATTCGACCGTTCCGGCGCGGACATCGTCCTGCTCGATCTCATGCTCCCCGGCATGAGCGGCACCGACGTGTGTAAGCAGCTGCGCGCTCGCGGCAGCGTCCCGGTCATCATGGTGACCGCGCGCGACAGCGAGATCGACAAGGTGGTCGGCCTGGAACTGGGCGCCGACGACTACGTCACCAAGCCCTACTCCTCGCGCGAGCTGATCGCTCGCATCCGCGCGGTGCTGCGCCGCGGCGCGGGCGAGGAGCCCGACAACGGCAGCGAGACCAGCGTCCTCGAGGCCGGCCCGGTGCGCATGGATGTGGACCGCCACACCGTGCAGGTCAACGGCAAGGGGGTGACCCTGCCGCTCAAGGAATTCGACCTGCTCGAGTACCTGCTGCGCAACTCGGGTCGCGTGCTGACCCGTGGCCAGCTCATCGACCGCGTCTGGGGCGCCGACTACGTCGGTGACACCAAGACCCTCGACGTGCACGTCAAGCGCTTGCGCTCCAAGATCGAGTCGGATCCGGCCAAGCCGGAACACCTGGTCACCGTGCGTGGCCTGGGCTACAAGCTCGAGGCCTAGCGCCCCGAGCTCGAGGCCTAGCGCCCCGAGCTCGAGGCCTAGCGCCCCGAATACGAAAAGAACCCGCCCGCTTCGGTTTTCCGAAGCGGGCGGGTTTCATGCCTTCTCCCCGACAGAGATTCGTGCATCCCCCGCCCAGGTCCGTACTGCCCCCGCCGAGTTCGGGCCGGGACTACGCGTTCGGGTCGGACTGCATGGTGTCGACCCATGCGGTGCCGAGGCCCGGAAGCTCCTGCTGCTGCAGGATGATCCAGCCCAGGCCCGGGTTGTCCTGCTGCATGCAGCCGTACCACGGCACATCCGCGCCGTTGCCGCGGCAGGCGATGGTGTGGCTGGTGCCGTACGGGCTGACGATGAGCATCTTGCCCGCGTCCTTGGCGCCGATCGCGGCGGGATCGTTGTAGGGCACGAAATCGGCGGTGCGATCGGAGAACGCGGCCGGATCGGGGGTATCGGCGAACGCTTGCGGCGCAATGGAGATAACGGCACCGGCGGCCAGTGCCGCGACGGCGAGGGTTTTCTTGATCATGGCCTGGATGTCTAACACGTTCCGGTGAATTGGCAATAGCCGGACGATGTCACGCATACTTCCGGCTATTCACACGCCGAGGTCACCGGGCTGATGGGGAATCGAAATATACTTCCACGCAGCCTGATTCGATGGTCGGCCGCCGGCACCGATTGTTCACCTGCCGGACACCCCGCCTACGAACCCGGGGCCGCTAATTTCCCGTGGTACCGCTGCTCCCGCTGCCGAGCGGTCCGGCCGGGCCGAAGCCGCTCCCGGAACTCGACGAGCCCGAGCCGAGCGACGCGTCCGCCACCTGCACCACGGTCGACTGGCTGTTGGGCCCCTGCGACGCGGTGATGGTGTGCTTTCCGGCGGTATCGGGCTTCCAGCCGATCGAGGCGTGCCCCGGAGGCCACGGCATCTTGGGCGCGCCGATGTCGTGGCCGTTGTCGGTGAAGGTCACCAGCAGGCCGATCGACGCCCCGCTGAGCGTCGCCGAGACGGTGTAGGTGGTGCCGACCACCAGATTGCCCTGATCGACGCTGACGGTGTCGACCGCCGCCAGGGACGCGGGGGCGGCGATGATCGCGGCGGCCGCCAGCGCGGTAAGGCCGGTGAGCCCTACCGCGGCACGGCGCGCACCGACCCCGGATGGTGTGTTGCGCATGGTTTCTCCCGGATTCCGGACCCGTACTAGCTGCTGCCGAGGAGTCCGTGCAGCAATCCGCTGATCAGCGAGCCCGCACTGCCGGTGGCGCTACCCGTCCCGGCACTGCCCGAACCGCCACTGCCCGTCCCACCGCTGTTCGGCTGGGTGGTGGCCGGTGCGGTCGTGGTCGGCTGCGCCGGGTTGGCGGGCGTCGGCGGGGTGTAGGTCGGTGTCGGAACGGAGGTATCCGCCACGGTCAGGATCAGCGGCTTGGTGCTGCTGCCCTGGGTGAGGGTGATGACGTGCGGGCCCGCGGCGGTGGGCTTCCAGGTGACGCTGCTGTGGCCGGTCGGGAAGGGCGCCGTTTCGGCCGGGGTGTTGAGGTTGACGCCGTTGTCGGCCCAGACGACCGGCAGGCTGCTGTCGTTCCCGGAGAGGTCGGCACTGAGGGTGTAGGTGCCGCCGACGACCGGCGTGGTGCTGGAACTGCTCAAGGCGTCGACGGTGGCGTTCGCGGGTGCGGTCGTCATCGTGATCGCGGCGGTGCCGGCGACGGCCACCGCGGCCAGTCCGGCCCCGATCACACGGCCGGAAGTGTTGCTGCGCATGGGTACTCCTGTGAGGCGTCGGGCTGCGGCCCGAGGAAACTGGAAGGTCTGTCAGAGACCGAAGGGCAGGCCGTTGGCACTACCGGTGCCGCCACCGCTGGGCTGGGTGCTCGCGGTCGGCGGAGTCGTCGTGGTGACCGGCGGCTCGGTGGTGGTCGTGGGCGGCACCGTCGTCGTCGTGGGCGGCACCGTGGTCGTCGGCGGGACCGTGGTGGTCGGCGGCTCGGTGGTGGTGGGCGGCACCGTGGTCGTCGTCGGCGGGACGGTCGTGGTGGTGGGCGGCACCGTCGTGGTGGTGGTCGGCGGGACCGTGGTGGTGGTCGGCGGGGTGGACCCGTCGGTCACGTTGACGATCACCGTCTTGGTGCTGCTGCCCTGCGAGATCGCGATGACGTGCTGGCCGACGCTGCTCGGGGTCCAGTCGAGGCTGGCGTGGCCGATCGGCATCGGGACCTTGCCGACGTCGGTGAGGTTGTGGCCGTTGTCGGTCCAATAGACGAGCAGACCGAACGATGCGCCGCTGACGGTGGCGCTGAGGGTGTAGGTCTGGCCGACGATGTGATCCGTGCCCGAGACGCTGATCGTGTCGACGGTCGCGTTGGCGGCCGGTGCGGGGCTACCCACCAGAACCGCGACGGCCCCGGCCGCGACGGCGACACCGGCCACGCCGAGGCCGAGATGTCGCCGTGCGGGCGAAGTCTTGCTCATGTGTTCTCCTGTGCTGGACCCATGAGGGGTTGGGTCAGTCGCACAGTAAGTGACACTAGTTCTGAAAATCTCAGTTTTCAGAAAGTTACCGAACGGTCAGCTAACTCTTCTTGGTCTTGGGTCCAGTTTTGCCGCCGCCAGCCTGCGCGGCCTCGCTCGCGGCCTTCTCCTGCGCGATGACCGTGGCCGGGTGCACCGCCACGATGCCGAGCCCCTGTCGCCGCTTGCAGTGCGCGGCCAGCTCGTCGTACGCGGGCTTGCCGATCAGCTCGATCAGCTCGGGGGCATACGCCTCCCACACCGGCCGGGTGCCCACGTGCGCGTCCGGTGAACCCGTGCAATACCAGTTCAGATCCAGGCCGCCCGGACCCCAGCCGCGGCGGTCGTATTCACCGATCGCGGTGCGCAGGATCTCCACCCCGTCGGGCCGGTCCACCCACTCCTGGGTGCGCCGAATCGGCAGCTGCCAGCAAACTTCCGGCTTGACGGTGAGTGGCTCCAGGCCCTTGCGCAGCGCCATGGTGTGCAGCGCGCAGCCGATGCCTTCGGAGAAACCCGGACGGTTGAGGAAGATGCACGCGCCGTCGAAACGCCGGGTGCGCAACGCCGGTTCGTCGTCGAGGTCGTCCTCTTCCAGATACAGCTTCTTGCGGACCCGGCCCTTGTCGTCGGTGGCCTCCGGCATCAGCTGCCAGTCCTCGGGTGTGAGCATTTTCACAGCCTCGTGCAGCTTCTTGCCGTCCTCCTCGTCGGAGAGGAACGCGCCGTGCGAGCAGCAGCCGTCGTTCTCGCGGCCGTCGATGATGCCCTGACATGCCGGAGTTCCGAACACGCAGGTCCAGCGCGACAGCAGCCAGGTCATATCGGCCGCGATCAAGTGCTCATCATTAGCTGGATCGACGAACTCGATCCATTCCCGTGGGAAGTCGAGTTCCACCTCGGGCGTCGGGTCGATCTTCGCCGCTGGTCGCAGCCCGGTCGGTCCGCTCGCCGATGCCCCTGTCGTCACAACGCGGAACGCTAACAGCTCAGTCGCCTGGCCAGAAGTCGTGACGCACCCAGTACCGTGTTCTTGTGCGGCTCGGTGTACTCGATGTGGGAAGCAATACCGTCCACCTGCTCGTGGTGGACGCGCATCGTGGTGGACACCCGATGCCTATGAGCTCGACGAAGTCGGCGTTGCGGCTATCGGAGAGCATGGACGACGAGGGCCGGATCACGGCCGCGGGCGCGGCTCGGCTGACCGCTACGGTAGCCGAATTCGCAAGCATCGCAAAGACTTCCGGCTGTGTGGAGTTGATGGCATTCGCCACCTCCGCGGTCCGCGAGGCGACGAACTCCGAAGAGGTGCTCGCCCGGGTGCGCCGCGAGACCGGCGTCAATCTGAAGGTGCTCTCCGGTGTCGACGAGGCTCGACACACCTTCCTCGCGGTGCGCCGCTGGTACGGCTGGAGCGCCGGACGGATTCTCAATCTGGATATCGGCGGCGGCTCACTCGAGATGAGCAACGGCGCGGACGAGGTCCCGGATGTGGCGCTGTCCCTGCAACTTGGCGCGGGCCGGCTCACCCGGGACTGGCTGCGGCACGACCCGCCGGGCAAACGCCGCGTCGCCGTGCTGCGCGACTGGCTCGACGCCGAGCTCGTGCTGCCCAGCAAGCAGCTACTCGAGCTGGGCCGCCCGGATCTGGCCGTCGGCACCTCCAAGACCTTCCGTTCGCTGGCCAGGCTGACCGGAGCCGCCCCCTCTGTTGCGGGTCCCCGAGTTCGGCGTACCCTCACCAGTTCCGGCCTGCGGCAGCTGATTGCGTTCATATCGAGAATGACGGCCGCGGACCGGGCAGAATTGGAAGGCGTTAGTTCTGATCGGTCACAACAACTCGTGGCCGGCGCGCTGGTCGCGGAGGCGAGTATGCGGGCACTGTCCCTGGACACGCTCGAAATCTGTCCCTGGGCACTGCGAGAGGGATTGATCTTGCGCAAGCTGGATACCGACCTGGATAGCGAACCGATAGTCGGCAGGCCCGACAGCGGCCTGTCGGGCCCGATCGAAACGGTGTCTCGATGACCGAGGATGCAAGTCAGCTGTCCGTCGCCGAGCTATTGGCGCGGAACGGGCAGCAGAGTGGTGCCCCCGCCGGTGGTGGGGGACGCAGACGTCGAAGTGGCCGTGGCATTTCCGTCGCGGAACTGACCGGTGATATTCCGGTGGTGAAGGCGGGATCGTCCTCACACGCCGCGCCGGACGAGGACGTAGCCGCTTCCGCACCCGAACCAGCTCCGAACGAATCGGACTATTCAAACTTTTCGAATTATTCTGATTACTCGAACTTTTCGGATTACTCAGACTTTTCAGGTTCCGGATCCCCAGCGCAGCCGGACTATTCATCCCCGGCGCAGCCGGACTATTCGTCGTACGCCCCGGTACCCGATCCGGACCCCGCGTATTCGCCACTGTCCGGTCCGATCTCGTACTACAACCCGCTGGCCCCGGCCCCGCAGCCGCCATCACTACCCGAGCCGTCCGGTCAGAACTGGTCCGCCGGCCTGGACTGGCCGCCGACCGAGAACCCGCTACAGCCGGACGGTCGCTCCACCGGCGGGGGCCGCCGCCGCAAGCCGGATCCCCTCGATGCCGACGTCTCGCCGGCTCGCCTGAACGGCACCGAAACTCCCGCGCCGCCGCGCGAGGGCGGTCGCCGCCGCCGCTACGACCCGGAAGACGACACCACCGACGAGGTGCACCCCTTCCGCGGCAACGGGGCGACCCGCGACGCCGCCTCCGACGCGATGCGCGACATCGCCGCCCGCGCCTCCCGGCCGATGGACTCCGGCCCGCGCCCGCCGCTCGACGAGCCCCCGCGCACCCAGTTCAATCCCGCGGCGTTCAATCCCGCGCCCCGGCAGCCGTTCGACGATGCGGCCCGCACCCAATTCAATCCGGCCGCCCAGCCCTGGGCCCCGCCCGGCCCGGAACCGCTGCCGCGCAACGGCCGTCCGGCCTTCGATCCGCCGCAGGCCCCCGCCGCCCCGCCGATGTCGCGTTCGGCCCGCCGGCACGCGGAGGCCCAGCAGGCCCCGCCGCAGGCGCCCCCCGGTGAGCGCCGCGGCGGCGTCGATCATGGTGCGGCCGACGGCCTTCCGGCGTGGTCCGCGCGAAGACGGCCCGGCCGTGACGATCAGCCGGTCCCCGATCAGGCCGCGGTGCCGACCGCCGCGTGGTCGTCGCTGGCGGACTCCGATCAGCAGCTGCTCTCCGGTGAATCGGTTGCCGGGGATTTGATGCGTGATGCGCAGAGCCGCGAGGACGAGCGCAATTCGCGTGCCGCCGGCAACGGCGGCAAACGGCGCGGTGGCCGCGGCCATGCTCCGGTCGCGCCGGAGCCGGAGCCCGACGACCATCTCACCGATTTCTACGAGCCGCTCGACGACGACGAGTACGAGGACGACTACGACGACGAGCCTGCGCCTTCGATGGGTGCGCGGTTCTCGGCGCTCACCCGCAAGGCCGGTGCGCTCGGCCGCAAGCCCGGACGCGCGTCGTCGGCACCCGCGCGCTCCCGCGCCAAGGGCCGTTCCGACGAGGACGAGAACCGGCGGCAGTGGCTGGTGATCGCCGGCCAGAGCGTGGGTGCGGCGGTCGCGGGCATGTTGCTGTTCAAGGGCTTCGAGCGCATGTGGGAAATGCTCCCGTGGGTTGCCCTGGCGCTGGCGATGATCGTGATTCTCGGCCTGGTCGCGCTCGTGCGCGTGCTGCGGCGCACCGATGACATTTTCTCCACTGTGATTGCCGTCGTCGTAGGCGTCTTCGTCACGCTCGGACCGCTAGCCTTTCTACTCAGTACGAACTGAGCAGGGAGCAGCAGTGGGGAATTTCGGGCAGACGCAGGGGGCGGGCACCGAGAACGGGGCGGGGGGCAGGGACGTCCGGGTCGGGCTCTCGACCGCGTCGGTGTATCCGGAGAACACCGAGGCCGCCTTCCGGTACGCGGCCGAACTCGGTTATGACGGTGTGGAACTCATGGTGTGGGCCGAACCGGCCAGCCAGTCCATTTCCACCGTGCAGCATTTCGCGCACAAATACGACATCCCCGTGCTGGCCGTGCACGCCCCGTGTCTGCTGATCTCGCAACGGGTCTGGGGGTCGGACCCGATCGCGAAGCTGACCCGCAGCGTCCACACCGCCGAGGCGTTGGGCGCGGCCACCGTGGTCGTGCATCCGCCCTTCCGCTGGCAACGGCGCTATGCCGACGGCTTCGCCAAGCAGGTTGCGGAACTGGAGAATTCGAGCCCGGTCGCGGTGGCGGTGGAGAACATGTTCCCGATGCGCGCCGACACCCTGTTCCGCGGCAGTTCGATTCAGCGCCTGGAGCGGCGCGGCGGCCCCGGCCCCTCGATCACCACCTTCAGCCCGTCCTACGACCCGACCGATGTGGGTTTCCGGCACTACACGCTCGACACCTCGCATACCGCCACGGCGGGCGTGGACCCACTGCTGCTGGCGGGTCGCATGGGATCCGGCCTCACCCATCTGCACCTGGCCGACGGCCGTGGCGCCGCCACCGACGAGCACCTGATTCCCGGCGAGGGCACCCAGCCGGTGGCCGAGCTGTGTGAAATGTTGGTGCACAACGGATTCGACGGTCAGGCGGTGATCGAGGTGAACACCCAGATGGCCCGCACCACCATGGATCGTGCCGCCATGCTGGGTCGCGCGCTGACCTTCGCCCGCACCCATCTCAACGGTTTCACTCCCGCCCCGACCCCGGAGCCGACCGCCGCGCACCGCGGATAGTGATTCATCCCACCACTGTTCCGGAATGACAGCGGGATCCGTTTACGCTGTACAAACCACACGGTGGAAGGACAGCTGGATGACAACGGAGTTGACCGTCGAATCGGATTTCACGAATGAACTGGCGAATGCGCCATTCAGTCGCGTCTGCCGCATGACCGAACTCGATTCGGCGACTCCGGAACTCGGCCGCTTTTCGGGCCTGATCGAGCCCACCTGGACCATCGGCAACAAGGTGCACGGCGGCACCATCGTCGCGGGCAGCGCGGCCGCCGCCACCGAATGGCTGCGCCGCACGGCCCCCGAACAGGCCGGCATGTTCCCGATCTCGGCCAGCACCGACTTCCTCGGCGCCCCCGATCCCGGCGAGGTCGAGTACGAGGTCCGGCTGCGCAAGGTGGGCCGCCAGATCGCCCTCGCCGACGCGAGCCTGATCCAGAACGGCCGCACCCTGGTCCGCACCGCCCTCACGTTCAGCCACCTTGACGAGGCCGATCCGCAGTACGCCGACGACCACGCCGGTGACATGCCCACGGAACCTCCGGCCGACGCCCTCGCCTACGACGAGCGCAATCCCATGGGCAAGCTCGTCCATGTGGCCCAGGGCTCCTCGGTCGCCATCGACCCGAAGTGGGCCTGCTTCCTCTCCGGCGAAAAGTCCGAACCCCGCCTGCGCCTCTGGATCCGCCCCTTCGACGGCGACGAGCAGGACCCGGACGTGTCCGCCTTCTTCGCCATGATGTCCGCCGACATGAGCCCCCCGGTCCCGATGAACCTCGGCCACTTCGGCTGGGCCCCCACGGTCCAGATGACCACCTACCTCCGCCGTCGCCCGGCCCCCGGCTGGCTGCGCGTCATCGCCCACAGCCGCGAGGTAGGCCACCGCATGTTCGATGAGGACCAACTCGTCATCGACTCGACCGGCGCAATCGTCGCGCAAAGCCGCCAACTCGCCCTGATTCCGCAACCGCGCTGACCGTTTCGGGCGGATCGTCCGGACCGTGCTCGCGGTCTTCGCTCACGCTCGATCCCCGCAGCTTCCGGGGTTCGAGGGCTTGCCCCCTGTCCTCTCCGGGGGTTCGGGGGCGGCGCCCCCGAGTTGCTTCCGGGGGTTCGGGGGCGAAGCCCCCGGGAGCCTGGCGCTAGCCTTTTCCCATGACGAGGATTGCGGTAATCGGCGGCGGCCGGATCGGGGAGGCCCTGATCGCGGGTCTGCTCGAGTCCGGGCGGGCCAACAAGGATCTGGTGGTTGTCGAGCCGGTTGCGACGCGCGCGGAGTTGCTGGCCGACCGGTTCGGTATTCGGGCTACCGACAACATCGCCGATGCCGCGAAGTCCGCCGATGTCATCGTGATCGCGGTCAAGCCGAACGATGTGGACGGCGTGGTCGCCGAGCTGGGCAAGGCCGAATTGGGCGACGACCACGATCAGGTGCTGGTCTCGCTGGCCGCCGGTGTGCCGACCGCCCGCATGGAGTCCAAGCTGCCCGCCGGTTTCCCGGTGGTGCGGGTCATGTCGAACACTCCGATGCTGGTCGGCCAGGGCATGAGCGCGATCGCGGCGGGCCGCTACGCCCGCAAGGAACAGCTGACGCTGGTCGCCGAGATGCTGGAGTCGGTCGGCAGGGTGGTGACGGTCGCGGAGTCGCAGATGGATGCGGTGACCGCGGTGTCGGGTTCGGGCCCGGCGTACTTCTTCCTGATCGTCGAGGCCATGATCGACGCCTCGGTGGGCCTGGGTCTGACCCGCGATGTGGCCACCCAGCTGGTGGTGCAGACCATGCTGGGTTCGGCCGCGCTGCTGGACGAGTCGGGTCAGTCTGCTCCGGAATTGCGTGCGGCCGTCACCTCGCCCGCGGGCACCACCGCGGCGGGTCTGCGGGAGTTGGAGCGGGGCGCGGTGCGTTCGGCTTTCCACGATGCGTTGCACGCCGCAAAACGTCGTTCCATGGAACTCGGCGCGACGTCGGACTAACGTTGACGGTGCGGGTGTAAGCGTTCCCCGCATTCCAATACTGCTCGGTTGCTAGTTTGCTGCCGGAGGCCGACTCGCCACAGCAAAGGCTGATTTCTCACACCCGTCGCAGCAATCCCACTGGTCCCGCTAAGCTTCAAGGAGCACGTGCGTGTCTGTTCCGCCGGTGGGGAAGCCGGCGGCGCGGACGTGCCGGAGGTCAGTGACGCGATGATGTCTGGAAACAGTCAAGCGAGGTCCGGAAACAGCCCAATCAACGCAAGTTCGGTCATCGGCGGAGGAACCCAGTTCCTCACCGTCGCCGAGGTCGCGAATTTGATGCGGGTATCCAAAATGACGGTGTACCGGCTGGTGCATTCGGGAGAGCTGCCCGCGGTGCGGGTGGGGCGTTCCTTCCGGGTGCACGCCAAGGCGGTGCACGACTATCTGGAGACGTCCTACTTCGATGCGGGGTAGAACGCCGGGGTAGTCCATTCGGCCCCACCCGTTTCGTTCGCCGGAGAGTGGCCCGGTAGCATGGACCGGCATCCTGTACGTGCCGGTGGTGCCGCCGGGTCCATCTCGGCCCGTATACGGGTAGGGACTGTGCAGGGTCAGACAGTGTGCACCCCGCGAAAGCGGGGATGACCCGAGAGAACGCGAGGAACAACCCTATGGGTTCTGTGATCAAGAAGCGCCGCAAGCGCATGTCGAAGAAGAAGCACCGCAAGTTGCTTCGCCGCACGCGTGTTCAGCGTCGCAAACTCGGCAAGTAAGCCCGCTGCGTCGTAGCTGGAAGCCCGTCACCGTCGGTGGCGGGCTTTCGTTTTTCACGGGTGATTGAAGTCATCGTTAGATCCTGGTTAATACCCTTCGGATGGCACCTACTCGCCGGTTACCCTTGGAGCGCGGGAATACGTGCGGTGACATTTCAAGAGCTTGGGGGCTGCGAGTGGGATCCGGTGCGGCAGGGACCCGAGACGGGCAGGCGCCCAAGGTAGTGATGGTGACCGGTGCGAGCCGGTTCTTCGGCGGCAATGTGGTGGCCCGGCTCGCGGCCGACCCTGCCATCGAACGCATCATCGCTGTGGACGCCAAACAGCCCAGTCGAGAGTTGCTGCGCCGCATGGGCCGCGCCGAATTCGTGCGCGCCGATATTCGAAATCCGTTGATCCGCAAGGTGATCGACGGTAATCAGGTGGACACGGTGGTGCATCCCGCGGCCCTGTCGCGGCCGCCTGCCGGTGGCGGTCGCGCCGCCATGAAGGACATGAACGTGCTGGGGGCCATGCAGCTGTTCGCGGTGTGCCGCAAGGCTTCCAGCGTGCGGCGGGTGGTGGTGCGTTCCTCGTCCGCCGTCTACGGGTGCAGTGCCAAGGATCCGGTGAAATTCACCGAGGAAATGGGTGCGCGCACCCCGCCGCGCGGCTGGTTCGCGCGGGACATGATCGAGGTGGAGGGTTTCGTGCGCGGGCTCGCGCGT
Organism: Nocardia sp. NPDC059240; assembly: GCF_042753865.1. NCBI lineage: Bacteria > Bacillati > Actinomycetota > Actinomycetes > Mycobacteriales > Nocardiaceae > Nocardia > Nocardia sp. NPDC059240. The sequence continues at coordinate 494,307 of NZ_JBHZAC010000006.1, read as the reverse complement.
CGGCGCCCGGATATTTCGGCCGCCATTCTGCGTTTTCCACCCATCGTGGGTCCGCAGTTGGCGAAACGTGGTGTGCAGTATTTCCGTTCGCCGATCACGCCCACCATCCTGGGTCGTGATCCGCGCATGCAACTGCTGCACGAGGAGGACGGCATCGCCGCCCTGGTGCACGGGGCCATGACGGCCCCGGGTGGCACCTTCAATGTGGCCGGGGACGGCGCCATGGCGTTGTCGCAGGCCATCCGTCGGGCCGGGCGGATCGAATTGCCCGTGCCCTACGCGGTTTTCCGCAGTGTCGGGCGCACCGTGATGGGCCCGGTGATGCGGGAGTTCACCGCGGAACAGATCGACTACTTCCATTTCGGTTGTGGTCTGGACACCACCCGGATGCGTACCGAACTCGGATTCCAGCCGCGCTGGACCACGGTGCAGGCATTCGACGACTTCATAGGGGGCGCAGCGTTGCGGCCCGTGATCGATCCCACGTGGATCGACGCCGCAGAGAACAAACTTCTCGGCCTGCTCGGGGCCGGGACGGGAGCACACCAATGAGTGATGTAGCGAAGGTGATTCGACTTCACGATGTGGACTTCGAGGCCCGGCACAATCGCCCGGCTCGAGTCTGGCCGGCGGGGGAACCGGCCGCGCTGACCCCGGTGACCTCGCTGACCGATCGGCTCGCCGAAGTCGAAGCGCGTCAGCCCAAGTCGCTGGGGGACATGATTCGGGGGACGGTCGCCGACGGGGTTCGCTACACCGCCGACTTCGCGCGCCGTCGCCTCACCGGCGACTACCTGGTCGACGAATTCGGTTTGGACGAGCACCTGCTCGAATCGGTGATCCTGCCGATGCTGCGGCCGCTGTCGGAGCTGTGGTTCCGGGTCGAGGTGTCGGGCATCGAGAACATTCCCGAGGTGGGTGGCGCGCTGATCGTGGCCAATCACGCGGGCACGGTGCCGCTGGACGGACTGATGCTGCAACTGGCCGTGCACGACCGGCATCCCAAGCAGCGCGCGCTGCGCATCATGGCCGCCGACCTGATCTTCGAGACGCCGATCATCGGCGGGCTGGCCCGCAAGGCCGGGCACACGCTGGCCTGCCCCGCGGATGCCGAAAGGCTGTTGCGCGCGGGCGAAGTCGCGGGCGTGTTCCCGGAGGGCTTCAAGGGCATCGGCAAGCCGTATTCGGACCGGTACAAGTTGCAGCGTTTCGGCCGTGGCGGTTTCGTGTCGGCGGCGGTGCGCACGGGCGTGCCGATCATTCCGTGCTCGATCGTGGGTTCGGAGGAGATCTATCCGAAGCTCGCCGATCTGAAGCCGCTGGCGCGACTGTTGGGGATCCCGTATTTCCCGGTGACACCGCTGTTCCCGCATCTGGGTCCGCTGGGCGCGATTCCGTTCCCGTCGAAGTGGTACATCGAATTCGGCGAACCGATTTCGACCGCCGGATACGAACCCGCGGACGCGGATGATCCGATGACCATGTTCGAAGTGACCGATCAGGTGCGCGAAACCATTCAGGGGACGCTGTACAAGAATCTGATCAAGCGCCGGAATCCGTTCACCGGTTAGACAATTCGCACATACATACGAGTGGCCCGGTCCAATTGGACCGGGCCACTTCGTTTTTCGACCGTGTTCTAACTGGCCTTGGCTTCGCGTTTGCGGGACAGTACCGCGGCCGCCGCGCCCCCGGCCGCGCCGAGCGCGAGTGCCGTGGGCACACCGACTTTCGCGGCCTTGCGGCCGGTGCGGAAGTCGCGAATCTCCCAGCCGCGGTTCTTGGCGACCTCGCGGAGGTCCGCGTCCGGGTTGATGGCCACCGCGGTGCCGACCAGCGAGAGCATGGGCACGTCGTTGTGGCTGTCGGAGTAGGCGGTGCAGCGCTTGAGGTTGAGGCCCTCGCGGATGGCGAGCGTGCGCACCGCGTGCGCCTTGCCGAGTCCGTGCAGGATGTCGCCGACCAGGCGGCCGGTGAAGATGCCGTCCTCGCTCTCGGCGACGGTGCCCAGCGCGCCGGTCAGTCCGAGGCGTTTCGCGATCACCTGCGCCAATTCGACCGGTGTCGCGGTGACGAGCCAGACCTGCTGGCCCGCGTCCAGATGCATCTGTGCGAGCGCCCGGGTGCCCGGCCAGATCTTGTCGGCGATGATCTCGTCGTAGATCTCCTCGCCGAGCGCGGCGAGTTCGGCGGTCGGGCGGCCGGCGATGAACGACAGCGCCTTCTCCTTGCCCGACGTCATGTCCGAGTGGCTCTCCTTGCCGGTCACCCGGAATTTGACCTGCTTCCAGGCCATATCGACGAGGTCGGAGGTCTTGAAGTATTTGCGCGTGGCCAGGCCGCGGGCGAAGTGCACGATGGACGCGCCCTGCACCATGGTGTTGTCGACGTCGAAGAAGGCCGCGGCGGTGAGGTCGCGGGCGATCGCGTGGGTCGGCGTGTCGTCGTCGTCCCGCAGCGCGAGTTCGGCGTCGTGCAGGGCGAGGGCGGCATCGGCGCTGGCCTCACCGGCGAGATTGGCGCGGACCTCTTCCTCGCTCGGACCGAACGGGCTGCGGGTGATGCGATTGAACTGATCCTGCAGGTCGGCCAGGCCCTGACCCCAGCGCGGCGCGAACTCGCCGAAGCGCCCCGCGATGAAACCCGCCCCCGGCTCTTTCGAACGTTCCGGCACCAGTACCTCCGCCTGTTAATGCGACAAGTCAACAGTAACGCCCAGGGATGACCGGAACGTAGACGCCGAACGACATATCGGGAAGTTGTTAGATGGTGGCTATGAGCGATTCCCCACATGCAGTGACTCTGTTGACCCGCAGCGGCTGTGGACTGTGCGGTACGGCACTCGAACAATTGCGCCCGATCTGCGCGGAGTTCGGGATCGAGGTCGCCACCGTGGATGTCGACGAGGCCGCCGCGACCGATCCGGGCCTGCGCGCCGAATACGGCGACCGGCTGCCGGTGGTGCTGCTGGATGGTCGTGAGCACAGCTATTTCGATGTGGACGAACCTCGTCTACGCGCCGACCTCGCGAAATAGGGTGCGATAGGGGCGTGCGCGAATGCGTGGCGCGGGGTTCTGCAACCCGAACCCCCTTCCCCGTCGCCTCCGGTGTGTCCCGTAGCGGGTTCGCGCCGATGAGGGTTGAATGAACGCGGGGCCGGAGCCCGTAGCAAAGTGACTGAATTCACCGACTTTGTGCAGGGCTTCACAAGCGGTTACGGTGGTGGCACGCAACCCGCGTTCAGCGGAAGCGACCCCCTGAACCTGACTCGACCTCGCCTGCAAGGACCGCGATGGTCTCCCGGCGTCGGGTCGACAAAAGAACCCGGACACTCACCCCCGGCCGGACGAGGAGCGCAAGCGACGTGACAGAGCAGCACGAGACGCCGCCGACTGGCGTCTCCAAGGCTCTGCAGAAGGACATCCCGCAGGCCACGGTGGCCCGGCTGGCTACGTACCTTCGCGTGCTCGCCGTACTCGCCGACGATGCTGTAGCCATCGTATCGAGTGAGGAACTGGCTGTCGCGGCGGGTGTCGGTTCGGCGAAGTTGCGCAAGGATCTTTCGTTCCTCGGGCCCAATGGGGTTCGGGGTGTCGGCTATGACGTGATCAAGCTGCGCGACCGCATCGAGGATGTGCTCGGCCTGTCCGAGGGACACCGGGTGGTGCTGGTCGGGGCGGGTCATCTGGGCCGGGCGCTGGTCGGGTACGGCGGCTTCCGCCGGCGTGGTTTCGCCATGGTCGGGTTGTTCGACAACGATCCCGCCGTGATCGGCACGGTCGTGTGCGGACTGGTCGTTCGCGATGTGGCCGAATTGGCCGATGCCGTGGCCACTCTGGAGCCGACCATCGCCGTCGTCACCGTGCCGGACACCGCCGCGCAGGGCGTCTGCGATCTGCTGGTGGCCGCCGGTGTGCAGTGCATTCTGAGTTTCTCGGCGCTGGCGCTGGACGCGCCGCCCAGCGTGGAGGTGCGGCGGGTGGATCTCGCGGTCGAGATGCAGCTGCTGTCGTTCGAGCGGGCCCGCAATGCGGAATCGGCCGCGGAGGAAGCGATGAGCGCCGCGTCCGGCGCGGCGAGCGTGGTCGCTCCCGAACTCAGCGTGATGTCGACCCCGATTCGCCGGGTCGCGACGATTCAAACCGCGGACACAACCAGCAAGGGAGCGGTGGTCCAGCCATGAGTGTGCTTCTCGTCGGCATCTCGCATCGCAGCGCACCGGTGGCGGTGCTCGAGAAGATCGCCATCACCGAGACCGACCGGCCGAAGCTGACCGACAAGATGCTGGCCTCGAGCCACGTGTCGGAGGCGATGATCGTCTCCACCTGCAACCGCATCGAGGTCTATGCGGTCGTCGACGCCTTCCACCCGGCGCTGGGTGAGATCGGCGAATTGCTCACCAAGCATTCGGGTCTGCCGCTGCCGGAGCTCACCAAGCACGCTTATGTGCGGTACGCGGAGGCCGCGGCCGAGCACCTGTTCGCGGTGGCCTCGGGCCTGGATTCGATGGTGGTCGGCGAGCAGCAGATCCTCAGTCAGATCCGCGCCGCGTACTCGGCGTCGGACGCGCAGCAGGCGTCCGGGCGCACCCTGCACGAACTGGCCCAGCACGCTTTGCGGGTCGGCAAGCGGGTGCACTCGGAGACCGGGATCGACCGCGCGGGCGCGTCGGTCGTGTCGGTGGCGCTGGATCGTGCTCGGGCCGTGCAGGGTCCGCTGGCCGGCCGCACCGCGCTGGTGCTGGGCGCGGGCGCGATGGGCGGGCTCGCGGTGGCGCAGTTGGCGCGCGGCGGGGCCGCGAAGATCCTGGTGGTGAACCGGACGCTGGAAAAGGCGCAGCGCCTGGCCAATACGGCGACCGCCATGCACGGTGTCGCGGCCGAGGCCATGGAGATCGACCGGCTGGACGAGGCGATGGCCGCCGCGGACGTGGTGGTCACCTGTACCGGCGCGGTCGGCACCGTGGTGACCCTCGCGGATGTGCATCACGCGCTGTCGGCCAAGGCCGGAACCGCTTCGGGGACGCGCGAACTGGTCATCTGCGACCTGGGCCTGCCTCGCGATGTGGACCACGCGGTGGCCGGGCTGCCGGGTGTGACCGTGATCGACATGGAGACGCTGCAGCGCGATCCGTCGGCCGGCGCGGCCGCCGACGACACCGCCGCCGCGCGCACCATCGTCGCCGACGAACTGTCCAAATACCTTGCCGGACAGCGCATGGCCGAGGTCACCCCGACCGTGGCGGCGCTGCGGCAGATGGCCGCCGACGTGGTCGAGGCCGAGCTGCTACGCCTGGATTCCCGACTACCGGGACTGGAATCCACCGAACGCGACGAAGTGGCCCGTACCGTGCGACGGGTGGTCGACAAACTGCTGCACGCGCCGACCGTCCGGGTCAAACAGCTGGCGTCCACGCCGGGCGGGGACAGCTACGCCGAGGCGCTGCGCGAGCTTTTCGAACTCAAACCCGGTGCGGCACAAGCGGTTGCCGCGCCCATGGAGATCTCTGCCCTGCAGGGCGAACTGGCGGACGATTTCACCGCCGCCCACCCGGGTGAGGAACAGGGGCTGACCCAATGACCGGAGCTATGGTGCACGAGAACGAGACAACGATCCGCGGGACATCCGATGCCCCTTGGCGCATCGGAACACGCGGTAGTCTGCTGGCCCTCACCCAGGCCGGGCATGTGCGCGACGCCCTGATCGCCAATGGTCAGCAGGCCGAGCTGGTGATCGTGAAGACCGCCGGTGACCAGAACGCCACCGATCCGGTGTCGAAGATCGGTGTCGGTGTGTTCACCGCCGCGCTGCGCGAGGAATTGGCCGCCGGCGCCGTCGATATCGCGGTGCACTCGTACAAGGATCTGCCGACCGCGCAGGACCCGCTGTTCAATATCGCGGCGATTCCGCCCCGCCAGGATCCGCGCGACGCGCTCGTCGCGCGTGACGGCCTGGTGCTGGGCGAGTTGCCCGCGGGCGCTCGGGTCGGCACCTCCGCGCCGCGCCGGGGCGCGCAGTTGAAGGCGCTGGGCCTCGGCATCGAGATCGTGCCGCTGCGCGGCAATCTCGACACCCGCATTTCCAAGGTCGTCAACGGTGAACTCGATGCCGTCGTGGTGGCGCGGGCCGGGCTGGCCCGTATCGACCGCCTCGACGCCGTCACCGAATCCCTCGAACCGGTGCAGATGCTGCCCGCGCCCGCCCAGGGCGCGCTGGCGGTCGAATGCCGCAGCGAGGACACCGAACTCGTGACCATCCTGTCCGCCCTCGACGATGCCGGGACCCGGGCCGCGATCACCGCGGAACGGTCGCTGCTGGCCGAACTGGAGGCGGGCTGCACCGCACCGATCGGTGCGCTGGCCGATGTCGTCGAATCGCTCGACGATGACGGCCGGGTGGTGGAGGAACTGTCGCTGCGCGCCTGCGCGGCGGCGATCGATGGCTCGGATGTGATCCGGGCTTCAGTGGTCGGTCCAGTGGCGGATGCCGAAAAACTGGGTCGTGCACTGGCGCGTGAGCTCTTGGAGCTGGGGGCGCGCGAACTGCTCAGCGTGACAGAGGAATCCGCTGAGACCGATGACGACCGCAATCCCAGCCCAATGGAGAACCAAGGATGAGCCGAGTGACGAAGAAGAATCCCGGTCGGATCCTTTTCGTGGGGTCCGGGCCCGGCGATCCGGCGCTGCTCACCGTGCGTGCTCGGGAGGTGATCGGCCGGGCGACGCTGGCGTTCACCGATCCCGATGTCGACAAGGGCGTGCTCGCCCTGATCGGCAGCGCGGTCGAGGAGGATCCGGACGGTACCCGTCCCGTCGATGTGCGCCCCGCGCTGGGTGACGCCGCCGAGGTGGCGAAGACCCTGATCGCCGAGGCGCGCAATGGATCCGACGTGGTGCGGCTGGTGTCCGGCGATCCGATGACCACCGATTCGGTCATCCTGGAGATCAATGCCGTCACCCGCTCGCACCTGAACTTCGAGGTGCTGCCGGGTCTTTCGGCCGGGAGCACCGTGCCCGCCTACGCGGGTATCGAATTGGGCTCCAGCCACTCCGAGGTGGATGTGCGCGGTGAGGTGGACTGGGCGGCCGTGGCGGCCGCGCCGGGACCGCTGGTGCTGCACGCCACCTCCGGGCATCTGGCCGAGACCGCTTCCGCGCTGGTGGAACACGGTATGGCGCCGCAGACCCCGGTCGCGGTGACCGTGCGCGGCACCACCCGGCAGCAGCGCACCATCGATGCCACGCTGGCGACGCTGAACAATGCCGCTTCCGAACTGGTCGGGCCGCTCGTGGTCACGGTCGGTAAAGAGGTGGAGCGGCGTGCCAAGACTTCCTGGTGGGAGTCGCGGGCGCTCTACGGCTGGACCGTCCTGGTGCCGCGCACCAAGGAGCAGGCCGGCGAGATGAGCGAGAAGCTCGTCAACCACGGCGCCATCCCCATGGAGGTCCCGACCATCGCGGTCGAGCCGCCGCGCAGCCCCGCGCAGATGGAGCGCGCGGTCAAGGGTCTGGTCGACGGCCGCTACCAGTGGGTGGTCTTCACCTCCACCAACGCGGTGCGCGCGGTGTGGGAGAAGTTCGGCGAATTCGGTTTGGACGCCCGTGCTTTCAGCGGCGTGAAGATCGCCTGCGTCGGTGAGGCGACCGCGGAGAAGGTGCGCTCCTTCGGCATCAACCCCGAGCTGGTGCCGTCGGGTGAGCAGTCCTCCGAGGGCCTGCTGGCCGACTTCCCGCCCTACGACGACGTTTTCGACCCGGTCAACCGGGTGCTGCTGCCGCGCGCGGACATCGCCACCGAGACCCTCGCCGAGGGTTTGCGCGACCGCGGCTGGGAGATCGACGACGTCACCGCATACCGCACCGTCCGTGCCTCCCCGCCGCCCGCGGAGACCCGCGAGATGATCAAGACCGGCGGTTTCGACGCGGTCCTGTTCACCTCGTCCTCCACGGTCCGCAACCTGGTCGGCATCGCCGGCAAGCCGCACGCCCGCACCATCGTGGCCTGCATCGGCCCGAAGACCGCCGAGACGGCAATCGAATTCGGCCTGCGCGTAGACGTCCAGCCCGAAATCGCCCAGGTAGGCCCCCTCGTCGAGGCCCTCGCCGAGCACGCCGCCCACCTCCGCGCCGAGGGCCTCCTGCCCCCGCCCCGCAAGAAGAGCCGCCGCAGCCGCTGAGCTCCGGCACAGATCAGGCCACGGGCCCCGCATCCGACGATGCGGGGCCCGTACCGTTTTCGGTCCTCGGCCCAGCCCATAGAAATGCTGGCATTTCAATTCTTGGCTGAATGCCTACTCTGCGTTGAGCATTCGATCCCGAAGGGGGAACGCCGATGAAGCGCACCGCAGCCGGCCTGGCCATGATCACGGGGACCGCTCTCGCGGCCCTCGCTCCCGCGGCGCAGGCCGTGCCCGTCCCACTGGAACAGGCTCCCGCGGTGACGCAGACCGCTACCCCGGTGGACCTCTCCCCGGGGAGTTCGGCGATCTGGAACGTGCTCTATGCGGGCAGTGGGATCGGGCGCACGCTGGACCAGATGCTGGGCGACCCGGTCGGTTCCCTGTTGTACGACACCGGCTCGATGCATACCCCCGGTGGTGGTGATTCGCACACGTGATCAGCGCTGGGCCGCCATCGGACCGGGCAGGTGCCCATGGAAGTGCTGGCGGTGGAAGTTCCGGCGTTTCGGATCGACTCGGAATGCGTAGGCTGCGTTCGGGATTCGATCTCCGCAGACCGACGCCCCGTGGTGGAGGCTCTCCGACGTCCTCTTGTGCGGTCGTCGGAGAGCTTCCCTCGTCATTCAGCGCTGTGTTCGCAAGTTCAGCGCTGGGCCGCCATCAGGCGGCGGACCATGCGGCAGGTGGCATCCGAGGGCCAGTGCACGCCGACGACTTCGGCGGTCTCGCGGATCCTCTCGTTCGTAGCCTGGTCCGGGCTGAAAGACCCGGAGTCCAGGAGCGCGATGGCCAGTCGCATCGCCTTCAGCCGGCGATTGTGCGAGATGTACCACGAGCGCGGACGGCCCGCGGGCAGTGGCTGCTTGGCGAGTGGCATCCACGGGTGATCGATCGCTTCCCCCTTCTTCGGCACTCCGCTCTGGTTCCTCTTGTCGGACATGCTGGTAACAGCTGCGAGCACGACCATTCCTCCCGTCGCGATCAGAGATCACGCCGACTTTCGAACGGCGCGATCTCATCGAACACATCTTCGATTCTACTCGGGACCACCGACAAAAATCGCTGCTCACAATGACTTTCAAGGTCACGGTCGACCGGCCCGACCGGGCGCGCGCACCCGGTGCACGGGGCGGGCATATCATGCGGGTATGACCGGAATGGACCGCCCTCGGCGGTTGCGCCGCACTCCCGCCATGCGTCGGCTCGTCGCCGAGACCAGCCTGGAGCCGCGGCATCTGATTCTGCCCATGTTCGTCGCCGACGGGCTCGACGAGGCACGCGAAATCTCTTCCATGCCAGGCGTTTACCAGCACACCATGGATTCGCTGCGCAAGGCCGCCGTGGAGGCGGTGACGGCGGGGGTCGGCGGGCTCATGCTGTTCGGCGTGCCGAAGACGGAGGACAAGGACGCGATCGGCAGCGGCGCCAGCGATCCCGACGGGATCCTGAACCGCGGGCTGCGGGCGCTGGTGCACGAGGTCGGCGGGTCGACGGTCGTGATGGCCGACACCTGCCTCGACGAGTTCACCGACCACGGGCACTGCGGCGTGCTCGACGCCGACGGCGCGGTCGACAATGACGCCACCCTGACCCGCTACGTGGAAATGGCGCTGGCACAGGCGGAAACCGGCGCCGACCTGCTCGGCACCAGCGGCATGATGGACGGCCAGGTGGGCGCGATCCGCGACGGCCTGGACGCCGCCGGATACGCCGACACCGGCATCCTCGCCTACGCGGCCAAGTACGCCTCGGCCTTCTACGGCCCGTTCCGGGAGGCGGTCGGTTCCTCGCTGCAGGGCGATCGCCGCACCTACCAACAGGATCCGGCCAACCGCCGCGAGGCGATCCGCGAGCTGGAACTGGATCTCATGGAGGGCGCGGACATCGTCATGGTCAAGCCGGCCATGTCGTATCTGGATATTCTGCGCGAGGTCGCGGACCGCTCCACCGTGCCGGTGGCGGCCTATCAGATCTCCGGCGAGTACGCGATGATCACCGCGGCCGCGCAGAACGGCTGGATCGATCGCAAGGGCGCGATCCTGGAATCGCTGTTGGGCATCCGGCGCGCGGGTGCGGATATGGTGCTCACCTACTGGGCCACCGAAGCCGCGCACTGGCTGGCGTGAGCCGGATCGAGTAGCTGTAGACGTGAATCCGATGGTCCCGCCGGGCATTTCGCGCCCGGTTCCGGAAGACGTGCGCACCGCCGGTCAACTCTGGTACGCGGCCTTGGCGGTCGGTCTGGTGCAGTTGATCGCCACCCTGATCGCCCAGTTCGGGCAGCGGCAGGAACTGGCGCAGCAGATGTTCGACCAGGTGAAGGCGCAGCAGCCGACCGTGACGCTGTCGCAGGTGCAAGCCATGACCACGATCGTGTTCGTGCTGGTGGCGCTGTTCTGGCTGGTGCTCACCGGCATCGGCGTGGCGGTGGTCTATCAGCTGGGTCGCGGAAAGAACTGGGCGCGTGCGCTTCTCGCCGGCTTCGGGATCTTCCTGGTGATCGGCGCGGTGAGCACCCTGTTCGGATTCGGTGGCAAGGGCGGGGCGGCCGGATTGGTCGCGGGCGGTGCCGGAATCGTGCAGGCGGTGCTGGCCGGCGGAGCCGTATTCCTTTGCTACCGAGCCGAATCCGAGGCTTTCTTCCGTCCCCCGCCCCAGTAAGTACTCCCGAGTTTGTTACGGGCGTACTAACGGGTAAGGTGAGGGCAGTCACACGGAATTTCGGGAACCGGCAGCCCACCGCCATACGTTGTGTTTTGGCGCATCGGGCTCTGGGAAGGCGGAGGCAACGATGCGAGTGGTGATCCAGCAGCCGCACAGCCTGCGGCGCGATGTGTTGGTGCTGAGTCTGCTGTTCCTCTTCGGACTGCTCACCCTCGCCGTGCTGTTGATTCCGGGCCTGGCCCGCTGATCGATCCCGCGCTCTCTACGCTCGACCCATGAGTGAGTCCATCGACGCCCCCGGGGCCGTGCTGTTCTCCGAACCCGGCGCGCGCTGGCGGACCATCGCCTACGGGCCCGCGCTGTGCGCGATCATCCTGCTGGTCGAGGTGATTCGCGGCGGCGCCATCCACTGGTTCGGACTGCTGTTCTGCGGTCTGCTGCTGGCCGGATTCGTCTGGTTGCAGGTGGTGGCGGGCAAGCGGCACATCAGTGTCGAGCTGACCGCGGACACGCTGCGGGAGGGCACCGAAACGCTGGCGCTGCGCGACATTGCCGAGGTGCTGCCGGAGGATGACGAGGAGTCCTGGGATTATGAGGACTGGCAGTCGGCGCGGGCACTGGGTGAACTGAGCGGAGTGCCGCGGCGGCGCAAGGGAATCGGGCTCAAGCTCACCGACGGCCGGCTGGTGCAGGCCTGGGCGCGAGACCACGTCACCTTGCGTGCCGAGTTGACGGCCGCGCTGGAGCGGTCGAACGGTGGATCGGTCGAGGAGAAGGAGGCGCAGTGATGCGGTGGCTGACCGTGTTCGCCGAATTCGTGCTCGTACCGCTGCTGGTGGTGGCGGCGGTGTGGTGCTGGCGCAATGGCATTCAGACCACCGTGTTCCAGCCGCAGGGTGAAGTCCCGCAGTACAACGCCACGCGATATGCGGGGCCGTGGCTGGCCGTCGGCGCGGTCGCGGCGATCGGGGCCGGGTTGCTGCTGATCGATGTGCTGGCGCGGGCCTTCCGCCGGGCGCGCTGACTTTTCGTCGGGCGCGCGTTATTCGTCGGGCGCGCCGCCTGTTTCACCGCGACACACCGCTGCCGGGGGTGCGAAGTCGGGTTTTGTCTTGGTGGGGCCGGGGTAAGCGCGGAACATGATGGGCATGAAGCGCACAGATCTCGTGAAACGTATCGCCGCGGCGGTGCTGGCCACCGGGGTTGTCGGCGCTGTGGCCGCGGCTCCGGCCGCCGCCTCGGTGGCTACCGTCCCGGATTTCCGGTCGCAGCCCGCATCGACATCGTGGCAGGACCTACTACCGCCACAATTGGATTGCCTGCTGTCCACCGGATGGGCGGCATTCTGCCTGGGGATTCCGCTCTCGTAGCGGATCGTGTCAAGGGCGGGTGGCGGCGCGACCGCAGACCGTGCCGCCATTAGCCCCAGTTCTGGTAAATATCCAGCACTCGTCCGCCGCGCGACCCCGGAGCATTGAAGAAGACCACCACGTTGCCGTCCGGGTGATCACCGGCTTCCATGATCACCTGCCGCAGTGAGGCGTGCACGCCGCCCTTGTCGTCCTTATAGATCGCGGTATCGGGTTGCAGTCCCGCGCCCATTCGGCTCAAGGGGACGAACATGCTGATCACTGCGGGTAATGGACCATCGGCGATGGCGACGGTCTCGTCGTGTGACAACGCCACACCGACGCGGCCCTGATCGATCTGAGCCACCGGCACTCCGGCGGACGCCACGCCTCCCGCGGCCATCATCCCGATCGCAGCCGCTGCGATTCCAACCCCGAACAGAACGACTCTCATCCGTCTCGCCCTCTCGCTGAAGCCGCCACCTGCGTCGAGACATTACGCACCGGCAATCCACTAGCGAATAACGTTGTCCGAAACTCACTCCGGCGTGTTGCGCTCGGCGCGTCCAGGGGGATGGCGGGGTTGCCTCCGGGATGCGGAGTTCACCTCGAGGTGCGAGTATGGCGGGTTCGGCTGTGGGAGAGCCCACTCGACTACACCCTGTCGTCGACGGAGCCGGGGGCGGCTGAGAGACTGGGTGCCGTGAGTTCTTCTCCGCGTGTGAGCCAGGTGTCGGTCCCGGTCTCAGCTCAACTTTTCGAACGCGCCGCGGCGGTCATTCCGGGTGGCGTGAATTCGCCCGTGCGCGCGTTCAACTCCGTGGGCGGGACGCCGCGATTCATCGCGTCCGCGCGCGGTTGCACGCTGACCGATGCCGACGGCAACGAGTACGTGGACCTGGTGTGTTCGTGGGGTCCGATGATTCTCGGGCACGCGCACCCGGCCGTGGTCGAGGCGGTGCAGCGCGCGGCCACCGGCGGGCTGTCCTTCGGTGCGCCGACCGAGGCGGAAATCGAACTCGCCGAGGCCATCGCGGGCCGGGTCGCACCGGTCGATCGGGTCCGGCTGGTGAACTCCGGCACCGAGGCCACCATGAGCGCGGTCCGGCTGGCGCGCGGTTTCACCGGGCGCAGCAAGATCGTGAAGTTCAGCGGCTGCTACCACGGTCATGTGGACGCGTTGCTGGCCGACGCGGGTTCGGGTGTCGCCACCCTCGGCCTGCCGACCTCGCCGGGTGTCACCGGCGCGCAGGCGGCCGACACCATCGTGCTGCCGTACAACGACCTCGAGGCCGTGGCCGCGGTGTTCGCGGCGAATCCGGGCGAGATCGCCTGTGTCATCACCGAGGCCGCGGCCGGCAATATGGGCGCGGTCGCGCCGGTCCCCGGCTTCAACGCGGGGCTGCGCAAGCTGACCGCCGAGCACGGCGCGCTGCTCATCATGGACGAGGTCATGACCGGGTTCCGGGTCAGCCATTCGGGCTGGTTCGGTATCGACGGGGTGGCCGGTGACCTCTACACCTTCGGCAAGGTGATGAGCGGCGGCCTGCCCGCCGCCGCGTTCGGCGGGCGCGCCGACATCATGAACCACCTGGCCCCGATGGGCCCGGTCTATCAGGCGGGCACATTGTCGGGGAACCCGGTCGCGGTGGCCGCGGGTCTGGCCACCTTGCGCACCGCCGACGAGCAGGTCTACGCGACGCTGAACAAGAACGCCGAACGACTGGGCGGGCTGATGACCGACGCGTTGACCGCCGAAGGCGTCGCGCACCGGGTGCAATTCGCGGGCAATATGGTGAGCGTGTTCTTCGCCGAGAACCCGGTCACGGACTACGCCGCCGCGAAGGCGGCCGAAACCTGGCGTTTCCCAGCCTTCTTCCACGCACTGCTGGATGCGGGCGTGTACGCGCCGCCGAGCGCCTTCGAAGCCTGGTTCGTCTCCGCCGCCCTCGACGAGGACGCGTTCGATCGCATCGCCGCCGCCCTCCCCGCCGCCGCGCGCGCCGCGGCGGCCGCCACCCCCGAAGGATCCGCCGCGTGAGCTCCGCCCACCCCGACTCCGGCCTACCCGCCCCCGCCCCCCACGAGGCCCCTCTCTCCGCCGCCGAGGCCAACCGCCTGCTGGACTCCATCCGCCAGGCCGAACACGAACTGGCCGTCACCGGCGAACACATCGCCGTCTCCCCGTCCGAACCCGCCACCGCCACACCGGAATCCGACACTTCCGGCGAGGTTTCGGCGGTTGCGGCGCTGGCCGACACAGTCCTCGCCGAGTCGATCGACTCTGCTACCGCGGCAAACGAATCCGGCGAGTCCAGCCAGGTGTCGGCGGCTCCCGCGCAGGGCGACGTCCCCGCGGAGGCCGTCGAGCAGGTCTTCGAGGCGGCAGTGTCTGCTGCCGAGGAATTTGCGGCGCCGAATATGGAAGAGGCCGTCGTCGGTGCGGACGAGTATCCTGCGGCGGTCGCTATCGACGCCGTGGTCGAGTCCGCCGCTCCGGCAGGCGAATCGGGTGAATCCGGCGTGATCGGTGCGCTGCCGGGGCAGTTCGCGGCCGAGGTGGCCGGGCACGGTTCCGATGGTGTGGTCGTCGGTTCTGCCGCCGAGGTGTTCGCGGCCGTGGCCACGGCCGCCGATGAATTCGTCGCGGGTGAGGACGATCCCGAGTCCGCTGCGCGGGTGTCGGAGTTCGTCGAGTCTGCCGCGTTCGTCGCCGAAGTTGTGGTCGAGATCGACCCTGCCGACGATGCTGCCGAGGCGCCCGTGGCCGACGAGCCGATCACGGACGAGGTCGAGGTGGTCGAGTCCACCGTCGCCGTGAGCGGGCTGATTCTGCCCGGTGATGTGGCTAATGATGTCGAGACGATCGTGCATGTGATGCGGCACGGTGAGGTGCACAATCCCAAGGGGATTCTGTACGGGCGGTTGTCCGGGTTCGGGTTGTCGGTGACGGGCCGGGCGCAGGCGCAGACGGTGGCGCGGTCGCTGGTCGATCACGATATCGCGCTGGTGGTGGCGTCGCCGTTGCAGCGGGCGCAGGAGACCGCGGAGCCGATCGCGCTCGGGCACGGGCTGACCATTCGCACCGACGAGAACTTGATCGAGGCGGGCAATACCTTCGAGGGCCTGCGGGTTTCACCGAAGGCGCTGCGTAAGCCCCGGCACTGGTTGAAGCTGCGGGACCCGTTCACGCCGTCGTGGGGTGAGCCGTATCTGCAGATCGCGCACCGCATGCTGGCCGCGGTGAACAAGGCGCGGGTGGAGGCCGCCGGTCGGGAGGCCGTGCTGGTTTCGCATCAGCTGCCGGTGTGGACGCTGCGCCGCTTCCTGCAGGGGCAGCGGCTGTGGCACGATCCGCGCAACCGGCAGTGCTCGCTCGCCTCGCTGACTTCGCTTGTCTACCAGGGCGATACGTTGATCGACATCGTGTATTCGGAACCGGCCGGTGCGTCGGATCCCGCGGTGACCGGAGCATGAGACTGCGGCGTGCGGCGGTGGCACTGGCGGGCCTGAGTGTGGCCGCCGTGCTGACCGGGTGTTCGACGGCGGGCAAGGACGCGGTGGCGCAGGGCGGCACCTTCGACTTCGTCTCGCCGGGCGGCAAGACCGAGATCTTCTACGATCCGCCGTCCGCACGCGGCACCATCGGCAAGCTGTCGGGTCCGGATCTGATGCACGACGGCAAGACCGTCGGCGTCGACGATTTCCCGGGCAAGGTCGTGGTCGTCAATATCTGGGGCCAGTGGTGTGGCCCGTGCCGCGCGGAAGCCCCGGCGCTGGAACAGGTTTACGACGCGAGCAAGGACAAGGCCGTCGCCTTCCTGGGCATCAATGTCCGCGACAATCAGAAGGACAAGGCCCAGGATTTCGTGACCGACAACAAGGTCGGTTACCCCTCGATCTACGACCCGTCCATGCGCAGCCTGCTCGCCCTCGGCGGCAAGTTCCCGACCAGCGTCATCCCGACCACCATCGTGCTGGACAAGCAGCATCGGGTGGCGGCGGTGTTCCTGCGCGCGCTGCTGGCGCAGGATCTGCAGCCGGTGGTCGACAAGCTGGCGCAGGAGCCGTCGTGAACCAGGTGACCGTGCTTGCGAGCGTGGGTGATTCGTTCCAGCAGACCGCCGCGACCGGCCCGTTGCTGCTGGCCCTGGGCGCGTGCCTGCTGGCCGGTCTGGTGTCGTTCGCTTCGCCGTGTGTGGTGCCGTTGGTGCCCGGCTACCTGTCGTATCTGGCGGGTGTGGTCGGCGCGGAGGCCCCGCCGGTGACGGTGGAATCGGCCAAGAACGCCAAAACCGCCGTGGCGAACCGTAATTCCGCGCGTTTGCGGGTGGCGGGCGCGGCGGGCCTGTTCGTGGCGGGTTTCACCGTGGTGTTCGTGCTGGCCTCGGCCACCGTGTTCGGTGCGATCCAGGCCCTGAACGTGAATCGTGATCTGCTGCAGCGCATCGGCGGCGTGGTGACCATCGTGATGGGCCTGGCGTTCATCGGTCTCATCCCCGCCCTGCAGCGCGACACCCGCATGGAGCCGCGCCGACTGAGCGGTCTGCTCGGAGCCCCGCTGCTGGGCGCGGTTTTCGCGCTCGGCTGGACGCCGTGCCTGGGCCCGACCCTGTCGGGTGTGATGGCCGTGTCGGCGGGCACCGACGGCACCACCGCCGCCCGCGGCGTCGCCCTCATCGTGGCTTACTGCCTGGGGCTGGGGTTGCCGTTCGTGATCCTGGCCTTCGGTTCGGCGACCGCGTTGCGCGGCGTCGGCTGGCTGCGCCGTAATTCCCGCACCATTCAGGTGATAGGCGGTCTGCTCTTGGTGGCCGTCGGTATCGCCCTGGTGACCGGGGCGTGGGACCAGTTCGTTTCCTGGGTCCGCGACGCCTTCGTCTCGAATGTGACCCTGCCGATCTGATGACTGCCACTATCGAAACCCCCAGCGCCCCCGCTCTGCCGCCGCGTCAGTCGCCGCCGCGGCGGGCAATCGCCCTGCTGCGCAACGGCTGGCGCGGGCTGACCAGCATGCGCACCGCGTTGATGCTGCTGTTCCTGCTGGCCCTGGCCGCGATTCCGGGCGCGCTACTGCCGCAGCGCAGCCTGAACGCGGGCAAGGTCGACGACTACATCCGCAACCGCTCGACCCTGGGCCCGTGGATGGACCGGCTGCAACTGTTCGACGTGTTCTCCAGCTTCTGGTTCACGGCCGTCTATGTGCTGCTGTTCGTTTCGCTGGTGGGCTGCATCATGCCGCGCTGCCTGGATCACTATCGGGCGTTGCGGACGCCGCCGGTCAAGGCGCCGCGCAACCTGTCTCGGCTGCCGCATCACTGGTCGGGCGCCGACGCGGCGAGCCCGGACGAGGTGATCGATCGCGCCCTGAAGCAGATGCGCGGCTGGCGCACGGTGGTGCAGCCGGGCAGTCGTGAAGGGGAAGTGACCCTTTCGGCTGAGAAGGGCTACACCCGCGAGCTCGGCAATCTGGTCTTCCATCTGGCGCTGGTGGGTCTGCTGGCGTCGGTGGCGCTGGGCAAGCTGTTCGGGTACGAGGGCAATGTCGTGGTCATCGCCAATGACGGCCCGGGTTTCTGCACCACCTCGCCCGCCGTGTTCGACTCGTTCCGCGCGGGCAATGTCAACGACGGCACCGGCCTGACGCCATTGTGTGTGCGGGTCAAGGACTTCAAGGCCGACTACCTGTCCAACGGGCAGGCGGCCATGTTCACCTCGAACATCCAGTACCAGACCGGCAAGGATCTGGATTCCGGCACCTGGCGCGACACCAGCATTTCGGTGAATCATCCGCTGCGGGTCGCCGGCGACCGGGTTTACCTGCAGGGCCACGGTTTCGCGCCCAAGTTCACGGTGACCTTCCCGAACGGGCAGACCCGGACCGAGGCCATCCAGTGGAAGCCGGACGACGCCACCACCTTCCTGTCCTCGGGTGTGCTGCGCATCGATCCGCCGGGCGGCATGTACCCGAACGAGGATGAGCGGCGTAAGCATCAGGTCGCCATCCAGGGGCTGTTCGCGCCGACCGCGCTCATGCACGGTTCGCTGCTGACGTCGATGTATCCGGCGATGCGGGATCCGGCCGTGGCGGTCGACATCTATCAGGGCGATACCGGTCTCGACACCGGTCGCGCGCAGTCGCTGTTCTCGCTGGATCCGGAGATGATCAAGCAGGGTCGCCTGGTCAAGGAACAGCGGGTGAACCTGAAGCCGGGGGAGACCTCGACCCTGTCCGACGGCACCAAGGTGACCTTCGACGGCGCGGAAGAGTTTGTGAACCTGCAGGTTTCGCACGATCCGGCGCAGCAGTGGGTGCTGGTGTCGGCGCTGACCATGATGGCGGGCCTGCTGGTTTCGCTGCTGGTGAAGCGCCGCCGCATCTGGCTGCGCGTGTACCCGTCGCCCGAAACCGATGGTGTACGACATACTGTAGTAGAAATGGGCGGTTTGGCCCGCACCGACCAGGCCGGGTGGGGCGGCGAATTCGACCGCCTGCGTGAGCGGCTGCTGACGGGAGACAAGTAATGCCGATCGACGAGAACATCGCCTCCTACAGCGATCTCGCGTTCAAGTCGGCCATCGTGATCTACGCGCTGGTCTGGATCATGCTGGTGTGGCAGTTCGCGCTCACCCGCACCGTGCCGGTCGCCGCGCGCCAATTGGTCACCGTCGGTGGCGGATCCGACGAGCCGCTCGCCCCCGACGTCCCCGGCAAGGTCGCGCCGCGTGGTGAGCAGCGCCCGTTCCCGGAACGACTCGGCAATATGGCCTTCGCCGTCCTGTTCGTCGGCTTCGGCGTGCATGCGGCCTCGATCGTCTTGCGCGGCTTCGCCACTCACCGCTTCCCGCTCGGCAACATGTTCGAGTTCATCTCGATGGCCACGGGAGCCGCGGTCGGCCTGGGCCTGGTCCTGCTGCGCGACCAGCGCTACCGCGCCATGTGGTCGTTCCTGCTGATCCCGGTCCTGATCCTGCTGTTCCTGGCGGGCACCAAACTTCACGTAGACGCCGCCCCCGTGGTCCCGGCCCTGAAGTCCTACTGGCTCCCGGTCCACGTCACCGTCGTCTCCATCGGCTCCGGCGTCTTCCTGGTCTCCGGCGTAGCCAGCCTGCTGTTCCTGTTCCGCCTCTGGCAGCCCGCAGGCGCGGAAGCCGACAACATCTTCGGCCAACTCGCCCGCCGCCTCCCCGACGCCCAACTCCTCGACCGCCTCGCCTACCGCACCACCATCATCGGCTTCCCCATCTTCGGCATCGGCGTCATCCTCGGCGCCATCTGGGCCGAAGCCGCCTGGGGCCGCTTCTGGGGCTGGGACCCGAAGGAAACCTGCTCCTTCATCGCCTGGGTCCTCTACGCCGCCTACCTCCACGCCCGAGCCACCTCGGGTTGGCGAGACACCAAGGCCGCCTGGATCAACATCGCCGGCTTCATAGCAATGCTCTTCAACCTCTTCATCATCAACATCGTGGTCAGCGGCCTCCACTCCTACGCGGGCCTCAACTAGCCCAACCGTTTTCGAGGACCCCGGCACTGTGGTGCCGGGGTTTTCGTGTTTTCGGGGGGATCTACCGGAGCGTAGGGATGGGATGTACCGTGTTAAGCGACGGTGATTAGAACACGTTCTAGTTTGTGGGTGGAGGCTCATAATGGCAGTGGCGCCGCAGGGTCGGGTCGGTAAGGTCCGGGAGATCGATGTGGGGACTGCGCCTACTCGGTTTGCTCGGGGGTGGCACTGTGTGGGGCTGGCCAAGGATCTTCGGGATGGGAAGCCGCATCAGGTTTCGGCGTTCGGGACGAAGCTGGTGATTTTCGCCGACAGTCAGGGTGAGCTGCATGTGCTCGACTCCTACTGCCGGCATCTCGGCGGCGATCTGAGCATGGGGGAGGTCAAGGGGGATTCGATCGCCTGCCCGTTCCATGATTGGCGGTGGGGTGGGAACGGGAAGTGCACGGGGATTCCGTATGCGAAGCGGGTGCCGCCGCTGGCTCGGACGCGGTCGTGGGCGACGTTGGAGCGCAACGGGCAGCTGTTCGTGTGGCACGACCACGAGGGCAATGCGCCCACCGACGAGGTGACGATTCCCTACATCGAGGGGCCGTACACCGACGCCGACGGCAACGGGACCGAGGGGCTGTCGGACGGGTGGACCGAGTGGACCTGGGAGTCCATGGTGATCGAGGGGTCCAACTGCCGCGAGATCATCGACAATGTCGTGGATATGGCCCACTTCTTCTACATTCACTTCGCGTATCCGACGTTCTTCAAGAACGTTTTCGAGGGCCATGTCGCGACCCAGTACCTGGATTCCACGGCCCGGCCGGACAAGGGCATGGCCACGCAGTACGGCGGGGATTCGACGCTCAAGTCGGTGGCTTCTTATTTCGGGCCGTCGTACATGGTGAATCCGCTGGTCAACAACTACAGTGGGTTCGAGCTCGAGACCGTGCTGATCAACTGCCACTACCCGATCTCGCAGGACGCATTCGTGCTGCAGTACGGGATGTCGGTGCGTAAGCCGACGGGTGTGAACGACGAGCAGGCCGACCGGATCGCCAAGAAGATGACCAAGGGCATCGGTGAGGGCTTCCTGCAGGACGTCGAGATCTGGAAGCACAAGTCCAAGATCGAGAATCCGCTGCTGACCGAGGAGGACGGTCCGGTCTACCAGCTGCGTCGCTGGTATGACCAGTTCTATGTGGACGTGGCCGATATCGACCCGAAGTCGGTGCAGCGCTTCGAATTCGAGGTCGACACCACGAAGGCCAATCAGGCTTGGGAGGCCGAGGTCGCCGAAAACCTCCGGCGCAAGGCCGAAGAGGACGCGCTGCAGAGCTGACGGCGGCGAATCGCGTATTCGGGGCGAGGCGGGGGATTCCTCGCCTCGCCCCGAAATGTATTGGGCCGCTGCGTCAGTGGGCCGCTGCCGTGACCGCGGCGACCAGCGCCTCGCCGGTGTAGGCGCGGCCGCCGATGCCCCACGCCCCGTCGGGCGCGTTGAGAATATTGACCCAGATGTCCTCGCGCCGATGGGTTTCGGCGGTGAGGGCCGCGACGATGTCGGTGGCCGCGGTGATGAACGCCGCGCGCGTCGCCGGATCGGGCAATCCGATATTGGGCAGTTTGAGCTCGATCATGACGATCGGCCGGTTCACGCCCCCGGCGTAGATGTCCTCGGCGGGCAGCAAATGCACTGTCCCACCGATGATTCCGGTGAAGAAGTCATTGCCGGTGCCGCCGCTGACCGCGGCCAGCGTGGCGGTGAGGGCGGGCAGGATTTCGCGTTCGCCGCGATCGGTGAGGATGCCGCGGGGTGCGGTGACGGTGATGGGCACGAGGGACTCCATTCTCGACGAGCTAGTACGTACGTCCTAGCGAGTCGAGTGTGTACTAGTATGGCCGTACTAGTCAACGGTTGGGAGAAACCATGGCGGCCACCACCCGCGACCGCATGATCGACGCGGCGATCGACGCACTGCAGAAGAAGGGCGTCGCGGGCATGTCCTTCACCGCGGTCCTGGATGCTAGCGGCGCGGCGCGCGGCGCGATCTACCACCACTTCCCCGGCGGCAAGAACGAATTGGTGGCCACCGCCGCCGCCCGCAACGGCGACCAGGTCCGAGAGCACCTCGCCGCGCTCCCGGCCGCCGATCCGCTGAGTCTGGTCGAGGCGTTCCTGGCCCTGGTTCGCCCGGTCGTCGCGGCCTCCGCCGAGGGTGCGGGCTGCGCCGTCGCGGCCGTCACCGTCGACCCCGACAGTGGCGACCTGCGCACCGTTGCCGCCACCGCATTCGATTCTTGGACAACGACTCTCACCGAACGCCTGTCGGCCGCCGGGGTCGATCCTGCGGCCGCCGCCGACCTCGCCACCACCCTGCTCACGCTGCTGCAGGGCGCGCACGTACTGTGCCGGGCCGAGGGCGGCATCGAGCCCTTCGACCGAATGTCGCGTGCCGCAACCGATCTGGTGCGCTACCGCTTCGCGCCCTAGGCTCAGTCCTCGAGCGCCGGGGCTGCGTCCCCGAGCAGGTTGGCGGTGTCCTCGGGCTCTACGTCCTCGAATATCTGGGCCGCGCCGCCGAAATCTCCATTCGCCAAACGCATTTCGTCGTGCGCCGCCGACTTGGCCTCGTGCCGTTCGACGCGGGGGGTAATCGTCCGCTCCCGCTCGGTTGTCTCCGCCGCGTCCTCGCGGCTGGGCGGTTCGTAGTCCCCGCCCGTTTCCTGGCGGATCAGATTCATCTCCGCAAGGTGATCCCGCCGCTCGGCTCGCCGGATGGCGGCCCGCTCATCGCCGACCTTCCGGCGCGCGTCCTGGGACAGATTCTGTTGATGCTCCATCGAGGCACCTCCGGCCTGCGACCGCTGAGGAACAGGACCTGCTCAGTATGGCCCCGGGACGCGCCCGGCGCTCACTCGCGGTAGGCGCGCAGGAAGGTATCGGTGGCGGCCTCGGCCAGGGCCCGCAGCTCCGGCGCGGGAACCGCGCGATTGCCCTGGTGGGAGCGGATTTCCAGCGGTCCGCTGAGTAGGGCGAGGAATTGTTCGGCGGCCACGGCCGGGTCGCTGTGCCGTAGTGCGCCGGACAGGGTCAGTCGGGCCAGCCGGTCGGCGAGGGTTTCGCGGAGCCGCAGGGTGGTGCGCTGCAGAACGAGGTCGACGAGGTCGGGGAAGTCGGCGGCCTGCGCGTAGGTGAGCCGGTGCAGGGCGAGTGCGCGCTCGTCCGAGCAGGCGCGCAGCAGGAGTTCGGCGGTGTGGGCGAACGCGGCGGTGAGATCCGTGCCGGGCTCGCGCAGTGGCTCCAGCGCGGTCAGCGCATGTTCCCCGACCGTCTCGGCTGCCGCCGAAATCGCCTCCCGGAACAGGGTTTCCTTATCGGTGAGGTGGTTGTAGACCGTCGGTTTGGCGACGGAGGCGGCATCGGCGATCTCCTGGACGCATGCCTGGGCGTAGCCGCGCCGGGCGAAGACGGTCAGGGCTGCGTCGAGGATCGCCTGTCGCTTGTCGATACGGCCGCGGCTCGCCTTCGCTGTGGTCACCCCAGCATCTTACGCCCGGGTTAGAACTATTGAACTCACCGGTTCAATACGGTCTACTTGGACTCGCTGGTAACTATTTCTGAACCAGCAAGTTCAATTCAAGGGAGTAGTCATGATTGTTCACGTCCTGCGGTTCCGCTTCCGGGATGAGACGACCGAGGCGGGGCGCGCCGAGGTGCTCGCGGCCATGCGCCGCACAGCGTCGGTGGATTCGGTCAGCTTCTCGACCGTCGGGCAGAACCTCGGCGATCCCGCCGAGCGATTGACCCACGCCTTCTGCGTGGGCATCGAGGATCTCGCGGCCCTGGAGCGGTACTTGCACGACCCGGTGCATCTGGCCGGGGACCCCGAGATCGTGCCGCATTTCGCGAAACTGGTGATCGGACCGGACCTTTCGGATGACCCGGACCCCGAATTGGCCGCCAAGATCGAAGCGCTGCATCGGCGCAAGGTCGAGTTGTACCCGGAGTGGGAAGAGTTGATGGCCACCATCCCCGAGTTGACCTTCGCCTGGGCGGACTCGGAAACGACGCGTCCCCCGTGGGTTGCGCTGGCGCGTTTCCACGGGGGACGGTCACATTCGGCTATATGGCTAACTCGTTGGCGAGCTTCGGTAATTCAGGTGGATTCGCCATCTCGATGCTCCTGGGAGAGCTTGGCGAGGAAATCCGGATCGTCTTCTGGACCGATAACGCGGTGGTGCCGAGCGGGTGCTGGGCCGGTGCCGGCCGATCGCTGGGGTCCGAAAGCTTTCCAGCACAGCATCGCGATGGCGACTACCGCGATGAGTGCCAACAGGTACGTCACGTCGCTCACCTCCTGACATCGAGGGTAATCCGAGTGCGTACCGCAGGCACGTGAAGCGGGTGGTAATCCGTGAAAATGGGTGTTACACGCGGGCCTCGGTGGTGAGGGACCGCAGGAGTTGCATGACTTCGGATTCGCGGAACCGGCGGTGGCCGCCCGGAGTCCGCAGGGAGCCCAGTCGTCCGGCGTGAGCCCAGCGGGTCACGGTCTTCGGATCGACGTGGAACAGGGCAGCGACTTGGCCTGGCGTGAGCAGTGTGTCCTGGCCGTTGACGGAACCCATTACGCGGCTCGCCGCGGTGAACGCAGTCATTCGCAAACCTTTCCGTTTCGACAGATCCCTCATCAGTAGCGACATCGTTGCACTGCAACCCCCGGGTGTTCGAACGGTCTCGCTTTGGTAAAGAGGAAGTAATAGACAAAACGGATATCCGTTATGTGTTTACGGTCACGTTTGGCCGAGGGTCAGCGAATCTCCAGCGACATTCGGGCCTGTGGCGGCGGCCGCGGCCCGGTCACCTACGCTGGGCTGCGTGAGTGACGCAACCCCGACCGAAAGCGCGGGCCGCCGTCTGGCCCGCAGTTTCGCCCTCTACACGCTGGCCAGGCTCGGACTGGTCGCCGTCATCACCGTGGTCATCCTCGGGGTGGGCGCGCTCGTGCACGTCACCGTTCCGTTGCTGGTCGCCATGCTGTTCGCGCTGCTCATCGCCATGCCGCTGTCGCTGCTGCTGTTCAAGAAGCTGCGCCAGCGGGTCAATCGGGATATCACCGCCGTGGATGCCAAGCGCCGCAAGGAGCGTGAGCAGCTGATGTCGCGGCTGCAGGGCAAGGACGAGCAGTGAAACGCTGCGACCGCAGCGCACCCCGGGATTGGGTCGACAATGCCGTGCGGCTCATCGACGCCGACACCCAGCGCAGCGCGGATACGCATTTGCTGCGCTACCCGCTGCCCGAAGAGTGGGGCATTCAGCTTTATCTGAAGGATGAATCGACCCACCCGACAGGCAGTCTCAAGCACCGGCTGGCGAGATCACTGTTCCTGTACGCCATCTGCAACGGTTGGGTCACGGAAGGCACCACGGTGGTGGAGGCCTCGTCGGGGTCGACGGCCATCAGTGAGGCGTATTTCGCCAGGATGCTCGGACTGGATTTCGTGGCCGTGGTCCCGGCCAAGACCTCGCCGGAGAAGCTGGCGTTGATCGAGGCGCAGGGCGGGCGTTGCCATCTGGTCGATCGGGCCCCCGACATCTATACCGAGGCAGCGCGTTTGGCGGCCGAGTCCGGCGGTCACTACATGGACCAGTTCACCAATGCCGAGCGCGCCACCGACTGGCGCGGTAACAACAACATCGCCGAATCCATCTTTCAGCAGATGACTTTGGAGGACCATCCGATCCCGGAGTGGGTGGTGGTGGGTGCTGGTACCGGCGGTACCAGTGCGACCATCGGCCGCTACCTGCGCTACAAGCGGCATGCGACCCGGCTGGCGGTGGTGGATCCGGAGAACTCGGCCTTCTACGGCGGCTACGAGGTCGGCGACCTGGCGTATGGGACCGGAATGCCCTCGCGGATCGAGGGAATCGGGCGGCCGCGGGTGGAGCCCTCGTTCGTGCCGAGCGTGGTGGACTGCATGATCGAGGTGCCCGACGCGGCGTCGGTGGCGACCGCGCGGCATGCGGGGACGGTGCTGGGCCGGCGGGTGGGCGGTTCCACGGGAACCAACCTGTGGGGGGCGTTTGCCCTGATTGCCGACATGATCGCGGAAAACCGTACCGGCAGTGTGGTGACCCTGCTGTGTGACGGCGGAGACCGTTATGCCGGAACCTATTTCAATGACGAATGGGTTGCCGACCAGGGGCTGAGCTTGGCCGAGCCGGCCACGGTGCTGGCCGAATTCATCGCCACCGGTACTTGGTCGGGCTAGTTTTCGCACGGCACGGCAGTCCGCCGATTACCGATGATCAACCATCCTGAAGATTGCTATTGATTTGCTGTAGCGGTTTTGTGGGGGTTGGGTCGTTAGCTGGCGCAGCTTCTTCCGGCCCTACTGGTCGGTTTTTGAGGGCCTTATTGATGTTAACAGGCCTTGACGTTTCGGGGCGTCGGCGCACCACCGGACGGGTCACCGCGGTCGGTTGATCGACCGTCGTGCCCAACACCAACAGCCACGACTGCAGCGTCGATTGTGTCCGCCAGAGATTGATCCGCAACTCGGTGATGGCCAGCGTCCGGGGATCGCGGACCAGCTTGACCAGATGGCTGCGTTCGGCGGCGACCGCATCCGATCGCCACATCAGCGCGAAGTCCGAATCGGTCAGGCATTTGGCGAGGATCTCGCCGCCGCGCTCGTCCTCGCCGCTGCGGGCCAGCTGCATGCGGAAGCGGCTGGCGGCCATGCGGGTCTCGGCGTCCCAGTTCACCATCACCGTGCGCGCGACCGGATTGAAGATCAGCCACTCGAGGTAGTTGGTGCCCGGGTCGAGCTCGAGGAACAGTTCCCGGTGGGCGGTATTGATCGCGACGATGTCATAGAGTCCGGTGATGTAGGCACCGATCGCGGGGTTGAGCAGGTCCAGGTACTCCTGGTCGGCCGGGGTCGGATGGTCGGCTTCGATCCGCGGTAACGGCCCCTCGGCCAGCACCAGGGCGTATTCGAATTCGGCCGGCGGCAGTTTCAGTGCGGTGCCGAGGGATTCGATCACCCGGCGTGACGGGTTGGCGCCGCCTTCGATCTTGGTCAGATACGGCACCGAGAGGTTGGCCAACCAGGCCAGCTGCGGGCGCGTGAGATTCGCGGTGGTGCGGCGCTGGCGAATGTACTCGCCGAACGTGGGTACTCCATCCATTTACTTAGGCTGACCTTACTTGTATCGCCGTCAGGTACACGCTCGGTTGCCGACGGATACCCCCGCGGTCTCCGGGTGGGGGACTGGACGGTACACCGCTCTGCTCCAATAGTTTGAAACAACAACAAATCAGGAGTCGAATTGGGGCAGCAACCGCGGGCGGTTCTAGATATCAATGTCACAGTCGGGCTCGGTGGTGTCCGTTCGTTGACATTGCCGAGCGGGGAGCCCGCGGCTTATGGGCTGTACCGGGATCGGGACGGCGATATCTGGGAGAAGGATCCGCGCGGCTGGCGGCTGTGCCTGCAGGGTGGCATCCCCGTCGATCCGGACACCGTATGGGACTGGGCGGACTCCGTGCGTGAGTTCGCGCCCCTGACCCTCTGGGGCTGAACAACTTTCGAACCGGGCCCTTTCTCCGGCAGCGAACATCCTCCCGAATCTGTCAATTTTCGTTGACGCGCCGTGAGTGTCAACGTAAATTGACAGTCATGAGTGAAGCAACGACTCTGGCGGCCGCCGCCGGCAGCCCCGACCCCCAGGTCGGGCTCCGCGCGGTGCTGGCACTGCGTCGGTTGCTCGAGCGGCTCGAGACCATCCAGGTCGGCAATGCCCGCAAGCAGGGCTGGTCCTGGCAGGCCATCGCAGACGCGCTCGAGGTCAGCCGGCAGGCGGTCCACCAGAAGTACAACCGGAAGGGCGGTATCCGCTGATGTTCGAACGATTCGACAAGGCGGCCAAATACGCGATCGTCATGGCGCAGGAGGAAGCCCGGGACCTGTGCTCGTCGACCATCGAGGTCGAGCACGTGCTGCTCGGGTTGCTCGGCAGCCCGGACGAAGCGCTACGGGAAGTCCTTGGGGCACAAGGACTCACCGCCGAGCGGGTGCGAGACGCGGTGGCCCGCAAGCGGAGTAGCGAACCGCTCGGCCCGGAGGATGCGGAAGCCCTGCGTTCCATCGGCATCGACCTGGACGCCGTGCGCGAGAGCCTGGAGGCCACGTTCGGTGAGAACGCCCTCGACCAGGCGGCCGTCCCCGAGGAGAAGTCCCGCTGGGGCAAGTACTGGGGCTCGGAAGGCGGTCCGCGCGGCCACATTCCGTTCACCAAGGAATCCAAGAAGGTGATCGAGCTGTCACTGCGGGAGGCATTGGCCCGTAAGGATGACCGCATCGTGGCCGGGCACATGATGCTGGCCGTGCTGCGTGCGCCCAATGCCGTCACCCGCCGCCTGCTCGGCGACGACGACGCGGTGGCGGCCCTGCGGGACGCCGTATCCGGTCATCTCGACCGGGCGGCCTGACCGGGGCTGCCTCGAGTGAACACTCGAGCCGCGCCCCGGATGTCCGGCCTCCGCGCTGATCTCGCCCTACGATCGGGGCATGACGCTCCTGATACGTCTGCTGATCAACGGCGTGGCCATCTGGCTGGCTGCCGCCTGGGTGACCGGCATCGAGATCAAAACCCCCGAAGACACCACGCAGAGCAAGATTCTGGTGATCGCCGCCATCACCGTCGTGTTCGCCCTGGTGAACATGCTGGTGAAACCGATCGTGAAACTGCTCTCGTTCCCCTTCATCGTGGTGTCGCTGGGCCTGTTCCTGCTGGTGATCAACGCGCTCATGCTGTGGCTGACCGCGAAGATCACCGGCACCACGGATTACGGGCTGCGGGTGGACGGCTTCTGGGCCGCGGTACTCGGCGGCGTGATCATCTCGCTGGTGAACTGGGTACTCGGCGTCCTGGTGCCGGACAAAGAGTAAACAGCCCCGACGGCGACTAGAGCCCCGAGATCGCCAGCGCGACGGCGGTCAGGATCGACCACACCAGCATGGCCAGACCGGTACCGGCAAGGGCGGGAATCAGACCCGGCCCGTTCTTGCCGGACCGCACCGGCTCGTTGGCCTTCAAGGCCAACGGCAGCGCGATCAACCCGGCCAACGCCCACGGCGTCCGCGCCACCAGCACCAGGCTCGCCAGGAACGGCACCGCCAGCAGCACCAGATGCAGTGTGCGGGTGCGAGTGTCGCCCAGCCGCACGGCCAGGGTGAGCTTGCCGGACTCGGTATCGGTCGGAATATCGCGCAGATTATTGGTGACCAGCACGGCGCTGGAGAACGAACCCACCGCGACCGCGCACGCCAGCCCGGCCCAATCCACCTTCCCGGCCTGCACGAACTCGGTGCCCAGCACCGCCACCAGGCCGAAGAACACGAACACCGCGATCTCACCGAAGCCGCTGTAGCCGTAAGGGTTCCGGCCGCCGGTGTAGAACCAGGCGCCGGCCAGGCAGCCCGCGCCCACCAGGATCAGCCACCAGGCGCTGGTGGCCACCAGGATCAGGCCGATCACCGCGCCCAGGGCCAGGCAGGCGACGGCGGCATTACGGACGGCCGCGGGCGCGGCCAGCTTGGAGCCGACCAGGCGCAGCGGGCCGACCCGCTCGTCATCGGTGCCGCGAATGCCGTCGGAGTAGTCGTTGGCGTAGTTCACACCGATGATCAGGGCCACCGAAAGCAGCAGGCACAGTACCGCTTTCCACCACACGAACCCGCCGATCGAGGCGGCCGCCCCCGTGCCCGCCAGGACCGGGGCGATGGCGTTCGGAAGGGTGCGCGGCCGCGCGCCCTCGATCCACTGCGCTGCTGTAGCCATGCACCGCAGCCTAATGCGAGCGTCGGCGGGCGCGCCTCCCCGAGTACGGCTGTGCCGGGGTCAGGCCTCGGCGGCGGCCTTGAGCTGGGCCAGACCCTTCTCGAAGTCCTTGCCCACCAGGCGATCCATCGGCATCAGCTTGCCGACGATCGCCATGATGCCGTTCTGCTGCCCGGTCATCCGCCAGGTCACCGCGGTGGTGTCGCCGGCCGGCCGGAATTCGAAGGTGACATGGTTGGATGCCTTGAACGGCTTCTCGAAGTTGAGTTTGATGCCGATCGCCTCGGCGGTGGCGGAGGTGATCTCCATATCGCCGCGCCCGGCCTTGCGATTGCCGTTCCAGAAGTAGCGGGCCCCGATGCCGCGGTCCGCGCCGCTGTAGACGCGTTCCATGGCGGGGTCGGTGTCCTCCCAGGGCGACCACTTGCGCCACTGGTGGAAATCGTCGATGAGTGCCTGGAGCTGGGTGGGATCGGCCTTGATGACCGTTTCCCGGTGAATGTCGAATTCGGCCATGGCATGAGCCTAGGCGTTGCTGAGCCCCGCGGACCCGCCCTGCGCAAAACCTGTTGAAACGAGTCGGAACGATCGGGTAAACCAGGCAGCTCGCCATCGGACACATCCGGCATCGGCCCGATGGCTCACCTAGGATTGGCGAGGAATGATTTCGGAAAACGGCAGTTCGAGCACGGGAAGCGCGCGGGTGGCGGACGTGGTCGACTCGACCCTGGTGGCCCTGCTGGGCGAGATCGCACTGCGCCGCGACGGTGCGCTCGCCGCCGTACCCGGAGCCCGGGCCCGCCTGCTGGTGGCGGCGTTGGCCATCCACCCCGGTCGCAGTCGCGGCGCGCAGGCCCTGATCGACGAGGTCTGGGGCGACACCCCGCCGCGTGCGCCCATGAACGCGCTGCACACGCAGGTCTCGCGACTACGTTCCGCGCTGCCCGACGGCGCGCTGGAAATCGGCCCGGCCGGATACCGTCTGGTCCTCGCCCCCGAGCAGGTCGACCTGACCTTGGCCCAGCAGCTGGAAAAGCAAGCCCGCCAAGCCCATACGACCGGTGACGACCACACCTGCCTGACCCTGCTGACCGCCGCGCGGAGCCTCTGGCGCGGTGAACCCGCCGCCGATCTCCCGCCGGGCCCTGTCGCCGAGGAACTCGCGGCCCTCGGCGCCACCCGCCTCCGCGCCCTGGACGCCCTGGAACTGGCCGCCCGCGAGGCCATCGGTGACCTGCCCGCCGCCATCGAACTGGCCGAACGTGCCGTCGCCGCCGACCCTTTCGACGAACCGGCCCACGGCACCCTCATGCGCCTGCTCGCCGCGGCGGGCCGCACCAACGAGGCCCTCGACGTCTTCGCCACCCTGCGCACCCGCCTGGTCGATCAACTCGGCGCGGACCCCGGCCCCGCACTCGTCGCCCTGAACACCGCGATCCTGCGCGGCGAGCAGGGATCCTCGACCGGTCGCGGGACCGCGGACGCGGTGCCCGGATCGGCCGCCGTATCCGATATCGGCGCGGCAGTTTCCGAGGCCCACGGGCGCGGCGGTATGGCGCACGCCGAAATTTCGGGGTCGGGCGAAGGCCGCCCGCTGAATACCGGCAGCCTGCTGAACGGCGGTAACCCGCACCGGGATTCGTCGGGTGCACGGCGTGGCTTCGCATCCGGCGAGGGCCGTGCGCTGTCGAGTCGGGCGGCGACGGCCGAGGCGCGCGAACCGGCGGGGGAGCCTGCCATCGGGTTGCGGGCCGCCCCGAATCCGCTGTTGGGGCGGGAAGCGGATCTGGCCGCGCTGGAACAGATCCTGCGGTTTTCGCGCGTGGTGACCGTGCTCGGTCCGGGCGGGACCGGCAAGACCCGCATCGCCAATGAGCTGGGTGCGCGGATTGCGCACGAGACGGCGGTGACGCTGGTCGAATTGGCGTCGCTGCGTGCGGATTCCGAGAGCACGGCCGATACCCGGCTCGAGATCGAGACGGCCATCGCGACCACCCTCGGGGTGGCCGACATCATGCGGGACCCGGCCCTGCTGCGGCAGACGGCGACCGGCCGCGATATCCGGCAGAAGCTGCGCGACGCGCTGGCGGTGCGGCCGACGCTGCTGATTCTCGACAACTGCGAGCACCTCATCGAGCCGGTCGCGGAGGTGGTGGCCGATCTGGTCGGGGTGAGCGATCAGCTGACGGTGCTCACCACCAGCCGCGCACCGCTGGAGCTCATGGCCGAGGCCGTCTATCCGTTGCCGCCCTTGGCGATCGACGCCGCCGGATCACCCGCCACGGATCTGTTCGAGGCGCGTGCCCGCGCGGTGCGGCCCTCGGTGCGGCTGAATCCCGAGGTGGTGGCCCGGCTGTGCCGCACCCTCGACGGGCTGCCGCTGGCCATCGAGCTCGCCGCGGCGCGGGTGCGAACCATGAGCGTCGAGGAGATCGACTCCCGGCTCGACCATCGATTCGCGCTGCTGCGCAGCGGAGACCGCAGTTCGCCGCAGCGGCATCGCACCTTGCACGCGGTGATCGAGTGGAGCTGGAATCTGCTCGACGAATCCCAGCGGGTGGCCCTGCGCCGACTGTGCCGACTACCGGCCGGATTCACCCTGGAGACAGCCGAAAACCTGCTGTCCGGGCCCGAAATCGATGATCCCGCAATGGCTCTCGACGGACTGGTCAGCCAGTCACTGCTGGCGGTGCTGGAGGACGAGGCGGGCTGCACCCGCTACCGGATGCTCGAGACCGTCCGCGAATTCGGTGAGGAACAGCTGGCCGGCACCGGTGAGATCGATCTGGTCATGGACCGGATGTCGCGGTGGGCCAGGGAATTCGCGCTGGACACCGCGCGCCGCTACAGCACCGACGAACAGGTGCCCGCGCTGCTGGCGCTCGGTGCGGAGGCCGACAATCTGATCGCCGTGCTGCGCCGCGCGCTGGAGCAGCGCGACCTCGAGACCGTGCACACGGTGTTCCCGATCCTCGCCGGACTGTGGATGCTGCGTGGCGCGCACGCGGAACTGATCAGCTGGTCGCCGCGCATTCTCGCATTGCCGCCGGTCACCCCGCCGAGCGTGGCGGCCGAGACCGATCTGACCGTCTACGGCCAGTTGATGCTCGGCATGCATCTGATGTTCACCGCCGCCGGTTTTCGTGATGCCGCGCGCTTGCGGACCACCATTCGCCGTCTGCTGACCTCGGGCGCGCCGATGACCCCGGTGACCCGCTACCTCGGTGAACTGGCCACCGGCCCCCGAAACACCTGGCAACTGGCCCGGCGGTTGAGCGCGGGCGTCCGGTCGCCAGACGAGCAGATCCAGCTCGCGGCCCTGCTCCTGCGCGCCAACCTGGCCGAGAACGACGGCATGGTGTTCCGCTCGATCAAGGACGCCGAGACCGCCATGACGCTCACCGGCACGGGCGACACCTGGGGCATCGCCATGACCGCGCAGCATCTCGGCAGCATGCACGGCCAGTCCGCGAACTACGCCCGGGCGATCGGCTACTACCGGCAGGCCGTCGAACTGCTGGAGCGGTTGCGCGCCCGCGACGAGGCGGTGGAGATCCGTGCGCTGCTGGCGATCACGCTGGCCGGTGTCGGAGAGCCCGGCGAGGCCCGGCGGGCGCTCGCGCCCGCCCTCGACGTGGTGGGTGAGCTGTCCGCCGACGCCGTGATCACCAAACCCAACCACCGGCTCGCCGCCGTCGCCGCCGCGCTGGCGGAAATCGAACTCGCCGAAGGCGATATCGGCACCGGACTGCGCCGCTTCCGGCAGGTGCCGGCCCTGATGGACTTTCCGCACACCATCGGCATGCCGGGTCCGGCGACCTTCATCTACATCGCCGCCCTCGTCGACGCCCACGTGCTGCACGGGCACGCCGATCTGATGCGCGACACCACCGCCCAGCTCGTCGACGCCGCCGTCCGGGTCATGGGCGGCCAGTACTGGGACCTGCCCCAGATCGGCTCGATGAGCTGCGCGGTCGGCACCTACCTGCTGGCCACCGGGCAGCACATCGAGCGCGGTCTGGAGCTGATCGTCCTGACGCCCAAGGTATTCGGGCGTCAGGACTACCCGTCGATGCAGTGGCGGCGGCAACTGGACCTGCACCGCGCCCTGGTCGGCGAGGATCGGATCACCGCCGCCCGCACCGCGGTCTCCGGCCTGGGACGCCGCAAGGCGGCCGACCGGATCCTGACGCACCTCGCGGCGATCAACGGCACCTGCTGAGGCTGTGCCTCAACGGCTTTCGGTTTTCTCGCCACTGCGCAACCGCCACGCCGTGAGGCCGAGGACGCCCGCCGCGAGCACCAACAGCACCGTGCTGTTGGAGACCAGATCGCCGAGCTGTTTGACCCGGTTCTCCAACTCGAATTCGGTGTCGGCGCTGAGGATTCCGGGCAGCGCGGCGGTGCCGTCGAAGGCCAGGAACAGGGCGCCGAGGGCGATGAAGAACAGGCCCGAGAGCACCGAGGTGGTGTGCAGTTCGAGGCGGCCGAGCTGGAAGGTGCGGCCGCGCAGCCACTTTCGTTTGCCCAGTTCGAAGCGGTCCCACAGGGAGGCCAGCACGAACAGCGGGGCGGCCAGGCCCAGGGCGTAGACCGCCAGCAGCAGGCCGCCGTGGATCGGGGAGCCGCCGAGAGCGGCCACCGCGAGGATCGAGCCCAGGATCGGGCCCGCGCAGAAGCCCGCCAGGCCGTAGACCAGGCCCAGCAGGTACACCGCGCCGGTCTGCTCGGGTCGGCCCTGTTTGGCGGCGGCGCGCTGGGCGAAGCCGAAAGCGAAACCGCGGCCCAGGATCTGGACCGCACCGAGCACGATGATGGTCCAGCCGCCGATGGCGATCAGCAGTTCACGATGGCCGACCAGCAGCCGCCCGGCCATCGAGCCCGCCGCGCCGAGCGGCACCAATGTGGTGCACAGGCCCAGGTAGAAGACGCCGGTGCGGGCCAGCAGCTTGCCCTGGTTCTCGAAGGAGTAGGCGAAGAAGCTCGGCAGCAGCAGGGCGCTGCACGGACTCAGCAATGCCAGCAGGCCGCCCAGGAAAGCGGCGAAGAAGCCGATGCCGCCGGTCATTCCGTGGCCTCACCCGCGGCCTTGGCGGCGGCGTCGACGGTGGCGCGGAACTGCTCGATCGGCTGCGCGCCCAGGATCGGGCGGCCATTGATCAGGAACGCGGGGGTCGAGTTCACGCCGATATTGATGCCCTCGTTCACATCCGCCTGCACGGCCGCGGTGGCGGCGGGGGAGTCCAGGTCGGCGCGGAACTTGTCGAGATCGGGAACGCCTGCGGTGGTGGCCAATTCGGTGAGCTTGTCGCGGGTGAAAGCGCCGGTGTTCTTCTTCGCGGGCGCGTGATCGAACAGCGCCCGGTGGTACTCCCAGAACTTGCCCTGCTGCCCGGCCGCCCAGGCCGCGCGCGAGGCGTCCTCGGACTCCGCGCCGAAGATGGCCATGCTGCGCCATTCGATGCGCAGGACGCCCTTGTCGACATAGTCGGCGATGAGCTGTGGCTCGATCTTGGTGGCGAACACCTTGCAGTACGGGCACTGGAAGTCGGAGTATTCGACCATCACGACCGGGGCGTCGGCGCGGCCCATGGCCAACGGATCGTGGGCGTCGCGGCGGGCCATCTTCGCCAGCTGCGCATACGCGGGATTCACCTCGGCCGCCGCGGCCGGTTTATCGGATTTCTTGTCGTCGCCCAGCATTTGGAAGGCGGCAATGGCGAGCAGGCAGACGGCCGCCACCGCGGCGAGCCCGGCCAACGACTTTCTGGCCTTGGAATTCTTCAGTTTTCGGGACATGCGTGTACTCCTCAACGGCTGCATCGAGAATGACGAAAAGGTGCTGGATCATCGAGCAAGCTCTAAATGATCAGGACGGTCGTCAGATGCGGAGCCGCCACCGGAAGAGTGGGCGCGCGCGGTTGCTTTCCGAGTGAAAACAGTTGCGAATGATGGAATTCCGGCTGCAAGACCGCACAGGCCGCGGCGAGTTGATCGCCCAGGACCCGCGGCGGTGACACCAGCGTGCCGGTGGGATCGGAGGCCGGCTGCTCCTGCTTGCGGCAGACCGGGGCCGGATCGACCGCCGGATGCCCGGAATCCTGCGTGACCTGCGACTGTGTGGCAGCGACCACCGGCCCGCCCACCACCAGCGAATCGCGCTGTGACGAGCCCCATCCCGCGACCGCGGCAATGAGGCCCATGACAATCACGACACCCGTCAACCACGCACACCAATTCGACCGAATGGAGATTCGGTCTGTGGAGGCGGGGGACGGATGCACCGGACCGACCATAACAGAACGCCCGTCCATCGAATTTCTCGATGGACGGGCGTTCCAACCGCGGGGCGAGTAACAGCGCGTCAAGCGCGCCGCATGTACGCCTTCACCGCCAGCGGGGCGAAGATCACGATTACCAGCACCGAGCCGATGATCGAATACACCAGGTTGTGGCTGTAGATGTTGTCGTTCATCAGTTCACGGGCGGCATTGACCATGTAGTAGATCGGGTTGACCTTGTCGATGCCCTGCAGCCAGCCCGGCATGGTCGACACCGGGGCGAACGCGCCGGACATGAAGGTCAGCGGGAACATGATCATCATCGAGATGCCCTGTACCGCGGCCGCGCTCTTACCGGTGATGCCGACCAGCGCCCAGATCCAGCTGACCGCGAAGGAACAGAACACCACCAGCAGTCCGGCGACCACCACGGCGATGAACCCGCCGTGCGGTCGGTAGCCGAGGACCATGCCCATGCCGATGGTCAGCACCGTCGCCAGGCCGTAGCGCACCATATCCGCCAGCAGCGCACCCGCCAGGGCCGAAATACGGGCGATGGGAAGGGATTTGAAGCGATCGAAGACGCCCTTGTCCATGTCCTCGCGCATCTGGGTGCCGGTGACCACGGAGGTCAGCACCACCGTCTGCACCAGCAGACCCGGGATCAGGATCGGCAGGTAGCCGGACACGCTGTGCGCGATGGCCCCGCCGAAGATGCCCGCGAACAGCGCCGTGAACAGGATCGGCTGCACGGTGACATCGAAGAGCTGTTCGGGATTGTGCTTGATCTTGAGGATTCCGCGGTAGGCCATGGTGAACGAGTTCGCCACGGTCTGCTTGAACGGAATATGGTTGCTCACTTCGGGAATGGGCGCGGCCTCGGCCGCGTGCCGCCCGGTCGGGGCGGTGAGAGTCGTGGTCATGCCGCGCTCCGTTCGGTCTCGTCGTCGTCCTCGGCGGCGTGGCCGGTGAGTGCGAAGAACACTTCGTCCAGGCTCGGCTTGGCGACATTGATTTCTTCGATCCGGATGTCGTGCTCGCGCAACCGGATCAGGATGTCGGTGGTGATGGAGGGGTCGGGCAGGGGCGCGGTGATGCGGCCCGCCTCGGGGGAGACGGTGGCCTCGACCGGATGCCCGGCCGCGTGGGAAAGGAACTCGCCCAGCAGGATTCGGGCCTCCTCGATGCGGTCGCGGTCGGTCAGTGTCAGCTGCAGGGCGGACAGGCCGACCGAGGACTTGAGCTCGTCGGAGGTGCCGTCGGCGATCACCTTGCCGCGGTCGATGACCGCGATCCGGTCGGCCAGTTGGTCGGCCTCGTCCAGGTACTGCGTGGTGAGCAGCACCGTCGAGCCCTCCCGCACCAGGCGGCGGATGGTGTCCCACATCTGGGCGCGGGTACGCGGGTCCAGGCCGGTAGTCGGCTCGTCGAGGAACAGCAGCGGCGGGCGCGAGATCAGGCTGGCGGCCAGATCCAGGCGGCGACGCATGCCGCCGGAGAAGTTCTCCAGGGGCTTGTCGGCGGCCTCGGTCAGGCCGAACTCCTCGAGCAGTTCGGCGGCCTTGACCCGCGAATCGCGGCGGGACAGGCCGAGTAGTCGTGAGAAGATCACGAGATTCTCGGTGGCCGAGAGCTTTTCGTCGACGGACGCGTACTGGCCGGTCACGCCGATCAGGGAGCGCACCGCGGTCGGTTCGGTCAATACATCGCGGCCGAAGATCCGGGCGCTGCCGCCGTCGGGGCGCAGCAGGGTCGCGAGCATGCGGATGGTCGTGGTCTTGCCGGCCCCGTTGGGTCCGAGCACGCCGTAGACGGCACCCCGCGGCACCGCGAGACTCACGCCGTCAACGGCCCGCTGCTCCCCGAAGACCTTGACCAAGCCGTCCGCCTCGATGGCGAGAGTCTCAGCAGGTGTGTAAGAAGTCATGCCTAGACCATGCGGGGCGGGTCTTGCACCCCCCTTGCACCGGCATTGCGCGGCCGACGCAAGAGGGGGGAGACAACTCTCGTAACTCTCAGGGGCTTCGCCCCCGAACCCCCAGGAGCAACTCGGGGGCGCTGCCCCCGAACCCCCGGACAGGCCCGAACCCCCGGACAGGCCCGAACCCCCGGACAGGCCCGAACCCCCGGACAGGCCCGAACCCCCGGACAGGCCCGAACCTCCGGACAGGCCCGAACGCCCGGACCAGAGGGCTCTGGCCCGACTTCCGGATCAGTTCGGGGAGGCAGCCAGCAGTAGTTCGCGCAGCTTGGCGCGGTCTGGTTTGCCGGGGCCGCGGAGCGGGAGTTCTTCCAGGACGGCCAGTTCGCGGGGTGCGGCAATGGCGTCGAGTTCGGCGACCACGTGTTCGCGGAGTTCGTCGAGGACCGGGGCGGTCGCGCCCGGGGCCAGGACGATGGCGGTGGCCACACGCTGGCCGAGGCGTTCGTCGGGGAGGCCGAGGACGACGCATTCGGAGATGGCCGGGTGGGTGATGAGGACGGCCTCGACCACCTGGGGGATGACCAGGAGGCCACCGGTCATGATCGCCTCGTCGAGGCGGCCGGTGATGGCGAGCACGCCGTCCTCGAAGTGGCCCGCGTCCTCGGTGCGGAACCAGCCGGGTTCGGCGAAGGCGGGGTGGTCGGGGATATTGCGGTAGCCCTTGGCGACGGTGTCGCCGCCGAGCAGCACCCGGCCGTCCTCGATGCGTACCTTGGTGCCCGTCAGCGGTACTCCCTCGTACACGCAGCCGCCGCAGGTTTCGCTCATGCCGTAGGTGCGGAAGATGGTGAGGCCCGCCGCACGAGCGCGTTCGAGTACCGGCTTCGGGGTTGCGGCTCCGCCGACGAGGATGCCGTCCAGCGAGGCGAGGGCCGCGGTGGCGGCGGGCTCGTCGAGCGCTTTGATCAACTGGGTGGGGACCAGCGAGGTGTAGCGGCGCGGGCCGCGCATGCTCGCGATCGCGCCGACCAGCGCCTCGGGGAGGAAGCCGCCGGAGACGTCCAGCATGGTCGGTTCGGTCCCGGCCAGAATGCTGCGTAGCAGCACCTGAATGCCCGCGATGTGATGGGTCGGCAACGCCAGCAACCACTGGCCGGGCCCGCCCAGCCGGTCGTGGGTGGCATCGCCGCTGGCCCGCAGATTGGCCGCGGTGAGCATGGCGCCCTTGGGGTTTCCGGTGGTGCCGGAGGTGGTGACCACCAGGGCCACCTCCTCGTCGATCTCCTCGCCGGGCCGCAGGCTGCCGCTCAGGCGCTGGGCCTCGCGGCGGTCGGCGGTGGGAACCGGGAGCCAGGCGGGACCGTTGCCCTCCAAGGCTTCTCGGAGATGCGGCAATACTTCGCCCACCGCTGCGCCGGTGGGCATGGGAAGAATTCGGAGGGTATTGCTCACGTTCGCGATCGTGTCATTCCGTGGGGTGGCGGCGCGCGGAGGGGTCGGCGCCCGGTTGTCGATGCTGCAGGGTCTCGTGCGGTCAGTCGGACGTCGGTGTCGCCAGCGGCCATCCACCGGCTGCGAGCCTGGAGGCCACCCGAGCGATATCGTCCTCGCCGGGCTGCTCCTTGGCAACTCGGGCAATCGCCGCCTCGATGTCGGCGCGCTCGATGTCGGAGGCGGCCACGCGGTCGCGGATCAGTTCCTCCACGACGAGGTGAACCTCGTAGTCGGTGAGCCGCCGATGCAGTACCGCCAGCAGCGCCACGTAGTCCGATTGCGGAATACCCTGCGGGTATCCGGCTTTCAACCACGCCAGCACCTTCTGCAGAACATTGGTGCGCGGCGGCGGATTCGGGGCCGGGTTCGATTCGGGGGTGCTCACGAGCGTGCCTTTCGATGAGGCGGCGTCACGCGCCGAGCAGGTGAATTCCGAGTCGGGTGGCCAGGAAGTCCTTGGCGATGTAGAGCACACCGAGGACCACCGCGATCATGACCACCCCGAAGCAGAGCATCGAGACGGCCATCGCCACGGTCCGGGCGGAACCGGTCGCACCATCGTCCACCTGGGCGCGGAAGCGGATGCCGGCGGCGAACACCGTGGGCAGTCCGGCTCCGAAGATCAACGCGGCCAGCGTCACTCGCCACAGATCGGTGAGGTTGTGCAGGAAGTTGTGCATCCGGTCCTCCTAACCGATTCCGACGGTGTCGTCCTTGCGGCCAGCCGCAGTGTCGTCCTTGCGGCCGGCCGCGGTGTTGTTCTTGGGGGCCGGGGCGGGCGTGTCGTCCCAGTCGTCGGTGACGTTGTGCGAGTTCACCGCCGCGCGCCTGGACCGCATCCAGATCAGCGTGGCCATGACGATCAGCAGCGCGAACACCACCAGCACACCGGTGGTGCCGCCGATGCCGTGCAGCAACGCCCAGCACAGTCCGCCCACGATCGCGGCCAGCGGCAGCGTCAGCACCCAGGCGGTGGCCATCCGGCCCAGCACGCCCCAGCGCACCTCCGCGCCCGGCCGGCCGATGCCCGAACCGAGGATGGATCCGGTGACCACCTGGGTGGTGGACATGGGCAGGCCGAAGTGGGCCGAGGTCAGAATGATCGCCGCACTGGTGGATTCGGCGGCGAAGCCCTGCGGCGGCACGATGTCGACCAGGCCCTTGCCCAGGGTGCGGATGATGCGCCAGCCACCCACGCAGGTGCCCGCCGCCATGGCGACGGCGCAGGCGACGATGACCCAGAGCGGGATCTGATCGGTGGGCTTGGCCGTACCGTGCGCGATCAGCGCCAGGAAGATGATGCCCATGGTCTTCTGCGCGTCATTGGTGCCGTGCGCCAGCGAGACCAGGGAGGCGGTACCGATCTGCCCCCAGCGGAAGCCTTTCGACACCGTCTTCTCGTTGCTGCGCTGCGTGATCCGGTACACCACCCAGGAGGCGGTGGCGGCCACCAGCGCGGCCACGACCGGGGAGAGCACGGCCGGAATGATGATCTTGGCGAGCACACCGTCGCTGCCGCGGGCCCAGATCACGCCGTGCCAGCCCAGTGCGGCGATGGTGGATCCGATGATGCCGCCGAAGAGCGCGTGCGAGGAACTCGACGGCAAACCCAACAGCCAGGTGAACAGATTCCACAGAATGCCGCCGACGAGACCGGCGAAGACGATGTCGAGCAGCGCCCGCCCGCTCACCTCCGAGAGGTCCACGATGCCCTTGGCGACCGTCGCGGCGACGGCGACGCTGAGGAACGCGCCGATGAGATTCAGCGCGCCGGACAGGAGTACGGCGGTACGGGGCTTGAGCGCACCGGTCGCAATGGAAGTGGCCATCGCGTTCGCGGTGTCGTGGAATCCGTTGGTGAAGTCGAATGCCAAGGCTGTGCAAACAACGATCAGCAGAACGAGCAGTTCGGCAGACACACCGATCAGTCTGCGCTATACCGTTTGTCCGCCGTTAACCGGTGCCCCCCGACGCATTTCACAGTTACCTTCGTGCTAAGGAGGTGGTGGGGCGCTCGGCGCGGTCGCGGTGGGGCGGACTCAGTCGCCCCGAATGTCCCGCCGGATCGGGTGATTCGCGGGAATTTCCACGAAGACCAGGGGCACCCCGTCGGGGTCGAGGACCCACATTTCGATGAGCCCCCACGGTTCGCGCTGCGGCGCGCGGTCGATCGGCACGCCGCGCAGCGCGAGTTCCGCGGCG
Source organism: Nocardia sp. NPDC059240 (assembly GCF_042753865.1). NCBI lineage: Bacteria > Bacillati > Actinomycetota > Actinomycetes > Mycobacteriales > Nocardiaceae > Nocardia > Nocardia sp. NPDC059240. The sequence goes on along the minus strand of NZ_JBHZAC010000006.1, from coordinate 452,864 downwards.
GTGTCGTCACAATCACGCACCTGCAACCAGATGGCCCCGGCGAATCCGCTCGGGGCGTCGTCCGCACGCCCGTGCCCGGCCACCTCGATCAGGTTCTGTCCCGCGAAAAAGACCGTCCCGCCCGGATACTCGCGGGCAATGGCCAGGCCGAGCGAGTCGCGATAGAACGCCAGCGTCCGCTCGTGGTCAGTTGGCCGCAGGATGACCCGACTGCTCAGTATCTCCATGAATGCAGCATGACAGCTCGCTGTTTGCCGTATGTGGGGGTTCGGGGGCGAAGCCCCTGAGAGTCTGGAGAGTTCAGAAACTCAGAAGTAGTACGGGTACGGTTTCCAGTCGGGCTCACGCTTCTGGAGGAACGCGTCGCGTCCCTCGACCGCCTCGTCGGTCATGTAGGCCAGGCGCGTCGCCTCGCCCGCGAACAGCTGCTGACCGACCAGTCCGTCGTCCTGGAGGTTGAAGGCGTACTTCAACATCCGGATGGCCTGCGGCGACTTGCCGAGAATCTCCGCACTCCACTCCAGCGCCACGTCCTCGAGCCGCTCGTGATCCACGACCGCGTTGACCGCGCCCATCTGATGCATCTCCTCGGCGGTGTAGGGCCGCCCCAGGAAGAAGATCTCGCGGGCGAACTTCTGTCCCACCATCTTCGCCAGGTAGGCGCTGCCGTAGCCGGCGTCGAAGCTGCCCACGTCGGCGTCGGTCTGCTTGAACCGCGCGTGCTCGCGCGAGGCCAGGGTGAGGTCGCAGGTGACGTGCAGGCTGTGCCCGCCGCCCGCGGCCCAGCCGTTCACCAGCGCGATGACCACCTTGGGCATGAAGCGGATGAGCCGCTGCACTTCCAGGATGTGCAGCCGGCCCGCGCGGGCCACGTCCACGGTGTCGGCGGTCTCGCCGGAGGCGTACTGGTAGCCGTTGCGCCCGCGGATGCGCTGGTCGCCGCCGGAGCAGAAGGCCCAGCCGCCGTCCTTGGGGCTGGGTCCGTTCCCGGTGAGCAGGACCGCGCCGACATCGGGGGTCATGCGGGCGTGGTCGAGGGCGCGGTAGAGCTCGTCGACGGTGTGCGGCCGGAAAGCGTTGCGTACCTCGGGGCGATCGAAGGCGATCCGTACCGTGCCCTGCTCGATGTGCCGGTGGTACGTGATATCGGTGAGGTTCTCGAATCCCGGAACGGGCCGCCACAGCGTCGCATTGAAGGTCACGGGTTCGAACATACTGTTCCGCTTTGCGCCGTGGTGAAGCCCCACCGCAGTTCGGCGCGGTGTTTTGTGCGTCACGTCGGACCCTCGGCGGCGGGATTCGGCCATCGGACAAGCGCGCTGATTGTTAGCGGACAGGGTTGCCGGAAGATGCGATCGGTCGCTTGCTACTCGCCGTTAATGAACGCGGACCGAATGGTTGCCGAAAGTGAAACGCTGCCAATCGATTGCGGAGGGCTTACAGTGCTGTTGCTGCTACGGCAGTAACAGCACGTAGGCGTCGGTGTGCGGGGAAGCCGATGCGTATAGTTGCGTGCGCTCGTTCATCGAAAAACTATCCGGAGGAACCTGAAAGTGGTTGCAGCACTGTCTGAATCCCTGCTCGATGACGCCAAGCGTTCGGCCTTCATCGGCGACGCCGTGAAGGTTCTTGATGAGGAGGTGTCGGACAAGGGCGGCGCGTCGGGCCTCGTCGTCAAGGGCGGCTACGCCGCGATCAAGAAGGTCAGCCCCTCGATCGTGGGTGACGCGCTGGAGTCGTTCGCGCCCAAGTTCGTCGAGCAGCTGGAGCCGTACTGGGCGGAATACCAGAACGGTGGCTCGGGGTCGTTCGCCGATCTGCTCGTCTCGAAGCAGGACGAGGTGGCCGACGCGCTGCTGTCGGTGACCGACGCGCGTGCCGAGGCATCCTCGCGTCCGGCGCTGACCAAGGTCTACAACTCCATGCGCTCGTCGGCGAAGAAGCATGTCGCCGAGGCTCTTCCGCGCCTGGGTGACCTGGTCCAGAAGCACGCTGGCTAATTAGACCGACCGGTTCGCGGCCCGGCGAGGGGCCGCGAACAGTCACTGAAGGGTCGCCGAAAGTAAGACTCGGTGATGATCGCGAATGCCCGCGGAGGTGGTTCCCGGGCACTCGCGTCCCGAATTCCGGAACGTCCCGAATTCAGCCCTGGGACTTACCGACTCGCCAGTAACCGGTGAAAGTGATGTCCGCCTTGGGGATCTCGCGCTCCTGCGCCAGCTGCCGGCGCACTCCCGCGGCCAGCTTCTGCTCGCCCGCGACCATGGCGTAGACGCCCCGCCCGGGCAGGTCCGCCGCCCGTACCGCCTCGGCGGCCAACGCCCCCACCTCGCCGTGCGCATCCGCGCGGACCAGCCAGTTCACCTGCACGCCTGCGGGTTCGCCCAGTTCCTGGGCGTCGTCGGCATGCGGAATCTCGATGTACGCCGCGCCCTTCGTGCCGCGCGGCAGTGACCGCAGTACGCCGCCGATGGCGGGCAGCGCGCTCTCGTCGCCGACCAGCAGGGTCCAATCACTGTGGTCGGGAGCCTGATACGTGATGCCCTCGTCCAGCAGGCCGACCTTGCTGCCGGGGGTGGCGTTGTTCGCCCACGCCGAGGCTGGGCTGTCGTCGCCGTGCGAAACGAAGTCGATGTCGATCTCCGCCGTGCTGCCGAACTCCCCGAAACCGGCGGCCCGGTAGTCGCGCACGGTGTAGTTGCGCGCCAGCGGCCGATGCTCCTTGCCCATCATCAGGTACTGCGCGTACCAGCCGAGGTTGCTGGCGGAGGTGGGCAGTTTCAGGCTGCCGTCGCGGCCGGGCATGAACAGCCGGAACCACTGGTCGAATCCCATGGCGGTGAATCCGGCCAGTCCGGGCCCGCCGAGGGTGACGCGGACGAAATTGGGGCTGATCCGTTTGCTGGCCAGGACTTCCGCGGTGAGTATCTCGCGGTGCTCGGGCTTGACATATTTGCTGCGCTTCGCCATTGGCTTAGGTTAGCAAAGCCTAACTTGTCACAGTAGGTGTGAGCGGGGCGACGCAGCGCGAATGATCGCTGTCTGGGAGGCTTGGGGCGTGAATCCTTCGACTGCACAGGCGCACGTCGTCGTCGACGAGCTCGCCCGCGGCGGAGTGCGGGACGTCGTCCTGTGCCCCGGATCGCGAAACGCACCGCTGGCCTTCGCATTACAGGCCGCAGACCAGGCCGGACGCATCCGGCTGCACATGCGTATCGACGAGCGCAGCGCCGGATTCCTGGCGATCGGTCTGGCCGCGGCCGCCGGGCGGCCGGTGCCCGTGGTGATGACCTCCGGTACCGCCGTGGCGAATCTCGGCCCGGCCGTGCTCGAGGCCAACTACGCACGCATTCCGCTGATCGTGCTGAGTGCCAACCGGCCGTACGAGATGCTCGGCACCGGCGCGAACCAGACAGTCGAACAGTTCGGGCTCTTCGGTAGCCAGGTGCGTGCGGCCATCAGCCTCGGGCTCGCCGAGGTCGAAACCGGCGAGGATCTCTACCCGTCGCAGAACAGCGTGTGGCGTTCGGCCGTGTGCCGCGTGCTGGCCGCCGCCCGCGGCACCCGTTCCGGCAATGCCGGACCCGTGCACTTCGACATCCCGCTGCGCGAACCGCTGGTCCCGGACCTGGCCGCCGGTGCCGCGATTCCCGCCGGGCGGGCCGATGACCGGCCTTGGACGGCAACGCAATACGCCACCCTCGATGTGCCGCTCGATATCGATCTGACCCCGGACACGGTGGTCATCTCCGGGCACGGCGCGGGCCACCGTCCCGAGCTCGCGGCCCTGCCCACGGTCGCCGAGCCGACCGCGCCCATGCACGGGCCCGCGCTGCATCCGCTGGCGTTGTCGCTGCTGAAGCCCAAGCAGGCCATCATCACCGGGCGGCCCACCCTGCACCGGCAGGTGTCGAAGGTGCTGGCCGATCCGGAGGTCACCGTGTACGCGCTGACCACCGGTCCGCGCTGGCCCGATGTCTCCGGCAATGTGGTCGGCACGGGTACCCGCGCGGTCACCCACGGCACGCCCCGGCCGGAGTGGCTCGAGCAGTGCCGGGAGCTGAACGAGAAGGCGGTGTCGGTGGTGCGGGCCGAGCTGGCCGGACATCCGAAGCCGACCGGTTTGCATGTGGCGGCGGTGGTCATGAACGCCCTGCGTGAGGGCGATCAACTGCTGCTCGGCGCATCCAATCCGGTGCGCGACGCGGCGCTGGTCGCGCGGCCGCGACCCGGCGTCCGGGTGCTCTCGAACCGTGGCGTCGCGGGCATCGACGGCACGGTCTCCGCGGCAGTCGGTGCGGCCCTCACCCATTCGGGTCGCACGCTGGCCCTGATGGGTGATCTGACCTTCCTGCACGACGCGTCCGGGCTGCTCATCGGCCCGGGCGAACCGCGGCCGGAGGACCTCACCATCGTGGTCGCCAATGACGACGGCGGCGGCATCTTCGAACTGCTCGAACAGGGCGATCCGCAATACGCGGGCGTGTTCGAGCGGGTCTTCGGGACCCCGCACGGCATGGACCTGGCCGCGTTGTGTGCCGCCTACCGGATTCCGCACCGGCAGGTCGACCCGTCGGAACTGGCCGTCGAGCTCACCGGAAACGCCCACGGCATGCGCGTGCTCGAGGTCGCGACCGAACGCTCGAGCCTGCGCGAGTTGCACGCCACCGTGCGGGCAGGCGTGTCGAGTTAGATCGGGTAGTCGTCGTCCATGGGGACGACGATGGACTGCTCCACCAGATCGCCTTCGGAGGCGGTCCAGCCGTTGTCGTCGGCCGGGAGCGGATTGATCTCGGAATCAGGGGTTTCGAGCTCTGCCGCTTCCGCCGGGTACGCGGGCATGCTCTGCTCGGCGTAATCGGCCTCGGGTACGGCGTCGATGCGATCGATCATGGGTTGCTCCTGTCTGCCGGGCGGTGCAGTCGGGCACTCGGATGCAGTCGGGCACTGTCGAGAATGCGCCCTATCGGGGCGCTCGGCAACCGCCGTTCCTCACTCGCCGGGCAGCGGACCGTCGTCGGCCGGATGCTCGACGAGCGCCAGCACCCGGCCCGCCATGAAGCGAGCGGTGCGTACCGAACTCCCGGTCCGGGTCACCTCGCTGACTTCCACAATGCCGCGCGCGATGCGGGTCTCGATCCGCCGCCCGGCTCTGGTCGCGATAATTTCGTAATTCCGAGACCCGTCGCCGGTATCGACGACGATCTCCACACGATCACCCTTCATCTATCAATTCTCCTCCCCACCAGGGGATTTCGCCGCTGATCGCAGCTAACGAACGGGTTGCGACGCGAGGTTGCAAGCACATCTCGAGCGCCCGCGATGAATTTCTGTGCCCCGCTTCGTCCTAACCGGTGACCGGGCCGCACCGGTGGTTCGGCATGTCGTTCGCACTGCTCCGGGAGGACCCATGACCACACCGGCCTTCGATCTGGAAGCCGCCGCCACCGCGGTGGAGGCGGTCGTCGCCGCCGTCGCCGACACCGATTTCGACCGGCGCACGCCGTCCGGCATCACCGTGCGCGAGATGCTCGCCCACACCCAGGGCTTCACCGAGGCCTTCCGGCAGGGCGCGACCAAGGAGATGCTCGGCCGCTCGCAGCCGCCCGGGCCCGGGGCGCAACTGGCCGGGGACTGGCGGGATCGGATTCCCGCGCAACTGAAGGCGCTGGTCGCCGCCTGGCGTGAGCCCGCCGCCTGGGCAGGCGACACCGAGGTCGGCGGCGTGGTTTCGCCGGCACCGCAAATGGCGATCTTCGCCCTAGACGAACTGGTGGTGCACGGCTGGGACCTGGCCCGAGCCATCGGCGCGCCCTACACTCCCGCCGAATCGGATCTGGCTGTCCTGCACGGCTTCCTGCGCGACACCCCACGTGAAGGCATCCCCGGCCTCTTCGGCCCGGTCATCGAGATCCCGGCCGAAGCACCCCTGCTCGATCGCGTGATCGGCCTGACCGGCCGCGACCCGTCCTGGGCGGCGGACTGACCGGAAACCCCGGCCCGCAGGCGCGGCGAGGGGTCGCGCCCGCGGGGCGTTTTGTTCAATCCGTGGATTTCTTTGCGGCGAAGGTGAATACGCCGTTCCGGGCGGCGAGCGCCGCGGCCTCCGCGGCGGCGGTCATCGCTGCCTCGTCGACCGGGTCGCCGCTGGCCAGCAGGCGGTAGTAGAGCGGGGCGGAGACGGCGGAAAGGACTGCGCGCGGGTCGGTTTCGGCGGGGATCTCGCCGCGGGTGATGGCCGCTTCGATGCAGGGGGTCCATTCGCGCAGGCGGGTGTCGTAGAAGGTGTGCAGGGCGGTGGCGGCGGTGTCGTCGCTGGTGGCGGCGGCGATGACGGCGCGGAAGAGGCGGCCCTGGCGGGGGTCGGTGAGGGTCTTGCCGACCAGGCGGGCGTTTTCGAGCAGGTCACCGCGCAGGGTGCCGGTATCGCTGTGGGGGAGTGAGGTTTCGGCCATGTCGGCCAGTAGGTCGGCGACCAGTCCGGCGGGGGTGCGCCAGCGGCGGTAGACGGTGGTCTTGCCGACTTCGGCGCGGGCTGCCACCTCGCCCAGGTCGAGGGTGGCGAAGCCGTGTTCGGCCAGCAGGTCCCCGGCGGCGCGCAGCACGGCGTCTCGAACGCGGGCGGTGCGACCGCCCGGGCGGATCGAGCCTGGGGTGATGTCCTCGTCGAGGCTCATAACGGGTCTCCGGTTTCATTTGCGGCGAGATGAGTGTAGCGTCCAGGTTGTTAATGAAACTGCAGTACCGTTAGGAGTCATCATGGAATACCGTCGGCTCGGCGCATCGGGTCTGCTGGTTCCGGCCTTGAGTTTCGGTGCGGGCACCTTCGGCGGACGGGGCGAACTCTTCTCCGCCTGGGGTGACACCGACGCCCAGCAGGCGCGCCGGCTGGTGGATATCAGCCTGGACGCGGGCGTCACCATGTTCGACACCGCCGACGTCTACTCCGACGGCGCCTCGGAAGAGGTGCTGGGGGAGGCGATTCGGGGCCGCCGCGATCAACTGCTGCTCTCGACCAAGGCGGGTCTGCCGACCGGCCCCGGCCCGGCCGACGCGGGATCCGGTCGCGCCCGGCTGGTTTCGGCGGTCGAGGGCTCGCTACGCCGGCTGGGCACCGATCACATCGACCTGTTCCAATTGCACGCCTTCGATGCCGGCACACCGGTCGAGGAGGTGCTCTCGGCGCTGGATCAGCTGGTGCGTTCGGGCAAGATCCGCTATGTCGGCGCTTCCAACTTCGCGGGCTGGCAGCTCATGAAATCCCTTGCCGCAGCCGACAAGTACGGGTTCCCGCGCTATGTCGCGCACCAGGTCTACTACTCGCTGGCCGGCCGCGATTACGAATGGGAGCTCATGCCGCTGGGCCTGGATCAGGGTGTCGGTGCCGTGGTCTGGAGCCCGCTCGGCTGGGGCCGGCTGACCGGGAAGATCCGCCGCGGCCAACCACTTCCGGCGGGCAGCCGCCTGCACACCACGGCCGAGGCCGGGCCGCCGGTCGATGACGAGAAGCTCTACGACATCGTCGACGTGCTGGACGAGATCGCCGCGGAAACCGGCCGGACCGTCCCGCAGATCGCCTTGAACTGGCTGCTCCAGCGGCCGACCGTGGCGACCGTCATCGTGGGCGCGCGCAATGAGGAACAGTTGCGGCAGAACCTGGGCGCGGTCGGCTGGAGTCTCGATGCCGAACAGCAAGCCCGCCTGGACAAGGCGAGCGCGGTCACGCCGCCGTATCCCTACTACCCGTACTACCGGCTCGCGGACTTCGCCCGGCTCAATCCGCCTGCCGTCTAAGGGTTCACGGGTTCGAGTAGAGGCCTTGGGCGAGCACCGGCCACGACGCCTTCAAATCGTCCTGCCAGTAACCCCAGATATGGGTTCCGGTGGTCCGGAATTCGAAGGTCGCCGGAATGTTCAGCGATTGCAGACGGGTCTGCAGGATCGAGGTGGACAGTTCCACGTTCGCTTCGATGAACGAGCCCAGGGCCACCGTCTTGGTGGTGTCTGCCGGATTCTTTTCCATGCGCCCGCGCGCTCCCGGCACGTCGAACGCGCCGGGAATGCCATTGCCGGTGGAGATGAAAAGGTTGGTGCCGCGCAGTTTCTCGGCATTCAGGGTGGGGTCGTTGGCGGCCCACAGCGGGTCGTTGTCGGGGCCCCACATGTTCTCCACCTTGCCGCCGCCGTAGAGCTCGGTGACCATGCGGATGGATTCGCGCCCCAGTGTCGAGGTGGTCTGGAAGAACCCGCTGTAGACGGCCGCGCTGCGGAACAGGCCCGGATTGAAGATGACCGAATTCAGCACGGGCAGACCGGCCATGGAGATTCCGGCGATGGCATTGACGCCGTTGCTCTCCAGCGCGGCATTCATCAGCGGCGGCAGTTCCTTGCCGAGGTAGGTGGACCACTTGTTCACCCCGAGCGCGGGGTCCGGATTGATCCAGTCGGTGTACCAGGTGAACGCGCCGCCGATGGGCTGCACCACGTTCACGTTCTTGTCGGCCAGGAAATCCAGTGCGTCGGTGCGCAATTGCCAGGTGGCCTGGTCCACGCCGCCGCCCGCGCCATTGAGCAGGTAGAGGGTGGGGCGGGGTTGCGAGGTGTCCTGGGGGCGCAGCACGTCGACCGGGAAGACCTGGTTCATGGCGGCGGAGTAGATGGTGAAGGTGACGGTGTGCTCGTCCTTGGCCGCTACGTTCTTGATGTAGGAGCCATCATCGGTTTTCAGGTCCGGCAGGCTGACACCGGGCAGGGTCGCCGGGGCGGGCGGGACGGCGGGTACGCCGTCATCGGCCCCGGCGGGGATACCGCCCATGCTCAGCGCCGCGGCGGCGGTGAGGGCTGCGACCGCCAACCGTGTGGTGATTCGACTGATCCGGACCGACATTGGTCTTAAATATCATGATTTCAGATATGCCGGACCGAAATCAGTAGACGTCGCGCACGTAGCGCTTCTCCGCGACCATTTGCTTCTTGAACGCCAGCGCGCCCTCTTCACTGAGCTTCCCGTGAATCCGTGCGATCCGCAGCAGCGTGTCATCCACATCCTTGGCCATGCGCGCGGCATCACCGCACACATAGAAATGACCGCCCTCGCGCAGCCACGCCCACAGTTCCGCGCCGTGCTCGATCATCCGGTGCTGCACGTAAACCCGTTCGCGCTGATCGCGCGAGAACGCCAGATCCAGGCGAGTCAGGAAGCCCGAGCGGAACATGTCCTCCAGTTCGGACCGGTAGTAGAAATTGTCCCTGGCGTGCTGATCGCCGAAGAACAGCCAGTTCCGCCCGGTGCAACCCAGCGCACGGCGTTCCTGCAGGAACCCCCGGAACGGCGCGATCCCGGTGCCCGGACCGACCATGATCATGGGCGCGGTCGGATCCAGGGGTGGCCGGAAATGCGGGGCCCGCTGCAGGAAGATCGGCACCGGGGCGTCGGCGCGATCGGCCAGGAAGGTCGAGCACACCCCACCGCGCCGGGCCTGCGATCCGATCGCGGCCGGATCGCCGTAGCGCACCACGCCGACGGTCAACTGCACCTCGCGCGGGTCCACCAGCGGACTCGACGAGATCGAATACTGGCGTGGTTGCAGCTTTTTCAGCGTCCCCAGCCACTCCACCAGGTCCGCCTGCACCGGGAAGTCGCGCAGCACGTCCACGACCTGCCGATCCCACAGGTACCCGTCCAGCTCATTGCGATTGTCGCGCCGCAACAGCTTCGCCAATCGCGGACTGGCATTGTGGTCGGCCACGAAGGACAGCAGATCCGTGCTCACCCGGGTGATGTCGAAGCGGGTCCGCAGCGCCTGCGCCAGCGTCATCTCATCGTCGTCCACATCGATGATCCGACGTCCGTCCAATCCGGTCGCCGCGAGCCATTCCGCCACCAGCGCATCGCAATTCGAGGGCCGGATGCCGAGCGAATCCCCGACCTCGTAGCTCGCCTCCAGATCGCTGAGATCGAACCCGAACCGCCGCACCTCTTTCCCGGATCCGTCACGCGAGAGCAACTCGTTGCGAACCAGTTTCGCGAGCACCGGCGCGTTCCGGGTGAACGGCGCGGCCTCCAGGGTGCGCGTGCGCCCCGAGGTGAGACCCCCGGTTGTCCGGGAGGTGGGCTGTCCACCGTTCGGCCGGGCACCGGAACCCTGACCCGGCGCGGTCCAATTCGGCACGGGGCCGTCACCACCACGAGGTCCGTTGGACCTCGGCACGGTGCGACCGGCTGCGGTCGCGGATTCGCCGTGGGAGTCGCCGCCGACCGGGGTGCCGAATCCAGCCGGACCGAATGCGGTGTCACCGCCGCCGGATTCGGGCGCCGGGGCGGTGAGGATCGCGGCGACCTCGTCGATCCAGGTCGCCGACAGCTCTTCGTGATCGGGTTCGCTGTCGACGCGGGGCAGCAGGCGGGTGGCGCCGCGCGCGGCGAAGAGTTCGTCGAGCTTGCGGCCGTGGCCGCAGAAGTCGTCGTAGGAGGAGTCGCCCAGCGCGAAGACCGCGTACCGCATGCCGGTCAGCCGGATCGCGCTGTCGTTGAGCCGCTCCCAGAAGTCCGCGCCATTATCCGGCGGCCCGCCGTCGCCGAAAGTGCTGCTGATAACCAGCACATCGCCGGTCAGATCGGACAATTCGGCCGAATCCATATCGAGCAGTCGCGGTTCGATGCCGGAATCGAGCAGATACGTGGTGAGCGCGGCGGCCAGATCTTCGGCCGTGCCGGTCTGCGAGGCCCACAGCACGGTCACCGTGCGGATCGCGAAACCCATTGCGCCCGAGGGTTCCCCGCCCGCCACACCGCCGAGCATCGGCGTCCCGGCCGCGTCGAGAATCGGCGAACCGGCCTGTGGCCCACGGGAGTACATCCCACCCAGCAGCCCGTTGAGCCAGGTCCGGCTGCGCTCCGAGATCGGTGCGGTCTCCGGCAGCACGGGCACACCGCTGACCGGCAGGCTCTGCAGCGCAGCGAGATATCCGCCGAGGTAGGTGCGCTCGATCTCGCTCAGCGTCGGCGCACTTCCGGTCTCCAGCCCGAGCATGACCGCCAGCGGATGCGGCCCGCCGACGGCGACGGGCGGCATCCCGAAGCCGCCCAGGGTGTTCGAATCACCGCTCGCGGCAACCGGTTCGGTGTCAGCCACGACATCCGGGTTACCGGGGGTCTGATCCGTATTCGCGCTGCGGGGCACTGCCACTTTGCGCAGTCGGACCGCGCACGCTTTGAATTCCGGCTGCAGCGAGATCGGGTCGACGGCGTCGTTGGTGACGGCGTTGATGGTCAGGTATTCGCCCTGCTCATCGTTCCAGTGGAAGGGCGCGAAGCAGGTGCCGGGCAGGACGCGGTCGCTGATCTGGACGGGCAGGACCGCGCGTCCACGCCGCGAGGCGATCTCGAGCTGATCACCGTCGCGCACCTCGAGTTTCGCGGCGTCGTCCGGGTGCACCTCCAGGAACGGCTTGCCATTGAGCTTGTTCAGCTTCGCCACCTTCCCGGTCTTGGTCATGGTGTGCCACTGGTGTTGCAGGCGGCCGGTATTGAGCACGAACGGGTGATCGTCGTCGGGCATCTCGGCGGGCAGCAGGTGCGGGCGCGGGAAGAACACGGCGCGGCGGCTGGGGGTGGCGAAGGCCAGGCGCGGCGTGTGGCCGTGTTCGTCGGTGTACAGGGTCTGGCTGACACCGTCGTTGCGATAGCGAATCGGGTTGCGGCGCTGCGCCGGATCGGGGCACGGCCACTGCGCAGGACCGTCGGCGAGCCCTTCGTAGTCGATGCCGCGCAGGTCGTAGCCGGTGGCGGGATTGTTGAATTGCCGCAGCTCGTCGAAGATCTCGGCGCTGGAGGCGTACTCGAAGCCGGGAAAGCCGAGCGCGGTGGCGAGCTGCGCGATCAGCTGCCAGTCCGGCCGGGCGTCGCCGATCGGGTCGACCGAGCGCCGCAGCAAAGTCAGGTTGCGTTCCGAATTGACCTGGACGCCATCGGATTCGGCCCACAGGGTGGCGGGCAGCAGCAGGTCGGCGTAGGCGTTGGTGGCGGTGTCGGTGTACACGTCCTGGGCGATCACCAGCTCCGCGGCCTCCAGCCCGGCGATCACGGTGCGCCGATTCGCCATGGACGCCACGGGATTGCTGCAGATCACCCAGGCGGCCTTGATCTCGCCGTCGGCCAGCCCTCGGAACATCTCGATGGAACCAGGCCCGGCCTCGTCGCGGATCGTGCCCGGAGCCAGCCCCCAGATCTCTTCGGTGAAGGCCCGGTCGGCGGCCGAGAGCAGGCTGCGCTGCCCCGGCAGTCCCGGTCCCATGTAACCCATTTCGCGCCCACCCATGGCATTGGGCTGCCCGGTCAACGAGAACGGGCCGCTGCCGGTGCGGCAGATGGTGCCGGTGGCCAGGTGCAGGTTGATCAGGGCGTTGGTGGACCAGGTGCCGTGGGTGGACTGGTTGATGCCCATGGTCCACAGCGACATCCACTCACCGGCCGCGCCGATCCACTCGGCGGCGGTGCGGATATCGGCCTCGGCCAGCCCGGTCACCTCGGCCACCAGCTCGGGCTGGTACCCGGCCAGAAATTCCGGCATGCCCGCCCAGCCCTCGGTGTGTTCGGCGATGAACTCGGCGTCGATGTCGCCGTTCGCGACGAGCAGGTGCAGCAGACCGTTGAGCAGGGCGAGATCGGTGCCGGGCCGGATCTGCAGGAACAGGTCGGCGCGGTCGGCGGTGGCGGTGCGCCGCGGATCCACCACGATAAGTTTCGCGCCCGTCTTGAGTCGATCGGCCATGCGCAGGAACAGGATCGGATGGCAGTCGGCCATGTTCGCGCCGATGACGAAGAACAGGTCGGCGTGATCGAGGTCGTCATAGGAGCCGGGCGGGCCGTCCGCGCCGAGCGAGAGCTTGTAGCCGCCGGCCGCGCTGGCCATGCACAGCCGCGAATTGGCCTCCATGTGCACGGTGCGCAGGTGGCCCTTGGCGAGTTTGGTGGCGAGGTACTGGGCCTCGATCGACATCTGGCCGGACACATAGAGCGCGATGGCGTCCGGTCCGTATGTGTCCAGGATCACCCGAAGTCGTTCGGCCGCTTCGTGAATCGCCTCGTCGACCGGCAGCGGCACGGGCGGCTGCCCGCGTTCGGGACGCCGGTAGGCAGTCTCCATCCGGCCGGGCGCGGCCATCAACTCGGCGTGCGTCGCGCCCTTGGTGCAGAGTCGCCCCGCATTGACCGGGTGGTTCTTGTCGCCCTTGACCTTGGTGATGATCGGCAGCCCGCGCGCATCGGGCTTGGTCTCCACGGTGATTCCGCACCCCACCCCGCAGTACGAGCACGCGGTCCGGGTGCTCGTCGGGGGCGTGGACTGATCCGGCATGGTTTCGAGTTAAGCCAGCGCGGGTTGCGGGCGATTTACCGAACGTTATCTCCAGATGACAATCGGCCTCACAGCCGGATTTCACGACGGTGAGGCCAGGTCAGAGCGCTGTAGTGAGCGATCCCACACCGGCGGGGCGGGCGTTCAGCCCAGCTTGTAGCCGCGATGCAGGGCCACGATCCCGCCGGTGAGATTGCGCCACTTCACCGAGGACCAGCCGGCATCCGCGATGCGCATGGCCAGCTGCGGCTGGTTCGGCCACTCTCGGATGGATTCGGCCAGATACACGTAGGCATCCGGATTGGAGCTGACCGCGCTGGCCACCTGGGGCAGCGCCTTCATCAGGTATTCCATGTACACCGTCCGGAACGGTGCGAGGGTCGGGGTGGAGAACTCGGCCACCACCAGCCGGCCGCCGGGTTTGGTCACCCGGGCCATTTCGCGCAGCGCCAGATCCGGGTCGGCGACATTGCGCAGCCCGTAGGAGATGGTGACCGCGTCGAAGGAGTCGTCGGCGAACGGCAGCGCCATGGCATCGCCCGCCACCATCGGCACATTCCGCCAGCGTCCGGCCCCGAGCATGCCCTGGGAGAAATCGGCGGCCACGCACCAGGCACCGGACTTGGCCATCTCCACGGTCGAAACGCCGGTCCCCGCAGCGAGATCGAGCACCCGTTCACCGGGCCGCAGCGCCAACGCTTTTCGGGTCATGAGCCGCCAATAACGGTCGATACCGCCGGTCATTACCGTGTTGGTGATGTCGTACCGCTTGGCGACGCCATCGAACATCGACGCGACATCGCGCGGCTGCTTGTCCAGCTGGGCCCGAAACGATTCCCGCTGCCTGATTTTCGCCACGGTGCTTATTTTGCCCTCCGCTTCGCTTCGGGCGGGTTCGCGGCCCCGAAGTCTCGTTCTTCCCTCCCTCCGCTCCTCCGCTTCGCTCCCCCGCTCCACTCAGTCCAGAACGAGACGGCCGCGAACCTGGTAGGTGGACGATGGGACTGTCTACTGCCGGAGCCTAGTTCGCACGCGTGCCCGCAGCGCGCCCAGCCAACGCCGTGGCGAGGAGCCGAGCAGCCAGAGGATGGGCAGGGCGACGGCCCAGCAGACCACGATGACCGAGGCCGCCGGGATCACGGCGACACGCGCATCGCGACCCGCCACCCGTACGAGATCGGGATCGCTGCGCCGGTATTCGACATTGATGCGTTCGCCGACGGTCAGTTTGGTCGGATACAGCACGCCGGTCTTGGGATTGTGGGTCTCGCCGTCGGGGGTGACGAAGATGACCGCCGAGCGCAGCGTGCCGGCCGAAAGAACTTCGGCGCTGGTCACGCCCTTGTCGGAGTTGATCAGATGGTCGTCGCGCCAGGCCGCCAACACCAGCAGGACCGACAGGAAGCTGATGGTCGCGGCGGCGACCACGATCCCGATCCGAGCCCGCCGAAACCGAACCGCCCGATGCTGTTCAGCCCTATGAGACTGGCTAGTTTCCGACACTTCAGCAGGCTATTCCATCGCTGAAGTACGGTCTTCGCCATGTCCCGAAAATTCAGCTTCACCGTGCAGTACAGCGTTCCGGTCGAAGATCTTCACCGGGCACTCACCAACGACGAGATGTGGCAGTCCCGCTTCGCCGAAGCGACGACCGCCACGCTGGAGCTCACCCACCCGGACGGCCCCGGCACCATCAGCATTCATATGACCGAAAAAGCTCCCGAAGATCAGATTCCCGGCATCGTCAAGAAGGTCCTCAAGAGCGAGCTCGAGCTCGAGCGCACCGACACCTGGGGCCCGCTCACCGACGGCGTCGCCAAGGGTTCCTTCACCGGCCGCTCCGGCGGCATCACCACCGAGATGGCGGGCGCGTTCGAATTGCGGCCCACCGCCGAGGGTTCCGAGATCGAGGTCACCGGCACCGTCGACGTGAAGGTCCCGCTGGTGGGCGGGGCCATCGAGCCGCTGGTCGAGAACCTGCTCAAGAAGGTCATGAACAGCGAGCGCAAGTCCGTCGAAACCTGGTTCGCCGCGCAGAACGCCTGATCCCGGTAAAACCGTGGATGCGGGGGTGGTCCCGCATCCACGGGGCGAAACGGATCGCTACTGCGGCCCGAAGTCGCCCTTACTGGGATCGAATTCGCGGTTCTCGACCAGGACCAGCCAGTTGCCGGAGTTGTCGCGGATGATGGCCTCCACGCCGTAGGGGCGTTCGGCGGGCGGCTGGATGAACTCGACACCCTTCGCGGTGAGTTCCTCGAAAGCCTTCTGGCAGTTCTCGGTTCGCAGGCCGAGCGCGCCGTGCGTGCCGTTGGCCATGGAGCGGCGGATCGCCTCGGCCAGGTCGTCGGTGAGCGGGGGACCGGGCACCATCAGAGTGACCTCCAGTTCCGGATGGTCCGGGTGCGCCACCGTGACCCAGCGGAAGCCGTTGTCTCCCATGGTGATGTCGGAAGTCTCCACGAAACCCAGATTGTCGATGTACCAGCGCTTGGACTCGGTCTGGTCGGTCACGTACACGGTCACGAGCGAGACATTCGAGATGATCGTCATGCCCCCAGGCTATGGATCGCCGGTTCGTCCGTGCTTCTCCAAAATTGCTGAGTCGGCACACTCGGAAATTGCTGAGTTCACACACTCGGAACCTCGGTGAGCCTGACGTAACAACCCGGCAACGGTTCGGAAAGCCATGATCAACATTCGCTGACCACTCTCGAACTCGGAACAAGCTCGTGACGAGCCCGAACGAGGAGTGCCGGTGGTTCAAGTAGAAACCCCGACGGCCAATGCGGTCGCGGCGTCCAAAGAGACGCTGGAGGATTACACGCTGCGGTTCGCGCCCCGCAGCTACCGCAAATGGAGTCCGGCGGTGGTCGGCGTCTCCGCGCTCGGCGGCATCGCGTACCTGGCCGACTTCTCCATCGGCGCCAACATCGGCATCGCCAACGGCACCGGCAACGCGCTGGTGGGCATCGGCATCTTCGCGATCATCATCATGATCACGGGCTTCCCGCTCGCCTACTACGCGGCCCGCTACAACATCGACCTGGACCTGATCACCCGCGGCAGCGGCTTCGGGTACTACGGGTCGGTGGTGACGAACATCGTGTTCGCCTCCTTCACCTTCATCTTCTTCGCGCTCGAGGGCTCGATCATGGCGCAGGGCCTGAAACTCGGCCTGCACGTGCCACTTCCACTCGGCTACCTGGTGTCGACGCTGATGATCTTCCCGCTCGTCATCTACGGCATGAACACCCTCGCCAAACTCCAGGTGTGGACCACCCCGCTGTGGCTGATCCTGATGGTGCTGCCCTTCGGCTTCCTGCTGGTGCGCCACCCGGATTCGGTCGGCACCTTCCTGGCCTACGGCGGCCAGGACGGCAAGGGCGTCTCATTGTCGGGCGCGCTGCTCGCCGCCGGCGTCTGCCTCTCGCTCATCGCCCAGATCGCCGAACAGATCGACTACCTGCGCTTCATGCCGCCCCGCACCCCCGACAACGCCCGCAAGTGGTGGGGCTGGATGCTGCTGGCCGGACCCGGCTGGGTGCTCTTCGGTGCGATCAAGCAGGTCGTCGGCCTGTTCCTGGCCGTCTACCTGATCGCCAGCCTGCCCGGTGCGCAGAACATCGCCAATCAGCCGGTGCACCAGTTCCTCGAGATCTACCGCGACATGATGCCGGCCTGGCTGGCCATGACCCTGGCCGTCGTGCTGGTCGTCATCAGCCAGATCAAAATCAATGTGACCAACGCGTATTCGGGTTCGCTGGCGTGGACCAACTCCTTCACCCGCGTCACCAAGACCTACCCGGGCCGCCTGGTGTTCCTCGGCCTGAACCTCGCGATCGCGTTGATCCTGATGGAAGCCAACATGTTCGACTTCCTCAACAACATCCTCGGCTTCTACGCCAACTGCGGCATCGCCTGGATCGTCACCGTCGCAACGGATATCGCGATCAACAAGTACGTGCTGAAGCTCTCGCCGAAGGAGCCCGAGTTCCGCCGCGGCATGCTCTACGACTTCAACCCGGTCGGCCTGGTCGGCTTCGGACTGTCGGCCGTGCTGTCCATCGCGACCTTCTTCGGCCTCTTCGGCGAGACCCTGAAGCCCTACTCGCCCATCGTGGCCGTGCTGGTCTCGTTCCTCGCCACGCCGCTCACCGCCATCCTCACCAAGGGCAAGTACTACCTGCGCCGCGACCACGACGGCATCGAACTCGACATGTTCGACGAGCACGGCAACCCGTCGGGGGAGACCCTCACCTGCGCGGTCACCGGCATGGAATTCGAACGCCCCGACATGATCGCCTCGGCGGTCCCGGGACCGGAGGGCGAGATCCAGTACATCAGCTCGCTGGCGCTCTCCACCGACAAGACCGGCATCCACGTGCTGCCCGCGAAATAACCGCTACGGCTGCGGTTTCCGATCCGAGAGACCGTGCATGAAGACGTAGCAACCCGGGATATGGGGTGCGCCCTCGGCAGCGAATTTCGCTTGGTACTCCGAGGGCGACATCCCGACCAGGTCGGTGAATTTGCGGCTGAAGGAACCGAGACTGCTGTAGCCGACCAGCATGCAGGTCTCGGTCACCGTGATATTGGTGGCGCGCAACAGATCCTGCGCCCGCTCGATGCGCCGCTCGGCCAGATACACCGCCGGGGTCTTGCCGTAGGTCGCGGCGAAACATCGCAGGAAGTGATACTTCGACACCCCCGCGGCCGCCGCCAGCGCGTCCAGGTCCAGCGGCTCCGCGTAATGCCGGTCGGCCAGATCCCGTGCTCGCCGCAGATGCGGCAGCAGATCCTCGGGAACCGGCCGACTCGTCACGAGAACGGCCGGATCTTGTCGAATCGCAGCGACGCCCGTCCCGACGCCCGCCACAGCCGGGCCGTCAGATCCACGTCCTCATCGGTGACCAGATTGCCCATCACCCGGACCGCGGTGCGCTGCAACAGCTTCGAGCGCATCATCGGCGGCCCGCCCAGCGGCACCGTGCGCGGATGCGTGGCCAGCCCCGCCAGCCGCCGCGCCACCGAATAGGTGCGGCCGTAGCGCTCCCGCAGCATCTCCGGCCAGATATGCGTCAGATCCGGCTGATCCAGGATTCCGGCGAGCATGTGCCCGCCCTCCAGGCCGTAGTCGATGCCCTCACCGTTGAGCGGATTCACGCATCCGGCCGCGTCGCCCAGCAACGCCCAGTTGCGGCCCGCCAGATTCGACACCGCGCCGCCCATGGGCAGCAGCGCCGAGGCCACCGCCCGCGCCTCACCCTCGAAACCCCATTCCGCGCGCCGCTGCGAGACATAGTGCTGCAGCAGCGGTTTCAACGCGATATGCGACGGGCGCTTCTCGGTGGCCAGCGAACCGACCCCGATATTGACCTCACCGTTGCCGAGCGGGAACACCCAGCCGTAGCCGGGAATCAATTCCCCGGCGGCATCCCGCAATTCGAGATGCGAGGTGATCCACGGATCGTCGCTGCGCTCGGATTTGATGTACGCCCGCGCCGCCGTCCCGTACGCGTACTGCCGATGCCAGGTGCGGCCCAGCATCTTTCCCACCGGCGAGCGCACCCCATCGGCCACGATCAGCGTCTTACATGCCACCGCCCGCAGCCCGCCGTCGGTCTTGATCGTCACCCCGGTGACCCGGTCGCCCTCGCGGGCCACCTCCACCACCTTGGCCCCGTCGACCATGCGCGCCCCCGACTGCACCGCGGTCTCGCGCAGCTTGTCGTCGAGTTCGGTTCGCGGCACGGCACTTCCGTAGGTGGGGAACGACCCGTCCGGCCAGCGCAGCAGCGCCTCCCGCCCGAACCCGGCCATCCGCAACCCGTGATTGACCGTGTGCGCCCGCACCCAGTCACCCAGCCCGAGATGCTCGAGTTCGGCGGTCGCGCGCGGCGTCAAACCGTCACCGCAGGTCTTGTCTCTGGGGAACACCGCGGAATCGGCCAGCAGCACATCGCGTCCGGCGCGTGCCGCCCATGCGGCCGCCGCGGAACCCGCGGGACCCGCACCGACCACCAGCACATCGACATGCGAAGGCAAAACGTCCGACGATTTCCCCTGCTCGGGCGCGACTTCCGGTGAACCCATGCGGTCAATACTTGCAGCACATCACCGAGCGCGCATATCTGCCCCGTACTCCATCCGGCCCCGGCCTGGGCCGTTTCGATTCACATAGCGATTGTTTCCTGCGTCGCACTACGGTGGTGTGCATAGGGGGTGATCGGTCCACACGCTAGGTTCTTTGGCGTGGGGTCGGACGCGGCACTGGGAGATGAAATGAGCGCATCAGCTGTGAGCGATGAGAGCACCGTGGTCGCGGGGGTGGATCTGGGTGATCCCGAGCTCGCGGCGACTGTGCGCAAGGGTCTGATCGAGGTCGAGGATCTGTTGATCACCGAGCTGTCCGACGGTGAGGAGTTCCTGCAGGAGGCCGCGCTGCATCTGGCCAAGGCCGGCGGCAAGCGTTTCCGTCCGCTGTTCACCATCCTCACCGGCCAGCTCGGACCGGACCCGACCAGCCCCGACCTGGTCATCGCGGGCACGGTCGTGGAACTCGTGCACCTCGCGACCCTCTACCACGACGACGTCATGGACGAGGCGTCCATGCGCCGCGGCGCACCCAGCGTGAACTCGCGCTGGGGTAACAGCGTGGCCATCCTGGCCGGCGACTACCTGTTCGCGCATGCTTCCCGCCTGGTCTCCACCCTCGGCCCCGATGCCGTCCGCATCATCGCCGAGACCTTCGCGGAGCTGGTCACCGGTCAGATGCGCGAGACCATCGGCGCGCGGCAGTCCCAGGATCCGGTCGAACACTACCTGCGTGTGGTGTGGGAGAAGACCGGTTCGCTGATCGCGGCCGCGGGCCGTTTCGGCGGCACCTTCTCCGGTGCCGGCCACGACCACGTGGAACGCCTGGCCCGCCTCGGCGACGCCGTCGGCACCGCCTTCCAGATCGCCGACGACATCATCGACATCTCCTCGGTGTCCGAGCAGTCCGGCAAGACCCCGGGCACCGACCTGCGCGAGGGCGTGCACACCCTGCCGGTCCTCTACGCCCTGCGCGACGAGGGCGCCGAGGGCGACCGCCTGCGCAAACTGCTGGCCCAGCCGCTGCAGACCGATGCCGAGGTCGACGAGGCCCTGTACCTGCTCTCGCGCTCGCGCGGGCTGGTGCTGGCCAAGGAGAAGCTGCACGGCTACGCCGATATCGCGCACGCCGAACTGTCGGCGCTGCCGGGCGGTCCGGCCAACGAGGCCCTGGAACAGCTGGTCCGCTACACCATCGAACGCGTCGGCTGATCGGGTCGCGGTGGCTGCCGCGACCCATCCGAAACCGATCAGTCGAACAACTGGGAACTTCACCCTGCGGCTCTATCGTTGACCTCGTGTAACTCAGCGATGAGGGGGCACAGAAGGAGACCGTTTATGCATGGGCACGGGTATGCGAACGGGTTGAAGACGTTCGGCCTCTTGGTGGGCATGTCGGCGTTGATCGTGTTCGCCGGGGCCATGTTCCGGAGCCCGATGATCCTGGGCTTCTCGATCCTGCTGGCCGTCGGCATGAACGCCTACGCCTACTTCAACAGCGACAAACTGGCACTCAAGGCGATGCACGCGCAGCCGGTGTCCGAGCTGGAAGCCCCGGCCATGTACCGCATCGTGCGCGAGTTGGCCACGGCCGCACGGCAACCCATGCCGCGGCTCTTCATCAGCCCCACCAACGCCCCGAATGCCTTTGCCACGGGCCGCAATCCGCGCAATGCGGCGGTCTGCTGCACCACCGGCATCCTGCAGATCCTGGACGAGCGCGAACTGCGCGCCGTCCTCGGCCACGAGCTCTCGCACGTCTACAACCGCGACATCTTGATCTCGTCGGTGGCGGGCGCGCTCGCCGCGGTGATCTCCGGCCTGGCCAACCTCGCGTTCTTCGCCGGTATCTTCGGCGGCGGCAACCGGGACGGCGAAGGCCCGAATATCGTTGGCATCCTGCTGGTTTCGCTGCTCGGCCCGATCGCGGCCTCGCTCATCAAACTGGCCGTCTCGCGTTCCCGCGAGTATCAAGCAGACCAGGACGGCGCGGAACTCACCGGCGACCCCCTGGCCCTCGCCTCGGCCCTGCGCAAACTCGAAAGCGGCACCCAGGCCGCCCCGCTACCCCCCGAACCCCAGCTGACCGCTCAGTCCCACCTGATGATCGCCAACCCGTTCCGCAACGGCGACAAGATGGCCCGCTGGTTCTCCACCCACCCCCCGATGGCGGACCGTATCGCCCGCCTCGAGGAAATGGCCGGTGGCAACCGCAATTACTAGCGGCTAGCGGTAATTGACGAACTGCAGAGCAACCTCGAAGTCGCCGCCCTTGAGTAGGGCGATGACGGCCTGCAGGTCGTCACGGTTCTTGGAGGTGACCCGCAACTCCTCGCCCTGGATCTGCGCCTTGACGCTCTTGGGGCCCTCGTCGCGGATCTTCTTGGCGATCTTCTTCGCGTTCTCGGTGGTGATCCCCTGCACCAGGGTGCCTGTGATCTTGTACACCTTCCCGGAGGCCTGCGGATCGCCGGCGTCGAACGCCTTGAGCGAGATATCGCGGCGAATCAGCTTCTCCTTGAACACATCCAGCGCGGCCTCCACTCGGTCCTGGGAATCCGCGGTGAGAACGATCTTCTCCTCGCCGGACCATTCGATGCTCGCGCCGGTGTTGCGGAAGTCGTAGCGCTGGCTCAGCTCCTTGGCGGCCTGGTTGAGCGCGTTGTCCACCTCCTGGCGATCGATCTTGCTCACCACATCGAACGACGAATCGGCCACGCTTGTGCTCCTTGTCCGAGATCGGAAAATTGGGGGTTCGCCCGCCGACGCTAGTCCCTGCGGCGTGGCGATATCCAGCCGGTTTGCATTGCGGGAGGGGGTTCGATGTATTCTCGTCACCGCACCGCAAGGCGCACCCCGGCAGATTGCCCGAGCGGCCAATGGGAGCGGACTGTAAATCCGTCGGCGAAAGCCTACGTAGGTTCGAATCCTACATCTGCCACCCGAGAACCCCGTGGATGAAAATCCACGGGGTTCTTTGTATTTCGGACTGTGTCATGTCATCCGGGTCCGCGACCTCCGTCGCAGTCGCCCCCCCGTACCCGCTCCGATCTGTCCCAAAACATGCTCTGACCACAGGATTTGGAAGTGTGGCGGGGGAGTGTGTAATCTCGTTCAAGTCGTCAGCGCCCCGGCCCAGACCGGAGCAAGACAGACACGCCCCCTTAGCTCAGTCGGTAGAGCGTTTCCATGGTAAGGAAAAGGTCAACGGTTCGATTCCGTTAGGGGGCTCGCCGGATTGCCGGTGGTGACCGACTCGGCTTCTCCTTGCAGGACCGGGACATCCCCGCCGTCAAGTACCGACACCAGATGGCGGTGTAGCTCAGTCGGTAGAGCAAACGACTCATAATCGTTGTGTCGCCGGTTCAAGTCCGGCCATCGCTACATACTGATATTCCAATCAGGCTGACCGGAAAGAAGGAAAATCGTGGCCGCGAAGTCCACTGATATCCGGCCAAAGATCACCTTGGCCTGCGAGCAGTGCAAGCACCGTAACTACATCACCAAGAAGAACCGGCGCAACGACCCGGACCGCTTGGAGCTGAAGAAGTTCTGCCCCAACTGCGGCACCCACCGGGCGCACCGCGAATCTCGATAACTTAACCCCGCGCGCTCTACCGCGTGGAAGAAGTGCCGGATCGGCAAGTCAGACAGTCTCTTGAAAAGGGACATTGGCTCCGGTCCGGCACTTGGTGTATATAGCGGTGGTTCAGCGCTCCGCCCGATCCTGATGAAGGATCAGATAGGGACTTCCTGCCGTGACTCTCAACACCGAGATCGATTCCGAGGCCGCCATGCTCGATCCGAGCGAGGCCTTCGACCCCGCCGCGCACGCCGCCGCGATGGTCGGTTATCACTACCGCGTCGACGACTACTACGAGGTCGGCCGCGAGAAGGTGCGTGAATACGCCCGCGCCGTGCAGGACTACCACCCGGCCCACTGGGACGAGGACATCGCCCGCGGCTACGGCCACGACGGCCTGGTGGCCCCGCTCACCTTCATCTCCCTGGTCGGAATCCTGGCCCAGCGCAAGCTCTTCGAGCAGATCGTCACCGGCTACGACCTGAGTCAGATCATGCAGACCGATCAGATCCTGGAATTCCACCGGCCCATCAAGGCCGGCGACCAGCTCTCCTGCATCGTGTACCTGCACTCGTTCCGGCAGGCCTTCGGCGGCGACATCATCGTCACCCGCAACGATGTGGTCGCCCAGAACGACGAGCTGGTGCTCACCACCTACACCACCCTGATCGGCCGCAGCGGCGGTGACATCGACCCCAATATCGGTGACGCCGTGCGCAATGTGCTCATGCACGGGGTCGGTCCGGATGCCGCCGACGCCGACAAGCCGGTCGAGATCGACGACCCCGAGCACGCCGTCGCGGTCGTCCCGACCGGGCGCGTGGTGGCGAGCGCGCAGACCCGCCGCTTCGACGACATCGCGGCCGGCGACGAACTGCCTTCGCGCACCGTGCAGCTCACCCGTGGCGACCTGGTGAACTACGCCGGCGTCTCCGGCGACGCCAACCCGATCCACTGGAGCGACGATGTCGTGAAGCTGGTCGGCCTGGAAAACGTTGTGGCGCACGGCATGCTGACCATGGGCCTGGGTGGCGGCTTCGTCACCTCGTGGCTCGGCGACCCGGGTGCGGTCAAGGAGTACAACGTCCGCTTCACCAGCCCCGTGTACGTCCCCGCCGACCGTCCCGCGGAGATCGAATACACCGGCAAGGTCAAGTCCGTGGACCCCGAGACCCGCACCGCAGTGATCGCGATCGTGGCGAAGTCGGAGGGCCGCAAGATCTTCGGCCGCGCCACCGCAACCGTCCAGCTGGGCTGAGCCCACACCCGAGGTAGGCTGCGACACCCCGATTGGCGATCGCCACGCGGGGTAACGTAGTATCGAAAATCTGGGGTCACCAGCCGATGCGCGCTGCTCCGAGGAGCGGCGCGTATGTTGTGTGAAACCCCGTGTACAACTGAATGAGACGTACAACTGAATCAGAAACAGTGGCTGGACCAACCCCGTCCAGCCGAAGGGGCGTAGCTCAACTGGCAGAGCAGCGGTCTCCAAAACCGCAGGTTGCAGGTTCAAGTCCTGTCGCCCCTGCCCTGGATGCCGACGTTAGAGAGGATCGACGTGAGCGACGAGCGGGACACTCGCCACGAAGATGGCGACGACACCGCCGCGGTGGCTCGTCCGAGCGGCAAGCGGTCCGCCCGGCGTTCACGCGCCGCGTCGTCGACTGCCACGATCGAGCGACCGTCGGAAGCGGCCAAGGCAACCACCAAGAAGTCCGGCAAGGACAAGAAGACCGGCCGCGGTGGAATGGGCAATCCATTCCTGAGCCTGTGGACGTTCCTCAAGCAAGTTGTTGCGGAACTTCGCAAGGTCATCTGGCCCAACCGCAAGCAGATGGTCACCTATACGAGCGTTGTCCTGGTGTTCGTGATCTTCGTGATCGCGTTCATCGGCGGGTTGGATGTGGCGTTCATCAAGGGTGTGAGCTGGCTCTTCGGCTAGGCGGCACGATGACCGCCTCTGACCGTCGCAGCCGGTGACCGGCCCCCGTGCAGAGGCGGGGAGCGGGACCATCCGCCGGGCGTATTGCCCCGGCGCGCAGAGGATTACGTGACGACCAAGAAAGCGAGTGCCCCAGTGAGCACCCCGGAGAACGGCACAACCGAGGAATTCCCGGTGGATGACGTGGTGATCGACGAGACCATCGCGGACGTCGAGGACGTCGAGGACGCCGAGTCCGCCGATGTCGAGGACGCTGAGGCCACCGCCGCCGAGTTCGACGCGGACGAGTTCGCCGCGGACGCCGAAGAGGACGAGCCCGCGCAGCCCGCCGCCGACATCTCCGACGAGCCCGCCGACCCGGTGGCCGAGATGACGGCCGCGCTGCGTCGCGCCCCCGGTGACTGGTACGTCGTGCACTCCTACGCCGGCTACGAGAACAAGGTGAAGACCAATCTCGAGACCCGCGTGCAGAACCTCGGTCTCGAGGAGTACATCTTCCAGGTCGAGGTCCCGACCGAAGAGGTCACCGAGATCAAGAACGGCCAGAAGAAGAACGTCAACCGCAAGGTGCTGCCGGGCTACATCCTGGTCCGCATGGAGCTGAACGACGAGTCCTGGGGCGCGGTGCGCAACACCCCCGGTGTCACCGGATTCGTCGGCGCCACTTCGCGACCCTCGCCGTTGACCATCCCCGAGGTCGTGAAGTTCCTGGTCCCGGCCGCGCAGCAGAAGAAGGCCGCCCCGGCCACCGCCGCTGCCGCCGCGACGGGCTCGGGTGACTCCTCGTTCGTGAAGCCGGTCATCGAGGTCGACTTCGAGGTCGGCGAGTCGGTCACCGTCATGGACGGCCCCTTCGCCACCCTCCCGGCCAGCATTTCCGAGGTCAATGCCGAGCAGCAGAAGCTCAAGGTGCTGGTCTCGATCTTCGGCCGCGAGACTCCGGTCGAGCTGGCCTTCACGCAGGTCGCCAAGATTTAGTCGCATGGAGGCGGTGGCCCGGGGTTTCACCCGGTGTCACCGCCTTTTTTGCGTTCACGTAGACTTGCCGGGTTGTGCCTTGGGCTGATGCTTGACAGTCCCCATGGCGCGCAATCCCGGAAAAGGCTTGCGGGTAATCGCAAGGAACCTAACCAAGGAAGAAAGATGCCCCCGAAGAAGAAGAAGGTCTCTGGGCTTATCAAGCTCCAGATCCAGGCCGGTGCCGCTAACCCGGCCCCGCCGGTCGGTCCCGCGCTGGGCCAGCACGGCGTCAACATCATGGAATTCTGCAAGGCGTACAACGCGGCGACCGAGTCGCAGCGTGGCAACGTCATTCCGGTCGAGATCACGGTCTACGAAGACCGCTCGTTCGACTTCAAGCTGAAGACGCCGCCCGCCGCGCGTCTGCTGCTGAAGGCCGCCGGAATCCAGAAGGGTTCGGCCGAGCCGCACCGCCTGAAGGTCGCGCAGATCACCATGGACCAGGTCCGTGAGATCGCCAAGACCAAGCAGGAAGACCTGAACGCCAACGACATCGACGCCGCGGCGAAGATCATCGCCGGCACCGCCCGCTCGATGGGTATCACCGTCGCGGAGTAAGAGCCTTCCGGCTCTTGTGGGAGGGACGGCCAGTCCCGCACCACTTCTGACTTAGACAAGGACAGAGAATCATGGCAAAACGCAGCAAGGCTTATCTCGAGGCGGCCGCCAAGGTCGACCGCGACGCCCTCTACCTCCCGCTGGCCGCCGCGCGCCTGGCGAAGGACACCGCGACCACCAAGACCGACGCGACCGTCGAGGTCGCCGTCCGTCTGGGCGTCGATCCCCGCAAGGCCGACCAGATGGTCCGTGGCACCGTCAACCTGCCGCACGGCACCGGTAAGACCGCCCGCGTCATCGTGTTCGCCGTCGGTGACAAGGCCGCCGAGGCCGAGGCCGCCGGTGCCGACGCCGTGGGCGCCGAGGACCTGATCGAGCGGATCCAGGGCGGCTGGCTGGACTTCGACGCCGCCATCGCCACCCCGGACCAGATGGCCAAGGTCGGTCGTATCGCGCGTGTCCTGGGCCCGCGTGGTCTGATGCCGAACCCCAAGACCGGCACCGTCACCCCCGACGTGACCAAGGCCGTGCAGGACATCAAGGGCGGCAAGATCAACTTCCGCGTCGACAAGCAGGCCAACCTGCACTTCGTGATCGGCAAGGCTTCCTTCGACGAGAAGAAGCTGGCCGAGAACTACGGCGCCGCGCTCGACGAGATCCTGCGTGTGAAGCCCTCCACCGCGAAGGGCCGCTACGTCAAGAAGGTGACGTTCTCGACGAACACCGGACCGGGCATCCCGGTGGACCCGAACCGCACCCGCAACTTCGCGGAAGAGGACTGAGTCCCCTCCGCGTAGCGTAGCGACGCAAGAACAAACAAAGGCCGGCGCGATTACTCGCGCCGGCCTTTGGCGTTGGTGGAGAGCTTGCTTCGTGACCTGGTGGGGTAGGCCGGA
This sequence comes from Nocardia sp. NPDC059240, assembly GCF_042753865.1. Classification (NCBI taxonomy): domain Bacteria; kingdom Bacillati; phylum Actinomycetota; class Actinomycetes; order Mycobacteriales; family Nocardiaceae; genus Nocardia; species Nocardia sp. NPDC059240. The sequence continues at coordinate 425,411 of NZ_JBHZAC010000006.1, read as the reverse complement.
AGTCGCGACGGCCCTTGGTGTTCGGTGGTGCGGGCTGCTGTTAGGCGGAGCCTGAGTTCAGGGTGTTGCAGAGGGGGTTCGGGTTGGGGTTGGGCGAGGCCCACATGCCGCAGAGCAGGACGGCGATGAAGGACAGCGGGACCTTCAGGAGTTGGGCGGAGCCCGAGGCGGAGCCGGAATCGGCGATGGACTGCGCGGGGGCGGCGGGGGCAGCCATGGCGGGGGTGGCCGCGATGCCTGCGAGGGCCGCGGAGATTGCCACGGTGGCAAGGGATTTGGTGAGCATTCGACTCATGGGGGACCTCCGATTCGGTGAACGCGTTGAACCTATCCGGCGGAATCACCGCTTTGAAATACCCACTTTCCATGGGCGCGTGGAGCTGTAACGCCGCGGAGGGGGAACCGACACGCCGGGTGACCGGGTGATCGGTCGGGGTCGCGGAGGGGCGCAGGCCTAGCGCTTGGATGGGAATCAGGCGTGGTGAGGGCGTCTGTGTTGATCGTCCATCCGGCTCGGAGGCGTGATGACCAGATTTCGCTCGGCGGCAATACTTTTCGGTGCGGCGCTGGTGGCCGTCACCTCGTTCGCGGCCCTCGCCCGCGCGGACGAGCCGCGGCGGGTGCCGGTGGGTGGTGGGACGGGACTGGCCTTGCAGTGGGGAGTGCCCACGGGATCGCTGTCGCTGCTGCACTTTTGCACGCTCACCGCGATCGGGTCGGACGCGTCGGGGAATCTGGTGGGGCTCACCAATGCCCACTGCGCCTACGACAGTCAGCGGCAGGGGGCCGGGGACGCGGTCTACCTGCAGTCCGCGGTCGAATACGGGCCCGCCCACGACGCCGCCCTCGGGCGGATCGGGACGGTCGACTACATCAGCGGGGGCAACCCGATCGCGCCGGGCCCGCACGGGGTCGGGTTGGACTACGCCGTCATCGTTTTCGATCGGTCGAAGGTGGATCCCGTTGCCACCGTGGGGGATACCACCATTCGCAGCATCGCCGACCCGCCGCCGGAAGGCACCCCGGTGTGCAAACAGGGCACCACGAGCGGCCGGACCTGCGGGACCACCCTCACTTCGATGGGCCCGTACCTGGTGACCACGGTGCCCGAGTTCCCAGGCGACTCCGGTGCGCCGGTGGTCGCGGGTGACGTCCTGATCGGCAATCAATGGGTGTGGGGCGGCAGCTCCTCGATCACCGCGATCCTCGAGGATCTGGCCACGCGCGACGGAGTCGGAGCCGGGTTCCACCTCGATTTTGCTGGTTAGATGCGCGTCCGCTATATTGGACGACGGTCATCGGCTCGCTTTTCGGAGTGACTGCCGGAGATCAACCCCAAATCGTTCTACCGAAGACCGTTGGTTGCTGCCGTCAGGCGGCTGAAGGTCCGGCGATATTGCCGGCGACCCACGCAGGGAAGAACCGAGGTCGGGAAACCCGCGAGCGATCGCGACCGTTTCTTCTGCGCCCCGGATCGCCTTGCGACCGGGGCGTTAGCTTTGTCGCCGGCCCCTGTGGCGGAACTCGGTAGTTCATACGAGATTCCGACCATCCAGAGAGGAGGCGAAGTATGGCAAACGCTGAGAAGATCACCGCCGTCGCGGAGATCACCGAGCAGTTCAAGGAGTCGACCGCGACCGTCGTCACGGAATACCGTGGCCTGTCGGTCAGCAAGATCACCGAGCTGCGTCGTGCCCTCGGTGCGAACGCTACCTACTCCGTCGCCAAGAACACCCTGGTCAAGCGTGCCGCCGCCGAGGCGGGCGTGGAAGGCCTGGATGACTTGTTCGTCGGTCCGACCGCTATCACCTTCATCAAGGGTGAGCCGGTCGACGCCGCGAAGGCGCTGAAGGCGTTCGCCAAGGACAACAAGGCGCTCATCATCAAGGGCGGCTACATGGACGGCGTCGCGCTGTCCGTGTCCGAGGTCGAGCGCATCGCCGACCTCGAGTCGCGCGAGGTGCTGCTGGCCAAGCTGGCCGGCGCCATGAAGGGCAACCTGTCGAAGGCCGCGGGTCTGTTCGCTGCCCCCGGCAACCAGGTCGCTCGCCTGCTCGCCGCGCTGCAGGAGAAGAAGCAGGCCGAGGGTGGCGCTGCCGCTCCGGTCGCCGACGCTCCGGCCGACGCTGCCGCCGAATAAGTCACTACCCCAAACCTATTCGCTGCCGTACGTACGGCAACGAACCTACGAAAGGAAATATCAATGGCTAACGTTGATGAGCTGCTCGAGACCTTCGCCGGCATGACCCTGCTGGAGCTGTCCGAGTTCGTGAAGGCGTTCGAGGACAAGTTCGAGGTCACCGCTGCCGCTCCGGTCGCCGTCGCCGTCGCGGGTGCCGCCCCGGCCGAGGCCGTCGAAGAGCAGGACGAGTTCGACGTCATCCTCGAGGGTGCCGGCGACAAGAAGATCCAGGTCATCAAGGTCGTGCGTGAGATCGTCTCCGGCCTGGGCCTGAAGGAAGCCAAGGACCTGGTCGAGGGTGCCCCGAAGGCCATCCTGGAGAAGGTCAACAAGGAGGCCGCCGAGGCTGCCAAGGCCAAGCTCGAAGAGGCCGGCGCGAAGATCACCGTCAAGTAAGACGGAGATTGTGTGCCGGGGTCATACTCCGGCAACGCGTTCCTTGTGAAAAGGGCGGTTCCCATTGTGGGACCGCCCTTTTCGCGTATTCTGCCGTCGTAATCGGGGCGTGATGGGGAATGCGGTACAAAACTTTCTACCGACCAGTCAGGTCCCAGTGTCCGAGACGGTATATATGCGATACAGTGGCCGAACCTACTGTGACGCGCCACACCGCGCGAAATTTGTGGCGCGCGGTCACATGTAGAGCGCTCGTCGGAGAAAGTGGAGGTTGGCGTGGGCGTCGAGGTCAGGACCGAAGGCATCACGAAGTCGTTCGGTTCTCAGCGTATTTGGCAGGACGTCACGCTGACGCTGCCGCCGGGGGAAGTCAGCGCTCTGCTCGGCCCGTCCGGTACCGGTAAGTCCGTCTTTCTGAAGTCGTTGATCGGTCTGCTCCGTCCGGAGAAGGGCTCGATCTACATCGACGGCACCGACATCACCACCTGTTCGAACAAGGACCTCTACGAGATCCGCAAGCTGTTCGGCGTCTTGTTCCAGGACGGCGCGCTGTTCGGGTCGATGAACCTGTTCGACAACACGGCATTCCCGTTGCGCGAGCACACCAAGAAGAGCGAATCCGAGATCAAGAAGATCGTCATGGAGAAGCTCGAGTTGACCGGTCTGCTCGGCGCCGAAGGCAAGCTCCCCGGCGAGATCTCCGGTGGTATGCGCAAGCGTGCCGGCCTGGCCCGCGCGCTGGTGCTGGACCCGCAGATCATCCTCGTCGACGAGCCGGACTCCGGTCTGGATCCCGTTCGTACGACCTATCTCTCGCAGCTGTTGATCGATATCAACGCGCAGATCGACGCGACGATCCTGATCGTCACGCACAACATCAACCTGGCTCGTTCGGTGCCCGACAACATCGGCATGCTGTTCCGCCGCCAGCTGGTCATGTTCGGTCCCCGCGAGGTGCTGCTCACCTCGGAGGAGCCGGTGGTCAAGCAGTTCCTCAACGGCCGCATGCAGGGCCCCATCGGTATGTCCGAGGAGAAGGACGAAGCCCAGATGGCCCGCGAGCAGGCCATGTTCGACGGTGGCCACCATGCCGGTGGCGCCGAAGAGGTCGAGGGCATCATCCCGCAGATGAAGGCGCAGCCGGGCATGCCCGTGCGTGGCGCGGTTCAGCGTCGGCGCGAGCGGGTCCGTCAGATCATGCACACGCTGCCCCCGGCCGCTCAGGAAGCCATCCGAGAGTCGATGTCGCAGAACGGCGATGATTCCGACACACAGGTGATGCCCGCCTATACCGGCGGGTATGACACCACGGTTCGACAGAACCTGACTAACGGGTAACATACGGCGCGTGAATCCCACCCTGACGCGACTGCGCACCCCGGTCGAGTCGGGACTTGCCCAGGCCGGCAACATTTTCGCACTGTTCCTGGACGTGCTTCGCAAGACGTTCCGGCGGCCCTTCCAGGTCCGGGAGTTCATCGAGCAATCGTGGTTCATCGCGAGTGTCTCGATCCTCCCGGCCGCCCTGGTGGCAATCCCGTTCGGTGCCGTGGTGGCCCTGCAGACCGGCTCGCTCATCAAGCAGCTGGGTGCGGAGAACTTCACCGGCGCGACCAGCGTGCTGGCGACCGTGCAGCAAGCCGCACCGGTGGTGACCGCATTGATCATCGCCGGCGCGGCCGGTTCGGCCGTCGCCGCCGATCTCGGCTCGCGCACCATCCGCGAAGAGATCGACGCGATGGAGGTGCTGGGCATCGATCCCATTCAGCGCCTGGTGGTTCCGCGCGTGCTCGGCATGATGCTGGTCGCTTTCCTGCTCAACGGGCTGGTGTCGGTGGTCGGTATCTGCGGCGGTTACTTCTTCAATGTCGGGCTGCAGGGCGGCACCCCGGGCGCGTACCTCGCGTCCTTCTCCGCCCTCGCACAGATCCCCGACCTGGTGATCGGCGAGATCAAGGCGCTGATCTTCGGCGTGGTGGCGGGCGTGATCGCCGCATACAAGGGCCTGCATCCGAAGGGGGGACCGAAAGGAGTGGGTGACGCGGTGAACCAGTCCGTGGTGATCACGTTCCTGGTCTTGTTCTTCCTCAATCTGGTGCTGACCCTGATCTATCTTCAGGTCGTCCCCGCAAAGGGCGCGTGACCCATGGTCGTTTCGCAGCGTTCCACCGTTTTCACCCGGTCGGCGCGCCGGGTGAAGCCTGTGCTTCAAGCCCCGGTGAACCTGGTCGACAAGGCCGGGGACCAGATGTCGTTCTACTCCAGGGCGATCGGCGCGATCCCGAAGACCATCGTGCACTTCCGCAAGGAGGTCATGCGGCTGCTCGCCGAGGTAACCTTCGGTTCGGGTGCGCTGGCGGTCATCGGCGGCACCATCGGTGTCATCGTCTTCATGTCGGCCTCGGTCGGTGTGGTCGTCGGCCTGCAGGGCTTCAAAGCCCTTGACGCCCTTGGCTCGGGAGTCCTCACCGGCTTCCTGACCGGCTACATCAACACCCGAGAGCTCGCGCCCCTGGTTGCGGCGCTGGCACTTTCGGCGACCGTCGGCTGTGGCTTCACCGCGCAACTCGGCGCCATGCGGATCTCCGAGGAGATCGACGCACTCGAGGTGATGGCGGTGCCGTCGGTGCCGTTCCTGGTGACCACGCGCGCCATCGCGGGCTTCCTCGCGGTGATTCCGCTGTACGTGGTCGGCCTGCTGGGCACCTATGTGGCGTCGCGGCTGATCAGCATCTACTTCAACGGGCAATCGAGTGGTTCTTACGACCACTACTTCAGCCTGTTCCTGCCACCGGAAGACGTGCTCTATTCGTTCGTGAAGGTGCTCGTCTTCGCGTTCGTGATCATCCTGGTGCACTGCTACTACGGCTACAACGCCTCCGGCGGTCCGGCGGGTGTCGGCGTGGCCGTGGGCCGCGCGGTGCGTGCCGCGATCGTGCTGATCAACGTGCTGGACTTCTTCCTGTCCCTGGCGATCTGGGGCACGACCACGACGGTGCGGGTGGCCGGATGAGCAATCCGAAGAACGTCGAGTTCTGGCGCTCCACCGAGAAGGTGCGCAAGCGCACCCTCGGCGTGCTGTTCTTCGCGGTGGTGGCCCTGTTCCTGTGGACCACCATCGCCATCTACAACAAGCAGTTCACCGATACGGTGCGGGTCAACCTGATCACCGACACCGTCGGAAACGCCTTGACCCGCAACGCGGATGTGAAGGTCCGCGGGGTGACGGTCGGCGAGATGCGGTCGAGCAAGTACGACGGCAAGAACGTCACCCTGGATCTGGCCATCGATCCGGACAAGGCGAGCAAGATCCCGGCCAATGTGACCGCGCGACTGCTGCCCAAGACGCTCTTCGGTGAGCGCTACATCGATCTGATGTGGCCGGACAACCCGCAGGGGCACCTCACCGCGGGTGTCACCCTCAAGCAGGACACCACCGGCAATGCCGTCGAGGTGAGCCAGCTGCTGGACCACATTCTGCCGCTGCTGCAGGCGATTCCGCCGCAGTACCTGTCCTCCACGCTGGGCGCGCTGTCCAACGCGCTGCAGGGTCAGGGTGAGGAACTGGGTAAGACCGTCGACCGGCTCGACGACATCATCACCCAGGTCAACGGTGAAATGCCGACGCTGCAGCAGGATCTCAAGAGCCTGGCCGACGTGGCCACCACCTACTCCGATGCCGCGCCGCAACTGGTGAACGCGCTGGACAACCTGCGCACCACCAACGCGACCATCGTGCAGAAGCGTTCGCAGATCGACACCCTGCTGGCGACGCTCACCCCGAGCGCCTCGACCACCGCGGACTTCCTGGTGGCCAACCGCGACAACATCATCGACGTGGCCGCCGACTCGCGGCCCGCGCTCGAGGCACTGGCCAAGTACTCGCCCAGCTACGCCTGCGCGCTGGCCGGTTTCGCGGAGCTCAAGCCGCGCATCGACCAGATCTTCGGCAAGGACACCGACCTGCCGGGTTCGCGGGTGACCGTGCAGATCGTGAATCCGCGCGGCCGCTACATCCCCAACCAGGACGAGCCGCGCTGGTTCGATACGCGTCCGCCGCTGTGCGTCCCGATGTACCCGCCCGGCACCGACCCGGGCCAGTACACCGACGGTTCCGCGAATGACGGCTCCTACCAGCCGCCCAGCCGCAATCCGGGTGACCAGAACATCGGCAAGATGGCGGAACCGCAGTACAAGGTGTACGGGCCGCAGGCCCCCAGCACCGCGTACTCGCCGCAGGAGGCCCAGGCGCTGGGCGCCATCTACGGTGCCGCGCACGGAGTTTCGCCCGAAGAGGTGCCCACCTGGGTGACCAAGATTGCCGCCCCGGCGTTCCGCGGCAGTGAGGTGAGCGTCAAGTGAAGGATCTGTTGCGCGGCCTCGGGCCGACGCTGACCAAACTGATCGCCTTCATTCTCGTCACGGTCTTCCTGACGGGCGTGCTGGCGCTGACCATCGCCAATTACGGTGGCGGCGGCACCAAGTTCAATGCCCGTTTCACCGATGTGACGTCGCTGAACAAGGGCGACGAGGTGCGCATCGCGGGTGTCCGCGTCGGCAAGGTGACCGGGGTGTCCATCGTGGACAAGCGCCTGGCCAATGTGGAATTCGAACTGAGCGACCGGAATTGGCTGCCCGCCTCCACCACCGCGACCATCAAGTACCGCAACCTGGTGGGCCAGCGCTACATCGCGCTGGAGCAGGGCGCGGGGCAGCAGGGCCGCAAGATGAACAAGGGCTCGACGATTCCGCTGGAGCGCACCAAGCCCGCGGTCAATCTGACCGAGCTGTTCAACGGCTTCCGGCCGCTGTTCCAGACCCTCACCCCCGAGGACGTGAACAAGCTGTCCTCGGAGATCATCCAGGTCTTCCAGGGTGAATCCGGCACCATCCGGGATCTGGTGGCCACCACCGCCTCGCTCACCAACAAGGTGGCCGACAAGGACGCGGTGATCGGTTCGCTGATCACGAACCTGAATGCCGTGCTGGACAGCATCAATTCGCGTGGCGACCAGCTCGACCAGCTGATCGTGAACACCGAGGCGCTGGTCACCGGGCTCAACGCGGATCGCGGCACCATCGGTTCCGCGATCACCTCGCTGGGCAATCTGGCCTCGGCCACCGGCGACCTGCTGGTCCCGGTGCGGCCGAACCTGCAGGGCGCGATCGCGGGCCTCAACCAGCTCACCGGCACGCTCAACGACCGCAAGGACGAGGTCGACCAGGGTCTGACGAACCTGCCGATCAAGATGGAGAAGCTCGGCCGCGCCGCCTCTTACGGCTCCTGGTTCCAGTTCTACCTGTGCGGCATCGACATCGTCGCCGGGCCGGGCACCAAGGACGCGCCGCAGCTGAATCTGCCGCCCGCACTGGCGAACATGCCGACGGTGAATCAGCCGATCTACACGAATCCGGCCCCGCGCTGCCATGGGAAGGGAGGCCGCTGATGGACGACCGCGCCGTACTCGGCAAGCGCAGTCCGGCATTCATGGGCGGGCTCGGCCTGCTCATGGTGTTGCTGGTGACCATGTCCGCGTTCAGCCTCGACAAGCTGCCGCTGCTCTCGGCGGGTACCAAGTACACCGCCGAATTCTCCGAGGCCGCCGGCCTGAAGAAGGGCAATGAGGTCCGCATCGCCGGTGTGAAGGTGGGCGCGGTCTCCGACGTCCGCCTCGACGGCGACAAGGTGCTCGTCGACTTCCGCACCCAGGACGCCTGGGTCGGTAACGAGACCACCGCCTCGATCCAGATCAAGACCCTGCTCGGGCAGAAGTATCTGGCGCTCGATCCCAAGGGCACCAAGCTGCTCAGCCCGTCGGATCGGATCCCGCTCTCGCGCACCGTGTCTCCCTACGACGTGGTGGACGCCTTCAGCGATGCCGCCAAGAACATCGAGGACACCAAGACCGATCAGCTCGCGCAGAGCTTCCGGGTGCTCTCGGACGCCTTCTCGGCGACCCCGCCGGAACTGCGCGGCTCCATCGACGGCGTCGCCCGGCTTTCGGAATCCCTGGCCAAGCGCGACGATCAGCTCAAGCAGCTCTTCGCCGCCACCAAGACCACCTCCAAGGTGCTCGCGGACCGCAATCAGGAATTCGAGCGGCTGATCGCCAACGGCGGCCAGCTGCTGGCCGAGCTGAACGTCCGCCAGCAGGCCATCCACCAGCTGCTCACCGGCGCGAAAACCGTTGCGACGGAACTGACCGCGCTGGTCAAGGACAACGAGGAACAGATCGGCCCGGCGCTGACCAACCTCAACAAGACCATCGACCTGCTCAACAACCATCAGGCCGACATCTCCAAGACCCTCACCCTGGCCGCGCCCTTCTACGGGCTCTACTCCAACGTGCTGGGCACCGGCCGCTGGTTCGACGCGGTCATCACCAACCTGATTCCGCCGGCCCTGCCGGATGTTCCGGGCAACCGGGATCCGATCCGAAAGCTGGGAGGTTAGTCCGTGACGAATCCGCTGACCGCCCTGCGCGGTTCGAGTACCAAGAGCAAGGTCATCGCCGCGGTGGCCGTGCTGGCCGTCGTGCTCGCGGGTGCCGGGTGGTGGGGCTTCCAGAAGCTCAACACCACCACCATCACCGCGGCCTTCGACAAGTCCATCGGCATCTACGAGGGCTCGGACGTCCGCATCCTGGGCGTCCCGGTCGGCCATGTCACCAAGGTGACGCCCAAGGGCGACATCGTCGAGGTGGTCATGGAGGTGGATCGCAAATACGACATCCCCGCCGACGCCAAGGCCGCCCAGATCACCCCGTCGGTGGTGTCGGACCGGTACATCCAGCTCGCGCCCGCCTACAAGGGCGGACCCAAGATGGGCCGCAACGCCAGCATCCCGAAGGACCGCACCGCGACTCCCGTCGAGGTGGACCGGCTCTACAAGAGCATCACCGAACTGTCCGACGCCCTCGGCCCGGACGGCGCGAACAAGCCCGGCGCGAATGGTGAAGGCGCACTGAACCAGCTGGTGCGCACCGGCGCGGAGAACCTCTCCGGCAACGGTGAGGCACTGGGCAACAGCTTCACCCAGCTGTCCAAGGCCGCGCACGCGCTCTCGGATTCGCGTACCGACATCTTCGACACGGTCAAGAACCTGCAGACCTTCGTGCAGATGCTGGCCGACAACGACACCCAGGTGCGGACCTTCAACACCCAGCTGGCCTCGCTGGCCGGGTTCTTGTCCGACGAACGCCAGACCCTCGGCGACGCGCTGAGCCTGCTGTCGGTCGCGCTCGGCGACGTGGCCCGGTTCATCGACAACAACCGGGATCTGGTGCAGTCCAACGCCGACGCGCTGACCAAGCTCACCCAGACCCTCGCCGATCAACGCGACGATCTGGCCAAGGCGCTGCCGCTCATCCCGACCGCGCTGAGCAACCTGATCAACGTGCACGACGCCGAGACCGGCACGCTCAACATGCGCACCAACTTCACCGATATGCAGGACCCGTTCGGTGTCGTCTGCAAGATGCTGGACCTGGGCAAGCTGCGTCCCGGCGACCCCAAGTTCGACGCCATCTCCCGGCAGCTCGGGCCGATCCTGAACAACTGCAAGGCGATCACCGATCAGATCACCGCGGGCGTGAAGACGCCGTCGCTGGTGCTGCCCTTCGGCATCCTGAGCGGCGAGAACGAGCAGCACAACACGGTCCCCGGCTCCGTCCCCGGCAATCCGTCCGACCAGCTGCCGCCGTCGCAGCAGGAAGGTGGGCAGCGATGAGCGCCAACCGGATTCGCGGAGGCCGGATCAGGCGGGCCGCCCTGGTCGCCACCTCGCTGGGCGCGGTCACCCTGGTGGCCGCGGGCTGCGGCGCGGACAGCATTCCGCTGCCCGGCGGCCCCAATGTGGGTAAACACCCGCTGCACCTCGACATTCGCTTCGCCGACGTGCTGGACCTGGTCCCGCAGTCGTCGGTGAAGGTCGACGGTGTGGCCGTGGGCCGCGTCGACAAGATCCGCATCGCACCCGACAACTCCTGGGAAGCCAGCGTGCAGGTGCTGGTCAACGATGACGTGAAGCTGCCCGCCAATGCGCACGCCGAGGTCAAGCAGACCAACCTGCTCGGTGAGAAGTACATCGAACTGTCCGCTCCCGCAAAGGATGCCGACTCCGCGCCACTGAAGGACGGAGCCAAGATCCCGGTCGAGAACACCCAGACCGCGACCGAGGTCGAGCAGGTGCTGGGCGCGCTGTCGCTGCTGCTCAACGGTGGCGGCGTGGCGCAGTTGCAGCCGATCGTGGTGGAGCTCAACAAGACTCTCGGCGGTCGCGAGGGCAAGGTCCGCGATCTGCTGGACCAGGCCAACACCCTGATCAAGGGCCTCGACGACCAGGTCGGCAACATCACCCGCGCACTGGACGGTCTCGACACGCTCTCGACCCGGGTGGCGCAGCAGACCACCCAGATCTCCAAGGTCCTCGACGAGCTGCCCGCCGGCATCAAGATCCTCAATGAGCAACGGCCGCAACTGATTCAGCTGCTCACCCAGCTGGATCGGGTGGGACAGGCCGGATTCGACGTGCTCAACCACTCGAAGGACAACCTGATCACCGACCTGTCCTCGCTGCGGCCCACGCTGCAGGCGCTGGGCGCGTCGTCCAACGACCTGGTGTCCGCGTTCCCGCTGCTGCCGACCTACCCGTTCCCGGACGAGGCGATCAAGTCCACGTTCGGCGGCCAGGTCAACACCTGGCTCTCGGTGGACCTGCAGATCGGCACCCTGCTGTCGAATCTCGGTGTCGGCAAACAGGATCCGCAGTACCTGCCGCCCACCGGCCGCCCGGTGTACGTCGATCCGACCAACCCGTACTACAACGGCAACGGGCCGCGCGGCGGCTGGCCGACCATCTCCCTGCTGCCGCTGCCGCCCACCGTGGCGCGGCCGACCGGGGCCACCGGACCGACCGATCCGCTCGGATCGATCCTCGAGCAGCTGGGAGTGGGTGGTCCGCGATGACACGCCTGGTACGCAATCAGTTGATCGCCTTCGCGCTCATCGCCGTGCTCGGCGTGGTGTTCGTCGGCGCGAAATACGTTCGCCTGGACAACATGCTGGGCTTCGGGCTCTACAAGGTGAAGGTCGAGGCCAAGGAGACCGGCAACCTGTCCAAGGGCGCTGAGGTCACCTACCGCGGCGTGCCCGTGGGCCGCGTCGGCGACCTCGACGTCACCCCCGACGGCGTGCTCATCACCCTGGAGATGAACTCCGGCAAGCCCAAGGTGCCCACCAACGCCGTCGCCGTCATCGCCGACCGCTCCGCCATCGGCGAGCAGTACGTCGACCTGATGCCGACCAGCGACACCTCGCCCTACCTGCACGACGGGTCGGTCATCAAGGGTGCGGCCACGCCCATCCACGTCGAGGAACTGCTCTCCAGCGTCGACAGCTTCGCCAGCACCACCGATCTGAAGGCGTTGTCCACCACCATCACCGAGCTGGGCAAGGCGTTCGACGGCCGCGGCGACGACCTCAAGATCCTGGTCGACTCGCTCAACAAGTTCACCGCCACCGCCAGTGGCGACAACCTGCAGCAGACCCTCGCGCTGATCCGCTCTGCCCACACCGCGCTGGACACCCAGGCCGAGCAGTCCCCGGCGATCCTGCAGTTCAGCGACGGCCTCGACAAGCTCACCGCGCAGCTGAAGTCCAACGACCCGGACATCCGCCGCCTCATCGGCACCGGCACCGACGCGGGCTCCGCGATCCAGCGCCTGCTGCAGGAGAGCGGCCCGGCCCTCACCACGAACCTCGCCAACCTGCGCACCCTGCTGCTGACCGTGTCGCCGAAGTTCTACGCGCTCGGCCCGGTGCTGGCCATGCTGCCGCTGCTGCCGCTCGGTGGCTCCTCCACCGCGCCCGGCGACGGCACCACCCACTTCGGCCTGGTGCTCGAGACCAACAACCCGCCCGCCTGCACCGTCGGATACGAAGGCACGCAACGGATTCTGGACCAAATGAAGGCCCAGAACCCCAACTTCGACGACAGTCGCGACGACTTCCCGTTCAACACCCAGGCCGCCTGCACCGTTCCGCAGGGCAGCGAAACCGCCGTCCGCGGCGGCGCGCGCGCCGAACTGGCCGACCCGAGCGTCCCGCAGCCGTGGGACGACAAGCCCAAGTACGACCCGGAGAAGCTCAACCTGAACCCGGTCGCGACCCAGCTGTCCACGCTGATGGGCGTCACAGTCAAGCACTGACCGCGTGCCAGCTAGGACGCGAAGAGAGGAAAGTATGGTGGCGGCGTGAGCCAGCAAAAGGACAGCGATTCGGGGGAGAACCTCGAGAAGCCGACGAGCGAGTCGGTTCCCGAAACAACCCCGGACCCGTCCTGGGCCGACGTCGCGACCAGCGAAACCTTTCAACAGGCGGGCGCGGACACCGAGTCCGAGACCGTTGAGCACCCGGAGTCCGAGACCGTCGAGGACGCGGTGACGGATGAAACCGAAACCGCGACAGCCGAATCCGCCGGGCCGACCGTGGTGCTGGAGAAGCCTGCTCAGCCCGAGGCCGCGGCACCGTCCGTGGATCAGCCGCCCGCCTCGGACATGCAGCGTTTCGCGCTGATCGGCTCGGTCGTGTTGCTGGCCGCCTCCATCGTCGCCGCGGCGGTGGTCGGCTTCCTCTGGTTCGGCGACCACAAGGACGACAACCGCGCCTCGGCCCGCGACGCCGCCCTGACCGATGCCCGGCAGGCCGTGGTGAACCTCATGACCATCAACCCGGACGATATCGACGGGTCGCTGGCAAATATCCGGTCATCCATGACCGGGGACCTGCTCAAGCAGCAGGAGGACGGGCAGGATCAGCTCAAGCAGACCGCCCAGGACTCCAAGACCCGCATCACCGCCGACGTCGAGGGCCTCACGCTCACCACGCTCAACAGCGAACTCGACCACGCCTCCGCCTTCGCGGTGCTGAAGATCACCCGCAGCTGGCCCGGCGGCCAGCCCGCCACCTTCCGCCAACTGTGGACGCTCGACATGGTCAAGGTCGGCAGCACCTGGAAGGCCGAGAAGGCCCAGAACCTGGGCGAACCGGTGCCGCTGGGCACGGCCGCGCCGCAGCAGGACGCCCAGCAGCCGACCTCGACCCAGACCCCGTCCCCCAAACCGGGCAACTAGGAGGGAGTGACCCATGGCCAATCGGAAACGCCCCGTCAACCGCGTCACCACCCCGCGCCGCCCGGCCGCCGCTCGCGGCACCGCGTCGCGCAGGACCGCGGCAGACGTGCAGAACGCCTCAACAGTGAAGAACGCCCGGTCCACCACCGAGCGTTCCGGCCGATCCGCGTCACGTTCCACCCCGCCGCGCGGTTCGGGTCTGACCAAACTCCCTGCCTCGCAACAGTATTCCAAGCCGACCCGGCAGGGCGGATTTTGGCGTAACTGGGGTGTCGCCACGATCTGCGGAGCGGTCTCGGTGCTGCTGCTGGCCTTCGCGGTGACCGGCGCGGTGTTCCACTGGGTGGAGAAGCCCAAGTCGGATTCCGGAAATCTCGCCTACGTCGACAACGGCGCCACCGACGAGGTGAAGGCCGCCGGCGATCACGCCCTGGCCACCCTCTACGGCTACAAGGCCGCCGATATCGACAAGTGGAAGTCCACGGTCAACTCGGTGCTCACCGACAAGATGCAGAAGGACTTCGCCAAGTACGTCGACACCACGGTCGACACCATCAAGCAGACCCAGACCGACACCGAGGTCAAGACCGACCCGATCGGCGTGACCCTGCTCACCGGCGACCGCGCGGAACTGCTGGTCAACCTGAATATCTCGGCCATCAAGGACGGCAAGCCCGAACCCTTGGCCTCGGGCCCGATCGTGCTGCGCATGCAGAAGGTCGGCGGCCATTGGCTGGCCTCCGATATCACCGACAAGTAGGCGCGGACATCACCGACAAGTAGTCGCGAATCACCGGTGAAGTGGTCTCCGACCGGGCCGCTCACCGGTGTCTTTCCGGTATTGCGCCACGTCGCCGGGTGATCTTGTAGTGGGACAGGCGATCTCGCGATTTGTCAACTCGGGCCGCCACTTGACGACTTTCGCCCGAGCCGTCACGCTATTCACAACAGCGGCGGCTGTCACAGGGGACAGGACGCCGGCGAGGGCCTTGCGAACGCAGCCAGCGGACTCTGCGGCCCAGCCGGAAATCCATGTGGAGACCGTCACTCGGAAGTGCCGATATCGGGCGCGGGTCGCCCCGATATCGACACAGACACACCGGGGCGAAGTTGCCGCCCACGGATCGCCACGGGTGGTACTTTGACACCCCCGTAGGTTTGGGTGTAGTTTTGGACGTTGCGCTGGCTGCCTCCTGTCCATACCTCGATCGCATCACGAAAGTTCCACCTTCCGGTGTTACTTCCGCTGTCTGCTGTTCGGGTTTCGTTCGGGGTAGTAACCAGCGGAATTCGTAGCAGACAAGCGACGGTCGCGGACCACCACGCGACGCGCGTGAGGTGCTGGAAGGACGCATCTTGGCAGTCTCCACCCAGACCAAGGCCGGTATCCCCGGAGCCCCGAAGCGGGTGTCTTTCGCGAAGATTCGCGAACCCCTCGAGGTTCCCGGACTTCTCGATCTACAAACCGAATCGTTCGCCTGGCTGGTCGGTTCAGCAGACTGGCGTGAACGTGCCATCGCGCGCGGCGACGTCACGAACCCCGTCGGGGGCCTCGAGGAGGTGCTCGAGGAGCTTTCGCCGATCGAGGACTTCTCCGGTTCCATGTCACTGTCCTTCTCCGACCCGCGCTTCGAAGAGGTCAAGGCCTCTATCGAAGAGTGCAAGGACAAGGACATGACGTATGCGGCTCCGCTGTTCGTGACGGCGGAGTTCATCAACAACAACACCGGTGAGATCAAGTCTCAGACGGTCTTCATGGGTGATTTCCCGATGATGACCGACAAGGGCACGTTCATCATCAACGGCACCGAGCGCGTCGTCGTGTCGCAGCTGGTCCGTTCGCCGGGTGTGTACTTCGACGACTCCATCGACAAGTCGACCGAGAAGACGCTGCACTCCGTGCGTGTCATCCCCTCGCGCGGCGCGTGGCTGGAGTTCGACGTCGACAAGCGCGACACCGTCGGTGTGCGTATCGACCGCAAGCGTCGCCAGCCGGTCACCGTGCTGCTGAAGGCGCTGGGGCTGACGGCCGAGGAGATCACCGAGCGTTTCGGTTTCTCCGAGATCATGATGTCCACCCTCGAGAAGGACTCCACCCCGGGTCAGGACGAGGCGCTGCTCGACATCTACCGCAAGCTGCGTCCGGGCGAGCCGCCGACCAAGGAGTCCGCGCAGACCCTGCTGGAGAACCTGTTCTTCAAGGAGAAGCGCTACGACCTGGCGCGCGTCGGTCGCTACAAGATCAACAAGAAGCTGGGCCTGAACCTGGACCAGCCGGTCACCGGCTCGACGCTGACCAAGGAAGACATCGTCGCGACGATCGAATACCTGGTCCGTCTGCACCAGGGCGATCGCATGATGACCGCCCCCGGTGGCTCCGAAGTCCCGGTCGACGTCGATGACATCGACCACTTCGGCAACCGTCGTCTGCGGACGGTTGGCGAGCTGATCCAGAACCAGATCCGCGTCGGCCTCTCGCGTATGGAACGTGTCGTGCGTGAGCGCATGACCACCCAGGACGTCGAGGCCATCACGCCGCAGACCCTGATCAACATCCGTCCCGTCGTGGCGGCGATCAAGGAATTCTTCGGCACCTCGCAGCTGTCGCAGTTCATGGACCAGAACAACCCGCTCTCGGGTCTGACCCACAAGCGTCGTCTCTCGGCGCTGGGCCCGGGTGGTCTGTCCCGTGAGCGCGCCGGCCTGGAAGTCCGTGACGTCCACCCGTCGCACTACGGCCGCATGTGCCCGATCGAGACCCCGGAAGGCCCGAACATCGGCCTGATCGGTTCGCTCTCGGTCTACGCCCGCGTGAACCCGTTCGGCTTCATCGAGACCCCGTACCGCAAGGTCGTCGACGGCCGCGTCACCGATGAGGTCAAGTACCTCACCGCCGACGAGGAAGACCGCCACATCCGCGCCCAGGCGAACTCGCCGGTGGACTCGGACGGCAAGTTCCTCGAGGATCGCGTCCTCGCCCGCCACGGCAACGAGGAAATGGAATACGTCCCGGCCAAGGACATCGACTACATGGATGTCTCGCCGCGCCAGATGGTGTCGGTCGCGACGGCCATGATTCCGTTCCTCGAGCACGACGACGCCAACCGTGCCCTCATGGGCGCGAACATGCAGCGTCAGGCCGTGCCGCTGGTCCGTTCCGAGTCGCCGCTGGTCGGCACCGGTATGGAGCTGCGTGCCGCGGTCGACGCCGGCGACGTGGTCGTGAACCAGAAGGCCGGTGTGGTGGAAGAGGTTTCGGCCGACTTCATCACCGTCATGCACGACGACGGCACCCGCCGCAGCTACCGCCTGCGCAAGTTCGAGCGCTCCAACCAGGGCACCTGCGCCAACCAGCGTCCGATCGTGGACGAGGGCACCCGCGTGGAGTCCGGGCACGTGCTCGCCGACGGTCCTTGCACCCAGAACGGTGAGATGGCCCTGGGCAAGAACCTGCTCGTGGCGATCATGCCGTGGGAAGGCCACAACTACGAGGACGCGATCATCCTGTCGCAGCGCCTCGTGGAGGACGACGTGCTCACCTCGATCCACATCGAGGAGCACGAGATCGACGCTCGCGACACCAAGCTCGGTGCCGAGGAGATCACCCGGGACATCCCGAACGTCTCCGACGAGGTCCTCGCGGACCTGGACGAGCGCGGCATCGTGCGCATCGGCGCGGAGGTCCGTGACGGCGACATCCTGGTCGGCAAGGTCACCCCGAAGGGCGAGACCGAGCTGACCCCCGAAGAGCGCCTGCTGCGCGCCATCTTCGGTGAGAAGGCTCGCGAGGTTCGCGACACCTCCCTCAAGGTGCCCCACGGTGAGTCCGGCAAGGTCATCGGCGTGCGCGTCTTCTCGCGTGACGACGACGACGATCTGCCCCCCGGCGTCAATGAGCTTGTGCGCGTTTACGTTGCGCAGAAGCGCAAGATCCAGGACGGCGACAAGCTGGCCGGCCGCCACGGCAACAAGGGTGTCATCGGCAAGATCCTTCCGCAGGAAGACATGCCGTTCCTCCCGGACGGCACGCCGGTCGACATCATCCTGAACACCCACGGTGTGCCGCGTCGTATGAACATCGGTCAGGTGCTGGAAACCCATCTGGGTTACATCGCCAAGACCGGCTGGCAGGTCGACGGCACCCCGGACTGGGCGAAGAACCTGCCCGCCGAGATGATCGGACAGCCCGCCGACACGAACATCGCCACCCCGGTGTTCGACGGTGCGCGTGAGGAAGAGCTGACCGGCCTGCTCGGTTCGACTCTGCCGAACCGCGACGGCGAGAAGATGATCGACGACAACGGCAAGGCGATCCTGCTGGACGGCCGCTCCGGCGAGCCGTTCCCGTACCCGGTCGCCGTCGGCTACATGTACATCCTGAAGCTGCACCACCTGGTCGACGACAAGATCCACGCGCGTTCGACCGGTCCGTACTCGATGATCACGCAGCAGCCGCTGGGTGGTAAGGCGCAGTTCGGTGGTCAGCGCTTCGGTGAAATGGAATGTTGGGCCATGCAGGCGTACGGCGCGGCCTACACCCTGCAGGAGCTCCTCACCATCAAGTCGGACGACGTGGTCGGCCGTGTGAAGGTGTACGAGGCCATCGTCAAGGGCGAGAACATTCCGGAGCCGGGTATCCCGGAGTCGTTCAAGGTTCTGCTCAAGGAACTCCAGTCGCTGTGCCTGAACGTGGAGGTGCTGTCCTCGGACGGTGCCGCCATCGAAATGCGCGACGGTGACGATGAGGACCTGGAGCGCGCCGCGGCGAACCTGGGTATCAACCTGTCCCGCAACGAGGCTGCGACGGTCGACGACCTGGCGCAGTGAGCGATCGGTCGTGGGGCGCCGTCAAAAGCGCCCCACGGCAACGGATTTAGCGAACTTTTGCTCAAACTCAACCCGAACAGGGGAAAGGAAGTTACGTGCTAGACGTCAACTTCTTCGATGAACTCCGGATCGGCCTGGCCTCTGCCGAAGACATTCGTAATTGGTCGTTTGGCGAGGTCAAGAAGCCGGAGACCATCAACTACCGCACGCTGAAGCCGGAGAAGGACGGCCTCTTCTGCGAGAAGATCTTCGGTCCCACCCGGGACTGGGAGTGCTACTGCGGTAAGTACAAGCGCGTCCGCTTCAAGGGCATCATCTGCGAGCGCTGTGGTGTCGAGGTGACTCGCGCCAAGGTGCGTCGTGAGCGCATGGGCCACATCGAGCTGGCCGCCCCGGTTACCCACATCTGGTACTTCAAGGGTGTGCCGTCGCGACTGGGCTACCTGCTCGACCTCGCGCCGAAGGATCTCGAGAAGATCATCTACTTCGCCGCGTACGTGATCACGGCCGTCGACGACGAGCTGCGTCACAACGAGCTGTCCACGCTCGAGGCGGAGATGGAGGTCGAGAAGAAGACCGTCGCCGATCAGCGTGACGCCGACCTCGAGGCCCGGGCCCAGAAGCTGGAAGCCGACATGGCCGAGCTGGAGGCCGAGGGCGCCAAGTCCGACGTCCGCCGCAAGGTCAAGGACGGCGGCGAGCGCGAGATGCGTCAGATGCGCGACCGTTCGCAGCGTGAGCTGGACCGGCTCGACGAGATCTGGACCACCTTCACCAAGCTGGCCAAGAAGCAGCTGATCATCGACGAGGTGATCTACCGCGAGCTGCAGGACCGCTACGGCGAATACTTCACGGGCGCAATGGGTGCCGAGGCGATCCAGAAGCTCATGGAGACCTTCGACATCGACGCCGAGGCCGAGTTCCTGCGCGAGACCATTCGTACGGGCAAGGGCCAGAAGAAGCTTCGCGCGCTGAAGCGTCTGAAGGTCGTCGCCGCGTTCCAGACCAACGGCAACTCGCCGATGGGCATGGTCCTCGACGCCGTGCCGGTGATCCCGCCGGAGCTGCGCCCGATGGTGCAGCTGGACGGTGGCCGCTTCGCGACCTCCGACCTGAACGACCTGTACCGCCGCGTCATCAACCGCAACAACCGTTTGAAGCGACTGATCGATCTGGGTGCGCCCGAGATCATCGTGAACAACGAGAAGCGCATGCTTCAGGAGTCGGTGGACGCGCTGTTCGACAACGGCCGTCGTGGCCGTCCGGTCACCGGTCCGGGTAACCGCCCGCTGAAGTCCCTGAGCGATCTGCTCAAGGGCAAGCAGGGTCGTTTCCGTCAGAACCTGCTCGGTAAGCGTGTCGACTACTCGGGCCGTTCGGTCATCGTGGTCGGTCCGCAGCTGAAGCTGCACCAGTGTGGTCTGCCGAAGCTGATGGCGCTCGAGCTGTTCAAGCCGTTCGTCATGAAGCGTCTGGTGGATCTCAACCACGCGCAGAACATCAAGTCCGCCAAGCGGATGGTCGAGCGTCAGCGTCCCCAGGTGTGGGATGTCCTCGAAGAGGTCATCTCCGAGCACCCGGTGCTGCTGAACCGTGCGCCCACCCTGCACCGCCTGGGTATCCAGGCCTTCGAGCCGCTGCTGGTCGAAGGTAAGGCCATCCAGCTGCACCCGCTCGTGTGTGAGGCGTTCAACGCCGACTTCGACGGTGACCAGATGGCCGTGCACCTTCCGCTGTCCGCGGAGGCGCAGGCCGAGGCCCGCATCCTGATGCTGTCCTCGAACAACATCCTGTCGCCGGCGTCGGGTCGTCCGCTCGCCATGCCGCGTCTGGACATGGTGACCGGTCTGTACTACCTGACCCGTCTCGAAGAGAACGCGAAGGGCGAGTACCGCCCGGCTGCCAAGGATCAGGCCGAGTTCGGCGTCTACTCCTCGCCCGCCGAGGCGCAGATGGCCGTCGACCGCGGTGAGCTGACCGTGCGTTCGCTGATCAAGATCCGTCTGACCGAGCAGCGCCCGCCGCGCGACGTCGAGACCGAGCTGTTCCCGAACGGCTGGCAGCGTGGCGACGCGTGGCTCACCACCACCACGCTGGGTCGCGTCATCTTCAACGATCTGCTCCCGGCGGACTACGCGTTCATCGACGAGCCGATGCCGAAGAAGCGTCAGGCGGCGATCATCAACGATCTCGCCGAGCGCTACCCGATGATCGTGGTCGCGCAGACCGTCGACAAGCTGAAGGACTCGGGCTTCTACTGGGCCACGCGTTCCGGTGTCACGGTCGCCATGTCGGACGTGCTCGTGCCGACCGAGAAGGCCGAGATCATGGCGCGTTACGACGCGCAGGCCGATCAGATCGAGAAGAAGTACCAGCGTGGTGCTTTGGATCACCAGGAGCGCAACAACGCCCTGGTCAAGATCTGGCAGGAAGCGACCGAAGAGGTCGGTAAGGCGCTGCGTGCGCACTACCCGGCCGACAACCCGATCATCACGATCGTCGACTCGGGCGCCACGGGTAACTTCACCCAGACTCGTACCCTCGCCGGTATGAAGGGTCTGGTGACGAACCCGAAGGGTGAGTTCATCCCGCAGCCGATCAAGTCCTCCTTCCGTGAGGGTCTGACGGTTCTGGAGTACTTCATCAACACCCACGGTGCGCGAAAGGGTCTGGCCGACACCGCGCTTCGTACCGCCGACTCGGGTTACCTGACCCGTCGTCTGGTGGACGTGTCGCAGGACGTCATCGTGCGCGAGACCGACTGTGGCACCGAGCGCGGCATCGTGGTGCCGATCGCGGAGAAGCAGGCCGACGGCTCGCTCATCCGTGACGCCCACGTGGAGACCAGCACCTACGCTCGTACGCTGGCCACCGACGCGGTCGACGCCAAGGGCAACGTGGTGGTCGAGAAGGGCCACGACCTGGGCGATCCCGCCCTGGAGGCGCTGCTCGACGCCGGTATCACCGAGGTGAAGGTCCGCTCCGTGCTGACCTGCACCACCGGCACCGGCGTGTGTGCGACCTGCTACGGCCGCTCGATGGCGACCGGCAAGCTGGTGGACATCGGTGAGGCCGTCGGTATCGTCGCCGCGCAGTCCATCGGTGAGCCCGGTACCCAGCTGACCATGCGTACCTTCCACCAGGGTGGTGTCGCGGGTGACGACATCACGGGTGGTCTGCCCCGAGTTCAGGAGCTCTTCGAGGCTCGTGTTCCCAAGGGCAAGGCTCCCATTGCCGAGGTGTCGGGTCGCGTGCGGCTCGAGGACGACGACCGCTTCTACAAGATCACGATCATCCCGGACGACGGGTCGGACGAGGTCCTGTACGACAAGCTGTCGAAGCGTCAGCGACTGCGGGTGTTCAAGCACGAGGACGGTTCCGAGCGTCTGCTCGCCGACGGCGATCACGTGGAAGTCGGCCAGCAGCTGCTGGAGGGCTCCGCGGATCCGCACGAGGTGCTGCGCGTGATGGGTCCCCGTCAGGTGCAGATCCACCTGGTCCACGAGGTCCAGGAGGTCTACCGCTCGCAGGGTGTGTCGATCCACGACAAGCACATCGAGGTCATCGTGCGCCAGATGCTGCGTCGCGTGACGATCATCGATTCGGGTGCGACCGAGTTCCTGCCCGGCTCCCTGGTGGAGCGCGCCGAGTTCGAGAACTCGAACCGTCGCGTTGTGTCCGAGGGCGCCGAGCCGGCTTCCGGCCGTCCGGTCCTGATGGGTATCACCAAGGCGTCGCTCGCGACCGATTCGTGGCTGTCGGCGGCCTCCTTCCAGGAGACCACCCGCGTGCTCACGGACGCCGCGATCAACTGCCGCTCCGACAAGCTGATCGGCCTGAAGGAGAACGTGATCATCGGTAAGCTGATCCCGGCCGGTACCGGCATCAACCGGTACCGCAACATCCAGGTTCAGCCGACCGAAGAGGCGCGTCAGGCCGCGTACGCTGTCCCGTCCTACGACGACAGCTACTACAGCCCGGACGGCTTCGGCACCTCCACCGGTGCCGCGGTGCCGCTGGACGACTACGGCTTCAGCGACTACCGCTAAGCCTGTAGGCAGCCAAGAGATTTCGGCCCCCGCTCCTTCCCGGAGCGGGGGCCGTTTTCGTTTCGGGGCCGATTCGCCGAAGCCGGGTTTATGCTGGTTGCGACGGTTTTGCTAGCCCCCGGCCGGGAGGATTCGGCATGTCTGCTCGTCGTGGTGTGGTCGTGGCCCTGCTGTGCGGGGCGGCGTTGTCGGTGAGTCTGCCGCTCGCGCAGGCCGATCCGGGGCCGGGCGGGTGTGCGCACGGCGGTCTGCTGACCGGCAGCATGGTGCCCGGTACCGGCAGCGCGGGCCAGAGTATCCATCGCGAAGCGGATGTCTGGGGCTGTTCGAGTCCGTGGTTGCCCGGCATCGTGTCGGGCCACTTCACCGCCGAATTACCTTGGAACGCACTCGATTCGCCGACCCTCGGGCAGTTCGCCTGGTCCGACGGCAGTGTCAGCCGCGTGATCGGCCAGCCCAACGGCTTGTGGACGGTTGTGGATGGCCCAGCGGCCGGACACACGCTCCGCTTCGGTCTCACTCAGGAAGTGAATGTCTGGTGGTACCACTGGGCCAACACATTGCCGATCGAATCGGTGAGTTTCCTCGACTGATTCGGTTGGCGGGCTGGTCAGTTCGTGGGCATCGGGATGGGGAGGGTGGACAGCGCCGCGAAGGCGGGCCGGAAGGCGTCCCCGGTGCCGGGGGCCAGTGAGTTGAGGTAGTCGGTGGTGGCGTCGGAGGCTTCCTGGCCGCCGTCCACCGCGAGTCCGACCACGCCGCCGATGACCCCGCCGACCACGGCGAGCAGCGGGGCGGTGATGAAGTCGACGACGAACAGGCCGAGGGGGAAGCCCGCGATGAACCCGATGGTGGCTCCGATGGCCGCGCCGGTGGCGACCGCGGGCATGTGCGCCTGGACCACGTCGAAGAGGCGTTGCTGGGCGTCGACATCGTGCAGCGGGGTCGTGGATTCGCCGACCGGGGTGAGGGTGAGGCGGTGGTTGTCCTGGTCGATGACCGGGGTGAATTCGGCTGTCTTACCGGCGATGTCGTACTTCAGCGGGATGGTGGAGACCAGGACGCCGTTGTCGTCGGTGACGATGACGGCGTCGCCGTCCCAGGTGGCCAGGAAGTGCCCCGCCTGCAGCGTGCTGACGGCCGAACGCTGGTCGGTGGAGAGTGCCACGTCGTAGCCGATGTTGTGGTCGGTGCCCTTGATCTGGAGGGCGGGCTGCGCGGGCGCGGGGGCCGGTTCGGCGGCGGCGGTACCCGGGAACGCGGTGCCCGCGACCGCGGTGGCGGTCAGGCAGAGCAGAGCGGGCGCAAGGTATTTGGTGACACGCATGGTGGCTTCTCTCGGTCGCGGACGAGTTCCCCCGGCATTTGCGACAAACTACCGTTATCAACTCGAGATGTGAAGAGTTATGGCGCAGAGAGGTCGTCCGCGGGCTCGCCGAGGCGCACGACCACCACGCCGATGAGAATCAATGCGCCGCCGAGCAATTGAATCGGCGCGGGCGTCTGGCCCAATAGCGCCCACGAGAACAGGATGGCGGCCAGCACTTCGCCGAGCGCCGCGAAGGAGGCGAGCCGGGAGCCGAGCAACCGCGTGGCGGTGATGCCGGTGACGTAGGCGATGGCCGCGGTGACCACGCCGAGCGCGAGCAGCGGCACCCACCAGTCGACCGTGAAGCCCTGGAACGCCACCGCATTCGTGGTGGCATGCAGCGGCACGATGCCGATCAGTCCGGCCGCCAGGATGCCGATCCCGCCGACCAGCAGCCCGCCGGTGGCCAGCACGGTGCCGGGCACCGCGTCGCCGGCATGCGCGGACAGGATGAAATACGCTGCCGCGCCGACCATCGCGCCCATGGCCCAGGCGATGCCGATCCAGCTGGTGTGCGCCGCGTCGCGCAGGTTCAGCACCAGGATCAGTCCGGCGATGCCGATGATCGCGCCGAGAACCGTTGCGCGCCCCGGCTTCTGGCTGTGCCGCAACCACAGCCATACGATGACCGCGATGGGCGCGGTGTATTCGATGAGCAGTGCGACGCCGACCGCCATATGGGCGACGGCATTGAAGTAGGCCAGTTGCGCCGAGGCGACCGCGAGCAG
The DNA here is from genome assembly GCF_042753865.1 of Nocardia sp. NPDC059240. NCBI lineage: Bacteria > Bacillati > Actinomycetota > Actinomycetes > Mycobacteriales > Nocardiaceae > Nocardia > Nocardia sp. NPDC059240. The sequence continues at coordinate 400,728 of NZ_JBHZAC010000006.1, read as the reverse complement.
CCCGTAGCCGAGCAGCAGTCCGGCATTGCGGCGCAGCAGGTTCCAGTCGCCGTGTAGCTGCACCAGGGCGACCGGCAGCAGGACGGTCGCGCCGAGCAGGACGCGCACGATGACGACCGAGGCGGGACTCCAGCCCGCGTCCATGAGACCGCGTGCCAGGGGGCCGGAGAGTCCGAAGGCCGACGCCGACAACGCGGCGGTGAGCAAGCCAGTGCGCAACCGGTGCGAGGTCACCACCGTGTCATGAGTCAAGGTCGCCATGACTAATGACGCTAAGGGGCGGGTGTGTAATATGTCAACGTGCTTTTCGCTGATGACACGGTGGCATCCATGGCCGCGGCGGTCGAGCTGGTGAACTCGGCCGAGGAGCCGGACACCCTCACCGAGGTCGCCCAGCTCGACGCCTTCTTCGTCAGACATCGCTACACCGGCGTGCACGCCCGAACGGCCGCCGAACTGGCCGCCGTCCGCGCTCAGCGCGCCCCGCTGCGCCGCCTGCTGACCGCCGATCGCGATACCGCCGTAGAGCTGGTGAACGGCATCCTGGCCCGGCATCGGGCCGTTCCGCAGCTGGTCCGGCACGATGCGCTGGACTATCACATCCACGCCGTCTCGCCCGATGCCCCGCTGGAGGTGCGGATCGCGGTCGAGACCGCGATGGCCATGATCGACCTGATCCGCGCCGACGAATTGTCGCGCCTGGCCATCTGCGCGGACGACACCTGTGAAGGCATCGTGCTGGACCTGTCCCGCAACCGTTCTCGCCGCTATTGCTCACCGGCGTGTACCAATCGCAATGCGGTGGCGGCCTATCGGGCGCGTAAGGCCGTCGGCTGATCGGTTCGGGTGCGGGCCGATAGCTCCGGGTGCGTCATAGCGGGTTCGGCGATAGGGTTGCTGCGCCGCCCTGGCGGGCCGGTGGATAGTGCTAGCGTGCCCGTACGCTGTACGAGTTCAATCGGGGTTTTCCAGGTAATGACGATGAGAACACAACTGCCGCTCCGGCCTTACGATGTCGTATTGATCGGCGGCGGCATTATGAGTGCGACGCTGGCGATGCTGATCAAGCATCTGGAGCCCAGTTGGACCATCGCGGTCTACGAGCGTTTGCCCGAGGTCGGGTCGGAAGCCTCGGCGGCCTGGAACAATTCGGGTACCGGGCATGCGGGTCTGTGCGAACTCGATTACACCGTCGAAAATCCGGACGGTTCGATCGATATCGAGCCCGCGCTCGCACTCAACGAGCAGTTCCAGCTGACCCGCCAGCTGCTGGCGTCGCTGGTGGAATCCAAGGTGTTGCGCGATCCGTCGACCTTCATCAATCCGGTGCCGCACATGACGCTGGCGCGCGGCCGTGACGAGGTGGATTTCCTGCGGCGCCGCCACGAAACCCTGTCCGCGCATCACCTTTTCGCGAATATGCGATTCAGCGACGATCCGGCGGTGATCGGCGAGTGGGCTCCGCTGCTCACGGCCGGACGCGACGCTTCCGAGCCGATCGCCGCGACCCGCGACATCACCGGCAGTGATATCGATTTCGGTGAGCTCACCGGCCAGCTTTTCCATTGGCTGCGCTGGCGTGATGTCGAGATCCATCGCAATTGCGAGGTGCGCGGCATGCGCCGCAACAATGACGGCACCTGGCAGTTGCGGGTGGATTGGCGCACCGACAATGACCGGTTGACCCGGAAGGTGGACGCGCGCTTCGTGTTCGCGGGCGCGGGCGGCTGGGCCTTGAAGGTGCTGCAGAAGGCCGGCGTCCCGGAGGCGCACGGCTACGGTTTGCTGCCGGTGAGCGGCCGGTTCCTGCGCTGCGACAATCCGGAGGTGGTGGCCGGGCACGAGGCCAAGGTGTACGGCCGCGGCCCGGTCGGCGCGCCGTCGATTTCCATGCCGCACCTGGACACCCGGGTCGTGCAGGACACCAAGGCGCTGCTGTTCGGCCCCTTCCCGGGCTCGAATCCCCGTTTCCTCAAACGTGGTTCGCTGTTCGATGCCCCGGCTTCGCTGCGCCCGGACAATGTCGGGCCGCTGATGTCGATGCTGAAGCAGAACCGGGATCTGGTGTGGCTGCTGGCTTCCCAGGTGGCCTCGACGCGTAAGAAGAAGCTCGCGGCGCTGCGGAATTTCGTGCCGGAGGCCCGCGCCGAGGACTGGACTCTGATCACGGCGGGGCAGCGCGCCCAGATCGTGAAGCCGGATGCCGAGCGCGGTGGCGTGCTGGAGTTCGGCACCGAAGTGGTTGCCGCGCATGATGGTTCGATCGCTGCGGTGCTGGGCGCGACGCCGGGGGCCTCGACCGCCCCGGTGATCATGCTGGAGGTGCTGGAGCGCTGCTTCCCGCGCTACGCGGCGCTGTGGGAGCCGCGCCTGCGTGAGCTGATGCCGACGCTGGGCCATAGTCTGGCCAAGGATGCCCGGCTGGCGCGCCAGACCATGGCGAGCACGGCCGAGGCGCTGGGCCTGCAAGGACGTGTCGTCGGCTGACCCGCCGGCAGGAAGCTGCCGTGGACAAAGCCCCGCCGAGGCCGGTATGAAATTGGAACAGGTTTCAATTTTGCGTCGGCAGGAGAAATGATGGACAGCGCCACCATGGGCGAAATGGTGATGGCGGGCTTCCAGAAGCTCGGTTTCATCCAGTTCACCGGCATCGAGGGCGTGGAGTACGCACCCGGCCGCAATGTGGTGCGGATGGCCGGTCGGCCCGAGCACTACAACCACAATGGCGATGTGCACGCCGCGCTGCTGTTCGGTCTGGCCGAGACCGCCGCCATGGGTGCGTCCATCTCCGGCATCACCGACCTGCTGGGCGACACCTTCATCGTCGCCCGCAACGGCCGCATCGAATACCTGGCCCGCGCAAAGGGGGAGCTGGGCCCGTTCAGCGCCACCTCCGAGCTGACCGCGGAGACGATCGAGCGGACCCGCGCGAATATCGCGTCCCGCACGGAGATCGAGCTGGAGGTGCCGGTGACGATCGCCGATGTCACCGGCAAGCCCGTGGCCAGCGCGGCTTTCACCGCGGTGATCCGTCCGCGTCGAAAGTAGCGCTCAGCGTTGAGGACTCAGCGCTCGCTGTCGAGTCCGGCCATCATCGCCGCGGCGTAGCGGGTGCCCGCGACCTGGTCGGCGGGCACGGCCGCCTCGATGGTGGCCAGCTCGTCGGCCGAGAGCTGGATGTCCGCCGCCGCAACGGCTTCCGTCCAGCGCTCCGGCTTGCGCGCCCCGATCAGCGGCACGATGTCGGTGCCCCGCGACAGCGCCCAGGCGATGGCCAGCTGGGCCACGGTCACGTCGTGGTCGGCTGCGATCTTGGCGAGTGCGTCGACGAGACGCAGGTTGGCGGTGAGGTTCTCGCCCTGGAAGCGTGGGCTGTGCGCCCGGAAGTCGCTGGGCGCGAACTGCTGTCCGGGCCGCATCGAATCGCTGAGCAGGCCGCGCGAGAGCACCCCGTAGGCGGTGACGCCGATGCCGAGTTCGCGTGCCACGGGCAGGATTTCGGCCTCGATGCCGCGCGAGATCAGCGAATACTCGATCTGCAGGTCGACGATCGGGTGTACCGCGGCCGCGCGGCGCAGCGTCTCCGCGCCCACCTCCGAGAGCCCGATGTGGCGGATGTACCCGGCCTGCACCATGTCGGCGAGCCCGCCGATGGTCTCCTCGATCGGGACGTTCGGATCCAGCCGCGCGGGCCGGTAGATGTCGATGTAGTCGACGCCCAGCCGCTGCAGCGAGTAGGCCAGGAAGTTCTTGGTGGCGGCCGGCCGAGTGTCGACCCCGCCGAAGCTGCCATCGGGTCCGCGCAGCGCGCCGTACTTCACGCTGAGCAGGTAGTCCTCGCGCTTACGCTCGGCGAGCGCCTGCCGCAGGAGCAGTTCGTTGTGCCCCATGCCGTAGAAGTCGCCGGTGTCGATGAGGTTCACGCCGGAGTCGAGGGCGGCGTGCACGGTGGCGATCGAGGTGGCCTCGTCGGCCGTGCCGTACATGCCGGACATCCCCATGGCCCCGAGGGCCAGACGGGAAACGGCGGGCCCGGTCTGGCCGAGCTGAACGGTGGTGAGTGTCTGCGTCATGCCGATAACGATGCCGCTATCCAGGGATGTGCGGGAGAGGACCGTTCATCCAGGGATCGGCGATCCCTGGCTACGGTCTGTGGACGATTGTGGATACCGCGTCGACCCGTGAGTGGGATCGGCGGTACCTGGATAGCGGGTCCCGGACAGGGGAGAGTGGTGGGATGGATCGCAACGAGCTGGCAGACTTCCTGCGCCGCCGCCGTGAACAGCTGCAACCCGGGACCGTGGGGTTGCCGCCGGGTGCACGGCGCCGCACTCCGGGACTCCGCCGCGATGAGGTCGCGATGCTCGCGGGAATGTCCACGGACTACTACACGCGGCTCGAGCAGGCGCGCGGGCCGCGGCCGTCGGTTCAGGTGCTGGCCTCCTTGGCGCGGGCGTTGCGGCTGACCGAGGCCGAGCGTGACCATCTCTACTACCTGTGCGGGCATCAGGCCCCCGCTCGCGGCGGGGACCCGCACGTGGGCCCCGGCATTCTGCACGTGCTCTCGAAGCTGGACGACACCCCGGCCGTGGTCATCTCGGATCTGGGTGAGGTACTGGTGCAGAACCGCATGCACACGCTGCTGTCCGGGGACTATTCGCAGCGTCGCGGCCTGGAGCGCTGCATCCCGTGGCGCTGGTTCACCGAGCCCGACTCGCGCCGCATCTTCCCCGAGGAGGACTGGGAAGCGTTGGGTAACAAGCATGTCGGCGATCTGCGCGCTACCTCCGCCCGCCGCGCCGGGGACGCCGACGTGGCCGAACTGGTGGCCCGGCTACGAGCCGCCAGCCCGGAGTTCGAGGAGCTGTGGAACGAGCACAATGTGTGCACCGCCCGCGGTCACAACAAACGCATGATCCATCCGGAAGTCGGTGTGCTGGACCTGATCTGCGAACCGCTGCTCACGCCCAGCGCCACCCGCCACGTGCTGATCTACTACCCCGCGCCGAATACCGATACGCAGGAGAAGCTGGATCTGTTGCGCGTCATCGGAACTCAATCGATGACGAGCCACTGACTATTCGTGCGGAACTCCACACCGTCGTTTGCGCGGCTTCAAATGCAAGCCGGGCAATGGCGGTGCCGGAATCCGCTGTTCCGGGGCATGTCCGGCGATATCGGCGAACCGCCCGACATCGTGTTTCTCCCAATCGTTTCTGGCCTGTTCGATCTCCTCGTGGCTGCGCGCCACGAAGTTCCACCACATGACCAGATCCTCGCCGAACGGTTCACCACCGAGCAGCAGCAGATGCGCACCCGCGGTGTCGTGCAAGCGAATCGACTCGCGGTCGCTGCCCAGATAGAACAGGTTGCCCGGCTCGACGAGCGTGCCGTCGATTGTGACGGCCCCCTCGATCACCAGGACCGCGTGCTCGAATTCGGGATTCAACGGCAGCGCGGTATCCGCAGCGGCCGCCACCCGCAGGTCCGCGCCGACGATCGGGGTGTACGCGGTCGCCGGTGAGGTGACCCCGCCCAATGTGCCGATCAGTACGATCCCGTCGACCGACGGAATCGAGAATTCGGGCAGCGCGGTGTGCTGCTCGAAATGCGGTGCGATATCCCGGGATTCGTCCGGCAGCGCGACCCACAGTTGGAGACCGTTCCCCGAGATGTGTCCCGGCACCCGGTATTCCGAATGCGCGATGCCGTGTCCGGAGGTCATGATGTTCAACTGCCCGGGCGCGATCTCCACGTCCGAGCCGACGCTGTCGCGATGCCGGATGCGGCCGTCCAACGGCCATGTCACCGTTTGCAATCCGATGTGCGGATGCGGCTCGATGTCATGGCCGTCGGGGTTGATCTCCGAGCCGGGATGGAAGTGGTCCAGGAAGCACCACGCGCCCACGGTGGGCAGGTCACGCTGCGGGAGCGTCCGGAAAACGGTCACGCCGCGGACGCCGCCGAGCGGCACTTCCCGGGCCGGAAAGAATTCCGTGCGCGGGCCGGGGCGTCCGGAGGGTTCGCACAGCGCCGCCTCCGGCCGCGGTTCCAGATCACTCATATCCGCTCCTCCCTGATCACCTCTTGATGCCCTTGCCCACGACGTACTCGTCGTATTCCGGGTGTTTATCCAACCAGCTCTTGATGAACGGGCAGCGCGGCACGATGACGCGGCCGCGGGCGATCACATCCTTGATCGCCTCCTGGGCGAGCAGATTCGCCAGGCCCTTTCCGCTGAATTCCTGGTCCACCTCGGTGTGAATGAATGTGGTGTCGTTGTCGTCGCGCTCGCGGTACTCGCTGAACCCGGCGAGCGAATTCCCGTACCACACCTCGTACCGGTGTTGCGCGTCGTTGCGAACGACTGCGGCCGCCACGGCCTGTTCGTTCATTGTTCAGTTCTCCTTCCGCACCCGCACCGGATGTTTGCTCATAATCGACACGCGATTGAACGCGCCGATAGTGGTGGCAGCCCAGATGAGGACAGACATCTGGTCATCCGACAATTGTTGCCGCGCAGCAGCATACTCACGCTGCATGCTGTTTTCATCCGGCAACGAAGTCACTGTTTCGGCCACCTGCAGGGCCGCCTGTTCGATATCGGTGAACAGGTAGGGGCTGCGCTGCCAGGCCGGCAATACATCCAGTTGTTGCTGGGTGACGCCGGCGGCGCGGGCATAGCGGGTGTGCAGGTCCAGGCAGAAGGGGCAGCCGGTCAGCTGGGAAACGCGGACGTTCACCAGTTCCATGACGGCGCGGTCGAGTCCGGCGGCCGTGGCGGCGTCCCGGACCGTGATCGCGACGCTCTCGAAGGCGCGGAAGGCCTCGGGCGTTTGCTTGTCGATCCAAATCCGGTCGTGAGTTACAGACTGCATAGTGGCTGCATCGTAAGCCGAGAACGCGAACCATGCCTTCCGGTCTGAAAATTGGCGTTTCAGTCGGCGAAGAACTCCAGTACAGCCGCGTACCAGAGCTCGGGCTGCTCGATCATGACCACATGTCCGCCCGGCAGTTCCCGATACCGCGCGCCGGGAATGCCCGCCGCCTGCTCCCGCGCATTGGCGGGGTCGGACAGCAGATCGCCGGTCATACCGATGACCAGCGTCGGCACCGTGACATGCGCCAGATCGTCGCGCACATCGGCGGCCTCGACCAGGGCGGCCTGCGCCGCGGTGCCGCCGGGGACATTCGCCGCGGTCTGCGCCAGGATCTCGGAGAGCTGTTCCGCCGGAATCGCATTCACGAATTCCTTGCTGAACCCGGCCAGCATGACGTAGCGCGCGAACGCCTCCCGATCCCCGGCGGCCAGGGCCCGCTGCCAGAGTGCGACATTCATCAGGCCGCGATTGTCGAGGCGCGCGAAGCCGCCGGTCAGCACCAGCCCGCGCACCCGCTCGGGATGCCGGACGGCGGCGCGGACGGCGACCGTGGTGCCGAGTGAGAACCCGACGATGCTGAAGGTTTCCGCCCCGTTCGCGACCGCCTCGGCCACCAGGGCATCGGCGAGCGCGTCGAGGGTGAGCGGGGTGTCGTCGTCGGGGAAGTCGGAACCGATCACCAGATGATCCTCGGCGAGTAGGGGAATCAGCCCGCCGAAGTTGGCGTCGATGCCGCCGCCCCCGCCGTGCGCGAGCACGATCGCGGGGCCGGAGCCGGAAACCTGGGTGCGGAGCGAAATGTTCGTCATGACGGCGACGTTAGGGATTCACATGGGTGTGAAGGTCAACGCGATGTGCGGGAGGTCACAGTGCTGATCGGTGAATTGTCCCGGGCCACCGGCGTCGCGCCGCGGCTGCTGCGCTACTACGAGGAGCAGGGATTGCTTGTCCCGCATCGCGACTCGAACGGGTACCGCGGCTATCCCGCCACCGCGGTGGATCGGGTCGCCCGAATCCGCGAACTGCTCGCCGCCGGTCTGTCGACTCGCGAGATCGGCGAACTGCTGCCCTGCGCCACCGAATCCGGTTTCCAGCACTGCGACCATTCCCGGAAAGTGGTGGGCGACGGCCTCGACCGGCTCGACGATCAGATCGCCGAACTCGCCCGGCAGCGCGAGCTGCTGGCCCGGCAGCGCGATGTGGTGCTGTCCGCTCCCTTCGACCCCGATCCGGATGCCAGACATTCGCCGAGGAATATCCGTCCGGTTACCGCCGTTCAGCATTGATCGGAATGGTCCCTGGCTTTCAGGAGCATTGATGAGCAGCACCTTCGTCGGCGCGAGCGTACGCACCAGCGTGCGGATTCCGCTGACCTTCGCCGACGGGTATTCGACCACCGCGCAGGCGGTCACTTTTGACGGGTTGAGCGACGGCCGTGAGCATCTCGCGCTGGTTCTGGGCGACCCCGGCCTCGGCAACGAGACGCCGTTGGTGCGCCTGCACTCGGAATGCCTGACCGGCGATGTGTTCGGTTCCGCCCGTTGCGATTGCGGCCCCCAGTTGCGCGAGGCCGTGGAGCGCATCACCGACGTCGGCGGCATCCTGCTCTACCTGCGCCAGGAGGGCCGCGACATCGGCCTCTACAACAAGCTCGACGCCTACGCGCTGCAGGACGCCGGCCGCGACACCTACCAGGCCAATACCGAACTCGGCTTCGACGAGGACGCCCGCGACTACACCGCGGCCGCCCAGATGCTGGCCGCGCTCGGCGTCGGCGAGATCGACCTGCTCACCAACAATCCCGACAAGGTGCGGCAGTTGACGGAACTCGGTGTGGCCGTACGGGACACGCTGCCGACCGGCGTCCACGCCAACCCCGCCAACCTGCGCTACCTGCGCGCCAAGGCCGACCACACCGGGCACACCATCCGTCTGGTGGGGTGAGCCCGGCGGGGCCGCAAGGCTATTCGCGTCCGGCCGAGGCGAAGCTCATGTCCGCGTAGCGATCTCCGGCCACCTGGTCGGCGATCGCGTCCAGCGCCACGAGTTCCAGATCGGTCAGTTTCACGGTGGCGGCCGCGACGTTCTCGGCGACCCGGGTCCGGCTGCGGGTACCGGGAATCGGCGCCACGGCCAGGCCGTGGACCCGCTCCCGCGCGTGCACCCAGGCCAGCGCCACCTGCGCCGGGGTCAGCTCGCGGGCCGCGGTGATGGCGCGCAGCGGAGCCAGCAGTTCCTCGTTCGCCCGGGCGTTCTCGCCGTTGAAGCGCGGCATGCCGCGTCGCACATCGCCCTCACCGGCCGCGGGCACGGCACCGGTCAGGAAGCCGCGACCCAGCGGCGAATACGGCACGAAGGTGACACCCAGCTCGGCGGCCGCGGGCACCACCGTGCGCTCCACGTCCCGCGAGAACAGCGACCACTCCGACTGCACCGCCGCGATCGGATGCACCGCGTGCCCGGCACGCAGTTCCGCGCCGGTCACCTCGGACAGCCCGAGCTGCCGGACCTTGCCCGCCGCAACGAGTTCCGCCATCGCGCCGACGGTGTCCTCGATCGGTACGCCCGGCTGCTTGCGGTGCATGTAGTACAGGTCGATGACGTCGATGCCGAGCCGTTTCAGGCTGCCGTCCACCGACTTCCGGATGTACTCCGGCGAGTTGTCCATGCCGCGGAACGCGGGATCGTCGGCCTTGCGCACGATCCCGAATTTCGTTGCCAGCACCACGTTCTCGCGGTGCGCCCGCACGAACTCGCCGACGAATTCCTCATTGTGGCCGTCGCCGTAGACATCGGCGGTGTCGAAGAGCGTCACGCCCAGTTCCAGCGCCCGCTCCAGCGTCGCCCGCGCCTCGGTCGCGTCGGTCGGACCGTAGAACTCGCTGATGCCCATGGCCCCGTACCCCTGCGCGCCGACCCGGACGGTGCCGAGGGCGGTGGTGGGCAGGGCCGTTGTGCTGGTCATCGATCAATCCCCTTTGCTCGCACTACCATTCGTCCGGTTCGGCGGATCGCAGACGGCACCGCCGCCGTAGAGCGCGATCTTGCGGTCGAGCACGACCAGGGTGGATTGCAGTTCCTCGATCTGCTCGAGCACCTGGGCGCGGGTGCGCCGGAACATCTCGAGTCGTTCGGGGTAGGTGTGCTCCCCGGCCCGCACCAGTTCCGCGTATCGCACCATGTCGGCGACCGACATGCCGGTGCTGCGCAGCTTCCCGATGAACCCCAGCCAGGTCAGATCCCGGTCGCTGAAGCGCCGCTGACCGCTGTGGTCGCGACCCACGTAGTCCATCAGTCCGATGCGCTCGTACCAGCGCAGCGTGTCCCTGGTCAGGCCGCAACGCTCGGACACTTCGCCGATCGAATACCGCGGCCGCTCGAGTTCCGAGGTGGCTGCTGTGGCCACCGGTGCTGCGCTCATCGGTCTCACCCTTCGCTTGCCGAACCACCCACGACGCTAGCGGGTTGGAGTGCACTCCAAGCAAGGCTAATGTGCGCGAAGATCTAATGACCGGGCGCGAAGTTCCGATGAGTCGGGCCACTTGCCGATCGCGCGCCTACGCTGGGGTCATGCCTGGAAAAGACATGGATCGGATCAGGGCGCGCTCGGCCCTGGAAGCCGCCAAGGATCAGCCGGTGATCACGGCCATCGCCGCCCTGCCCGTGGTGGCGGTGCTGGGAGTGGTGTGGTGGCTGCTGGGCTTCTGGCCCGCGCTGCTCCTGCTGCTCGTCTTCGGCGGTGTCGTGGTGTGGAAGGGCAAGCTACTCGGCTGAACGGCCGAATTCCCCCGTCGAATTCCTCAGCGCGGCACGTGGAAGCGCACCAGCTCGCCCGTGCCCGGGTCGGCCGCTGCCCACGGCCGGTCGAATTCGATGACCGCCAGCGCGGAGGTGGGAAACTTCACGCTGAGTTCCTCGGCCGCACCGCTGTCGCGATTGGCCGCCAGTTCCCATGCCGTCCACGGCATTCCGGGGGAGTGCCCGATGAGCAACAGGGTCTCCACCGCGGCATCGGTGAGCTGCACCAATTCGATCAGCGCGTGCGGGGACGCGTCGTAGATCGCCTTCTCGTAGGACACCGGCGCGGTGATGCCGGTGGCCGCCAAGGTCTCCCGGGTCCGGGTCGAACTGGAACAGAGCACGGCGTCGATGGCCGGCTGGGTGGCGCGCAGCCAGTCCCCGGCCAGGGCCGCCTCCCGCTGCCCACGCGGGGCCAGCGGCCGTTCGTGGTCCGCGACACCGTCGGGGTATCCGGATTTGCCGTGCCGCATCAAGATGAGAGTCCGCACCATAGGTATTACGGTAGGTGTCCTCGAGTCAGCCCCCGAGACCGGTCTCACAGCGGTGCACGCCAGTGCCGAAGAGAGACAGTGCTCACACTCGAGGCACACTGAAGGTGGCGACACATCGCAGTGCCGACACCCGATGAAATGCCGCCTATATTAGAACGTGTTCTACCGACTCTGCTCGGGCCCGAGCCCGAGTAGCACCACGCGACAGTTTCGAGGATCTGCGAGATATGGCCTATGTGATCACGCAGCGTTGTTGCAACGACGCCAGCTGCGTACCCGAGTGCCCGGTCGATTGCATTCGTCCCACGCCTGAGCAACGCGAGTTCGCCACGACCGAGCAGCTCTACATCGACCCGGACACCTGCATCGACTGCGGCGCGTGCGTCGACGCCTGCCCGGTCGACGCGATCTTCTCCGAGGACGACCTGCTCAACTCGCTGGCGCGGTTCAAGGACATCAATGCGGCGTACTTCGTGCGGCATCCGCTGGAGTCCAACTTCGAGCCGCTGGTCGCACCCTCGCGCGCGCCCAAGGATCTGGGCACGCTGCGGGTGGCCGTCATCGGTGCGGGTCCCGCCGCCTGCTACGCCGCCGAGGAGCTACTGCGTCGCGCGGACGTCGAGGTGGAGCTGTTCGACCGGCTGCCCACGCCTTACGGCCTGGTGCGCGCCGGTGTGGCCCCCGACCACCCGGGCACCAAGTCGGTGGCGAGCCTGTTCGAATCGGCGTTCCGGCGCGAGGCGCTGCAATACCGCCTGAATGTCGAAGTCGGCAAGCACATCTCGCACGAGGAACTGCTGGGCCACCACCACGCGGTCATCTACGCCGTGGGCGCGGCCACCGACCGCCGCCTCGGCGTCCCCGGCGAAGACCTGCCCGGCAGCCACTCCGCCACCGAGTTCGTGGCCTGGTACAACGGCCATCCGGACTTCGCCGACCGCGAATTCGACCTTTCGGGCGAGCGCGCCGTCATCGTCGGCAACGGCAACGTCGCTTTGGACGTCGCCCGCGTGCTCACCGTGAACCCGGACGAGCTGGCCAAGACCGATATCGCCGACCACGCCCTGGATGCGCTGCGCCGCAGCAACATCAAGGAGGTCGTGGTGCTGGGCCGCCGTGGTCCGCTGCAGGCCGCCTACACCTCCTCGGAGTTCCTGGCGCTGGAGCATCTGAAGGGCGTCGACATCATCGTCGACCCCGAGGATCTGGTGCTGGACCCGGCCTCGCAGTCCGAGCTGGACGACCCGGAGGTCGAGCCCTCGCTCGCGCTGAAGTACACCCTGGCCAAGGAATACGCGGCCGGTAAGCGCAACCCGGACAACAAGCGCATCGTGTTCCGCTACCTGGTCTCGCCCACCGCCGTCACCGGTACGGACAAGGTCGAGGGCATCGAATACGTGCACAACGAGCTGGTGGAGGAGAACGGCCGCACCGTTGCCCGCGCCTCCGACCGCACCGGTGCCCTGGACGCGTCGCTGGTGCTGCGGTCCATCGGCTACAAGGGCCAGCCGGTCGCGGATGTCCCGTTCGACGAGTCGAAGGGCGTCATCCCCAACGACAAGGGCCGAGTCCTGGCCGACGGCAACCCCGTTGCGGGCGTCTACGTCTCCGGCTGGATCAAGCGCGGCCCGCGCGGCGTCATCGGCTCCAACCGGGTCGATTCGCAGGAGACCGTCGATCAGCTGATCGCGGACTTCACCGCCGGCAAACTGGCTGCCCCGCAGGGCAACCGGGCCGCCCTGGAGGCGCTGCTGTCCGAGCGGCAGCCCGATCAGATCGGCCGCGACGGCTGGAAGGCCATCGACGCGGCGGAGAAGACCGCCGGTAAGGCCGGTGGGCGACCGCGCGTGAAGTTCACCAAGATCGAGGACCTGCTCAAGGCAGCAAAGGGATAAACCTCCGAAACGATGCGGCCCCACCCGGATTCGGGTGGGGCCGCGTTGTATTTCCGTATCGCGTTGCCGGTCTCGGCCTACTGCGCGCCCAGATCGATCAACAGCCCGTCCTTGGCGCACATGGAGGGGTAGGTGGCGTCCGGCTGGGCATTGCAGGACCAGCCGTTGATCGTCGCGACATCGCTGGAACTGACGGTCTGCACGTACTCGGTGGCCACATTGATGGCCTCCGTGCAGCCGACCGTGCCCGCCGGGGTGGCGACCGCGATCACGGTGCGGGTGCCGCCGCCCGCGTCGGTCACGGTGCCGCAGTTGACATTGCCCGCGGGTGCGACCGAGGTGGTGGTCGGCGGGGGCGTGGTGGTCGGGGGTGCGGGCGGATTCGGGGCGGCCGCGCCGCGCAGGCCGATCTGGAAGCTGTCCTTGAAGCAGATGTACGGGACGGCGGTGTCGGGCTGGGGTTCACAGGTCCAGCCGTCGACCACGACGGCATCGCCCGTGCGGGTGGCATTGACGTAATCGCTGGCGACCGTGATGGCCTCCGTACAGCCGGGGATGCCCGCCGCACTGGCGTACGCGATCACATCGGCGTTCTTGCCATTGGCTCCGGTTACCGGTCCGCAATTGACATCGGCGGGTGCGACGGTGGTGCGCACCGGCGGCCGGGTCGGGTTGGGCGGCACCGGTTTCGGGCCGGTCGGCTGAGTGGTCGCGGTGGCCGGTGCGGTGGTGCTACTCGCCGCGGCCGTCGTCGAGGTGGTGGTCTTCGCGGAGTCCTTGGAGTGACTGCACGCCGTGATGCCGACGGCCAGCGCCGGAATGGCCGCGAGGAGGACGAGACGAGTGAATCGCATGGCGAAAGTCTCGCAGGCAAACCAACAGCGAACGCGTTGGTCTACCGGGAATGTCGCGAAAGATCAGCCCGGCACTACCGTTTTCAGCCCGGCAACGGCCCGATCCGCACCGCGGTCGTGGTCACCCCGCCCACCACGAACCACAGCCGCAGCGACGGATGCCCGGTTCGATCGCCCGGCTCGTACCGGCTGCGCACACTGATGTGCTGGCGCGCCAGCACCGGCGCGATGTACTCGATGACCGCGCGATGCGGCCCGGCGACCAGCTTCGGATAGTCGACCAGATACTGCTCGAGTGCCTGCCAGTAGGCCGCGTTGTTCACGTGGTTGTACTGGTCGATATCGGTGGCGCGCACCGGGAACGGCAGATCCACATCCGATTCCGGCGGGGTCGGATCGGTCAGCCAGGGCCGCCAGCGCAGCCGGTGCTCATCGGTGGTGCGGCCGAGTTCGGCCAGGCCCTCATCGCTGATGCGGGTCGGCATATTGGTGAACTCGTTGATATTGATCCAGAACCCTTCGGTCTCGATCAGGCCGCCGTCCGCACTGGTGATCCGCACCCGCATATTGGTCCACCGCGTCGACATGGCCGAACACCAGCGCCGCAACTCCACCCGGTCGGGCCAGTGCACGGGCCGCACCACGTCCACCACCGTGCGGCGCACGATCCAGGCCGGATCGGTCCGATGGAAGAACCCGGATTGCATTTCCTCCCAGGCGATGTCCTGGAGATAGCGGGCCGCCGCGTCGAATCGCAGCCGGTGATAGGGATCCACATCGCCGGCCCGGACCGGCCACGCGGAAGCGAAGCCCATGCCCTCCTCGGGAAGCGGGGCGAGTGGCTCATCGAGTGACACTGGTGCTCCTCGCGCTGCACACCGTTCCGGTTCAACCCGGTACCGGTTTGGACCCGGCGTGCCGCATGTCTTTCCGTAAGCACCGGTGAGGTGCTTGTTGACCGAAGTCTGTGACATGACTCTACGGGGCGTGCGGGACACACTCGCGTCGAGTCACCTGTACTTCTGTTCCGGGAACGCCAGTGTTTCGCTCCAGGGGGATGGGAGTCCACCCCTTGGGGGCGCTCGGGAGTAATGACAGTGCGCCGCAGTCGCCGTAGCCTTTCCTGTTGTACATCCAGCAGTAGGGAGGACTAGCGGGTGGCCGCAGGCGAGAGGGCCGGTTCGCGGTTCGGGCAGTACGAGTTGCGCAGGCTGCTCGGGGTGGGCGGCATGGGCGAGGTCTACGAGGCCTACGACACCGTGCGCGACCGGGTTGTCGCCGTGAAACTGCTGGATGCCGATCTGGCCCGCCAGCCCAGCTATATCGAACGCTTCCGCCGCGAATCCCGCACCGCCGCCAAACTGCAGGAGCCGCACGTCATTCCGGTCCACGACTGGGGTGAGGTGGACGGCGTCCTGTTCATCGATATGCGCCTGGTGAAGGGCCGCGACCTCAAGGCCTACCTGCGCGAGGAAGGTCCGCTGCCGCCGGAGCAGGCCGTCTCGGTCGTGGAACAGATGGCCTCCGCGCTCGACGCCGCGCACGAAAGCGGCCTGGTGCACCGCGACGTCAAGCCCGCCAATATTCTGCTCACCGGCGAAATGTTCGCCTACCTGGTCGATTTCGGTATCGCGCACGCCGAATCCGATGCCCAGCTGACCCAGACCGGCAATGCCATCGGCTCCTTCGCCTATATGGCCCCGGAGCGCTTCGAGCACAACGCGTCCGTCTCCGCCGGCGCCGATATCTACGCGCTGGCGTGCGTGCTCTTCGAATCCCTCACCGGCAGGCCGCCGTTCCTGGTCGAGGGGAATCTGGCCAATATCCGCGCGCACATGCTGACTCCGCCGCCGCAGCCGAGCATTCGCGCGGGCGTCCCCGTCGGGTTGGACCAGGTGGTGGCCATCGGCATGGCCAAGGACCCGACCCGCCGCTACGCCAGTGCCGGGCAGCTCGCGCGGGCCGCCCGGGCGGCGCTGCGGCGGGCCGCGCAGGAACCCGCCCGGATCATCCCGCCCGCCCCGCCGACCCTCCCGAGCCCGGCGGTGCCGCCGGGCGGGACGGCCGCGCCCGGCCATTCGGGGCCGCAATATCTCGATCATCCGTCGGGTCCGGCGCAGCCCTACGGGGGCCGTGGGCCGGTTCGGGGCACGAATCCGTCGGGACCGGTCGGCTACCAGTCCGGTATGCGTCCCTCGGGTCCGGTGGATCCCTCAGGCCCGCAACGACTTTCCGGGCCCGCCGCGCATTCCAGCGGTGAGCGGGTGGTCGGCCCGCCCGTCTACTCCGGCCCCGGTAACTACGATCCGACCGTGCGGCGGCAGCCGGTGACCGGGCAGCCGGTGACGGGGCAGCCCGGCTACCAGCCCACCTACCCGGATCCGACCGCGCCTCGCGAACACCCTTCCGCGCCACTGCCTTTGCCGCCCGCCAAGCGCAGCAACCTGCCGCTGCTGGTGGGCGCGCTCATCGGGGTGGTGCTGGTACTGGGCGGCGTGCTCGGCTGGAAGTTCCTGTCGGGCTCCTCCGGCTCCACCGCGGGCGGCAGCAGCACGCCGCACGTCACCACGACCGGGCCGGTAGTCACGACCACCTCCGCGTACCGCGGCACCACCACCGTGCCGACCACCACCGTGGTCCCGTTGAGTGGCAGCGTATCCGGTACGGACGGACAGGGTTTCGTGTCCCAGAGTCCGCGCTGCAATGCCGACGATCCGGCCATGGCCATCGGCCGCACCGACAAGTCGCGCCTGGTCGTGTGCCGCACCGCCGCGGGCCGCTTCTACTACAAGGGTCTGCGCATCAGCGACAACGCGGGCATCCAGCTCGACGACCCGACCCCCGACGGCTCCGGTGGTTTCAACGTCACCAACCCCACCGACGGCACCAAGTACAGCATCACCGCCTACGCCCTGCTCATCAGCAATGGCGGCCAAACCCTGGCGAACGAATCCATGCTCGAATACGCCCACCGCTGAGCCGAACCCGCGGTATTCCCTCGTACCCGATGTAAGCGTTGGCAGGGTCCGGGTGCATCGACTACGTTCGGCAAGGTATCCGCCGGTGGATTGATCGGAGTTGATCGAGAATGCGCGCAGCCGTGGTGAGCAAACTGGAAGGCCCGGAGGCCATCGAGGTTCTCGATTTCCCAGAGCCGGCGGGGTATCCGGGCGGTGTCGTCATCGACGTGCATGCCGCCGGAATCGCCTTCCCCGACGTGCTCATGACGCGTGGGCTCTACCAGATGAAGCCGCAGCTGCCGTATGTCGTGGGCTGCGAGGTCGCGGGCATCGTGCGCGAGGCTCCCGAGGGCTCGCACGTGGTCCCCGGTGATCGCGTGGTGGCGCTGACGCTGCTGGGCAATGCCGCCGCCGAGGTCGCGGTGACACCCGCGAACATGGTGTTCAAGCTGCCCGACAATGTCTCGCTGGAATCCGGTGCGGGCGTGCTGTTCAACGACCTGACCGTGCACTTCTGCCTGCGCAACCGCGGCCGCCTGGCCGAGGGCGAGACCGTGCTGGTGCACGGCGCGGCGGGCGGCATCGGCACCTCGACGCTGCGCATGGCGCAGGCGCTGGGCGCGGGCCGGGTCATCGCCGTGGTCAGCACCGAGGAGAAGGCCGAAGTCGCGCGCGCCAACGGGGCCACCGATGTGGTGCTCACCGACGGCTGGCTGGCCGCGGTCAAGGAACTCACCGGCGGCCGCGGCGTCGACATCGTGCTCGACCCGGTCGGCGGCGACCGCTTCACCGACAGCATCCGCTCGCTGGCCTCCGGCGGTCGGGTGCTGGTGGTCGGCTTCACCGCGGGCGATATCCCGACCGTGAAGGTCAACCGGCTGCTGCTCAAGAACGTCGAGGTGATCGGCGCGGCCTGGGGCGAATGGGTGATGACCCACCCCGGCTACCTGCAGGAGCAGTGGGCCGAGGTGGAACCGCTGCTGGCCAACGGCAAGATCGCCCCGCCGGAACCGCTCATCTACACCCTCGCGCACACCGCCGAGGCCGTCTCCGCGCTCGACAAGCGCACCGCGACCGGCAAGGTCGTCGTCACACTGCGCTAGCCGGACAGAACTCGTGCCGCTCCCGTACGGTGCTGAATCGTGAAGCTGTCCAACCGGATCCTGAACCGGACGCTGCTCGCGCGTCAGCACCTGCTGGAGCGATCCACGCTCGGCGTGCCCGACCTGTGCGACCACCTGATCGGGCTGCAGGCCCAGGACATGCTGCCGCCGTTCGTCGCACTGTGGAGTCGCACAGTCGATTTCGATCCGGAGGTGGTGTCGAAGGCCCTCGATGACCGGTCGCTGGTGCGAATCACCCTGATGCGCGGCACCATTCACCTCGTCACCCCGCCCGACGCGCTGCGCATCGCCCCGCACATCCAGCCGGAACTCGAAAAGATTCCCTTCCGTAAGGGATTCAACTTCGGCGCACTGGTCGGCCTGGATCCGGAAGAGGTTCGGGCGCACGGCGAATCGGTACTCGGCGACGAGCCCACCCCCGCCGCGACCCTGCGCGAACACGCCGCCGCGCTCTACCCGGACCGGGACCCCGGCGCGATCGTCCAGGCGTGGCTCTACCAACTCCCCGTCCTGCAGACCCCGCCGCGCGGCCGCTGGGGCGACAGCAGCCGACCGGTCTGGTCGCGTGTGCACCCCTGGCTCGGCGCACACCCGGACCCGAATTACCCACTGCCGGAACTCCTGCTGCGCTACCTGCGCGCCTTCGGCCCGGCCACCACCATGGACATGCAGACCTGGTCCAAACTCACCGGCATGAAGAAGGCCGTCGAGCAGTTGGGCGACCGCGTCCGCACCTACACCGACGAGCGCGGCCGCACCCTCTACGACGCCGCCGACGCCACCCTCGCCGATCCCGATCAGGCCGCCCCCGTGCGACTCCTGGGCTGGTACGACAATGCGATTCTGTCCCACCAGGATCGGAGCCGGATCGTGCCCGACGGTAATGCTCCGCCCTTGCGCGCCTTCGCTAACCAGGTGTCACCGGTGCTGGTCGACGGCTACCTGACCGGCGTCTACAAGGTCTTCACCAAGGGCGACACGGCCCGGCTGCGGATCGCGCCCCACACCGCGTGGTCGGCCGCCGATCGCGCCGCCGTCGAAGCCGAGGCCGCCGCCCTGCTGGATTTCCTGGAACCCGATCGCACCCACAGCGTCGAGATCCTCGCCCCCGGCGCGGATCTGCGACCAGGCAAGGATTAACCACCGGGAAATATTGCCTCGCTAGGCTTCCTGGCACGGCGCTCATGGCTGAAACGGGCGTACGTGTACCGCCGGGACACGGTGGGCGAACCAGCCGCATTTCGAAAGGGATGCCGCATGGTGCGCATGTCCTGTTCTGTTGTCGTCTCCGATGTCACCGCGTATGTGGCCGGGCCCGAGGGGCCCGGCTGGGTTGCGGGCTGCGACGTGGTGGTCCGGGACGGGCTGATCACCGCTATCGAGGCCGGTGCCGGTGTGGACTCCGCCCCCGCCCGGCCGAGTACCGGGCCGGAAGCGGCTGCGCGGGAGCCCTATTCGGGGTTGCCGCGATTCGATGGTGGCGGCGGGTATCTGATTCCGGGGTTCGTGAACACCCACACCCATCTGCAGCAATCGGTGCTGCGCGGTGCGGGGGAGGGGTTGCCGCTGCTCGAATGGCTGCACTGCGTCGGCGAATTCACGGTCGCGGCCACCCCGGAGCAGACGTATGTCGCCGCGCTGGCCGGTGGACTGGAACTGCTGCGCAGCGGCGTGACCACCGTCGTGGAACACATGTGGCCCAACCCGTCCGAGGCCGTGCACGACGCCGCCCTGCGGGCGCTCGGCGAGCTGGGCATCCGGGTGGTGTTCGGGCGCGGACTCGCCGACCGCGCCGACACCACCCGCAAGTGGGGAATGGATCCCCGGCTCGTGCAACCGCTTCCGGACGTCTTCGCCCACCTCGCCGAACTCGATGCCCGCCTGAAGGATTCGCGGATCACCACCGCGCTCGCGGTCCCGAATCCCCGCTGCCTCACCCCCGAGGGCATGGCCGCCGTCCGCGAATTCGCCGACGCAACCGGCAAAACCATCTCCATCCACCTGCTCGAGACCGATACCGACGAAGACATGTGCCGATTGCATGCAGCCCGCTCGGCCGTCGACTACCTGGACGCGGGCGGCCTGCTCGGCCCGCGCACCCTGGCCGTGCACTGTGTTCGCGTGAATGCCGCCGACCGCGAGATCCTCGCCGCCCGAGGGGTGTGCGTCTCCTACAACCCGCTCAGCAATATGCGCCTGGGCAGCGGCGTCGCCCCGATCCCCGAAATGCTCACGGCCGGAATCGGTGTCGGCCTCGGAGTGGACGGCGCGGCCAGCAACGACACGCAGGACATGCTGCTGGCCCTGCGCATGGGCGCCTACCTGCAACGCGCCCATCACCGTCGCGCCGACCTGCTGCCCTTCGCCGACATGCTGCACCTGGCCACCCGTGGCGCGGCCACCGCCCTCGGCACCCCCGCCGGACCCGCCGGTATCGCCGTCGGCGACCGCGCCGACCTCACCCTGCTCCGCTTCGACCGCGACTTCGCCTGCCTCCCGGTCCGCGACCCCGGCGCAACCCTGCTGACCACCGCCTCGCCCCGCGTGGTGGACACGGTCTGGGTCGACGGCGAGCCGGTGATCCGCGACGGCCGCAGCACCCGCATCGACGAGCGCGAACTGGTGAATCGGCTCAATGGCATGCGGTGACTGTTAATCGTCTCGAAACACTCTCTCGATTGCATGTAATCAGATTCGGTGACACTGAATTCGTACAGAAGTTGCACGCAATACAGTGAGAGTAGGTGAGGGCGGTGGCAGTGCCTTCCAGCGTCATGACGGTGCCTTCGAACGTCGCCACAACCGAGATCTCCTTCGCCGGAGTCGGAAAGCGCTACGGCGGCAACGGCGCCGGCGAGGTGGTGGCCCTCACCGGCATCGACCTCGAGGTCCGGCGCGGTGAATTCGTGGCGGTCGTCGGCCCCTCCGGCTGCGGTAAATCCACCCTGCTGCGCCTGGCCGCCGGACTGGAACCCGCCACCTCGGGAACCGTTGCGGTGCACACCGATTCGGTCGGCTTCATCTTCCAGGACGCCACCCTGCTGCCCTGGCGCAAGGTACAGCGCAACGTCGAACTTTCCGCCGAACTCCGCGGGGTCGACCGCGCCACCCGGCGGGCTCGCGCCACCCGCGCCCTGGCCGCCGTCGGCCTCGCCGACTTCGCGGGAACACTGCCCGGCCAACTCTCCGGCGGTATGCGCATGCGGGTCTCGCTGGCCCGCGCCCTGGCCCTCGAACCCGAGTTGATGCTCCTCGACGAGCCTTTCGGCGCACTCGACGAGATCACCCGCCTCGGCATGCAGGAGGAACTGCTGCGCCTCTACCGCGACAACGCCTTCACCGCCTTGTTCATCACACACTCGGTCTCCGAAGCCGTCTTCCTCGCCTCCCGCGTAGTGGTCATGTCCGCCCGCCCCGGCCGCATCCACGAGGTCATCGACATCGACCTCCCCTACCCGCGCACCCGCGACCTCCGCTACGAGCCCGCCTTCACCGCCCTCGCGGCCCGCGTTTCCGCATCCCTGAAAGAAGCCTCCTGATGGCCGCATTCCCGCGCAAAGTCTTCGTCCCCGTTGTGTCCGCCGGGCTGGCGCTCGGGGCCTGGTATCTGGTGTCGCTGGTGCTGCTGTCACCGGAGCGTCGGTTCCTGTTGCCGCCGCCGCATCGGGTGTTCTCCGAATCCTTCTCCAACCCGGCCAAACTGGAGACGATGCTGCGGGCGTTGGGTGTGACCGCGCGGATCGCGGTGACCGGGCTGGCACTGGCCGCCGTGATCGGTGTCGCGGTCGGGGTCCTGATGGCCCAGGCCAAGGTCGTCGAACGGATCGTCTACCCGTATGCCGTGGTGCTGCAGGCGATTCCGGTGCTCGCGGTGGTGCCGCTGATCGGGCTGTGGTTCGGGTACGGGGCAACCGCGCGGACCATCGTGTGCGTGCTCATCGCGGTGCATCCGATCATCGCCATGACCCTGTTCGGCATCCAATCGGTGGACGCCAACCTGCGCGAACTGTTCACCCTCGGCCGCGCGAATCGCCTGCGCCGCTTGATCTCCCTGGAACTGCCCGCCGCTCTGCCGTCGATCATGGCCAGCCTGCGCACCGCCGCCGGACTGTCGGTGACCGGCGCGGTCATCGGCGACATGTTCTTCGCCAAGGGGCAGCCCGGCATCGGCACCCTGCTCGACACCTACCGCGCCCGCCTGCAATCGGAGGATCTGCTGGCCGCGCTGGTGCTCGCCGCCCTGTTCGGCGTCACCGTCTTCGCACTGTTCACCGTCGCCCAGCGGCTCACCGTCGGCCGCTGGCACGCCTCCGGCCGGTAAAACCACACGCCCCCAGCAACATTCCCGTGGAGTAGTCATGCCCGAAACCCTCCGCCGGCTCGGCGTCGCCGCCCTCGCCGCGCTGACCGTCGCCAGCGCCGCGGCCTGTACCGACAGCCCCTCCGACGCACCCGCCGTCGCCCTGCCCGCCGCCCCACCCGAACAACAACTCGCGGGCGTCTGCCCCGCCACCGTCGTCGTCCAACTGCAGTGGGAACCCGAAACCGACGCGGGCCCCCTCTACGGCCTACTCGGCCCCGGCTATCGCGTCGACGCCGACAACAGCAAGGTCACCGGCCCGCTCGTGGTGGACGGCAAGGACACCGGCGTGAAACTGGAGATCCGCGCGGGCGGCCCGGCCATCGGCTTCCAGACCGTGCCCTCGCAGATGTACGTCGACTCCTCGATCACCCTGGGGCTGGTCCACTCCGAGCAGGCCATCGCCGCCGCCGGCAAGCAACCGGTGGTCGCCGTCACCACCTTGCTGCGCAACAGCCCGCAGATGCTCATGTGGGATCCCAAGACCCATCCGGACTGGAAGGGCATCGCCGATATCGGCAAAGCCGGTGCGCCCGTGGTGGTCTCGAAGGGGCAGCTGTACCCGGACTGGCTGGTCGATCGAGGGTTGCTGAACGCCAAGCAGATCGACGCCTCCTACGACAACTCGCCGTCGCGTTTCGTCGCCGACCCGTCCTCCGCGCAACAGGGTTTCGCCAGCTCCGAGCCCTACCTCTACGAGCACGAGGTGCGCGCCTGGAACAAGCCGGTCGCCTACCAGCTGCTGCGGGACGTCGGCTACGAGGGCTACGCCCGCACCGTCAACGTCCGCGCCGACAAACTGAACGCACTGCGCCCCTGCCTGCAACGACTGGTCCCCATGATCCAAAGGGCCACAGCACGATTCCGGACCGACCCGAAGCCCGCGAACGACATCATCGTGGACGTCGTGGCCAAGAGCCCCAAATTCTCGCCCTACAGCGCCGAACTCGCCGCCGCCGGCGCCCGCGTCCTCATCGACAGCGGGCTCATCGGCCCCGACACCGACGGCGTGATCGGCAGCTTCGACACTGCCCGGGTGCAGCGCGTCATCGACTCCTTCGGCCCGATCCTGCGGCGCGGCGGCGCGGACGTCCCGGCCGGTCTTGCCGCGAAAGACCTGGTCACTACCGAATTCATCGACAAGGAGATCTCATGACCTACGACCTGTCCGAAGTCGCCCGCGAACAGCGCATGGGCGGGCTCGGCGCGGAAACCGATGCCCGCGAGATCCGCGTCATCGACCTCACCGACTTCGAGGCCCGCCGCAGCGAGATCACCGACCAGCTCTGGGCCGCTGCCACCGACATCGGCTTCTTCCAACTCTCCGGCCACGGCATCCCGCAAGCGCAGATCGACGACGTGTTCGCCCGCACCGCAAGCTTTTTCGCGCTCCCCGAACCGGTGAAGGCCCAATACCCGCTGGTGAAGGCGAACAATGCGGGCTGGGAAAGCCTCAGCCAGGTACGCCCTTCCATCGGCGTCCCCGACCAGAAGGAGTCCTACCAGATCACCCGCCCGCACATGGACGGCCTCTGGCCCACCGACCACGAACTCCCCGAATTCGCCGCCACCATCCTCGATTTCGAACACCGCTGCTGGACCGTGGCCATGCGGGTGCTGTCCTGCTTCGCCGACCGCCTCGGCTTCCCCCGCGACCACTTCACCACCGCCCACGACCCGGCCTCCGCGCAGTACCAGTCCACCTTGCGACTCCTGCACTACTTCGCCGTCCCTGAGGAACTGCGTGACGTCCCCGGCCGCTGGCGCGCGGGCGCGCACACCGACTTCGACTGCCTCACCCTGCTTTTCCAACGCGACGGCCAAGGCGGCCTGCAGGTCTGCCCCGGCAAGGAGATGGAGGACCAGCAATGGACCTCCATCACCCCGTCCTCGGCCCTGATCACCTGCAATATCGGCGACATGCTCACCCGCTGGAGCGACGACGCGCTGCCGTCGAACTTCCACCGTGTGCGCGGCCCCGGCCCCGACGAATACCAGGGCGACCGCTACAGCATCGCCTACTTCGCCCAGGCCGACCGCGACGCCATCATCCAGGGCCCGCGCGGCGTCTACCCGCCCGTCACCGCCGCCGACTTCCTCACCCAGCGCGTGCAAGCCAACTACCGGCCGCAACGGTAAGTTCCACTGCTAGAAGGAAAGGAACGCGATGACCGAACCGGACGGTGAGCTACTCGGCCCGACCGTGCACCGCCAGTTGCGGCAGCTCGTCCTGTCCGGGGAACTCGAGCCGGGCGCGCCCCTGAGCGTGCTCGCGCTCTCCGCGCGCCTGGGCGTGAGCCGCAGCCCGGTCCGGGAAGCCGTGCAGCAGCTCATCTCCGAGGGCCTGGCCGTCACCGTCCCGCACGCTGGCGCGCGGGTCGCGGTCGTCGATGACGAGCGCATCCGTGAGGTGCTCGCCGTGCGCGCGGTCCTCGACGGCCTAGCCGCCTCCTGCGCCGCCACCCGGCTCACCGAATCCGACCTCGGCAAACTCACCGCCATCCTCGCCACCCAGGAACGCTTCCTGCGCGACAACACCGACCCGGCCCGCGACACCGAACTCGACCTGGAGTTCCACACCTTCATCCGCGACCGCGCCGGAAATGCCACCCTGGCAAGCGAACTCGCCCGCCTGGAAGCCCAGGCCCACCTCTACCGCGGCGACCTGTGGACCCACCCCCGCAACCGCAGTACCGCACTGCGCGAGCACCGCCGCATCCTCGACGCCCTCGAATCCGGGCATCCAGCCGATGCCCGGGCCGCCGCCGAAGCCCACGTGTGCGGACTCATCACCCGGCTGGACCGGCACTGATCAGGACTGTCCGGAACTGATCAGGACTGCGCGGCCCGATACGCCGGAGCCTTGCTCGACCCCGACGGGGTGAGCGTGCGCAAGAGCGGCAGCGTGCGATGCGCCACCACCGTCGACAACACCACCACGCTGTGCGAGCGCACCACCGAACTCGTCTTGTCGATGCTCAACAGCACCGTCTGCAACCCGGCATGCGAATCCGCGCCGATCCGGCACAGCACATCACCCGAACCGGTGGTCGCATACGCCTCCAGCACACCGGGAATCGCCTCCAGATCCGCGCTCACCGCGTCCAGCGCACCCTGGGCGATCTCCAGCGTCACGAACGCCTGCACATCGAAACCCGCTGCGGTGACATCGATCTGCGGATCATAGGAGGAGATCACCCCCGCCTCCTCCATGCGCGCGATGCGCGACTGCACGGTGGCGCGGGCCACCCGGGTGCGGCGGGAGAGCTCGAGAATGCCCGCCTTCTGATACTCGTGCATGGCGGTGAGGATGGCCAGATCCAGCTCATCCAGCCGGGCGGGCGTGCGGGACATCGCGGAACCTCCGCTGGTGAGTCGAGCGGAAGCTCCGCTCGTGCGTTCGCTGCTATTCAAATTGTCCAGCACCCGGCCACAGATGGTGGTGCAATTCACCAGAGTGTCCAGTGGAATTCGGCGATATTGCCTAGTCATGACCCCGGGGCTTTTCCTGGGCACATGAGCATCGACGCGGGACACCAAGCCACCAGATCCGGCGACCTGCCCGGCGAGGACGAATTACGCCGCCTCGTCGGCCTGGTGGACCACGATGCCGCCGCCGACCCGTTCCCCGTGCTGGGCTGGGACGCGGTGGTCTGGGCGGTCGGCAATGCCACCCAGACCGCGCACTTCCTGCAGTCCGCCTTCGGCATGCGGTTGGAGGCCTACGCGGGCCCCGAGACCGGCAATCGTGACCACAAGGCGTTCGTACTGCGCAGCGGCGGCGCGAGATTCGTCGTCAAGGGTGCGGTGGATCCGGCCAGTCCGCTTGTCGCACACCATGATCGGCACGGGGACGGGGTGGTCGACATCGCCCTCGAGGTCCCCGACGTGGACCGCTGCATCGCCCGGGCCCGCGCCGAGGGCGCCACCGTCCTCGTCGAACCCCACGACGAGACCGACGAATTCGGCACCGTCCGCACCGCCGCCATCGCCACCTACGGTGACACCCGGCACACCCTCGTCGACCGCTCCCGCTACTACGGCCCCTATCTCCCCGGCTACATCCGCCGCGAATCCGCCTACGCCCCGCGCGCCGGGCAACCCAAGCGCATCTTCCAAGCCATCGACCACGTCGTCGGCAATGTCGAACTCGGCCGCATGGACGAATGGGTCGAGTTCTATCGGCGCGTCATGGGATTCCAGAACATGGCCGAATTCGTCGGCGACGACATCGCCACCGAATACTCCGCACTCATGAGCAAGGTGGTGGCCAACGGCAACCACCGCGTGAAGTTCCCCCTCAACGAACCCGCGGTCAGCCGCAAACGCTCCCAGATCGACGAATACCTCGAGTTCTACCAAGGCCCCGGCGTCCAGCACATCGCACTGGCCACCGGCGACATCCTCAGCGCCGTCGACGTATTGCGCCGTGAGGGCATCGAATTCCTCGACACCCCCGACAGCTACTACGAGGACCCGGAACTGCGCGAGCGCATCGGCCACGTCCGGGTGCCCGTCGCCGAACTCCAGCGCCGCGGCATCCTCGTCGACCGCGACGAAGACGGCTACCTGCTCCAGATCTTCTGCAAACCCATCACCGATCGCCCCACCGTCTTCTTCGAACTCATCGAACGCCACGGCTCACTGGGATTCGGCAAGGGCAACTTCAAAGCCCTCTTCCAGGCCATCGAACGCGAACAGGACGCACGCGGAAACCTGTGAGTCACACGGCAAGACAACGCTGAACAGCAAAGCAACACGAAACCAGTAGAGTTCACGCCATGCGAATGGCGTCGGCGATCGTCACGGGGTTGAGTCTCGTGTTGCTGCTGTCAGCGTGTGGGGGGAAGAAGGATTCGAACGACGACCCGAGCTTCCGGCCGCCGCAGAAGGTGGCGACGCTGGGCCCGTTCGTCGGCGAATGCGGTCACCTCACCGACGACGAAGTGCGCGACCTGGGCGGGCTCAGCTCCCTCACCACCGTCTTCAAGAACTCCGTCGGCTGCAACTGGCAGGCCGGCGGCATCAGCTCCTCGAGTGTCACCTTCGCCTCCTACCGCGGCAGCCCCATCGACCGCGAGAAGGCGTGGGTGGCCAGCGTCGGCCGCACCCCGGACACCATCGACGTGGGCGGCCGCAAGGGCTTCCAGGCCCTCGACCCCAGCAACGCCGTCTGCGACCTCGCGGTCCAGCTCGACGACGACTTCTTCGAATGGTCCATCTCCTACGGCGTGTTCAACAGCGGCGGCAATCTCGGCAACCCCTGCGACCGCACCCGCAAGATGGCCGAACTGACCGTGCAGCGACTCGGATGAAGGGGACCGGGATGGCACGCCGATCCAAGACCGCGATCATCCTCGCGGCGGTCGCGCTGACCGCGGGCCTGGCCGGCTGCGGCAAGACCGTGCCCGGCACCGCGCTACCCGCGGGCGGCACCGGCGGAACCGGCGGCACCTCGAAAATCAACACCAACTTCGACAAGTTGCTGCGCGAGTGCACGGTGGTTGCCCAGGACGACATCGCCAAGTCGGTCGGCGACAACATGTATGTGGAGCCGTCGTTCAACGGCGCGGTCTGCATGTGGAATCTCACCGGCGGCACCGCGGGCAGCGGCATGGTCACCCTCAACTGGTACGAGCTCGGCTCGCTCGCCAATGAGAAGGCGAACAACGACCGGCTGAAATATGTGAGTAACGACATAACCGTGCAGGGCCGCCGCTCGGTGGAAACCCGTCGCCCCAACGATCCGGACTCGTGTGGCGTGAGCGCTCCGGCCGCCGACACCGGCATCGTGGGCTGGTGGGTCAACTACCGCAACGGATCTCAGCACGCGGACCCCTGCGATGCGGCCCGCAAGCTGGTCGAGTTGACGTTGAACCTGGCTCGATAAGCCCTCTACCAGCCGCGCTCGAGGGACCCTCTTTTGCCCCCGGTTGAGCCCGCGGGTATCGTAGACCGCTGTGCCCGGAGCATGCGGGCAAGTTGATGTGCAGTACGTAGGCCAGCGAGAGCGGCC
This sequence comes from Nocardia sp. NPDC059240, assembly GCF_042753865.1. Lineage (NCBI taxonomy): Bacteria > Bacillati > Actinomycetota > Actinomycetes > Mycobacteriales > Nocardiaceae > Nocardia > Nocardia sp. NPDC059240. The sequence goes on along the minus strand of NZ_JBHZAC010000006.1, from coordinate 372,346 downwards.
GACCGTTTCAAGCATGCCTTGAAAAAGGCCCCTGAGCTGCACACGACACGCCCGACCTCGTGGGGAAGAAATACCGCGAGAACTGGGCGGAAAGCTCGAATGACAAAGACATGAAGTTCCAGACACCTGGTTACTAATAAGGAAAGCCGGTCTATGCCAACCATCAACCAGCTGGTCCGCAAGGGTCGCCGCGACAAGGTCGCCAAGACCAAGACTGCGGCCCTCAAGGGGAGCCCGCAGCGTCGTGGCGTGTGCACTCGCGTGTACACCACGACCCCGAAGAAGCCGAACTCCGCGCTGCGTAAGGTCGCGCGTGTTCGCCTGACCAGCGCGGTCGAGGTCACGGCTTACATCCCCGGTGAGGGTCACAACCTGCAGGAGCACTCGATGGTGCTCGTGCGCGGCGGTCGTGTGAAGGACCTCCCGGGTGTGCGCTACAAGATCATCCGCGGCTCGCTCGACACCCAGGGTGTCAAGAACCGCAAGCAGGCCCGCAGCCGCTACGGCGCCAAGAAGGAGAAGAGCTAATGCCGCGTAAGGGTCCCGCTCCCAAGCGTCCCCTGATCAACGACCCGGTCTACGGCTCCCCCGTGGTGACGCAGCTGGTCAACAAGATCCTGCTGGACGGCAAGAAGTCCACCGCCGAGCGCATCGTCTACGGTGCCCTCGAGCAGGCTCGTGAGAAGACCGGCACCGATCCGGTCGTCACCCTGAAGCGCGCGCTGGACAACGTCAAGCCCGCCCTCGAGGTCAAGCCCCGTCGTGTCGGTGGCGCCACCTACCAGGTTCCGGTCGAGGTTCGTCCGGGCCGCGCCAACACCCTGGCGCTGCGCTGGCTGGTCAACTACTCCCGCGCTCGCCGTGAGAAGACCATGGTCGAGCGTCTGGCCAACGAGCTGCTGGACGCCAGCAACGGCCTGGGCGCTTCGGTGAAGCGTCGCGAGGACACCCACAAGATGGCCGAGTCGAACCGGGCCTTCGCGCACTACCGCTGGTGACCTGTGGCCCGGCCCTCCGTTCGGAAGTGCCGGGATACGAGTCACATGTCGGGCGCGACAGCTGCCGAGCTGCTGCAAGCGAGGCACTTTCGCGTCGCGCCCGACGTTGACACCGAGGGCTCTCGGGCAAACTCGAGGCCCATCCCGTTGAATCCCAACTAGCTACGAGCGGGGAAGTTTCCGTGGCACAGGAAGTGCTCACCGACCTGAACAGGGTCCGCAACATCGGCATCATGGCCCACATCGATGCGGGCAAGACCACCACCACCGAACGCATCCTGTTCTACACCGGTATCACGTACAAGATCGGTGAAGTTCACGATGGCGCCGCCACCATGGACTGGATGGCACAGGAGCAGGAACGCGGCATCACGATCACGTCGGCCGCGACGACCTGTTACTGGAAAGACAACCAGATCAACATCATCGACACCCCCGGCCACGTGGACTTCACGGTCGAGGTCGAGCGCTCGCTGCGCGTCCTCGACGGCGCCGTTGCCGTGTTCGATGGCAAGGAAGGCGTCGAGCCGCAGTCCGAGCAGGTCTGGCGTCAGGCGGACAAGTACGACGTGCCGCGCATCTGCTTCGTCAACAAGATGGACAAGCTGGGCGCTGACTTCTACTTCACCGTTCAGACCATCAAGGACCGCTTGGGCGCGAAGCCGCTGGTCATCCAGCTGCCGATCGGCGCCGAGGACAGCTTCGAGGGCATCGTCGACCTGGTCGAGATGAACGCGAAGGTCTGGAAGGGCGAGACCAAGCTCGGCGAGCAGTACGAGGTCGTCGAGATCCCGGCCGATCTCAAGGACCGCGCCGACCAGTACCGCGAGGAACTGCTCGAGACCGTCGCCGAGTCCGACGAGGCGCTGCTCGACAAGTTCGCCGGTGGCGAAGAGCTGTCGGTCGAGGAGATCAAGGCTGCGATCCGCAAGCTGACCGTCGCCTCCGAGCTGTACCCGGTGCTGTGTGGTTCCGCGTTCAAGAACAAGGGCGTGCAGCCCATGCTCGACGCGGTCATCGACTACCTGCCCAACCCGCTGGACGTCGAGTCCGTGCAGGGTCACGTCCCCGGCAAGGAAGACGAGATCCTCACCCGCAAGCCGTCGATCGACGAGCCGTTCGCGGCGCTGGCGTTCAAGATCGCCACGCACCCGTTCTTCGGCCAGCTGACCTACATCCGGGTGTACTCCGGCCGGGTCGACTCGGGCGCGCAGATCATCAACGCGACCAAGGGCAAGAAGGAGCGTCTGGGCAAGCTGTTCCAGATGCACTCCAACAAGGAGAACCCGGTTCCCGAGGGCGTCGCCGGCCACATCTACGCGGTCATCGGCCTCAAGGACACCACCACGGGTGACACCCTGTGCGATCCGCAGAACCAGATCGTGCTGGAGTCCATGACCTTCCCGGACCCGGTCATCCAGGTCGCGATCGAGCCGAAGACCAAGGCCGACCAGGAGAAGCTGGGCAGCGCGATCCAGAAGTTCGCCCAGGAAGACCCCACCTTCAATGTGAAGCTGGACCAGGAAACCGGCCAGACCATCATCGGTGGCATGGGCGAGCTCCAGCTCGACATCTACGTCGACCGCATGAAGCGCGAGTTCAAGGTTGAGGCCAATATCGGTAAGCCGCAGGTGGCCTACCGCGAGACCATCACCAAGGCCGTGGACAAGCACGAGTACACCCACAAGAAGCAGACCGGTGGCTCGGGCCAGTTCGCCCGCGTGATCATCGGCCTGGCTCCGCTGGTCGACGCCGAGGACGGCGCTACCTACGAGTTCCTGAACAAGGTCACCGGTGGCCGCGTTCCTCGTGAGTACATCCCCTCGGTCGACGCGGGTATCCAGGACGCCATGCAGTACGGCGTGCTCGCCGGCTTCCCGCTGGTGAACGTGAGCGCTTCGCTGCTCGACGGTGCCTACCACGAGGTCGACTCCTCCGAAATGGCGTTCAAGATCGCCGGTTCGGCGGCCCTCAAGGAAGCGGCCCGCAAGGCCGGTCCGGTGATCCTCGAGCCGCTGATGGCGGTCGAGGTCATCACGCCCGAGGACTACATGGGCGAAGTGATCGGCGACCTGAACTCCCGCCGTGGCCAGATTCAGGCCATGGAGGAACGCAGTGGTGCCCGTGTCGTCAAGGCGCTGGTTCCGCTCTCGGAGATGTTCGGCTACATCGGTGACCTGCGGTCGAAGACCCAGGGCCGAGCGAACTTCTCGATGGTGTTCAATTCGTACGCGGAGGTTCCGGCCAACGTGTCGAAGGAGATCATCGCCAAGGCGACCGGCGAGTAATTCGCTGCCGGGACGGGTTTGCGAGAATCCGTCCCGCATGGTCGTCGAACGACCCACCTGTAATACAAACCGCACTGCTGCAAAAAAAGCACGCACAAACTAGTCCAGGAGGACCACAGTGGCGAAGGCGAAGTTCGAGCGGACGAAGCCCCACGTCAACATCGGCACCATCGGTCACGTTGACCACGGCAAGACCACGCTGACTGCCGCGATCACCAAGGTGCTGGCTGACAAGTACCCCACCCTGAACGCGGCCTTCGCGTTCGACCAGATCGACAAGGCGCCGGAGGAGAAGGCTCGTGGTATCACGATCAACATCTCCCACGTCGAGTACCAGACGGAGAAGCGCCACTACGCGCACGTCGACGCCCCGGGCCACGCGGACTACATCAAGAACATGATCACCGGTGCCGCCCAGATGGACGGCGCGATCCTGGTCGTGGCCGCCACCGACGGCCCGATGCCGCAGACCCGTGAGCACGTGCTGCTCGCCCGCCAGGTCGGCGTGCCCTACATCCTTGTCGCGCTGAACAAGTCCGACATGGTCGACGACGAGGAAATCCTCGAGCTCGTCGAGATGGAGGTCCGCGAGCTGCTGGCTTCGCAGGAGTTCGACGAGGACGCGCCGGTCGTGCGGGTCTCCGGTCTGAAGGCGCTCGAGGGCGACCCGAAGTGGACCGAGTCGATCATCGAGCTGATGAACGCCGTCGACGAGTCGATCCCGGACCCGGTCCGTGAGACCGACAAGCCGTTCCTGATGCCGATCGAGGACGTCTTCACGATCACCGGTCGTGGCACCGTCGTCACCGGTCGTATCGAGCGTGGCATCGTCAACGTGAACGAGGAAGTCGAGATCGTCGGCATCCGCGAGAAGACCACCAAGACCACCATCACCGGCATCGAAATGTTCCGCAAGCTGCTGGACAACGGCCAGGCGGGCGACAACGTCGGTCTGCTGGTCCGTGGCATCAAGCGCGAAGATGTCGAGCGTGGCCAGGTTGTCATCAAGCCGGGCACCACGACCCCGCACACCGAGTTCGAGGGCCAGGCGTACATCCTGTCGAAGGACGAGGGCGGCCGCCACACCCCGTTCTTCAACAACTACCGCCCGCAGTTCTACTTCCGTACCACGGACGTGACCGGCGTCGTGACCCTCCCCGAGGGCACCGAGATGGTCATGCCCGGCGACAACACCGAGATGAGCGTCAAGCTCATCCAGCCGGTCGCCATGGACGAGGGCCTGCGTTTCGCGATCCGTGAGGGTGGCCGCACCGTCGGTGCCGGTCGCGTCACCAAGATCATCAAGTGATTCTCTGACTCACTTGTGATTCGCTGAATCGCTGACAAGCGGCGTCGCTCCGAAAGGAGCGGCGCCGCTTGCGTTTTCGCAAGAAAATGGCCGCTCCCATTGGAAGCGGCCATTTTTCGTGTCTGCGACGCGGAGTGAGCTACCTGACCGGTGACGTCGTGGTCGCGGGGATCGCGCCGAGGAGGCGACCGGACTCGAAAGCGGCTGCGGCGGAGGATAGTTCGCCGGGGCGGCCACTGACGATGACTCGGACGGTGCCGGTGCCCACGGTTGGGCGGTCGAGGGCTTCCATGCGGCGGAGGGTTTGGCCTGCGACGGCTTCGGCGCTGTCGAAGACGCGGACGCCGGTGGGGAGGGCGGTGAGGATGTCGTCGAGGACCAGGGGGTAGTGGGTGCAGCCCAGGACGATGCCTTCGGTGTCGGCGGGGGTGCGGGCGGCGGCGTCGGCGATGGCCTCGGCGATGACGGGGAGGTCGCCGCGGTCGATGGCGTCGGCGAGGCCGTGGCAGGCGACGCCGGTGATATCGGCTTCGCCGCCGAAACGGGCGATCAGGTCGGCCTGGTAGGCGCTGGCGGTGGTGGCCGCGGTGGCCCAGACCGCAACCTTCTGGCAAGCGGCGGCGGCGGGCTTGATGGCCGGGACGGTGCCGATCACGGGCACGGCCGGACCGACCATGGCACGCACGTGTTCGAGGGCGGTGACGCTGGCCGTATTGCAGGGCAGCACAATGACTTCCGCGCCTTCGCCGAGCGCGAGGCGGGCCGTGTCCAGCACCCGGTCGACGACCCACTGCTCGGGTTTGGGCCCCCACGGCGCGCCGTCGGGATCATTGAGTAGCAGCAGATCGAGATCGGGCCGCAGCTTCCGCAACCAGGCGGCCGTGGGCAGCAGCCCTAGTCCGGAGTCGATGAGCGCGACGATCACACCAGCCACGGTAGTGAAAGGCCCCGCCGGATGGCGAACCGCGGGTCGAAAATCCGGCCGGGTCAGCCGATGTTCGCGTGCTGTTGGAGGTTGGCGGCGAGTTCGGCGCGGGCCTTCATGACCTTGCCGACCATGCTCGCGCCGACGACGGCGACCAGTTCGCCCGCGCGCCGGTAGTGGGCGAGGAACTTGCGGCCCTTGTCCTCGACGACGACGATCTCGTCGGCGAGGGCGGGGAGGCCGAGGACCTGAATCTTCATGTCGTACTGGTCGCTCCACACGTACGGCACCTGGACCTCGGCGGCCTGATCGATGCCCAGGAGTGCGGCGGCCAAGATCTGGGCCTGCTCACCGGCATTGGTCCAGTGTTCGACGCGCTTGTTGCGGCCGGTGGCGTGCGGCCAGGCGGCGACGTCGCCGACGGCCCATACTCCGGGCACCGAGGTCTGCCCGGTCCGGTCGGTGAGGACGCCGCCACCGTCCGCTCGCTCGGCGAGTGGGATGCCGGAGTCCTCCAGCCAGGCGGTGACGGGCAGCGAGCCGATGCCGATGACCACCAGGTCCGCGTCGAGGACGCTGCCGTCGGCCAGGCGTACGCCGCTGACCGAGTCGCCCTCGGTGACAAGCGATTCCATCCCGACCCCGCAGCGCACCGTGACGCCTTCGGCCTCGTGCAGCCGGGCCACCAGGGCGCCGATTTCCGCGCCGAGCGCCGCGAACAGGGGAGTGGGCTGGGGTTCGACGATGGTCACGTCGAGGCCGCCGGCGCGGAAGCTTGCCGCGAGTTCGCAGCCGATGAATCCGGCTCCGACGATCACGGCCCGGCGCGCGTTGCCGAGGTGTTCGCGCAGCGCTGCGGCGTCGGCGTGCGAGCGCAGCACGTGCACGCCGGAGACATCGGGCAGTCCGGGGATGCGCCGCGGTCGCAACCCGGTGGCGATCACCAGGGCGTCGTATCCGAGGTCGGTGCCGTCGCTGAGGTGGACCTGCCGGGCGGCGGTGTCGACGCCGGTGGCGGCGACGCCGAGGCGTAGCCGGATGTCGTGTTCGGGATAGAACTCCGCGGGCCGTAGTGCGGTGTCGTCGGTGTCGCCGCGCATGTACTGCTTGGACAGCGGTGGCCGGTCGTAGGGCGCTCTGTTCTCATCGCCGAGCAGGGTGAGCTGTCCGGCGTAACCCCCACGTCGCAGCTCTTCGGCGGTGCGCAGGCCGGCGAGGCCGGCACCAACAATTAGAACGCGTTCTACCGAGGACGACATAGGGAAACCATAGCGGTCCACCCGGCCGCGATCCGATGTGTCGCCCGTCACACCCGAACTGCGGCCGAAGCGTATCCGGCCATTTATTGATCGGGCGGTCAATCAGGAATACAACGGAAGCAGAACATATTCCCTCGCCTTTCAAAGGAGGCATTCCATGTTCACCGTGAGTCGCGCGGAGCAGGCCGTCACCGTCGTGCTCGGCGCAGTCGCCGCGCTGTCCCCGATCTGGGTCTCGCACAGCACCCACGCACTCTGGACCCTCGTGGTGCTCGGTGTGCTGATCGCACTCGCGGGCCTGTCGCAGATCGCCGATCGGGCCGCCGGGTGGACCGGCCGGGCGCTCGGCGTGCTGGGCGTCCTGATGTTCATCTCCCCGTGGGCGATGAACTTCCACTCCTACAGCAACGCCTCGTGGGTTGCCTGGATCGTGGGTGCGTTGACGGTAGTGGTCGCTTTGGCCGAGATGCCCGAGGTCTCGGGTCGTTTCGGCGCCGCGGCGCACTGACCGGTTCGAGGCGCCGGCCTCGATTCCTCCCGGTAATCGGGTGATGAATCGAGGTCGGCGCATTCGCAGGGATATGCTTGTCGTCTACGTCCGCCCGAACGGTGGCGGTCGCCTCCGCTTCGAAGCGTGAGGAGGAATGCGAGCAGTGCCCACACCAGCAGATGCGGGACCCGCACCCCGCCGGGTGGGGCGTCGGCGCAGCAAGAAGGTCGACGGGGACGCTCGCCAGCTCATCCTCGATGCCGCCGAAAGTCTTTTCGCGGCCAATGGATTCGACGCGACGCCCACGGCATCCATCGCCGATGCGGCCGGAGTGCCCAAGGGCCTGGTTTTCTACTACTTCCCCACCAAGGACGCGATTCTGTCGGCGCTGATGTCCGAGCGTGTCCCGCCCGAGCCGATCGACGACATCGATTCGGTGGTGGTGCCGGGTGACCCGGCCAAGAGTCTGGTCAATATGGACGCGGCGCTGAATCTGCGCGACAACAAATCCTCGGTGTTGCGGGTGATCATGTGGCGTGAGGCCGATACCCATCCGGATGTGCGGAAGCAGTTGCGCCGCATGCGTGATCAGCTGCTCGAGGTGACGGCGCGGATCCTGGCGGCGAGTGCGCCGGGCCCGGTGCAGCCGGGGACGCTGCGGGCGTGTGCGGCGGCCTGGGTGTCGGCGATGCTGGCCATTTCGAGCACGGATCGGTTGCACGCCTTGGATGGGGTGCCGCTGCCGACGGCCGACGAGATCATGAATGTGGCGCAGGTGGTCGCGGCGGGCATGAGCCATATGGGCTGAGCGCTGGATTTGTTTGCTGGCGTGTCGCTATTTCTTCTTTCGAACTCCCGAACGACACTCGTTGTGGGGCAAGCGTGTGATTCTCACTGCGAAGTTCGTGGAGGAACTGGTGAAGGCCGAGTGGTTGCTACGTGCGTTCGGAATTGTCATGGCGGGTTTGGCTCTCGGCGGTACCGCCGTGGCAAGGGCCGATCCGATCTATCCGGTCCCCGATCCGGACCCGTTCTACGCGCAGACCGCCGATCTCGGTGATCGCGCGCCGGGGGACGTGCTCGCGACGCGGCCCATGCCGCCGCTGCTGATGTTCCCGGACACCACGGTCACGCTGGTGAAGTTCCGCTCCACCAGCTCGGAGGGCGCACCGATCGCCGCGGTCACCACCGTTCTCACCCCGCGCGAGCATGTGCCGGACGGCCCGCTGCTTTCCTACCAGCACATCATCAATGGTCTCGGCGCGCAGTGCGCGGTGTCGCGGGTGCTCTATACCAATGACCCGAATCTGCAAGTGCGCGAGGCGGTCGCGTTGAACGTGGCGCTGCGGCGGGGCTGGTCGGTGGCGTTGCCGGATCATCTGGGCCCCAATTCCGCTTATGGCGCAGCCAAATTGGGTGGTCAGATCACCTTGGACGGTATTCGCGCGGTGAAGCGGCTGCCCGAATTGGGTGTCGGCAACAGTCCGGTGGCGATGGCCGGATACTCCGGCGGTGGCATGGCGACGGCCTGGGCGGCCGCGCTTGCACCCCGTTACGCGCCGGAGTTGAGCATCGTGGGCGCGGCCACCGGCGGGGTGCCGATGAATCTGCGCAAGATGGTGAACGCGCTGGGCCTGCAACCGCATCCGGCGTTCGGGCTGGCCATGGCGGCGGCCATCGGCTTGGAGCGGGAATATCCGGATCGGTTGCCGATCAGCACCCAGATGAATGCGGCGGGCCTGGCCGCCCGCGATGCCATGGCGAACGGCTGCACCAACGAGATCATGGCGATCGGCGCTGGTCACAATGCGAGTGAATTCGCTGCCAGCACTTCGATGATCGATGATCCGGCGGTCATGTCGGTGCTGGACGAGAACAGTCTGGAGCTCTACGACGGGGTGCCGAACATCCCTGTCTTCGAGTGGCATTCGCCGAGTGATCCGCTGATTCCGGTGGACGCCATCGTGAATACCGATCGCCGCTATTGCGCGGCCGGTGTTCGCCTGGAGATGGATATGAATCCGTCGCCGGAGCATTTGTCCGCGGCGGTGCTGGGTCTGCCGGACGCGCTGGCCTGGGTCGATGCCCGGTTGCGCGGTGAGCCCGCACCCTCCGATTGCTGATCCCGTCAATACCCCAATACCGTTGGTTGTGAGCCGGTTTCGTGCGCAGCGGTATGCACGGCGTATGTGGCCCGACTCGCACCCGGTAGCGCGGGCCGGTAAGAATGTCGGCCATGGATGCCGATTTCACTGCCGGTTCGGGAGATTCGCGCTCCGCGCGCCAGCCGGGGTACCGACTCACCCACCCGGACTCGCCGTCACCGGGCACCTCGCCGAACCCGGTGCTCACCGGCATCGACACCGGCGGCTACAACGGTCTGAACCGCAATGGTCAGGACACCCCGGCCGCGCAGTGGTCCAGCGCGCCCGTAACCCTGCACGCCACACCGGAACCGGAGGGGCTGCCGCGTCGGCTGGCGCCCGACCTGCCGCAGCGCAGCGCGGATCCGGAGGCGGTGGCGGCCCGGCTGTCCGCCGACGGTGACCCGTTCGCGGCCCGCATTACCACCGACCGGGATCCGTTCACCGCGCCCGCGGCGGCGGAGTACGCCGACCCGAACGCGTCGCTCTACGCCCGCACCAGACCCAACAACGGGGCCTTCACCGACGGCGGCTCCTACACCGCCACACCGCTGGAGAGCGAGATTCCGGCCGTGCGCCCCGTCAACGGTTCGCCCTTCGGCGGCCGCATCGACGAGGACATGTACGGCGCGAGCCCGGCAGTCGAGGCGCCGGCCACCGGCCGCCGCTACGCCCCGGACCCCGAGCCGGCTCCGGCCCGGCTGGAAAGCCTGGAGGCCGTCGCCGCGTCGCTGCGCGAGAGCGTGCAGGAAACGCCGCGCCCGGCCGAACGCCAGCCCATCCCGTCCCGTCGTCGCGCCGCCCCGGAACCGGAACCGGAACCGATTGTGGCGGAGCCGATTCCGGTGGTGGCGGAGTCGATTCCGCTGGTGACCGAGTCGCCCGCACCCTCCCCGGCGGCGTCCAGGGCCGCCGAATTCCGAACCGGCGACGCCAGCATCGACCTGCACCACATCATGCGTCTGCTGACCGCCAGCCACGATCTGGAGGTGGCCGCCCAGGCCGCCGAGTCCGGCGCGGGCACTGTGTCGGATCTGGCCGCAGCGGCCCACCGCACCCGCTCTGCCGCCGTCGAGATAGTGGCGGCCTGGTACGGAGGGGCGGACCACATGCGAAATTTCGGCGAGGTGTTGTTACAGGCCGCGACTGAAAGCAGAGCGGGCTAGTCCGCCTCTCCGCGTCTTCAGCGGGCGGCTTTGGAGCCGTGGCGGCTTTCGCATCCGTGCCGACGGTGAGGTGCCCAACCCTTTTTGGACGTACCCGGGGAGTTACCCCGACCGTTGCGAGATCAGTTGTCGCCTTACGATTCGATCGAGCGGCCTGGGTCCACCGATACGGGAGGCGCAATGAACGGGGTCGGCGCGAGTGGGGATGAGCTGACCGCCGCTGCGGTCCAGGCGGAATTGGCGGCGCTCGCCGATCCGGCGGATGCGGTGCATCTGCAACGGTTTTTCAAGACCGGTCCGGGGGAGTACGGGGAAGGCGACGAATTCATCGGCATCCGGGTTCCGCAGACCCGGAAGGCGGTGAAACGGTTTGCCGGGATGCCGCTTTCGGAGATCGATCTGCTGCTCGACTCGCCGGTGCACGAGCATCGGCTGGCCGGGTTGGTGATTCTGAATGGGGAGATGGCGCGGGCATCGAGCAAACGCGGTGCCGATGTTGCGCGGCAACAGGAGATCGTCGAGTTGTATTCGGCGGCGGTGTTGCGCGGGCGCGTGAACAACTGGGATCTGGTCGATGCCTCGGCGGAGTTCGTGTTCGGTCCGTGGTTCCTGGATCGGCCGCGCGATCGACTCTTCGAATTCGCGGCGGCGGATTCACTGTGGCAGCGGCGAGTGGCGTTGCTGACCACTTTCGCCTTCATCAAGCAGGGCGATACCGCCACGACTCTCGAACTGTGTGAACGCCTGCTCGACGATCGCCGCGATCTGATTCAGAAGGCGGTCGGCTGGATGTTGCGCGAGATCGGGAAACGCGTCGACCCGGCGATTCTCACCGGATTTCTGGACGCGCATGCCGCGGATATGGGCCGCACCGCGCTGAGTTATGCGACCGAACATCTGACGGCTGACCGGCGGGCTGCGTATCGCGCCCAACGCTGACTGCTTGCTGTGACGGACCGCTCGGCAGGTTTGTCCAGATTGTTCATCTGGCGTTAAGTTTGCGTTCACTTTGCGAGACCAGTCTGTGATCAGTCGGCGACGGCCGATACCAGCTCGAAACGAGCCGGGCACCCCTTACGCGGAGACCGCCGCAGTCGGCGAGAGCGTGAACGAACGGTGATAACTGGGAAGTCTCCCGAATCCCGTTCCCCCACAATGCACATCCCGATCCACGCAGCGCGTCGGCGGCTTCCTCCCGGATGCTCGCCGTGGTGAGCTCTGCCCCCGCGATAAGCCATGACTGAAAATATGTTCTCCAAGTTCGTCCCCGCCAAGGCCGCCTCCGGCATCGCCGCCGTCGCCCTGGCCGCCGCGGCCCTGGTCGCCGGTACCGGCACCGCCTCCGCCGACGTCGTCAACGGCGTCCCGCCGGAGTTCCAGGGCACCGCCCAGCAGCTCCAGCAGCAGGCCGTGCAGGCCAATGACGGCCTGCCCGCTCCCCAGCAGGACCAGGTGCGCGCCTTCGTTCAGGGCCTGCCCGCGCCGTTCAACCAGCTGCTGCCCCCGGTCTTCGCCAATGACCTCAATGGCTGGATCGACAATGCCCTGTACGTGATGAACCAGCACGGCATTCCGGGCAGCTACGACGGCATCTTCCGCAATATTCAGCGCGAGTCCGGCGGTAACCCGCAGGCCATCAACCTGTACGACTCGAATGCGGCCGCCGGCATCCCGTCCAAGGGTCTGCTGCAGGTCATCGACCCGACCTTCCAGGCGTATCACGTCGACGGCACCTCATGGGATATCTACGACCCGGTCGCGAATATCGCGGCGGCCTGCAACTACGCGTCGCACCGCTACGGCTCGATCGACAACGTCTTCTCCGCTTACTGAGCCGGAAAAGAAGAAGGCCGCCGCGTGAATCACGCGGCGGCCGAATCTTTTTCAGCTCAGAACTGGATCTTCAAACGATCCGTCACCGGCCGTGCCTGGCAGCCCAGGATGTACCCGTTGGCGATGTCCTCCGGATCCAGGATCTCGGCGTTCTCCATCTCGACCTCGCCCTCGAGCACGGTGCAGGCACAGGACCCGCACTCGCCTTCGAGGCAGGAGTAGGGCACGTCGATGCCCTTGGAGAGCATGATGTCGACCAGCGTCTGACTGCGCGGCCACGTCAATTCGTGCGTCTCGCCGTCCAATTCGACCTCGACGCTGGCGGCGTCGGCGGCCTCCTCCGCGGTGATCTCGGTCGGCGCGACCTCGGCGAACGGGTCGCCCGACAGCGAGTTGAAGACCTCGGCGTGAGTCCGGTTGCGCGGCATGCCGAGCTGGCCGAGGGCGTCGTGGACGCGGTCCATGAACGGCTTGGGCCCGCACATGAACGCCTCGTAGGCGGTGTAGGGCGAGACCAGGGTGGCCAGTGCCTCGGTGGTCGGCAGGCCCTGCAGGTGCTCGAGCCAGTGGATGACGGCCAGCCGCTGCGGATGCTTGTCGGCGAGTTCGCGCAGTTCGCGGGCGAAGATGACGGCCTCGTGGTCGCGGTTGGCGTACACCACGACGATGCGTCCGTTGCCGCGCGCGAGCGCCGACTTGAGGATGGACATCACCGGGGTGATGCCGCTGCCGGCCGCGAACAGCAGCAGGTCCTCGTCGAGGTTCTTGGGTGTGAAGACGCCCGAGGGCGGCAGCACCTCGAGGCTGTCGCCCGCTTTCACGTTGTCGCACACCCAGTTCGAGGCGTAGCCGTCGACGGTGCGCTTGATGGTCACCTTCGGCTTGTCGTCGGTGTGCGGTGAGCTGGCCAGCGAGTAGCAGCGGGCGACGGAGCCGGTGAGGTCGCTGGGGATGCGCAGGGTCAGGAACTGGCCCGGCTGGTAGTCGAAGCGCTCACGCTGGTCCTCGGGCACGTCGAAGACCAGTGAGCAGGAGTCGGCCGTCTCGTTGATGACCGCGGCGACCCGCAGCACGGCCGATCGCGAGCTCTGTGGAACGTCGACGGTGGTCATAGTGTCCTCTCGAACCGAAACTAGAACGTGTTCTAGTTTCACTATACGTGGCTGTCTCGCTGCCGGACAAGCTGAGCTTCCAGCCCGGCGATCAGCACATCCATCGAGAAGTCGTAGGAGTACCGGCCGCGCAGATCCGCCAGGTGTTTGGTGGCGCGCTCCACGGCTTCGGGCAGTGCCCGATCATCCAGCAGTGCGTTGCGATCGCGCGGGTTCACCTTGGAACGGCCGAACAGATAGGTGTGGATGGTGGCGTAGGAGGAGAGCACATTGCGCTCGTCGAATCCGGCGTCGAAGAGGATTTCCATCACGGCGGCGATGAGATCGAGCTGTTTGCCCAGCATCTGCTCGATGAGAACATCGCCCAGACCGGGGTGCTTGCGCAATTTCTCGTCGATCTGGTCGATCAGATCGCGCAAACGCATTTGCCACGTACCGAATTCGGGGGGCGGCTTGCGCACCCCGGTCAGGGCCGCGGTCGCGACCAGATCGAGTAGCTCGCGCTTGTCGGCGACGTAGTAATAGGGAGCCATCGGCGAAACTCCGAGTTCGCGGGAGAGTCGTCGCATGGACAGCTTCTCCACACCGTCCTGCCGGACCACCCGCAGCGCGGCCTCGACGATCTCGGATTCCGAGAGGGTGTTACCGCCCCCGCCTGTCTGCATGCGCCCGACTCCCATACCGCCTCGACCACCGGGCACGGATTTCCGTCCCCTACCAGTTCAACTGCCGATTTTCCTCCCGGCAGTCTAGAGCGCACACGACAAGACCAGTCGAGCTACGGTCCCGATGTGTGCGCGAGATCGAATCCGATCATCTGCCCCGCGTGGCAATCATCATTGCTACCGGTTGCCTGACTTAGCATTCGGGAATGCGCCATGATCGCCTTCCCGATGGTTTCGGGGTGCGAATCGATCCCAAGGTGCGCACTTATTCCGGTGGACGGCTCCTGGTCGGCGGCACGCCGACGAGGTTGCTACGGCTCGCGCCGGAAGCTGCGGCCTTGATCGGTGACGGCTACCTCGAGGTGACCGACCCTGCGTCGGCTCGGGTTGCCAGACGTCTGCTCGATTCCGGGGTGGCCAATCCGCGCCCGCGGTTGCTGCCGTCGCTGGAGGACGTCACCGTGATCGTGCCGGTGCACAATCGCACTCCGGAGCTGTCGCGGCTGCTCTCGGCGCTGCGTGGGCACACTGTGATCGTCGTGGACGACGGGTCGGATAAACCGGTGCGGATCCCCGAGCAGCGGGGCAACCGCTGCCGCATCACCGTGCTGCGCCGCGATCGGCAGCACGGGGCGGCTGCCGCCCGCAACTTCGGATTGAAGGCCGCGGCAACCGAATTCGTGGCCTTCCTGGACCCCGATGTGGTGCCCCGCACCGGCTGGCTGGAGGTCATGCTGGGCCACTTCAGCGATCCGAAGGTGGCGCTGGTGGCCCCGCGCATCCTGGCCATGGACCCGGATTCCACGCTGCTGGCCCGCTACGAGCACACCCGCGGTTCGGTGCATCGCGGCCGCCGGGAGTCGGCGGTGCACGCACACGGCCCGGTGCCGTACGTGCCGAGTTCGGCGGTGCTGGTGCGCCGCCTGGCCCTGCTGGCCGAGGGCGGTTTCGACGAGACCATGGCCGCGGGCGGGGATGTCGACCTGTGCTGGCGGCTGGATCGGGCGGGCTGGCGACTGCGCTACGAGCCGGCCGCGCGGGTGGCGCACAGCAATCCGGTGTCGCTGCGAAACTGGTTCGTGCACAAGGTCACCCATGGGACCGGGGTGGCCCCGCTGGCCCAGCGGCATCCGGGGCTGGCCTCGCCGTTGTCGCTGCCGATCTGGTCGGCGGTCTCGGCGCTGCTGTTGAGCACGATGTCGGGGTGGGGTGTGTTCGGTGGCGTGATGACCTTGGCCGCCACCCTGATCCGATTACGCCGGGTCTTCGCCGGGCTCGACAATCCGACCCGGGTGGCCGCCATCTATATGACGCGCGGTTTCACCGGCGGGGTGTGGCGGCTGGCTTCGGCCATGTGCCGTCACTATTGGCCGGTGACTCTGCTGGGCATGTTGTGCTCGCGGCGGGTCCGGCATATCGCGATCACCCTGGCGATGGCGGAGGGTCTGGCCGATTGGTTCACTCATCGTGAGCCGGGGAGTCTGGATCCGGCCCGTTATGTATTGTGCAAACGCCTCGACGATGTGGCCTACGGCGCGGGTCTCTGGTGGGGCGCGGCGCGCATTCGCAGCGCGGCGGCACTCAAGCCGACGCTGCCGCCGAACTAGTTCGGTGAACGCCGTTCACGTGAAATCGTAGTCGCCACAAGGGATTCGACGGGCATCGACCGCACGTCGACCAGCAACTGAACACGTTCCATTTAACAAAATGCTGCGTAGCTCACATTTCCGGTGGTCGTTGTCGGTGTGTGACCTGCCGGACAAACGTCCGGCTTCCGCCTTGAGGTCTCAGGTACGCCGGTACTCTTTGGGGCGGAAAGAAAGGCAAATGGTCAGCAATCTCGCAGGTGGAGGGCAGTCCCACCATGGCGTCGAACCGGGGAGTCAGCTCGGGGCGCTCGAAACGTATGCCGCCCAGGCACATGGATACCTCAGTGTGGGCGGCGATCAGCTGGGGCAGCTGCCAGGTTTGCTGCGGCCGATGGTACTGGAATCCTGGCTGCGCAGCCTGCGCGGCGGAGTGGATCCTATGGATGACGGCGATGGTCGTGGCCTGCGTGGCACCGACCTCGAGCGTTATCGCGACGCGCATCCGATCGCGGCGGTCATGCCGTTGGTGGACAAGCTATTACTGCGCGATGCCACCAGCACCGGCCTGATCGTGGTCGTGGCCGACCAGTTCGGCCGAGTGCTGTCGGTGCACGGCAATGCCGATCGTGTGCACGCCGCCGCGGACGCGGGCCTGCGCGAGGGCAATGACCTCAGTGAACGTCGGGTCGGCACCAATGCGGTGGGCCTGGTGGTGCGCACCGGCCGTGCGGCCTGGATCCATGGTCCCGAGCATTTCCTGCACCGCATGCACCAGATCACGGGAGCCGCTGCGCCGGTGCACGATCCGGACGGTCGCCTGGTGGGCGTGCTGATGATCGCCGGCGGGGTGCGGGTGGCGCGCCCGGAGATCCTGGCGCTGGTCAAGGCCGCGGCGACGGCCGCGGAGATGGATCTGCTGCTGGCAGCGGTCCGTTCGGGCAATGATCGGCGCGCGGCCGCGGACGCACCGCAGCCGGAGCGCCTCGGTCTCGAGGTCCTGGGTTTGGGGCAGCCGCAGCTGACGGTGGCGGGGGAGCGAGTTCCGCTGTCGCAGCGGCATGCCGAGATTCTGCTGTTGCTGGCGGAGCACACCGAGGGTCTGTCGGCCGACCACCTCGCCCTGCTGCTCGACGACGCCGATCTGGACAACGCCACGATCCGTGCCGCCATGTCGCGGCTGCGCTCGGTGGTCGGTTCGAATGTGTTCGGTTCGCGCCCCTACCGTTTGCGGGTTCCGATCGCCACGGATGTGGAGGCGCTGCGCGCCGCCCTGGATTCCGGGGACGTGGATACCGCGGTGCGGTTGTACGCGGGCCCGGTACTGCCGCGTTCGAATGCGCCGGGAGTTATAGACATTCGCGATGAATTGCGAGTGCGCCTGCGCACCGCCGTATTACGTTCCGGCGACGCTTCGGTCATGAGTCGGTGGACTTCCGGTGCCGAGGGTCGTGACGATGCGGCCGCGTGGGCCGCCTACCGCGCCACCGTTGATCGTGAGTCTCCGCTGTATGCGCAGATCGAGGCCAAGATCCGCGTGCTGGATCGGCGCTTGGGCGCCGATGCAACGCAGTTGCAACGTTTCGACTCATAGTCTCCACATCCGAAAGTGTGCTCAGTCACACCTTCGGTCTGTCATGTGGTCGTACCCACATTCAGGGCCCGCTGAGCGTGAGCCCGTCGGTCAACTAGACGCTTGTCCAACTTTTTTTCGGGAAAAAGTTCCTTTTTATTGTGTAAACGCCTAGTGTTCGCATGCATGAACGGCATCCCATGTGATGCAGGTGACAGTTGGAGGAGATCGGCAGCAGGACAATCCGGATGTGATGACCCGGAGGCAATCGCATCCCGGCCGGAGAGCCAGTAGGCCCGGCCGCTTCGAGCACTAGTTGGATCAGCGCGGCTGGGTCATGCCAGTGATACCCCCGTGCAATTCGTCGAATCACCCAGGGCGGTGCGATCTTTCGCGGCCTTGTGCGCTCTCTTCACCCGAGCACACACAGGTCTATTTCGTGATGCCCGAAAACGTTGGTCGACACCGCATTTCGCCATGACAAGGGAGGCTCTGGTGCAGGGTACGGACTCGAGTGGTCTCGGACCGAGTGAAGTTCCGCCGTCGGATATCTCAGCGCCGTTCCCGCTCGGCCCCGCGCAGCTCGGCGTCTGGTACGCGCAGCTGCTGACTCCCGACGTTCCGCTCACCATGGCCCAATACGTCGACATCCAAGGGGATTTCGATGTCGATCTGCTATTGCGCGTGTCCGACGACGGGGTGCCGATGTGGCGCACCTCCCAGCTGCGTTTCACCGAGATCGACGGGCAGCCCTTCCAGTACATCGACCCGTCCGCTGGTCACAACACCACGCTGATGGATCTGCGCTCGGAGCCGGATCCCGTTGCGGCAGCACATGACTGGATGAGCACCCAGGTGGTGCGCCCGGTGAATGTGCTCACCGACATCGATATGCTGTTCGCCCCCACCCTGATCCGCGTCGCCGATCAGCGCTGGTTCTGGTTCGTGATCGGCCACCACATCGTCGGCGACGGCTATGCCGCCATGAACACCATGCAGTGGTCGGCGCGCCGCTACACCGCCCTGCAGCGCGGGCTCGAACCGGAATCGGTGCGGGTCGGCACGCTCGAGGAACTGGTCGAATCCGAATTCGCCTACCGCGAGAGCACCCGCTTCGAGGCCGATCGCGCGCACTGGGCCCAGCGCACCGCCGGGCTGGAGGGCAGCACCACCCTCAAGGGTCGTTCCGCGCCGCCACGCGCGGGCAATCTGCACTACAGCGCCCCACTGGCCGACGATCTCCGTCGCCGCATCGAAGAGGTTGGCGCGCAGCATGATTCGGGTCTGCCCGGGGTGATCGTGGCGGCCTTCGCCGCCTACATGGCCCGCCTCACCGGCAAGGACGAGGCGGTGCTGAGCCTGCCGGTGACCGCCCGTACCACCGCGGTCATGCGCCGCTCGACCGGCATGCTCTCCAATATCGTGCCGATGCGACTTCCGGTGCGCGACAACACCACCTGGGGCGAGCTGCTGACCTCGGCGCGCCTGGAGATCTCGGGTGCGCTGCGTCATCAGCGCTACCGCCACGAGGACATCCACCGGGACGCCGAACTGCAGGGCGGCGCCTCCTCGCGTGCCCTGTTCGGCCCGATGGTCAACATCATGCTGTTCCACCCGCAGCTGGAGTTCGGTGACATCAAGGCGCAGCTGCACCTGCTGTCGACCAGCCCGGTCGAGGACATGAGCCTCAACCTGTTCTACGGGGAGAACGAGCGCATCCACCTCGAGTTCGAGGTCAATCCGAACCTGTACAGCGATGCCGAGAACATCCGGCACTACCGGCGTTTCGTGAATTTCCTGGAGCGCCTGGTCGGCCTGGACGGCGGCGACCTGCTCGCGGACGTGGACGTCTGCACCGAGCTGGAACGCGATGTGGTGCTGCGGCTGTGGAACGACACCGTCTTTCCGGTCGATCCGGCGGCGACGCTGGTGTCGATGTTCGAGGCGCAGGCGGCCCGCACCCCGGGCGCGACGGCGATCCGTTTCGCCGGTGAGCCGGCCCGCGATCTCACCTACGCGGAGTTCGCCGAGTGGGTGAATCGCCTTGCCCGCCACCTGATTTCCCTCGGTGTCGGCCCGGAGTCGCTGGTGGCGTTGCACCTGCGGCGTTCCCCGGAGCTGATGGCCGCCGTGTACGCCGTGCAGGCCGCGGGCGGTGCGTACGTGCCGCTGGATCCGGATCATCCGGCCGACCGCACCGCGCACATCCTCAAGACCGCCTCGCCCGCCCTGGTGCTGGCGACTTCGATCGATCGCCCCGAAACCGATATCCCCACACTGGATCTCGACACGCTGAGCCGCGATTTCCTGTCCGGGTACGCGGCCACGCCGGTGACCGACGCCGAGCGCACGGCCTCGCTGCGGCCCGCGAACACTGCCTACGCCCTGTTCACCTCGGGCTCGACCGGCCGCCCCAAGGGCGTGATGGTGTCGCACGCCTCGATCGTGAACCGCCTGGTGTGGATGCGGGAGACCTACGACCTGTCTCCCGCCGATGTGCTGCTGCAGAAGACGCCGATGACCTTCGACGTGTCGGTCCCGGAGCTGTTCTTCCCGTTGCAGATCGGCGCGACCCTGGTGCTGGCGCAGCCCGACGGTCACCGCGATCCCGTATACCTGCGCAAGGTGATTGCCGAATACGGCATCACCACGGCGCATTTCGTCCCGAGCATGCTCGACGCGTTCGTCGCTGAGCTGGAAAGAGAAGCCGCTGTGGTTCGCGGCGCGTCTCGTTCTGGACTGAGTGGAGCGGGGGAGCGAAGCGGAGGAGCGGAGGGAGGGAAGAACGAGACCTCCAGCGCCGCGAACCCGCCGGAGCGCAGCGGAGGCAAATTAAACACAGTCTTCGCTTCCGGTGAGGCGCTGACCGGATCGGCCGCGCAGCGGTTGCGCGCGTTGACCGGCGTGGCGCTGCACAATCTCTACGGTCCTACCGAAGCTGCGGTCGAGGTCGCCTATCACGAGGTGACGGCCGCGGACACCGTAACCGTGCCGATCGGCGCGCCGGTGTTCAATACCCGGCTGTACGTGCTCGACGCACGGCTGCGGCCGGTCCCCGTGGGAACTCCGGGTGAGCTGTATCTGTCGGGGGTTCAGCTCGCCCGGGGCTACGTGACGCGTCCGGGCCTGACGGCCGAGCGTTTCGTGGCCGACCCCTTCGCCACCGGCGGCGAACTCATGTACCGCACCGGCGATCTGGTGGCGTGGACCGAGAACGGCGAGCTGGAGTACCTGGGCCGCACCGATTTCCAGGTGAAGGTGCGCGGTCTGCGCATCGAGCTGGGTGAGATCGAGACCGTGCTGGCCGACGTCGACGGCGTCACCCGCGCGGTGGTCATCGTGCGCGAGGACCAGCTGGTGGCCTATGTGGTCGCGCCCGCGGACCTGGATGTGACCCGGCTCAAGGCCGCGGCCGGGCGGGCACTGCCCTCCTACATGCTGCCGAGCGCGTACGTGGTGCTGGATGAGCTGCCGGTCAATGCTTCCGGCAAGCTCGATCGCGCCGCGCTGCCCGAGCCGGAACGGGTGACCGTGCGCTACGAGGCCCCCGCGACGGTGACCGAGCAGTCGGTGGCCCGGGTGTTCGCCGAGGTGCTGGACGCGGCCGAGGTCGGCCGGGCCGATGACTTCTTCGCCTTGGGCGGCAACAGCCTGGTCGCCACGCAGGTGGCCGCGCGTCTGAATGCCGAGCTGGGCTGCCGCCTGACCGTGCGCGAGATGTTCGGCGCCACCAGCGTGTCCGAGCTGGCCGCGGTCATCGACGCGCAGTTCCTGGACGAGGATGCGAGCGAGGGGCTCTCGCTCGAGCTGGTGCGGCGCGAGCGCCCGGAGCCGCTGCCGTTGTCCCCGGCGCAGCAGCGCATCTGGTTCCTCAACCGCTTCGACACCGCGAGCGCCAGCTACAACATGCCGTTCGTGGTGCGCCTGCGCGGCGAGGCCGACGAGACGGCCATGGCCGCCGCACTGGCCGATGTGCTGGAGCGGCACGAGGTGCTTCGCACCGTCTTCCCTTCCACTGCAGCGGGTTTCGCCTCGCAGCAGGTGTTGGCGGCGGAGGTGGCCGAGGTGCCGGTGGTGCGCGAGACGATCGACGCCGAGGACTTGGACGCGCGACTGCGTGCCTTCGCGGCCGCCGGTTTCGATCTGGAGCACGAGATCCCGTTCCGTGCACGGATGTTCACCGTCACCGGTGCCGTCGCCACCGATTGCGGACTGGGCGGTCCGGTCGTGGTGGATGCCGCCGATCTGGACGTCCCCGACTACGCCATCGCCATCGTGCTGCACCACATCGCCGCCGATGGACTCTCGCTCCCGATCCTGGCGCGCGACCTGATCACCGCCTATCTGGCGCGCGCCGCGGGCCAGGCCCCGGGCTGGCAGCCGTTGGCGGTGCAGTACGCCGATTACACACTGTGGCAGCGCGATCGCCTCGGCTCGGCCGACGACGCCGACTCGCTGCTGGCGCGTCAGCTGGAGTTCTGGCGCACCACTCTCGGGGGTGCGCCGGACCTGCTGGAGCTGCCCGCCGACCGTTCGCGTCTGGCGATCGCGTCCGGCCGCGGCGAGAAGCTGGCCGTCGAGCTTCCGGTGGACTTGCACACCCGTATTTCGGAATCCGCTCGTGCCGAGGGTGTTTCGACCTTCATGTTCCTGCACACCGCCCTGGCGGTACTGCTCGCACGTCTGTCGGGCCAGTCCGACATCGTGATCGGCACGCCCGTCGGCGGCCGCGGCGCGCGCGAACTCGACGAGCTGATCGGCATGTTCGTCAACACGCTGCCGCTGCGCACCGAGATCGACGGCGGGCTGCGTTTCGGCGAGCTCGCGCGCCGGGTCCGCGAGACCGATCTGGCCGCATTCGCGCACGCCGACGTGCCGTTCGAGCAGCTCGTCGAGGTCCTCAATCCGCCCCGCTCGGCCGCCCGGCATCCGCTGTTCCAGGTGCTGCTGTCGTTCACCGCTACCGGGGACATCAGCCTCGAACTGCCCGGATTGCTTGCCACGGCGGGTACGCTGGATACCGGAGTGACCAAATTCGACCTCTCGGTCGCGGTCACCGAAAGCTTCGCCGGTGCCGGTCCCGGGGAAGGTCCGGCACCGGCGGGGATCCACGCGGAGTTCGAATTCGCGTCGGATCTGTTCGATTCCGCCACCATCGAGGTCTTCGCACGTCGTTTCGTGCGCCTGCTCGAGGCTGTCACCACCGACCCGGCCGTGCTCGTGGACGCGCTGCCGCTGCTGGATGCGGCCGAATACACCGATCTGACAACCCGTTCCGGCGGCACGGTGGACACCGTCCGCCTGCTGCCGGAGCTGCTGGCGAGCGCCGTCGCGGCCGCGCCGACCAGGCTCGCGCTGGTCGAGGGTGAGGTCGAGTACACCTATAACGAACTGGACGCCACGTCGAATCGACTGGCGCGCTTGCTGATCGCGCGTGGCCTCGGCCCCGAGGACCTGGTCGCCGTCAGCCTGCCGCGCTCGATCGAATACCTCCTGGCGGTCTGGGCCATCGCCAAGACCGGTGCCGGCTGGGTGCCGGTGGACCCGGCCTTCCCGGCGGAGCGGATCGCCTACATCGTGCGGGACGCGGGCGCCGTGCTCGGCCTGACCGTCTCTGGCGTCCGTGACGCGCTGCCCGGCACGCTGCCCTGGCTGGAGTTCGACGCGGCCGGATTCACCGAGCAGTACGCGGATTTCGAGTCCGGCCCGATCACCGACGCGGACCGGGTGCGCCCGCTGCGCGCGAGCAATGCCGTCTACTCCATCTACACGTCCGGCTCGACCGGCCTGCCGAAGGGCGTGGTCGTCACCCACACCGGCCTGGCCGGTCTGTCCGAGGCGCAGTACGAGCGCTTCTCCGGCACTGCCGACGCCCGCGTCCTGCACGTCACCAGCTCCTCCTTCGACGTCTCCGTGGGCGAGCTGCTGCTGGCCCTGCGCAGCGCCGCCACCCTGGTGGTCGCGCCCACCGGCGCGCACATCGGCGCGGAGCTCGCCGAAGTCATTCGCACCCAGCGGGTTACCCACGTCTTCATGACCCCGTCGGGCATCAGCACCATCGACCCGGCGGACGTGCCGACCCTGGCCCACATCGCCGTCGGCGGCGAGGCGTTCTCGCCGGAACTGGTCCGGCGCTGGTCCGACGCCGGGCGTGAATTCGTCAATGCCTACGGCCCCACCGAGGCCACCGTGGTCGTCAACATCACCGGACCGCTGGATGCGGACCGACCGGTCACCATCGGCCGGCTGGTCCCGGGCGCGCGGGAGTGGATCCTCGACGCCCGCCTGCGGCCGGTGCCGGTCGGCGCGGTCGGCGAACTGTACGTGGCGGGCCGCCCGGTCACCCGCGGCTACCGCGACCGTTCCGCCCTCACCGCCGCCCGTTTTGTGGCCTGCCCGTGGGCTCCCGGTGAACGCATGTACCGCACCGGCGACCTGGTCCGCTGGACCGCCGACGGCGATGTGGAATACCTGGGCCGCAACGACACCCAGGTGAAACTGCGCGGCTTCCGCATCGAACTCGGCGAGATCGAGGCCGCGCTGGCCGCCCTGCCGGGCGTTCGTCGCGCCGTGGTCACCCTGCACTCCGACGCCGCGCGCGGTGACCAGCTGGTCGCCTACCTGGTGCCCGCCACCGGCGAGCTCGAGGTCGCCGAGGTGAAGACCGCGCTCGCGGGTCGCCTGGCGGCGTACATGATTCCGGCGGCCTTCCTGGTGCTGGACGCCCTGCCGATGACCGTCAACGGCAAGCTCGACTACCGCGCCCTACCTGCCCCGGTCTTCGCCGCCCGCGAATTCCGTGCTCCCGCAACGCCGATCGAGCTGCTGGTGGCCGAGGTGTTCGCCGAGGTGTTGGGCCTGGCCACCGAGGCCGCACCCGTCGGCGCGGACGACGACTTCTTCGAACTGGGCGGCAACTCGCTGATCGCCACCCAGGTGGTGGCGCGCCTCGGCGCGGCCCTGGACACCCAGGTGCCGGTGCGCCTGCTGTTCGAGGCCGCCGGTGTCGCGGAACTCGCTGCGCGCCTGGGTGAGCTGGCTGGATCCGGCAGTCGGATCCCGCTGGTCGCGGGGGAGCGCCCCGACGTGCTGCCGCTGTCCTACGCCCAGCAGCGCATGTGGTTCCTCAACCGCTTCGACAGCGCCTCCATCGCCGACAACCTGGTCGCCGCCATCCGGCTGGACGGCCCGCTGGACGCGGCGGCGCTGGCCGCCGCGGTCGGCGATGTGGTGGCCCGTCACGAGACCCTGCGCACGGTCTACCCGGCCGTGGACGGCGTCGGCCGCCAGCTGGTGCTGGATGCCGAATCCTCCGGTGTCGCACTGGCTTCCGAGGAGATCGCCGCCGCCGACCTGGCCGCGCGGATCTTCGAACTCGCGGTGCTGCCGTTCGCGGTGGACGAGACCGTCCCGGCCCGGCTGACCCTGCTGAGCGTTGCGCCCGAGACCCACGTGCTGGTGCTGGCCGTGCACCACATCGCCGCCGACGGCTGGTCCATCGCCCCGCTGACCCGGGATCTGATGCTGGCCTACGTATCCCGGCGCGGCGGCGAGCTGCCGTCCTGGACCCCGCTGCCCGTGCAGTACGCCGACTACGCCCTGTGGCAGCGTGAACTCCTCGGTGCCGAGCAGGATCCGGAATCGTTGCTGGCCACCCAGATTCGCTTCTGGCGTGCCGAATTGTCCGGCCAGCCGGAAACTCTGGAGCTGCCCGCCGACCGTCCCCGTCCGGCCGTGGCGACCCGTCGCGGCGCGCAGTACCGCTTCGCGATCTCCGCCGACCGCCACGCGGCACTGCGTGAGCTCGCGGAGGGTGATCGCTCCACCCTGTTCATGGCGCTGCACGCCGCCTTCGCCACCCTGCTCGCGAAACTGTCGGGCACCGAGGATATTTCGATCGGTTCCGTGGTCGCGGGCCGCGGTGAGCAGGCCCTCGACGAGCTGGTCGGCATGTTCGTCAACACCCTGGTGCTGCGCACCGAGGTCGCCCCGCAGCGCTCCTTCCGGGAGCTGCTGGCCCAGGTCCGCGAGGCCGATCTGCGGGCCTTCGCGCATGCCGACGTGCCGTTCGAGCGACTGGTCGAGGTGCTCAGCCCGCTGCGCTCGCAGGCCCGCCACCCGCTGTTCCAGGTGGCCCTGGACCTGCAGAACACCACGCCCGCCACCCTCGAACTGGACGGCCTGACGGCCGCGCGGCTCGAACTCGATCCCGGCATCGCCAAGTTCGACTTGCAGCTGTCGCTGACCGAGGATCACGGCGCGGGTGCCATCGACGCCGTATTCACCTATGCCACCGACCTTTTCGACGAATCCACCATCGCGTCCTTCGCGCACCGGCTGGACCGCGTGTTGGACGCCGTCATCGCTGCCCCGGACCGTCCGGTCGGCGATATCGAGCTCCTCACCGCGGAGGAACGCCGCCGGGTCCTGACCGACTGGAACGCCACCGGCCACCCGGTCGCCCCGGGCACCCTGGTCTCCTTGTTCGACGAGCAGGCGCTGACCAGCCCGGACGCGCCCGCGATCGAATTCGAGGGCACCACCCTGTCCTACGGCGAGTTCGCCGACCGGGTGCATCGCCTGGCCCGCAAGCTGGTCGAGTCCGGTGTCGGCCCGGAATCCCGGGTGGCCCTGGCCATCCGCCGCTCCACCGACCTGCTGGTGGGCATGTACGCCATCCTCGCCGCGGGTGGCGCGTACGTGCCGGTGGATCCGGATCAGCCCGCGCAGCGCGCCGACTACGTGCTCGACGCCTCGGGCCCGGTGGCCATCCTCACCACCGCTCGCGACGGTTTCACCACCGCCCGCGACATCCCGGTCCTGCACATCGACACCCTGGACCTGGACGGCTATGCCGCCGGTCCGCTGACCGACGCGGATCGTCGTGCACCGCTGCGGGTTTCGAACGCCTGCTATGTGATCTTCACCTCCGGCTCCACCGGCCGCCCCAAAGGCGTGGCGGTCTCGCATGCGGCCGTGGTGAACCGCCTGGTGTGGGGTCAGGCCCGTTACGGCCTGACCCCCGCCGACGTGGTGCTGCAGAAGACTCCGTTCACCTTCGACGTTTCGGTGTGGGAGCTGTTCTGGCCCTTGCAGATCGGCGCGCGCCTGGTGGTGGCGGCTCCGGACGGGCACCGTGATCCGAAGTACCTGGCCGAGTTGATCATTCGCGCCGGTATCACGCACGCGCACTTCGTGCCGTCCATGATGGCGGTCTTCGTGACCGAACCCGCCGCCGCGAACTGCACCGGCCTGCGCCAGGTTTTCGCCTCCGGCGAGGGCCTGCCCGCCGGCACTGCTCACAAGCTGCGCGAGCTGACCGGCGCCCGGCTGCACAACCTGTACGGCCCCACCGAGGCGGCCGTCGAGGTCACCTACCACGAGGTCACCGACGCTGATACCGCGTTCGTGCCCATGGGCCGTCCGGTCTGGAACACCGAAACCTATGTGCTGGATGCCCGTCTGCATCCGGTCGCGCCGGGTATCGCGGGTGAGCTCTACCTGGCGGGCGATCAGCTGGCGCGCGGCTACCTCGGCCGCCCGGACCTGTCCGCGGATCGCTTCGTGGCCAACCCGTTCGCCGTGGGCGAGCGCATGTACCGCACCGGCGACCTGGTCACCTGGACCGCCGAGGGTGAACTGAACTACCTGGGCCGCACCGACTTCCAGGTGAAGGTGCGCGGTCTGCGCATCGAACTCGGCGAGATCGAGGCGGCACTGCTGGCGCAGCCCGGTGTCGATCAGGCGGTCGTGGTGGTGCGCTCGGACGCGCACGCGGGCGATCAGCTGGCCGCGTACCTGGTGCGTGAGCCCGGTACCGTCATCGACTCGGACGCGGTCAAGGTCGCACTGGGCAGCGCCCTGCCGGGCTACATGGTCCCGGCCGCCTTCGTGGTGCTGGATGCCTTCCCGCTCAACGCTTCCGGCAAGCTCGACCGCGCCGCTCTGCCCGCCCCGGTCTTCGAGACGGCTGTCTACCGCGCGCCGGAGACCGCCGCCGAGCAGGTCGTGGCCGACGTCTTCGCGGAGTTGCTCGGTGTCGAGCAGGTCGGTGCGAACGACGACTTCTTCTCCCTCGGCGGCAGCTCGTTGCTGGCCGCTCGCGTGGTGGCCCGGGTCGGCGGCGCGCTCGATGCCGACCTGTCGGTGCGCGAATTGTTCGATGCCCCCACGGTTGCCGCGCTCGCGGCACTGGCGCAAACCCGTTCCGGTAGCGGTGCCGCCCTGCTGGTCGCGCAACCGCGCCCCGAGCGCATCCCGCTCTCGGCCGCGCAGCAGCGCATCTGGTTCCTCAATCGCTTCCACGGCGACGGCCCCGGCAGCGCGGCGGACAATATCCCGCTGGTGCTGCGGGTGACCGGCGAGCTGAGCACGACCACGCTCGAGGCGGCGCTGCGGGATGTGGTGGCCCGCCACGAAACCCTGCGCACCGTCTACCCGGACGGCCCGCAGGGTCCCGAGCAGAGGATCCTGCCGACCGGTGACACCGAGCTGGTCCGTGAGCGCGTCGCCGCCGGCGAGATCCCCGGCCGGGTGCTCGAACTGATCTCCCGTGGTTTCGACCTGACCGTCGAAACTCCGGTGCGGGTGGCGCTGTTCAGCACCTCCGGCACCGAGCACGTGCTGGTTCTGGTGGTGCACCACATCAGCGCCGACGGTGTCTCGCTCGGTGTGCTGGCCACCGATTTCATGATCGCCTACCAGGCCCGCCGCGAGGGCGTCGAGCCCGGCTGGCAGCCGCTGGCCGTGCAGTACGCCGACTACACCCTGTGGCAGGCGCACCGCCACGGCTCCGATATCGACCCGGAGTCGGCGGGATTCCGGCAGCTGGAGTTCTGGAAGCAGCGCCTCGCCGGGCTACCCGAACAGCTCGAGCTCCCGGCCGACCGGCCCCGGCCGGCCGTATCGTCGCAGCGCGGCAACGAGTTCCATGCGGTGGTCGGCGCCCAGGTGCACGCCGGGCTGCGTGAGCTGGCCCGTGCGCACGACGCCACCCTGTTCAGCACCGTGCACGCGGCGCTGGCCGTGCTGCTGTCGCGGCTGTCGGGCAGCACCGACATCGCCCTCGGGACGCCGGTGGCCGGGCGCGGCGAGCAGGCCCTCGACGGCCTGGTCGGCATGTTCGTCAACACCCTGGTGCTGCGCACCGAGATCGATCCGCGGGCCGGTTTCGACACCGTGCTGAAGACGGTGCGCGAGGACGATATCGCGGCCCTCTCGCATCCGGACGTGCCGTTCGAGCGACTGGTCGAGGTGCTCGCCCCGGCCCGCGCGCAGAACCGGCACCCGCTGGTTCAGGTGGCGCTGTCGTTCCAGAACTACGAGCTGCCCGCGCTGGAGCTGCCCGGCCTGCGGGTCGCGCCGGAGACCACCGATCTCGCGGTGGCCAAGTTCGATCTGCAGTTCACCATCGCCGAGACCTTCGACGCCGCCGGTGAGCCGGCCGGACTGAAGCTCGACATCACCTATGCCACCGACCTTTTCGATGCCGCGAGCATCGCCCGGCTGGCCGGGCGATTCGGCCGGGTGCTGGGGTCCGTGGTGGCCGATCCGGCGACCGCGGTGCAGGCCCTGCCGCTGCTGTCCGCGGCCGAATACCTGGATCTGACCTCGCGTTCCGGTGACGAGATCGAGCTCGGCCGCAGTCTGCCGGACATGATGGCGGCCGCCGTGGCCGCGCATCCGGACCATGTCGCCCTGGTCCACGGGGACCGCGAGCTCTCCTACCGCGAGCTCGACGCGATGTCGAACCGCTTGGCGCGCTTGCTGATCGCGCGCGGCCTCGGCCCGGAGGATCTGGTCGCGGTCGCCATGCCGCGCTCGTTGAACTCGGTGCTGGCCGTCTGGTCGATCACCAAGGCGGGCGCGGGCTGGGTGCCGATCGACCCGGCTCACCCGAGCGACCGCATCGCCTACATGGTCACCGATTCCGGTGCGGCCCTGGGCCTCACGATCGCCGCCGCCGCGACCGGGCTGCCCGGCTCGATCGAGTGGCTCACCCTCGACGACTTCGACTTCCGCAGCACCGCAGCGGAATTCAGCGACCAGCCGATCCGCGACGCGGACCGGGTCCGGCCCCTGCACGCCACCCACCTGGCCTACGCCATCTACACCTCCGGCTCGACCGGCGTCCCCAAGGGCGTCCTGGTTTCGCACCTGGGTCTGCCCGGCTTGGCCGGTGCGCAGACCAAGCGCTACCGCAGTGGTCAGAACGCACGCATCCTGCACGTCTCCTCGCCCTCCTTCGACATCTCGGTGGGCGAACTGGTGCTGGCCCTGGACTCCGCCGCCACCCTGGTGGTGGCTCCGCCGGAGTCCGCCGTGGGCCCCGAACTCGCGGAACTGATTTGCAGGCACCGGGTTACCCACCTGGTCATGACGCCGTCCGCGCTGGGCACCATCGATCCCGCCGACGTGCCGGACGTGGTCTCGGCCGCCACCGGCGGCGAGGCCGTCCCGGCGGAGCTGGTGCGCCGCTGGGCCGAGTCCGGTCGCATCCTGGTCGACGCGTACGGCCCCACCGAGGCCACCGTCGTGGTGAATGCCACCGCGCCGCTGAGCGTTTCGGATCACGTCACCATCGGCAAGCCGCTCGACGGCCTGCGCGAATGGGTGCTCGACGACCGGCTGCGGCCGGTGCCGGTGGGCGTGGTCGGCGAACTGTACGTGGCGGGCGGGCAGCTGGCCCGCGGCTATCGCGGCCGCGCCGATCTCACCTTCGCGCGTTTCGTCGCCTGCCCGTGGGCTCCCGGCGAGCGCATGTACCGCACCGGCGATCTGGTGCGCTGGACCGCCGACGGCAATGTGGATTACCTGGGCCGCAACGACTCCCAGGTGAAGCTGCGCGGCTACCGGATCGAGCTGGGCGAGATCGAGGCCGTACTGGCCGAGCATCCCGAGGTCCGCCGGGCCGTCGTGGTCGTGCACGCCGATCAGCTGGTCGCCTACCTGGTCGCCGAAACCGAGGCCCTGGACCTGGATTCGGTGCGCGCCGCCCTGACCGGCCGCCTCGCCGCCTACATGATCCCCGCCGCCTACACGGTGCTCGAGGCCATGCCGATGACCGTGAACGGCAAGCTGGACTACAAGGCCCTGCCCGCCCCGGTCTTCGCGGGCAGCGCGTACCGCCGCCCGGCCACCGTGGCCGAGGAACTGGTCGCGGGCGTGTTCGCCGAACTGCTCGGCATCGACCAGGTCGGCGCGGACGACGATTTCTTCGCCCTGGGCGGCAGCTCCCTGGTCGCTACCAAGGCGGTCGCACGCCTCGGCGCGGTCTTCGAGACCACGGTCGGCGTGCGCGTGCTGTTCGAGGCACCGACCGTGGCGGCCCTGGCCGCCCGGATCGCCGAGGGCACCGGCGAATCCCAGCGTCCCGCCCTGGTCGCGGCGCAGCGTCCGGAGCGGCTGCCGCTGTCCCCGGCGCAGCAGCGCATGTGGTTCATCAACCGCTTCGACCGCGCCTCCACCGCCTACAACGTGCCGATCGCGCTGCGACTGGCCGGTGAACTGGATGTCGAGGCGCTGGCCGGCGCCTTCGCCGATGTGCTGGAACGGCACGAGACGCTGCGCACTGTCTACCCGGAAACCGCGGAGGGTGCGGCGCAGGTGATTCTGCCTGCCGCGCAAGCATTCTCGGGTCTCACCGTCGCCGACGTCACCGAGGCCGAGCTGCCCGACCGGGTCCGTGAGATCCTCACCACCACGTTCGACGTCACCTCCGAGGTGCCGATCCGGGTGGAGCTGCTGCGGGTCGCCGACGCCGATTACGTGCTTGCCGGTGTGCTGCACCATATTTCGGCCGACGGTTCCTCGGTGGTCCCGCTGGTGCGCGACCTCATGCTCGCCTACCACGCCCGCCGGTCGGACACCGCGCCGATGTGGCAGCCGCTCACCGTGCAGTACGCCGACTACGCGCTGTGGCAGCACGCCCTGCTCGGCTCGGAGGACGACGCCGACTCGGTGGCCGCCACCCAGCTCGCCTACTGGCGCACGGCCCTGGCCGGACTGCCCGACCAGCTCGACCTGCCCACCGATCACCCGCGCCCGGCCCGGCAGAGCCTGCACGGCAACTACATCCGGCTGCCGCTGGACGCCGGCTTGCACGCCCGCCTGACCGAGCTGGGCCGCACGCACGGCGCGACCCTGTTCATGGTCGTGCACGCCGCCTACAGCGCGCTGCTCGCGCGGCTCACCGGCACCGACGACATCGCCGTCGGCACCCCGATCGCCGGCCGCGGCGACCGCGCCCTCGACGACGTGATCGGCATGTTCGTCAACACCCTGGTGCTGCGCACCCGCACCGACGCCGCCGAATCGTTCACCGGCCTGCTGGCCCGGGTCCGCAACGGCGATATCGCGGCCTTCTCGCACGCCGACGTGCCGTTCGAGCGCCTGGTGGAGGTGCTCAACCCGGAGCGCTCGACCGCCCGGCACCCGCTCATGCAGGTGGGCCTGTCCTTCCAGAACCAGGAGCGGGCCGCCCTCGAGCTGCCCGGCCTGACCGTGTCGGAGATCGAATTCGACACTCACGTCGCGCAATTCGACCTGCACCTGTTCGCGGTCGACGAGTACGCCGAGTCGGGTGCGCCCGCCGGGCTGGCCCTGACCCTGGGCTACGCCACCGACCTGTTCACCGACGCCACCGCACAGCGCTTCGTCGCCGCCCTGGCCCGGCTGCTGGAATCGGTTGCCACCCAGCCGGATATGCCGATCGGCGATATCGATCTGCTGGGCGCGGGCCTGCGTCAGCGCATGCTGCACGACTGGAACGCCACCGCGCACCCGGTCGCCCCCGCCACCCTCGCGGATCTGGTGGACGACCAGGTGTCGGCCGCATCGGACGCCGTCGCCCTGCTGGACGGCGAAACCACGCTCACCTACGCGGAATTCGATGCCCGGGTGAACCGCATGGCCCGCACTCTCATCGGCCTCGGAGTCGGACCCGAGACCGCCGTGGTGCTGGCCATGCGGCGGGGCATCGACCTGGTGATCGCCATGTACGCGGTGGTCAAGGCGGGCGGCGCGTACGTGCCGATCGACCCGGATCACCCGGCCGACCGGATCGCCTACATCGTCGAGACCGCCGCTCCGGCAGTGGTTCTCACGACTGCCGCGGACGGCATCGGCTTCACCACCGACGTACCGGTGCTCGAGGTCGACGGTCTGGATCGCACCGCGTCCGCGGCCCCCATCACCGACGCCGACCGGGTGCGCCCGCTGCACCCGCAGCACCCCGCCTACATCATCTTCACCTCGGGCTCGACCGGCCTGCCCAAGGGCGTGGCGGTGCCGCACGCGGCCATCGTCAACCAGTTGTGCTGGCTGCGTGACACTTTCGAGCTGTCCCCGGCCGACCGCGCACTGCTCAAGACCCCCGCCACCTTCGACCTGTCGGTGTGGGAGTTCTGGTCGGCACTGACCACCGGCGGCAGCCTGGTGGTCTCGGCCCCCGGCGACGAACGCGACCCGGACCGCTTGCGCGCCCTGATCGACACGCACGCCGTCACCGTCGTGCACCCGGTGCCCTCGCTGCTGGGCATGCTGCTGGCGACCGGCCCGCTGCCCGCCTCGGTGCGTGCGGTGCTGGCTATCGGCGAGGCGCTGCCCGCCGCGACCGCCGCGCAGTTCCTCGACGAGAACGCCGCCGGCGCACAGCTGTTCAACCTCTACGGCCCCACCGAGGCGGCGGTCTCCATCACCGCCCACGAGGTCCGTGAGCACCACCGGCAGATCGTCCCGATCGGTGCGCCGGTCTGGAACAGCCGCGTCTACGTGCTCGACGCCCGCCTGTCGCCGGTCCCGATCGGTGTGCCCGGCGAGCTGTACCTGTCGGGTGCCCAGCTGGCCCGCGGTTACCACGGCCGTCCGGCACTGACCGCGGACCGTTTCGTCGCGGATCCCATTGCCGGTGGCCGGATGTACCGCACCGGCGACATCGTGCGCTGGCGTGCCGACGGCACTCTCGAGTACCTCGACCGCGCCGACTTCCAGGTCAAGATCGGCGGCTTCCGCATCGAGCTCGGCGAGGTCGAGACGGCCCTGCGTCGGCAGCCGGGTGTGCAGTCCGCGGTCGCGGTCGCGCACACCACGCCCGACGCGGGTGCCCGCCTGGTGGCCTACGTCGCGATCCCCGGCATTGCCGAGGACAGCCGCGCCGAGCTCTCCGCCGACCTGCGCCGCGCGCTGGTCGCGGAGCTGCCGAAGTACATGGTCCCCGCCGCCCTCATGGTGCTGGATGCCCTGCCGCTCAACGCGAATGGCAAGGTCGACCGGGCCCGCCTGCCCGAGCCGGAGTTCACGGTGGCCGCCTACCGCGAGCCGGTGACGGCCCTCGAGCAGTCCGTCGCCGCCGGTTTCGCCGAGGTCATCGGCACCGACATCGCCATCGGCCTGGACACCGATTTCTTCGCCCTGGGCGGCAATTCGCTCATGGCGACTCGCCTGACCGCCCGGCTCGGTTCGGATCTCGGTGTGCGGGTGCCGGTTTCGGCCCTGTTCGAGACTCCGACCGTGGGCGGCCTGGCGACCTGGATCGCCACCGCCGACCGCGGTGACCTGCTGCCCGTCCTGACCCGCCGCACCGGCGCGGGCCCGGCCCCGCTGTCGCTGGCTCAGCAGCGCATGTGGGTGCTCAACCGCCTGCACCCGGAATCGGGCGCCTACAACGTGCCCGCCGCCATCCGCCTCACCGGCGACCTGGACAAGCCCGCACTCACCGCGGCCCTGCGAGATGTACTGGCCCGCCACGAGATCCTGCGTACCCGGTACCCGGAGATCGACGGCGAACCCGTGCAGATCGTGCTGGATCTCAGCGACCTCGACGGTGAACTGACCGCGATCCCGGTGTCGGAGAACGACCTCCCGGCCCGCCTGCTCGAAACCGCCACCGCAGGTTTCGATGTCACCCTCGCCCCGCCGGTCCGGGTGGCCCTGTTCGAACTCGCCCCGGCCGATCACGTGCTGCTGGTGGTGCTGCACCACATCAGCGCCGACGGCTTCTCCATGCAGCCCATGACCCGGGATCTGGTGCTGGCCTACACCTCTCGCCTGGCTGCCATCGCCCCGGCCTGGACGCCCCTCGAGATCCAGTACGGCGACTACGCCGCCTGGCAGCGCGCGGCGCTCGGGTCCGATACGGATCCCGACAGCCTGCTGTCGCGGCAGCTGCGCTTCTGGGTCGACGAGCTGTCCTCCGCCCCCGAACAGCTGGCGCTGCCCACCGACCGCCCCCGCCCGGCCCGGCGCGAAATGCTCGGCGCCAAGGTCGAATTCGAGGTCCCCGCGGACACCGTCGAGCGGCTCTCGGCCCTGGCCCGCGAGCACAACGCCACCCTGTTCGGCGTCGTGCACGCCGCCTTCGCGGTGCTGCTGGCCAAACTGTCGGGCCAGCGCGACATCACGATCGGCGTCCCCCTCGCCGGTCGTGGTGAACGCGCCCTCGACGACCTGATCGGCATGTTCGTCAACACCGTGGTGCTGCGCGCCGAGGTGGACGGCAAGCTCGCCTTCACCGAACTGCTGCGCCAGGTGCGCGACCGCGATCTCGCGGCCTTCGCCCACGCCGACGCACCCTTCGAGCGCGTGGTGGAAGCCGTCCTGGCCGCCACCGGCCGGGCTCGCTCGGCGTCGGTCAACCCGCTGTTCCAGGTGGCCTTCGCCTTCCAGAACCTGGCCCAGACCTCGGTCGCCCTGCCGGGTCTCATGGTCGAGGCGCTGGAGCCGGAGCTGTCCGAGGCCAAGTTCGATCTGCAGCTCACCGGCGTCGAACGCCACGATCAGGCGGGCCGCGTGATCGGCCTGGACATGCGATTCGACTACGCCACCGACATTTTCGGTGCGGAGTCGGTGCGTCTGCTGGCCCAGCGCCTGCTGCTGGTGCTCGACACCGTGCTCGCCGATCCGGCGGTCACGGTGCGCGCCATCGACATTCGCACCGAGGCCGAGCGGGGCCGCCGACCGGCCGCGCCGCAGCAGCCCGCGGCCGCGGAATCGGATCTGCCGACCTTGATCGCCGCCGCCGCGGCGCTCGCCCCCGAGGGCCTCGCCCTCACCCACGGTGCCCACACCGTCACCTACCGGGATCTCGCCGAGAAGATCTCCGTCACCGCCCGTGCCATGGGCGCCGCCGCCAAGCCGGAAGCGCTCGTGAACGTGGCCCTGGCCGGACTGGTGCCCGGCATTCTGGCCGCCCTCGGCGCGGCCGGACTCAAACAGGCCCTGAGCACGCTCAGCGCGGACGCGCAGGTCCTGATCCTTCGCTCGGAAAGCACGTCGGAAGGAAGCCTCTGATGCACTACGCAGAGTCGATCGCCACCAGCCGTACCGGCCGGGTCACGGCCTTGCGCCGCGCCTACGGCGTGGGCGACCTACCTTGCCTGATCGCCGTTGTGGCCGATTTGGAACCCGACCGCATCGCCCTGCGCTACGCGGGAGACACCGTCTCCTACGGCGCGCTGGCGACCGAGACCGCCATGCTCGGCGAGGCCATGGGTGGCGCTCTCGAGCCCGAAGCCCTCATGCAGGTCGTGGTCTCCGGACAGCTACCCGGCCTGATGAACGGCGAGGAAGGCGGTCTCACCGCCACTTTGGAGGCGCTCGTCGACGACGCGGTGCTGGCGGCCTCCGAGGTGCTCGACCCGAAACTGGCCCCGGTCGAGACGCTGGCCACCCAGTTCCGGGCACAGGTTGCGCGCACGCCCGACGCGGTGGCCATGGAATTCGAGGGCGCGACCCTCACCTACGCCGAATTCGCCGGGCGCGTCACGGTTCTCGCCCGCCACCTGCGCGGGCTGGGCGTCGGCCCCGACGTGCTGGTGGGCCTGGCGGCGCGACGCTCCTTCGAGCTGCTGGTCGGCATGTTCGCCATTCTCGAGGCCGGCGGCGCGTACGTGCCGATCGATCCGGATCACCCGGCCGAGCGCATCGCCTACGTGCTCGAGGTGGCCCGGCCCGCCGTGGTGCTCACCACCACCGCCGATCAGATGGACTTCGACACCGAGGTCCCGGTGCTGCGCATCGACGAATTCGAGCGCACCGCACGGGAATACGGCCTCGACCAGCCGCAGCCGCTGTCCCCGGCCGAGGATCCGGAGCTCGAGCAGCCCGGACCTGACAACCTTGCGTACGTCATCTTCACCTCCGGCTCCACCGGCCGCCCCAAGGGTGTCGCGATCCCGCACCGCGCGGTCATCACGTTCCTGCGCTGGCAGCAGCGCCAGTTCCGGCTGACCGAGCAGGACGCGCTCCTGTTCAAGACCTCGACCACCTTCGACGCCTCGGTGTGGGAGATCTTCTGGCCCTTGCACACCGGGGCCCGCGTGGTGATCACGGCCCCCGACGGTCACCTCGATCCCGCCTACCTGGTGCGGACCATTCGCGACTCCGAGGTCACCGCGGCCTTCTTCGTGACGTCGATGCTGGCGGCCCTGGTGGGCGAGCTGTTGCGCACCGGCGAGGATATGCCCGACTCCCTGCGCTACCTGCTCACCGGTGGCGAGACCGTCCCCGTCGGAATCGCCGCTGACTTCCGCAGCGTCAGCGGCGCGACCCTGTTCGACGTGTACGGCCCCACCGAGTCCACCGTGCTGGCCACCTCCCACGAGGTCACCGCCGCCGACGTCGACTCGATTCCGATCGGCAGCCCCGGCGACGATGTCGAATTGCTGGTGCTGGACGAGGATCTGCGCCCGGTGCCGGTCGGCGTGGTCGGCGAACTCTACGTGGCCGGGCCGCAGCTGGCCCGCGGCTACTTCGGTCGCGCGGGACTGACCGCCGAACGCTTCGTGGCCAATCCCGAAGGCCCGTCCGGCGACCGCATGTACCGCACCGGCGACCTGGTGCGCTGGGTCGCGAACCCGGACGGCGGACCCGACGAGCTGGAATACGTGGGCCGCAGCGATTTCCAGGTGAAGATGCGCGGCCTGCGCATCGAACTGGGCGAGGTGGAATCGGCCCTGCGGCGCGACCGTGCCGTCGCGCAGGCGGCGGTGCTCATGCACACCCGGCCCAACGGCGAACAGGCGCTGGTCGGCTACGTGGTCGCCGCCGAGGGGCACGACATCGACAGCGCCGCAATCCTTTCCACCGTCCGCACGCACGTGCCCGAGTACATGGTGCCGTCGCTGCTGGTGCCCATGACCGCGCTGCCGCTCAATGTGAACGGCAAGGTGGATCGCCGCGCCCTGCCCGAACCGGTGTTCGCCGACGCCGCCACCGTCTACCGGGCTCCCGAAACGCCCGCCGAGGAGGCGGTCGCGGCCATCTTCGCCGACCTGCTCGACCTGACCGTCGTCGGCGCGGACGACGATTTCTTCGGCATCGGCGGCAATTCGCTCATCGCCACCCGCGCCATCGCCCGCATCCGCGAGACGCTCGGCGTCACCGTGGACGTGCGCGACTTCTTCGAGCGGCCCACCGTGGCCGCGCTGGCGGCGCTGGGCGACAACGCCTCCGGCACGGTGCGCCCGCCGCTGGTCGCCGGGCCGCGTCCGGAGCACATTCCGCTCTCGCCGGCCCAGCAGCGCATGTGGTTCCTCAACCACTACGCGCGCAGCGAATACGACCCGGCCGCCGACGAATTCGATCCGTCGGCGGTGGACAACATGCCGTTCGCGCTGCGCCTGCGCGGCGACCTCGACACCGACGCGCTGGCCGCCGCCTTCGCCGACGTGATCGAGCGCCACGAGTCGCTGCGCACCTACTACCCGGCCGCCGAGGCGGGCCCCGCCCAGGTGGTGCTGCCCGCCGCCGCGGTGGACCTGACCCCGCGCGAGGTGCCGGAGTCCCAGCTGGCCACGACCGTACTCACCTTGGCCGCACAGGGATTCGACGTCACCGCTGAGGTCCCGTTGCGGGCCCGGCTGCTGCGCTCGGGCCCCGCCGACCACACCCTGGTGGTGGTCGCCCACCACATCGCCGCCGACGGCGCGTCCGTCGGCCCGCTGGTACGCGACCTGGTGATGGCCTACCTGGCCCGGCAGTCCGGCCAGCGCCCGCAGTACGAGCCGCTCGCGGTCCAGTACGCCGACTACGCACTGTGGCAGCGCGCCTGGATGGGCGACGAGTCCGACCCGGACTCGGTGTCCGCCCGCCAGATCGCCTTCTGGGCAGACGAACTCGCGGACCTGCCCGCCCAGCTGGACCTGCCCGCCGACCGCCCGCGCCCGGCCGCCTCCAGCTTCCGGGGCGCGACCTTCGAGACCGTGCTCGACGCCGACCTGCGTGCCGCGGTCGACAAGGTGGCCGCCGCCCATCGCGCCACCCCGTTCATGGTGCTGCACGCCGCCCTCGCGGCCGTGCTGGCCCGGCTGTCCAACACCACCGACATCGCCATCGGCACCCCCGTCGCCGGGCGCGGCGACCAGGCGCTCGACGACCTGGTCGGCATGTTCGTCAACACCCTGGTGCTGCGCACCGAAGTGCGCGGCGGCGATTCCTTCGGCGCGCTGATCGGCCATGTGCGCGACCGTGATCTGCGCGCCTTCGCCCACCGCGACGTCCCCTTCGAGCGCCTGGTCGAGGTGCTCAACCCGGCCCGCGCCCGCAACCGCCACCCGCTGTTCCAGGTGGCACTGTTCATGCAGAACCTGGGCGACATCAATGCCGCGCTGCCTGGTTTGAGCGCCGAGCAGCTGGACTTCGATCCGGGCATCGCCAAGTTCGACCTGCAGCTGACCGTCGTCGGTGACGGTGACCTGTACCGAGTCGAATACACCTACGCCGCCGACCTTTTCGACGAGCACACGGTTCGCGAACTGGCGGCCAAGTTCACCCGCCTGCTCACCGCCGCGGTCGCCGACGCCGAAATCCCGGTCGGCGATATCGAACTGCTGGATGCCGGGGAACGCGACTACGTCCTGTCGAGCTGGAATGCCACCGGCTCGCGCGTCCCGGACCTGTTCCTGCACCAGGGTTTCGACGCGCAGGCGGGTCGCACCCCGAACGCCCGCGCCCTGGTCTTCGGCGATACCGAACTCACCTACGCCGAACTCTCCGAGCGTGCCAACCGACTGGCCCGCTACCTGATCACCACGGGCGTCGGCCCGGAATCCCTGGTCGTGCTGGCCATGGCCCGCTCGGTCGAGCTGGTGGTGGCCATGTACGCCGTGCTGCGCGCCGGCGGCGCGTACGTGCCCGTGGACCCGGCCCACCCGGCCGAGCGCGTCGGGCACATTCTCGCGACCGCCGCCCCGCACGCCGTGCTGACCACCCGCCGCGACGGCTTCGCGACCCCCGAGAACATCGACGTCGCAACCTATTACCTCGACGAGCTGGAGCTGTCCCCGTACGCGGGCGGCAAGATCGCCGACCGCGAGCGCCGCGCGCCCCTGCACCCCGACCACCCCGCCTACGTCCTGTTCACCTCCGGCTCCACCGGCAAGCCCAAGGGCGTCGCGGTCACCCACCGCGCCATCGCCAACCAGCTGGCCTGGATGCAGGCCGAATACGGTATCGGCCGCCAGGACATCTACCTGCAGAAGACCGCCACCACCTTCGACGTCTCGCTGTGGGGCTACTTCCTGCCGCTGCGTGCGGGCGCGACCCTGGTGGTCGCCACCCCCGACGGCCACCGCGACCCCCGCTACATCGCCGAAACCATTGCCCAGCACTCGGTTACGCTCACCGACTTCGTGCCGTCCATGCTCGCGGTGTTCGCCGCGCACGCCGAGGCGGGCGAACTCGACTCGCTGCGTGAGGTTTTCGTCATCGGCGAGGCGCTGCCGCCGGAGACCGTCGCCGCCTTCTGGGCGGTCAGCGACGCCGGGGTGCACAACCTGTACGGCCCCACCGAGGCCGCGGTGTCCATCACCTTCCGCGAGGCCCACCGCTCCGACACGCTCGCCGTGCCGATCGGCGAGCCGGAGTGGAATTCCCAGGTGTTCGTGCTGGATTCGCGGCTGCGCCCGGTCGCCATCGGGGTGGCGGGCGAGTTGTATCTGGCCGGTGTGCAGCTGGCGCGCGGCTATCACGGCCGCGTCGATCTCACCTCGGATCGCTTCGTGGCCAACCCGTTCGGGCGTCCGGGCGAGCGCATGTACCGCACCGGCGACCTGGTCAAGTGGACCGAGGACGGCGAGCTGGTCTACCTGGAACGCCTGGACTTCCAGATCAAGTTCCGCGGCCAGCGCATCGAACTGGCCGAGATCGAGAGCGCGCTGTTGCTGACCCCGGAGGTCGCGCAGGCCGCGGTCCGGCTGGTCGACGGCGACTCCGGCGATTACCTGGCCGGGTATGTGGTCCCGGCCCCGGGCACCGAACTCGACCCGGAAACCCTGCGCGAGGGCCTGACCCGCGTCCTGCCGTCCTACATGGTCCCGACCGCCCTGCTGACCCTCGCCGAGCTGCCGCTCAACTCCAGCGGCAAGCTCGACCGCAAGGCGCTGCCCGTTCCGGAACTGCGCGCCAAGACCTTCCGCGAACCGGTCGATCCGGCCCAGCGCCTGGTCGCCGCGGTCTTCGCGGAGGTGCTCAACGCCGACCGAGTCGGCCTCGACGACGACTTCTTCGCCCTGGGCGGCAGCTCCCTCGACGCCGCCCGCGTCACCTCCCAGATCGGTGCGGAGCTCGGCGCGCGCGTCCCCGTGCGCCTGCTGTTCGAGGCGTCCACCGTCGAGGGCCTCGCCGCCCTCCTGGTCGCCACGAATCCCGATGCGGCCCGGCCCCAGCTGGCCGCCCGCCCGCGCCCGGACCGCATTCCGCTCTCGCCCGCCCAGCAGCGCCTGTGGTTCCTGAACCGGATCGAATCCGAGGACGGCGAGCACAGCGTCTACAACATGCCGATCGTGCTGCGGCTGGCCGGGAACCTGCGCATCGCGGAACTCGAGCAGGCGGCCATGGACGTGCTGGCCCGCCACGAATCGCTG
Organism: Nocardia sp. NPDC059240; assembly: GCF_042753865.1. NCBI lineage: Bacteria > Bacillati > Actinomycetota > Actinomycetes > Mycobacteriales > Nocardiaceae > Nocardia > Nocardia sp. NPDC059240. Next base: position 331,137 of record NZ_JBHZAC010000006.1, on the reverse strand, counting down.
CGCACCGCGTACCCGGACTCCGATTCCGGCCCGTATCAGGACATCCTGGATATCGCCGACGTCGGCCTGAGCCTGACTCCCATCCCGGTCCCCGCCGCCGACCTGCCCGGCACCATTACCGCGTTCGTCTCCGCCGGATTCGACGTGACCCGCGAATTGCCCTCGCGCATCGGCCTTTTCCTGGTCGAGGACGCCGCCGAGCCCGAGTACGTGCTGGCCGTGGTCGTGCATCACATCGCCGCCGACGCGTTGTCGCTGGCCCCGCTCATCACAGACCTCATGGTCGCCTACACCGCCCGGACCTCCGGCATCGAACCCGGCTGGGCGCCCCTGGACATCCAGTACGCCGACTACAGCCTCTGGCAGCACGAACTCCTCGGTGACGCAGCCGATTCCGGCTCGCTCGCACACCAGCAGCTCGAGTTCTGGCGCGAGACCCTGACCGGTCTGCCCCCGCAGCTGGCCCTGCCCGCCGACCGTCCCCGACCCGCCGTCGCCACCAATGCCGGTGCGTCCATTCCGTTCTCGGTGGACCCGGCCGTGGCCGCGAACCTGCGGGAGTTGGCGCGGGCGCATGGCGTGACCCTGTTCATGGTCGTGCACGCCGCCTTCGCCGCCCTGCTGGCCCGCACCGCGGGCACCGCCGATGTGGCGATCGCCTCCCCGATCGGCGGCCGCGGCGAACGCGAACTCGACGCCCTCATCGGCATGTTCGTCAACACGTTGGTACTCCGGACCCAGGTCGAGGCCGACCGGCCCTTCACCGACCTGCTGGACCGGGTGCGCACCGCCGACCTGGCCGCCTTCGGCCACGCCGAGCTGCCCTTCGAGCGCGTCGTGGACGCGCTGTCGGTGGACCGCACCACGGGCGCGCCGCCGCTGGCCCAGGTCATGCTGTCGTTCAACGACGCCCGGATGACCGGCGGCGCGGGCACCTTCGCCCTGCCCGAGCTTTCCGTCACCCCCGTCGAAATCGACGACCCGACGGTCAAATTCGATCTGCACCTGGTGGTCGGCGAGCTCGGCGAACAGGCCGGACTGACCGGCAACCTGCGCTACGCCACCGAGATGTTCGACGCCGCCACCGCGACCGCGCTCACCGAGCAGTTCGGCCGCCTGCTGACCTCGGTCGCCACCCACGCCGCCGTCCTGGTCGGCGACATCGACCTGCTCGGCGACACCGAACGCGAACTCGTCGTACGGGGCTGGAACGACACCGCCTTCGACGTGGACGCCGCACTCGGCCTGACCCCGACCGCCGCCACCGACGCCAAGACGCTGATCTCGCTGTTCGAGCAGCAGGTCGCCCGCACCCCCGACGCCACCGCCCTCACCTTCGAGGGGACGAGTCTGTCCTACGCCGAGTTCGCGGGCCGCGTCCGTCGGCTGGCCCGCTGGCTGATCAGCGAGGGTGTCGGCCCGGAATCGCTTGTCGCGCTGGGCATGCGCCGCTCGCTGGACCTGATGATCGGCATGTACGCCGTGTCCGCCGCCGGTGCGGGCTATCTGCCGCTGGACCCGGATCACCCGACCGACCGCCTCGAGTACATCCTCGAGACCGCCGACCCGGTGACCGTGCTGACCTCCGGCGCGGACCTGCCCATGGACGCCGCCCAGGTGCGCATCGACCTGCTCGACCTGACCGGCGTGTCCGACGAGCCGATCGTCGACGCGGATCGCCGTGCGCCGCTGCGGGATTCCAATACCGCCTACGTGATCTTCACCTCCGGTTCCACCGGCCGCCCCAAGGGCGTCGCGGTCAGCCATGCCGCGATCGTCAACCGCCTGGTCTGGGGCCGGTCGGCGCACGGCCTGACCGCCGCCGACGTGGTGCTGCAGAAGACCCCGATGACCTTCGACGTGTCTGTCCCGGAGTTCTTCCTGCCCTTGCAGATCGGCGCGCGCCTGGTGATCGCCAAGCCCGAGGGCCACAGCGATCCGGTGTATCTCGCCGAACTCATCGCCCGGGAGGGCATCACGGCCGCGCACTTCGTGCCGTCCATGATGACCGTCTTCGTCGCCGAGGAGGCCGCCGCGCGCTGCACCTCGCTGCGGATCGTCTTCGCCTCCGGCGAGGCGCTGTCCGCGAAGCCCGCGCACCGGCTGCGCGAGCTCACCGGCGCGGAACTACACAACCTCTACGGCCCGACCGAGGCCGCCGTCGAGGTGGCCTACCACCAGGTCACCGATGCCGATGTGGACGCGGTGCCGATCGGCCGCCCCACCTTCAATACCGAGCTCTACGTGCTGGACGCCCGCCTGCGCCCGGTCCCGGTGGGTGTCGCGGGCGAGCTGTACCTCGCCGGTGACCAGCTGGCGGTCGGCTATGTGACGCGTCCGGGCCTGACCTCGGATCGCTTCGTGGCCAACCCGTTCGGCACTTCCGAGCGCATGTACCGCACCGGCGACCTGGTCAAGTGGAATCGCAATGGCGAACTGGAATACCTGGGCCGCACCGACTTCCAGGTGAAGCTGCGCGGCCTGCGCATCGAACTGGGCGAGATCGAGGCCGCGCTGACCGCGCACCCCACGGTCGCCCAGTCCGTGGTCGTGGTGCGCGGCTCCGGCGCCGACGCCCAGCTGGTCGGTTACCTGGTGCCTGCCGCGGGCGCGGAGATCTCGGTGGCCACGCTGAAAGCTGAACTGGCACAGCGACTACCGGTCTACATGGTGCCTTCCGTCCTGATGTCCCTGGAATCCTTCCCGGTCAACAGCTCCGGCAAGCTGGATCGTGGCGCGCTGCCCGCCCCGGCCGCCGCCACCACCGCCTTCCGTGCGGCCACCGGCCCCGAGGAGCGGATCGTCGCGGAGGTCTTCGCTTCGCTGCTCGGTACCGCCCGGATCGGTGCGGACGACGACTTCTTCTCCCTCGGCGGCAACTCGCTCATCGCCACCCAGCTGGTGGCCCGCCTGGGTAAGGCCGCGGGCGTGCGGATTCCGCTGCGCGCGGTGTTCGAGGACGCCACCGTCGCGGGCCTGGCCGCCAAGATCCGCGCGGCCGACGCCGAGACGCTGGTCGAGCTGCCCCCGGTGGTCGCCCAGGAACGCGGGGACCACATCCCGCTGTCCATCGCCCAGCAGCGGCTGTGGTTCCTCAACCGCTTCGACATTCGCGACGGCTACACCATTCCGTTCGCGCTGCGCCTCACCGGCCCGCTGAACGTCGAAGCCCTGCGTGCGGCCGTGGCCGACGTGGTGGACCGCCACGAGACCCTGCGCACCATCTACCCCGAGCACGACGGCCAGGCCAGCCAGCTGGTCCTGCCCGCCGGCACCCGCCTGATCGACCTGGTCGCCGAGCCGGTCACCTCCGCCGACCTGCCCGGACTGGTGGAGTCGTTGGCGCGCACCGCCTTCGACGTCACCGCCGAGGTGCCGTTCCGCATCCGGCTGCTCGAACTCACCGACGAGCCGGGCGCCCACCTGCTGGTGCTGGTGGTGCACCACATCGCCGCCGACGGCTGGTCCTTCGGCCCGCTCACCCGCGATATCGCCACCGCCTACGTGGCCCGCTGCGCCGGTGAGGTGCCTCGCATGGCACCGCTGCCGGTGCAGTACGCCGACTTCGCGCTGTGGCAGCGCGCCGCCCTCGGCGGCCCCGAAGACGCCGAATCGGTACTGGCACAGCAGCTCGCGCACTGGACCCGCCGCCTGCACGGCGTCCCGGACGTCCTGCCGCTGCCCACCGACCGCCCCCGCCCCGCCGTGGCCAGCGGTCGCGGCGCGGGCCTGCACAGCAGCTTCGACGCCGAATTGCACTCGGCCGTCCTGACTTTCGCGGCCGAGCGCCGGGTCACCCCGTTCATGGTGCTGCACACCGCACTCTCGGTGACGCTGGCTCGACTCTCCGGCACCACCGACATCGTGATCGGCACCCCGGTCGCCGGTCGCGGTGACGAGGCCCTCGACGACCTGGTCGGCATGTTCGTCAACACGCTGGTGCTGCGCACCGACGTCCGGCCGGACGCGTCCCTGTCCGAGCTGCTCACCCAGGTCCGCGACACCGACCTGACGGCCTTCGATCACGCCGTGGTGCCCTTCGAAATGCTGGTCGAAGCGGTGAATCCGGTGCGCTCCCAAGCGCATTCGCCGCTCGCCCAGGTGACACTGACCCTGCAGAACCACGCCCGGCCCAGCGTCAAGCTCAACCGCCTGAGCATCGAGGCGCTCACCGTGGACGCCACCGCCACCCAGTTCGACCTGGACTGGACGCTGGCCGAGACCACCGGTCCCGACGGCCTGCCCGGCGGCATCGACGTCTACATCACCTACGCCACCGACCTTTTCGACGCCGCCACCATCGGCGGCTTCCAGGAGACCTTCGACCGCGTGCTGTGCGCGCTGCTCGCCGATCCGCGCGTCGCCGCCGGTGACGTGGAGCTCATGTCGCGCACCGAACGTGGTGTGCTGCTGGTGGACCGCAATGCCACCGGACGCCCGCTGCCGGTCGAGACCCTCGCCGAGCTGCTCGACGCTCGAGCCGCCCAGGATCCCGACGTCGCCGCGCTCGTCTTCGAAGGCGAGCGGGTCGGCTACGCGGATCTCGCCCGACGGGTGAATCGCCTGGGCCGCTTGCTGATCGCGCAGGGCGCCGGCCCGGACGCCATCGTCGGTGTCACCGCCGAACGCTGCGTCGACATGGTGGTCGCGCTGTACGCGGTCGTGGCCGCCGGTGCCGCCTACGTGCCGGTCGACCCGTCGCACCCGGCCGATCGCATCGCCCACGTGCTGGGCACCTCGAACGCCACCCTGGTGCTGACCGTCGGCGGCGCGACACTGCCCGAACTCGCGGGCGTGCGTACGCTGGACGTCGCCGAACTGCTGGAAACCGGTGCGCTGAACGACTTCTCGGACGCGCCGATCACCGACGCGGACCGGATCGGCGTGCTGCGCCCGGACAACCTCGCCTACGTGCTCTACACCTCCGGCTCCACCGGTCTGCCCAAGGGCGTGGCCACCAGCCACCGCGCCATCATGAACCAGCTGCGCTGGCTCGAGGAGCGCTACGGCGTCACCCGCGCCGACCGCATCATGCAGCGGGCTCCGCTGGCCTTCGACGTCTCGGTGTGGGAGTGCTTCCTGCCCGCCATGGTCGGTGCGCCGCTGGTGATTCCGCGTCCGGGCCCGCTGGATCTGGACTACCTGGCCGGGCTGATGCGCGAATACGGCGTCACCATCGCCGAACACGTGCCGTCGGTGCTGGCCGCGCTGATCGCCGAGGGCCACGGCGACGCCCTGCACTCGTTCCGCCACCTGCACACCGGCGGCGAGGCGCTGCCCGTCGAACTGCTCGGCCGGCTGCGCGAGCTGGTCGGCGGTTCGGTGCACAACGCCTACGGCCCCACCGAAGCCGCGATCTCGACCATCTACCACGAATTCTCCGACGCCGACCCGGATTTCGAGGTCGCCATCGGCCGCCCGAACTGGAACACCCGCGCCTACGTGCTCGACGCCCGCCTGCGCCCGGTGCCGATGGGCGTCATCGGCGAGCTCTACCTGGCCGGCGCCCAGCTGGCCCGCGGCTATCAGGGTCGCGGCGCGCTGACCGCCGACCGGTTCATGGCCGACCCGTTCGGGGTACCCGGCACCCGCATGTACCGCACCGGCGACCTGGTGCGCTGGAACCGCGCCGGTGACCTGGTGTACATGGGCCGCAACGACTTCCAGATCAAGCTGCGCGGTCAGCGCATCGAGCTCGGGGAGATCGAGGCCGCCCTGCTGTCCGCCACCGGCGTGGCGAACGCGGTGGTGCTGCTGGCGAAGGACACCACCGGCGCGGACTGCCTGGTCGGCTACGTCTCCGGTGACGGGGTCGACGCCGAGACGGTGCTGGCCCACGCCCGCACCCAGCTGCCCTCCTACATGGTGCCCGCCCACGTGGCGGTGCTGGCGGCGATGCCGCTCACCACGGTCGGCAAACTCGACCGGGCGGCCCTGCCCGCCATCGAATTCACCGCAGCCACCGTGGCCTTCCGGGAGCCCGCGCCGGGCGCGGAAGCCACCCTGGCCGCCCTCGCCGGGGATCTGCTCGGCGGCGTCACCCTCGGCGCGGACGACGACTTCTTCGCCCGCGGCGGAAATTCGCTGCTCGGCATGCGCCTGATCGCCCGCGCCAACGCGGCCCTCGGGACGGATCTCGGTGTGCGCCAGCTGTTCGAGGCCCCGACGATCGCAGGGCTGGCGGAGCTGGCTGTCGCCGCGGGCACCAGCCTGCCGCTGCGGCGCGCCGTCCGGCCGGAGCGAATCCCGTTGTCCCCGGTACAGACCCGCATGTGGCTGCTCAACCGGCTGGACCCCGAATCCGCCGCCTACAACCTGCCCTCGGCGGTCCGCGTCACCGGCGAGATCGACACCGACGTCCTGCTGGCGGCCTTCGCCGACGTGGTCGGCCGCCACGAGTCGCTGCGCACCCGCTACCCGTCCGACGCGGACGGCACCGGCTACCAGCTGATCCTGCCCGCCGAGCAAGCCCCGCTCCCGCTCGAGATCCACACCGGCGAGAACGCCGCCGATCCGGCCTGGATCGCGGCCTTCGCGGCCGAGGGATTCGACGTCACCACCACCGTGCCGATCCGCGTCGCGCTGCTGCGCGAATCCGAGCACAGCCACGTGCTGCTGGTGGTCCAGCACCACATCGCCGGTGACGGCGCGTCGATGAATCCGCTGCTGCGCGACACCATCACCGCCTACCTGTCCCGGGCCAACGGGCACGCGCCCGAGTGGACCGACCTGCCCGTGCAGTACGCCGACTTCGCGCTCTGGCAGCAGGCCAACCTGGAGCTCGTCGGGGACCGTGAACTGGCGTTTTGGACCGAGACGCTGCGAGATCTGCCCGACGAACTGTCCCTGCCCACCGACCGGCCCCGCCCGGAGGTGGCGTCCGGCCGCGGCGCGTACCTGCACACCAAGCTCGACCGCGACTTGGCCGCCGAGATCAAGCGAATCGCGGAGGCGCACAACGTCACCGCGTTCATGGTGTGGCACGCCGCGCTGTCGGTCCTGCTTGCCCGCGTCTCGGCGAGCACCGACATCGCCATCGGCACCCCGATCGAGGGCCGCGGCAATGCCGCCCTCGACGATCTGGTCGGCATGTTCGTCAACACCCTGGTGCTGCGCACCCGCCCGGACCTGGGCCGCGGTTTCGACGAGCTGCTGACCCAGACCCGCACGGCCGACCTGGCGGCGTTCGACCACGCCAACGTGCCCTTCGACCAGGTCGTGGACGCGCTCGGAATGCCCCGCACCCAGGCGCGCAACCCGCTGTTCACGGTGGCCCTGGCCTACATGAACATCGAGACCCCGAGCTTCGAGGCGCCCGGCTTGACCCTGGCAGGCGTCGACTTCGAGGCCCCGGTATCCCGCTTCGATCTCCAGGTGACCGTCTCCGATGAGCCGGACGCCGAAGGCCGGCTGGCCATCGAATGGAACTACGCCACCGACCTTTTCGACGCCGAGACCATCGTGTCCTTGGCCGAGCGCATGGAACGCGTGCTGCGCGCGGTCGCCGCGGACGCGACCGCGCCGATCGGTGACATCGAACTGATGGAGGCGGACGAACGCCGCAATGTCCTCGAGCTCTGGGGAACCCAGGGCGAGGATGCCGGCGAGTCCGAGGCCACGCTGACGAGCCTGTTCGATCTCGCGGTGGCCGCGCACGCGCATCGGGTCGCGGTCAGCTACGGCGACGAGGAACTCACCTACGCCGAGCTGGATCGGCGCGCGAACATGCTGGCGCGCAGGCTGATCAGCCAGGGCGCCGGTCCGGAGTCGCTGGTCGCGGTGCTGCTGCCGCGTTCGGCGGAACTGGTCGTCGCCCTGCTGGCCGTGCTCAAGGCCGGTGCGGGCTATGTGCCGCTGGATCCGTCCTCCCCGGCCGACCGCCTCGCCTACGTGCTGTCGGACTCCAAGCCCACCAGCGTGATCACCGATTCGACCGTCGAGGTCGAGCTGCCTGCCGATCTGCACATCATTCGGCTGGACGAGGATTCGCAGGACTGGCCGGACTCGCCGATCACGGCGGCCGACCGGCGCGCCCCGCTGCGCGCCAACCACCTCGCCTACGTCATCTACACCTCCGGCTCCACCGGCCGCCCCAAGGGCGTGGCCGTGGCGCACCAGAACGTGGTGCGGCTGATGGCGAATATCGTCCCCGAGTTCGATTTCGATCACGACGACGTGTGGACGCTGTTCCACTCCTACGCCTTCGACTTCTCGGTGTGGGAGCTGTGGGGCCCGCTGCTCTACGGCGGCAAGTTGATCGTCGTCGACTACTACGTGTCGCGTTCACCGGAGCTGTACCTGGAACTGGTACGCCGCGAACGGGTCACGGTGCTCAACCAGACCCCGTCGGCGTTCTACCAATTCGCGGAGGCGGACCGCCTCGCGGCAGCCGACGCGGAGCCGCTCGCCCTGCGGTACATGTTCCTCGGCGGTGAGGCGCTCGAGCTGCGCCGCATGGCGGATTGGGTGGCCCGCCACGGGGATTCGCGACCGGAGATCGTGAACATCTACGGCATCACCGAGACCACCGTGCACGTGTCGCATCGGACGCTCGACACCGCCACCATCGCCGCCGCCACCGGTTCGATGATCGGCCACGCGATCGCCGGTCTGCACGTGTACGTGCTCGACGAGCGGCTGCGCCCGGTGCCGGTCGGCGTCGCGGGCGAGCTGTACGTCTCCGGTGCGCAGTTGTCGCGTGGCTACCTGGGCCGTCCGGACCTGTCCGCGACCCGCTTCGTGGCCAGCCCCTTCGGCACGCCGGGCGAGCGGTTGTACCGCTCCGGTGACGTGGCCCGCTGGAACCGGGCCGGTGAACTCGAATACCTGGGCCGCGCCGACGATCAGGTCCAGGTGCGCGGCTTCCGCATCGAACTCGGCGAGATCGAGGCGGCCGTGCTGGCGCAGGACGGTGTCGCGCAGGCCGCGGTCATCGTGCGCGAGGACCAGCCGGGCGATCTGCGGATCGTGGCCTACGTGGTGCCCGAGGTCGGCCTCGTGCCCGACCTGGACGCCGTCCGCGACGGTGCCGCCGAACGGCTGCCGTCCTACATGATTCCGTCCGCCCTCGTGGTGGTGGACGCGATCCCGTTGACCGTCAACGGCAAACTGGATCGCCGCGCCCTGCCGAAGCCCGAACTGCGCACCGCCGAGTTCATCGCGCCGCGCACCGACACCGAGCGCACCGTCGCCGGGGTCGTCGCCGACGTGCTCGGCATCGAGGACGCGCAGCGGGTCGGCATCGCCGACGACTTCTTCATGCTCGGCGGAAACTCGCTCACGGCAACACAATTGGCTGCCAGACTGACCGCCGCGTTCGGGATCCAGATCCCCGTGCGCACCGTGTTCGAGCACACCGGCATCGAGGCGCTGGCCGCCGCGGTGCTGGCCGCCGACCGGGTCCCCGCGCGCCCGCCGCTGCTGCCCCGCACCGGCGACGGTCCGGTACCGGTTTCGCTGGCGCAGCAACGCATCTGGTTCCTCAACCGCCTGGATCCGGACTCCACCGCCTACAACATCCCGCTCCCGATCCGCCTGAGCGGCGAGCTGGACGTGGCGGCGCTGCAGGCCGCGATCGCGGACGTGGTGGTCCGGCACGAGGTGCTGCGCACCGTCTACCCGGAGACCGCGACGGGTCCGGTGCAGGTGGTGCTGCCCGCCACGGCGGTCGCGGAACTGCCCGCGCTCGAGGCGATTCCGGTCACCGAGGAGACCGTCACCGCGGCGGTCGCCGAGCTGATCGGGCAGGGCTTCGATGTCACCACGACGGTGCCGCTGCGGGCGGCGCTGTACCGGCTGGCCCCCGACGACCACGTCTTCGTGGTGGTCATGCACCACATCGCCGGTGACGGTTCCTCGCTGGCCCCGCTGGCCCGCGACCTCATGATCGCCTACGCCGCCCGCAAGGCCGGTGTGGCCCCGGCGTGGACGCCGCTGCCGGTGCAGTACGCCGACTACGCGGTCTGGCAGCACGAACTGCTGGGCTCCGAGGACGATCCGGCCTCGCTGGTCTCCCGCCAGCTGGGCTTCTGGACCGAGACGCTGGCCGGGTTGCCGCCGCTGCTGACCGTCCCCGCTGACCGTCCCCGGCCGGTGGTGCTCGACACCGACGGCCGTCGCGTCGATTTCACCATCGACGCCGAAACCCAGAGCGCCCTCACCGAATTGGGCCGCACCGCCGGTGCGACCCTGTTCATGACGGTGCACGCCGCCTTCGCGGCGGTGCTGTCGCGGCTCACCGGATCGACCGATATCGCGGTCGGCACCCCGGTTGCCGGACGCGGTGACGCGGCGCTCGACGATCTGGTCGGCATGTTCGTCAATACTCTGGTGCTGCGCACCCAGGTGGCCCCGGCCGCGAGCTTCACGGACCTGATCCGCACGGTCCGGGCCGGCGATGTGGCGGCCTTCGACAATGTGGACGTGCCGTTCGAGCGGCTGGTCGAGGTGCTCAATCCGGAACGCTCCACCGCGCGGAACCCGCTGGTGCAGATCGGTTTCACCTTCCACAACCAGGACCAGGCCGACCTCGACCTGGACGGGCTCGGGGTATCGGCCGTCGAATTCGACACCGACGTCTCGCAGTTCGATCTGCACCTGATCGTCACCGACCGCCGCGACGCGGACGGTGGGGCGGCCGGGATGACCGCGACCATGACCTACTCGACGGCATTGTTCGACGAGGTCACCGTCACCGGATTCACCGAACGCCTGCTGCGTCTGCTGTCCGGGGTCATCGCCGATCCGCAGGCCCCGATCGGGGACGTGGACATCCTGGGCCCGGCGGAATCGGCACGCCTGCTGCGTGATTGGAACGCCACCGGCCCCTCCTTCCCGGTGAGTGGCCTGCTCGACGCCTTCGACGCGCAGGTGCGGCGCACGCCCTTCGCCCTGGTGGTCGTCGAACGCGGACGGTCGCTGACCTATCGCGATTTCGCCGAGCGGGTAGACCGACTGGCCCGGGTTCTGCTCGGGGCGGGCGTCGGACCGGAAACCCTGGTGGCGCTGGCCCTTCCGCGCAGCATCGAGCTGCTGGTCGCCATGTACGCGGTGGTTCGGGCGGGCGGCGCGTATGTGCCGCTGGATCCGGCCCACCCGGCCGAGCGCACCGCCATGGTGCTGGAGACGGCCGCGCCGGCGGTGGTGCTGACCGGGCCGCGTGGAATGCCGCTGCCGGACACCCTGCCACCGCACACGACCGTGCTGGACGTATCGCTGGCCGAGGATCCGACGTTGCCCGGCAACGCGATTCGTGACGAGGAGCGGCGCGCGCCGTCCTCGCCGTCGGATCCCGCCTATGTCATCTTCACCTCGGGATCGACCGGCAAGCCCAAGGGTGTCGCGGTACCGCACGCGTCGGTGGCACACCAGCTGGACTGGATGCAGTCGGAATACCGTTTGGCCGAGGGTGATTCGGTGCTGTGGATGACCTCTGCGGCGTTCGACCTCTCGATCTGGGAACTCTGGTGGGCCTCGCGCACCGGCGCCCGGCTGGTGCTGGCTCCCGAAGGGGCACAACATGATCCGGAGGGCCTGCTGGAGCTGATCCGGCGGGAATCGGTGACCACCCTCACTCTGGTGCCGTCCTTGCTGGCCATGCTGGTGGATGTCGCGGCGGGCGCGCTGCCCGCGCCGCTGCGGCGGCTGCTGGTCATCGGTGAGGCACTGCCCGCACAGACCGTGCAGCGTGCGAAGGCGGCGACCACGGCACGCATCGACAACCTGTACGGCCCGACCGAGGCCGCGGTGTCGGTCACGCGATTCCGGACCGACACCGAGATCCGCCAGGCCGTAGTGCCCATCGGTACTCCGGAGGCGGGTTCGCGGGTGTACGTCCTCGACGACCGGCTGCGGCCGGTGCCGGTCGGCGTCACCGGCGAGCTGTACCTCAGTGGTGCGCAGCTGGCCCGTGGCTACTACGCCCGCCCGGACCTGACGGCCGAACGGTTCGTGGCGGCTCCGTTCGGGCCCGCCGGTTCCCGCCTCTATCGCACCGGTGACCTGGTGCGCTGGACCCGGGCCGCGGGCGAAACCGGCGACGGGGTACTGGAATTCGTGGAACGTCGCGACTTCCAGGTGAAGGTGCGCGGCTACCGCATCGAGCTGGCCGAGATCGAGCACGCGCTGCGCTCGGATCCCGCGATCGCCGACGCGGTCGTGGTCGTCGACGGCGAGGCCGACACGGCGCGGCTGGTCGGATACTTCAGTGCCACCGCCGACATCGATCCGGCGCGGGTGCGAGCCCGGCTGGCGGGGCTGCTGCCCAGCTACATGGTGCCCGAGGCACTGATATCGCTGGACGCGGTGCCGCGCAATGCCAACGGCAAGGTCGATCGTGCCGCGTTGCCCACGCCGGAGTTCGTGGCCCGCACCTACCGTGCCCCGGAGACCGAGGTGGAGACCGCCGTCTGCGCGGTGTTCGCCGAGGTGCTGGGCGCGGAACGAATCGGGCTGGACGACAACTTCTTCGAGCTCGGCGGCAACTCCCTGCTCGCGGTCCGGCTGGCCACCCGCCTCGGCGAGGAGCTCGGGCAGCGGGTCCCGGTCGTGCTGGTCTTCGCCGCGTCGACACCGGGCGAGATCGCGGGGACGTTGAGCGCGCCGGGAGGCGTCGACACCGACGCCGCGTTCGAAGTCCTGCTGCCGCTGCGGCCGTCCGGCACGGGGGCACCGCTGTTCTGTGTCCACCCGATCGGCGGCGTCGCCTGGTCCTTCGCGGGCCTGGCGGCTCACTTCGACGAGAACCGGCCGGTGTACGGCCTGCAATCGCCGACCCTGACCGCCGATGTGCCACTGCCGGATTCGATCGAGGAGTGGGCGGCACGCTATGTGCGCGAGATCCGCACGGTACAGCCGGAAGGGCCCTACCACCTGCTCGGCTGGTCGCTCGGCGGTGTGATCGCCCACGCCATGGCGGTGCAGTTGCAGGACGAAGGCCAGGAGGTCGCGACCCTCGCCATGCTGGACAGTTCGCTCGACAGCGAGGTCGACGCCGAGGACGCGGTCCCGGTGACGGAGCTGCTGGGCGAGGTGCCGGGGCTGATCGACGTGGAGGCCGAGGTCGGCGCGGACCGGATCGCCCGGATCCTCGACGGCGCCGTCGCCGCCTTCCCGCTCATCGGCGCCTACCGGCCCCGTCGCTTCAAGGGCGATCTGCTGTATTTCCATGCCGCACTGGATGATCCGAGCGGTACCGCGGGCATCTCCAGCTGGACCGACGCCATCGACGGCGTCCTCGACAACCATGCCGTACCGACCACCCACTGGCGGATGACATCGCCCGACGCGCTCGTACAGATCGCCGCGGTGCTGAACGCTTTCACCCCCCGGACTTAGAGAGGCAACCCGAATGAGCAATCCGTTCGACGACGAAAACGCGCAGTTCTACGTGCTCGTCAACGAAGAGGCCCAGTACTCGCTGTGGCCGGTGTTCGCCGCCATCCCGGGTGGCTGGACCGTCTCGCACGGACCGGCCCTCCGGCAGAGCTGCCTGGACTATGTCGAAGCGCACTGGACCGATATGCGGCCGGCCTCCCTGGTTCAGGCCATGGCGGTCGATCCCGAATAGACCTGCGGCACAAAGCTGTTCCGCATCCAAGACCCGGGGTCGCTCCGACCCCGTGCGGCGGTCCCGAGAATCAACCAGAAATCGAGGGGGTCTGTCCGCGTCGTGAAAGAAAGGGAATCACCTTGACCACTACTCCTCCCCCTACCGGTGGCGGCCCCACCGTCGACATCGGCGCCCTCCTGTCCTCGGTGCTGAAGTTCCTCGGCAGTGGTTCCACCACCAGCTACAACCCCAAGGGCCCGCGGGTCAAGGGCGACAACGCGAAGTAATTCGCTGAGTACTACAGCGAAGTAATTCGCACGACAGATCTACCTCTCGAAAGGATCGAAATATGTTGAGTGGCAGTGGCATGAACGACCTGCTGCAGGCCTTCGTTCACCTCATCGGCTCGGGTTCCTCGACTTCGGTCACCCAGCCGGGTGGCACAGGCGCTTAGGAGACCACCATGTTGAGTGGCAGTGCAGTGAACCAGTGGATCGAAATGTTGGCGAAGGCGCTGGGCACTGGCAGCTCCTTCACCCTCCCGCCTTTCAATTAGCGGGTCACGAGGCATGAAGGCCGCCAGGGCAATCCGGTCCTGGCGGTCCTGTCCTTCGGTCGACCGTCTCGTTCAGTCGACCGCCGGCCAGTCCCAGCCCAGCTGCAGGAACATGCCGAGGCGGTCGCTGACGGCGCGGATCTCGCTGATGCGCGCATCGGTGAGGGTGAAGATCCAGATCTGTTCGACATCGCAGGTCCGGCCGGTGGGCTGGGGCATGCGGGCGTGACTGCCGGTGTGGCGGCCGATCACGCGCAGGCGGGCGACGATGCGATCGTCCTCACCGATCAACTCCTGCACCAGGATTCCGCTCTGCTCTTCCTCAGTGGCGCTGAAGGCTGCCAGTTGCTGGCGGAAGCCTTCGATCGCCGCGCCGGGGGTGTCCTCCTCACCGAAGATGACCTTGTTGTGGTCGATCACCTGGGGTGACAGGTACTGGACCCAGTCGGTGCCGCCTTCGAGGCCGTGGTTGAGCGCGTCGATGAACGCGGTGATGACGGTCTTGTTGTCGGTGATCACGGTCTGGGTGTCAACAGCAGTGGTGGTCATGAGGTTCTCCCGATCTCGATTACTCTTACGTCGTAAGAGTTCGTTGCTGTGGACTATGGTTCACTTACGACGTAAGAGTTGTCAACCCTGGGAGGAAAATCGATGGCCGCCAAGCGCACCCGAGCCGAACGAGCAGGCATTTCACGTGAGCAAGTGCTCGACGCCGCGTTGGCCTTCGCCGACCGCGACGGGCTAGCCGCGCTGTCCATGCGCAAGCTCGGAGCCGAGCTGGGCGTGGAGGCCATGACCCTCTATCACTATGTGCCGAACAAGGACGCGCTCCTGGACGGCATGGTCGAGCGGGTGATGTCCCAGGCCGACGCCGGATTCGCCGACGGGCCATGGTCGACCGCGCTCGCCGACTACGCGCGCGCACTACGCAAGGCCCTCCTGGCGCACCCGGGGGCGCTGCCGCTCGTCGCAACCCGCCCGGCTGTCACCCCTGCGACTCTGCGCACCGCTGAACGTGGCTTGGCCATGCTGGTGCAGGCCGGATTCGAGCTGGGTCCCGCCCTGGACGCGCTGAACTCCCTCACGCTGTTCGTGGTGGCACACGCCAACTCGGAGGCGCGCATCGGGCCCGTCAACGAGGCGGGGGATCCGGGCTCGGTCGATTTCTTGAAAACGCTTGATGAGCAGGAGTTCCCGCTGATCATTCGGGCGGCGAAGACCGGTGTCGGGACTGATGATCAGGCTCGGTTCGAATATGCGATCGCGGCGCTGATTCGTGGATTCGGCTGTTAGCCAGCAATTTACAAAGCGTGTTGCTCGAATCATTCTGTTGTGTCGTGCGATTCGAAACTATGATCGATTGTATGACTGATATCGCAGATGAAATGGCCACCGCGCAAGCGGTTGTCGCGCATCTGCGTGAGGTGCACCAGCAGATTGCTGCCCTGCAATCCGAAGAGGTCACGTTGATGACCGCCCTCTACCACCTCCGCCGCGCCCAACAACTCGACCTCGGCGTCAGCAACCTCAACGCCGGCGAAGACACCGCCACCGAAATCGGCATCGCGCTGAAGGTTTCACAGGGCACCGCGGATGGGCTGATCGGTTTGGGTTTGGATCTGGAGAACCGCTGCACAGCCACCCGCGACGCCTTCGCGGCCGGTCGCATCGACCTCGCGCAAACCCGCGCGATCACCAAGTCCCTGACCAACGCCTCCGACGAACTGCTGGCCGAGCTGGAGCCAGGCCTCGCCGCGTACGCGGAAAAGGCTGACCCGCAACGCATCCGCCGCACCGCCCGCCGCCGCCTCCTCGAACTCGACCCAGCCGGTCAGGCGGCCCGCCGCAAGTCCGCCGAAGCCGACCGCTACGTCTCGATCAGCGCCCACGACGACGGCACCGCCCTCCTCGACGGCGTCCTGCCCCTGGCTGGTGGCCAAGCCGTGTACGAGCGTCTGCGCGAAATGGCTTCCGGCCAGTGCTGCGGCAAGGACCCCCGCACCGTCGCCCAACGCCGCGCCGACGCCCTGATCGCTCTCGCCGACGGCACCGGCCGCCTGGTCTGCCAGTGCGGTCAGGCGGATTGCCCCCGCGCCGTGGTCGGGGAGACCCCGGTTGCGCGTAAAGCCCTTGTGCAGGTGGGTGTCTCGGCCGAGACTCTGGCCGGTCTGCAAGACAACCCGGCTCTCCTCTCAGGCCTGGGCGCGATCGACCCCGATCTGGCGCGTCAGATCGCCCGTCACGCCCGCTTCGAGATCATCACCGACACCACCACCCGTCACGCCGAAAACACCGAAAACACCAGCGAATTGCGCTACCGCCCTGGTGCCCGCACCGCGCGCCAGGCTCGTGCGATCGACGGGATCTGCCGTGCGCCCGGCTGCCACATCCCCGCCGCTGCCAGCGATCTCGACCACCAGGACCGGTTCGACCACACCAACCCGCAAGCCGGGGGTCACACCACCGAGGACAACCTCGGGGCACGCTGCCGCCGTCACCACCGGCTCAAGACATTGGCCGACAATCACGCCAACGGATGGACCGTGCGTCACCATCCGGGTCGGGTCGTGGAATGGTGCACGCCCACTGGAGAATCGGTTACAACCGAACCTGAAGGCGTCGACTTTCTCTTCCCGACCACCGTCGTCCCGCCGGTCACCGCGGCCGGGGTGCCGGACGCGGAGCCGACCGGGTCGATCTTCGATCCGGGTGTCGCGGTCAACATCATGACCGAGCTGATGCAGGTCTACACCACCCCGGAGCAGCGTCGTGAGCAGGCACGCGCCCTCGCTTCGCGTCGGGCTCGGATCAACATGTGATTGGGCGGCTCGAGGCCAGGTAACTCGGGGGGAAGACTACTTGCGTGATTGTGCTGCAACGGGATTGCGTCGAGGTGGGATGTACCAGGCAGTGTGGTTGCGTCGCCTGCCCTACCGGACTTTCGCTGACGCGACTTGGGAGCCGTGACTCGCCTACCGGCCGACGGACTGCACGGATCACCTTTCAGAGACAGAACACGAAAGACGCTGTCGGGGTTTCTATCTGATTGTGGGGTAGCGGCGGTCTATTACGTCGAAGGCGTTGGGTTGGCCTGTGCGGTAGAGCTGGAGGTCTACGGCTTTCAGGGGTTCCCAGAGCGGCATTCGGTAGCGGGGGGTTATGGCGGCTTGTTGGGTGGGGGAGCCGGCGGCGTGTAGGACGGCGTTGGCGGCTAGGCGGCCGCCCTCGTTGGCGGCTTCCATGCAGGCTACGTTCATTTGGGTTTTGATCCAGTCGCCTGCGAGGAAGAGGTTGTCGATGTTGGTCCAGGCGTTGGGGCGGTCGTCCCAGGAGCCGGGGTTTTGGATGAAGATGGCGTCGTCGTAGGCGATTTCGGGGGTTCCGGCGTTGGTCAGGGCGGGGTCTATTTGCCAGGAGTGGAGGATGTCGTCGGTGAGGGGGTTGTCGCCGTCGTGGTCGACGTGGGCTTTGATCTGGGCCCAGGTTTCGGTGGCTAGTTCTTCTGGGCTGCATTGTCTGGCCGGTTTTCCGTTGAAGGTGCCGGGCTCGTCCCATTCGGAGATGATGGCCGAGAGGACTTCCTGCGCTTCGCCATTGCCGTAGGTGGTGACCGGTCGACGCCAGAATTGGGCTTCGCTGATGGAGGTCAGGCCCCAGGGGGCGTCGTTGTAGCCGACGTGGCCGTTGGCCAGGGGTGCGGGGCGGGTGAGGAAGAATTGGATGCCGACCATCCAGGCGGACTGCAGGTTTCGGATGCGGTCGAGGGTGGGGTCGGCGGCGGTCAGGTCGTCGGTGAGGACGTCGGGGAATTTGTCCAAAGGGATTGCGGCCACGTAATAGTCGGCGTCGACGTTGTGTCTTGCGCCGGTGGTGTCGGTGACGGTGGCTCCGGTGATGTGGGTGCCGTCGTTGGACAGGGCGGTGAGTTTGTAGCCCTGGTTGAAAGTGACGCCGATGGACCGGAGGTAGTCGATCCACGGGTTGATCCAGGTTTCGCTGGTGGGGCCGTTCATGACCCGGTCGTTGCCCTTGCCGTCGCCGTCATTGTTCAGATTGAGAAGCGACCACACATACTCCTCGCCGACCAGGCCGATCGAATGTGCGCTGCAGTTACGAGATTTGGTGGCTACCAGCTCGCGGATGAAGCCGTCGCCCAGGAAACGGTTGTACTCGGGGGAGGAGTTGTCCAGCCTGGCGAAGTCGGTCCATGTCATTTTCTCCCACTGGCCGAGTTTGCGTTCGTCGCAGCTGGAGACGTACACGGCGAGTCGTTCGGCAGCGAAGATCGCCTCCTGCGGCGGCAGCCGGAACAGGGTTTCGAACACGGCCACAATGGAATCCACGAACTGTTTGGGCGTCTCGGGTAGCTGGCTGAACGGGAGCGGGAACGGCAGCGGGATGGTCAGGTTGTGTCGTCCGGTGCCTGCGATCATGGCTGCGTTCACGCGGGTGAGGTTGTCCCATACGCCGTGCGGGTTACCGGGGAAAGGGATGCGGCGCAGGGTATCCGGGAGATTGTGGTAGAAGCCGAAGAAGCTGCGGAAGCCGTGTTCGCCGGGTAGTCCGTCGGGCGTGTAGATGCTGCGGGTTTTGCCGCCGAAGTCGGCCAGCTTCTCGAAAACGGTGACGGAGAACCCTCTTTCGGCTAGCTCGTGTGCCGCCGTCAGCCCGGCTGGGCCGGCTCCGAACACCGCCACCGTGCGGCCGGGATCCGCGAAGGCCCGGCCGCCGGTGGGGGCGAGGGTCAGCGCTGCCGCCAGCCCTCCCGCCCGTGCTGTCGTCTTGATGAACTGTCGTCGGGTCCGGCGCATGGGAGCCTCCGCCTGTCGGTCTGCAACTGGCGGCTATGTTAATAAGAATTCTCGCGCTGAATGTGCGGTTTCTCAGTATCTTTCGGCTCTAAGTCGATGGAGATTCTCCATGACATGTCAGCGCTGGAGTTGCTGCAGCACCCAGCCTGCGGTGTTCGTGGTGGAACGGATGAGGGAGTGGTCGACCGGGTCCGCGCCCGGGAACAGGTCTTCGTAGACCGCGTTGACTACGCCCGGCTCGTCGAGGGTGGAACAGGCGGGGGCGGGGGTGGCGAGTTGGTCGTTGCGGGTTGCGATCACCGAGTATGTGACGCCGGGCTGGGCGACGGGGGTGTCGAAGATGGCCTTGTATGTGGGTGCGTCCGGCATCATCTGCATGGCTACCGCCAGATCGGGGGAGGCGGCGGCCAGGACCGGCTCCAGGAACGGCATTCCGGTCAGCAGCTGTACGGGGGTGACCGGCGGGTTCTTCACGCCGAGAATGCCTGCGCCGTCGCAGCCCCGGATCTCGGGGGTGATGAAGACCGCGTGGCTCACTGTCGGCGCACCGGCGAGAACCTTGAGGTAGTAGTTCGACACGATGGTTCCGGCCGAGTGCGCGACGATCTCGACTCGATCCGCCCCGGTGGTCTGGCGGACCTTCGCGACGAAGTCGCCGACTTGCTTTGCCTCACCGGGCATGTCGCCGTTCCATCGCTTGTCATTGGCGATGCCGCCCTGGAACACCAGGGTGCAGTATCCGGCCTCGCGGAGCGCGGCAGCCATTGTTGCCCATTGGGTTTCGGTCTGTTCGGGGCTGCCGTCGGCACCGGGCAGCACGACCACCGGGTACGGATGTGCGGCTGTCGGCGCGCAGTCGATCGACGGCTCGATGGTGGCGCCTGCGGACAGCGAGTTGGTGCTCGTGTCCGGAGCCGCTTGCGCGGTGGTGGTCGACAATAGTGTCGCGCCCAGCACTGCGACGGTGAATCTCGCGGTAATACCCATGGATGGCAACGCCTTTCGGTCCTTTGATCAAACCCGCCCCGACCGTGCGTGAAACCGCACGCGCACAGCACGATACCGGCGTTCGCGCGTTGGACGCTGATGATCAGTGCGCGTCGACTGCGGTGCGCGGGCGTGGCCGGGTCGGGTTGAGGCCGAGGGATTCCAGCTGCGCCAGTTCGGCGTGCAGGCGGGCGGTGAGGGTGTCGGCTGCGGTGCGATGCGCTTGTGCGCGTTCGGTATCCCCGAGGGCCTCGCAGACTCGGCCCAGGAGGATGTCCATCGGCTCGAAGACCAAGCCGGTCGTTTCCAGGCCGACCACGGTGCCCGCGTAGGGGAGTAAGTCGCGGTAGAGATCAGGCAGGTCCTCGAGGTAGCCGAGACCGAGGGCGACGTAGGCGCGGCAGGTCAATTCGGCGGAAGGGTAGAACTCGGGGCGGATACCCCGCGATTCCAGGTACAGGGTGCGGGCGTGGTCCACCTCGCCGGTGGCGAGTAGTGCCAGCGCCAGCATGGGGCCCGCGAATTCGGGTGCGGCCGAATACAGTGCGCGCAGGCGGGGCATGGCGGGAGTCAGGTCGCCTTGGACCCAGCTCAGGCACAGCACGTGTCCGGCGCGAATCGCGCCACCCTCGGCGAAACCCACCCGCGCCAGATTCGCGTCGAGTTCGGCGTAGCGCTCGGCGGCGGCGGGCAGGTCACCCGCCAGCACGGCGAGCGCCGCCGAGAAGCCGCTCATCGCCAGCAGCAATTGCGGGAGTTCGGCGTCGGTGGTGCCGGTGAGTGCGAGTTCGGCCTGTCGGAAGGCCTCGCGCAGATCCACCGCGGCCAGCGCGCAGCGGAACAGCGCGTAGTGCGCCTGGGTTCGGAAGCGGCCCAGCTGTGCGCGTTCCGCGGTCTCGAGCAGTTCGCGCGCCAGGCCGGTGTCGGCGGCACTGTTGAAACGACTGATGACCACCGCGGCGATCGCGGTGCACAGCGACTCCGGATCGCCGGTGCGGCGGGCCAGGGTCAGCGCCTCCTGTGCGTAGCGGTTACTGCATCCCGGATCGTGGTAGTCGGCGAAGGTCTCGTAGGCGGCGGTGGCCAGCAGCCGCACTCGATCCGCGTCGGACGGGTTCGTCGCCAGGCAGGCGGTGATCGCTTGAACCAGCGGTTGATCGCGCTGGGGCAGGTGCATACCGGGATACAGCATGGGTGCGCGCCAACTGGTCAGCGCACACACCAGGAGCGCCGGATCGTTCAGGTCCCTGGCCTGCGCCACCGCGCGGTCGCGGACCCGGCGCGCTTCGATCCAGCGAGCTTGGAAGGCCATGGCGGACACCAGCGCACAGTGCGCCTCCAGCAGTGCGACCCGATCCGCGCGGGTGGCGTGCTCGCCCCCGTGCCCGGCGAGCTCATGCAGCTCGATGACCGACTGCCACAGTTGCACGGTATCGGCCGCCATGCCGCGATCGGTACTGCGGCGGGTCGCCTCCCGGGCGAATTCGATGGCACGCGAGGCGGTTTCGGGTCGGGCACCCAGGACGGCGTGGTGGGCGAGCATCTCCGGGTCGCGGGCCAGGCCGGGGAAGTCCTCGGCATTCGCGAGCAGCAGTTCCAGCGCGGCCCAGTGCATGCGGCCGCGCCGCAGCTGGGGGATGCTCAGGTACACGGAATCGTGGATGAGCGCGTGGTCGAAGGTGATGCGGCCGGTGCGGTCGCTGCGCACCAGCGCCGCCACCTCGGCCTCGGCCAGCAGGTCGATCAGTTCGTCCTCGCCGATCGCCGTGGACAGGGCCAGAATTCGCAGATCGACGCCGTCTCCCCAGATGGCGAGCTGGCTCAGCACAGTGGCCACGCTGGGAGACAGGCGCTGCAATCGGGTCCGGATGAGCTCCCGAATGGTGTCGGGGACCTCGGTGGGATCGCCGCCGAGGCGCTGGGCCGCCATGAGTTTGGCGGTCTCGCGTACGAACAGCGGATTGCCGCCGGTGCGGCGGTGCAGGGATTGCAGTGTCTCGGTCGAGATCTCGGGCAATCCGGCGTCCAGCACCGCCTGCCGGGTGGCCTCCAGATCGAGTCCGGTCAGTTCCAGCCACTCCGCGGTGTGGGGGGCCAGCGCGGCGGCCGTGGCGTGCAGACCGGGCGTGGCTTCCGACGTGCGGAGCGTGATGATCAGTAGCACCGGCTGATCGCGCATCCAGTTCACCGCCTGGCGGAGCACCTGGAGGGTGGTGGTGTCCGCGCGGTGGGCGTCCTCGATGAGCAGCACCACCGGTCCGTCCGTGGTGCGCTGGGCGCAGAGCGTGACGGCGGTGCGCGCGATGGCGAAAGCGTCCGCGCTGGCCAGGTTTTCGGCCATGGCCGGATCCAGCCCGGCCAGCATCTCGACCCAGGCCCACGCGGGCGGCGCGCCGTCGACCTCGGGGCAGCCGCCGCGCAATGACGTCCAGGAACCGGCGGCGAGATCGTGCAGTGCCGTCTCGGCGAGGGTGGTCTTGCCCGCGCCGGCCTCACCGGCGATCCAGACGATGTGCAGTTTGCGACCGGCGCTCACCCGTGCCGCGGTGTCGTGCAGAGCGGTCTGTTCGCGGGTGTAGCCGAGCCGGCCGGGCTCGGGGGGAATGCGGACGCCGGGAATGCTTGCCACCGGTCCGCCCGCACCGGCGAGGGTATCGGCGTGACTGAGGATCGCCACTTCCAGTTCGCGCAGCGCGGGGCTGGGATCGATGCCGTATTCCGCGCCCAGATATTCACGCGAGTGCCGCAGTGTGGCCAACGCCTGTGCCTGTTGCCCGGCGCGGTATTGCGCGGTGGCGAGTAGCCGGGCGATTTCCTCGCGTTCGGGATGTTCGTCGAACAGCGTCCGCAGTTCGATGGCGACTTCGGTGGGCCGATTCAGTTCCAGTTCCACCGCGGCGCGCATTTCGGCGGCGGTGAGCCGCAGATCGGTGAGCCGGGCGGCCTCCTGTGCGGCCCAGCCGAATCCGGTCAGCCCCTCGTAGGCCGCGCCGTTCCAGCACGCCAGAGCCGCATCGAGCAGGCGGCGGCGTTCGAGTGGATCGGCGGTGCCGGGGGCGCGCAGCCGCTGTTCGTAATCGTGCAGCAGCGCCTCGAAATGCCAGGCGTCCACGGATTCGGGTGCGAGTTCGAGTGCGTACCCGGAAGATTTCGAGACCAGGAATCGTGAGGGCGCGCGGCGCGGGCGGTCCGGTTCGACGAGGCGGCGCAGATTGTGAATGTGCACTTGCAGCACCGAGACGGCGGTGGGCGGCGGATTGCCTTCCCACAGGTCGTCGATGAGTCGGTCGGCGCTGGTGGCGTGGCCGCCCGCGGCGACCAGGCGGGCGAGCACCGCCCGCAACATGGTGGCTCCCAAGCCAACTGCTTGGTCTTCGATGCTGAGTTGGATCGGGCCGAGTACCTGAATCCGCGGTTCGACCATAAGGCAGCAATTATTCCACCGCGCGACGGTCGGACTCGGCGGAAACCGGTGAGCGAATTCGACTCGCGCACTCCGCTTCCTGCATCCGCGAATGTTTGGCAAATATATTTGTCCAGAAGACAAGGCCCAATCACCACGAAAGAGTCCCGGAAGCCTGGCGGCGAATACTTTTCGGTATGACCGCTACGCAGGGATTGCCAATGGTGACAGTAATGAGCAAGAGCGACGACTACGCGGCCGTGCTCGCAGCGATCATGCGAGCAGGAGCGTGGCCGCCGGAAGTCGCGCAATCGCTGACGGGTAGCTATGAGAGGAATGCCATGAGCCGGACTGACACGGTCGAGCCGCATACCGAAGGCCTCTACTGGGACCGCGACGGTGATATCTGGCAGCGGGAGGACGGTGGCTGGCGGCTCATACTGCAGAGCGGTGTGGCCGTCGACCCGATCTCGCTCTGGGAGTGGGACAACGGGTGCGTGCGCGATTACGCGCCGTTCACGCCCGTGCAGTCGCTCCGAACAGAGTAGTTTCCATCAGCCGGATCACCCTGGGCTGCGGGCAGATCGACGGATGCTCGCCGAACTCCCGGCCCAGGTCGACGACCAGGCCGAAGGCGGCCTGCACCAGAATGCGGGCCTCGCTCTCGGACAGATCGGTGCGCACGGCCACCAGTAGCCGCACCCATTCGGCCACGATGAGCCGCTGCACATTGCGCAGCATGGTGCGTTCGTCGGCCGAGACGTGGCCGAATTCGGCGTAGTAGACGAAGGTCAGTTCGCGTTCGGCGAAGGAACCCGCGACATACAGATCGACCAGTTTGCTCAGCGCTTCGGCCGAACTCGACGATGACGCCACCGCGGGACCGATCGCGCCCGACACCCGATCCGCCGCCCGGCGGAAGGCCGCGGCCAGCAGATCGCCCTTGCTGCGGTAGTAGCGGTACACGGCCGAGGCCGCCGACAGGTCGGCCGCCGCGGCGATGTCCTCGACGCTGACGTTCGGGTAGCCGCGCGCGTGGAAGAGTTCGACGGCCTTCTTGAGCAGCAGTTCGTGCTTGAAGGATTGCGGGATCTCGACCGCGCGCGGTGCCGTCGGCTCGGTGCCCTCCGGCGGCAGGTCGGTCGCGATGATGGCGGCGCAGGCCGAATGCAGCAGCGCGGTCAAGGATTTGGCGGGCAGGGCGGCGTGGTGGTCCCCGATGCTTGAGATCACGCTCAGCAGGCTGACCGCCCGCACCGCGCGATCGTGACCGTCCAGTTCGGGACGGACGTCGCCGATGAGCGCACGCAGCGTGGTCAGGGCGGCGGTGAACTGGTCTTCGAGGGTCTGCCGGTCGGTGTCGTCGAGGTAGCGGCGCTCCCAGCGCACCAGGGTGACGGTGGACCGATTGGCGATGGTGTCGGCGATCATCCGGTCCAGGACCCGGTCCAGGCGTTCGCGCGGGCCGAGGTCCTCGTCGGGTGGGGTGGCGGCCTGTGCTGTCAGGTCGGCCAGGCGCAGCAGTTCCTCGCGGAAGAGCGCGTACTTGCTCGGATAGTGCCGATACAGTGCGGCCGAGGAGATTCCGAGCCGGGTCGCGATGTCCTCCATGCTCACGCCGTGATAGCCGAGCGAACCGAAGGCGGCGGCCGAGGTGGCGGCGATCTGGGCGCGCCGGTTCTTCGGGCGGCGGCGGATCACGCGCTGCGGCTGCTCCTCGACGGTCATATCGGCAATGGTAGTCACCAGGCAGTAAGCTCCCGACATGCGCACAGTTTGTGCCGAGCGCACCATCGCGGCACCGCAGTCCGATGTTTTCGACTGGCTCACCGATGTCACCAATTACCAACGGGTTCCGCTGGTTCGGCGCGTCACCCTGGTGCGGCCGGGTCACATCAATGGCAATGGCGAGGGTGCGGTGCGGCTGGTGGTGACGCCGCTGTTGCGGCTCACCGAGGAAATCGTCGAATACGATCCGCCGCGGCTGATGCGTTACCGGCTGCTGAATTCCGTTCCGCCGCTACGGCATCAGGAAGGCTCCATCCGGTGCGAGCCGTGCGACTCGGGAACCCGGGTGCGATGGTCGTCGACCTTCGAGATCGCCGCGCCACTGCTCGCGCCGCTGTGGACGCGCATGTTCCTGCCGGTGGTGCGGGGCGGCTTCGTCATGGTGCTGGCAACCGCGGCGCGGGAGCTGCGCGGCGGCTGACGAGGGCTACCATCTGGGGCCATGGCGGAGATCAAGGTGGAGCGCCGGAACGCGGTGGCGCTGGTGACGGTGCACGATCCGGACAAGCGAAATGCGTTGACGCTGGACCTGTCCGCGGATCTCGCGGATGCGGTCGCCGATGCGGAAGCCGACCAGTCGGTACATGCTCTGGTGGTCACCGGGACACCGCCCGCGTTCTGCGCGGGGGCGAATCTGGCGGAGCTGGGGGAGGCCAACGAGGAAGGGCTGCGGTCCATCTACGAAGGCTTCCTCGCGGTGGCGCGGTGCAAGCTGCCGACCATCGCGGCGGTCGGCGGGCAGGCCGTCGGCGCGGGGTTGAACCTGGCGCTCGCGGCCGATGTGCGATTCGCTAATCCCAAGGCGCGCTTCGACGCTCGGTTCCTGCGACTGGGAATTCACCCGGGCGGAGGGATGACCTGGATGCTGCAGCGAGCGGTGGGACCGCAGCAGGCGGCGGCCATGACGCTCTTCGGTGAGGTGCTGGGCGCGGAAGCGGCGGCGAAGGCCGGGCTCGTGCACCGCGTCATCGACGGCGATCACGATGCGCTCGTCGCCGCCGCCGTCGAATTCGCTTCCGCCACCACCGATGTGCCGCGTGAGCTGCTCATCACCACCAAGCGCACCATGCGCGCGACCCGGGCCCTGGCCGCCCACGCCGAGGCCGTGAGTACCGAGGTCGTCCCGCAACTGGACTCCCTCGGATCCCCCGAATTCGCCGCGCGCCTGGCGGCAATGCAGGCCCGGATCGCCGGTCCCGCCTAGGGCTGCCCGGTGAAGTAGGCGATCCCCGCGTCGATCAACGGCTGTCCGCCCGCGGCGAGGAAGCCGATGCCCGCGCCGATGGCGATGCCCAGCAGCGGCGGCAGCACGAAGATCCAGAACGGGATGGTGATCACCCCGCCGATCGCGCCGCCGATCAGCGCACCGAAGACACCCCGCTGGACCTGCTCGTTCCAGCGTTCCTGCGCGTCGATATCGGCCAGCGGTTGCGCAGCCGGGCGCAGGGTGAGCTCGGTGCCGTTCCGGTCGATTTCGGGGGTCAGGGTGATTTCGCGTCCTGCGGCGGCAAAGGCGAGGGGGATCGCACCGACGGGGGTACCGCCGGCGTCTGCGACGATGACCGCCCGGCCGTCCGAAGTCGCTGTGAAGGCCCCGGTTTCGAGGGTGGTGATCACCCGGTCCCCGGCCATGGTCGCGGAATAGCCGATGCCGCTCTGGTTTCCGTGCACGGATGTCACCTGGCTGTCGGCCTGCGCCGGTGCGGCCGCAGCAGCGCTGACGACGCTGACCGTCAGCGCGGCGACGATCGCGGCCCGACTTCCGGCCCGGCTCATTGCAGGCCTCCCTGGCCCGCACCGATGAAGGCGCCCGCGATTCCGCCGGTAGCGCCCCAGGTCAGGCAGGTCAGCGGGGTGAGCGGGAAAGCAATGACCGTCACGATTTGGAGTGTGCTGCCGATGGCGCAGCCGATCAGCGCACCGGTCACCGCGCCGCCGACCGCACCGGCAGCCACGGCGTCGGCCCGGCTGGGGGCCACCCCGAGCGAGCGCGCGAACTGGGAGATCTGCGCTTCCGGGGCCGCGGGAGCCGCGTTGATCTGATCGATCTGGTCGGCGCTGAGGAAGTCCGGAGCGTCCACGCTCACGTTACCGGCGCGCAGAACCCGTGCGGGCGGCACGATTTCGGCAACCTGCGGGGTGGGCTCGGGGGCATGCAGCTTCTCCGGAGCCAGGGGCGCGGTGTAATCACGTTGCGGCACTTCGCGGTACTGCGCGTAATCGGTGTCCGGGGCCACACCCTTGGCGTCATCCTCGGGCGACACGTACTGGGTCGGCTGCACCGGCTTCGCGGGTTGCGGTGCGGCGGTGCCCGGTTGCGGACCCGGGGCGTCCGGCTTGGGGGCCGGATTCGGGTTGGTCACGCCCGGCTGCGGGGCGATGAATTGCACCGCGTCCGCGTGGGCGACCGCGCTGCCACTCGCGATCGCGGTGATCGGGACGATGCCCAGGACCGCGCGTGCTGCCAGCCGCTGTGTTCTTGTCTGTCTGCGATGTTTCGCCACGTGCTGTTCCCCGACCTTCGATTTTGCGCCCTACCGCATTTCTCAATTCCGCTTTGCAGAATCCGTTTTTGTGGTAGGGCAATTCACGCCGCAGTACATCGGGGTTGACAGGGGTGTGTCAAGTTCAGCCGAGGGCGGCCAGTGCCATCTGCCGCAGGATCGGGCGGGCTCGGGTGGCCAGAGTCGCCGGGGCGCTGTGCGGTGTGGAGTTGATCAGGCCGAAGGTGGCGTGGGCCTGGACGCGGGCGGCCGGCTCGGGGAGCTCGGGGTGGAGTTCACGCAGGACCTGGACCCAGACCTCGACGTATTGGCGCTGGGTGCGGCGGACCTGGCGGCGGGCCGAGTCGGGGAGGTTTTCCAGGTCGCGGTCCTGGATGCGGATGAGTTCCGGCTCGCCGAAGGCGAAGTCGAGATGGAAGTCGACCAGTCCGTTCAGGGCCTGTTCGGGGGAGTCGGCTGTTTCGGCGACCGCGCGGCCGCCGTCGAGTAGCCGCTGACTGATTCCGACCAGCAACTCGACCAGCAATGCTTCCTTGTTCGGGAAATGCCGGTACACCGCCGGGCCGCTGATGCCGGCCGCCGCGCCGAGGTCGTCCAGGCGCATGCCGAGGAATCCGCGGTCCGCGATGAGCCGTGCGCCCGCTTCCAGTAGCTGCTGCCGGCGCTGCGCCTTGAGCTGCTCGCGACGCGTGAGCGTGACGGTTTCCGCACTGTTCACCGTGGCTCCTCCCGTCGGTGCTGGACAACTCAGTTAGTGAAGATTATCTTATTTTCCAGTTATTGGTGACTAACCGAACGGGCCTGCCCGAGCGGGGAGGCGGAGCGCATGACGCTGAGCGAGGAGACGCGGACCGGCCACCGGGCCGCGCACGAAGCGTTGGTCGGTGAGCTGCGGGCGCGGCTGGCCGTCAGCGCGCTGGGCGGCTCGGAGAAGAGCCGGGAGCGGCACCTGGCGCGCGGCAAGCTGCTGCCGCGCCAGCGGGTGGACCAGTTGCTGGACACCGGCAGCCCGTTCCTCGAGCTGTCACCCCTGGCGGCCAATGGCATGTACGACGACGAATGCCCGGGCGCGGGCGTCATCGGCGGCATCGGTCGGGTGTCGGGGCGCGAGTGCGTGATCATCGCCAATGACGCGACGGTCAAGGGCGGCACCTACTACCCGATGACGGTGAAGAAGCACCTGCGCGCGCAGGAAGTGGCGCTGCAGAACAATCTGCCGTGCGTCTACCTGGTCGACTCCGGCGGCGCGTACCTGCCGCGGCAGGACGAGGTGTTCCCCGATCGCGAGCACTTCGGCCGCATCTTCTACAACCAGGCGAATATGAGCGCCAAGGGGATCGCGCAGATCTCCGCGGTGCTCGGATCCTGCACCGCCGGTGGCGCTTACGTGCCCGCCATGAGCGACGAGACCGTCATCGTGCGCAATCAGGGCACCATCTTCCTGGGCGGCCCGCCGCTGGTGAAGGCGGCCACCGGCGAGGTGGTGACCGCCGAGGAACTGGGCGGCGGCGACTTGCATTCGCGCACTTCGGGTGTCACCGACCATCTGGCCGAGAGCGATCAGGACGCGCTGCGCATCGTGCGCAATATCATCGCGACCCTGGGACCGAAGACGCCGACACCGTGGGATGTCGCGCCGACGGTGGATCCCATTGCGCCGCAGGACGAGCTGTACGACGTGGTGCCGGTGGATCTGCGCACGCCGTACGACGTGCGGGAGGTCATCACCCGGATGGTGGACGGGGGTGCGTTCCAGGAGTTCAAGGCCGAGTACGGCAAGACGCTGGTCACCGGGTTCGCGCACATTCACGGTCACCCGGTCGGGATTGTCGCGAATAACGGTGTTCTTTTCGCCGAATCCGCCATGAAGGGCGCGCATTTCATCGAACTGTGCGACAAGCGCAAGATTCCGCTGCTGTTCCTGCAGAACATCACCGGGTTCATGGTCGGGCGGGATTACGAGGCGGGCGGCATCGCCAAGCACGGCGCGAAGATGGTCACCGCGGTGGCCTGCGCCCGGGTGCCGAAGCTGACCGTCGTCATCGGCGGCTCCTACGGTGCGGGCAACTACTCCATGTGCGGGCGCGCGTATTCGCCGCGCTTCC
The DNA here is from genome assembly GCF_042753865.1 of Nocardia sp. NPDC059240. Classification (NCBI taxonomy): domain Bacteria; kingdom Bacillati; phylum Actinomycetota; class Actinomycetes; order Mycobacteriales; family Nocardiaceae; genus Nocardia; species Nocardia sp. NPDC059240. The sequence continues at coordinate 301,434 of NZ_JBHZAC010000006.1, read as the reverse complement.
TGTGGATGTGGCCGAATGCGCGCATCTCGGTCATGGGTGGTGAGCAGGCGGCGTCGGTGCTGGCGACGGTGCGCGGCGATCAGAGCGAGGCGGATCTGGAGGCGTTCAAGGCCCCGATCCGCGAGCAGTACGAAGCACAGGGCAATCCCTACTACTCGACGGCCCGGCTCTGGGACGATGGCGTCATCGATCCCGCCGACACCAGAACAGTTGTCGGCCTGGCCCTTTCGGTCTGTGCGCAGGCCCCGCTCGAGCCCGTTTCCTACGGCGTCTTCCGGATGTGATGACCTTGATGAACAAAGCTCAACCCGTGGCCTTCGATACGGTGCTCGTCGCCAATCGTGGCGAGATCGCCGTGCGAGTCATTCGCACCCTGCGGGACATGGGAATTCGATCGGTCGCGGTCTACAGCGACGCCGACGCCGACGCCCGCCATGTGCGGGAGGCCGATACGGCGGTCCGGCTGGGTCCGGCGGCCGCACGCGAGTCCTACCTGAACATCGACAAGGTGGTCGCGGCCGCCGTGCGCTCCGGTGCGCAGGCCGTGCACCCGGGATACGGCTTCCTGTCGGAGAATTCGGCCTTCGCGGCCGCGCTCGAGGCGGCGGGGATCGCGTTCCTGGGTCCGTCCGCGCGGGCCATCGAGATCATGGGCGACAAGATCACCGCCAAGAACGCGGTGGCGGAGTACGGCGTGCCGGTGGTGCCGGGCATCGCCAGGCCCGGACTCACCGATGCCGAATTGATCGAGGCCGCGGTGGAGATCGGCTACCCGGTGCTCGTCAAGCCTTCGGCCGGCGGCGGCGGTAAGGGCATGCGCCGGGTGGAGGATCCCGCGGAACTGCCCGCCGCGTTGGTCAGCGCCCGGCGCGAGGCAGGTGCCGCCTTCGGTGACGACACCCTGTTCCTGGAACGGTTCGTCACTCGGCCCCGGCACATCGAGGTGCAGATCGTGGCCGATCAGTTCGGTCATGTGCTGCATCTGGGTGAGCGGGAATGCAGCCTGCAGCGCCGCCATCAGAAGGTGATCGAGGAAGCGCCGTCGCCCTTGCTGGACGCGCGGACGCGGGCCCGGATCGGTGCGGCCGCCTGCAATACCGCGCGCAGTGTCGACTATGTCGGCGCGGGCACCGTCGAGTTCATCGTCTCCGCCGACTCGCCCGACGAGTTCTTCTTCATGGAGATGAATACCCGGCTGCAGGTGGAGCATCCGGTGACCGAGCTGGTCACCGGCATCGACCTGGTGGAATGCCAGGTGCGCATCGCGGCCGGGCAGAAGCTGTCGGCGGCGCAGGAGGACATCAAGCTCACCGGGCACGCCATCGAGGCGCGCGTGTACGCCGAGGATCCGAGCCGCGATTTCCTGCCCACCGGCGGCACGGTGCTGGCGCTCGCGGAGCCGAACGGGCCGGGCGTGCGGGTGGATTCGGGGCTGCGGGCCGGGACGGTGGTGGGGTCGAACTACGACCCGATGCTGTCGAAGGTCATCGCCTACGGCCCGGACCGGGCCGCCGCCATCGCCAAACTCGATGCCGCGCTGCGGGATACGCAGATTCTCGGGGTGCGGACCAATACCGATTTCGCACGGTTCCTGCTGGCCGATCCGGATGTCCTTGCCGGACGGCTGGATACGGGCCTGCTCGATCGCCGGGCGGTGGACTTCGTCGCCGCGACGGTGACCGACGAGCAGTTCATCGCCGCTGCCGCGCGCCTGTGGCTGGACCGATGGCAGACCGCGGCGGCGGATCCCTGGCAGCAGCCCACCGGCTGGCGGACGGGTGCGCACGCGCCGATCGGCATCCGGCTCGTCGGCGGCGAGCGGACCGCGCACGTGTACCTGTCCGGGACTCCGGCGCAGGCCACCGCCTGGCTGGAGGACGGCGAAAAGCGCACGCTGACCGCCGAATCCGACGGTGACACCCTGGTCCTCGCGGTCGACGGCCTGCGCACCCGGTTCCGGGTCGCCATCGGGGACGACCAGATCTGGGTGGCGGACCGGTCCGGCACCGTGCTGCTGCGCGAGGTCGCCGAGGTCGATGTGCGGGCGGGTGACGCGCACGTCGGCGATGCCGAAATCAAGAGCCCTATGCCGGGTTCCGTGATTGCGACGCCGGTGGCCGATGGTGACATTGTCGCCGCCGGGGCCGCCATCGTGGTCGTGGAGGCCATGAAGATGGAACACACTCTCACCTCCCCCGTGGCCGGTCGCGTCGAGCTGCTGGTCACCGCCGGAAGCCAAGTCAAGCTCGACCAGCCGCTGGCCCGCATCATCGCCGAGGAGAACACCGCGTCATGACCGAATTCCTGTCCACCGGAACCCTGCCGGACGAGTATCGCGAACTCGCGCTCACCGTCCGCGATTTCGCGAACCAGGTGGTGGCCCCGGTCGCCGCGAAGCACGACGCCGAGCACAGCTTCCCGTACGAGGTCGTCGCGGGCATGGCCGATATGGGCCTGTTCGGTCTGCCGTTCCCGGAGGAGTTCGGCGGCATGGGCGGCGACTACTTCGCGCTGTGCCTGGCGCTGGAGGAGCTCGGCAAGGTCGACCAGAGTGTGGCCATCACGCTGGAGGCCGGAGTTTCGCTGGGGGCCATGCCGATCTACCGCTTCGGCAATGACAAGCAGAAGGCCGAGTGGCTGCCGCTGCTGGCTTCCGGTCGCGCGCTCGGCGCGTTCGGGCTGACCGAACCCGGCGCGGGCAGTGATGCGGGCGGCACCCGCACCACGGCCGTGCAGGACGGTGACAGCTGGATCATCAACGGCTCCAAGCAGTTCATCACCAACTCCGGTACCGATATCACCCGGCTGGTGACGGTCACCGCGGTTACAGGCGGGGTGGACGGCAAGAAGGAGATCTCGACGATCATCGTGCCGACCGATACCCCCGGATTCACCGCACACCCGGCCTACAACAAGGTCGGCTGGAATGCCTCGGACACGCACCCGCTCTCGTTCGACGATGTCCGGGTGCCCACCGAGAACCTGCTCGGTGAGCGCGGTCGCGGCTACGCCAACTTCCTGCGGATTCTCGACGAGGGCCGCATCGCCATCGCCGCGCTGTCGGTGGGCGCGGCCCAGGGCTGCGTGGACGAGAGTGTGCGATACGCCAAGGAGCGGCAGGCGTTCGGGCAGAACATCGGCAGCTACCAGGCCATTGCTTTCAAGATCGCCCGGATGGAGGCGCGTGCCCACATGGCTCGCACCGCCTACTACGACGCAGCCGCACTCATGCTGTCGGGCAAGCCGTTCAAGAAGCAGGCGTCCATCGCCAAGCTGGTCGCCAGCGAGGCCGCCATGGACAATGCCCGCGACGCCACGCAGATCTTCGGTGGCTACGGCTTCATGAACGAATATGCTGTGGCGCGGCACTATCGCGACAGCAAGATCCTGGAAATCGGTGAGGGCACCACGGAGGTGCAGTTGATGCTGATCGGGCGGGAGCTCGGACTGTGACCGAGACAGCCAAGCGGGTCGTCCAGCGCGGCTTGTGGTTCGACGAGTTCGAGATCGGTGTGGTGTACGAGCACCGGCCCGGCCGCACCGTGACCGAGGCCGACAATGTGCTGTTCACGACGTTGACCATGAACACTCAGGCGCTGCATCTGGATGCGGCGTTCTCGGAAGCGTTGCCGCCGTTCAACCAGCGGTTGGTGAACTCGATGTTCACCCTGTCCACGCTGGTTGGCCTGTCGGTCGCGCAGTTGACCCAGGGCACCATCGTCGCGAATCTGGGCTTCTCCGAAATCGCTTTCCCCAAACCGCTTTTCCACGGCGACACCCTGTACGCGGAGACCGTGATCACCGAGTTACGGGAATCCAAGAGCCGGCCGGGCGAGGGCATCGTGACCTTCGCACACACCGGGCGTAATCAGCACGGGGACGTCGTGGCGACCGCCAACCGGAAAACCCTAGTCAGAAAGAAACCGGTATGAGCTGGGAAATGCCCGGTCCCGCTTGGCTTTTCTGTCCTGCGGACCGGCCGGAGCGCTACGGCAAGGCGCTCGCCGCGGCCGACGTGGTCATCATCGATCTCGAGGACGGGGTCGCCGAGTCCGACAAGGCGGCGGCCCGCGAGGCGCTGATCGCCACCCCCTTGGATCCGGAACGCACCGTCATCCGGGTGAACGCCGCGGGCACACTCGAGCACATGCTCGATCTGGACGCGCTGATCCGCACCGAGTATCGGCGGATCATGCTGCCCAAATGCGAATCGGCCGAACAGATCACGCGGCTGGCCGACTACGAGGTGATCGCGCTCATCGAATCGCCGCTGGGCGCGCTGGCGGTCGGCCGGGCGGTCATGGTGCGCAATGCCATCGGCGTCATGTGGGGCGCGGAGGATCTGGTCGCGGCGCTGGGCGGGAATTCCTCGCGGCACGCGGACGGCGGATATCGGGATGTGGCGCGGCATGTGCGGTCCCAATCTCTGCTGGCGGCCAAGGCATACGGCAAGTTCGCGCTGGATTCGGTGTATCTGGACATCAAGGATCTGGACGGCCTGGCCGGGGAGTCGCTGGACGCCGTGGCCATCGGGTTCGACGCCAAGGTGGCCATTCATCCCAGCCAGGTGCCGGTCATTCGTACCGCCTACGCGCCCGCCCCGGCGGAAGTCGACTGGGCGAGCAGGGTATTGGCGGAGGCCCCGAACCATCGAGGTGTCTTCACCTTCGAGGGGCGCATGGTGGACATGCCGGTCATCCGGCATGCCGAGCGGATCGTGCAGCGGGCGGACACCGCCGGTAGCGCGGGATTCGCGTCGTAGGAGGTATTGCGGTGGAACCACAGTGGGTGCCGGGCGAGTCGGATATCGCCGAGGCGCAGGTGACCAGCTTCGGGCTGTTCGTCGAGAAGCGCACGGGGGAATCCCTGCCGGACTATCGGGCGCTGTGGCAGTGGTCGGTGGATGATCTGCCGGGATTCTGGGGTGCGCTCTGGGACTACTTCGATCTCGGTGAGCGAGCCGGTGAAGTACTGGGATCCGCCGAAATGCCGGGGGCGCAGTGGTTTCCGGGGACGACCCTGAACTACGTCGACCAGGTCGTGCGGCAGGTCCGCGATGATCGCCCGGCCATTCTGTCGGTGGACGAGACCGGGGAGATCACCGAGATCTCCTGGGCTGCCCTGATCGCCACGGCGGCCACCTTCGCGGGCACCCTGCGTGAGCTGGGCGTCGGTGCCGGGGACCGGGTCGCCGGGTATCTGCCGAATATCGCCGAGGCGGTGATCGCCTTCCTGGCCACCGCGTCGATCGGGGCCGTCTGGAGTGCTTGCGGCCAGGACTATTCCGCGCAGGCGGCACTGGATCGGCTCGGACAGCTCGAACCGAAGGTGCTGGTCGCGGCCGACGGGTACCGCTTCGGCGGGAAGGTGCACGACAAGACCGCCGATATCGCGGCACTGCGGGCGGGACTGCCGACGCTGGCGGCGACCGTGGTCGTGTCGCGGATCGGGGTCGATGTTCCCGATGCACTGGCCTGGCAGACCGTCGATCCCGGTGACGATGACGTCGATCTGCCCACCGAGCAGGTCGATTTCGGCCATCCGCTGTGGGTGCTGTACTCCTCCGGCACCACCGGCAAGCCCAAGGGCATCGTGCACGGGCACGGCGGTGTGCTGTTGGAGCATTTGAAAGCCGTTGCGTTGCAGTCGGATATCGGCGAGGGCGACACGTTCTTTTGGTACACCAGCCCGAGCTGGATGATGTGGAACTTCCAGGTCGCCGGACTGCTCGTGGGTGCGACCATCGTCTGTTACGACGGCAGCCCGGCCGCGCCGCGACCGGATGCGCTGTGGGAGTTGGCGTCCCGGACCGGAACGACAGTTCTCGGCTCGAGTCCTGGCTATGTGCTGGCCTGCGCCAAGGCAGGGTCCGTCCCGCGTACCGACCACGATCTGTCCGCGCTGCGGCTGATCGGAATCACCGGGTCCTCGCTGCCGCCGTCTTCGTCGCTGTGGTTGCGCGACAATGTCGGTGAGCACGTGCCGGTCGCCTCGATCAGCGGCGGCACCGATGTGGTGTCGGCGTTCATCGGCGGCGTGCGCACCGTGCCGGTCTGGCCGGGTGAACTCTCCGCCCCGTATCTCGGTGTGGCCCTGGACTCCTGGGACGAGCAGGGGCAACCGGTGCGCGACGAGGTCGGCGAACTGGTCATCACGAAGCCGATGCCGTCCATGCCGGTGGCCTTCTGGAACGACCCGGACGGCTCCCGGTATCGGGACGCCTACTTCGAGATGTTCCCGGGCGTCTGGCGGCACGGCGACTGGATCACCATCACCGAGCACGGCAGCATCATCGTGCACGGGCGTTCGGATTCGACCCTGAACCGTCAGGGCATCCGGATGGGCAGCGCCGATATCTATCAGGCCGTCGAAGCGCTTCCGGACATCGCCGAGGCGCTGGTCATCGGCGTCGAGTTGCCCGAAGGCGCCTACTGGATGCCGCTTTTCGTGACGCTGGCTCCGGGCGCGGAACTCACCGATGAGCTGAAGCAGCGGATCAACGCGACCATCCGTGCCGAGGTTTCGCCGCGGCACGTGCCCGACGTCATCATCGAGGCTCCCGGCATTCCGCACACCCGGACCGGCAAGAAGCTGGAAGTGCCGATCAAGAAGCTGTTCCAGGGGGCGGAGGTCTCGACCGTGATCGCGCCGACCGCCGTCGACGATCCGGAGCTCTTGGCCTGGTACGCGGCTCAGCAGCCGTAGCTCAGCTCGGCCGGGCGACGACCAGCAGCACATGGGCCGGCTGGTCGTCGACCAGGTGCCAGCGGTCGCGCACGGTGGCGGGAAAGTCGACGAAATCGCGGGGGCCGAGGCGGATTCGGCCCACGCCGACCAACTCCACGTCGAGTTGACCCGTCACGATGTAAACGCCGGTGACACCGGTGGATTCGAACCAGCCGCCAATGAATTGGCCCGGTTCCACGAGATATTCGATCACCTCGAGCGGGCTGTTCGGGCGCATGTGCAATGCCCGGCCCACCGCGGCGTCCGGGCGGTCACCGACCGGGAGCCGCGGGCCCTCGTCCGCGCGCACCACCGTCACCCGGTCAGTGTCGGGGGCCGGGAGCAGATCGCCGGGCGTCACACCGAGCGCGGCGGCCAGGCGATAGGTGGTGATCATCGACGGTGCGCTCACCCCGCGCTCGATCTGACTCAGGAACGGCTGGCTGATTCCCGCGCGGCGGGCGAGTTCCCGCATCGACAGCCCTGACTTCTCGCGCAGATCGCGGACAACGCCACCGACGAGCGCGGCCAGGGCGGATTCATCGTTCACGCGATCCAGTATGCCCGATCCGATTGCTGTGACTTATCACCCGTGTTTTACTCGAAGCGACAGGAAGGCAGGGCAGTGACTTTCCAGGTACCGATCATCGATATCAGCGCCTTCGTCGGCGAAGGTGGCGCGGAGGACCGGGCGGCGGTGGCGCGGGCGATCGACGCAGCCTGCAGCACCGTCGGATTCATGCAGATCGTGGGACATGGTGTGCCACCGGGCGTGCTGGACGAATTCGCGGCCGCTCTCGACGGCTTCTTCGGTCTGGAACTGGAGGTGAAGAAGCGATATCGCGTGCCGCCGCCGATCAATCGGGGGTACTCGCCACCCAAGAGCGAGAGTTTGAGCTTGAGCCTCGGGGTGGAGCAGGCGTCGCGGATGAACGACTTCTTCGAAGCGTTCAATATCGGGGTCGCGGTCTCGGACCATCCGGGGTTGGCGCTGTCCGCGGTCGAGTATGCCGAAAATGTCTGGCCCGCAGAGCTTCCTGAATTCCGGGACCCGGTACGGGCCTATTTCGCCGAGGCGGGCCGGGTGGCGCGCACATTGGCGGGTGCGTTCGCGCAGGCGCTCGAGTTGCCTGCCGGGTACTTCGAGCCGTTCATCGACCATTCGCAGGATGTCCTGCGCATGAACAATTATGCGTTGCCGCCCGGCACGGTCGACCTGGACGGTGAACTCACCGGGATGGGTGAGCACACCGACTACGGCATTCTCACGGTGTTGTGGGCCGATCAGGTCGCGGGCTTGCAGGTGCTCGGCGCGGACGGGATCTGGCACGATGTCGCGCCCGCGGACGGGGCGCTGCTGGTGAATCTCGGTGACCTCATGGCCCGTTGGACCAATGAACGCTGGTTGTCGACGCTGCATCGGGTGAAGCCACCGGTAGTGGACGGCACTATTCGGCGTCGCCGCAGCGCGGCCTATTTCTGTGACGGCAATGCCGACGCGCTGATTGAGACGCTGCCGTCCTGTATCGGCGAGGGCAGCAAATACGAACCCGTCACCGTGGCAGAGCATTTGCGCGTCAAGCTGGCGGGTTCGCGCTACTTGCAACCGAATTCGAACGCGACGCGGGAAGCCGCCCGGGTGCTGGCGGCGCAGCAGCCTCAGTGAGTGCCGGGTAGGCGGCGCCGGCCGGTGGTGACCTCCGACGCCAAATCCTCGTAGCCGACCGCTAATTCGGCCAGGTGCTCCCAGGCGATGGTGAGCTCCTGGCCGGATTCGCGGGCCAGCGCGGCGTAGGCGGCGGCGGTGAGGCGCGCGAGGCGGTCGATGACCGCCCCCAGAGTTTCGGTGTGCACGCGGGCCGCGCCGTGCGAGGGTGGTAATTGGCCGGTCACCCAGCGGTCGATATCGTCCACCAAATGCGTTCTGACGGTGTCGAGTTGGACCAACTCATCCGGCTCCGCGCAGAGTAGACGCTCATGCAATGAGGTCAGATCGTGCGCGGCGCGAAGTAGTGGATGTCCGGGCTGACCGGTCCCTCGGCAAGCCTGAAGGACTTGGTTCTTGGATGGCAGTGTGTCCCTCATCGCGACCTGCTCCTAATACCACGACCTGCGAATTCCCAGCACATTAGTCAGCGCAGATGACAGTTGGATGTCTGCCGGTTCAACAGCCCACTTCCATTCTGCTATCGAAATTTCGCAGCGCCCGGGTACTCGGCGGTGAGGTGTTCAGGCGGTGGCGCCGCCGTCGATGACCAGATCGTGTCCGATGACGAAACTCGATTCGGGGGAGGCCAGCCACACCACGGCCGCCGCGATCTCCGCCGGATCGCCGACCCGACCGACCGGAATTGCGGTGGCCACCCGTGCGTCGCGATCGGCACGAGTTTCACCGGGGCGGAAAGACATCGGCGTATCGGTCGCACCCGGACTCACCGCATTGATGCGAATGCCGTCACCGATATGGTCGCGCGCGGCGGTCTGCGTCAACGCACTGACGGCGGCCTTGGACGCGGCATAGGCGGCCAATCCCGGGCGACGGCCGTGCGCGCCGATATTCGAGGCCATATTCACGATGACCCCGCCGCCATTGCCACGCATATGCGCGATCTGATGCTTCATGGACAGGAAAACCCCGGTCAGATTGACATCGATGACCCGATGCCAGTCGATATCCTCCAGTTCCCCGACCGGCGCGGGGGTGCCGAGGATTCCGGCATTGTTGAATGCCACGTGCAGTGCGCCGTGCCGCCGCACCACCTCGTCCACCATGGCCTCGACCTGGTAGGTGTCCGTGACATCGGCCTGCACCCAGTCGACCTTGCCGCCGTCGGTGCGGATTTCCGCGGCCGCACGCTTGAGCTGTTCGGCATTGCGGCCGGCCAGCACCACGGTCGCGCCACGGTCGGCGAAGGCCTGCGCGGTGGCACCCGCGATGGCTCCGGCCCCGCCGGTGATCAGCACGATTTTCTCGTCGAAACGGGTGGTCATGAGAGACGCAACTCCTTATGTGGAACGAACGGTCTTGAATGAGAATGGGTGTAAAGCCTGTGGATAGATCGCAAAGCTGTTCAGCCGAGCGCGGATACGGCTACCCGCGCCGCATCCGCCAGGCGCGCAGTCGAATCCGGCGCGCGCTCCAGAACTCGGACACCTTGGAAGAAGACCAGGAGGAATCGGGCAAGTGCCCGCGGATCGGAATCCGCGGACAATTCACCCTGTGCACGGGCGCGCAGCAGTGCCGCGGTGAGGGTCGTCTCGAGGTGCGCCCAACTGGACTCCACCAGCCGCGCCACCGACTCGTCGCGCCGGGCCAACTGCACCGCGCTGTTCACGACCATGCAGCCCAGATACGAGTCCGGACTTGAGGCTTCGCGAACGAACCGCTCCACCAGCGCACGCACGGCGGGCAGTACCGGCCCCGGCTGCGACAGCTCCGTCATGATCACCGGATCGGTGGACTCGAGATACCGCTGCAACGCCTTCAGGAACAGGTCCCGCTTCCCCCCGAAGGTCCCGTAGATACTCGCCTTGGCAATCCCAAGATGCTCAACCAGATCCGACATCGACGTCGCGTCGTACCCGCGCTCCCAGAACAATTCGAGTGCGCGCCGCAACACGATGTCGGGATCGAACTCCTTGGTCCTCGCCATGCCGAGCACGCTACCGCTATCAAGACCGATCGGTCAATTATTGATTGGCATGCCAGGGGTATCTAGGACTAGCCTGGTCCTACTTCGAGCGGAGGGTGGAGGTCATGAGCGATACCCCGGCACGGCTGCTGCGGCTGCTGTCCCTGTTGCAGACTCCGCGGGAATGGCCCGGAAGTGAACTGGCGGAACGGCTCGGGGTGACCGATCGGACCGTGCGGCGCGATATCGATCGGTTGCGGGAGCTCGGGTACCCCGTCGAAGCCAGCATGGGGGCGGCGGGTGGGTATCGGCTGGTTGCGGGGGCCGCTATGCCGCCGTTGCTGGTGGATGACGAGGAGGCGGTCGCTATTGCGGTTGGGCTGCGGGCGGCGGCGGGGGCGTCGATTGCGGGGATCGAGGAGGCGTCGGTGCGGGCGCTCGCCAAACTCGAGCAGGTGTTGCCTGCGAAATTGCGGCGGCGGGTTCGGGTTCTGGGGGTTGCCACTGTCACGCCCGGCGCGGGCGCAAACCCTATCGATCCCGAGTTGCTCACCGCTCTTGCGGCCGCGATAACCAATAGGGAGAGGGTTCGTTTCGCGTATCTGTCGGCGTCGGGGGCCGAATCCCGGCGCAATATCGAGCCGGTGGGATTGGTGCCGCACAAACACCGGTGGTATCTCGTGGGATTCGATCTGGAGCGAGACGATTGGCGGGTGTTTCGAGTCGATCGGATCGAGCGGGTGCAGGCCACCGGTGCGCGGTTCGTGGCGCGCGAGCTACCCGCTTCGGATCCCGCCGCTTACGTTGTCGGTCAGCGCACCGACTGGGGGTTGTCGACGCAGCGCTTCCTGGTCGATATCGAGGCGCCCGCGGACAAGGTGATCGGTCGGCTGGGGGAGGGGCCGGGAGAGGTTGCGGCCCGCGGTGATTCGGCGTGTGTGCTGGATATGCGGCGGGAGGATCTGCCGCTGTGGATCGCGCATCGCCTGTTGGAGTTGGACGTCGATTTCACGGTCCACGAACCCGAAGAATTGGTCCGGGAAATTCTTCGGATTCGGGACCGGGCCGCTCGGGCGGTTACGCCGCGAGCGCGGCCTGCTGCGGAGTGAGCACGCCGTCGACCATTCGGTAGACGCTGTCCATCTGATCCAGATGCGAAAGGTCGTGGGTGACCAGCAAAGTCGCCGCTCCGTGCGAGCGCACGATATTGACGATCAGTTCGATGATGGCCGCGCCGCGTTCCTGATCCAAGGCACTGGTCGGTTCGTCGATGACCAGCAGCGACGGATCGTTCATCAGGGCCCGGGCGATGTTCACGCGTTGCCGTTGACCGCCCGAGAGCTGACCGGGTCGCTTGTTCTCGTGACCCGAGAGCCCCACCGCGCCCAGCAGATCCCGTGCACGCGAACGGGCTTCGCGTCGCCGCGCGGGGGAGACGAACCAGGTCTGGCCCAGATGCACCATGGCCTCGAGCTGTTCGAGGGCCGTCAGCGCGGGCACCAGATTCGGCTGCTGGAACACGATGCCGATCGAATCGCGGCGCAGGGTGGCGGCATCGCGGCGGCTCAGACCGACGAGATCGAGAGTGCCCGAGGCGGTTTCGAGCTCGACACGGCCCGACTCCGGGCGCAGCAGCGTGGACACCGTGGCCAGCAGGGTCGACTTGCCCGAGCCGGAAGGTCCGGTGATGGCCGCGATCTCGCCGCCCGCCACGCGCAGGTGCACGTGATCGAGCGCGGTGATGCGGTCCGCGCCGTCGGGAAAGGTGAGGGTCAGGTCGGAGACGGTGAGGGTGTTGGTCATCGCGATGCTCCTGGGAGACAAGGGAACCGTGGTCATCAGCGGGCCTGGTTCAGGGCGGTGAGGGGATCGGTGGTGACGAGGAAGCGCAGGGCGAAGGTCGCGCCCAGCAGGCCGAGGACGATCAGGGCGGCGGCGGGGAACAGGGTGGTGCTCACGCTGAGCACGAAAGGCACTGCGCCGCCCATGAATGCGCCCGCCAGCACGGTCATGCCGACACCCACGCCGACGCCCAGCAGCAGCACGATCAGCGCCTGGCTGAGGGCATCGCGAACCAGCGAACCGGTGGTCGCGCCGAGTGCCTTGAGGGTGGCGATATCGGGAGCGCGCTGCACGGTCCAGACCGTGAAGAACGCGCCGATCACCAACGCGGAGATGGCGAACAGCATCACCGTCATGAGCGTCAGCGAGCCGTTCTCGGCCTTGTAGGACGCCATCGCGGACAGCGAATCCTTGGTGCTGGTCGTGGTGGTGTGCGCGGAGGCATTGAGCGCGCTCTGATCGCTGACACCCGACACCGCGAGGATGGTGGCCGCGCCGGCGTGCGGATTGAGGGACTGCCAGTCCGCCAGCGTCATCCATACCACGGGGGTGTGCGCGTACCAGTCGTCGTCGGTGACGCCCTGCACGGTGTAGGACGCGGAACCCAGCTCGACGGTGTCACCGGTCGCGGCCTTCAGGTCCTTGGCCGCGGCCTTGGACAGAATGACCGAACCCGGATCGGTTGCCACGCGCTTGCCGAAAGGGGTGCCCTGGACGCCGAACAGTGCCACCTGGGTGGGGGACTCGCCGCCCAGCGTGGCGCGGGTGCGGCTGATGCCGATCGGGTCGACGGTGCCGCCCGCCTGCTGCCAGGCCTGCACCTGCTCGGTGCTCAGCGTCGAGGCGTCGAAGGAGGGGGACGAACCGGTGTCGGAGAACACGACCGTGTCGGTGTTCAAGGCCTGGACGGCGGAAATGTTCTGGTGCGCCAGTCCGGCGGTCAGGCCGCTGAGAAAGCTCACCAGCAGCGCGACCAGCGTGACCACCAGGGAAATGAGGAGGAAGCGGCCGCGGGCGGCCCGCAGATCTCGGAGTGCAACGAACATGACTCCACTCTGTCCGTGTCCGACCCCGAAACCATCGTCGAGCGGGAGGTTCTCGCTTCGGCAATGGGTAGGGCGGCGTTTCCTACTTTCGATGGATGCCGCGGCAATAGCCGGGCATAAGCTGGTCGCGTGCACCGCTCCCCGCTGACCCCGGTCTTCTCCGCCCTGCAGGTCGGCCTGCATGCCATGGTGGTGGCGCTCACCGTCGTGGTGGCGGTGCAGGAGGTCCTCACCGGCTCGCATCCGGCGCTGGTGATCGTGCTCGCGGGCGTCTTCCTCGGCGTCTACTTCACCGGCGGGCGATTCCGCCGCAATCTGTTCGCGGCCCGCATCTGGCTGGGCGTGCTGACGCTGCTGTGGCTGGGGCTGGTGATCGTCGCGCCGCTGGCCGTCTATCTCGTGTTCGGCCTCTTCTTCCTGTATCTGCATCTGCTGCCGCGCAACTGGGGCCTGCTCGCGGTGCTGGTGACCACGGTGGTGTCGGTGGTCGGGTTCGCCGCGCATCGCGGCTGGACGGTGGCCGGGGTGATCGGCCCGCTGCTGGGCGCGCTGGTGGCGGTGGCCATCGGGCTCGGCTACCAGGCGCTGTTCGCGGAGGCCGCCGAACGGCAGCGGCTCATCGACGAATTGCTCGCCACCAGAAACACTCTCGCCGAACAGGAACGCACCGCGGGCAAGATGGCCGAGCGCGAGCGCCTGGCCCAGGAGATCCACGACACGGTCGCCCAGGGGCTCAGCAGTATTCAGCTGCTGCTGCACGCCGTCGAGCGCGCCGCCCCGGAACATCCCGCGCTGGAGAAAATCCGGCTGGCGCGGGAGACCGCGGCCGACAGTCTGGTCGAAACTCGGCAGCTGATCGCCGAACTCACGCCCGCGCCGCTGGACGGGCAGTCCCTCGCGGGCGCTCTCAACCGCATCGCCGAGCGGGCCGCGGCCCCCGATCTCGACGCCCAGGTACTCGTCGAGGGCGACCCGCAGCGGCTGCCCATGCCGATCGAGGCCGCGCTGGTGCGCATCACGCAGGGCGCCGTCTCGAATGTGGTGCGGCACGCCCACGCTCGGCGCATGCGCATCACCCTCACCTACGCCGATGACGCCGTGCACCTGGACGTGGTGGACGATGGCGTCGGCATCGAACCGGCGGTGCTGGCCGAATCCCCTTCCGGCAGTTTCGGTCTCAATGCCATGCGCAGCCGGGTCGAACAGCAGGGCGGCACCATGGACGTCGAATCCGAACCCGGCCACACCGCCGTCACCGTTCTGTTCCCTTTGGAGGACCAATGATCCGAATCCTCCTCGCCGACGATCACGCCATCGTCCGCGCGGGCCTGCACGCCCTGCTGGACTCCGGCGTCGCCGAAACCGATTCCGACGACATCGAAGTCGTGGGCGAGGTGGCCACCGCCGAAGAGTCCGTGGCGTTCTGCGCGACCACTCCCGTCGACCTGGTGCTGATGGACCTGCGCTTCGGTCCGGGCAAGTCCGGCGCGGAGGCCACCGCGGCCCTGCGCGATCTGCCCAGCCCGCCGAATGTGCTGGTGGTCACCAACTATGACACCGACGCCGACATCCTCGGCGCGATCGAGGCGGGCGCGGTCGGCTACATCCTCAAGGACACCCCGCCCGCTGAACTGCTTGCCGCCGTCCGCTCGGCCGCGGAGGGCGAGAGCGTGCTGTCCCCATCGGTGGCCTCCCGCTTGATGACCCGGGTTCGCAAGCCGGACACCACGCTGAGCCCGCGCGAGATCGAGGTGCTGCGGCTGGTCGCCGACGGGCACTCCAACCGGGAGATCGGCAAGCGCCTGTTCCTGTCGGAGACCACCGTCAAATCCCATCTGGTCCATATCTATTCGAAGCTCGGCGTGAAGTCGCGAACCTCCGCCGTGGCCAGGGCTCGCGAGCGCGGGGCCATCTGAGGTCGTAGCGTGACCGGCATGACCTCACTGTCCGATCAGCGTGTGCGCGACTTCCTCAACGAGGGCACCCGGACCGGAAAGCTGGCGTTCATCGCCGCCGACGGCCGCCCCCTGGTCACCCCGATCTGGTTCGTCCTCGAGGACGACGAGATCGTCTTCAATACCGGCAAGGACACCGCCAAGGGGCGCTGGCTGCTGCGCGATGGCCGGGTGACCCTGTGCGTGGACATGGCCGAACCGCCCTACTCCTTCGTTCAGGTGCAGGGCGTGGCGAAGGTCTCCGAGGAGCCCGACGAGCTGCTGCGCACGGCGACCGATATCGCGGCCCGCTATATGGGTGCCGAGCGCGCCGACGAATTCGGCAAGCGCAATGCCGTTCCCGGTGAGCTGGTGGTACGCCTGCGCGCCACCAAGGTCCTGACCAACTTCGAGGTCAGCGGCTGACCTGTGCCAGACTCGGCCCGTGACTGTGCACTTCATCGGAGCCGGGCCCGGGGCGGCGGACTTGCTGACCGTGCGGGCGGTGGAGTTGCTGCGGCGATCGCCGGTCTGCCTGTACGCGGGGACCTATCTGGATCCCGAGGTGCTGGCGTACTGCGCGCCCGAGGCCGAGCTGATCGACACCCAGAAGCTGGATCTCGACGAGATCATCGCGCACTGCGCGCGGGCGCATGCCGAGGGTAAGGATGTCGCGCGGCTGTGCTCGGGGGATCCGTCCATATATTCGGCGCTGACCGAGCAGAAGCGGCGGCTGGACGCGCTGGGGATCGCGTGGGACGTGACGCCGGGTGTTCCGGCGTACGCGGCGGCCGCGGCACTGCTGGGCGCGGAGCTGACCGTGCCCGAGCAGGTGCAGTCCGTTGTGTTGACTCGCACACAGGCCCGCTCGACCGTTATGCCCGAATCGGAGTCGCTGGCCAACTTCGCGCGCACCCGGGCAACCCTGGTCTTGCATCTCGCCATCACTCGCATCCGGACGCTCGCGCAGGAGCTGATTCCGGACTACGGCGCGGATTGCCCGGTCGCGGTCGTCTACCGGGCGACACAGCCCGAGCAGCAGGTCCTGCGGGGCACGCTGACCGATATCGCGGACCGGGTCGAGGCCGCCGACCTGCGGCAAGCCGCCGTGATCCTGGTCGGAAAAGCCCTGGCCGAATCGGTGAACTGCGCCCAGTCACACCTGTACGATCCTGCACGCGATAGGTCGCAGATCACTGGCTGAACGGCCGAAATGCGATGATAGCTAAGGGCTATGGCCCTTTCTGGTATCGGCTTGCGCGCTGACGGTAGATTGGACCGAGTGTCCGTCACCAGAATCGCGACTGTGACCCGGCAACCGCCGGTGGGTGTGGTCGTGCCCATGTAACAAGATCGGCCAGCTGGGGGGATACCCCAGGGAGTCTCAATTTACGGTGAAGTGAGCCCCGAACACTGGACGCCACGCTGAAGCGGCTGTGGCGTCCTGTTCGGGTTTTCGGCGGGGAACGCTGCGGGTAGCGGTGTTCGGAAGCGAGGTTTGGGTTGAACCGGCTGGATTTCGGCAGCAACGGCGAAGCTGGAAGCGAAATCGCACCGGGGTCGGGCGATCTCTTCCCGCTGTCTCCCGCGCAGCTCGGTATCTGGTACTCCCAGCACCTGGACCCGCAGGTACCGATCAATATCGCGCAGTACATCGAGCTGCGCGGCGAACTCGACATCGAGTTGCTAGAACGCGCCATGGTGAAGGGCTCCGAGGAGTTCGGGTCGGGCTTCCTGCGCATTGTCGAACGCGACGGTGAGCCCATGCAGATGGTCGATCACTCGCTGGATCGCACCATCTACCACGTCGATCTGAGCGGTGAGGCCGATCCGGCCGCGGCCGCGCAGGAGTGGATGCGCGCCGACTACAGCGCCCCGCTGGACCTGACCCGGGACCGTCTGATCAAGACGGCCATGGTGAAACTGGCCGAGGGCCATTACTACTGGTACGCCCGAATTCACCACATCGTGCTTGACGGCTTCGGCGCGGTGACCTATCTGACCCGGACCGCGGAGCTGTACACCGCGTACGTCCGGGGCGAAGAGCCCGCACCGCACAAGCTGACCGATCTGCCGACCCTGGTCGAGCAGGAATTCGCCTACCGCGAGTCGAGCCGCTTCAAGGCCGACAAGGAGTACTGGGCCGAGCGGGTCGCCGGGCTCGAGGACGGCACCAGCCTGGCCGGGCGGTCCGCGCCGCCGGCCGCGGTCAACCGGATCGCCACCGGTGCGCTCGACGAGGATCAGGCTTCGCTGCTGGACGCGGCCGTGGCACGCCACGAATCCTCGCCCGCCGGACTGCTGATCGCGGGTTTCGCCGCTTACCTTGCGCAGTGGACCGGTAGCGAGGACGTCATCCTCAGCCTGCCGGTGACCGCGCGTACGACCGCGATCATGCGTCGCTCCGGCGGTGCCACCTCGAACATCGTGCCGCTGCGCCTGCGGGTCGGGCACGGCACCACCGTGGCCGAGCTGCTGCAGCAGGTGACGGTTTCGGTGTCCGGCGCCCTGCGTCACCAGCGCTACCGCGCCGAGGACATTCGCCGCGACAGCGCGGGCGACTTCAACGGCGAGATCGGCTCGCAGTTCTTCGGTCCGTGGGTCAACATCATGTTGTTCCACAACGAGGTCGTGCTGGGCGATCTCACCGGTGAATACAGCGTGCTGTCCACCGGTTCCATCGAGGATCTGGGCGTCAACTTCTACCAGTCGGTGAAGGGCACCCGGAACCACATCGACTTCGAGACCAACCCCAACCTGTACTCCGAGGGTGAGACGCGCAGCCATCACGCGCGGTTCCTGGAGTTCTTCGATCGCTTCCTGGCGGCGGGGGCCGAGCAGACCGTGTGGGGTCTGCCGATCACCACCGAGGACGAGCGCGTCCAGACGCTGCTGGAGTGGAACGAGTCCGGCCACGAGGTGCCGGTCACCACGCTTCCGGCCTTGCTGGACAAGCAGATTCCGCTGACGCCGGACAAGATCGCTGTCGAGTTCGAGGGTGAGCAGCTCACCTACGCCGAGTTCGGTGCGCGCGTGAACCGCCTGGCCCGCTTCCTGATCGCCGATGGTGTCGGGCCGGAATCGCTGGTGGCCCTGGGCATGCGGCGTTCGCTGGACCTGGTGGTGGGCATGCACGCGGTGCTGCGCGCCGGTGGCGCGTACGTGCCGATCGATCCGGATCATCCGGCCGATCGCACCGCCTACATCCTGGAGTCCGCGGGACCGGTCTGCGTGCTGACCACCGCGCGTGACGAGCTGGAACTGCCGGAGTCGGTGCGGCGCTTGGAGATCGACGCGCTCGACGTGTCGGCGTTCTCCGACGAGCCGGTGACCGATGCGGATCGCGTGGCCCCGCTGCGGCCGGACAACACCGCCTACGTCATCTACACCTCGGGTTCGACCGGTCGTCCCAAGGGCGTCGCGGTCACCCACCACGCCATCGTCAACCAAGAACTGTGGATGCTCGACGAGTATCCGATGACCGCCGACGATGTGTACCTGCAGAAGACGGCCACCACCTTCGACGTGTCGCTGTGGGGCTACTTCATGCCCCTGCTGGTGGGCGCGAAGCTGATCGTCGCCACCCCGGACGGCCACCGCGATCCGCTGTACGTCGCCGAGATGATCGAGCGGCACGGTGTCACGGTCACCGACTTCGTGCCGTCCATGCTGACGGTGTTCGTCTCGCACGCGACGCGGGCCCAATGTGCCTCGCTGCGCTACGTTTTCGTGATCGGTGAGGCGCTGCCGCCGGAGACCGGCGCGGGGTTCCGCGAGATCACCGACGCGGGGCTGCACAACCTGTACGGCCCGACCGAGGCCGCGGTCTCGGTGACCTATTGGGAGAACACGGCCGCCGACACCGTCACGGTGCCGATCGGTCTGCCCGAGTGGAATGTCGAAGTCTACGTACTGGATTCGCGCCTGCGGCCCGCCGCCGTCGGTGCCTCGGGTGAGCTCTATCTTGCGGGCCGTCAGCTGGCGCGTGGGTACAAGGGCCGTGCGGATCTGACCTCGGATCGCTTCGTGGCCAACCCGTTCAGCTCCGGCGAGCGCATGTACCGCACCGGTGACCTCGTTCGCTGGAATGAGTCCGGCGCGCTGGAGTACATCGGCCGCACCGACTTCCAGGTCAAGTTCCGTGGCCAGCGCATCGAGCTGGGCGAGATCGAGACCGACCTGCTCGCACATCCGGCCGTCAGCCAGGCCGCCGTGCTGGTGATGGATACCGCCACCGGTCAGCAGTTGGTTGCCTACATGGTGCCCAAGCCCGGCCAGTCGGTGGAACCGGTCGAACTGACCCGTTTCGTCGCCGAGAAGCTGCCGACCTACATGGTCCCGGCATCGATCATGGTGCTGGACGCGTTCCCGCTCAACACTTCCGGCAAGCTGGACCGCAAGGCCCTGCCGGACCCGGTGTTCAGCGCGGACGCCGCCGGCTACCGGGCCCCGCGCACCGCCGCCGAGGAGATCGTGGCGGGCGTGTTCGCCGATGTGCTCGGCCACGAGCGGGTCGGCGTCGACGACAACTTCTTCGATCTGGGCGGTAACTCGCTGGTCGCCACCCAGGTGGTGGCCCGCATCTCGGCCGCGTTCAGCACCCGGCTGGGTGTGCGTGCGTTGTTCGAGAGCCCGACCGTCGCCGGTCTGGCCGCGCGGGTGGAAGCCGAAGGGCCGTCCGATGTTTCGGCGCGTCCGCCGCTGGTCGCGCAGCAGCGTCCGGAGCGGGTGCCGCTGTCGCTGGCGCAGCAGCGCATGTGGTTCCTCAACCAGTTCGACCCGAACGTCCCGACCTACAACCTGCCGTTCGTGGTGCGGTTGCGCGGCGAGGTCGATGTCGACGCGTTGCAGCTGGCGCTGAGCGATGTGGTCGCGCGCCAGGAATCGTTGCGCACCATCTTCCCCGAGTCCGGGGACGGCGGTTTCCAGCGCGTGCTGCCCATGTCCGAGGTGGAGCTGGGCATCGAGGTCGCCGACCTCGCCGAGGCCGAATTGCCCTCCGCGCTGGCGGCATTCGCCTCCACCGGGTTCGACGTGTCGACCGAGCTGCCGATCCGGGTGCGGGTCTTCCGGCTCGCGAACGAGCCGGGCGACGTCGATCTGGCCGTCGCGTTCGTCGTGCATCACATTGCGGCGGACGGGTTCTCGTTCGGTCCGCTCTCGCGCGACATGACCGCCGCCTACCTGGCGCGCGTGGCCGGGCAGGAGCCCGCGTGGGCTCCGCTGCCGGTGCAGTACCAGGACTTCAGCATCTGGCAGCGTGAGGTGCTGGGCGCGGAATCCGATGCCGAGTCCATGGCCGCACGCCAGATCACGCACTGGCGTGAGAGTTTGGCGGGGCTGCCGGATCAGCTGGACCTGCCCGCCGACCGTCCGCGCCCGCCCGTGCAGAGCTTCCACGGTTCCCGCGTCACCTTCGAGATCCCGGCGGAACTGCACGTCCGGCTCGCGGCTCTGGCTCGCGCCCAGGGTGTTTCGCTGTTCATGGTCATGCACTCCGCGCTGGCCGTGCTGCTGGCCCGCTTGTCGGGCACCAGCGATATCGCCATCGGTACCCCGGTCGCCGGTCGTGGCGAGCAGGCGCTCGACGACCTGATCGGCATGTTCGTCAACACCCTGGTGCTGCGCTCGGAAGTGGATGGGGCGGAACGCTTCACCGATTTCCTGGCCCGCACCCGGGAGACCGACCTCGCGGCCTTCGCCAACACCGATGTCCCGTTCGAGCGGCTGGTCGAGGTCATCAACCCGACCCGTTCGCAGGCCCGGCATCCGCTGTTCCAGGTCATGCTGTCGTTCCAGGAGATGTCGCACGGCTCCATGGAGCTGCCCGGCCTCACCGTCTCCGCGGACGAGCTCGAGGTCGATATCGCCAAGTTCGACCTGCAGTGGACGCTGACCGAACAGCGCGATCTGGTCGGTGCGCCGGCCGGGCTGTCGGTGGTGCTGTCGTATGCCACCGATCTGTTCGACGCCGCGACCGTCACCGAATTCGGGCAGCGCTACCTGCGCGTGCTCGAGACCGCCGTCGCCGCGCCGCAGACGGTGGTGCGCGATATCGACGTGCTGGGTTCGGGTGAGCGCGAGACCGTGCTGCACGCCTGGAATCACACCGAGCGCGAGCTACCCACCGCGGCAACGGTTCTCGACCTGTTCGAGCAGCAGGTGCGGATCCGCCCGCAGGCCACCGCCCTGATCTTCGATCCGGGCGAGCGCAGCGGCAGCATGTTCGGCCCGGCCGAGGAGCTGTCCTACGCCGAGTTCGCCGGCCGGGTGAATCGCCTGGCGCGCAAGCTCATCGACGAGGGCGTGGGCCCGGAGTCCCTGGTGGCGGTGGGAATTCGCCGCTCGGTGGACATGCTGGTCGCCATCTACGCGACCTTGACCGCCGGTGGCGGGTACGTGCCGATCGACCCGGATCACCCGGCCGAGCGCACCGATTACGTGCTGCGCACCGCCGAGCCGGTGGTGCTGCTGACCACCGCGATGGATGCGGTGGAATCCTCGGATTGTGCCGTGCTGCACCTGGATTCGCTGGATCTCGGCGACTACAGCGACGCCCCGGTCACCGACGCGGGCCGGGTGGCTCCGCTGCGGGCCGGCAATGCCGCCTACGTGCTGTTCACCTCCGGCTCGACCGGCCGCCCCAAGGGTGTGGCCGTGCCGCATGCCGCGGTGCTCAACCAGATCGCCTGGATCACCGGCGAATACGACATCGACGACACCGATGTGATCCTGCAGAAGACGCCGGTCACCTTCGACGTGTCGGTGTGGGAGCTGTTCGGTTCGCTGGCCGTGGGCGCGCAGCAGGTCATCGCCGCGCCGGACGGGCACCGCGATCCGATGTACCTGTCCGAGGTCATCGGACGCCACCGGGTCACCATGACCTCGTTCGTGCCGTCCATGCTGAGCGTGTTCGCCTCCAGCGCCTCGGCCGCCGAATGCCTTTCCCTGCGTGCAGTTCTCGTCGCCGGTGAGGCGCTGCCGCCCGCCACTGTGACGGCCTTCCGCCGCTTCTCCACCGCGGCCGTGCACAACCTGTACGGCCCGACCGAGTTCACCGTGCACGCCACCTACGCGGCCATCGACGCGCCCGTGGTCACCTCGGTGCCCATCGGCCGTCCCGTGTGGAACGCACAGACCTTCGTGCTGGACGAGGGCCTGCGCCCGGTGCCCGCCGGTGTCCCGGGTGAGCTGTACCTGGGTGGCGCGCAGGTGGCGCGCGGCTACTTCGGCCGCCCGGACCTGAGCGCCGAGCGTTTCGTCGCCAACCCGTACGGCGAGCCGGGCACCCGGCTCTACCGCACCGGTGACCTGGTGCGCTGGAACCACAATGATCCCGGCGTCATCGACTACATCGGCCGCACCGACTTCCAGGTGAAGTTCCGCGGTCAGCGCATCGAGCTCGGTGAGATCGAGACCGCGCTGCTGGATCACCCCAAGGTGCAGCAGGCCGTGGTGCTGGTCATCGACACGGTCGCCGGTGATCAGCTGGTCGCCTACATCGTGACCCGCGGCCCGGTGGATCTGGACGGGGTCAAGACCTCGTTGCAGCGCACCCTGCCCGCGTACATGGTGCCGGGTTCGATCATGGTGCTGGACGCGTTCCCGGTGAACGCGTCGGGCAAGCTCGATCGCCGGGCGCTGCCCGCGCCGCGCTTCGAGGTCCGCGAATTCCGTGCTCCGACAACGCCGATCGAGGAGATCGTCGCCCAGATCTTCGGCGAGGTGCTCGGCATCGCGCGCGTCGGCGTGGACGACGACTTCTTCGAGCTGGGCGGCAACTCGCTGATCGCCACCCAGGTCGCGACCCGGCTGGGCACCGCGCTCGATACTCGTGTCCCGGTGCGCATGCTGTTCGAGGCCGCCACCGTGGAAGCCCTGGCGGCGCGTGTGGAATCGCATGTCGGTGACGGCGGCCGCAAGGCGCTGGTCGCTCGCGAGCGGCCCAGCGAGGTACCGCTTTCGCTTGCGCAGCAGCGCATGTGGTTCCTCAACCGCTTCGACACCGCGTCGGCGGTCAACAACATCCCGGTGGCCATCCGCCTGTCGGGTGAGTTGGATATCGCGGCGCTGCAGGTCGCGGTCATCGATGTCATCGACCGCCACGAGTCGCTGCGCACCGTCTTCCCGGAGACCGTGCACGGCCCGGTGCAGCGGGTGCTGGATGCCGCGCAGATCGTGCCGGACCTGACGCCGGTGCCGGTCACCGACGCCAACCTCATCGATCACCTGGTCGAGCTGGCCACCATGGCCTTCGACGTGACCGACGAAGTGCCGTTGCACGCGGCGCTTTTCGAGCTCAGCGAGACCGAGTACATCCTCGGCATGGTCGTTCACCACATCAGCGCCGACGGCTGGTCGATGGGCCCGCTGGCGCGTGACGTGATGGTCGCCTACGCGGCGCGCACCTCGTGGGAGGCCCCCGCCTGGGCGGAACTGCCGGTGCAGTACGCCGACTACGCACTGTGGCAGCGTGAGGTGCTGGGCTCCGAGGAAGATCCGGAGTCGTTGATCGCCAAGCAGATCCGCTACTGGGCCGACGCCCTGGCCGATCTGCCCGATGAGCTGGTGCTGCCCGCCGACCGGGCGCGCCCGGCCGTGGCCAGCTACCAGGGTGGGACCTACCCGTTCGCCATCTCCGCCGAAACTCAGCAGGCGCTGGTGGATCTGGGTCGCCGCCACAATGCCTCGCTGTTCATGGTCATGCACTCCGCTTTGGCGGTGCTGCTGGCCAGGCTCTC
This sequence comes from Nocardia sp. NPDC059240, assembly GCF_042753865.1. NCBI lineage: Bacteria > Bacillati > Actinomycetota > Actinomycetes > Mycobacteriales > Nocardiaceae > Nocardia > Nocardia sp. NPDC059240. The sequence goes on along the minus strand of NZ_JBHZAC010000006.1, from coordinate 277,513 downwards.
GGGTACCTCCGATATCGCGATCGGCACCCCGGTGCACGGTCGTGGTGAGGCCGCGCTCGACGACCTGATCGGCATGTTCGTCAACACCCTGGTGCTGCGCACCGAGGTCGACGGCTCCGAGACCTTCGCCGACCTGCTGGCCCGCTCCCGCGACGCCGACCTGCATGCCTTCGCGCACGCGGACGTGCCGTTCGAGCGGCTGGTCGAGGTGCTCAACCCGTCGCGTTCGCAGTCGCGGCATCCGTTGTTCCAGGTCATGCTGACCTTCCAGAACACCCGGCAGGCGAGTCTGGAGTTGCCCGGGCTGTCGGTCAACGGCATCGACTACGACGCGCGTCTGGCCAAGTTCGATCTGCAGCTGACCCTGCAGGAGGCGCAGGACGACCGCGGGGAGAACGCGGGCATGTCCGCCGAGATCTCCTACGCGCTGGACCTTTTCGACGAGTCGACCATCGAGGCGTTCGCGCACCGGCTGGATCTGATCCTGGCCGCCGTGGTGGCGAATCCGGAGCTGCCGCTCGGCGACATCGATCTACTGGTGGCGGACGAGCGCGAGCACGTGCTCGAGGAGTGGAACGACACCTCGCATGCCATCGAACCGGGAACCCTGGTTTCGCTGTTCGAGGCCCAGGCGCTGACCAGCCCCGATGCGCCTGCCGTGGAGTTCGAGGGGACGAGTCTGTCCTACGCCGAGTTCTCGGCGCGGGTGCACAAGCTGGCCCGCAAGCTCGTCGCGCAGGGTGTGGGCGCGGAATCGCATGTGGCACTGGCCATCCGGCGTTCGCTGGACCTGGTCGTGGCCATGTACGCGGTGCTGGAGGCCGGTGGCGCGTACGTGCCGCTGGATCCGGATCAGCCGGGTGAGCGCATCGACTACGTGCTCGATGTGGCGCGGCCGGTCGCGATCCTGACCACCGGCCGCGACGACTTCGTCACCGGCCGCAATGTGCCGGTGCTCGAGGTGGATTCGCTCAACCTGGACGCCTACTCCGACGCTCCGCTCACGGATGCCGAACGGGGCGCGGCGATCCGGCCCGAGCACACCGCCTACGTCATCTTCACCTCCGGTTCGACCGGCCGCCCCAAGGGTGTGGCCGTCGAGCACGGCGCGATCGTGAACCGCCTGCTGTGGATGCAGCACGAGTACCCGATCGACGCCGACGACGCTGTGCTGCAGAAGACTCCGGCGACCTTCGACGTGTCGGTGTGGGAGTTCTTCTGGCCCTTGCAGACCGGTGCGCGACTGGTGGTCGCCAAGCCGGACGGCCACCGCGACCCGGTGTACCTGGCGCAGGTCATCGCGGACACCGGCATCACCACCGCGCACTTCGTGCCGTCGATGCTTTCGGTCTTCGTCGCCACCCTCGGCAACGAGAACGGCGACTCCTCGGTCGCCGCACCGCGTTTGCGGCAGGTGTTCGCCTCGGGTGAGGCGCTGCCCGCGCCGACCGCGCAGAAACTGCGCGAGCTGACCGGGGCCCGACTGCACAACCTGTACGGCCCCACCGAGGCCGCGGTCGATGTCACCTACCACGAGGTAGTCGACACCGACACCGTGTTCGTGCCGATCGGCCGCCCGGTCTGGAACACCGAGACCTACGTGCTCGACGCGCGTCTGCACCCGGTCGCGCCGGGTGTCGCGGGTGAGCTCTATCTGGCGGGCGATCAGCTGGCGCGCGGCTACCTCGGCCGCCCGGACCTGTCGTCGGACCGGTTCGTGGCCAACCCGTTCGTGGGCGGCGACCGTATGTACCGCACCGGTGACCTCGTCACCTGGACCGCCGACGGTGAACTGAACTACCTGGGCCGCACCGACTTCCAGGTCAAGCTGCGCGGTCTGCGCATCGAGCTGGGCGAGATCGAGGCCGCGCTGCTGGCGCAGCCGAACATCGCGCAGTCCGTCGTGGTGGTCCGCACCGATGCGCACGCCGGTGATCAGCTCGTCGGTTACGTGGTCCGCGAGCCGGATTCGGTCGTCGACCTCGATGCGGTCAAGATCGCCGTGGGTTCGTCGCTGCCGGGCTACATGGTCCCGGCCGCGATCGTGGTCCTCGATGCCTTCCCGGTGAACGCCTCCGGCAAGCTGGATCGCCGGGCGCTGCCCGCGCCGGTGTTCGAGGCCAAGCGCTTCCGTGCCCCCGCGACCCCGATCGAGGAGATCATCGCGCAGATCTTCGCCGATCTGCTCGGCGTCGAGCGGGTCGGCGTGGACGACGACTTCTTCGAGCTGGGCGGCAACTCGCTGGTCGCCACCCAGGTCGTGGCGCGGCTCTCGGCCGCGTTGAGCGCCGAGATCGGCGTGCGCGCGCTGTTCGAGGCCCCGACCGTGGCCTCGCTGGCCGCGCGGGTGGAATCGCACGCGGGAACCGGTGTGCGCCAGGCGCTCACCGTGCAGACCCGGCCCGAGTACCCGCCGCTGTCGCTCGCGCAGCAGCGCATGTGGTTCCTCAACCGGTTCGATCCGGAGTCGGCCGCGAACAATATCCCGGCAGCCGTACGGCTCACCGGCGCATTGGATCTCGATGCCATGCGCGGCGCGATCACGGATGTGATCGCGCGTCACGAGTCGCTGCGCACGATCTACCCGTCGCACGAGGGCGTCGCCTACCAGAAGGTGCTGCCGACCGGTCGCGCCGTGCCGGAGCTCGAGGTCATGGACGTGACCGACGGCGAATTGTTCGCCGCGGTCTACGCATTCGCCGCCCAGGGCTTCGATGTCACCACCGAGACCGCGGTTCGCCTGCGCGCCTACCGGCTCTCGGCCGACGATCACGTCCTGGTCCTGGTGGCCCACCACATCGCCGCCGACGGTTTCTCGATGAACCCGCTGGTGCGCGACCTGATGACCGCCTACATCGCGCGCAGTCAGGGCGAGACGCCCGGCTGGACCGAATTACCGGTGCAGTACGCGGATTACGCGCTGTGGCAGCGGGAAACGCTGGGCTCGGAAGAGGATCCGCGTTCGCTCATCACCGAGCAGCTGGACTACTGGTCCTCGACGCTGTCCGGGCTGCCGGACGAGCTGCGCCTGTCGGCCAAGCCGCGCCCCGCCGTCGCGTCGTACGACGCCGGCACCCATCGCTTCCAGGTGCCGGGCGAGCTCATCGCCGGGCTGAACCGGGTGGCGCAGAGCAATGCCACCACCCTGTTCATGGTGGTGCACAGTGCCTTCGCGGCCTTGCTGGCGCGTTTGAGCGGCACCGATGACATCGCCGTCGGTATTCCGGTGGCGGGTCGTGGCGAGCAGGCCCTGGACGATCTCGTCGGCATGTTCGTCAACACCCTGGTGCTGCGCTCGCCGGTGGACACCGGCGCGAGCTTCACCGAACTGCTCAAGACCGTGCGCGAGCGCGATCTGCAGGCGTTCGCCCACGCCGACGTGCCCTTCGAGCGGCTCGTCGAGGTGCTCAACCCGGCCCGCTCGCAAGCGCGCCACCCGCTGTTCCAGGTCATGCTGTCGTTCCAGAACCTCGGCCGCACCTCCCTGGAACTGCCGGGCTTGAGCGTGTCCGAGCTGGCCGTGGATCAGCAGTCGGCCAAGTTCGACCTGCAGCTCACCTTGAGCGAGGTCGTCGACGGCGACTCGACCATGGACGCCGAACTCGTCTACGCGACCGATCTTTTCGACGCGCAGTACGCGGATGTCTTCGCGCAGCGCTTCGTCGGCATGCTCACCGCGGTGGCCGCCGACCCGACCCAGCTGGTCGGCGAGGTCGAGCTGCTCAGCGACTGCGAGCGGCGCAAGCTGCTGGTCGGTTGGAACGAGACCGCGTTCGAGCTGGACGCTGCGCTGCCGGAGGTCACCGAAGGCGCTGCGGCGACGCTGGTTTCGCTGTTCGAGGCGCAGGTGGCGCTGACTCCCGACGCGACCGCCGTCACGTTCGAGGGGACAAGTCTGTCCTATGCCGAGTTCGCGGCTCGTGTCCGCAAGCTCGCGCGCTGGCTGATCGCCGAAGGCGTCGGGCCGGAATCGTTTGTGGCGCTGGGCATGCGCCGCTCCATCGACCTCGTCGCGGGCATGTACGCGGTGACCGTCGCCGGTGGCGCGTACGTGCCGCTGGATCCGGATCACCCGGCCGAGCGCACCCAGTACATCCTCGAGACCGCGCAGCCGGTCTGCGTGCTCACCTCCGGTGATGATCTGGAAGGCGTTGAGGCGCGCCAGGTTCGGATCGACGAGCTGGATCTGTCCAGCTTCGACGATGCCCCGGTCACCGATGCCGAGCGTCTTTCGCCGCTGCGTCCGGGCAATACCGCCTACGTCATCTTCACGTCGGGTTCGACCGGTCGCCCCAAGGGTGTCGCGGTCTCGCACGCCGCCATCGTCAACCGCCTGGTGTGGATGCACGCCCAGTACGGGCTGGCCGCCTACGACGTGGTCTTGCAGAAGACGCCGTCCACCTTCGACGTGTCGGTGTGGGAGTTCTTCTGGCCCTTGCAGGTCGGCGCGCGACTGGTGGTCGCCAAGCCGGACGGCCATCGCGATCCGGCCTACCTGGCCGAGATCATCGTCCGCGAGGGTGTCACGGTCACCCACTTCGTGCCGTCCATGCTGGCGGTGTTCGTGGCCGAACCCGCTGCCGCGGAATGCGTCAGCCTGACCAATGTCTTCGCTTCCGGTGAGGGCCTGCCCGCGCCGACCGCGCAGAAGCTGCGGCAGCTGACCGGTGCGCGCCTGCACAACCTGTACGGCCCGACCGAGGCCGCCGTCGACGTGACCTATCACGAGGTCACCGATGCCGACCTGGCGTCGGTGCCGATCGGTGCGCCGGTCTTCAACACCCAGGTCTACGTGCTGGATTCGCGTCTGAAGCCGGTTCCGGTGGGTGTCGCGGGTGAGCTGTACCTGGCGGGCGATCAGCTCGCCACCGGGTATGTGGCGCGACCCGACCTGACCGCGGATCGTTTCGTGGCCAACCCGTTCGGTGACGGTGCGCGCATGTACCGCACCGGTGACCTCGTCACCTGGACGGGTAATGGCGAGCTGGAGTACCTGGGCCGCACCGACTTCCAGGTGAAGCTGCGTGGTCTGCGTATCGAGCTGGGCGAGATCGAGTCGGCGCTGACCGGGCTGCCGTCGGTCGCGCAGTCGGTGGTCGTGGTTCGTCACGATGAGCGCACCGGTGATCAGCTGGTCGCCTACCTGGTCGCCGCCGACGGCCAGATCGATGTCGACGCGGTGAAGGAGATTGTCTCCGAACAGCTTCCGGCCTACATGGTGCCGGCCGCGTTCATGGTGCTGGATGCCTTCCCGCTCAATGCCTCCGGCAAGCTGGATCGCAAGCAGCTGCCCGCGCCGACCTTCGCGGTTCGCACCTACCGTGCCCCGCAGACCCCGGTGCAGCAGACCGTCGCGGGCACCATCGCCGATGTCCTCGGCCTGGAGCTGGTCGGCCTGGACGACGACTTCTTCGAGCTGGGCGGCAACTCGCTGATCGCCACCCAGGTGATCGCGCGCCTGTCGGCCGCCCTCGATGCCGATATTCCGTTGCGCACACTGTTCGAGGCCACCACGGTGGCTTCCCTTGCCGCACAGCTGGAATCGCGGGTCGGTACCGGTGCGCGCGCGGCGCTGGTCGCGCAGGAACGCCCGGAGCTGGTGCCGCTGTCGCTGGCGCAGCAGCGGATGTGGTTCCTCAACCGCTTCGACAATCGCACCGCGGTCAACAACATCCCGGTGGCGCTGAAGCTCACCGGCGCGGTGGATCTCGACGCCTTCCGCGCCGCCATCGGTGACGTGCTGGCGCGGCACGAGTCGCTGCGGACCGTCTACCCCGAGGTCGAGGGCGACGGCTACCAGCGGATTCTGCCGGTGTCCGAGGTGGACTTCGAGGTCGGTGCCGAGCCGGTCACCACGGGCGGGCTCACCGCCCGCATCGTGCAGCTCGCCAGCGTCCACTTCGACGTCACCCGCGAACTGCCCTTCCGCGCGACGGTCCTCAGCCTGAGCGATACCGAGCACGTGGTCGTGCTGGTGCTGCACCACATTTCCGCCGACGGTGCCTCGCTGCGCCCGCTGCTGCGGGATGTGGTGGCCGCCTACCTTTCCCGTGCCGAGGGCGAGGCGCCGGCCTGGTCCCCGCTGCCGGTGCAGTACGCCGACTACACGCTGTGGCAGCGTGAGATCCTCGGCGCGGAAACCGATTCGGAGTCCCTCGCGGCGGAGCAGATCTCCTACTGGACCGCTCAGCTGGCGGATCTGCCCGAGCAGATCGAGCTGCCCGCGGATCGGACGCGTCCGGAGATCGCCACCAATGCCGGTGGCACCCATGACTTCTCGATCGACGCCGAGCTGCACCGCGCGCTGACCGGCGTGGCCCGTGAGCACGACGTGACCTTGTTCATGCTGGTGCACGCCGCCCTGGCCACCTGGGCGTCGCGCCTGTCGCGTGCCACCGATATCGCCATCGGCACCCCGATCGCCGGTCGTGGCGAGCGCGCGGTGGACGACCTGGTCGGCATGTTCGTCAATACCCTGGTGCTGCGCAGCGAGGTCAAGCCGGACACCGCTTTCCGTGACCTGCTGGCCCAGGTGCGTCGCACCGACCTGGCCGCCTTCGCGCACGCCGACGTGCCGTTCGAGCGGCTCGTGGACGTGCTCAGCCCGGTCCGTTCGCAGGCCCATCACCCGCTGTTCCAGGTGGCGCTGACCTTCGAGGCCGCCAGCGCGAAGGACGCGCAGAACGTCTCGCTGCCGGGTCTGGACCTCGCGGTCGTCGAATTCGACCCGGGCACCGCCAAGTTCGATGTGCAGCTCACCGTGAGCGAGCGCGCCGACGGCTCGCTGGGCCTGTCGTGGAACTACGCCACCGATCTGTTCGACGCCGAGACCGTGGCCTCCTTCGCCGACCGCCTGGTGCGCGTGCTGCGCACGGTCGCCGAGGACCCGGCCGCGTTGATCGGCGATATCGACCTGCTCGGCGAGAGCGAACGCCACGATGTGGCCGAGAACTGGGTGTCGGCGGGCGAGGATATCGGCGACTCCGATGCCACCCTGTCGAGCCTGTTCGATCTGGCCGTGGCCGCCTACCCGCAACAGGTCGCGGTGCGATTCGGCGACGAGGAGCTCAGCTACTTCGAGCTCGACCGCCGCGCGAATGTGCTGGCGCGCAGGCTGATCGCCGAGGGCGCGGGCCCCGAATCGCTGGTCGCGGTGCTGCTGCCGCGTTCCGCGGATCTGGTCGTCGCGCTGCTCGCCGTGATCAAGACCGGTGCGGGTTACGTGCCGATGGATCCGACCAACCCGGCCGACCGCATCGCCTACGTGCTGTCCGACGCCAAGCCGACCAGCGTGATCACCGACTCGACCGTGCAGGTCGACCTGCCGCACGACCTGAACAAGGTGCTGCTGGACGGCTTCTCGCTCGAAGCCGGTGACATCGAGGACGCGGCCGACGCGCCCGTCACCGACGCCGACCGCCGCAGCCCGCTGCGCCCGGATCACGTCGCCTACGTCATCTACACCTCCGGTTCCACCGGCCGCCCCAAGGGCGTGGCCGTGGCGCACCGCAACGTGGTGCGGCTGATGGCCAACACCGATCGCGAGTTCGGTTTCGGACCCGAGGACGTGTGGACGCTGTTCCACTCCTACGCCTTCGACTTCTCCGTCTGGGAGCTGTGGGGCCCGCTGCTCTACGGCGGCAAGCTCGTCGTCGTCGATTACTACGTGTCGCGTTCGCCGGAGCAGTTCCTGGAACTGCTGCGCCGCGAACGGGTCACGGTGCTCAACCAGACCCCGTCGGCGTTCTACCAGCTCGCCGAGGCCGACCGGATCTCCGCGAGCGACGAAGCGTTGGCGCTGCGCTATGTGATCTTCGGTGGTGAGGCTCTCGAGCTGCGCCGCCTGTCGGATTGGGTTGCGCGTCACGGCGATTCGACCCCGTACCTGGTGAACATGTACGGCATCACCGAGACCACCGTGCACGTGTCCGTGCGGGTGCTCGACGCCGACACCATTGCCGCTGCCACCGGTTCGGTGGTCGGCCGCGCCATCGCGGGCCTGCGCGTGTACGTCCTCGACGACCGCCTGCACCCGGTGCCGGTCGGTGTCGCGGGTGAAATGTATGTGGCCGGACCGCAATTGGCGCGCGGCTACCTGGGCCGACCGGACCTCTCGGCGACCCGCTTCGTCGCCAGCCCCTTCGGCATCCCGGGCGAGCGCCTCTACCGCTCCGGTGACGTGGCCCGCTGGAACCGCTTCGGCGAGCTCGAATACCTCGGCCGCGCCGACGACCAGGTCAAGGTGCGCGGCTTCCGCATCGAGCTCGGTGAGATCGAGTCCGCGGTGCTGGCGCAGGACGGTGTCGCGCAGGCCGCGGTCATCGTGCGCGAGGACCAGCCGGGCGATCAGCGGATCGTGGCCTACGTGGTGCCGGCCGACGGTGTCGCGCCCGCGGTGGACGCCGTGCGTGACGGTGCCGCCGAGTTGCTACCGGCCTACATGGTGCCCTCGGCCATCGTGGTGCTCGACCGGATCCCGTTGACCGTCAACGGCAAGCTGGACCGCCGCGCGCTGCCGGCCCCGGCCGTGCAGGCGCGGGCCTTCCGTGCACCCGAGACCCCGATTCAGGAAACCGTCGCCGGTGTCTTCGCCGACGTGCTCGGCCTGGACCGGGTCGGCCTGGACGACGACTTCTTCGATCTGGGCGGCAACTCGCTCATCGCCACCCGGGTGGTGTCGCGCATCGGTTCCGCGCTCGACACCACCGTCGCGGTGCGCACCCTGTTCGAAGCGAGCACGGTCGAGGCTTTGGCCGCCCGCATCGAATCGCATGCCGACGGCGCCTCGCGCGCCAAGCTGGTGGGCCGCACCCGCACGCCGGGCGAGCTGGTGCCGCTGTCGTTCGCGCAGCAGCGCATGTGGTTCCTCAACCAGTACGACACCTCCTCGGCGGCCTACAACCTGCCGCTGGCGATCCGCCTCGACGGTGAACTCGACACCGCCGCACTGGAACTCGCGGTCGCCGACGTGGTTCGCCGCCACGAGTCGCTGCGCACCCGTTACCCGGAGCACGGCGGCACGCCGATGCAGGTGGTCGTGCAGGCCGAGGAGATCGCGCTCGATCTGCGCCCGGTCACCGTCACCGCCGCTGATCTGGTCACCACGGTGACCGCGTTCGCGACGCTGGGCTTCAATGTGGCCGAGCAGGTTCCGCTGCGCGCTCGACTGTTCCGCGTCGGTGGCGAGGCTCAGTCCACCGACGGCACCGCCGTCGCCACCGAGCATGTGCTGGTCGTCGTGGTGCACCACATCGCGGGTGACGGTTTCTCCATGTCGCCGCTGGCCCGCGACGTGATGGTGGCCTACACCGCGCGCACCCAGGGTGCGGTGCCGGGCTGGGCCCCGCTGGCCGTGCAGTACGCCGATTTCGCAGTGTGGCAGCGGGAAGTGCTGGGCTCGGAAGAGGATTCGTCCTCGATCATGGCGCGACAGGTCGCGTACTGGCAGCGGGTGCTCGGCGGCGTGCCGGACGAGCTGGCGCTGCCCACCGACCGCCCGCGTCCGGCGATCGCCTCGCATCGCGGTGCGACGCTCTCGCGGACGCTGTCGCCCGAGCTCATTTCCGGTCTGGAAGATGTTGCCCGGCAGCGTGGTTCGTCGCTGTTCATGGTGATGCACAGCGCGCTCGCGGTGCTGCTGGCCCGGCTCTCCGGTGGCGACGACATCGCCGTCGGTACCCCGGTCGCCGGTCGTGGCGAGGCCGCACTGGACGACCTGGTCGGCATGTTCGTCAACACGCTGGTGCTGCGCACCGGCATCGACCCGGCCGAATCGTTCACCGATCTGCTGGACCGGGCCCGCCACACCGACCTCGACGCCTTCGGCAACGCCGATGTGCCGTTCGAGCGGCTGGTCGAACTGCTCGCCCCCGAGCGCTCGCAGGCCCGCAACCCGCTGTTCCAGGTCATGCTGGCCTTCCAGAATCTGGATCGCACCAGCATCGAACTGCCGGGCCTGGCCGTCTCGACGCTGGATCTCGCGGAGAACATCTCCCGCTTCGATCTCCAGTTCACCCTGTCGGACGCCGACTCCGGCATGGCGTTGGCACTTACCTACGCCACCGATCTGTTCGACGAGGCCACCGCGGCCGGGTTCGCGCAGCGCTGGGTGCGAGTGCTCGAGGCCGTCGCCGCCAACCCGGAGATCGGGGTCGGCGCGATCGACATCCTGGACTCCGGCGAGCGCACCGATCTGGTGGCCCGCTTCGGCCTGCCCACCGTCCCGGCGCGCACCCTGCCGGAGCTGATCGCCGACGCCGTCGCTCTCGATCCGGCCGCCCCGGCGGTCGTGTTCCAGGGGCGCAGTCAGTCCTACGGCGAGCTGGATGCCCGCTCGAACCGCTTGGCGCGCTTGCTCATCGAGCGGGGCATCGGTACCGAGGACCTGGTCGCCGTCGCGATTCCGCGTTCGGATGACTCGTACTTCGCCGAGTGGGCGGTGACCAAGACCGGTGCGGCGTTCGTGCCGGTGGACCCGAACTACCCGGCCGACCGCATCGCGCACATGGTCACCGATTCCGGTTCGCCGGTCGGTCTGACCGTGGCGTCCGTGCGCGCGGATATGCCGGACTCGGTCGAGTGGCTGGTGCTCGACGAGCTGGAGCTGGATGCGTTCGCGGACACCGCGATCGAGGTCGCCGAGCGGGTCCGCCCGCTGCGTCCGGAGCACCCGGCCTACGTCATCTACACGTCGGGTTCGACCGGTGTGCCCAAGGGCGTCGTGGTCACCCACGCCGGTCTGGCCAACTTCACCGTCGAGCAGGCCGAGCGCTATTCGCTGGATTCGTCTTCGCGGGCACTGCATTTCGCGTCGCCGTCGTTCGATGCGTCGATGCTGGAGTTCCTGCTGGCCATCGGTAAGGGCGGCACCCTGGTGGTCGTCCCGCCGGGCACCTACGGCGGTGAGGAGCTCGCCGAGCTGATCCGCCGCGAGCAGGCCACCCACGCGTTCATCACCCCGGCCGCGCTGTCCACCTTCGGACCGGCGGGCCTCGACTCGCTGCGCGTCCTGGTCGCCGGTGGTGAAGCCGTACCGGCCGATCTGGTCGAGAAGTGGGCGGTTCCGTTGGCGGACGGCACGATTCGTGCCTTCCACAACGGTTACGGCCCGACCGAGACCACCATCATGACCAACATCAGCGATGCGCTGGTGCCGGGCGATCTGGTCACCATCGGTGGCCCCATCCGGGGCATGCAGTCGCTGATCCTCGACAACCGTCTGCGGCCAGTTCCGGTGGGTGTCGCGGGTGAGCTCTACCTGTCGGGCATCCAGCTGGCGCGTGGCTACCACGCGCGGCCGGGCCTGACCGCCGATCGCTTCGTGGCCAACCCGTACGTCGACGGCATGCGCATGTACCGCACCGGTGACGTGGTGCGCTGGACGCCGGACGGTCTCGTCGAGTACGTCGGTCGCTCGGACTTCCAGGTCAAGGTGCGTGGTTTCCGCATCGAGCTCGGTGAGATCGACGCCGCGCTGGCCTCGCACGAGAGCGTGGACTTCGCGGTCACCGTCGGCCACAAGAACGCCGCCGGCGCGACCTCGCTGGTGTCGTACGTGGTTGCCACGCCGGGTCATTCGATCGATATCGCGGCCGTGACGTCGCATGTCGAGGGTCGCTTGCCCGCGTACATGGTGCCGTCCTCGGTCATGGTCATCGACCGGGTGCCGCTGACGCCGGTCGGCAAGCTGGATCGCCGGGCGCTGCCCGAGCCGGTCTTCGCCACCGAGGTGGTCTTCCGGGCCGCGCGCAACCCCCTCGAGCACACCATCGCCGAGGTCTTCGCCGAGGTGCTGGGTCTCGAGCGCGTCGGCATCGACGACTCCTTCTTCGCGCTGGGCGGCGACTCGATCGTCTCCATCCAGCTGGTGTCCCGCGCCAAGGCGCGTGGCGTGGTGTTCAGCCCGCGCGACGTGTTCGAGCAGCGCACCGTGTCCGGTCTGGCCGCGGTCGCGCAAACCGCTGACGGCCAGGGCGATTCGGCTCCGCAGCTGACCGAGCTGCCCGGCGGCGGCGTGGGTGTCATGCCGTTGACGCCGGTGGTGCGGTTCATGGCGGGACGGCCGGGCGAGTTCGGCCGGTTCAACCAGACCATGGCCCTCGAGCTGCCGATCGGGATCGATCGGGCGGGTATCGCGGCCACCGTCGGCGCGGTCATCGACCGGCACGACATGCTGCGGGCGCGCCTGCGGCGGGTGCCGGACGCGGACTGGATCGTCGAAACCGCCGCTGCCGGAACGATCGACGCGGATTCGCTCATCGATCGCACCGAGTTCGACGCGGGCGTCACCGACGAGCAGCTGGTCGAGATCGCCACCGCCGCACTGGATGCCACCCTCGACAAGCTGGATCCGGCTGCGGGACAGGTCATCCGGTTCGTGTGGCTGGAACCGTCCGACAGCTCTCGTGCCGGACGCCTCGTCGTCGCCGCGCACCACCTCGTGGTCGACGGTGTCACCTGGCGAATCCTGGTGCCGGACTTCGTCGCCGCCTGGGGTCAGCTGTCCGCAGGACAGACCCCCGAGCTGGTCGCCCCGGCCACCAGCATGCGCACCTGGGCGCACGCCCTTGAGCGGGAAGCCGCCACCGACGAGCGCGTCGCCGAGCTGTCCTTCTGGCGTGAGGTCGTCGAAGGCCCGGATCCGTTGCTCACCGAGCGCGCCATGGATCCGGCCGTGGATGTCACCGCGACCATTGCCAAGCATCGCGTCGAGCTCTCGACCGAGGCCACCAAGTCGCTGCTGACCACCGTGCCTGCGCTGTTCCACGGCGGCGTGAACGACGGTCTGCTGACCGCACTCGCGTTGGCGGTGGCCAAGTTCCGTGCCGCCAAGGGACTGGGGGAGAAGTCTGCCCTCGTCCGGTTGGAAGGCCACGGGCGTGAGGAAGAGGTCGTGCCCGGTGCCGACCTGTCGCGCACCGTCGGCTGGTTCACCGCGATCTTCCCGGTGCGCTTCGACCTGTCGGCCATCGACGTGGAGGCCGCTCTCACCGGCGGTCCCGCCATGGGCCGGGCCATCAAGGCCGTCAAGGAGCAGCTGCTGTCGGTGCCGGACAAGGGCATCGGTTACGGCCTGCTGCGCTACATGAACTCCGACACCGCCGCGCAGCTGCCCAAGCAGCTGCCGGGTCAGGTCAGCTTCAACTACCTGGGCCGCGTCAACGAGGGCGATGTGCCCGAGGCGCTGCGCGGGTTCGGTTGGATCCCGGCCGCGGATCTCGCGGATCTGGCCGGTGCCTACGACGGCGATATGCCCGCCATGGCCCCGATCGACATCAACGCCATCGTGGTCAGCGACAAGCTGACCGCGAATATCGGCTACCCGAGCACGCTGCTCGGTGCCGAGGAGATCGCCGAGTTCGCCGCACTGTGGACCTCGGCGCTGGAAGCTGTTGCGCAGCATGCTGAATCGGCGCAGGCCGGCGGGCACACCCCGTCCGACTTCGGGCTGGTGCACGTCACCCAGGGCGATATCGACGGCTGGGAGCGCAAGTACGGCGAACTGAGCCAGGTGTGGCCGCTGTCCGCGCTGCAGGGCGGTCTGCTCTTCCACGCGCAGCTCGCCGCCACCTCGGTGGACGTCTACACCGCGCAGGCGGTGCTCACCCTGGAAGGCCGGGTGGACGCCGACCGGCTGCGGTCGGCCGCGCAGGCGCTGCTCGAGCGGCACGAAATCCTGCGCACCGCCTACGTGAACGACGCGTCCGGCGTCCCGGTGCAGGTGGTTATCGACGGTGTGAAGGTGGCGTGGACCAACCACGACCTCACCGACATCGCCGATGAATCGGCCCGTGCCGCACGCGCGGCCGAGATCCTGGCCGCCGACCGGGTACAGCGTTTCGACCTGACCGAACCGCCGCTCATCCGCTACACGCTGGTACGCACCGGTCCCGCGAGCTACCAGCTGGCCGTGGCGAATCACCACATCCTGCTCGACGGCTGGTCCATGCCGCTGCTCATGCAGGACCTGCTGGTGCTCTACGCCACGCATTCCGACAGCGCCGTGCTGCCGCCGGTGCGGTCCTACCGCTACTTCCTGGAATGGGTTGCCGCGCAGGATCGTTCGGCCTCGCTGGCCGCTTGGCAGACCTCGCTGCGTGGAGTGTCCGAGCCGACCCTGCTCACCCGTCCGGACGCGGCGCACGAGATCACCGCCCTGTCGGGCGAGTACTTCTTCGAGCTGGACGAGGCGGCGACCGCGCGCCTCACCGCGCTGGCCGCCGAGATCGGCGTCACCCCCAACACCGTGTTGCAGGTGGCGTGGGGTCTGCTGCTGGGCCGCCTCACCGGTCGCGACGACGTGCTGTTCGGCACCACCGTGTCCGGCCGTCCGGCGCAGCTGTCCGGCGTGGAATCCATGGTGGGCCTGTTCATCAACACCGTCCCGGTGCGGGTCGCCTTCGACCCGGCCGAGTCGGCGCGCTCGCTGCTGACCCGTACCCAGGGCGAGCAGGCCGACCTGCTGGATCACCACTACGTGGGCCTGGCCGACATCCAGTCGGCCGCAGGCATCGGCGGACTCTTCGACACCCTCGTGGTGTTCGAGTCCTATCCCGTTGACGCCGAAGGCATCCGGGCCAAGGCCGCCGATATCGACGGTATGGCCGTCACCGGCCTCGACGCCGCCGACGCCACCCACTACCCGCTGACCCTCATCGCCCAGCTCGACATCCGCCTGCGCATCCGCGCGGGCTACCTGCGCGACCTGTTCGACGAGGACACCGTCGCCCGCATCGCCGAGCGCCTGGTACGCGTGCTGACCGCCATCACCACCGAACCGGCTGCGGCCGTGGGTGATATCGAACTGGTCGACGCCGCCGAGCGCGAGCTCGTGGTGAAGACCTGGAACGACACCGCCTTCGATGTGGACGCCGCCCTGGCCGCGGTTGTCCCGTCGACGGAGCAGGATCCGAACACGCTGGTGGCGATGTTCGAGGCGCAGGCCGCGCGGACTCCCGACGCGATTGCTGTCAGCTTCGAGGGGACGAGTCTGTCCTACGCCGAGTTCGGCGCGCAGGTGCATCGCCTGGCCCGCTGGCTCATCGAGCGCGGTGTCGGCGCGGAATCGTTTGTGGCGCTGGGTATGCGGCGCTCCATCGATCTGGTGGTCGGCATGTACGCCGTCGCCGTGACCGGTGCCGCCTACGTGCCGCTGGACCCGGATCACCCGGCCGAGCGCATCGAGTACATTCTCGAGACCGCCGACCCGGTGACCGTGCTGACCTCCGGTGAGGATCTGGCGATCGACACCGCGCAGGTGCGCATCGACAAGCTGGAGCTCAGCGCCTACTCGGCCGCTCCGCTGCGCGAGGCAGAACGCCGTGCGCCGCTGCGGGATTCGAATACCGCCTACGTCATCTTCACCTCCGGTTCGACGGGTCGCCCGAAGGGTGTGGCGGTGCCGCACTCGGCCATCGTCAACCGCCTGCTGTGGATGCAGGGCGAATACGGCCTGACCGCCGACGACGTGGTGCTGCAGAAGACCCCGGCCACCTTCGACGTGTCGGTGTGGGAATTCTTCTGGCCGCTGCAGATCGGTGCGCGCCTGGCGATCGCCAAGCCCGAAGGCCACCGCGACCCGGCCTACCTGGCCGATCTCATTGCCCGCGAAGGCGTCACGGTCACCCACTTCGTGCCGTCGATGCTCGCGGTCTTCGTGGCCGAGGATTCGGCTGCGCAGTGCACCAGCCTGCGCATGGTGTTCGCCTCCGGTGAAGCGCTCTCGGCCAAGCCGTCGCACAAGCTGCGCGCGCTCACCGGCGCGGAACTGCACAACCTCTACGGCCCGACCGAGGCCGCCGTCGACGTCACCTACCACCAGGTCGTGGACGCCGACGTGGACTCGGTGCCGATCGGCCGCCCGGTGTTCAACACCCAGGTGTACGTGCTGGATTCGCGACTGCGGCCGGTGCCGGTCGGTGTCGCGGGTGAGCTCTACCTGGCGGGTGTGCAGCTGGCGCGCGGTTATGTGGCGCGACCGGACCTGTCCTCGGATCGCTTCGTGGCCAACCCGTTCGGTGATGGCGAGCGCATGTACCGCACCGGTGACCTCGTCACCTGGACCGCGGACGGCGAACTGGACTACATCGGCCGCACCGACTTCCAGGTCAAGCTGCGTGGTCTGCGCATCGAGCTCGGCGAGATCGAATCCGCGCTCACCGCACTGGATTCCATCGCGCAGTCGGTGGTCGTGGTGCGCAGCGACGTGCACACCGGCGATCAGCTGGTCGGCTACGTCATCCCGGCCGCCGGGCAGACCGTCGACGTGGAGAAGGTCCGTGTCGAGGTCGGCGAGCGCGTGCCGTCCTACATGGTGCCGTCGATCCTGATGGTGCTCGACGAGTTCCCGCTCAACGCCTCCGGCAAGCTGGACCGCAAGGCGCTGCCCGCGCCGGTGTTCGAGGCGGCGGTGTTCCGCGCCCCGGTCACGCCGGTCGAGCAGATCGTGGCCGGTGTCTTCGGCGAGATCCTCGGACTCGAGCGCGTCGGTCTCGACGACGACTTCTTCGCACTCGGCGGCAACTCGCTCATCGCCACCCAGGTGGCGGCGCGCCTGTCGGCCGCGCTGGACGCCCACCTGGGTGTCCGCGAGATCTTCGAGGCCTCGACCGTGGCCGCTTTGGCGGCACGGGCCGAAACCCATTCCGGCGCGGGGGCTCGCGAGAAGCTGACCGCGCAGCAGCGGCCCGAGCGGCTGCCGCTGTCGCTGGCACAGCAGCGCATGTGGTTCCTCAACCGGTTCGATCCCGAATCGGCCGTGGACAATATCCCGGCGGCCGTGCGCCTGTCGGGTCTGGTGGACCGCCAGGCCCTGCAGATCGCAGTGGCCGACGTGCTGGCGCGGCACGAGTCGCTGCGCACCCGCTACCCGGAGATCGACGGGCAGGCGTTCCAGGAGATCGTGCCCACCGGGCAGGTCATTCCGGACCTGACCCCGGTCGAGGTCACCGAAGCCGGACTGCCGCAGGCGGTTTCGGCGTTCCTGCTGACCGGCTTCGATGTCACCGCCGAGGTGCCGTTCCGGGCGCGACTGTTCGAGATCAGCCCCACCGAGCACGTGCTCGCGTTGGTGGTGCACCACATCTCGGCCGACGGTTTCTCCATGGGCCCGCTGACCCGCGACGTGATGACCGCCTACGGCGCGCGCGTCGAGGGCGGCGAACCGGGTTGGCAGGCACTGGAAGTCCAGTACGCCGACTTCGCGCTGTGGCAGCGGTCGGTGCTCGGCGACGAGCGCGACAGCGAATCGGTGATCTCCCAGCAGATCTCGTACTGGCGTGACTCGCTGGCCGGGCTGCCCGACCAGCTGGAACTGCCCGCCGACCGGCCGCGTCCCGCGGTCGCCTCCGGCAAGGGCGCGACCCACGTCTTCACCATCGACGCCGAAACCCACGCCAAGCTCGGCGAACTCGCCCGCACCCGCGGCGCGACGCTGTTCATGGTCATGCACTCGGCGCTGGCCGTGCTGCTCTCGCGCCTGTCGGGTGAGCAGGACATCGCCATCGGCACCCCGGTCGCCGGTCGTGGCGAACGCGCCTTGGACGACCTGATCGGCATGTTCGTCAACACCCTGGTGCTGCGCACCGAGGTGGACGGCGGCCGCGGCTTCACCGAACTGCTGGACGCGGTGCGCGGCACCGACATTCAAGCCTTCGGTCACGCCGACCTGCCCTTCGAGCGCCTGGTCGAGATCCTCAACCCGGCCCGCTCGCAGGCCCGCCACCCGCTGTTCCAGGTCATGCTGTCGTTCCAGAACACCGGCATCACCGAACTGGAACTGCCCGGCCTGACCGTCAGCGCCGTCGACCTGCCCATCGACACCGCCAAGTTCGACCTGCAACTGGTGCTCACCGAGCAACTCGGCACCGCCGAGGGCAACGGCCACGGTGCGGCCCCCGCCGGCATCGCCGCCGAGCTCATCTACGCCACCGACCTGTTCGACGCGGCCACCATGACCCGCTTCGGCGAGCGCTTCGCACTGCTGCTCAAGGCCGTTGCGGCCCACCCCGAGCGTGCCGTCGGCGATATCGACCTGCTCGAGCCCGCCGAGCGCACCCTGGTGCGCCACACCTGGAGCCGCAACACCGGATCGGTGAGCGGACTGCTCGCCGACCGCACCGGTGCGGTCCTGGACGACGACCCGGCCCTCGGCTGGGCGGATGTCCCGGAGAGCGTGCTCGCCGACGCCTTGCACCTGGCCTCCGGCGATGCCGCGAACACGCTGCTCAGCCAGTTCGAGGCGCAGGCCGCTCGGACGCCCGAAGCGGTCGCGCTCAGCTTCGAGGGGACAGCTCTCTCCTACGGCGAGTTCGCGACCCGCGTGCACCAGCTGGCCCGCCACCTGATCGCCTCGGGTGTCGGCCCGGACACCCTGGTGGCGTTGGGTATTCGCCGGTCCACCGACTTGGTGGTGGCGATGTATGCGGTGCTGGCTGCCGGTGGTGCGTATGTGCCGTTGGATCTGGATCAGCCTGCCGACCGCATCGAGTACGTGCTCGAGACGGCGCAGCCGGTGGCTGTGTTGACCACCTCGCGTGACGGGTTCGGTTACGAGGCCGCACCGGTGCTGGTGATCGACACCCTCGATGTCAGCGGCTACTCCGATGCCACCGTTACCGACGCGGATCGTGTTGCGCCGCTGCGGTCTTCGAACGCCGCGTACGTCATCTTCACCTCCGGTTCGACCGGTCGTCCGAAGGGTGTGGCGGTCTCGCATGCGGCTGCCGTGAACCAGATCGCTTGGATCACTTCGGAATACGCGTTGTCGGCTGATGATGTGGTGTTGCTGAAGACGCCGCAGACCTTCGACGTGTCGGTGTGGGAGCTGTTCGGGCCGCTGGCTGTCGGCGGTCGCATGATCGTCGCCACCCCGGATGGGCATCGGGATCCGGGTTACCTGGCGGAAGTGATTGCGGCCGAGGGTGTCACGATCACGTCGTTCGTGCCGTCGATGCTCAGCGTGTTCGCCACCAGCGTCGATGCGGCGCAGCTGGCCTCGCTGCGGGCGCTGCTGATCGCCGGTGAAGCCTTCACCTCTGATGTCGTGCGCACCTTCCGCAAGGTGAGTTCTGCCGAGCTGCACAACCTCTACGGTCCGACGGAATTCACGGTCCACGCGACCTATGCGCCTGTCGCTGATGACGTGCAGGGTGCGGTCCCGATCGGTCGTCCGGTGTGGAATGCGCAGGCGTACATCCTGGATGCGCGACTGCACCCGGTTGCCCCGGGTGTCGCGGGTGAGCTCTACCTGGCCGGTAGCCAGCTGGCACGCGGTTATGTCGGCCGCGCCGACCTGACCGCCGATCGCTTCGTGGCCAACCCGCTCGGGTTCGGCGAACGCATGTACCGCACCGGTGACCTGGTGCGCTGGAACGCCGATGGCTCCATTGCCTACTTGGGCCGTACCGACTTCCAGGTCAAGCTGCGTGGTCTGCGTATCGAGCTCGGCGAGATCGAGTCCGCGCTGACCGGGCACGAGTCCGTCGCGCAGGCCGTCGTGGTCATGAACTCCGACCCGCGCACCGGTGATCGTCTCGTCGGCTACGTGGTGCCGTCCGCCGGAGCCGTCGATATCGACGTGCTGCGTGCGCACCTGTCCGCGCAGCTGCCGTCCTACATGGTTCCGGCCGCGCTGGTGTCGCTGGATGCCATGCCGCTCAACGCCAATGGCAAGCTCGACCGTCGTGCCCTGCCCGAGCCGGAGTTCGAGGCGCGCGAGTTCCGTGCCCCCGCGACCCCGGCCGAAGAGAGCGTCGCCGCCGTGTTCGCCGAGGTGCTCGGCACCGAGGCCGCCATCGGCCGCGACGACGACTTCTTCGAGCTGGGCGGCAACTCGCTCATCGCCACCCAGGTGGTCGCCCGCCTCGGCGCGGCGCTGGACACCCGCATCCCGGTGCGCGTGCTGTTCGAGGCCCCGACCGTGGCCGGGCTGGCCGCGCGCCTGGAGACCGAGGCCCGCACCGGCCGTCGACCCGCCCTGGTGGCGGGGGAGCGGCCCGCCGAGATCCCGCTGTCGCTGGCACAGCAGCGCATGTGGTTCCTCAACCGTTTCGACACCGCCTCGGCTGTCAACAACATCCCCCTCGCGGTCCGGCTCACCGGCGACCTGGACGTGGATGCCCTGCTGGCCGCCGTCGGCGACGTGCTCGAGCGGCACGAGGTGCTGCGCACCATCTACCCGGAGAACGCGGAAGGCCGTGGCGTGCAGGTCATCCTGCCCGCCGATCAGGTCCGCCTGGACTCGGCCGCCAATGCCGGAATCCACGGTGGCGGCACCGGACTGTTCGCGGTCGGGGTGCCCGAGGCACAGCTGCGCGAGCGCATCGCCGAGCTGGTGCTCACCGGCTTCGATGTGACCGCCGCCGCCCCGGTGCGCGCCGGACTGTTCCGGGTCACCGACGCTGAGACCCCCACGCACGTCCTGGTATTCGTGGTCCACCACATCTCCGGTGACGGCTGGTCGGTGCGTCCGCTGGCCCGCGACGTCATGGTCGCCTACGCGGCGCGCGCCAATGGTGAAGCGCCGGCGTGGGCTCCGCTGCCGGTGCAGTACGCCGACTTCGCGCTGTGGCAGCGCGAGACCCTCGGCCACGAGGACGATGCCGAATCGCTGATCTCCCAGCAGGTGTCGTACTGGAGCAGCGAACTGGCCGGGCTGCCCGACCAGATCGACCTGCCCTCGGATCGTCCCCGCCCGGCGGTGGCGTCCAATGCCGGTGGCGTGTACGAGTTCTCGATCGATGCGGGCCTGCTGGCCGGGCTCAACGGTCTGGCCCGCGAGCACGGGGCTTCGCTGTTCATGGTCGTGCACGCGGCCTTCGCGGCCCTGCTGGCGCGACTGTCGGGCGGTGACGACATCGCCATCGGTACCGCGGTCGCGGGTCGTGGTGAGCAGGAGATCGACGACGCCATCGGCATGTTCGTCAACACCCTGGTGCTGCGCACGGCCGTCGACTCCGGCGCGCGGTTCAGCGATCTGCTGGCCCGTACCAAGGACACCGACCTGGCCGCCTTCGGTCACGCCGATCTGCCCTTCGAGCGCTTGGTGGAGATCCTCAACCCGGCGCGTTCGCAGGCCCGGCATCCGCTGATCCAGGTCATGCTGTCGTTCCAGAACACCGGCGCGACCACCTTCACCCTGCCGGGGCTGGAGGTCGCCGGCGTGCCGCTGGACGTGGTCACCGCCAAGTTCGACCTGCACCTCAACCTGACCGAGCGCGCCGACGGCGACGGCATGACCGCCGAATTCGCTTACGCCACCGACATGTTCGACGCCGGCACCATCGCCGGATTCGGCAACCGCCTGGTGCGGCTGCTGTCGGCCGTGGTCGCGCAACCGGCCGCGCTGGTCGGCGATATCGAGCTGCTCGACGACGTCGAGCGTCGTCAGGTGCTGCGCGGCTGGAATGCCACCGAGTACGACGTGAAGCGGGTTGCCCTGGGCGGCAAGAAGACCGCCGCCGAGGTCACCCTCGCCTCGATGTTCGCCAACCAGGTCAAGCAGACCCCGAAGCTCACCGCGCTGGTGTTCGAGGGCGAGAGCCTGACCTACGGCGAGTTCGCGTCCCGGGCCAACCGCCTGGCGCGGCACCTCATCGCCGAGGGTGTCGGACCGGATTCCTATGTGGCCCTGGGCATGCGCCGCTCGGTCGACCTGCTGGTCGGCATGTACGCCGTCACGCTGGCCGGTGGCGCGTACGTGCCGCTGGACCCGGATCACCCGGCCGAGCGCAACCAGTACGTGCTCGACACCGCCCAGCCGGTGTGCGTGCTCAGCACCGGCCGCGACGGCTTCGAAACCAGCACGCGCACACTGCTGATCGACGAGCTGGACGTGTCCGGCTACTCCGATGCCCCGATCACCGACGCGGACCGCGTCGCCCCGCTGCGCGGCGACAACACCGCCTACGTGATCTTCACGTCGGGTTCGACCGGCCGCCCGAAGGGTGTGGCGGTCAGTCACAGCGCCATCGTCAACCGCCTGGTCTGGATGCAGACCGAATACAACCTGTTCGACGACGACGTGGTGCTGCAGAAGACGCCCGCCACCTTCGACGTGTCGGTGTGGGAGTTCTTCTGGCCCTTGCAGATCGGCGCGACGCTGGTCATCGCCAAGCCGGACGGTCACCGCGATCCCGCCTACCTGGCGGATCTGATCATCGAGACCGGTGTCACCACGGCGCACTTCGTGCCGTCGATGATGTCGGTGTTCGTGGCCGGACTGGACGCCGATCCGGACAAGGCCGCCGAACTCACCTCGCTGGCGCAGGTGTTCGCGTCCGGTGAGGCGCTGCCGGCGCCGACCGCGCAGAAGCTGCGCGAGCTGACCGGCGCCCGCGTGCACAACCTGTACGGCCCCACCGAGGCCGCGGTCGACGTCACCTATCACGAGGTCACCGATGCCGACACCGTCTCGGTGCCGATCGGTGCACCGGTGTTCAACACCCGTGTGTACGTGCTGGATTCGCGTCTGCACCCGGTCGCGCCGGGTGTCGCGGGTGAGCTCTACCTGGCGGGCGTGCAGCTGGCGCGCGGCTATGTCGCGCGACCGGATCTGACCGCGGACCGCTTCGTCGCGGACCCGTTCGCCGCCGGTGAGCGCATGTACCGCACCGGCGACCTGGTCAAGTGGACCGGTCGCGGGGAGATCGAATACCTGGGCCGCACCGACTTCCAGGTCAAGCTGCGCGGTCTGCGCATCGAGCTCGGCGAGATCGAGGCCGCGCTCACGGCCGTCGAATCCATCGCCCAGTCGGTGGTCGTGGTCCGCAGCGACGACCGGCTCGGCGAACAGCTCGTCGGCTACGTCATCCCGGCCGCCGGCCACAGCGTCGACACCGAGGCCGTGCGCGCCGAACTGCAGGACGGCCTGCCCGGCTACATGGTGCCGACCGCCTTCGTCGTGCTGGATGCCTTCCCGCTCAATGCCTCCGGAAAGCTGGATCGCAAGCAGCTGCCCGCGCCGGTGTTCGAGGCCAAGGTGTTCCGCGCCCCGTCCACCCCGATCGAAGAGATCGTGGCGGGCATCTTCTCCGACGTGCTCGGCGTCGGCCGGGTCGGCATGGACGACGACTTCTTCGAACTCGGCGGCAACTCGCTGATCGCCACCCAGGTCACCGCCCGCCTCGGCGCGGCCCTCGACACCCAGCTCGCGGTCCGCGATCTGTTCGAGGCGTCCACCGTCGCGGCCTTGGCTGCCCGGGTGGAACACAATGCCGGATCCGGGCGTCGCCCGCGTCTGGTCGCCGGTGAACGGCCCGCCACGCTGCCGCTGTCCCCGGCGCAGCAGCGGTACTGGTTCCTCAACCAATTCGACACCAGCACTTCGGCGGTAGACAACATTCCGCTGGCGGTGCGCTTCACCGGTGCGCTGGACCTGTACGCCATGCAGCAGGCCATCGGCGATGTGATCGCCCGGCACGAGGTGCTGCGCACGGTCTACCCGCGCACGGCCGACGGCCCGCACCAGGTGGTGCTGTCGACCGCGCAGACCGATCTGACGCTGGTGCCCGAGGATGTGACCGAGGCCGAACTGCTCGGCAAGGTCATCGGATTCGCCATGACCACCTTCGACGTCACCGTCGAGGTGCCCCTGGCCGTCAAGATGTTCCGCATCTCCGACAGTGAGACCACCCAGCACGTGCTGGCCTTCACCGTCCACCACGTCTCTGCCGACGGTTCCTCCATGGGCCCGATGGCGCGGGACATCATGGCCGCCTACGTGGCGCGTGCGAACGGCGATGTGCCGCAGTGGGCTCCGCTGCCGGTGCAGTACGCCGACTACGCGCTGTGGCAGCGCGAGGTGCTCGGCCGCGAGGACGACGCCGAATCGCTTGCCGCCAAGCAGGTCTCGTACTGGACTCGCGCCCTGGCCGGACTGCCCGACCAGCTGGAGCTGCCCACCGATCGGCCGCGCCCGCCCGCGCAGTCGTTCCACGGCAAGGCGCTGCGCTTCGATATCGACGCCGAGCGTCACGCCAAGCTGCACGAACTGGCGCGCGCCAATAACGCGTCGCTGTTCATGGTCGTGCACGCCGCCCTCGCGGTGCTGCTGGCCCGGCTCTCGGGCACCGACGACATCGCGGTCGGCACCCCGATCGCGGGCCGTGGTGAGCGCGAACTCGACGATCTGATCGGCATGTTCGTCAACACGCTGGTGTTCCGCACCCAGGTCGACGGCGGCGCGAGCTTCGCGCAGCTGCTCTCCGAGGTCCGCGAACGCGACCTGGAGGCGTTCGCCAACGCCGACGTGCCGTTCGAGCGGCTCGTCGAGGTGCTCAACCCGGTGCGCTCCACCGCGCGCAACCCGCTGTTCCAGGTGGGCCTGTCGTTCCAGAACCTGGCCGAGACCGCCTTCGAACTGCCGGGCCTGCACGTGGCCGCGGTCGAATTCGACTCGCAGCTGGCCAAGACCGACCTGCAGGTCACGCTGTACGACCGGTACACCGAGGACGGCACCCCGGCCGAGATCCTCACCGAATTCGGTTACGCCACCGACCTGTTCGACGAAACGACCATCCAGTCCTTCGCCGACCGGTTCGTGCGGGTGCTCGACGCCATCCTGGCGGACACCAGCGTCGCGGTCGGCGACCTCGACCTGCTCGACGCCGACGAGAACGACCGGATCCTGAAGCGCTGGAACAACACCGGCCAGGACGTGGACTCGGTGTTCGCGGGTGCCTCTGCGGCCACGCTGGTTTCGCTGCTGGACAAGGCCGTCGCCGACGATCCGAAGGCCGTGGCCATCGTCGCCGACACCGCCGACGGGGCCGAATCGCTGACCTATGCCGAGCTGGATGCTCGCGTCAACCAGCTCGCCCGTGAGCTCATCGCGCGCGGCATCGGCACGGAAGATCGGGTGGCGCTTGCCATTCGACGCTCCACCGATCTGGTGGTCGCCATGTACGCGGTCGCCAAGTCCGGTGCCGCCTACGTGCCGATCGATCCCGATCAGCCCGCCGAGCGTGTCGGCTACATCCTCGAGACGGCCGCGCCGAAGGCCGTACTCACCACGGCGGCAGTCGGTTTCGAGACCGAGCTGGCCGAGGTGTTGAGCATCGACGAGCTGGACCTGTCGGGCCGCTCGGCCAAGCCGGTCAAGGCCGCCGAGCGGGTGCGGGAGTTGAACGCCGCCAACACGGCGTACATCATCTTCACCTCCGGTTCCACCGGCCGCCCCAAGGGTGTGGCGTTGCCGCACGGCGCGGTCGTGAACCAGTTGCTGTGGAAGGTCACCGAATTCGGGCTCGACCCGGCGGATGCGGTGCTGCTCAAGACCGCCGCCACCTTCGACCTGTCGGTGTGGGAGTTCTGGTCGGCCGCGGCCTGCGGTGGCCGCATGGTCATCGCCGCGCCCGACGGGCACAAGGACCCGGCCTACCTCAACGAGCTCATGGCGCGGGAATGGGTGACCACCCTGCATGTGGTGCCGTCCATGCTGGACGCGCTGCTCACCGACGGGCTGCCGGACTCGCTGTGGCGCATCCTCGCCATCGGTGAGGCGCTGCCCGGACCGTTGGCGCTGCGCGTGCTGCGCGAGCGTCCGCGCACCGAGCTGTTCAACCTGTACGGCCCGACCGAGGCCGCGGTGTCCATCACCAACCATCGGGTCACCGAGCGCGACGAGCTGTCGGTGTCCATCGGCTCGCCCGAATGGAACTCCCAGGTGT
The DNA here is from genome assembly GCF_042753865.1 of Nocardia sp. NPDC059240. Lineage (NCBI taxonomy): Bacteria > Bacillati > Actinomycetota > Actinomycetes > Mycobacteriales > Nocardiaceae > Nocardia > Nocardia sp. NPDC059240. The sequence goes on along the minus strand of NZ_JBHZAC010000006.1, from coordinate 251,846 downwards.
ACGTGCTGGATTCGCGCCTGCGGCCGGTGCCGGTGGGCGTGTCCGGTGAGCTGTACCTGGCCGGTGCGCAGCTGGCGCGCGGCTACTACGGCCGCGCGGACCTCACCTCGGACCGGTTCGTCGCGAACCCGTTCGGCGACAACGGTTCCCGTATGTACCGCACCGGTGACCTGGTCGCCTGGCAGGACAACGGCGAACTCGAGTACCGGGGCCGCACCGACTTCCAGGTCAAGATCCGCGGCTTCCGCATCGAGCTCGGCGATATCGAAACCGCGCTGCTGCGTATCGATTCCGTCGCCTCGGCCGCCGTGGTCGCGCACACCGACCCGGTGCTGGGCGATCGCCTGGTGGCCTACGTGGTCGGTGTCGACGGCGAGCCCGACAAGCAGCAGCTGCAGGCGGCGCTGGCCGCCGAACTGCCGTCGTACATGATCCCGTCGGTCTTCATGCCGCTGGAGGCGTTGCCGCTCAACGCCAACGGCAAGCTCGACCGCAAGGAACTGCCGGAACCCACCTTCGAGAAGGCGGTCTTCCGGGCACCCGTCAGCCCGATCGAGCAGATCGTGGCGGGTGTGTTCGCCGACGTGCTGCGCGTCGAGGCCGGGCGAATCGGCCTGGACGACGACTTCTTCCAATGGGGCGGCAACTCGCTGCTGGCCACCCAGGTCGCCGCGCGCCTCGGCGAGGCGCTCAACACCCGGGTGCCGGTGCGACTGCTGTTCGAGGCGTCCACGGTGGCGGCGCTGGCCGCCCGCGTGGAACGCGACGCCGGGGCGGGCCGCAAGGCGCTGACCGCCGGACCGCGACCGGAGAACATTCCGCTGTCGCTGGCCCAGCAGCGCATGTGGTTCCTCAACCGCTTCGACACCGCCTCGGCGGCCTACAACGTGCCCGTCGCGGTGCGCCTGTCCGGCGCGCTCGACGAGGACGCGCTGCGTGCCGCCATCGCGGATGTGGTTGCCCGCCACGAGATCCTGCGCACCATCTACCCGCAGACCGAGGACGGCGCGGTGCAGGTCATCCTGCCGCCGGCGCAGGCCGTGCCCGAGCTCGAGGTGCGCACCGTGACCGCCGACGAGGTCGTCGGCGCGGTGGTGGAACTGACCTCCACCTCCTTCGACGTCACCGTCGAGGTGCCGATCAAGGTGGCGCTGTTCAAGATCGAGGGTTCGGAGTTCGCTCCGGTCGCCGAGTCCGCTCCGGTGGTGGATACGGAAGCGGCCGCGCATGCGGCGGCCTACACCTTCGACTTCGCCGATATCGCGCCCACCGGTCAGTACCAGATCGTGGATCCGAACGCGCCGGTGCCCGCGGAGTACGTGCTGGCACTGGTGATTCACCACATCTCCGGTGACGGTTCCTCGGTGGCCCCGTTGACCCGCGACCTGATGACCGCCTACGCGGCGCGCTCCATCAAGCAGGCGCCGGGCTGGCAGCCGCTCGCGGTGCAGTACGCCGACTACTCCATCTGGCAGCGCGAACTGCTCGGTGACGAGAAGGACGCGGAATCCCTCGCCGCCAAGCAGGTCGCCTACTGGCAGCAGGCCCTCGCGGGCCTGCCCGACCAGCTGGATCTTCCGGCGGATCGGCCGCGGCCGGCGGTGCAGTCCTTCGCGGGCGGCAAGATCGATGTCCGCATCGACGCCGAATTGCACGCGGGCCTGGTCGAATTGGCGCGCACCGAGGGCGCGACGCTGTTCATGGTCGTGCACACGGCGCTCGCGGTGCTGCTGGCGCGACTGTCGGGCTCCGACGACATCGCCATCGGCACCCCGATGGCCGGTCGTGGCGAGGCCGTTCTCGACGACCTCATCGGCATGTTCGTCAACACGTTGGTGTTCCGCACCCAGGTCGACGGCGGGGAACCGTTCAACGCCCTGCTGTCGCGTCAGCGTGAGACCGACATCCAGGCGTACGCCAACGCGGACGTGCCGTTCGAGCGACTGGTCGAGGTGCTCAACCCGGCCCGCTCCACCGCGCGGCACCCGCTGTTCCAGGTGGGCCTGTCCTTCCAGAACCTGACCCGCTCCACCCTGGAACTGCCGGGGCTGAGCGTGTCCGGCCTCGACGTGGACACCGAGCTGTCGCAGTTCGACCTGCACCTGATCGTGTCCGACCTGTACGGCACCGACGGTGCGGCCGAAGGCATCACGGGCATCCTGACCTACGCCACCGATATCTTCGACCGCGACACCGTGGACGGCTTCGCGGAACGGTTCGTGCACCTGCTGCGCGCGATCGTCGCCGCGCCGCGCACCACCGTCGGCGCGATCGAGCTGCTGGCCCCGGCCGAGCGGGCCGAAATCCTGGATGCGCGCAATGCGACCGCGCACCAGGTGGATTCGACCGCGACGCTGGTCTCGATGCTCAACGCGACCGTGGCGGCCAAGCCGACCGCCATCGCGCTCATCGGGCCCGACGGGCAAACGCTGACCTACGCCGAACTCGGTGCGCGGGTCAACGGGCTTGCCCGGCACCTGATCTCGCTGGGCGTGGGCCCGGAGGCTCGGGTGGCGCTGGCGTTGCGACGTTCGGTGGATCTGGTGGTCGCCATGTACGCGGTATCGGTCGCCGGCGGTGCGTATGTGCCGGTGGATCCGGATCAGCCGGCCGAGCGGACCGGGTACATCCTGGAGACCGCCGCGCCGGTGTGCGTGCTGACCAATGCCGACGCCGAGTTCTCGACCGACGTCGCGCCGCTGGTGCGGATCGACGAGATCGCGGCCGGCGCCAACCTCGGACCGGTCACCGATTTCGAGCGGGTCGCCCCGCTGCGGCCCGAGCACACCGCCTACGTCATCTTCACGTCCGGTTCGACCGGTCGTCCGAAGGGTGTGGCGCTGCCGCACGCGGCCATCGCCAACCAGTTGCAGTGGAAGACAGCTGAATTCGGGCTCGGTGCGGATGACGCGGTGCTGCTCAAGACCGCTGCCACCTTCGACCTTTCGGTGTGGGAGTTCTGGTCGGCCGCAGTGTCCGGTGGCCGACTGGTCATCGCGTCGGCTGACGGCCATCGTGACCCGGCGTACCTCAACGAGCTGATGGTTCGTGAGCGGGTGACCACGCTGCACGTGGTGCCGTCCATGCTGGACTCGCTGCTCACCGAAGCCGAAGGGACGCTGAACGATTCGCTGCGTCGCGTGCTGGCCATCGGTGAGGCGCTGCCTGCCTCGGTGGCGCAGCGGTTCCGTACCGGTAACCCGAACGCTCAGCTGTTCAACCTCTACGGCCCGACCGAGGCCGCGGTGTCCATCACCAGCCACCTCGTCACCGATGCCGACGCCGGTGCGGTGTCGATCGGTGTGCCGGAATGGAATTCGCAGGTCTACGTCCTCGACGCGCGCCTCAACCTGGTGCCCGACGGCGTCGCCGGTGAGCTGTATCTCGCCGGTGCGCAGTTGGCGCGTGGTTACTTCGCGCGTCCGGATTTGACGGCGGATCGTTTCGTGGCCAACCCGTTCGCGGTGGGCGAGCGTATGTACCGCACGGGTGACCTTGTTGCTTGGAACGATGGTGAGCTCGATTACCGGGGTCGTACGGACTTCCAGGTGAAGATCCGTGGTTTCCGTATCGAGCTGGGCGAGATCGAGGCCGCGCTACTGGCGCTGCCGGAGATCGCACAGACCGCCGTGATCGCCAAGCAGGATGCCCGCACGGGTGACCGCCTGGTCGCCTACCTGGTGCCGACCGGCACGGATATCGATGTGCCGCTGACGAAGTCGGCGCTGAGTGCGGCGTTGCCGTCGTACATGGTGCCGTCGGCGTTCGTGGTCCTCGAGGCCCTGCCGCTCAATGTGAACGGCAAGCTGGACCGCAAGGCGCTGCCGGAGCCGGAGTTCGAGACCACTGCGTTCCGTGCGCCGTCCACCCCGATCGAGGAGATCGTGGCAGGCGTCATCGCGGACGTGCTCGGTGTCGAGCGAGTCGGCGCGGACGATGACTTCTTCGCTCTCGGCGGTAACTCGCTGCTCGCGACCCAGGTCGCCGCGCGTATCGGCGCGGCCCTGGACGCGCGGGTGCCCGTGCGTGCCGTGTTCGAGGCGTCGACCGTTTCCGGGCTGGCCGCCAAGGTCGAGCAGCATGCCGGTGCGGGAGATCGCAAGGCGCTCACCGCCGGACCGCGTCCGGAGAATGTGCCGCTGTCGCTGGCACAGCAGCGCATGTGGTTCCTCAACCAGTTCGACACCGCCTCGGCCGCCTACAACGTGCCCGTCGCGGTGCGTCTGACGGGTTCGCTCGATGTCGAGGCGCTGCAGCAGGCCGTGGCCGACGTGATCGGCCGCCACGAGACGCTGCGCACCATCTACCCGCAGGTCAATGGTGCCGCGACGCAGGCGATCGTGCCTGCCGCGCAGGCCGTTCCGGATCTGACGCCGATCGTGGTGTCGGTGGACTCGGTGACCGAGCGGATCGCCGCGGTCATCGGCACCGGTTTCGATGTGACCGTCGAGGTTCCGGTGCACGCCAAGCTGTTCCGCGTCGAAGGCTCCACAGAGTCCATGGGCGGCTCCGCCGCCGTGGTCGAGCACGTGCTCGTCTTCGTCACCCACCACATCGCCGCCGACGGCTGGTCCATGGGCCCGCTCACCCGCGACGTCATGGTGGCCTACGCGTCCCGCGCCGCCGGTGTCGCGCCCGCCTGGGCTCCGCTGCCGGTGCAGTACGCCGACTTCTCCCTCTGGCAGCGCGAGCTGCTCGGAGCCGAGGACGACGCCACCAGTCTCATTGCCTCGCAGGCCGATTACTGGCGCACCGCGCTGGCCGACCTGCCCGACGAGCTGAACCTGCCCTCGGATCGGCCGCGCCCCAACGCGCAGTCCTTCCGCGGTGGCCGGGTGCTGTTCCCGATCGGCAACGACCTGCACCGCGGGCTGCAGCAGATCGCGCGCACCAATAACGCGACCATGTTCATGGTCGTGCACACGGCGCTCGCGGCCTTCCTGGCTCGTCTGTCCGGCACCACCGATATCGCCATCGGCGCGCCCATCGCGGGCCGTGGCGAGGCTGAGCTGGACAACCTGATCGGCATGTTCGTCAACACCCTGGTGCTGCGCACCGAGGTGACCGGGCGCGAGAGCTTCACCGAACTGCTGGCGCGTGCCAAGGACAGTGACCTGCAGGCGTTCGCGCACGCCGACATTCCGTTCGAGCGGCTCGTGGAGCTGCTCAACCCGGAACGCTCCACCGCGCGGCACCCGCTGTTCCAGGTGGCGCTGTCGTTCGAGAACCTGCCCGACAGCTCCTTCGAGCTGCCCGCCCTGCGGGTCGCGGCGGTCGAGTTCGAGAACGAGGTCGCCAAGTTCGACCTGCAGCTCACGCTGACCGAGGCCGAACCGGGCAAGGGCATGTACGCCGAATTCGGTTACGCCCGTGACCTGTTCGATCAGGCGACCGTGGAGGGCTTCGCGGAGCGGTTCACCCGACTGCTGGGTGAGATCGTCGCCGCGCCCCGCGTCCCGGTCGGCGACCTGTCGATCCTGGCCGAGGACGAGCGCGCGGATCTGATCTCGCGCACCGGCGGTCCGGCCATCGCGCCGCGCACGCTGCCCGAACTGCTGGCCGACGCCGTCGCCAACAACCCGGTCGGCGAGGCGGTCGTCTTCGACGGGCAGGGTCTGGGCTACGCCGAACTCGACGCGGCGTCCTCGCGCCTGGCGCGCGTGCTCATGGAGCGCGGTGCCGGGCCGGAAACCCGTGTCGCCGTGGCGATTCGACGCTCGTTCGAATCGGTGCTGGCCATCTGGGCCGTCGCCAAGTCGGGTGCGGCGTTCGTGCCGGTGGATCCGTCCTACCCGGGCGATCGCATCGCGCACATGGTCGACGACTCCGGCGCGGTGCTGGGTCTGACGGTCGACGCCGAGCTGGAGGGGCTGCCGCCGGTCAAGAGCCTGGCGGGCTGGATCTCGCTCGACGATCCGATGGTGCACGCCGAAATCGCTTCGCACTCGGCCGAACCCGTCACCGACACCGAGCGGTGGGCACCGGTCCGGCCCGAGCACGTCGCGTACGTGATCTACACGTCGGGCACCACGGGTGTGCCGAAGGGCGTCGTGGTCACCCACGCCGGTCTGGCCAACTTCGCGGTCGAGCAGGTGGTGCGGTACGGGCTGGATTCCGGTTCGCGGACACTGCATTTCGCCTCGCCGTCGTTCGACGCGTCCATCCTGGAGTTCCTGCTCGCCGTGGGCGCGGGCGGCACCATGGTGGTCGTCGCGCCGGGCGTCTTCGGTGGCGCGGAGCTGTCGGAGCTGATGCAGCGCGAGCGGGTCACGCACGCGTTCATCACCCCGGCCGCGCTGTCCACCTTCGATCCCAAGGGCCTGGATTCGCTGCGGGTGCTGGTCGCCGGTGGTGAAGCGGTGTCGCCGGATGTGGTCGCCAAGTGGGCGGTGCCGTTGCCGGACCGCACGATTCGTGCGTTCCACAACGCGTACGGTCCGACCGAGGCCACCGTCGCCACCAATATCAGTGGCGCGCTGGCTGCGGGCGAGCCGGTCACCATCGGCGGACCGATCCGTGGCATGCGAGCCATGGTGCTGGACGCGCGACTGCGTCCGGTGCCGGTCGGCGTCGCGGGTGAGCTGTACGTGTCCGGCATCCAGCTGGCGCGTGGCTATCACGAGCGTCCCGGTCTGAGTGCCGAGCGGTTCGTCGCCGATCCGTACGCGGCCGGTGAACGCATGTACCGCACCGGTGACGTGGTCCGGTGGACCGCCGACGGTGCGGTGGAGTACGTGGGCCGCAATGACTTCCAGGTCAAGGTGCGTGGTTTCCGCATCGAACTGGGAGAGATCGACGCGGCGCTGGTCTCGCACGAGTCCGTCGACTTCGCGGTCACCGTGGGACACAAGACCGCAGCCGGTGCCACCGTGCTGGCGGCCTACGTGCTGCCGGTGCCGGGACAGACGATCGACATCGCCGCTCTGACCGAGCATGTCGCCGGTCGACTGCCGGAATACATGGTGCCGACGGCGATCACGGTCCTCGACTCGATCCCGCTGACCCCGGCGGGCAAGCTGGATCGCCGGGCGCTGCCCGAGCCGGTGTTCACCGCGCGCGACTTCCGCGCTCCGGTCAGCGAAATGGAAGCGGCCATCGCGGAGGTCTTCGCGGAGCTGCTCGGGGCCGAGCAGGTCGGCGCGGACGACTCGTTCTTCGCGCTCGGCGGTGACTCGATCCTGTCCATCCAGCTGGTCTCGGCAGCCAAGGCGCGCGGCATCGTGTTCTCGCCGCGCGACGTGTTCGACAAGCGCACCCCGGCCGGGCTGGCCGAGGTCGCGACGCTGCGCGGCGAGACCGAGCAGGTCAAGCTGGCCGAGCTGCCGGGCGGCGGGGTCGGCGAGATCCCGCTGACGCCGATCATGCACGCGACGCTGTCGAGCGGATCGTCGTTCGAACGGTTCTCGCAGACCATGCCGCTGCGACTGCCCGACGGCATCGACCGGCAGACGCTGGTCGGGGCGCTCACCGCGGTGTTCGATCACCACGATGTGCTGCGGTCGCGACTGCGCGGGAACGCTGCCGAGGGCTTCGAGTTCGAGGTGCTGCCGCGTGGTGACGTGGATGTCGACGCGCTGGTGCATCGGGTCGAGTTGGCCGGGGATGTCTCCGACGAGGAGCTGACCCGGGTCGGCAGCATCGAATTCGATGCGGCACTGGGTCGCCTGGATCCGGCGAATGCCGTGATGGCGCAGTTCGTTTGGTTCGCCTTCGGCGGGTCCGACGAGACGCGTGTGCGTCGCGACGTGCTGCTGATCATCGCCCACCACCTGGTGGTCGACGGTGTGTCCTGGCGCATCCTGATTCCGGACCTGGGTCTGGCCTGGTCGCAGCTCGCATTCGAGCAGCCGCTGGCGCTGCCCGAGACCGGGACGTCGCTGCGGCGTTGGGCGCACGCCCTCGTCGAGGAGTCGCGGAACCCGGAGCGGGTCGCGGAACTGCCGTTCTGGCAGCGGGTTACCGAGACTCCGGATCCGCTGCTGGGTTCGCGGGCGTTCGATCCGAAGATCGACACCTTCTCGACGCTCGAGCGCATCGAGGTCAGCGTGCCGGCGTCGGTCACCGAAGCCGTGCTCACCTCCGTGCCGGGCCTGTACCGCGGCGGCGTCAACGACGGTCTGCTTACCGCACTGGCCATGGCGGTCACCCGCTGGCGTGGCCAGACCTCGGGCGGGTCCGCGCTGATCAAGCTCGAAGGCCACGGTCGCGAAGAGGAAATCGTTGCGGGCGCGGATCTTTCGCGCACGGTCGGCTGGTTCACGGCCGCGTTCCCGGTCCGGTTGGATCTGGGCGACGCCGACCTCGGTGACGCGTTCGCGGGCGGAAAAGCCCTGGGCGACATCGTGAAATCGGTCAAGGAACAGTTGCTGGCGCTGCCCGACAAGGGCCTGGGCTGGGGTCTGCTGCGTTACCTCAACGCCGAAACCGGTTCGCAGCTCACCGATGTCGGCCAGATCAGCTTCAACTACCTGGGTCGCATGTCCGCGGGCGAGGTGCCCGAGGGCATGGCCGAACTCGGCTGGGTGCCGGTCGACGATCTGGGTCGCCTGGACGGCGACATGGACGCCGACATGCCTGCCAACGCGACCCTCGACATCAACGCCATCGTCACCGACGGTGAGGACGGCCCGCAGCTGGGCGCGGCCTTCTCCTTCCCGCGCGGGCTGCTCGAGCGCGAGCGGGTGCAGGAGTTCGCGGACCTGTTCGTGGCGGCGCTGACCGCGCTCGCCACGCATGCCAAGCGTCCGGAGGCGGGCGGGTTCACGCCGTCCGACCTGCCGCTGGTGCGGGTCGGGCAGTCCGATATCGAGGTGTGGGAGAAGCAGTATCCGGCGCTGTCGGATGTGTGGCCGCTCTCGCCGCTGCAGTCGGGGCTGCTGTTCCACGCGATGCTCACCCAGAACACGGTGGACGTCTACACCATTCAGACCGTGCTCGACCTGAGCGGTGTGGTGGACATCGACCGGCTGAAGGTGGCCGCGCAGGCCATTCTCGACCGGTACCCGAGCCTGCGGACCGCGTTCGTCACCGACTCCGACGGTCAAGCCCACCAGGTGGTGCTGGACCGGGTCGAGGCCCCGTTCAAGGTCATCGATCTGACGGATCTGCCTGAGGCCGAACGCAATCCGCGCATGCGTGAGCTGATCGCGGTCGAACAGGCCGAGCACTTCGACCTGTCCGCCGCGCCTTTGATGCGGTTCACGGTGTTCCGGATCAGCGATGAGCTGGTGCACCTGGTGATCACCACCCACCACATCCTGGTGGACGGCTGGTCCATGCCGCTGCTCATGCGCGACCTGCTGGTGCTGTACGCGGTGCGTGGCGATCTGTCCGCGCTGCCGCGGGTGGCGTCGTTCCGCAACTACCTGTCCTGGCTGGCCGGGCGGGACCGCAACGAATCACTCGAGGCGTGGCGTCGCGCCCTGACCGGGGTCAGCGAGCCGACAGCGCTCGCACCGGCTCCGAGCCGGGACGAGAACTACGAAATCGGCCGCCACACCCTGGATATCGACGCCGACCGCACCCGCGCGCTGACCAAGCGCGCCGGGGAACTCAACGTCACGCTGAACACGCTGATCCAGACCTCCTGGGCAGTGCTGGTCGGCCGCCTCACCGGGCGCAGCGACGTGGTGTTCGGCGCGACGGTCTCCGGTCGCCCCGGTGACCTGCCGGGCGTGGAATCCATGGTGGGTCTGTTCATCAACACGGTGCCGGTGCGGATCCGCGTCGACGACCGGTTGAGCATCGCGGGCCTGCTGCAGCGGGTCCAGAGCGATCAGGCCGACCTGCTCGAGCACCACCACATCGGACTGCCCGAGATTCAGCGGTTGGCCGGTGCCGGTGCGGAATTCGACACCATGATGGCGTTCGAGTCCTACCCGGTCGACAAGGACGCCATCGCGGCGGCCAGCTCCATCGACGGCATGTCGGTGAGCGGTGTGGGTATCAACGACAACACCCACTACCCGATGAGCCTGGTCGTCATGGCGGGCGAGAGCATCGACATCTCGATGCGCTACCTCGCCAGCCGCTTCAGCGCCGACGAGGTGGCCACCCTGGCCGCGCGGTTCAACCGCATCCTCGAAGCACTGCTCGGCGATCCGGAGGGGCTGGTCGGCGACATCGACATCCTCGATGCCGGTGAACGCGCCCGCATCCTCGCGGAAAGCACTGTCACCCCGGCCGATTCGGCCGTCGACGCCGCCCGCGTCGGCACCGCGACCGTGGCCAACGTGCTCGCCGAAGTCGTCGAAGAGGACCCGCAGGCTCCGGCGCTGCTGTCCGACGGCCAGGAAATCGCCTACCACGTCCTGGACCGCCGCAGCTCCCAGCTGGCCCGCCTCCTCATCGACCGCGGCGCGGGCCCCGGCGACATCGTCGCCGTAGCCCTCCCGCACACCGTCGACGCCGTAGTGGCGGTCTGGGCCATCCACAAGGCCGGTGCCGCGGTGTTGTACGCCAACGGCCTGTCCTTCGGCGAAATCCTCGCCGCCGGAGCCGGTTTCGGTATCGCCCAGGAACCTGCGGCCAGCTCGGTGCGCTGGCTCGTCCCCTCGGACCCCAAGGTCCAGGCCGACCTCGCCACCCGCCCGGCCCACCCGGTCTCCTACACCGACCGAGTCCGCCCCCTGTCCGAATCCGACCCCGCCTTCATCTACCGCCACGCCGAAACCTGGGCCACCCTCACCCAGTCCGAAGCCCTCGACCGCGCAGCCACCCTCCGCGCCGACAACGAAATCGACTACGAATCGACAACATTCACGCTGTCCTCCACCGGCCTCCCCGCCATCGGCGAATTCCTCGCCTCCGCCACAGCCGGCGCCCTCTCCGTCCTCCCCTCCGGCGACCTAGCCGCCGACCTGGAAGACGGCGAAGTAACCCACTGGTTCACAGCCCCGGGCGACCCGACCGACGAAGCAGGCGAAGAAATCCGCGTAATCCCCGCCAACTGACCCCTACTCGCCGGTGACGAACGAACAAATGTTCGTCACCGGCGAGTAGGTGACAAGTTGTGTTGCCATCAGCACGGTGATGGAACTATGAAGGCGTTCTTGGGGTTTCGACCGGTGGTCTCCTCCGGCGTGCCGAAGCGTGTGAAACGATCACACGTAAGATCGGTGGTGATTTCCTGCCGGAGCAGTGGCGGCGGGTTGTGGATGAAAGGATCCCGATGACCACCGAGACCACCGAAGACACCCGCCAGGCGGAGCCCCCGCAGGCGCCGATAACACGGGCCGATCAGTTGCGCGCGGTGGTGACACTGGTCAAATCGGGTGGATTGAAGCCGCTGGCGATCTACCTGTACGGCGAGCGGAAGAAGGCCGCCAAGAAGTCCATGTACCAGTACCTCGGCAAGGGGGTCATGGCGGGAACGGCCGCGCTGCACCGCGCCCTGGTTCCTGTGGCGACTGCACCCGGCGAGGGGCCGGTGCGCGACCGGCTGATCGAGCTGCTCGACCGCCAGGCCGAGGTCATCCATGCCGCACCGGTACGCAAGGTGGCCTTGACCTGGCTCGCGGCCGGCACCCCGGTCGATTTGAGCACGCAGCTGAGCAAGTCCGACATGTTCCGGCTGGCGTTGAACTACCACTACCGCCAGCCGTTCGAGGAATTGTTCGCGACCGAGGACGGCCGTGCGGTGCTCGGTACGGCCAACGTGCCCACGGTGGTCGCACAACTGGTCGGCCCGATCGCCTACGGTCGGCTGGTCGGAGCCGCCCCCACCACCCACACCGACCACGTTCGCATCGTCGACGAGTTCCTGGCCGCCCACCAGCAGCCGGAGACCGAGGCGGAGGCCGAGCAGGCCGACGCACCTGCGGAGTCCTGACACAGCAGCGCAACAACTTTGGTGAGATCAACTCATCGAGAGACCCGACCTGTTCCCTCGGGCTTCGTCAGCCGAACACTCGATCCCACCAGCTCGGTTGCCGGAGCTGGTGGGCCGTGCACGGCACTACATTCTGGGTATCAACCACCAGAGGGCTACGCGGCTCGGAATCCATTGTCACGGACAGACAACCGAGACTCCGATGAGCGTTGTCTTCAACCAGAAATTCCTGCGTATCGCCATGCGTACCACCATTGAATTTCTCGTCCGCACCAGGCGCAAGCACCGCAGACTCGTGATGTATCCGACAGGTCGTTCCGCATTGAAACACGGTCACAGTCGTCCCCGACCCATTGCGGATCGCAAACTGACTGACATCACCAGGCGCAGGATCAAAACCCGAGCAGCCCCCCACCCCGAAAAGAACCCCAACCACCACAAGGCTTCTCACGAGCTTCCTACCCTCGAAGCACCACTGTCGTGCCAAGCCCACCCTCACAATTGCAGCATAATTGGCCGGCGACCAGGCTACATGCCAACCTCCGGCGGCACCCCGGCCCGACCCTCGAACTCGTCGCTCGGATACTCCGGTCCCCTCAGTCGCCGCAACGCCTCTCGCCGCGCCCGGCGCTCCTTCGGCAGCCTCCGCAGTGCCAGTCGGAACTCGATCTCGAAGTAGATCAAGGCGCCGAGCACGGTAACCACCACCAAGCCGCCGACGATCGCGCACGCTATGCCCAACCACATGTCACCAGTGTGAACCAAACCTTGGCGCGGGGTCCCTGACCGAAAGGCGCTGGCGCACCGCTGGTTTGACATCCAAGATCAGGGAGCTCTCACCGCGGAAATCTGTCCGCTTCTCCTCGCTGACAGCTCCCTGATCTTGTCGTTGACCGGCCACGGTTCAGGCGAAGTTGTTGTCCTGGAGGAAGCGGTACCAACCGTCTTCGTCGTCGAGTTCTTGGTCGGTGACGAATTCGCGGTACCGCGTGCCCGTCATGCATTCGTCGAAGAACGTCAGCAGGTCTGGCGCCACCAGTCGTGACGTGTCGTGCTCCCCGTACCGCCAGAAGTACTGATCTGTGAACATCACCTCGCCGGTGGTGAGGTGGATCAGGAAGTTGTCGTTGCCGATCAACCCGATTCGAAGCCAGGGCTCGTCACCGCGATGAACCTCCCCTTCGGCGTTCATGATCGCGCCCTTGTCGAACGTGCCGAGCAGTTCGATGTCACCGGTCTGCGCGCGGTCGGTGAGGCGATACAGGTCGATCATCGCGGCGGGCAGCGTAAGGCTTTCCAGCCCAACTGTTGCCGCGGCGGGAAGACGACCGGACGCAGTGTAGTTCTCAACCTGGCGGCGGTAGGTATCGAGTTCACGGCTCGGATCGAGGTCGATACCCGCAGGGAACGATGCCAGGAGATCCCCATCGGGATCATTGGCCAGTGCCGCTCGAAGCCGGGTGACCTTCGCGGCGAGCGCCCCGATTCGCACACCACTATCAATATCCATGTGCCGCAACCTAACACCGTCCCCTTGTCAAGTCCCGGCACCCGAATGCGAAGCGGCTGAGGGCGACCGTCGTATTGTGCTTGTTGAACGATCGCTTGGCGGACGCGGCCGAGTTGATGGGCTGGTACCTGGGGACAGGACGGTTCAGTTGCTGGGGTAGTGGTTGTGGTCGGCCGCAATGGGGTTGGGGTGACCTTGGCGGTTTTCCGCCAGCGTTGGGGTGGGTGCGGTCATAGCGTGATGGGTATGACACTCGATAACAAGACCATCGTGCAGGGGGCCTGGCGGGCGTTTGCGGGGCGGGATGCCGGGCAGATTGCGGCGTTTTTCACTGGTGATGCCGAGTGGCTTGCGCCGGCCGGGAACGCGACTGCGGTGGCGTTGGATGTGCCCAGTCATATGGTTGGGCGGGACGCTATTACAAGATTTATCGCCGAGGATTTCGGGCGGTTGTTCGTTGGTGATGTGGTGGTGGAGTTCCACGGGTTCTACGCCGAGGGGGATCGGGTGGTCGTGGAGGAGACGATGAGTGCCACACTCGCGAACGGGAAGCTGTATCGGAACGATTACTGCTTTGTGTTCGAGTTGCGGGGCGGGCTGATTCATCGGGTTCGGGAGTACATGGATACCGCGCGGGGGCATCGGGACGTGTTCGGGGGAGTTTTCGTCGGTTGAGGGGGTGACCTCGAGGGGTGTGCGCAAACAGCTTCGAGACGTTTCCGCCGCCGAAGTCGCGCGGCGGGTGGCGCGAATCTTCGGCGGCTGAACGGGGATTCGGTTACATGGGGTAGATGGCGTGTTTGCGGGGGTTGAATTCGGGTTTGGCGGTGGGCTTGGTGCGCAGGAGGCGGAGGGCCTGACGGATTTCGAGGCGCGTGCGGGAGGGCTCGATCACGGCGTCGATGTAGCCGCGTTCCGCTGCGATCCAGGGGGTGGCGACGGTTTCGTTGTACTGGTTGATGAGATAGTCGCGGGCCGCGGCTCGCTGGTCTTCCGGCAATGCGGCCAACTGGCGCTTGCCGAGCAGGTCTACCGCGGATTCCGCGCCGATCACGGCGATTCTCGCGGTGGGCCAGGCGAAGCTGATGTCCGCGCCGACCTGGCGGGCGGCCATCATGCCGTAGGCGCCGCCGTAGGACTTGCGGACCACCAGGTTGATGATGGGGACGGTGGCCTCGATGATGGCGCGGGGGACGCGGCCGCCCCGGATGATGACGCCGGCGGCCTCTTCCGCGAGACCCGGCAACACGCCCGGAGTATCGGCCACGAAGACCAGCGGGATATTGAAGGCGTCGCAGAGGCGGATGAAGTAGGTGGACTTGTCCGAGCAGGCGGCATCGATCGAACCACCCAGCACCAGCGGCTGATTCGCGATCACGCCGACGGGGTAGCCGTCGACCCGGGCGAAGCCGGTGATCAGGTTGGGCGCGAAAGCGGCTCGGATCTCGTGGAATTCGCCGTCGTCGAACAGCCGCAGCAGGATCTCGTGCATGTCGTAGCCGGTGCGATCGGAATCCGGAATGATCGTGTCGAGCTCGAGGTCGTACGCGGTGATCTCCGGTTCCAGACCGGGATTCACGACCGGCGGCTGCTCGAGGCAGCTCGTCGGCATGTAGCTGAGATAGTTGCGGGCCCACGCGTAGGCGTCCTGCTCGGTCTCGGCCACGTGATGCAGCGTGCCGCGCTCGGCCTGCACCTTCGCACCACCCAGATCCTCGGCGCTGACATCCTCGCCGTTGACCGCCTTGATCACGTCCGGCCCGGTGACGAACATGTACGAATCCTTGGTGCCGATCAGCACATCGGTATTGATCGGCCCGTACACCGAACCCGCCGCGCATTTGCCGAGAATGATCGACACCTGTGGCACATAGCCGGACAGCTTCTCCAGCACCCGGGAGATATCGCCGAACGAGGCGATGGAACCCACCGCGTCCTGGATACGCGCGCCACCCGAATCGTTGATCGTCACCACCGGGCAGGCATTGTCGAACGCGAATTGCAGTGCACGCATGAACTTCTGCGCCGACGTGACACCGACCGACCCGCCGTACACGGTCTGATCGTGCGAGATCACAACCACCGGCCGCCCGCCGATCAACCCGCGACCGGTCACCAGTCCGTCACCGTAGAGCGCGTCCGGCTGACCGGGCTGCCGGGCCAAAGCGCCCGTCTCGATGAATGTTCCGGGATCGAGCAGCATGTTCACCCGCTGCCGAACACTCGGAATGCCCTTCTTCTCCCGCTTGACGACCCCGGCCTCACCCGCAGGTTCCGCCGCCATCTCCAGGATCTTGGCTAGTTCATCGAGCTTCGCCCGCGTACCGATCACGCTCTGTGCCACCTTCTCAGCTAACAGTTGTGCACCAGCGAGGTTAAGCGGTATCGACGCGCAGCGGGGAAGTGAATGCGTCAAACGTGATAAATCACAGCTCGCGGGGGTCGGGGGTGCCCCTCCATTCGGGGGCACGGCCATCGAGGTAGGCGCGAACACCCTCCTTGGCATCGGGGTGAGCCATCAGCGTCCGGTGTAGGTCGGTCTCTGCAATGCCGATTCGGGCCGCATCGTTTTCGAAGCTCGACCACAGGAGTTGTTTGGACATCGCGGCAGCGAGCGGAGCGGTGTTCACCGCGATATCGCGGGCCAGTGCGAGGGCGGTGGGCAAGACCTGGTCGGCGGGGACGGATTCGATTGCCAAGCCCCAATCCCGGGCCTGACGGCCGTCGAATGTGGTTCCGGTCAAAAGCAAATGTGCCGCGCGTGAGATCCCGATGAGCCGGGGGAGGGTCCAGTGCGAATAGGCGTCGCCGATCATCGCCCGGCGAACCTGCGGGATCGCGTATTTGGCGTCCTCGGCCATGACCCGGATATCGCATTGCAGGGCGAGCGTCAGCCCGATCCCGATGGCATGCCCGTTGACCGCGGCGATAACGGGCTTACGGAGACGCCAAGCGGGTGGATTCACACCCGCGGCACTGAAATCCTGCGCCGGATCGGTGAACGTGGCGTCACCCGAACTCAAATCCGCGCCGGCACAGAAGGCCGGGGGCCGACCGGTGAGGATGATGACGCGAATCTCGTCGTCGGCATCGCAGGCGCGGTAGGCGTGGGAGAGTTCCGAGCCCATTTCGCGGTTGAAGGCATTGCGTTGGCGGGGGCGATCGAGGGTGATCGTCGCAATGCGGTCGTGCACAGCGACATTCAGAGTGCGGTAGTTCTGTCTGCTCTCCATGGCATACCTCCGCACCCAACCCAACCCCGACACCCGCCGCCACGATAGTCCCGGTTCCGGTGGCCGGACCGGTGCCCGGCACGCGTTGCGGTGCCGCCGCATGCCGCGATAAGCCGGTGAACGCCGGGTTCGCCCGTATCGTTCTCAGCGGGTGGGCCACCGGCGCGAGGAGGGGCAATGACGACCAACGGACAGTTGGCGCTCGAACTGAATGGTTTGTACAGGCGGTTCGGCGGCCCCTGGGTGGTCGACGGGGTGAGCCTGCACGTCCCGCCCGGATCGTTCTTCGGACTGGTCGGCCCCAACGGAGCGGGCAAGACCACCACGCTCTCCATGGCCGTCGGCCTGCTGCGCCCCGACCAGGGCACCGCGCGCATCTTCGGCACCGATGTGTGGGCCGACCCGGTGCGCGCCAAGTCCACGGTCGGCGTGCTGCCCGACGGACTGGCCCTGCCCGAACGGCTCACCGGCCGGGAACTGTTGAACTACACCGGATTACTGCGCGGCATGGACAAACCGACCGTGGTCGGCCGGGCCGACGAACTACTGCACGTGCTGGAGCTGGACGGCGCGGAAAACACTGTGGTCGTGGACTATTCGGCCGGTATGCGCAAGAAGATCGGCCTCGCCACCGCCCTGCTGCACGCGCCGAAACTACTGGTCCTCGACGAGCCGTTCGAGGCGGTGGACCCGGTGTCGGCGGGCACGATCCGCACCATCCTGCAGCGGTTCGTCGCGGCCGGCGGCTCGGTCGTGCTGTCCAGCCATGTGATGGCGCTGGTGGAGAGCATGTGCGACCGCGTCGCCATCATCAATCACGGCCGCATGGTGGCGGGTGGGACCCTCGCCGAGGTGCGCGGCGACGGCACCCTCGAGGAGGCGTTCGTGCGCTTCGTCGGCGGCCACCTGGGCGGCGAGGAGGGGCTGTCGTGGTTGGCGTCCTGATTCGCATGCGCCTCACGCTCATGCGCCGCAGCATGCGCGAAGGCCGTGCGGCCCTGAACTTCTGGCTGGGCACCTTCCTGGGCACGATCGTCGCCGCCATCACCGCGCTGCTTATCGCCACCGCGCACAACAGCGTGCACGGCGCGGTGACCATCGCGGCCGCACTGTTCGCGGCGTGGACCCTCGGCTGGATCTGCGGGCCGGTGCTCACCGGCAGCAGCGACGAGACCCTGCAACCCGAGCAATTCCGCCTGCTGCCGTTGACGACTCGGCAGTTGGCGTACGGCCTGTGCGCGGCCGCGTTCGTCGGCCCCGCCCCGATCGTCAACCTGATCGCCTTCGGCGGCCTGGTGCTGCTGGCCGCGCAGATCGGCCCGGGAGCCGTGGCCGTGGCGGTGCCGGGTGCGATCCTGCAACTCGTGTTCGTGGTGCTGCTGTCGCGGGTGGTGGTGGCCTGGCTGGGCGCGGCCATGCGGTCACGGCGCGGCAAGGACCTGGGCGTGCTTTTCGCGGCCCTCATCGGACTGTCGTATTACCCACTGAACCTGCTGGTTTCCTCGGTCGGACCGAAACTCGACTCCGACCACTCCGGGCTGTCGGTGGCCCTGCGGGTCGTGCCGTCGGGCTGGGCCCCGTACGCCGTGGAGGCCGCCGCGCGCGGCGACTACCTGTTCGCACTGCTGCCGCTGCTCGGTCTCGCACTGCTGTCGCTGGTGCTGTGGCAGGCGTGGGCCGCGCTGCTGGAACGCCGGTTGACCACCCCGGCCGCCGCGGCAGGTCAGGTGGTCGACACCGGCGACGGAATCCTGGAGCGTTTCATCCCCGCCACCCCGGTAGGCGCGGTGCTCAGCAAGGAGCTGCGCACCTGGTGGCGTGACGGCCGCCGCCGCGCTGCCCTGCTGCCGCTGCTGCTCGTCGGATTCGTGCTGCCGATCTTCCTGGCCGTGCGTTCGGGCGGTAGCGGAACCATCGTGTTCTCGGGTGCTTTTGTGGTCGGGCTGGCGAGCATGTCCGGCACCAACCTGTACGGATACGACGGCACGGCCGTCTGGCAAACGCTGGTGACGCCGGGCGCGGAACGCGCGGATGTGCGCGGGCGCGCCTATGCCTGGCTGCTGCTGGTCGCGCCGGTGTCGGTGCTGGCAACGCTCATCCTGCCGGGCGCGATGGGCCGGGCGAGCCTGTATCCGTGGGCGCTGGCGACACTTCCAGTGCTGCTCGGCGTGGGTACCGGCGGTGTGGTGTTCATGTCCACACACGCGGCGTTCGCGCTGCCGCCGCAGCGCGGCAATCCGTTCGCGGGCTCGGGGAATCCGGGCTGCATGAAGGTCCTCATGCAGTTCGGGGTGGCCGGGGTGCAGTTGCTGGCGGCCGCACCGGTGCTGGTGCTGCTGGGAGTCGGTGCGGGACTGCACATTCCACTACTGCAATGGGCGGCACTACCGATCGGTCTGGTTACCGGATGGTTTGCCGCGACCCTCGGAATCCGCTGGGCCACCACCCGGTTGGAGGACAAGGGCCCCGAACTGCTGGCCGAGGTAAAACCGCGCTGATCTGCTCCTTCGTGGCCGTTGTAGAGCAACCGGACACTCCCGGAGTGCGACGCGCCGCTACTCGGACCGGCGTCGATCTCGTGTCCGAATTCGGGTAGCGCACTACTGCGGAAATCTCCCCGTGCAGGACTCATTCTGAAATGAGCCCTCGAACCCTCTGGGAGACAGTGAAAGTGGATCAAATCCTGTATTGGAACGCGGTGGCGCTGGAGTCGGATCGCATGGCGCACACCGAGATCAAACCCGTGGAACGCGGGTCCCGCGGTCCGGCCGGCAGTTCCCGTGCCCTGGCCATAGTGCACCTGGCCATGCACGATGCCATCTTCAGTATTTTCGGTGCACCGCACGGCACCTGGCTGACCACCCCACCGGTGGCCGCCAATGGCGCGGCACCGGACGCCGCCATCGCCGTGGCCGCGCACACCACGCTCTCGGCGCTCTACCCCGCCCAGACCGCGCGACTGGACAAGGCGTTGCGCGAGGCCGGGTTACGGGGACCGGGCACCGGGCGTGGCAGCACGCATGGGCAGGCGGTCGGCCGCGCAGTGCTCAAGTGCCGGATGGGTGATCCCTCCCTCGCCGACACCGACTATGTCCCCGAAATCGCTCCGCCCAACCATCGACCGGACCCGGCCAACCCGAAACAGGGCTACTACGCACCGCATTACGGAGCCCGCTCGCGCTGCTTCGCGGTCACCAGCCGCTACACCCTCGACCCGCCGCCCAAGGCCAACGACCACCGCTATCTGGCCGCCCTGCGCGAGGTGCGGGCCAAAGGCGTTGCCGCCGAGGCGGTCGCGGGCCTCCCCGCCGGTCTCACCGCCCGCACCGCCGACGAAACCCTGCGCGGGGTGTTCTGGGCCTACGACGGGGAGAAGCAACTGGGCAGCCCGCCACGGCTCTACAACCTGCTCACCCGCGAGATCGCCGCCGCCCGCGGTAATGACATCGAACAGAACGCCCGGCTGTTCGCCCTGGTCAATACCGCCCTCGCCGACGCGGCCATCCTGTGCTGGGACGACAAGTACCGGCACAACCTGTGGCGGCCGATCCTCGGCATCCGCGAGTTCGACCCGACCCTGGGACCGGAGGCCATGCCGGGCAACGGACTCGACGGCGACTGCGATCCGGGCTGGCTGCCACTGGGCGCACCCCGCAGCAATGAGCAGGCCGCCCCGGTGACCCCGGCGTATCCGGCCTACCCGTCCGCGCACGCCACCTTCGGCGGCGCGGTGTGCCAGACCATCCGCCGCTACTACGACATCGCCGCCGACGGCCCCGACATCCTGGCCGACGGACTGGGTTTCGTCTCCGAGGAGTACAACGGCGTCACCACCGACCCGCACGGCGTGGTCCGCCCCCGGCATGTCCGGCGCTTCACCGGCGGGCTGTGGCAGATGATGGAGGAGAACGCGCGCAGCCGCGTATTCCTGGGTGTGGCTTGGCCTTTCGACGCCTTCGGCACCGATCTGGCCGGGCACATGGACCTGTCGCAGAACCTCGGCGGCGTCCGCCTGGGCCGCGATATCGCCGACGACCTGTGGGCGAGCGGACTGCGGCAGGATCAGGCGGCCGGACCGCGTCTACCCTGATCCCGCCGCGCGGGCGTGCTCAGCGGAAGACAGCCGGCAGTACGGTGAGATCCACCGTCTCCGCCATAGCCCGGGCGCCCGCGTCATTGAGGTGCATACCGTCGCCACTGTCGAGGTCGGGCCGGATGAAGTCCCGGTCCGCCGGATTCTCCACCGCCGCGGCCACATCGAAGACGGCATCGAAGACGTCGGTGGCACGCAGCCACTCGTTGACCGCGCGCCGCACCGGAATGCCCTCGGCGACACCCAGTCCCGGGTAGATCGCCCCGCCGAACGGCCCGATGGTGTTGGCGTACACCGGCAGTCCCGCCGCGTGCACCCGCGCGGCCAGCTCGGTGAAACCGGCGATCAGCGCCTCGGCGGTGGCGGTCCCGGCCAGGATCAGGTCGTTGATGCCGAAGTTGGTCCATACGGCCGCGACCCCCGGCACCGACAGCACGTCCCGCTCGAAGCGGGCCAGGCCGTGCTCGCCGATCTCATCGGTGAGCAGCCGGTTGCCGCCGATGCCCTGGTTGACCGCCCACCCGGTGGCCAGCCGCGCGTCGAGCACATCCACCGAACGCCGGTTTGCGCCATGGGTGGACCCGAAGCCCTCGAACCACGAGTCGCCGAAGGCCACCAGCACCGGAGCTCCGGCATCGACAGCGACGTCGATGCCGGTGAGGAGGTAGCGCGCCGCGACCTCCTCGGCATCGGACGGTGCAGCGTCGCCCGTCCGATCGCCGGTGCTGATCCAGCTGGTCTCGACCGGGAACTGGGCGAAGGCCGGCAGTGCGGGTTCCGGCAGATAGAGGCTGAGCGCCAATTCGGTGCCCGCGGTGACCGCGAATTCGATCGGGTCGCTGACGACATCGCCGCCGGCCGGAATGCGCACCGACGTGGCGCCCTCGAACAGCACCTGCTGTTCGGTCTCGGGGACGATCTCGCCGCCGGTCTTGCGGACCGCGATCCGAGCCGTACCGATCGCCAGCTCCTCGCTGCCGTATCGATTGGTCAGGAGCACCCGCAGCCGGGAACCGCTCCCGGCCACCCGCACCACCTGGCGGACGGTCTCGTCGTCGAAGGCGCGCGGCTCGGCCAGCTTGATCACCTCGGCCGGATTCACCAGCGGCGCACGGTAACCCGCGATCCAGTGCTGAGTAGTCATCGAAACCTCCATTTAGTTGCACTGCGGAATATTGCGCTGACAACAAGATATCCCAAATGTTCCGCGTGTCAATTATCCGCAGTGAAAACGTTTGGTCTACGCTGGTCGGCGTGGACCCCAAGCATCTGTTCGACGACC
The DNA here is from genome assembly GCF_042753865.1 of Nocardia sp. NPDC059240. Taxonomy (NCBI): domain Bacteria; kingdom Bacillati; phylum Actinomycetota; class Actinomycetes; order Mycobacteriales; family Nocardiaceae; genus Nocardia; species Nocardia sp. NPDC059240. Next base: position 229,898 of record NZ_JBHZAC010000006.1, on the reverse strand, counting down.
CCCGGCTGACCGCCATGGGGCTCTTCTACGAGGCACACGAGGGGATCGTGAAGCGCCTCGACCCGGTCTGGAAGGACAACGGGCTCTCCGGCCTCGACATGAACGCGCTACTGCGACTGAGCCGTTCGCCCGGCCGCAAGCTCCGCATGACCGACCTGGCCACCCAGACCGGGCTGTCCACCAGCGGCGTCACCCGCCTGGTGGATCGCCTGGAGCGCAACGGATTCGTGCGCCGCGAGGCCGATCCGGGCGACCGCCGCAGCTCCTACGCCGTGCTCTCCGCCGCCGGGGCGACCCGCGTCGCACGGGTGCTGCCGATGTATCTGGAAGGCATCGAGCGCTGGTTCACCAGCCTGCTGGGCCCTGAACAACTCGAAGCGTTCACCGCGAGCCTGCGCGTCATCCGCGACGCCACCAATCCGGAGGCCACCCAGATTTCGGAATGATCGGGACCGCTGCACGCGGTAGTTTCAAACCGCGAGGTGTCTTCTGCGGCAGGAAGTGGGAACGGGTATGACGACCGAACGTGCGTTGGTCATCGGGGGCGGCGGGGTAGCCGGAATCGCCTGGGCCACCGGGATTGTCGCGGGGTTGGCCGATGCGGGCGTGGATCTCACGACGGCTGAACTGCTGCAGGGCACTTCCGCCGGATCCAATGTGACCGCCCAGCTCGGCAGCGGGCTCGACATCGCGGAACTGGTACGGCGACAGGTAGATCCGGCGGTGCAGAGCCGCGAGATCGTGCCGTCCATGGAGAAGTTCGCGGGACTGTGGGAGACGCTCGGGGCGACCATCGAAGAGATGCCGACCGACTCGGTCGAACGCCGCCGCAGGATCGGCGCGCTGGCACTGAGCGCCGACTCGGTGCCCGAGCCGGAACGCCGGGCCGTCATCGAATCCCGGCTGCCCGTGCATGATTGGCCCGAGCGGGCGCTGCGGATCGTGGCGGTCAACGCGGAGACCGGTGAACTGCGCATCTTCGACAAGGATTCCGGTGTTTCCCTCGTCGACGCGGTGACGGCCAGCTCGGCCGTGCCCATGGTGTGGCCGTGCGCCACCGTCGACGGGGCCCGCTACACCGACGGCGGCGTGCGGACCTCGGTGAACGCCGACCTCGCCACCGGGTACCCGCGGGTGCTGGTGATCGCACCCATGCAGGACGCGGAACTCGAGGGGCAGGTGGCGGGGCTGGTCGCGGCCGGGGCGCGCGTCGAGGTGATCGCCCCCGACGAGGCGGCCATCGCCGCCTTCGGACTCAACCCCCTCGACTCCGCCACCCGCGTCCCGTCGCTGGAAGCCGGTCGCGCCCAAGGCAAGGCGGACGCGGAGCGCATCGCCGCGCTGTGGCAGGACTGACCGCTAGCTGACCGCCCCGGCCGCCAAGGCGGCCAGCCAGCCGCCGTATTCGCTGATGTCCTTGGCGGATTCGGCGGCGGCACCACCGCAGCCGAACCCGGTGCGCCAGGTGCCGTCGGCGAGTTCGACGGCACCCAGTTGCATCGGGGCGGGCAGGCTCGCCAGGAAGCGGCCGAGCGCGGCGGGGGAGAGCATCCAGCGCTCCCCGACGACGGCGACACCGGATTCGGTGGCGGGGACCCGGGTTACGGCGGGCTTGGGCGGCACCGTGTCGAGCGCGGCCAGCCGGTAGTGCGGGGCGGTCTCGACCACGCCACCCCAACGGGCGCCGAGCTCGGTCAGCTGATGCTCGAGCGGCTGCCCGCGCAGGTGCGCACCGAATACGATCAGCTCCTGGACCGGTGCGGCGGCCATCGGCCACACCGACTCCCCGAGTTCGGTTCCGGTGATCAGCGCGGCGACATCCAGCGCGACCGCGTCCTCGAAAGCACGGGCCAGCACGGTGACTCCGAAGAACGGTTCGTCCGTGGGCACCGCGACCGCGCAGAGGTCGAAGAGATTGCAGAAGTTCGTGTAGGTGCCCAATCGAGAGTTGACCCCGACCGGATCGACGGCCACCTCGGCAATCGTCGGATGCATCGGCGCGGTCGGGACCAGCAGCACATCGGCCCCCGTCAGGCTTGCCATGGCGGTGGCGCGCAAGCCCTCCAGCGCGGCCAGGTCGGTGACCAGGCGATGGGCGGGGATCTCGCGGGCCGCCCGAATGATGGAACCGACCGTGGGATCGACAGATTCGGGATGGGCATCGACGAACTGGCCCACGGCCGCATAGCGCTCGGCGACCAGCCCTCCGTCGTAGAGCAGCCGCGCAGCCGCCAAGAACGGTGCCGCGTCGATCTCGACAATCCTCGCGCCCTGGTCCCGGAGTTTCGCAACGGTCCGCTCGAAAGCCCTGTGCCACAGCGGATCCAGATCGGCCAGGGTGCTGAAGACCGCTACCACCGGCTGCCGCGGCGCGGCCAACCGGATATCCGCGGGCCATTCACGCGTCGGTACATCCGTCGGCTGTGCGCGCAGTGACGAATTGCCGGGCCGGGCAGCGGCCATTGCTGCCATCGCGCGGTCGGCCGTGGCGAGATCGCGGGCGAGGATGGTGACGCAGTCGTAGGAGCGGCAGGCGGGGACGACCCCGTCGGTGGAGATCACGCCCACCGTGGGTTTGATACCGACCAGGCCGTGGAAGGCGGCGGGGATGCGTCCGGAACCGGCGGTGTCGGTGCCGATCGCGATATCCACGTCGCCCGTTGCCACCGCCGCAGCCGAGCCGGAACTCGACCCGCCGCTGACATATCCGGGTCGTAGGGAGTTCTCGACGACGCCGTAGGGCGAGCGGGTGCCGACAAGTCCGGTGGCGAACTGGTCGAGGTTGGTCTTGCCGACCACTACCGCCCCGGCGGCACGCAGGGCGGCGACGGCGGGCGCGTCGTGCTCGGGGAGATACGCGTAGTCCGGGCAGGCAGCGGTGGTCGGCAGCCCGGCAACATCCACATTGTCCTTGATCGCCAGCCGCCATCCGGCCAAAGGTCCGGCGGCGGTAGCGATGTCGGCGTCCACCTCGGATGCGGGGCGGCGATGGATCCACACGGTCATGTGACAGCTCCTCGGTCGGAAACACTGGCCTCGGCGAGTTCGCCTGCCTCGCGCCAGGAATTGCGTTCGGCGGTGAAGGCGGCGGATTGGCGGGTGCGGAAATCGGCGATGGAGGTGGCGTTGTCGGAGAGGAACTTTCGGTAGTCGACGAGGCGGAATTCGCCGTCTTCGGCAGCGAGGGTGCCGCGGCCGGCAGCGGTGTCGGCGCGGAGGTCGAGGAGTTCTTCGGCGGAGACCGGGTACCAGCTGATGCGGTCGAAATAGCGCAGCAGCCAAGGGTCTTCATCGATGCCGGTCGAGCGGTGGTTCCAGACCTGGGTGGTGCGGCCGACGAATTGGTAGCCGCCGGGGCCTTCCATGCCGTAGATGCAGAGGTAGGCGCCGCCGATGCCGACGGCGTTCTCTGGGGTCCAGGTGCGGGCCGGGTTGTATTTGGTGGTGACGAGGCGGTGGCGGGGGTCGGTCGGGGTGGCGACGGGTGCACCGAGATAGACGTCTCCGAGTCCGAGGACCAGGTATTCGGCGGCGAAGACGATGTCGAAAACCTCGTCCACGGACGACAATCCGTTCATCCGGCGGATGAATTCGATATTCCACGGGCACCACGGAGCGTCGGCGCGGACGCCGTGCATGTAGCGGGTGATGGCCTCGCGGGTGGACGGGTCGTCCCAGGACAGCGGCAGCCGGACCGTGCGGCTGGGCACCACCAGTTCGTCTGCGGACGGCAACTCGGCCTCCACCTCGGCGAGCAGGTCCAGCAGCTTGCGGGTGGGCAGGCGGTCGGGATCATTGCGCACCTGCAGCGACCGCACGCCCGGCGTCAGCTCGGTGATGCCGGGCTCGCGCCGCTCCAGCAGCGCCTGGTGCAGGGCGTGCACGCGGGCACGCAACTCCAGATCCAATGTCATATCACCGTATTCGACGAGCAGCCCGTCATTGCCCGCACGCCGGTAGGTGACCGCGGAGTCCGTGCCGTCGCGGCGGGCCAGCACCCCGTCGTCGCCGTCGCCGCCGGTGGACAGCACCACCGGCCAGCCGGCGCGACGCTCGGCTCCCAGCTCGCGCAGCGAAGCCGCGTGATCGGCGCGCACCGGGACGAAGCGGACGCTGTCGCCGGGAGTGAGCTGGCCGAGCTTCCAGCGATCGGCCGCTACCACGGTGACCGGGCAGACGAACCCGCCCAGGCTGGGGCCGTCCGGACCGAGCAGGATCGGGGTGTCGCCCGTGAAGTCCAGGGCGCCAACGGAATACGCGGTGTCGTGAATGTTCGACGGATGCAGGCCCGCCTCACCACCGTCCTGGCGCGCCCACTGCGGCTTCGGGCCGATCAGCCGTACTCCGGTGCGGTCGGAGTTGAAATGCACCTCGTAATCGGTGCCGATGATGGTGTCGAAGTCGGTGCGGGTGAAGAACTCCGGCGCACCGTGCGGCCCCTCGGTGACCGCCAGCTCCCAGCGGCGGGTTAGCACCGGCTGGTCGTCGCCGGTCACCCCAGCGGTGATGTGCCCGGGCGTCCCGAGGGTGAAGACATCGTCGGCCGCCAACGCGCGGCCCGTGCCGCCGCCGAACTTGCCGAGGGTGAAAGTCGAACGGCTGCCGAGGTATTCGGGTACCTCGAGACCGCCCGCCACCAGGATGTAGCAGCGCATCCCCGGCCCGCGCACCATGCCAACATCGAGCACGCCGCCCGCGGGCACCAGCACAGTGCTCCACTGCCCCACAGCGACACCGTTCACCGTGACGGGGACCGGTGCGCCGGTCACGCAAACCCAGGTCGCGGCGTCGAATCGCAGGGTGGGTCCGCCGAGCGTGCACTCCAGCCCCGCCGCGCCCTCCGGATTCCCGAGCGCCCGATTGCCCAGCCGGAACGACAGATCGTCCATCGGCCCGGACGGCGGCACGCCCACGTGCCAGTAGCCGATGCGGCCCGGCCAATCCTGCACGGTGGTCTGCATTCCCGGGCGGATCACCCGGAAAGTCGGTGCAGGAATGGGCATCTCGCTCACACCAGGCTCCGGTAGTACAGCCGTCACCGGGTCACCACCATGCGCACCGGGGTCGGATCGAAACCATTGCAGGGGTTGTTGATCTGCGGGCAGTTCGACACCAGCACCAGCGTGTCGGTCTCCGCGCGCAGGGTGATCTTCTTTCCGGGCGCGGACAGCCCGTCCACGATGCCGAGCGTCCCGTCGGCCTCGACCGGAACGTTCATGAACCAGTTGATGTTCGACACCAGATCGCGCTTGCCCAGCCCCCACTTCAACCCCTCGGCCAGGAAGTTCTCCACGCACGCGTGCTGATGGCGGGTGTGATGGCCGTAGCGCAGCGTGTTGGATTCCTGCGAGCACGCGCCCGCCACCGTGTCGTGATTGCCGACCTCGTCGGCGACGACGGTCATGAGCGGGGTGCCGGCCTCGGTCAGTAGCACGCTGCCCGTCGTCAGGAAGATATTGCGCTGCGCGGTGATCGTGGCCTGCGCGCTGTAGCGATCGGTGTGATCGGCCGCGTTGTAGAGCAGGCAGTCCACGGCCTGATTGCCGTGCAGGTCGATGATCTCCAGTTGCTCCCCGGCCCGCACGATGGCCGACCACGGGGCACGGGCGGGAACGGTCTCGTCCAGCACGACGGTACGAGTGGCGATCATGCGTGAACCTCCAGAGTGCGGGCGTGCCAATCGCGTTCGGTGTTCTCCACCGCGCGCAGGTATTCCGGATCGGAACTGTGGGTGACGGCGAGGTCCGCGGGCGCGGCCCACGCCACCACGTCGAGAGCGGTCGGGGGAGTGGGATCGAGCGGGTGCTCGGCATTGGCCAGCAGCAGCGTCACCGGCAGGTGCACCAGCAGTTCGACCGCCGCGCCCGCGCCCGCTCCGCCGGAAATCCGCAGCGCACCATCGTGTTCGACTCGAACACCCCGGAACAGCGACACCGTCGGACCGATATCGCGCGGTTCCAGCCCGTGCTTGACCCCGGCCAGCCGCAGCCCTTGCCGCGCGGCCGGTGAAGGCCCGCACAGCGTGTCGTGGTGACCGGAGGAGTCCGCCACGATCGTGGCCAGCACTCGCCCCTGATCCGACAACAGCGGATGGCCCGCTCCTAGGTACGCCTGCCACGGCACCTTCACCGTATCCGCGACATTCAGCCGTTCCCACGGCGATTCGGCCCGCACCAGCAGCAGGTGCGCGCACGCCGCCCCGAAAGGATCACTCAGTCGCACCCGAGTGCCCCGGCCCAGTACCGCATTCGTGTACCCGCCGGGCGGGACCCGTTGTGCGAAGGTCACTGTCGCGGAATCGACGGTGGTGGGCAGATCCGGACCGTCGAGCGCGGCCGCCGCTGCCTGCGATCGGGCGTGGGCCCGCGCGCCGCTGGTATCCGCTGTGGTCATTGTTGCTCCGTTCCAGGGGTGCCGAGGTGCTGAGGCACGGGGTGGGGGGCGTTCGTGGCTCGGGCCCGCCACCGCCGGTAGGCGCGACGCACCAGGTCGTCGAGCAGCAGCGCCAATTCGGGGCGGCCGTGCAGACGTGGGTCGGGGGCGGGCTCGAGCATCGGAATCTCCTGCCGGTCAGGCGATCTGAGGGGTGGGCTCGGTGGCCGCGGTGGCCCGAGGTGGAGTCACGATGCGGTGCACCACCGCACCGACCACCACCGTGAGCAGCACGAAAAGCGGTGCGGCCCAGAGCATCCACCAGCCGCCGCCGGTCGGGGTGTAGACGGCGCTGCGCGGCCAGGCCAGGTTCACCGCCATGGCGATGCCCCACACCACGGCCAGCGCGTTGACGGCGATGCCGTAGCGGCCCAGGGCGAACAGCTTGGTCCCGGCGGCGTCACCGGCCACGTCGGCGGGCCAGCCCTTGATCCGGCGGATCAGCAGCGGCACCGTGACCAGCAGGTAGGCGAGGTAGAGCATGACGATGCAGACGCTGGCCAGGGTCGCGAAGACCGCGCCGTTGCCCAGATTCAGCAACAGCAGGCCGATGCCCGCCGCGCCGATCACCACGGCCGGCCACACCGGCGTCCCGAAACGCGGGTGCACCGCGGCGAGCGGCTTGGCGAACGGCAGCCGGCCGTCGCGGGCCATGGAGAACAGCAGGCGCGAACCCGCCGTCTGAATCGCCAAGGTGCACACCGTGATCGCGCAGGCGACGCAGGCCAGGATGATCTTCCCGGGCACGGTCGACAGCTTGGCCTCGATCACGTACGCGAGCCCGCCGCTGGCCAGCGAGCCGTCGCTGAGGCTCGGCGCGGCCATGAGCGCGCCCAGCAGGATCAGCCCGCCGCCCAGCGCGGACACCGCCAGCGCGGACAGGATGGTGCGCGGTGCGACGTGCCGGGGATTCTTGGTCTCCTCGGAAAGCTCACCGGCGGAATCGAATCCGACCATGACGTAGGCGGCCATCAGCCCCGAGGCCAGGAACGCGGCCCAGTAGGCGCCGGGCGCGGCCTGATCGGTGTGGGTGACCACCCCGGGCCCGCGATCGGTGTGGGTGAAGAACACCGCGATCACCGCGCATACGCCGATGATCTCGATGGTCACGCCGAGCGAGTTGATCCGCGCCATCCAATCGATGCCCACCACATTGATCACCGTGGTGAGGATCAGCAGGATGCTGCCCAGCAGCACCGCGTTCGAGGCCCCGTCGTGCGAGGTGAGATCGCTGTTCGTGCCGATCAGCTGGAAGCCGGACCAGATGCTCGGCAGCACCACCTGCAGTGCGATGGCGGCCGCGGCGGCGGTGACGATCTGGGCGATGATCATCATCCAGCCGGCGAACCACCCCACCACCTCCCCGGCCAGCCGTCGCGACCACTGGTAGATGCAGCCCGAGATCGGGTAGCGCGCGGCCAGTTCCGCGAAGTTCAGCGCCACCAGGAACTGACCGGCGAACACGATCGGCCAGGTCCAGAAGAAGGCCGCGCCGCCGAAGGCGTAACCGAAGCCGAAGAACTGGAAGATCGTGGTGAGGATGGAGACGAAGGAGAACCCGGCCGCGAACGAGGCGTAGCGGCCGAGCTTGCGGTGCAGGACGGGCTGATAGCCGAAACGTGCGAGATCGGCACTGTCGGCGCTGGTAGCGCTGTCGGGAAGGCTCGGCGGGTGGTCGGGGACGATGGCGTCGGCGGGGGCAACCATGGCGGCGATCTTTCGCGGAGGGGAATATCTATCGATTGAAAGTTTTATGGAATCGATCGCTCGGTCGGTGACGCCGTTGTATCGGTCACATGGCCCGCCGTAAACCCTGCGTTGCCGGGATTTCTATCAAGTGACAGAAAACTCACCTCGCAGGTCGCCCCCTCGGGTAGGACAGAATGAAGACCGTGACCCAACTCGGACCCGGCCGTCCCCGACTCGAACCCCGCCGCCGCGCAGGCCAGACCCCGCGCGCCGAGATTCTCGACGCCGCCGCCGAGCTGTTCACCAATCATGGGTACGGCACCACCTCCACCCGCGCGGTCGCCGACGCCGTCGGCATCCGGCAGGCCTCGCTCTACCACCACTTCGCCAGCAAGGACGACATCCTCGACGCGCTGCTCGGCGAAACCGTCAGCACGCCACTGGAACTGGCGGGCAAACTGGCCGATCGGCCCGAGCCCGCCGCGGTCCGGCTCTACGCACTGGCCTGGTTCGACGTCAGCCAGCTGTGCGCGAGTCGCTGGAACCTCGGTGCGCTGTATCTCCTACCCGAGCTGCGCAGCGACCGCTTCGCCAGATTCCGGGAACGTCGCGACGAACTGCGCGGGCATTACGAGACCCTGGCGGCGGCCGTCATCGCGGAGGCGGGTGCCGCCGCGGTGGCCGGGGCCGAACTGCTCCCGTTCCGGCTCGTCGAATCCGTCATCGATATGCGCTCCGACGAGGGTGCGGCCCCCGAATACGCCGAGCAGCTCATCCCCGACGCCATCCTGCGGCTGCTGTGCTGGTCCGGGTCGCTGTCGGAAACCCGTACGGCCGCACTGGAACTGGCCGAGCAGTTCCCGCCCGACGAGGGCTGAGGCAGTTCCAGGTCAGGACTTGCCCTTCGAGGTGCCCCACTTGAGGCCCCACTCGTAGGTCTGATCCACCGCCAGCTTCCCCCAGAAGCGCCGGCCCTCCGGCGGCCGGATGAACCGGCCCTCCCGGCGGACCACCAGCTCACCCCGGATGTTCTCGATCAGCGCCAGCACCATCTCGCGCGAATCATCCTGGCAGCCACCGACTTCCATCTCGATCGGCGGCGAATCACGCGGGTACAGGGTCGCGGTGGCGTGCACACCCCGGAAATCCTGCGCGCCCTCGTAGAGTGACGCGAACACCAGGATGCGGCGGAAATCGGCGGTGTGATCCAGATTGATGGACAGGTTCTCGCCGGCCGCGCTGCCACCGGTCCGATCGTCCTGGTCCAGGGCGATGAACGGCGGTTTGTGCAGGCTGCCCATGGTGTCCAAGGCGCTCACGCAGCCCTTGGTCCCGTCGGCCAGCTCCCAGAACGCGCACAGGTCCAGGTCCAGCCCGCCGCTCCCGGTGCGCTTGCGGCTGAACAGGCCGCCGGAGCTCGGCACCGACCAGTTCAGGTTCACCCGCATGATGCCGCCGGTCGCGCCCTGCTTGGTCAGCGAGACCGCGGGGGCCTCCTTGGTGAGCGAGATCTTGCCCAGATTGACGCGGGGCGCGGGTGGGGGCGCCACGATCGTCGGCTGGGGCGCAGGCGGCACGGCGACCGGTTGGGGCGCGGCTGACGGCTGGGGCGCGGGCGGCGCGGAATCTGGCTGGGGGGCCGGAGCTTCGTTGATCGAGATCCCGAAATCCGTTGCCAGTCCGGCCAATCCGGTCTCGTAGCCCTGGCCGACCGCGCGGAACTTCCAGGCCCCGTCCCGTCGATACAGCTCGCCGAGCACGAACGCGGTCTCCGAGGTGGCGTCATCGCTGTCGAAGCGGGCCAGCTCGCCGCCGTGCGCATCCACCAAACGCACGTGCAGGCCCCGGAATTGGGCGAAGGTGCCGCCGTCCGCGGAGGCCGCCAGCACGATGGCGTCGATCTGCGGCTCGACCCGGGTCAGCTCCACCGAGAGCACATCGACGACCTGGGGTCCCTGTTGCTTGCCGTGATGGCGGACCGCGCCCGAGGCGTGCAGCGGCTGGTTGTAGAAGACGAAATCGGCGTCAGAGCGGACCCGGCCGGCGGCGAGCAGCAGCGCGGAGGCGTCGGCGTCCGGCACCCCGGGTCCCGACTGCCACCCCAGTTCGATCCGAACCTCGGAAACCGGCACCGCAACGTTGGAGCCCTTCATCATCGCCACATCATTCAACGTATCCGATTCGGACATTCGACGTTCCGGGGTAACCGGTCTGCAAATGTTCAGCTGTCCAGGCACCTCGACTTACACTGTTCAACGGCCATACCGCACATTCGTGGCCAACGCGACATTCTGATCTTCGAACGGCTCTACAGTGGCGGGAGCGATAGATGACGGAAACGCAGCTCGACCTGGGTCGCAAGGAATGGGTCACGCTCGGGGTACTGGCGCTGGGACTGTCCATGGTGGTGCTCGACGGCACCATCGTCTCGGTCTCGCTGCCCGTCATCATCGATGATCTGCAGCTGAATTTCACTCAGGCGCAATGGATCAACAGCATCTACGCCGTGGTGCTGGCCGCGCTGCTCATCACCAGCGGACGCCTCGGCGACCGGCTCGGTCGGCGCTGGATGTTCGCCGTCGGCGTGGTCGTCTTCCTGGTCGGCAGCGTGCTGGCGGCGCGGGCGCACAGCGCCTGGCCGCTGATCCTCGGGCGCATCGTGCAGGGCGTCGGCGCGGCCGGGGTCATGCCGGGCACGCTGGCCACCGTGAACGCCCTGTTCCGGGGCCGGGACCGGGCCATCGCGTTCGCGGTATGGGGTTCGGTGATCTCCGGCGTCGCCGCCATCGGGCCGCTGCTGGGCGGCTGGCTCACCACCTACTACACCTGGCCCTGGATCTTCCTGGTGAACCTGCCCCTGGGCGCGCTGGTGCTGATCGGGCTGGTGCTGTTCGTGCCGGAGACCCGCATGGGCAAGACGGCGCCCGGCCTGGACGTGGACGGATTCCTGCTCAGCGCAGCGGGTTTCGCGCTGCTGGTGTTCGGGCTCATCGAAGGCCAGACCTACGGCTGGTGGAAGCCGCTGCGGGAATTCCCGCTCGCGGGCTGGAACTGGCCGGCCACCGCGCCGATCTCACCGATCCCGCTGCTGGTCCTGCTCGGGGCGCTGGCGCTGGTGCTGTTCCTGCGCTGGGAACGCCACCGCATGCTGATCGGGCGCTCGGCGCTGCTCAACCCTGCGCTGTTCAGCATCCCGAGCTTCCGGTGGGGCAATATCACCGCGTTCATGGTGGCGCTGGGTGAGTTCGGGCTGCTGTTCGTGCTGCCGCTGTTCATGGTCAATGTGCTCGGATTCTCCACGCTGGGTGCGGGATACGTGCTGGCCGCGATGGCAGTCGGCGCGTTCCTCGCGGCCGGGGTCGCGGAGGGGCTGGTCCGCAAGTACGGGCCGGTGCGGGTGGTGCAGCTCGGGCTCGCCTTCGAGGCCGTGGCCGTGGCGCTGACCGCGCTGTTCGTCACCCCGCACCTGTCCGGCTGGTGGCTGGCGGTGCTGCTGATCGGGTACGGCATCGGGCTCGGTATGGCGTCGGCGCAGCTCACCGGGACGGTGCTGGCCGATGTGCCGCCGGAGAGCTCGGGTCAGGGCTCGGCCACGCAATCGACTGTGCGTCAGGTCGGTTCGGCCTTCGGCACCGCGGTCGTGGGTGCGCTGCTGTCCGCGGCGCTGGCCCACGATCTGCCCCGGCAACTGGGGAAGGTGCCGGGGCTGAAATCCTCGGACGCCGACACCTTGGCCACCGCGACCCGGGAATCGGCGGGTGGCGCGATCTCAGGGGTGCGCGAACACCACGGGGCCGCAGCCATTCTGGACGCGCTGACCCGCGCGTTCACCGACGCCACCCGCACTACGCTGCTGGCCGGTGCGCTGTTCCTGCTCATCGGCCTGGCCGCCGCCACCCGCATCCCGAACCGGCCCTACACGGGTACCTCGGAGGCCGAGGACACCGCTCAGAGCAGCTGACCATCGTGGCACAGGCCGACCGAGCGGGTCGACGACTTCGGTTGCACCACACCGGGATCGAAGGTCCACTGGGAGACCGATCCGGCCGACTTCCACAGCAGCCCGCCACTGGTCGGCACCGCCTCGAACACGTCCCCGACGCCCGGGATCAGCTGATCACCCACGCAGTAGTCGTCGAAATCGGTGCCCGGCTGGCGCGCGCCCGCGCTGAAGCCGCCCACATTCCGGTCCGCGCCCGGGTTGGGCACGTTGCTCGCACCCGCCGCGCCGCCGCGGAACCAGTGCGGCCCGGCCCCGTCCATGCCGCAGGTGTACGCCGAACCGCCCGCGGCCACCTGGGACCCCTGCGGATGCCCCTCACCCGCCCAGAGGCAGGCGGCGTCGAGACGGGTGTCGGAGACACGGGTGTCGGACACCGTGGAGAAGCCCAGTCCACCCGTGGCCAGGACGGCCGCGGCGAGCAGAGTAAGCGGTTTGATCACTGCAATCACCTTTGATTCGGTGCGATCCGGAATCCGGACCGAGGCGCCCACAGGCGTGGATCCGGTTGGCATTGATGCCATTCAGGGATAGCCGAGGTGGTTACAGGAGCAGGGCTCAGTCGATCAGGCCAAGTTTGTGTAAACGCTGGAAGACCAGCAGGGATCCGGGGGCGACCTCGCTCATGGTCGCGTACTCGTCGAGGGTGAACCAGCGCAGTTCGGCGATCTCGCCCGACGGCTGGGGCTCGGCGGTCAGCTCGCCCAGGAAGCAGGTCATGTGCAACTGGGTGCCGGGGGCGTGGCCGTACGCCTCCGCCTCGAAGACTCCCAGTTCGCTGACGGCCGTGGTGCTCACGCCGAGCTCCTCGCGAATCTCGCGGTGCAGGGCCATCTCCGGGGTCTCGCCCGGATCGATCTTGCCGCCCGCCATGTAGAAGACGGTCTTACCGGTGGACCGGGTCTGCAACATGCGCCGATCCCGGATGTGTGCCAAGGCCGCGGTGCGAATCACCGCCCCACCCTAGCCAGCCGGGATGCGACGGTGACCGCCCGGCCGGATCAGCAGGCGACGGTGCGCAACTGTGCCCGCTCGCGGGCGGCGACCGCGCGCACGGCCGCGCCGACGGCCACCACCGGCGGCAGCCAGCGCGCCTCGCTCGGCGCGATACTCCACGCGATCGCGTTGCTGTTGTGCGGCAGCGGAACCCGGGCACCGTCGGTATGGACGATCGCGCCCGCGGCCCGCAGCGCCTCGATGGCCCGCGCGGCCTTGGCCACGCCGGTGACCAGATGGATTTCCCGCCGGTTGGCCCCCATGGTCTCGATGACCGGGCCGGACAGATTGTTGGCTCGGAGGTATCGGCGCACTCCGGCTGCGACGGATCCCGTGAGTTCGATGGCCGCGATCTGCTCGTCGGTGATCAATTCGACGCCGTCGCTCGTCGTCTCGATCGTCCATCCGTACCGGCGGTAGTCCTCCGCCACAACGCTCAACGCCACGATCATCACCCTCACACCCGCTGCTGTGCGTCCCATCCGTCGTGGCTGTGAGGTTCCCGAGAGGACGCTGCGATCTCCAGCCACTCCAAGGATTTTGGCGGCCCCGAGCAGTGCGCGCATCGTCCTGTGGTCGTCCCCGTCTCGGGGTGATCCCCTAGGTGCCGCGGCTCAGCGAGCGGGCGGAGCGATCTTCCAGTGCGACTGCAGCGCCTGTGCGATATCCGGCAGAATGGTGACCGGAATCCGCTTGTGCCGCAACATGGTTCGAATCTCGTTGACCTGCTCGCGCTTACGCATATCGTAGGCGTTCGAGACTGTCCGGGTGACCGGCGGAATCGACAGCAACACCAATTCCTGATGCGCCTCCACCCCACCGTTGAGATCCAGCGCCAAGGTCCACCGCCCGTTTTCCCCCAGCGCGAACCGCCCGGCCACCACCCGATCCCACTCGACCGTCGATGCCCCCCAGGGCGTCCGCCGCACGATCGTGTCCTCGGTGAGCACCACCCCGTCCCGACCGAACAGCACGAACAACAGCGCGATAGCGCCCGCCGCCCCGAAGAACAGCCCGGTGAAAATCCGATTCACCCCGAACGCCCCGACCGTCGCCGCGCAGACGATGCCCACCACGGCCAACCCCGCGACCGCGTACACAGCCACTCGCCGCCCCGGCACCACGCCTGCCCGCACCATGTCCTTCGCCTCCCGCAACCGACTGCGGCACACCGTACCTCCCGGTGTCCTCCGCGTCAGCGGTCGGCGGCGGTCGCGACGCGCTCGGCCGCTCGGGCGAGGGCCGCGACCGATGCGGAGGTCAGGTACGCGGGCCACGCGAGCAGGAGAACGCTCGGCGGGGTGTCGGTCACCGGAACCACGGCCAGGTCGTCGCGCAGCGGCGTGGTCAGCGACCGCGGCAGCACGGCGACCGTGCGGCGCAGGGCGATCCTGTGCATCAGTTCGCTGATACTGCCCATGCTGTCGGCGTCCGTGGGGTGCCGGTGCAGGTTCTCGCCCTCGAGGTCCGCCAGGCACAGGTCGGTCCGGCGTGCGAGCCGATGGGACATGGGCAGGACGGCGACCGGTTCCTCGGTCAGCAGCGTTTCGGTGTCCAGCCCGCGCAGGTCGTCAGGCGGCGAATACAACAGCGCGGCGTCGGCCTGTCCTTCGCGCAGCATGCGCACGCGATCGCCGGTGAATACCACCTCGATCGGCAAGACGTCCGGTTCGCGTTCGTAGGCGGCGAGGAGGTCCGGGAGCAGCCCCGCGTCGCCACCGGGTTTCAGCACCAGGATCAGGCGCGGGTCCGGGGTGCCCGCCCGGACCGTCCGCGCGGTCGCGGCGGACACCGCGTCCAGTACCGCACGCGCCTCGCGGGCGAGCACCCGGCCGGCCCCGGTCAATGTGACCACCCGACTGGATCGTTCGAACAGGCTGACGCCCAGACGGCGTTCCAGGCGCTGGATCGTTTTCGACAGGGCGGGCTGCGCGATGCCCAGGCGGGTCGCGGCCCGGCCGAAGTGCAACTCGTCGGCTACCGCCAGGAAATACGCCAATTCCCTTGTCTCCAAACGATCCATTCCTCCAGGTTATCGATGGCGGTGCGATCGTTCTTGGCGGTTTTACGCCCCGAAGTGCTGGTATCAGGTTGTCCCACTTGTGAATTGAGGGACGAATTCGACTACGGAAAGAGATATCGGGATGCCTGTGATCGCTCTCGTCGCAGCCGGGGCACGCCTCGGCCTGTCGATCGGCAAAAAATTCGGCGCGCACGGTTTCGACGTCGCCCTGATCGCCCGCTCCGAGGAACGACTCGGCGAACTCGTCGGGAAACTGACCGCCGAGGGTGTCGAAGCAGCCGGCTTTTCCGCCGATGTCATGGACCGCTCAGCGTTGACGAGCGCTCTGGGGGCCGCGGTAGAACGGTTCGACCGAATCGATGTGTTGCATTATTCCGCGCCGCACGTGCCGGTCGGGGGCGGCGGGATGGCCGGTGTGCTGGATGTGTCCGTGGAGAACCTGCGGCCGCAGATCGAAGCCTCCTGCTATGGCGCGATCACCGCGACCCGTGCGGTACTTCCCGCAATGATGCAGGCGGGCACCGGCACGCTGCTGTACACCACCGGTGCCAGTTCGGTCTCGCCGACTCCATGGGCCGGAGCCGCAGGTGCAGCGGGTGCGGCCCTGCGCAATTGGGCCCTCAACCTCAACGAAGCCCTTGCCGCCCAAGGTATTTACGTCGGCCATGTCGCCCTCGGCGCGTGGCTCGCGGGCACGCCGGGAGCCCCGGCGGATGCGTCACTCGTGGAACCGGACGACATCGCCGCGGTGCATTGGGGCATGTACGCCAACCGGTTTCCCGGCGAACGCCTCATCACTCCATGACCAGCGTGTCCCAGGCGGCCATGGCGCCGGTGACGACCGTTTCGAGATCGTCGCGGGTCGCGCCGTCGCGGGCTTGGATCGACAGGCCCTGCACCACCGTTGTGTAGAAGCGGGCGATCGCCTCGACCTGCTCGGGCGTCGCGGTGAGGTCGCCGTCGGTATGGCCGCGACGCAGGCGGTCGGCGATGGTGGCCTGCATGTCACGTCGGCGGTCGGCGAGAAACTCACGGATGGAATGGTTTTCGATCGGACCGGTGGGGGCGGCCAGGATGAGCATGCAACCGTGCGGGGCGTCCGGGCGGGTGATCTCGTCGGCGGTCGCGCGCAGCATGGCGTGGATCGCGGCCCGGGTGGTCGGGTGCTCCTGCAGGGCGCGGCGGGGCGGGGCGCCGGAGGTCGCGCCGTAGAGGGCCATGGTTTCGCGGAAGAGGGCTTCCTTGCTGGTGAAGGTGCCGTAGAGGCTGGCGGAGGCGATGCCCATGGCGGCGGCGAGGTCGCTGATCGAGGTGCCCTCGTAACCGTGCTCCCAGAACAGGTCCAGCGCGGCCCGCAGCGCGGCGTCCCGATCGAACGAGCGTGGTCTGCCACGAGCGGCCACCCGTACACCTCCGGTGAATTTTTTAGCGTTCGATCGACTATACCTTGACGCCGTTCGAACAGCGGTGACACTATTTTCTTGTCGTTCGATCGGAAAATAGGTGAGGTACCCGTGAACCCTTCCGTCATGCATGCCCTGATCCAGACATCCCTCGATGGTCCCGCCGATCTACGCCCGATCGCCGATGCCCCGGTACCGGTGCCCGGACCCGGGGAGATCCTGATCCGGGTCACGGCGGCGGGCGTCAATTACGCCGACGTCATGCAGGCGCACGGCAGCTATCCCGACGGGCCGCGTCCGCCCTACGTGGCGGGCATCGAGGCCGCGGGTGAAGTGGTGGCCGTGGGGGACGGCGTCGAATTCCCGGTCGTCGGAATGCATGTCGCCGGTGTCGATATGGCGGGCGGCGCGTTCGCCGAGTTCGCGGCGCTGCCGGCTGCGGCGGTCATGCCCGTTCCGCCGGGCTGGACCGACGAGCAGGTGCTGGGGCTGGGCATCAACTGGCCGACCGCGCTGGCCGCCCTGAAACCGTTGGGGCGCATCGCCTCCGGGGATACGGTGCTCATCCATGCCGCAGCGGGAGCGACGGGACAGGCCGCGGTGCGCCTGGCCAAGCATTACGGTGCGACCGTCCTCGCCGCCGCTTCGCCGGGCAAGCACGATGTGGTCCGTGCGTTGGGGGCGGATCACGTACTCGACTCGCGCGGTGCCGATCTGAGCGCCGAGGTCTTCCGGCTGACCGAGGGCGCGGGGGTCGATCTGGTGCTGGAGTCGGTGGGCGGCAGCACGTTCGAGGACAGCCTGGCCGTCGCGAGACGGGTGACCGGCCGGGTCGTGGTCTACGGCACTGCGAGCGGAGATGTCCCGATCACCAACTGGGACTTGGTGTTCAAGCATCAGATCCAGTTGATCGGACTCAATATCGGTGTGCTCATCCGCTCCGCGCCCGAGGTCTTCGGCGAGCTGATGGGCGAGCTGTCAGGTCTGCTCGCCGTCGGCGTGATCCCTCCGGGCCGCCCGGCCGTCCATCCCCTGACGGACGGCCCGAAGGTGCTCGCCGAACTCGAAAACCGTGCCACCGTGGGCAAACTCGCGCTGATTCCCTGAGCGTCAGCCCGGCATCGGCATGATGCCGCGCGGCACCACGCGGACGAATGCGGTGTGATCGCCGATCTTGCCGTCCACATCGATGCAGCCGACGGTGAGCTTGTCGCCCGCCGGTGCCCCGATGGTGGAGAACGGCACCCAGGTGCCGCCGTGCGCGGCCTGCTCGGGCTGGGCGTCCGCGGGCGGCGGCAGCAGGTCGAGCTGTTTGCCGGAGGCATCGGTCACCGTGCACTTCAGCGCGCTACGGTCCCACTCCGGGTTGCCCTTGATGTCGAGGACGGCATCGGCCGGAACGTTGATCTCGCGGGTCTCGCCCAGCGGGATCCGCACGCCGCCGGTCTGCTCGCCCGGATCGTCGCTGCCGTCGACCGCCGCGCTGGTCGTGGTGGTCGTCGGGCTCGCGTCGGACTTCGAATCGTTCTTGGAACAGCCTGTCATCAGCACCACGACGGGCAACAGTGAAGCAATCGCCCAGATCTTCTTGTTCTTCAGCATGGGAACCTCCGGATCGACGGGTTCGTGCAGGTGTGACTAGTAAACCGTTGGTAAAGCAATTGCTGTTACCTTTGGTGACACTCACCTCTGAATTTGCTGAAATGATGCCGACATCACAGCCTGTTCCTGGCCGCGCGCCGGACCTAGGGTGCATCCATGAAGTGGGACGAGCGAACCATGCCGGACAGCGATCTCACTCGGCGACTCGCCGAGTTGATCGACAAGCACGAGGTGCCCGGCGCACAGGTGGCGGTGCTGGCCGACGGCGAGATCACCGACGCGGCGGCCGGGGTGCTCAACACCGCGACCGGTGTCACGGCGACCACGGATTCGGTGTTCCAGATCGGCTCGGTCACCAAGACGTGGACGGCGACGCTCATCATGCAGCTCGTCGACGAGGGGCTCGTCGAGCTGGATGCGCCACTGCGGCAATACCTTCCGGAGTTCCGGGTGCGGGACGAACAGGCCGCGGCGACCATCACCATTCGGCAGTTGCTCGGCCACACCTCGGGAATCGAGGGCGATCTGTTCCTCGACACCGGCCGCGGCGACGACGCCGTGGCGAAGTTCGTCGCCGCCTTCGCCGACGCCGAACAGGTACATCGGCCGGGAGAACTGTTCTCCTACTGCAACAGTGGTTATGTGCTGCTCGGGCGGGTGCTGGAAGTGTTGCGCGGCAAGCCCTTCGACGCGGTGTTACGGGAGCGGCTGGTGACTCCGCTCGGACTGACCCGGGTGGCCACCGATGCCGACGAGGCGATCCTGTTCCGGGCCGCGGTAGGGCATCTGGATGCCGGGCCCGACGGGATCGCGCGACCCACGCCGGTCTGGGCGCTCGCGGCCTCCAACGGCCCGGCCGGGGCGCGGCTGGCGATGTCGGCGGCGGACCTGGTGCGGTATGCCGGGATGCAGCTGGCCGGCGGGATCACGCCGGACGGGACCCGGCTGCTGCCCGAGGCCGCGGTGTGGGCCATGACCGAGCCGCACGTCGAGTTGCCGGATATCGGCTACGGCAGCCATTGGGGTTTGGGCTGGCAGCTTTTCGATGCGCCGGGCAGCGGATTGTTCGGCCACGACGGCAGTACCTTCGGTCAGACCGCGTACCTGCGGATCGCACCGAGCGCCGGTGTCGCGATCGCCCTGTTGGTCAACGGCGGCAATGCGAGCGCGCTCTTCCGGGACCTGGTGGGCGAGCTGCTGATCGAGCACACGGGCATTCGGTTGCCCGAACCGTTGCTGCCGCCCGCCCGGCCCGAACCGGTGCATGCCGCGCTGGTGAGCGGGACCTATCGCTCGGCGTTGGTCGAGCACGTCATCGAGGTGGACGCCGATGGGCGGGCGTGGATGGATATCAGCCCGCGCACGGCGGATGCCGCGCTCGTTACGCCCCCGACCCGGGTGGAACTGGTCCAGCTGCGGCCGGACCTCCTGATCACCGCGGCATCCGGGCGGGGCCGGCACTCCGTCTACGCGTTGATCGGCGACGAGAGCCGGCCTGCCCGCTTCCTGCACACAAGTCGCGCCATGCCCCGATTGCCTTGATGACGAACGCTTTTCGGTCGCCTGCGGATCAACTGGTTCGCGGTGCGGCCGCGAGGGCCTTGACCTGCTCGAGCAGCATGGCCCGGCGGGCCGGATCGTCGTTGTTCCCGGGGAGGATGACCGCCTGCATGTGGTAGAGCGACCACCAGCTGGTGACGAGCGTGAAGACGGTCAGCAGCAGATGGCGGGCGCGCAGCTCGTCGAGGTGGGGGAGGGCGGCCCGCAAGGATTCGACCCTGCTGTCCCACAGCGGGATTCGGACCGCACCGGCGAAGGGATCGGTGTTCTCGAGGGTCTCCCACGCGAGCAGCCGGGCCAGTTCGGGGCGTGCGGCGTAGATGTCGAAGAGCTGCCCGGCGAATCCCGCCAGGGCCGCCGGACCCGTGCCGGTGATCTCGGCCTGGGCGAGTGATTCGGTCATGGCGCGCTTCTGGACCTCGGTGCGCAGCGCCTGCTTGTCGCCGAAGTACTGATAGATGCGTTCGCGGTTGACGCCCGCGTCATCGGCGATGGCCGCGATGCGCGCCCCGGCCATCCCGTGCGCGGCGAAATGCAGTGTCGCGGCGTCGAGCAGCAGCTTGCGGCGGCCTTCGGTGTCCCATCCCATTCGTCCATTCTAAGAAAACCAACAGAATGTTTGCGTTTGGCTGCCCGGTGTAGTTACCTACTAGCGAATCCAACAGATCGTTTGCGTTTTGGAGGTATCCCTGTGAATGTCCGACATCGTGCGATTGGCGTGCTGGTGAGCGTGGGTTTGGCGGCGGGCATCGCCGGCCTGGCACCCGCGAACGCGGCGACCTCCGCACCTCCGGACATCACCGATACCTCGACTCCGCCACTGCCGTACCGGGTACCGGACACCGTGATCGACAAGCAGATCCCGGCGGATATCGACTGGGACACCGTGCGCTCCCACGATGTGCGACAGCTGCTGCCGGACAGCGAACTCGGCACCCTGCTCGATCAGCAGGCACCGTTCAGCTACGGGTCCGGCACGAAATGGAGCGACGCCATCCCGCGGATTCCGCGCGAACCCGGCGGCGAGTACGAGCGCAGTGGCCAGAACAGCTTCTTCATCGGCAAGCTGCAGGAGAAGGCGCCCATCAGCTACAGCACCCCGCAGGTCATGGGGCCGATGGATCTGACCTATTCGGTGAGCTCGAGCGTGACCAAGACCCATACCGAGCAGACCGGCTGGACCTTCGGTGGATCGGTCGGGGTCAAGGTACCGGGGATCAGTCCCTCCTTCAGCTTCGGCTACAGCCGGGTCTCCTCCGATTCCGTTGCCTACCAGCAGGCTTCGACGCTCTCGGCGAAATACTCGGTACCCGACGGGAAGTACGGCGATATCGAAGTCCGCAAGGCCGGAGGCGAATACCTCGGCTACGTCTTCACACAGGTGAACGGCGGGTGGCAGATGTCGCCGGTGAAGTTCTTCGTCAAAGCCCCGGGCTACGACCAGCCCGTCACCTGGAATCCCGCCACCGTCGACCCGACCACGCACCGGGTGATCGGCGTCGGCCCGGCACGCGGTACCGACGACACCGATACGCAGGAGGAGAACCGATGAGCCGCAACCCGATCCGGATCACCGCACTGGCCGTGAGCGCCGCGGCGGTGGCGCTGCCCGTCACCGGCACCGCCACCGCGGCCACCACCGATCCCTCCGGCGGCGTCGGTAATCCGTACGGCCACTACACCGAGATCGACTTCACCTTCGTCAACAAGACCGGCAGCGCCGCCACGGTGACCCACGACTTTCCGCACGGCTACGTGAATTCGGCCAGCGGCAGCATCGCACCGAACGGCACCGGCACCGCCGAAGCCCTCGATGGATTCTGGAGCTCGAACGGTATCGAGGGGACCTTCCACTTCCAGTTGGCCAACGGCCACCAGGTCCAGGTCTATGTCCGGGAGGAGGAGCAGGACGGCAGTCCGGCACCGCTGGTGGTGAACTCCGATGATCCGAATCTGCGCTATCAGGTGCTGGGCTGGCGTGGTCATCGTGCGGAAGAGGAACCCACGGTGAACGATCACCAGTGGCCGCGCATCACCTTCTGGGATGGCGATTACGCCAATTCGGCCGCCGCGCCGACGACCACGCCGTAGAGATCGGCGATGGTGGCGAGGGCGCTGTCGTGCAGCTGCGCGGCGGTGACCTCGCCCGCCGCCGACTTCAGCGGGCGGGTCGCGCAGGCGTCGGCGACCACGGTGGCGTGGTTGCCGCGCAGGAACGCGCCCTCGGTGGTGAAGGTGACGCACATGTGGGTCATGAAACCGGCGATGACGAGGTGGTCGTTGCCCGCCGCCTCTACCCGCTCGGCGAGGTCGGTGTTCACGAATCCGTTCGGAACCGACTTGACCACAACGGGTTCGCCGTCGAGGGGAGCCACGCTCGGGTGGATCTGCCCGATCTCGGCGGTGATGTCGTACGGGGTGCCGACGCCGCCGTCGTTGATCACGTGGATGATCTTCGCGCCCGCCCGGCGGGCGCGGTCCAGCAGGTCGGCGGCCGCGTCGAGGGCGGGCTGCCAGCTGGTCAGTTCCATGACGCCGCGGGTGTAGGTGTTCTGGTAGTCGACCAGGATCAGGGTCGACTCGGCCAGGGTGGCGGGGGTCTGGTCGAGGCCGCTGAGTTCCCGCAAGGTCTGCGCTGACATGGGTTTTCCTCCGGAGTGCAGGGGTCCGAACCGCCCTGTGCGGTGGACGTTTTCCACGCTATGGGTCGGCGGGCATGTCGGAAATGTCATGTAACCTGCAGATCCGGACATCGCCTGCTCGACCCGACGGAGGACCGTGGCCACCCTCGAACGATTCGTCGTCATCGTGCTGTTCGATCGCGTCGACCTGCTCGACGTCACCGGACCGCCCGAGGTCTTCGCGCTGCTACAGCGAGAGATGAACGGGGAGACCGGATATCACGTGGCGCTCGCCGCCGAGACCCTCGAGCCGGTGACCACGTCGGCGGGTGTGCGGGTACTGCCCGATGTCACCTTCGCCGAGATCGCCGAGCGCGCCATCGACACGCTCGTGGTGCCGGGCGCGGTCGAGATGGACGCCGACGGCCGGGTGCGGGCGCTGAGCGATCCGGCCGTGGTCGAGTGGGTGCGCACGCTTGCCGTTCACACCCGCCGGATCGCCTCGGTATGCGTGGGCGCGCACATCCTCGCCGACGCCGGACTGCTGGACGGCAGACGAGCCACCACGCACTGGTCCACCGCGCAGCAGTTGGCGGCCGAGCATCCGGCGATCGAGGTGGACGCCGATCCCATCTTCATCCGCGACGAAAACGTCTGGACCGGTGCGGGACTCACCGCCTGCCTGGACCTCGCGCTGGCTTTGGTGGCCGACGACTTCGGCGACGCGCTCGCGCTACGGGTGGCGCGTCAGCTGGTCATGTTCCTCAAAAGGCCCAGTGGGCAGAGCCAATTCAGCGTGTCGCTGGAACCGATCTCGACCACGCGGCGCATCGACGATCTGCGGCACTACATCACCCGCAATATCGCCGGTCAGCTCACCGTGGCGGATCTGGCCGAGCAGGCCCACGTCAGCGAACGGCAGCTGACCCGCATCTTCAAGACCGATCTCGGCACCACCCCGGCCGCCTATATCGAGTCCGCCCGAGTCGAATTCGCGCGCAATCAGCTCGAGACGACCGACAACACCCTGGAACGGGTGGCGACCCTGTGCGGTTTCAATACCACCGACACGCTCACGCGGGCGTTCCGGCGCAGCCTGGACACCACGCCGACGGAGTATCGAAACCGCTTCCGGATCAACTAGTCACGCCTCGAGCGCGACGGCGGCTTCGGCCGTGTACACCAGGAAGGTCAACGACTCCTGGAAGTACAGCTGCACGGTCTCGGCGTCGTGCGACAGGTAGCCGATGGACAGGTCCTGTCCCAGCTGCAGATCGAAATCTCCGCCGCGCGTGGACAAGACGAACGCGCCGTCGATGGCGGGAGCCCAGATGATCTCGCCGTCGATCATCCGCTCCAAATGGGTGCGGATCGGGTGGCCGTGATCGGAAGTCTCGCTTACCGCCGTGTACAGATCCGCCGACAGCAGCACCGAATACGGGCCGTCCACACCGGCCAGCCGCAGCTTGCTCAACGCCTGCGCCACCGACTCCGGGGCCAGGCGCGGATCGCCGGGCAGCTTCACCGGCTCGCAGGAAGTGGTACGGCGGATGCCGGTGATCCCGGCCGCCGGATAGCCCTCGAAGATCGCCCGGTCCTCGGCGAACGCGATCTTTTTGGCGGCCGCCTTCACCGGATCCAGATCGGCGTCGTGCGAACCACGCTCGATATTGTCGAGCTCCTCGCGCGACAGCGTGAACGGCACCCGCAACTCCACCAGCGGCGCGACCACCCGCCGGCGCGCCTGCACGCCGTCACCGGGGGAGTCGATGGTGGCGGTGCGCCCCAGCCCCACGGCCGAATAGTCGACCCCGTGCGGACCCGACAGGTCGACCACGCGACGACCGGCGATGTGCCGCTTGAAGGTTCGCGTCGCCTCCTCCTCGATCGCCGACCAGGCCTCGGAGGTCAGGGGTGCCAGTTCGCGGTGCAGGTTGTTCATGCGTGTCAGCTCCGTTCGTCTCAACGATTCCGTAGCGTGCCGATGCCTAGGGATCCGTCCCCGGACACAACGCCATTGGTGCCCAGGGATTCCCGGACCGCGACGGCCGCCGGAGCCGGTGCGTCCGGCAGCGCGTCGAAGAACCCCGCGGGCGGGGTGAAGAAGGAGGTGCCGGTGACCGCGGTGGAGAAATCCAGGATGCGGTCGTACGCGGCCTCGGTGCTGCCCAGGAACATTCGAGTCAGCATGGTCTCGGTGACGGCCGGGTCGTCGGCGTAAGCGATGTAGTACGTGCCGAATTCGCCGTCCTGGACCGAGCCGAACGGCATGTTGGCGCGCACGATATTGCCGCTCACGGCCTGATCATTGACGGCCACATGGGAATTCGCGGGTTGCTCGTCCTCGGAGAGCTCGAAGTCGTCGAGTTTGGTTCGCCCGATGACCATTTCCTGCTCGGTGGTGGACAGGGCCTTCCACGAGTCCAGATCGTGCAGGTACTTCTGCACGGTGACGTAACTGCCACCGGTGAATTCGGGATCCTCGTCGCCGACCAGCGCGGCGGTGGCGGCCAGCGGACCCTCGGGATTCTCGGTGCCGTCGACGAATCCGAGCAGATCGCGCTGCTCGAAATAGCGGAAGCCCACCGTCTGATCCACGATGGTGGCCGCGCCCGAGAGCCGCTCGGCGATCTTCATCGCCAGTTCGAAACAGGCGTCCTGAGCCTCGGCCTTGATGTGGAACAACAGATCGCCGGGCGTGGCGGGGGCCTGATGCTTGGCCCCGGCGAAGCCCGGAAACTCGTGCAGTGCTGCGGGTTTCGGGCCGGAGAAGAGGCGGTCCCAGGCATCGGATCCGATGCTGGTGAGGCAGGCCAGGCCGGAGCCGGGCACCCGGAAGCCCACGGAACGTCGTAATCCGGGAAGGTCTGCGAGGAGATCCCGCGTCACCGCTTCGCCACCCTCGTCGATGGTGGCGACGAGGAAGATGGCGGCGGGTGTGAGCGGGTCGAGGATCGGCTGTGGCTCACCCATGGGCTCCACCATATGCCCTGACTCCGACAGCCCGCCCGCCCGGTTGCCCCGTGTCTGCCGGTGCTACTTGGCCACGGTCAGCAGGAAGGCCACGTCATCGATGGCTTTCACACTGTGGCGGGCATTGGGGATCACAATCAGGTCACCCGCCGAGCCCTTCCACTCGTTCGTGCCACTGATCAACACCAGCACCCCGCTCAGCACGATCAGCGTGGCCTCACCCGGATTCTCGTGCTCGGCCAGGGTCTGACCGGCCGTCAGCGCGATGACCGTCTGGCGCAGGGTGTGGGTGTGGCCGCCGCAGATGGTCAGCGAACTGCGCCCGCTCGAAGCCGTGGCGGCCAGCTTGAGTTGCTGGCGAGCGACCGCGGTCAGCGATTTCTTGTCCATGGACTGCCTTTCGCCGGAGTATCGCTGAGTATGCCGGACGAGCCCATTCGGATCGGCTGTTTCGAGGCGGTGTTCGCAGGAATTGCCGTACGCGGGATATCCGCGTTATCGGCGTTACCGCGTATAACGACGGAAGCGGTACCGCAGACCGGTCTTCGACTCGCGCCAATCGGCCTGCTCGGCGTGCCAGCGCGGATCGATCGGCGGGGCCAGCGTGTCGCCCTCGACGTCCGCGTCGATCTCGGTGACCATCAACTCGGTGGCGAAAGGCATTGCGGTCCGGTAGATCTCACCGCCGCCCGCGATCCACACCGACTTGTCGCCGGTCAGCTCCAGGGCCTCGCGCAGCGAACCCGCCCGCTCCGCGCCCTCGGCCGACCACTCGGCCTGCCGGGTCACGACGATATTGCGGCGGCCCTCCAGCGGCCGGAACCGCGGCGGCAGCGAATCCCAGGTCTTGCGGCCCATCACCACCGGGTGTCCCCAGGTGACGTCCTTGAAGTGCGTCATGTCCTCGGGCACGCGCCACGGAATCGTGTTGTCCCGCCCGATGATTCCCTTCGGCGTCTGCGCCCAGATCAGCCCGATCGTCCGGCTCATACGGCGACGGGCGCCTTGATCGCCGGATGATGCTGGTACTGCTGGATTTCCACATCCTCGTACGCGTAGTCGAACAGGGAGGTGGTGGGCCGCAGGTGCAGCTTCGGGAACGGGTAGGGCTCGCGGGTCAGCTGCTCGCGCACCTGCTCCAGGTGATTGTCGTAGATGTGCACATCGCCGCCGGTCCAGATGAATTCGCCGGGCAGCAGCTCGGTCTGCTGCGCGACCATCATCGTCAGCAGCGCGTAGCTGGCGATATTGAACGGCACGCCCAGGAACAGGTCCGCGCTGCGCTGATACAGCTGGCACGACAGCTTGCCGTCGGCCACATAGAACTGGAAGAAGGCGTGGCAGGGGGCCAGCGCCATCCGGTCCAGGTCGGCCACATTCCACGCCGACACGATCATGCGGCGCGAATCCGGATCGGTGCGCAGCGTCTGCAGCACCTGCGAGATCTGATCGATGTGCATGCCGTCCGGGGTCGGCCACGAGCGCCACTGCACGCCGTAGACCGGGCCCAGTTCGCCGTTCGCGTCGGCCCATTCGTCCCAGATGCTGACGCCGTGGTCCTGCAACCACTTCACGTTCGAGTCGCCGCGCAGGAACCACAGCAACTCGTAGACGATCGACTTGAGATGCACCTTCTTGGTGGTGATCAGCGGAAAGCCCTGCGACAGGTCATAACGCAGCTGATGTCCGAAGATGCTGCGCGTGCCGGTCCCGGTCCGATCCGCCTTGGGGGTGCCGGACTCCAGCACCAGTCGGAGCAGATCCTCGTACTGGGTATCTCGGTCGCTCTCCACGCCTGGCAAGCTTACGCACCGTGCAGAGACTGTTTGTGATCGGAATCGGGGCGGGGGACCCGGACCACGTGACCGTGCAGGCCATCAAGGCGATACGCCAGGTAAACGTGTTTTTTGTCATCGGCAAGGGGACCGGCAAACAGGAACTGGTGGACGTGCGCGCCACCATCCTCGCCGAACACGCGGACCAGCCGCACACGATCGTAGAGATCACCGACCCACCGCGCGACCGGACCGTGCCCGGCAGTCGCGCCGACGCCGCCTATCAGGGCGCGGTCACCGACTGGCACGAGGCGCGCGCCGAACTTCTGGAACGGGCCTTCGCCGAAACCGACGGCGTGGGCGGCATTCTCGTCTGGGGCGACCCCTCGCTCTACGACAGCACGTTGCGCATCGTCGAGCGCGTCCTCGACCGCGGGCGAATCCACTTCGACTACACCGTGATTCCCGGCATCACCAGCGTGCAGGCCCTCGCCGCCGCGCACCGCATGGTGCTGCACGAGATCGGCGAGCCGCTGCACATCACCACCGGGCGCAAACTCCGCGAGGAGGGTCCGGCGGCCGGCGAGTCCACCCTGGTGATGCTCGACGCCGACTGCTCGTTCACCCAGGTCCCCGGCGACGACCTCCACATCTGGTGGGGTGCTTACCTCGGGATGCCCGACGAAGTCGTGATCGAAGGTCCCCTGCGCGAGGTCGAGGACCGCATCATCCGCCGCCGCGCCGACCTGCGTGCGGCCAAGGGCTGGATCATGGACATCTACCTCCTGCGGCGTGGCGTATAGGCCCTTCCGGCCCTGGTGTCCGAGACAGTCGTGCATATCCACAAACGGGGTGCTTCCGGCTCGGGCAAACGCCAATTGCGCTGGGTTTTTGCTTCCTGTGAGCTGAGTCATGCCGGATTGCGAGTGTGGGCCGGCGCATCCTCGGCAACGAAGCTCTGGGAGGGCAAGTGAAGAGATCCCCGCTACGGCGGCTCACGGTGGTGGTGATGTCGGCCTGCCTCGCGGCGGCGGCCGTGGGCGTGGCGGCGGCCGATCCGGAATTCCCGCCGAGCTTCCCGCCCGATCAGAATCAGTTGCCGCAACTGCCCACCGAACCGCAGATCTACGACCTGCTGCCGATCCCCAGCCCGGATCAGGATCCCTGGTACGACGATCCGGCCGATATCGCCGACTACGCGCCCGGCCAGATCGTGCGCAGCCGCGAGGTGCAGACCCGACTGGTCGGACTGCCGGTGCCGGTGTACACCAAGCA
The DNA here is from genome assembly GCF_042753865.1 of Nocardia sp. NPDC059240. Taxonomy (NCBI): domain Bacteria; kingdom Bacillati; phylum Actinomycetota; class Actinomycetes; order Mycobacteriales; family Nocardiaceae; genus Nocardia; species Nocardia sp. NPDC059240. Next base: position 201,549 of record NZ_JBHZAC010000006.1, on the reverse strand, counting down.
GTTGCTGTACCGGTCCAATGATGTCCACGACAACCCGATCGTCACCGCGACCACCGTGATCGTGCCGGGCATCCCGTGGTCGGGCAGCCCGCGGCCGGTGGTCTCCTTCCAGGAGGCCATCGACTCCACCGACTCCGCGTGCAATCCCTCGCACACGCTGCAGGTCGGGACCATGAAGGAATCCACGCTGGTGATGTACTGGCTGGCACAGGGTTTCGCCATCAACGTCCCCGACTTCGACGGCAAGTTCAACACCTTCAACACCTATGCCGAAGGCAAGATGGTGCTCGACAGCCTGCGCGCGGTGAAGAACGACCCGGCACTCGGGTTCACCGACTCCGGGTTCGCGCTCTACGGCTACTCCGGCGGCGGCTCCGGCTCGATCCGGGCCGCGGAACTGCGCCAGTCCTACGCGCCGGATGTGCGGTTGCTGGGCACCAGCTTCGGCGGCGCGCCCGCCAGCCTGCTCGGCGAGGCCGAATACGCCACCAAGGCCGAACCGGGCCTGACCGGCATCAGCAACTTCACCATGTGGCTCGGATTCGCCAGTCTCGCACGCGAATACCCGGACGCCTTCAAACCGGAGGAGCTGCTCACCGAGGAAGGCCAGGGCCTGCTCAAGGACTTCGGGAGCCGGTGCTACGCCACCATCGCCGCGCAGGGCGCGTATCGGCCGATCAGTGCGTACTACCAGCCCGGGAAGTCGCTGGAGAACTCGCCGGAGATCGTGAAGGTGCTGCAGGACAACAGCCTCGGCCACTACATCCCGGACAGCCCGATCCTGTGGTGGCACGGCATGTGGGACGAGCTGATCCCGCCGGAGGTGGTGCTGCCCACCGTGAACTCCTACTGGGACCGCGGCGCGGACCTGCGCTTCTACACCGTGCCGGTGCCCGAGCACGTCACCAATGCCGTCACCGGGTGGATTCCGGCCGTGGCTTGGATCAGCGCAGTGCTGCGCGGCCTGCCGCCGGGTCCGAAGTTCAACGCCCAATTCACGCCGCTGCCACCGGGTTTCCCGGGCAGCTGAAACCGGTGGCCGCGGAGCCGCTCACGGTCTATCCGTGGGCGGCTCTCGCGCGTTCGATGTCATTGATGTGGTCCTCGGCCCATACCCGCAGGGCGGCAATGGGTTCGGCGAGGCTGCGGCCGAGCGGGGTGAGCTCGTACTCCACGCGCGGCGGGATCGTGGGATGCACCGTGCGGGTGAGGAATCCGTCGGCTTCCAAGCCGCGCAGGGTCTGGGTGAGCATTTTCTGCGAGACGCCCTCGATGCGGCGGGCCAGATCGGTGTAGCGCAGGACGCCGTCCTGCAGGAGCGAATCGATCACCAGCACAGTCCATTTGCTCGCGATATGGCCGATGACCTGACGGGTGGGGCATTTGGCGGAGTAGACATCCGCGGGCAGACCCGAGGATTCGACGATGGTCACCTTTGGGAGAGTAGCGCACTATTTAGTGCTGTCTTCCGAAAAGAGTGCCACTCTCCAATAGTTAGTGGCATGACGAACCTGAGCGTCGCCGACGCGATCCGCACCCGCCGCACCGTCCGCCACTACCGCCCCGACCCGGTCCCCGCGCCGATCCTCGACACCCTGCTCGAGTTGGCCATGGAGGCCCCCTCGAGCTGGAACCTCCAGGACCGATCGGTGGTCATGGTCACCGATCCGGCCGGGCGCGAGGGCCTGACCTGGGCCACCGGCGGCCAGCCGCAACCGCAAGAGGCCCCGGTCCTGCTGGTCTTCGTCGCCGAACCGCACGCCTGGCGTGCCGATCGCGCCGACATCTTCGACCTGGCCCGCCGCAATCACGCCTGGAACGACGAGTTCATCGCGGGCTTCGCCGCCGCCTCCACCGAATTCCAGCAGGGCCTCGCCGAGCGAGACCTGCTGCGCGAGTACGCGGTCAAGGACGCCATGATCGCCGCGACCTACCTCATGCTCGCGGCCACCGAACTCGGCCTGGCCACCTCCCCGATGAACGGCTGGGACGAGGACAAGGTCAAGAAGGTGATCGGCATCGAAGACCGCGACGACCTGGCCATCGCCCTGCTCGTCTCGCTCGGCTACCCCGCTGAAACCCGCCGCCACCCGGGCCGCCGCCCGCAGGGCGCGACGGTGTTCCGCGAGGCGTACACCAAATCCCGTGTGGAAGCTGTCCACTGACTCGCCACGGTTCGTGGAAGGACAGTGTCGGTCCTGGTCGGTAGGCTGCGGGTTGTGCCCGAACTTCCGGAAATCGTGGCGCTCGAGCAGTTCCTGGCCGAGCATGCGGTGGGTGCGGTCGTGGGGCGGGTCGATGTGGCGGCACTGAGCGTGCTGAAAACCTTCGATCCGCCGGCGACCGCACTGCAGGGGCGCGACGTCACCGGGGTGGGGCACTGGGGCAAGCATCTCGGGATGGATTGCGACGGGCTGTGGTTGATCACGCACCTGTCGCGGGGCGGATGGCTGCGGTGGATCGATGAGCCGGGGGCCGCGCCGCCGAAGCCGGGTAAGGGGCCGCTGGCGCTGCGGGTGCACTTCTTCACGCCCGAAGGGGCCACGCCCGCCTTCGATCTCACCGAGGCGGGCACCAAGAAGCGGCTGGCGGTGTGGGTCACCGCCGACCCGCTGTCCATTCCGAGCATTGCCAGGCTGGGCCCGGACGCGCTCGCGGTGAGCGAACCCGAATTCGGGGAGATCCTGCAGAGCACCTCGCAGCGGCTCAAGAACGCCCTCACCGATCAGACCCTGCTGGCCGGGATCGGCAATGCCTATTCCGACGAAATCCTGCACACCGCAAAGCTTTCCCCGTTCGCGAACTCCGGGACCCTGGACGCGGTGCAGCTGGCCCGCCTCTACTCGGCCATGCGTGCCACCCTCTCGGATGCCGTGCAGCGTTCGGTGGGCCAGGACGCCGCCCGCCTCAAGGGCGAGAAGCGTTCCGGCTTCCAGGTGCACGCCCGCACCGGCCTGCCCTGCCCGGTGTGCGGCGACACCGTGCGCGAGGTCTCCTACGCCGACAAGTCCTTCCAGTACTGCGCGACCTGTCAGACCGGCGGCAAGATCCTCGCCGATCGCCGCATGTCCCGACTGCTCAAGTAGCTCAGGTCAGCGCGGGAATGCGGACCCCTTGCCAGGCAAGGCGTTTGGTGCGTTCCGGATCGTCCTCCACGCGGCCGGGAGCATCGATGATCATGGTGGCGCGCCGGTCCTCGGTATAGGCGGGCCAATTGGGCAGCGGACTGCCGGTGCGGGCGAACGACAGCCAGTTGTCCTGGAACTGATGCGAGACCGAGCGGAAGGCGCGATACCCGCCTGCCGCGGTCATGGCCCGGCCGACCACCGAATCGACCGCACCGAACACCGGCACCAGATCCAGCGCGTGGGTGGCCCCGAAGCCCGCCAATTGGATTGCGCGCGGCGCGAAGTCGTAGCGGTAGGCGTAGGTGGGCGCGAAGCGGCTGTGCGCCTCCATGACCCGGACCGAGGGCCGCCAGAAGGTGAAGTCACCACCCATGCGCACCGTCGCCTTCTTGCCCGGGAAGCCGGGATAGGCCGAGGTGACCCGGGATTCGATGGCGGAGTCGGCGAGCGTGTCGTGCAGCCGCTCGGGTGAGGTGGGCATGATCTGGCCGAGCTTGCTGAAGCCGGGGCTGTCGCCGCCCTCACTCAGGGCCTGGTCCACGTGCCGCAGCAGCCAGCGCATGCGGTCGGGGGTGGTGGGCAGGGTGTCGTCGAAGCGGACGAACAAGGTGGCTTCGTCGCGATTGGTGCCGATGATGAGCGGCACCCGGTGCGCGGTGCCCTCGGTGAACGCGGTGATCAGCGAGGTCGGTAGATAGTCGCCGTCCACCACCGGGGCGATCGGGAACAGGCCGGGCTGCTCGTGCATCACCGTGGACACGGCACGGTCCACCCCGCGGCGAATATCGTTCGCGCCCAACGTGCGCAGGGCCGATGCCGCGTTCTCCGGGGAGACCCCGAGTTCGTCGAGGCACCGGCGGGCGAACAGGCGGGCCTCGACCTGTGTGGGAGCCCAGTCCGCGGGGGCGCTCTGGGCGATGCCGCGATGGAACAGTCCGGCCGCGGCGGGCGTGCACATCAGCGAGAGCACCGCGTGCGCACCGGCGGACTCACCGAAGATGGTGACATTGTTCGGATCGCCGCCGAACGCGCCGATATTGCGCTGCACCCACTCCAACGCCGCGACCTGATCGCGCAGCCCCAGATTGGAGTCGAATGGGCTTTCGGGCGTGGAGAATTCGCCGAAATCGACGTAACCGAACGCGCCCAGCCGGTAGTTGATCGACACCACGATCACATCGCCGCGCACCGAGAGCCGGCCGCCGGAATACAGCCGCAGCGCCGAGGTGCCGATCATGTAGCCGCCGCCGTGAATGAACACCATCACCGGGCGCGGCGTGATCGAGGGCTCGTTGGGGGCGGTGACGTTCAGTGTCAGACAGTCTTCGCCGGTGGGCTGCTGTTGCCGGGGGCCGATGCGCGCGCCGTCGCGGTGTTGCATTGCGGCATAACCGAAGTCGGTGGCGTCACGCACCCCGCTCCAGGGCTGCGTCGGCTGCGGCGCACGGAATCGGAGGTCACCGACCGGGGCCGCCGCGAAAGGAATGGACCGCCAGCGTGAAACGCGGCGGCCCCGGATGCCGCGAACCACTCCGTCCGCGGTCGTGATGTCTGTCGTTGCCACCATTGGAAAAGGGTAGACCGAACTCCCGGGAGCTCCCAGGGGCAAATGTCTGCGGTTTCCCGACCGATCTGCCCGTGGCCTCCCGCGGAATCCGACTACCGGTTTGCTACTGGAGGTAGCCCTCGACCTGCCGGGCCGAATTGACCTCTGCCTCGTTGGGGTTGCGGCCCTGATCCAGACGCGCGCGACGCTGCCGCAGCAGGTCCCAGCACTGGTCCAGCTGAACCTCGAGCTCGGCCAGCTGACGCCGCTCGTCCTCGGGGTTGAGCTCGCCGCTGGTGGTCTGGGCGCGCAGCTCGTGCTCGCGATCCACGAGTTCCTTGATGCGCGCGTGGATGTCCTTTTCGGTCATGCGGTCCACTCTACGACCCGCTCCAGCGCATCTCCGGCCAACCGGACGGCCGTCGGCAGGTCCGCCGCGGACACGGCGGCATATCCGAGGGCCAGGCCGAAGGTGTGCCGGGGACCGAGGTGGTGGCGGGCCAGCGCGTCGAGGTACACCCCGGCCGCGCGGGCCGCGGCCACCGCGCGGTCCTCCTGCTCGGCCGAGGTGAGTGGGACGAAGACGTGCGAACCGGCGTCGTCGCCGCGCACCTCGATGCCGCGACCACGCAGTTCGTCCACCACGAGGGCCCGGCGCGGCGGCATGTCGCGGCGCAACCGGCGCAGATGGCGGGCCAGATCGCCGTGCCGGGCCAGCTCGGCCACCACCTGCTGGCCCGCCGGGGCGGGGCTGGTGCCGGTCAGCTCCCGGTAGGCGAGCACCGCCTCGGCGACGGACGGATCGGCGACCAGCCAGCCGATGCCCAGGGTGGGCGTCAGAATCTTGCTGGTGGTGCCTAGATGGACCACCGCGTCGGGGGCCAGGGTGGCCAGCAGCGGCAAGGGTGCGGTGTCGTAGCGCAATTCGCCGTCGTAATCGTCCTCGATGACGAGAGCGCCGGTGCGGCGGGCGAATTCGACGAGGGCGACGCGACGCGCGGCGGGCATCCGCGCGCCGAGCGGAAACTGGTGCGCAGGAGTGCAATACACCATGCGGGCGTCCTCGGGCAGCAGATCCACCCGCAGGCCCTCGGCATCGACGGGCACCGGAACCGGCCGCATGCCCGCCGCGCGGAACGCACCGGCGGCCCGCCGATAGCCCGGATCCTCCATGGCCACCACGTCGCCTCGGCGCAGCAGCGCCGCCGCGAGTTCACCCGCGGCCGAGCTGGTTCCGGCGGTGGCCAGGACCGCGGTGCCGCTGCCCGCGCCCAGCCCGCGGTGCCGCAGCAGATGCTCGGCGACGGCCTCCAGGAACTCCGGTTCGCCGCGACGATCCTTGCGGATCAACGGCATTCGATCCGAGGCGGCCCGCCAGGCGCGTCGCCACGCGGCCGCGTCGATGGCCTCGATGGAGGGTGCGCCCGCCGCGAGGTCGAGCAGCCCCGCCATCGGATCGACGCGTTCGGGTCCGGTGCCTTGCACGCCGCCCGGCGCGGGCGCGGCCGTCAGATAGGTGCCCGAGCCGTGGCGGCCGTCGAGCCAGCCTTCGGCGTGCAACTGGTCGTAGGCGGCGGTGACTACCGTACGGCTCACCCCGAGCCGGTCGGCCAGGTCCCGCGAGGACGGCAGCCGATCCCCGCCGCGCAGCGCGCCGGTGGTGGCGGCACGCCGCAGCCCGGTCGCGACCTGAACGGCCAGTGGGGTGTGGCTCTCGCGGTCGACGGTGAACGGAAGGTCATCGTCGACCAGGCGATTTGCTCGCAAGTGGACTCCTGCCGTCGCGATGATCTGTCGCTGTCAGCATGCCACTGGCGGGGTGGCTCAGTGCAGGACGGTGAGCTCGGGGTCGCTGGGCGCGCGATCGAGCGGCGTGTCGGTGCGGTCGCGCAGGAACTTGTCGAACAGGGCCGCGACGTAGCTGTGCACCAGGTTCGCGCCGCGGGCCGCCGGAATGGTGCCGATATCGCGGCGATCGGCCGCGTGCGCGGCGTCGGGAATCAGCAGCGGCAGATCGGTGAAGTCGTAGTGGGCCGTATCCCGCAGGGACAGTTGCCTTTTCCAGCCGGTGCCGACGCCGAAGAAGGCGTCCAGCGATGGCCGGGCATCGCCGACCTCCTCGATCTGCTGGCTGGTCAGCACCAGCACCGGCCGGTCCACGCCCTCGACGGCCGCCCGCCCGAAGTCCGCGTCGACACCGAGTTGCCCGTCCAGATCGACGGCCGCGCCGATGCGGCGATCGTCGTGCAACGCCTCGACCGCGGTGTAACCGCCGGAGGAGTGGCCGACCATGCCGACATGCCCGAGGTCGAGGGCGTGATCGAGGCCGGCGGGCAGGGCGCGCTGTTCGGCGTCGGGATTGTCGCCGAGCGAGAGCCGGGTCAGCGAGTCCAGCACGAAGCCGATATCGGGCAGCCGCGCGTCGATATAGCGCTGCCGCAGCGCGGGCGTGAAACCCTCGGGCTGCGACTCGAACTGGGCCAGGCGGCCGCCGGGGAATTCCACGGCCGGGCCGGTCTCGTAGGTGTGGTCGATGGTCACCACCACGTAGCCGCGGCTGGCGAGATCTTCGGCCAGTCCCGTGCCCAGCAGTCGGGTGACGCCCGCTCCCGGCGAGTACAGGATGACCGGATAACCCGTGCCCGCCGCCGGTGCGTCGGAGTACGAATTGGTCAGCAGCCCAGGCAGTTCCACGCCGATCTGCTGCTCGAGTTCCGGAACCAGCTGGCTGGAGACGTAGTGGGCACGCAGGTAGTGCTCGACGTCGACGGCCGGGTAGAACACCGACACCATCAGCTCGCGCGGCCGCTCCGGATGGAACGGGTCGGGCCGCTGCTGGTCGACGAGGTGGAGAGTGGTGGTGCCGACCGATATCTGACCGCTGGGTCGCGGTAGCACGGTGATGCCGATCGGCCCGGCGTATGCGGCGGAGGTGGTCACGGTGAGCAGCGCGGCCGTGGTGGTGGCCGTGGCGATGAGTCGAGCGATCAACGATTTCCCCTGGAGGCCGAGGCTGCGCCGGACACGAGTGCGTACAAGACGAAACCCGTACCGGCGCTGGTGATTGCGTAGATCAGCGTGTGCCGCACGCAATCGTAGAGGCTGATCTTCGCCACCGGATCGGTTCGGGCGATGAGACCGGCGAGTACCGCGACGGCGAGCAACGACAGCAGCACCGCGAGGCGTCGGGGGTCGGGTGCGGTGGTGGCGGCCCGCCGGTACCAGGCGACCAGATAGCCCGCCAGCAGCAGCATTCCGCCGAGCGAGGAGATATAGCCGATCACGTTGTAGACGCGGTGTGGCCCGATCACGGACTCCCGCATCACTTCCCAGTGCTGGACCGCCGCACCGTCGGTATGGGTGAAGGCATCCCACGCCAGATGTGTCACCGCCCCGACGAGCAGGGCCACCGCGCCGCCGAGCACTGTCGGCCGGGTCATGGTGATGGCTTTACCGAGCATTCCGGCGACGGTCCGTCGCAGTGCCCAGGCAACGGCCACCAGCGCCGCGCCCAGCAGCATGTCCGCCGGCAGTCCGAGCAGCGAGTGCGTGAATTCCGCGTCGACCCCGACCGGTAGGTAGTACGGCAGATCCGGCGCGATGCTCCCGGCGACCAGGCCCGGAAACCACAGTGTCCGCCGCAGCGGCAACACGACGGCCGGATGTGCGAGTGTGAACGGCACGGTGGCTCCCCCGAAAGTGGTCTGTAGATCTTGTGAAGAATTGGCTATTCAGGAATGCCATTTCTCCCCCGAAACTGGACTCATGAGTGAGACAGCTTCGACTCGGACCCTACTGTCGCCCACCCCGCGCAGCAGCCTCACCCGTGCCAAGGAACGGGGTCGCACCGATCGCGCCGACCTGGACGCGCTGCTCGACGCCGGTTTGATCTGCCACCTCGGAGTGATCCTGCACGGCACCCCGGTGGTCATCCCCACCATCTACGGCCGCGACGGCGACACCCTGTACCTGCACGGCTCCACCGGTTCCGGCAATATGCGCGCCGCCATGACCGGTGACGTCTCGCTGACCGTCACCGAGGTGAACGGCATCGTGTATGCCCGTTCGGCCATGCACTTCTCGATGAACTACCGCTCCGCCGTGATCCACGGCCGCCCGGTCGAACTCACCGATCCCGACGAGCGCATGCGCGCCCTGCGCGTCATCGTCGAACACGCCGCACCAGGTGCGTGGGACGCCGTGCGCTCCCCGAACAAGAAGGAGATGGCCGCCACCGCGGTGCTGGCCCTCGACCTGACCGAGGCCTCGGTGAAGGTCCGGACCGGTGGCCCCCGCGACGACGCGGAAGACATTGCGGCGGGCGGGGTCTGGGCGGGTGTGCTGCCCCTGCGTCAGGTCTTCGACGCCCCGATCACCTCGGATGATGTGGACGCGGGAGTCGAAGTGCCGCAACACGTCCTGGCCCGCGTGACCGAAGCCGCGGTTCCGGTCTAGCGGTTACCAACTCCGGCCGTGCAGACCCAGTTCGGCCAGGGTGGACAGTGCCAGCGCCGTCAGCGCCGACGGGGTGGGCACGGCCTGCGGATCCAGGCTGATCAGCGACAACGTATAGGTGTCGGCGATGCGGGTGAGATAGCCCGACAGCCGGGTCCGGGGCAGCGCGTCCGCGCGTAAGCCGGGGTGGATGGCGCGCGCCGCCACCCCGGTGCACGCGTGCGGCCCCAGCGCCAGCAGGGATTCGGGCAGATTGCCGATGTTCGAGCAGAGGATGTCGCGTTCGCCCGCGCCCTTGGCCAGCCGATACGCCCAGCGGTCGGGGACGACCTGCAGCAGTTCCTCCGGGATGCCGCCCGGGCTGGTCATGCGGTGCTCGTAGGCCGCGCGCGCCTGCCGCCGCAGGGTGGCCGGGGTATCGGCGCGGGTGATCGACACCTCGGTCATGGACATGTCGTTGTCCACGCGCGGTTCGTCGCGAGTGTCGACCGGCAGGCTGGCGGCAATGGTGTCGGCGGGAAAACCGCTGGCCCACAGCATGTTCGCGATGAGATACACGAACAGGCTGTTGGCGGTGCCGCCGTGCGAGACGGCGACGCGGTTCCAGTCGCGGGCCGAGATCTCTATAACGGCCGCGCAGGTGGCGGCCGTGGACCGGGTGCCGGGCAAGGCTTTTCGGTTCGGTGCGGCGGTCGGCCGCGCGGGGATGCCGTGGCGCAGGGCGCGGGCGGTGCCACCCAGGACGGTGGCCCACATGCGCCGCGCGTCGGCCCAATCGGAATGGACTGCCACGGGTGCCGCGAGGGGTGTGCCTGCGAGCGCGTTGTCGATGGCGAGGGTCAGTGCCCGGCCGTCGGCCAGGACGTGCGAGCAGGTCAGCGCGACCACGCAGCCGCCGTCGTCGACCCGTGCGGCCGACAGTCGCCAGCCGGGTCCGAGCTCGGGGTTCAGGTCCTCGCCCTGCCGGTCGGCCCAATCCAGTACCGCCGCAACCGGGATCGGCTCTTTGACCAGGTCGAAGGGGTAGGCCGACGCATTGGTCTGCCAGCGCGGCCGCGCCCCGGGGACGCGGGGGCGCACCACTCGCCGCCCGAGCGGACCGGTGCGCAGATCGCGGTGCACCCGCCAGAGCAGGGCGGGATGCACGGGTTCGGCGGTACGCCAGAGTCCCTGCAGGACGATCGGGGTTCCCATGCCCCGATGCGACCGCAGGAAGATCTCGTCCAGCACGCTCAGCCGATTCATCGAACGGCTAGCGTACCGATCGGTTGCATGTGGTGCTGCCGGGTGTATTCGGGGCTATCACTCCGACCCGATTTCCCCGGCGGTCGGGCCCGGCCGCGGTGACATTCAGGCCCGGCTGCCGTGCCGGCCCGCGCCCGAGGCGAAACGCTGCGCACCGTCGAGGGCCCCGTCCGTCAATGCCTTCATGCCGTGCCGCAGTTCGTTGGCAATGGCGTCGGACTCCTCGAGTCCGTCCTGCTCCAGCACCGATATGCGGTCCGAGCGCAGGCAGGTCTGTGGCAGTGCCGCGAGCTCGAGCGCGAGTTCCTCGGCGGCACGGCGGGATTCGCCGGTCGGCACCACGCGCGTGACGAGTCCGATCTGGAGCGCCTCCGGTGCGCCCACCGCGCGGCCGGTCAGGATCAGGTCCATGGCCCGGCCCTCGCCGATGATGCGCGGCAGCCGCACGGTGCCGCCGTCGATGAGCGGCACGCCCCAGCGGCGGCAGAACACGCCGAAGGTGCTGTCCTGCTCGGCGATTCGCAGATCGCACCAGAGTGCGAGCTCGATGCCGCCGGCGACCGCGTAGCCGGAAACAGCGGCGATGACGGGCTTGGACAGCTTCATCCGGGTGGGGCCCATCGGACCGTCGCCGTCCTCGGTGACCGCGTTGGAGCGCTCGGTGCCCAAGGCTTTCAGGTCGGCGCCGGCACAGAAGGTGCCGCCGTCGCCCCACAGCACCGCGACCGCGGCGGTGGGGTCGGCGTCGAATTCGCGGAAGGCGTCGGCCAGGGCTTTCGCGGTCGGTCCGTCGACGGCATTGCGGGCCTCGGGCCGGTGCAGGATCACGGTGTAGACGGGGCCGTTGCGTTCCACTCGTACTGTCACGGCCGCGACGTTACGCCGTAAACCGGGGGTTGCGTCAAGAAATGAATCGGTGGTTCACTTCTTGCATGGCCTATCGCAGAACCCCCGCCGTCCAGGCGCGCCTGGACGCCCAGGCGGGGTCGATCGTGCGGTCCGCCATGACCGTGCTCTCCCGCGACGGCTTCGCGGGACTGTCCATGGCCGCGGTCGCCGCCGAGGCGGGCGTCGCCACCGGCACCGTGTACAAGAACTTCAGCGGCAAGGCCGAATTGGTGACCGCCGTCTTCCGTGAGGTGGTCACCCGCGAGGTCGAGGCGGTCGCCGTGGCCGGGGCGGCGGGGGAGGGGCGCAGCGCCGCCGACCGGGTCACCGCGGCCGTGGAGACCTTCGCCGGGCGTGCGCTCAAGAATCCGAAACTGGCCTACGTGCTGCTCGCCGAGCCGGTGGATGCGGCCGTCGACGCCGAACGACTGCGCTTCCGCCGCGCCTTCGCCGAGACCTACGTTAATGCCATCGCCGACGGTGTCGCGAATGGTCAACTGCCGCCGCAGGATCCGCTCACCTCGGCCACCGCACTGGTCGGAGCCATCGGCGAAGTGCTGGTCGGCCCGCTGTCGGAACAGCTGCAGAGCGAATCGGTGCTGCCGGAACTCGTCGCCTTCGCGCTGCGCGCGTTGGGCGTCCCCCACGAATAGGAGTCACTCCGCAATGCATACGCACGACGTCTTCAACCAGGTGCCGCCCATCGCGCCGTTCGACAACTCCCGCAATCCCGCGCTGATCGAGGGCCTGCACCGGGAGGGCGCCGGCTGGGCCGAGGCCGAGGTGCGGGAACTGGGTGCGCTTGCGGGCGGCGTCGAGGCGCAGGAGTGGGGGCGGCTGGCCAACGAGAACCCGCCGATCCTGCACACCCACGATCGCTACGGCAACCGCATCGACGAGGTGGAGTTCCATCCGGCCTGGCATCAGCTCATGGATGTCGCTGTCTCCCATGGCCTGCACGGCACGCCGTGGCGCGACGACCGGTCCGGCGCGCACACCGCCCGCGCCGCCAAGCTCGCCGCCTGGGGCGTATCCGACGCCGGGCACATGTGCCCGATCTCCATGACCTACGCGGTGGTGCCCGCGCTGCGCCACAATCCGGAACTGGCGGCGAAGTACGAGCCGCTGCTGGCGTCGCGCGTCTACGACTTCGGGCTGCGCGAGCCTTCCAGCAAGGCCGGTCTCATCGCGGGCATGTCGATGACCGAGAAGCAGGGCGGCTCGGACGTACGCGCCAATACCACCACGGCCACACCGCTTTCCGACGGCGCGTACCGCATCGTCGGCCACAAGTGGTTCACCTCGCACCCCATGGGCGACATGTTCCTCACGCTGGCCCAGGCGCCCGGCGGCCTGTCGTGTTTCATGCTGCCCCGGGTGCTGCCCGACGGCACCCGCAACGCGCTGCGCATCCAGCGGCTCAAGGACAAGCTGGGCAACAAGTCCAACGCTTCCTCGGAACTGGAGTACGAGAACGCCATCGGCTGGCTGGTCGGCCAGGAGGGCGCGGGCGTGAAGACCATCATCGAGATGGTCAATATGACCCGCCTGGACTGTGTGATCGGCTCCGCCACCGTGATGCGCACCGGTGCCGTCTTCGCCACCCATCACGCGCGCAACCGCATGGCGTTCGGCAAGTACCTCGTCGATCAGCCCGCCATGCGAAATGTGCTGGCCGACCTGGTGATCGAGGCCGATGCCGCGACCACCGTGATGATGCGGCTGGCCGGTGCCACCGACCGCGCCGACGGCGACCCCGCCGAGGCGGCGCTGCGCCGCATCGCGCTGGCGGTCACCAAGTACTGGGTGTGCAAGCGCGCCCCCGCGCACGCGGCCGAGGCGCTGGAGTGCTTCGGCGGCAACGGGTATGCCGAGGAATCGGGCATGCCGCGGCTGTACCGCGAGGCCCCACTCATGTCCATCTGGGAGGGGTCGGGCAATGTGGCGGCGCTGGACGCGCTGCGCGCCATGGGGCGTCAGCCCGAGACGGTCGAGGCGTTCCTCAATGAGGTGAACCTGTCCCGGGGTGCGAACCGCCACCTGGACACGGCCATCGATCGAATCGGCAAGGAGCTCACCGACTTCGCCGATATCGAATATCGCGCGCGGCGTGTGGTGGAGTTGATGGCCCTCGTCCTGCAGGGCGCGCAGCTGGTGCGCCACGGCCACCCGGCCGTCGCGGACGCCTTCTGCGCCACCCGCTTCGGCGGCGACTGGGGCATCGCCTTCGGCACCCTGCCGACCGGCGTCGACACCGAGTCGATCATCGAGCGCGCCTACGTCAACTGAAGTCGAGGCCCCGGGCCGCAAGCTGGCACACCGTTGTAGAACGTGTTCTACTTTTGCCATGACCAAGGGACCTTTGGCGGGGGTGCGGATCGTCGAGCTGGCGAGCATCGGACCCGGACCGCACGCGGGAATGATGCTGGCCGATCTGGGTGCGGACGTGGTGCGGGTACAGCGGCCCGGAGACGGGTCGGCGGTCGGCCCGATGCGGGCGCAGTTGCGCGGGCGGACCCTCGTGCAGGCGAACTTCAAGGACGCCGACGAGATCGCGGCGGTACGCGAACTCATCGACAAGGCCGACGTGGTGATCGAGGGCTACCGGCCGGGTGTGGTGGAACGGCTCGGACTCGGGCCGGAGGAAGCGCTGCAACGTAATCCGCGCCTGATCTACGGCCGGATGACCGGGTGGGGTCAGGACGGGCCGCGCGCCGATCGGGCCGGGCACGACATCAACTACATCGGCCTCACCGGTGCGCTCAACGCAATCGGGCGCAAGGGCGAGCGACCCGTGCCGCCCGTCAACCTGCTCGGCGACTACGGCGGCGGATCGGTGTTCCTCGTGCTCGGCATCATTACCGCGCTCTACGAGCGGGAACGTTCCGGGCAGGGGCAGGTGGTGGACGCGGCCATGGTGGACGGCGCGCTGACCCTGGCGCATTCGCTCTGGATCCTGCACCAGGGCGGCATGTGGTCCGACGAGCGCGGAACCAACCTGCTCGATACCGGAATGGCTTGGTACGACACGTATTCCACCGCCGACGGGAAGCATCTCGCGGTCGGCGCGTTCGAGCCGCAATTCTACGCCGAACTGCTGCGCGTGCTCGAACTGGACCCGAAAACCCTGCCGCACCAGATGGATCCGGCCGGACAGGACGTGCTGCGCAAGGTCTTCACCGAGACGTTCGCGAGCAAGACCCAGGACGAATGGGCCGCGCTCTTCGACGGCGTCGACGCCTGCGTCACCCCGATCCGCACCTGGACCGAGGCCGCGCAGGATGAACACCTGCGCGCCCGCGGCTCCCTCGTCGAGGTCGACGGCATGTTGCAACCCGCTCCCGCGCCTCGGTTCTCGCGCACCCCACCGCCGACGCCGCAATCGGCGCCGGCGGAGTTCACACCCATCGGTGAGATCTGGGCATAGCGGCGGGCTAGGCCGTGCCGCCGTTGACGCGGATGTTCTGCGCCGTCACCCAATTCGCGGCATCACTGGCGAGAAATGCGACGACAGCCGCGATTTCGTTCGGCTTGCCCAGCCGGTTGAACGCGCTCATGGCCTCCAGGCGGGACAGGAACTCCTCGCTCTTGCCCGTCCGGTAGGTCTCGGTTTCGGTGGCGCCCGGGCTGACCGCGTTCACCGTGATGCCGCGCGGCCCGAACTCCTTGGCCAGGATGTGGGTGAACTGCTCCACCGCACCCTTGGTCGAGTCGTAGACGGCGTAGCCGGGCAGCATGAGCGCGGTGGTGGAGCTGGAGATGGTGATGATCCGGCCGTTGTCGGCCATCTGTCCCCAGGCCAGCTGCATGCCGTGAAAGACGCCCTTGACGTTCACGGCGAAGCTCAGATCGAACTCCTCCGAGGTCACCTCGGCGAACGGCTTGGTGATCGCGACCGCCGCATTGTTGACCAGAATGTCCCAGCTGCCCCAGGTTTCGAGCACCCGGGCGACCATGGCCGCGTACTCGTCACGATCGCGGACGTCCGCGGCCACCGCCAGCGCCTGACCGCCGTCCGCCTCGATCTTCGCGACCACTTCGTCGGCGAGCTCGGGGGTGTGCGGATGATTGATCGCCACCCGGACGCCCTGCGCGGCAAGCGTTTCCGCGATGGCGCGGCCGATGCCGGTGGCGGCCCCGGTGATCAGGGCGGTTTTGGGCGACATCACTCGTACCAGTAGTCGAGCCAGACCTCCGCGCCCTCACCGAGATTGGCCTTGAAGCCGCCCTCGCCGCGCAGTCCGGTCAGATCGCCGGTGCCGGAACCGGGAACCACGAACCATTCACCGCTGACGATATTGTCCGCGACGCTGCCCTGATCCTGCAGCAGGAAGGTGCCGGACTTGCCGTCCACCGAGCCGGTGATGCGCTCGATGCCGACGAAACTGGCGGTGCCGTCGGGGCTGGAGGACTGCAGGAATTCCACCACGCCGTCGCCCTCGATACCGCCGGAGAAACTCTCCTCCACGTGAATTCGGGTGAGCACCGGACCCTGCTCGGGTTCGTCATAGGGGACCGGCTCGTACTTGTGCACCGTGATGGTGCCTTCGACGCGAATCTTCTCGGTCATCACATGCCTTCTGTCGTGCTGAAGCGTCCGATCGACGCCAGCGCTATCTTCCTCCGGCAGTGAGGTTTTCGCGCCCCACCGAAGGACATATCGCCAATAGCGGACATTATCGAGAAGGTGTGTTTATCGATCACCGAATTCTGATTATCGATCGAATGTTCGCTGGTGCCGGTGAGATCCGATGGCTATGGTCGATGATCATGAACGCACGTACATTTCTCGGCGCGGCCGTGGCATCGGTGGCGCTCATTATCGCCGGAAACGGCGTCGCCTCAGCGGATATCGGATTGACCGAGGCCGACAACTCCCAATTCCTCGATGGTGACACCCTGTACTTCTCCGACTGGATGGGCGCCTCCAACTGCGCCATCCACGCCAATGGCGATGTCGGCTGCGATCTCGGCCCCGGCCAGGCGCTGTGGGGGATCATTCCGATCGGCGATGTCGTCATCGACAACTCGATCCTGCCCGCGCACCCGACCTTCGGCCTCGGCGGACAGCACGGCCGTCCCGGCAGCCGCTGGATCACCGACGTCCCCCGCGACGCCAACGTCTACCAGGGCACCCGCATCGACTACGCGGGCGTCACCTGCATCGGCGGGCTTCCGCGCGGCGGCCTGAACTGCACCTCCAGGGGACACAAGTTCACCCTGGGCTCCTCCGTCACCATCTCCTGATCCGCGACACCGCCGGGCTGCGACCGTGACACGTGGTGCTGCGACGAAGGCCACGCTTCCGGCCGCAGCCCAGCGGTAATAGCGTCGAACCATGCCTCGTACAACGACGTACACCCAGTGGATCGCCCTCGAACCACGGCAACTGTGGACTGTGCTCGGCGATCCCACCCGGTGGCCGCAATGGAATCCGGCCGTCAGCGCGCTGACCCTGCACGCCGCGCCCGCCGCCGGGACCACCGGCGACTACCTGCCGCGCGGCCGCGTCAACGAGGCGGTGCACGGGCGGCTGGCGAAACCCTTCGTCGTATCGACCTTCGTGCTCGATCGCGAACTCACAATCGAGCAGCCCGAACCCGCGGGCACCATGCGGATGCGCTGGGTGCTCACCCCGCGTGACGGCGGCACGCTGCTGACTCAGCAGCTCACCTTCACGGGCCCTTCCGGCAAGCTCATGCGCAAGGTTGTCGGCAATCTGCTCGAGACCGACACCCACACCTGCTTCGCACGCCTGGCGCAGCTGGCCGGGCTGAAGCCCGCCGCGGACGCGCAGACGGTCGTGATCGCGGGTGGCACCGGCGCCTTGGGGCGCACCCTCGCCGCCGATCTGACCTGCCGAGGGCAGCGCGTGGTCATTTTGACCCGCCGCACCGTCCCGGAACTGCCCTACCCGCAATACGAATGGGACGGCCGCACCGTCGGGGCCTGGGCCGACGCCCTGCGGAACCCGGGGCGTACCGCGGTCATCAATCTCGCGGGCAAGCTCGTCGACTGCCGCCCCACCGCCCGCAATGTCGCCGAATTGCGCCGCAGCCGAGTCGATTCCACGCGGGCGCTGGTCGAGGCGTCCAAGACCCTGGATCGGCCCATCGAACACTGGATCCAGGCCAGCACCACCGCCATCTGGGCCGACGCGGGCGAAATCCGTTGCACCGAAGGCACTCCGCTGCCCGATCCCGGCCTGCCGCAGATGACCGGGGTGGCGCAGCCCTGGGAGGAAGCCTTCGACGGTGCCAACGCCACGCACTGGACCATCCTGCGCACCTCGATCGTCCTCGACCCGGACGCGCCCGCCATGAAACGCCTGGTGGCACTGACCAAGGCGGGACTCGGCGGCAGCGTCGGCAATGGCCGGCAGTGGTTCAGCTGGATCCACCTCGAGGACTGGCTGGCCATCGTGCGTGCCGGGCTCGGACTGGATCCCCGGGTGGCACTGCCCAATGGTGTGCTGGTCGCGGCCACCGATTTCCCGGTGCGCAACAAGGAGCTCATGGCCACCCTGCGCCGGCAGTTGCGGCGGCCCTGGTCGCCGCCGACTCCCGCGCCCGCGCTGACCGTCGGCGCGGTGCTGCTGCGGACCGATCCGGCGCTCGGACTGACCGGTCGGCACGCCACCTCCGAGGTGCTGCGCCACAACGGATTCCGCTTCCGCTACCCGACTCTCGACGAAGCGCTGTCGAACCTGCTACCGCGCTGACCTGCGGTTCGTAGGTCGACGGTGTGATCTACGACATTCTGTCGTAGAAAGGTGTCACGTTTCGGGACCCTGCGGCGTCTGGTTTTCATGACTACCACCGCGAACCGCGCCGATGCCGCCGACCAGCGGTATCACTTGGCCGCGGGCCTGAAACGCTCCATCAACAAGGTCTTCCCGACACACTGGTCGTTCCTGCTCGGGGAGATCGCCCTCTACACCTTCATCATCCTGCTGCTGTCCGGGATCTACCTGACCCTCTACTTCGAGCCGTCCATGACCGAGGTGACCTACAACGGCAGCTACCAGCCGCTGCGCGGCGTGCAGATGTCGGCCGCCTACCGCAGCGTCCTGGACATCTCCTTCGACGTGCGCGGCGGACTGTTCGTGCGGCAGCTACACCATTGGGCCGCACTGCTTTTCCTCGCCTCGATGATCATTCACATGTGCCGGGTGTTCTTCACCGGCGCGTTCCGCAAACCGCGCGAGGCCACCTGGGTGGTCGGCGCGCTGCTGCTGATCCTGTCCATGTTCGAGGGCTACTTCGGGTACTCGCTGCCCGACGACCTGCTCTCGGGCACCGGACTGCGGTCGCCGCTCGGCGGCATCACCATGGCGGTCCCCGTGATCGGCACCTGGCTGCACTTCCTGCTCTTCGGCGGGGAATTCCCGGGCACCGTGCTCATCCCACGGCTCTACATCACGCACGTGCTGCTGTTCCCGGGCATCATGCTCGCCCTCATCGGCGCGCACATCGCGCTGGTCTGGTACCAGAAACACACCCAGTTCCCCGGGCCCGCCCGCACCGAGCGAAATGTGGTGGGCGCGCGCATCATTCCGGTGTTCTCGCTGGATCAGGGTGCGTTCTTTGCCTTCACCCTCGGCACCGTCGCACTCATGGGTGGCCTGTTCCAGATCAACCCGATCTGGAATCTGGGGCCCTACAACCCCGCTCAGGTGTCGGCGGGCTCGCAACCCGACTTCTACATGATGTGGACCGACGGCCTGGCCCGGCTCATGCCACCGTGGGAGATCTACCTGGGGCGCTACACCATTCCCGCGCCGTTCTGGGTGGCCGTGGTGATGGGCCTGGTGCTGGCGGTCATCCCCATCTACCCGTGGATCGAGAAGCGGCTGACCAAGGACACCGCGCGGCACAATCTGCTGCAGCGGCCGCGAGATGTGCCGGTGCGCACCGCGATCGGGGCCATGGCCATCGCGTTCTACCTGGTGCTCACCCTCGCCTGCGTCAACGACATCATCGCCTTGAAGTTCGACGTCTCGCTCAACGCGACCACCTGGTTCTTCCGGATCGCGCTGCTGCTCGCGCCGCCGCTGGCCTATGCCATCGCCTACCGGTTCTGCCTGGGCCTGCAGCGCAGCGACCGCGCGGTGCTCGACCACGGCATCGAGACCGGCATCATCAAGCGACTGCCGCACGGCGAATACATCGAGGTGCATCAGTCCTTGGGGCCGGTGGAATACGAAGGCGCTGCGGTGCCGAAGAAGATGAGCAAGCTCGGCGCGGCGGGCGCACCCGGGCAGGGCAGCTTCCTGCGCGCCGACCCACCCGCCGAACGCGAACTGCTGACCGCCCAGCATCATCATGAGGAACAGGCGCAACTCGCCATGCTGAAGACCAAGCAGGACAACGGGAGTCGAGCATGAAACTCCGGACCCGCACCGACGACGACGAATTCGGGCTGCTGGTGGCCGCCGCCACCGTGTACGACATGCAGTCCGCGCGCGCCGTGCGGCAGCTGCTGCGCGATCACGGGGTACGCGCCACCATGGGCCGGGCAACCATCCACCGGTGGCGAAACCTCAAGGACCGCTTCCGGATCCTGGTGTTCCCCGAGGACGCCGTACGCGCGTACGACGTCCTGCGGCTCTACACCGAGTGATCAGAGTTTGGTCAAGGTCCGGCTGTACTGCGGAATCAGCCGGATTTTGCCCGCACTACCGAAATCGATGGTGACCGTGGCCAGCGCGCCGAAGCCCTCCGCGGCCACCACTCGACCGAGCCCGTACTTGTCGTCATTGACCCGATCACCCACGGCAAGAACAAGACCGGAGTTATTGCGTTTGCCGCCCGCGGCCGCCGCCGGAGCCGGGCGACGATCACCCCGGCCACCGAGGCCCGGCCGCGACTCCGACCAGCCGTCGCCGCGCGTCCAATCCCGATCCAGGCCGTCGTCCTCGCCCCGGCGGCGGCGGAAGCCCGAGGAACTCTGCGAGGGCGCGGGCTCGAGCCGTCGCCAATCCAGCAGATGCCCCGGAATCTCCTGTAGGAAGCGGGATTCCGGATTCGACACCGGCTGACCCCAGCCCGAACGGACGATCGCGCGTGACAGATACAGTCGCTGCCGCGCCCGGGTGATGCCGACATACGCCAGCCGCCGCTCCTCCTGCAGCTCGGTGGGATCACCCAGCGCACGCATATGCGGGAACTGGCCGTCCTCCCAACCGGTCACGAAGACCACCGGGAACTCCAGGCCCTTGGCGGTGTGCAGGGTCATCATCGTGACCATGCCCGAACCCTCTTCGGGAATCTGATCGGCGTCCGCCACCAGCGACACCCGCTCCAGGAACGCGGCCAGCGAACCCGGCTCCGGCTCACCCTCGGCCTGCTCGGGAATGATGCCCTCGTCCCGTGCGGCCTCCACATTGTTGCGCGCCTCGGAACTGAATTCACGTGCGACGCTGACCAATTCGTTCAGGTTGTCCAGGCGTGCGCCGTCCTGCGGATCATCGGACGCCTCCAGCTCGGCGCGATACCCGGTGCGATCCAGCACCGCCTCGACCACCGAACCCACATCCGGGAAGTCCATATCGGCCTGGGTGCCCGCCGCCCGAATCTCCTCGAGCAAGTCCAGGAACCCCGAAATGGCCTTTACCGAACGGGAATTGAGCAGCGCCACCTTGTTGTCCGCCGCATCCCGCAGTGCCTGCGCGAAACCGATATTGCGCTGTTCGGCATGCACGGCCACACACGCCTCGGCGCGGTCACCGATGCCGCGGCGCGGGGTATTGAGCACCCGTCGCAGGCTCACCGCATCGTTGGGGTTCTCCAACACACGGAGGTAGGCCACGATGTCGCGGACTTCCTTGCGCTCGTAGAAGCGCACGCCGCCGACGACCTTGTAGGGCAGGCCCATGCGGATGAAGATTTCTTCCAGCGCACGGGAGTTGTTGTTGGTGCGGTAGAAAACCGCCACATCCGCGTAGTTGGCGTCGCCCTGATCGACCAGCTTGTCGATCTCCTTGGCCACGAACATGGCCTCGTCGTGCTCATTGTCGGCCACATAGCCGACGATGAGATCGCCCTCGCCCTGATCGGTCCACAGCTTCTTCTCGCGGCGCCCCTCGTTGCGGGCGATCACCGCATTGGCGGCGGTCAGAATGTGCTGGGTGGAGCGGTAATTCTGTTCCAGCAGAATGGTTTCCGCATCCGGGAAGTCGCGCTCGAACTCCTCGATATTGCGGATGGTTGCGCCACGGAAGGCATAGATGGACTGGTCGGCGTCGCCCACCACGCACAGCTCCGAGGGCGCGATCTGATCCCGGGTGTCCTCGGTCTCGGGGTCGTCGCCCCACAGATTGCGGTGGTGACCGACCAGTTCCCGCACCAGCGCGTACTGGGCGTGGTTGGTGTCCTGATACTCGTCGACCAGCACGTGCCGGAAGCGGCGGCGGTAGTACTCGGCCACCTGCGGATGCCGCTGCAGGATCGACACCGTCTCGCCGATCAGATCGTCGAAGTCCAGGGCATTGGCCGCGCGCAGCCGCCGCTGGTACTCGTCGTAGACCCGGGCCACCAGGCGCGGCAGCTCACTGTCCTCTTTGGCGGCATCGGCGGCGGCCTGCTCGGCGTCGATGAGCTCGTTCTTGAGATTCGAGATGGCGGTGGCCAGCAGACGCGGCGAATACTTCTTCGCGTCGATCTCGAAGTCGCGAATGATCATGCCCAGCAGGCGACGTGAGTCGTCCGCGTCGTAGATGGAGAAGTTCGAGTTCATCCCCGGCAGCAGCGCCGCCTGGGTGCGCAGGATGCGCACACAGCTGGAGTGGAAGGTGGACACCCACATGCCGGCCGCGCGCAGGCCGACCAGTCCGGCCACCCGCTCGCGCATCTCGGCGGCGGCCTTGTTGGTGAAGGTGATGGCCAGGATCTCGCCGGGCCGCACCCCGCGCGCATCCAGGAGATAGGCGATCCGCCGGGTGAGTACCGCGGTCTTGCCCGACCCGGCCCCGGCCACGATCAACAGCGGGGTGCCGGTATGCATCACCGCGGCACGCTGCTGTGGATTCAACCCCTCGAGCAACTCGCTGCCCCGCGCGTGCCCGGTCTTCTGCCCGTCCTGTGCCACCGTCGTATTCATCGCCCATCCACGCTACCGGCGCGCACCGACAGCCGACGGCCGGGTTCGCACAGGTGTCCGATAAGTGCCGGTCCGGCGAATCTCCGGTGAACTCGACCGGGTCGGGAAACTCAGCAGATTCCTAAATGTACCTGTTTTGCTCAGGTCACCCCGCGTGGCACACTCGTCGGATGACCGGCTCTACGGCGACGCATTGCACCTGAGCCCGACACCGGGGGGACAATGTCTAGGCCAACAGGTCTGATTCTTTGGTGAAGAACCAATCGGTAACAGGATGGGTCCACCCGCCGATCGACGTTCTGGACCACGAGGAGTTGAAAGTATGAGCATCTCGACGACGGGACATTCCGAGTCTGCCACCGGGTCGGATTCCGCCTTGCCCTCCGAGGCTGAGATCGAAAAGCTGCGCTTGGAAATCGACAAGCTGGACGCCGAGATCCTCGCGGCCATCAAGCGCCGCACCGAGGTCTCGCGCATCATCGGGCGAACGCGGATGGCCAACGGCGGCCCCAAACTCGTGCACTCCCGCGAGATGAAGGTGCTGGAGCGTTTCAGCGAGCTCGGCCAGGAGGGACACACCCTGGCGATGCTGCTGCTCCGACTCGGCCGCGGCCGCTTGGGGCACTGATCAAGATTTCTCGTTAACACCGCGCACCGCTCGGACCGATACATCGAGCGGTGCGCGTTTCGGCGTGCCCACACAAACCACAGCTGCATGCGATGCCACGGATGCAGCCTCCCCAGGCCGCCCCGGGTGTTTCGACCCCGGGGCGGTTCTTTTTCTGTCTAGGGCAGGGCGATGTATTTGGTGCTGAGGTATTCCTCGATACCCTCGAAGCCGCCCTCACGCCCGAAACCGGACTCCTTCACGCCGCCGAACGGCGCGGCCGGGTCCGAGATGACGCCGCGGTTCACACCGACCATGCCGGTCTCCAGGCCCTCGGCAATGCGCAGCGCACGGTCCAGACTGCGCGTGTAAACGTAGGCGACCAGGCCGAATTCGGTGTTGTTGGCGGCGGCCAGGCCCTCCTCCTCGGTATCGAAACCGACGATCGGCGCGACCGGGCCGAACACCTCCTCGCGCAGGATGCGGGCCGCGGGCGGGATATCGGTGAGCACGGTCGCCGGGTAGAACCAGCCCGGGCCGCCGGGAGCCTTGCCGCCGAGGCGCACCTGCGCGCCCGCCGAGACCGCGTCATCGACGAGTTCGCTCACGGTGTCGAGCTGATCTTCGTTGACGAGCGGGCCGAGAGTCGTTTCCGGATCGACGCCATTGCCGAGTTTGTATTCGCCCATGGCCGCCACGAGCTTGTCGGTAAATTCCTGGCGAACCGAATTGTGAACGTGGAAACGGTTCGCCGCGGTGCACGCCTCACCGCCGTTGCGCAGCTTGGCCAGCACCGCACCCTGCACGGCCGCATCGATATCCGCGTCGTCGAACACCACGAACGGGGCATTGCCGCCCAATTCCATGGAGGTGCGCAGCAGGCCGTGCGCGGACTGCTCGACCAGCTTCTTGCCGACCGGGGTGGACCCGGTGAAAGTCAGTTTGCGCAGGCGCGGATCGTTCAGCAGCGGCGCGGTGACCGCACTCGAATGCGAGGTGGTGACCACCGACAGCACGCCGTCGGGCAGACCCGCCCGGCTGCACAGCTCGGCCAGCAGCAGCATGGTCAACGGGGTGACGCCCGCGGGCTTCACGATCATCGTGCAACCGGCCGCCAGCGCCGGGCCGATCTTGCGAGTTCCCATGGCCAGCGGGAAGTTCCACGGCGTGATGGCCAGGCACGGGCCGACGGGCTGCTTGTGCACCAGAATCCGGCCGGTCCCCGCCGGGGCGGGCTGATAGCGGCCGTGGATGCGGACCGCCTCCTCGCTGAACCAGCGGAAGAACTCCGCGCCGTAGCGCACCTCATTGCGGCTCTCCGGCAGCGCCTTTCCCATTTCGAGGGTCATCAGCAGCGCGAACTCCTCGGTCCGCGCGGTGATCGCCTCGAACACCGCACGCAGGATCTCCCCGCGCTGCCGGGCCGGAGTCGCGGCCCATTCGGCTTGCACTGCGACGGCCGCGTCGAGCGCGCGAACCGCATCATCCGGGGTGGCGTCGGCAACCCGGGCGATCACCTCACCCGTGGCCGGATTGTGTACCGGGAACGTCGCACCCCCCGTGGCGTCCACCGGTCCGCCGATCCAGAGTTGCGTGGGAATGGACGAGAGTAGGGCGCTTTCAGTCACCATGCCCTCAGCCTATGCCGCTGGTCCGAATTTGCCTCTTGCCTTGGGGTTTACCTCTGAACAGCTCAAAGGTTCGCGGCCGTCTCGTTCTGGACTGCGTGGAGCGGGGGAGCGAAGCGGAGGAGCGGAGGGAGGGAAGAACGAGACTTCGGGGCCGCGAACCCGCCCGTAGCGAAGCGGAGGGCAAAAATGGCGCAGTGGTTGTAACCTCGCCCGGGTGAGCAGCGACATCACCGCGTCGGCGGTCTGGCGGAAACTGCACGACCACCACGCGTCCATCGCGGGGCGGCATCTGCGGGAGTTTTTTGCCGAAGATCCGGCACGCGGTGGCGAGTTGACCGTTCAGGTCGCGGATCTGCGGATCGACTACTCCAAGCATCGGGTGACGCGCGAGACTCTCGATCTGCTGGTCGAATTGGCGCATACCGCCGAGGTCGAACAGCGGCGCGATGCCATGTTCGCGGGCGAGCACATCAATACCTCCGAGGACCGTGCGGTCGGACACGTCTGGTTGCGTCGCCCGGCAGCGCAGCCGCTGGCCGTCGACGGCCAGGACATCGAGACCGATGTGCACGAAGTTCTGCGCCGCATGGGCGAATTCACCGATCAGGTGCGTTCGGGAGCGTGGCTGGGCGCGACCGGGCAGCGCATCGCGACGGTGGTGAACATCGGCATCGGCGGCTCGGATCTGGGCCCGGCCATGGTCACCCTGGCAATGCGGCACTACGCCGACGCCGGCATCTCCGCGCGCTTCGTCTCGAATGTCGATCCGGCGGACCTGGTTTCGAAGCTGCACGGCCTCGACCCGGCGACCACGCTGTTCATCGTCGCCTCCAAGACCTTCTCCACGCTCGAGACGCTCACCAATGCCACGGCCGCCCGCCGCTGGCTGGTGGCGGCGCTCGGCGAAGACGCCGTGGCCAAACATTTCGTCGCCGTCTCCACCCACGCGCAGCGGGTCGCCGACTTCGGCATCGACACCGCCAACATGTTCGGCTTCTGGGACTGGGTGGGTGGCCGCTACTCGGTGGACTCGGCCATCGGGCTATCGGTGATGACCGTCATCGGCAAGGAGCGTTTCGCGGAGTTCCTCGACGGAATGCACCGCGTGGACGAGCATTTCAAGTCCGCGCCGCTGTCGGAGAACGGTCCGGCGCTGCTGGGCCTGCTCGGCGTCTGGTACTCGAACTTCTTCGGCGCGCAGTCGCGCGCGGTGCTGCCGTACTCCAATGACCTGGCTCGTTTTCCGGCCTACCTGCAGCAGCTCACCATGGAGTCGAACGGGAAATCCGTTCGCGCGGACGGCACTCCGGTCACCACCGGTACCGGCGAGATCTTCTGGGGCGAGCCCGGCACCAACGGCCAGCACGCCTTCTACCAACTGCTGCACCAGGGCACCCAGCTGGTCCCCGCCGACTTCATCGGATTCGCCCAGCCCACCGACGATCTGCCCACCCTCGACGGCACCGGCAGCATGCACGACATCCTGATGTCGAACCTGTTCGCCCAGACCAAGGTGCTGGCCTTCGGCAAGACCGCCGAGGAGATCGCCGCCGAGGGCACCGATCCGAAGATCGTGCCGCACAAGGTGATGCCCGGCAACCGCCCCACCACCGCCATCCTCGCCCCCCGACTCACCCCCTCGGTGCTGGGCCAGCTCATCGCCCTCTACGAGCACATCGTCTTCACCGAAGGCGCGATCTGGGGCATCGACAGCTTCGACCAGTGGGGCGTGGAACTCGGCAAGGCCCAGGCCCTGGCCCTGGAACCGCTTCTGACCTCACCGGAACCCCCTGCCTCCCAGGGCGACTCCTCCACCGACACCCTGATCGACTGGTACCGCGCCCACCGGCGCTGAACGGGCCCAGAATCGCCCGTACGGCAGCGGAATCCAACCGTACGGCCCGATGTTCGGATCGGCCGTGCCCGGACGGCTCCGGGACAGATAGGGCCACCGCAGGGCGGGCGCTGGTTCACCCGATAACGACGAAAGGCGCGCCCGCGGGCGCGCCTTTCGAGTATTCAGCTTGCGGGTCAGTCCCGTTCGGGGCCGAGCGAGATGCCGCGGGAGGCCAGCCAGGGTAGGGGGTCGATCTTGTCGACGCCGTTGAGCCAGACCTCGAAGTGGCAGTGCGGGCCGGTGGAGAAGCCGCGGTTGCCGACCGTGGCGATCTGGTCGCCGGCCAGCACGCGCTGGCCCTGCGAGACCGTCGCGGTGTCGATGTGGCCGTAGATGGTGACCGTGCCGTCGTCGTGCAGCAGGCGCACCCACATGCCGAAACCGGAAGCGGGACCGGCCTCGAGGACGGTGGCGTCGGCGACCGCGTAGATCGGGGTGCCGATCGGGGCGGCGATATCGACGCCCTGATGCGCGACGCCCCAGCGGATGCCGAAGCCGGAAGTGAAGGTGCCGTTGGCGAATCGCGTCCACAGGGGGCGGTTCTTCATCGCCTCCTGGTTCGCCATGTCGGCGGCGAACTGCTTGCCCTTTTCGAGAATGTCGCTGAACTGGTCCAGGCTGGCGGGTGCGTTCGGGTTCACCACCTGGGGCGAACCGTTACCGCCGCCGTCGCCGACCACCGAGGTGGCGGCGACCTCTTTGACCTGGCCGGTGGCCTGGACGTCGACGGTGTTGTCGTGCCCGGCGGTCTCGATGGTGGCCTGGCCCGCGGCCACGACGGCGCCGGCCGCCACGGCGATGACCGCGGCGCGGCCCTTCAGCGCGGAGGGCGGGGCGGGTACGCGATGGGTGCCGCCCGCGCGGCGCTTGCCGCCGGAGCGGGTCGGGCGGGTCTCGTCCTCGGCGGCCGCATCGGCTTCGCGCGCAGCGCGATTGACCCGGGCGCCGTCACCGGAGAACTGCAGCTTCTCGCCGCCCGCGGTGCGGAATGTGTAGACCGGTCGGTACTCGTCGGACGGGGTCGGATCCGCGGACGGATCCCAGTTCGTCCGCGACTGCGGGGCCCAGTCACTCGGATTCGGTGCGGCCCAGCCGTTCACGGTGGTCTGCGCGTTCCAGTCCGGTTCGGGCTGGTAGCCGGACTCGTCCCACTGCTGCGGCTGTTCCCACTGCTGCGGCTGGCCCCACTGTTCACCGGGGTTCCAGTCGGCGTCGGAGTTCCACTGCGCGTCCGGATTCCACTGGGCGTCGGAGTTCCACGCCTGGGTCGCATCCCAATCGCCGTGGGCGACCGCGTTGTTCGTTTCGAAAGGGGCGTCGAAAGTAGTCGCGCCGCCATAGTTCTCGGCGTCCTCGCGATAGCGGTGGGCACGTCGGGGGCTGTGCTGCGTCAAGCCTGCCGTCCTCCTGTCCGTGACCGGGTTGTGACATCGACCGCAACGACGGTAACGAAACGATTGCGGCTCAGCAAGCGATGGACATGGTTCGACACGCTGCTGTGACATTCATCACCTTGCGCGCACGAATGTGCTCACTGTGCTTCGGGTAACCGAGTGAGTTTTGTCAACGACAAACCGTAGTAGTTGGCATCACTCCGGGGGATTCGTGTGCTCCACCTGGCACACGGTCAACAAGCTACCGATGGGTAGCATTGACGAGGGCTTTTGAGGTAGCGGAGACAGTACCGTGACCTGCGCCACTTAGGCTGTATGCGGCTGATTTCCGCTCCATGTGACTGATTAGAGTCCGATCCGACCCGCCCCCGACGACGGGCCGCCAAACCAGACGTTGTCACAACAACGCAGACGAGACGGTGAGTACATGGATCTCTTCGAATATCAGGCGAAGGAACTCTTCGTGAAGCACGGAGTGCCTTCGTCGGAGGGCCGCGTGACGGACTCCGCCGAGGACGCTCGTGCGATCGCCGAAGAAATCGGCAAGCCGGTAATGATCAAGTCGCAGGTCAAAGTCGGTGGCCGCGGCAAGGCCGGTGGCGTGAAGTACGCCGCCACCCCGGACGACGCCTTCACCCACGCCCAGAACATCCTGGGCCTGGACATCAAGGGCCACATCACCAAGAAGGTCCTGGTCGCGGAGGCGAAGGACATCGCCGCCGAGTACTACATCTCCTTCCTGCTCGACCGCTCCAACCGCACCTACCTGGCCATGTGCTCGGTCGAGGGCGGCATGGAGATCGAAGAAGTGGCCGCCACCAAGCCGGACCGGCTGGCCAAGATCGCCGTCGACGCCGTCAAGGGTGTCGACCTGGCGTTCGCCCGTTCCATCGCCGAGCAGGGCCACCTGCCCGCCGACATCCTGGACGCGGCCGCGGTCACCATCCAGGCCCTGTGGGAGGTGTTCATCAAGGAGGACGCCACCCTGGTCGAGGTCAACCCGCTGGTGCGTACCCCCAACGACGAGATCCTCGCCCTCGACGGCAAGGTGACCCTGGACGAGAACGCCGAGTTCCGCCACCCCGACCACGCTGAGTTCGCGGACATCGACGCCACCGACCCGCTCGAGCTCAAGGCCAAGGAAAACGACCTCAACTACGTCAAGCTCGACGGTGAGGTCGGCATCATCGGCAACGGCGCCGGTCTGGTCATGTCGACCCTCGACGTCGTCGCCTACGCCGGTGAGAACCACGGAGGCGTCAAGCCCGCCAACTTCCTCGACATCGGTGGCGGCGCTTCGGCTGCCGTCATGGCCGCCGGTCTCGACGTCATCCTGGGCGACGCCCAGGTCAAGTCCGTTTTCGTGAACGTCTTCGGTGGCATCACCGCCTGTGACGCGGTCGCGAACGGCATCGTCGGCGCCCTGAACACCCTGGGTGCCGAGGCCAACAAGCCGCTGGTCGTGCGCCTCGACGGCAACAAGGTCGAGGAGGGTCGTCAGATCCTCGCCGACTTCAACCACCCGCTGGTGACTCTCGCTCAGACCATGGACGAAGGCGCCGACAAGGCCGCCGAGCTGGCTGCGGCCAAGTAAAGGACCACGAACATGTCTATCTTCCTGAACAAGGACAACAAGGTCATCGTCCAGGGCATCACCGGTGGCGAGGGCACCAAGCACACCGCCCTGATGCTGAAGGCGGGCACCAACGTGGTCGGCGGCGTGAACGCGCGCAAGGCGGGCACCACCGTCAAGCACGTCGACGCCGAGGGCAACGAGGTCGAGCTGCCCGTGTTCGCTTCCGTGGCCGAGGCCATGGAGAAGACCGGCGCCGACACCTCCATCGCCTTTGTGCCCCCGGCCTTCTCGAAGGACGCCATCATCGAGGCCATCGACGCGGAGATCCCGCTGCTCGTGGTCATCACCGAGGGCATCCCGGTGCAGGACACCGCGTACGCGTGGGCCTACAACGTGGAGAAGGGCAACAAGACCCGCATCATCGGCCCGAACTGCCCCGGCATCATCACCCCGGGTGAGTCGCTGGTCGGCATCACCCCGGCCAACATCGCGGGCAAGGGCCCGATCGGCCTGGTCTCCAAGTCGGGCACCCTGACCTACCAGATGATGTACGAGCTGCGGGACTTCGGTTTCTCCACCGCCATCGGCATCGGCGGCGACCCGATCATCGGCACCACCCACATCGACGCCATCGAGGCGTTCGAGAAGGACCCCGAGACCAAGCTCATCGTCATGATCGGCGAGATCGGCGGCGACGCCGAGGAGCGGGCCGCGGCCTACATCAAGGCCAACGTCACCAAGCCGGTCGTCGGCTACGTCGCGGGCTTCACCGCTCCCGAGGGCAAGACCATGGGCCACGCCGGCGCCATCGTCTCCGACGGTGCGGGCACCGCCCAGGGCAAGAAGGAGGCCCTCGAGGCCGCGGGCGTGACGGTCGGCAAGACCCCGTCCGAGACCGCCGCCCTGGCGCGCGAGATCCTGGAGAAGGCAAGCATCAGCGCGTAATTTTTCCGCGCAACCGCTGATCACGAAGGCCGCCTGTCGAATTCGACAGGCGGCCTTCGGTCGTTATTTACGGTATTGCGGTAAGGCCACGGCCGGTGGTAGATGGTGCCCCCGGCCGTCAAGTGCAGTAGCGTCGGTGGAGGTTCGTGAACGACTCGATAGGAGACGACGACATGTCATACCCGACCGGGGGCTCGGGATACAACGCGCCCCAGCCGACGCCCTCTTCCGCACCCGGATACGGCTCGCAGCCCGCAGGCGCTCCCGCTGCCGGTTCTGGGACGTCGTCCATCGCGGGCAAGGGCCTGCCTTTCTTCTTGACCGTTGGCATCGCGGCGCTGGGCGTTCTCAACTTCCTGCTGGGCTTCACGCCCTACCTCGGTTCCAAGGCCATCGAGGTCGCCGGGACCAAGGTCGGCGGCGACACCAGCATCAGCCTGTTCGAGAGCCCGGGTAGCGCCGCACTGGTGACGCTGCTGCTGCTCGCCGGACTGATCGCGGGCTTGTCTCTGCTGCCCAAGCAGACCGGCAATACCGCGCTGGTGGCGGCCATTTCGGTGGCCGGTTTCCTGGCGATCCTGTTCAGCTCCTTCGACCTCGGCGACAGTGTGACGCTGAAGTGGGGCGGCTGGGTGATCCTGTTCCTGGCCTTCGTGCAGGCCGTGGTGGCCGTGCTGGCGCTGCTGTTCGAGCTCGGCATCGTGAAGGCGCCGGAGCCGAAACCGGCTGTGCCGCAGGGTGGTTACGGTCAGCAGCCGTTCTCCACCACGGGCGGGCAGTACCAGCAGCAGCCGACCTTCGGGCAGCAGGGTGGTTTCGGCCAGCAGGCCCAGCAGCCGCAGCAGCCCGCGTTCGGTCAGCAGCCTGCCCAGCCGTCCTACGGTCAGCAGCCGTCGTACGGTCAGCAGCCGCAGCAGCCCGCGTACGGTCAGCAGCCGGCCGGGTACGGCACCGGTTCGCAGCCGACTTACGGTCAGCAGCCGTCCTATGGTCAGCAGCCTGCCCAGCCGTCCTACGGTCAGCAGTCGCCGTACGGCCAGCAGCCCGCGGGCAGCGCGGACGCGACGCAGCATTACGGTGCCGCCCAGCGTCCGGCGCAGCCTTTCGGCAGCGAGCAGTCGGCCGATCCGGCCGCGGACGCCACCCGCGCGTTCCGTCCGGGCCAGGACGACAAGTAGGTCTCACGACCGCCTGATGAAGAGAAGCTGAGCGCGGCCTCCGGTGTCCAACCGGGGGCCGTTCTCTTTGCCTGTGCGCCGGTGTATCCGGCGCGCCTGACCCCCCGGTTTCCGAGATGCTGCCACGCTGGTTGTCCATGAGTGCCCCGAGAACTGCCCTGGCTCGCCTGAGCGACCCCGATCTACGGGAGTCGCCGGCGCCGCCGGTACCGCGGCGGGGCGGCGGCTTCGGGTCGCTGACCCCCGAACGCGCGCGGGTCTTGATGCTGGTGGCCGCCCGGCCGTCGGCGATCACCATGCTGGTGATCTTCATCCTGGTGTACGCCACCCTGTTCGCCGCGGGCAGCGGCATGAGTGGTTCGTCGGGTGCGATTGCCGCGAGTTGGCTTGCGGTGCACCAGGTTCCGCTGGTCATCGGCAAGACGAGTATCGGTTTGTGGCCGCTGCTGCCCACACTGGGCATGCTGTGGCTGGTGGCGCGGGAGAGCGCCGAGGCCGCCGCGGACTGCGAAACCACCGAACTGGGCTGGGTGGTGGCCGCGGCCGTCGGTGGTCCGCTGCTGATCACCGCGGTGTGCCTGGCCGTCGCCGGTGATGCCGCGGCCGTGGTGGCGCTGCAACCGCCGGACACGCTGGCGGCCTTCGGCTGGGTGCTGGGCCTGAGCCTGCTGGCTGCGGCCGCCGGTATCGGGGTCCGGCGCTGGCGCGATCTGGCCGACCTGCTGCCGATCGCGGTGCCGGACTGGGTGATCGCGGGCTTCCGGGTCGGTGTCACGGCGGTGGCCCGGCTGCTGGCGGTGGCGGTGGTGCTGACCGTGGTGTCGGTGCTGGTGCACTGGTCGCGCATCGGCGACACCTACCGGGCGGCCGACGGGAGTGTCTCCGGCGCACTGGGTTTGACGCTGATGTCGCTGGCCTATCTGCCGAATGTGGCGGTGGACGCGGTGAGCGTGCTGGCCGGCGGGCAGGTGCACATCGGTGCCGGTCTGCTGAGCCTGTTCCGGATCGATGGCGCGGCGGTGCCCGCGGTGCCGGTGACGGCGGCGGTGCCCTCGGGTCCGGTGGCGCTGTGGTGGCTGGGGTTGCTGGTGGTGCCCGCGGCGGTGGGCGTGCTGTCGGGGCTGGAATGCGGTCGGACATCACGGGATCGGGCGAGCGCGCCCTGGGCGACGCTGACGGCCGCGGCGGTGGCGGCCGTGCTGACGGCGCTGCTCGGCGTGGCGGCCGGGGGTGAGCTGGGTACCTTCGGGCGGATCGCACCGGCGGCGTCGACGGCGGTGCTGGTCTTCGGCTGGCTGGCGCTGCCCGGATATGTCGGCATGCTCGGTGCGCGCTGGTTCGGCCCGGCCCCGGCGCTCGCCGGCGACGAGTATTACGACGACGAGGACGAGTACTACTACGCCGACGACGAATACGACGACGAGTACGAGTACGACGACGACAACGAGTACGACGACTACGACGAGGAATTCGACGAGGCCGAGACCGAGGCGGAGCCCGCCGAAACCGGTGGCTGGTACGACGAATCCGATCACGACGATGCGCTCGACGCCGAACTGGTCGACGATCAGGACGACCCCGCACCCCCTGTGAAATCGGCCGAGAACCCCGACATCGTGGACGCGGAAGTGGTAGAGGGAGACCTGCCGGACAAGTAGCAATCGGGCGATAGTTACTCTTAGGCGTGTCCACGCCCGTCCGTCAGCTGCCGCCGACCGCGCCCGCGACCATTGTCGTGCTGGCCTCCGGCACCGGATCTCTCCTACGTTCGCTGCTGGAAGCGACTCGGCAGCCGGGGTATCCGGCCGAGGTGATCGCGGTCGGGGTGGATCGTGATTGCGCGGCCACCGCGCACGCCGAGGACTTCGAGGTCTCCTCCTTCAAGGTGGCATTGAGCGATTTCGCGAACCGCACCGAATGGGATGCCGCGCTGACCGAGATCGTCGATGCCTTCCAGCCGGATCTGGTGGTGTCGGCGGGCTTCATGAAGATCCTCGGCCCCGAGTTCATGGACCGGTTCGCCGGTCGCATCATCAATACCCATCCCGCGCTGCTGCCCGCGTTCCCGGGCGCGCACGGGGTGCGGGACGCGCTCGCCTACGGGGTGAAGGTCACAGGTTCGACCGTGCACCTGGTCGATTCGGGTGTCGACACCGGGCCGATCCTCGCGCAGGAGGCGGTCGAGGTGTTGCCCGACGACGACGAGGCTTCGCTGCACGAGCGCATCAAGGTTGTGGAACGGCGGTTGCTGGCGGAGGTCGTCGCAGCCGTCGCTACCCGAGGCATTGTCTCCGATGGACGAAAGGCAGTTATTCCAGATGAGCGAGTTCTCCGGTGAGTGAACGTAAGCCGATCAAGCGGGCCCTGGTCAGCGTCTACGACAAGAGCGGTCTGATCGAACTGGCCACGGGCCTGCATCAGGCGGGCGTGGAGCTGGTGTCGACCGGTTCGACCGCCAACAAGATCGCCGACGCCGGTATCCCGGTCACCAAGGTCGAAGACCTGACCGGTTTTCCGGAGACCCTGGACGGTCGCGTCAAGACGCTGCATCCGCGCGTGCACGCCGGCATCCTGGCCGACACCCGCAAGGAAGAGCACGTCGACCAGCTCGTCGAGCTCGGTGTCGAGGCGTTCCAACTGGTGGTGGTGAACCTCTACCCGTTCACCCAGACCGTGGCCTCGGGCGCGAGCATCGACGAATGCGTCGAGCAGATCGATATCGGCGGCCCGTCCATGGTGCGCGCCGCCGCCAAGAACCACCCGTCGGTCGCCGTCGTGGTGAACACCGGTGACTACGCCGAGGTGATCGCCGCCGTGCAGCAGGGCGGTTTCACCCTGCCGCAGCGGACCGCCTTGGCCGCCAAGGCTTTCCAGCACACCGCCACCTACGATGTGGCCGTCGCCAGCTGGATGACCAATGTGGCCGTTCCGGCCGCCGCGCCGGAATCCGATGCGGCCCAGCAGTTCCCGGCCTGGATCGGCGCGACCTGGAACCGTGAGAACGTGCTGCGCTACGGCGAGAACCCGCATCAGGGCGCGGCGCTCTACGTCAACGAGGCCGGTCCGGCCGGGCTGGCGCAGGCGCGGCAGTTGCACGGCAAGGAGATGTCGTACAACAACTACACCGATGCCGATGCCGCCTGGCGTGCCGCCTACGACTTCGACGCGCCCGCCGTCGCCGTCATCAAGCATGCGAATCCGTGTGGCATCGCGGTCGGCGCGGACATCGCGCAGGCGCACCGCAAGGCGCACGCCACCGATCCGGTCTCCGCGTACGGCGGCGTGATCGCGGCCAACCGTGAGGTCTCCGTCGAGATGGCCGAGCAGGTCGCCGACATCTTCACCGAGGTCATCGTGGCCCCCTCCTACGCCGATGGCGCGGTGGAGGTGTTGCAGCGCAAGAAGAACGTGCGCGTGCTCGTGGCCGAGCCCGCCCAGCGCAAGGGTGCGGAGTTGCGTCCGGTCAGTGGCGGCGCGCTGCTGCAGGAGCGCGACATCCTCGATGCCGACGGTGACAGCGCCGCCAACTGGACCCTCGCGGCCGGTGAGGCCGCCGACGAGGCGACCCTGCGCGACCTCGAATTCGCTTGGCGCGCTTGCCGGGCCGTGAAGTCCAACGCCATCCTGCTGGCGGACGAGGGCGCGGCCGTCGGTGTCGGCATGGGCCAGGTCAACCGGGTGGATTCCTGCAAGCTGGCCGTGGAGCGGGCCGGTGACCGGGCCAAGGGCGCGGTGGCGGCGTCGGACGCGTTCTTCCCGTTCTCGGACGGTCCGCAGATCCTGGTGGCCGCGGGCGTGCGCGCGATCGTGCACCCGGGCGGGTCGATTCGTGACAAGGACACCATCGAGCTGTGCCGTGAGGCCGGGGTGACCCTGTACCTGACGGGGTCGCGTCACTTCGCTCACTGAGGTGAGACCCCCTCGGGGGCAATAGATTTCGGGGCCGGTGCGCTGATGTGCACCGGCCCCGAACTGTGTGCCGGCTCGGGATCTACCCGGCGCTCAATACTTTTCGATCACCCAGCGGTGCCTTCAGCGGGAGTTCCAGCGTGCCGAAGACGGCGATCATGGTGCACATTTTGCCGACCGCGCTGGGCAGGGTGCCGGATTTCAAGTCGACGGTGACGGTCGAGGAGGTCTCGGTGACGGCGGCGTCGACGCCGTAGCATTCCGGCGAGCCGGTCTGGAAGTTCACCGCGATCTTGTCGGGGGCGACGCGGGTCCAGCTGTCGAATGGAATGGTGTGCGGGCTGACGATGGTGGGATCGGCCGTGAAGGCTCGCCCGATTTGCCCGTTAGGTGCCTCGGTGGGCGTATTCGTGGTCGTCGTGGCAGCGCTGCTGCTGGATTTCGATTGGTCGCCACTGTTTTCCGTGCTCCCGCATGCGGTGATGGTGAGCCCGATGAGGGCGGCCGCGGTGGCAGCGAACAGGCGGCGTCCCCGGGTCCGGTACATGGCTGACACCCTAGTGTCCCGCGACCGTACGGCCGGTTCCGAGCGCGCGTTTCGACCCGCTGGCGAATTTCCGGCGAAGACACGCCGAAATCTTCGCAGAACCGGCGCGTAACAGTGCGGTGACCGGCGAACCATCGCTAACCTAGTCCCAGATGTGCGAATGCAGTTCCGCGCCATCGACTTATCTCATGATCTCCCCCTCCCGAAAGGACACCCCGTGGGCGACTCGTTGAAGGTCGGCGAAGAACTCGGTCGTGGAGAGTCGCTGCAAGGCGGCGCCTACACTCTGACTCTGCAAGATGATGGCAACCTGGTGCTGACCGACCCGACCGGCAAGGTCGAGTGGGCTTCCGCCACCAATGGCCAGGGCGTTGTCCGGGCCACCCTGCAGGACGACGGCAACTTCGTCCTCTACAAGGAGGATGGCGCCGCCTGGTCCACCGAGACCAACGGCAAGAGCGCGGACCGCCTGGTGGTTCAGGCCGACCGCAATGTCGTGCTCTACGGCTCCGACGGCAGCGCGCTGTGGAGCTCCGAAACTCAGACCGACAACCCGCTGGCGGCACCGGAGCCGGTCCAGACCCAGGCCGCCGCGGTCGAAGAGGTTCCCCCGCCGCCGCCGGCCGCTCAGACCTACACGGTCGAGCCGGGTGACACCCTGTGGGCAATCGCCGAGCGTTTCTACGGCGACGGCAACCGCTACCAGGAGATCGCCAACGCCTCGGGTATCAGCAACCCGGACGCCATCGACGTGGGCCAGGTCCTGACCATCCCGTAATCGGCGCTACGCCAAGTACTTTGGGATGAAACTATGAGGCTCCGATGCGAAAGCATCGGAGCCTCATAGTTTTTCGTTGTTACGTACTTACCGGCTCGTGAACGGCAGCAAAGCCATCTCTCGGGCATTTTTCACCGCCACAGCGACCTGGCGCTGTTGTTGCGGGGTCAGCCCGGTGACGCGCCGGCTCCGGATCTTGCCGCGGTCGGAGATGAACGTGCGCAGCAGGTTCACGTCCTTGTAGTCGACCGTCTCGACGCCGGCGGAGATCAGGGGGTTCTTCTTCGGGCGGCGGGCCTGCTCGGCGCGGACCTTCTTCGACGGTGCTCGCTTCACTGCCATGTCAGCGGTTCCTCACTCACGAATGTGGATGCTTTACCAACTCGATTTGTGCACACCGGGCAGCTCTCCCCGATGGGCCATCGCGCGTACCCGCACACGCGAGAGGCCGAACTTCCGGAGATGACCACGCGGGCGTCCGTCCGCGGCGTCCCGATTGCGCAATCGTACCGGACTGGCGTCGCGCGGCATTTTCGCGAGGGCGGCCTGTGCGGCGATGCGGTCGGCATCGTCGCTGGTCGGCTTGCGAATGATCTCCTTCAGCTCCGCCCGGCGTTCGGCGTAGCGGGCCACGATCTGTTTGCGCTCTTCGTTTTTGACGATCTTCGATTTCTTCGCCATGCCTGATAGGTCCTCTCGGAAGGTCAGCGGTCCTCGCGGAAATCGACGTGCCGCCGTGCGACAGGGTCGTACTTCTTGAGCACCATCCGGTCGGGATCATTGCGCCGGTTCTTGCGGGTGACATAGGTGTAACCCGTTCCGGCGGTGGACTTCAGCTTGATGACGGGCCGGATATCGGTCGACTTCGATGCCATTGCTTCCCTTTCAGATCTTCTCGCCGCGTGCCCGCAGGCGCGCCACGACCGCTTCGATCCCATCGCGATCGATGGTCTTGATGCCCTTGGCGGAGACGTTGAGTGTGATGCGCCGCCCCTCGCCGGGCAGGTAGTAGGTCTTGCGCTGGATGTTGGGGTCCCAGCGCCGGTTGGTCCGCCTGTGCGAGTGCGATACGGACTTGCCGAAGCCCGGCTTGCGGCCGGTGACCTGGCAGATGGCCGACATGGGCACTCCCTTCCCGGGTTAGACGTTCATGACAATCGTTTTCGACAACGAACTTATTCCAAGGTACATTGACTCCCCGGTAATTGAAAATCATTGTCGAAAGGGGGAGCGGTGACGTTCCACAGCAATCCGGTGTCGTCCCCACGCAAGCCTGTGCTCGTCCTCGCGGGACTCCCCGGGCGTGCCGCCGACGGGGTGGACCGGGCGGCTCGTCTGCTCGGGACCGAGCCCGGCACCGTCGTGGTCCGCCACGATCTGACCGAACTGCGCGAGGGAGTGGTGCGCCGCAGCGTCCGGATCGGCGGTCGCGAGAGCATCACCGTGCTCGAGCTCGCGCACGGCTGTGTGTCGTGCACGCTGCGCGCCGACCTGCTGCCTTACCTGTGCCTGCTCGCCGAGCGGGATTCGGTGCGCCGCATGGTGCTCGCGCTCGACCCGGCCTTCGAAGCGGAAGCGGTGTGTCAGGCCATCGCCGACGTGGTGGTCACCGGCGTCGTCGGCCGGGTGGACGGCCCGGCCGGGCGCAGTGTGCGCATCGATACCGTGCTCACCTGTGTCGACGCCCGCGACTGGCTGGCCGACGCCACCGGCGACGAGACCCTCGCCGAGCGCGGCCACGCCACCGCCGAGGACGAGCGCACCATCGCGCAGCTCGCCGTCGGCCAGGCCGAATTCGCCGACGCCCTGGTGGTTTTCGACGGCGGCGCCGACCTGTTCGACCGGGAGCGGACGGGTGCCGTGTTGGCCCGGCTCACCCCGCAGGCCCCGGTCGCCTGGGTCCACGGTCCCGATGCCCTGGACACGGATGATCTGACCTGGCTGTTGCGCCGGGTGCCCGACGACGCCCGTCGCGGCGCGCCCTTCGATCCGCACTCGCCGCTGCTGGCCGGTCAGCCGCCGCTGACCCCGGATTGCGGTGTGGCACTGCTGGAATTCGCCACCGATCGCCCCTTCCATCCCGACCGCCTGCACTCGGCCATCGACGTGCTGCTGGACGGCGTGGTGAGCGCCCGCGGCCGGGTGTGGCTGGCGACCCAGCCGGACGAGGTGGTGTGGCTGGAGTCCGCCGGTGGCGGCATGCGGGTCGGCGGCGCGGGAAAGTGGCTGGCCGCCATGACGTCCCGGGAACTCGACGAGGCCGATGCCGAGGGCGATCGGCGTTGGCGGGAACGTCGCGCCATGGCCTGGCTGCGCTGGCACGAGGAATTCGGTGACCGGCACACCTCGCTGGTGATCCTGGTCGCCGACGCCGATGCCGAGGAGATCCGCCACGCCCTGCACTGGGCGCTGGTGGACGAGGACGAACTGCGGCAGGTGCGATTCGCGCCGGAGCGGGTCGCGCTGTGGACGGATCCGTTCGGCGATCAGCACGAAGAGCCGTGCGACACCACCCGATCCGCGCCCGTCGCCGGGGACGGCATTACTCGCAACAACGAAAGGTGAAGTGATGAAACAGGGAATCCATCCCGCCTACCATCCGGTGGTCTTCCAGGACGTGAGCACCGGCAAGTGCTTCCTGACCCGTTCCACCGCGGTCTCCACCCGCACCATCGAATGGGCGGACGGCAATACCTATCCGCTGCTGGTGGTTGATGTGACCTCGGATTCGCATCCGTTCTGGACCGGCAATCAGCGCGTGCTCGATACCGCGGGCCGGGTGGAGAAATTCGAGCGCCGCTACGGCAAACGCGTTCGCGGCGGCGGAAATTCGACCCCGGACAAGGAGAACTGATCATGGCTGTTCCGA
This sequence comes from Nocardia sp. NPDC059240, assembly GCF_042753865.1. Taxonomy (NCBI): domain Bacteria; kingdom Bacillati; phylum Actinomycetota; class Actinomycetes; order Mycobacteriales; family Nocardiaceae; genus Nocardia; species Nocardia sp. NPDC059240. The sequence goes on along the minus strand of NZ_JBHZAC010000006.1, from coordinate 161,856 downwards.
AGCGGAGAATGTCACGCGCCAATACGCACAGCCGGCGCTCGCAGTGGAAAGCGACCGTGCCGGAGCTGATTCCGGTCAAGGTCGGGGGAGTGGAGTATCAGGTGCCGCGCCGCCTCGCCCGGGCGGTGCAGCGCGGCCTGATCGATCCGTCGAAGCTCTAGCCTTCCTTGGCCGCCAGGTCCACGAGGGTGGCGGCGAGGCGGAAGTACTTGTTCTTGCCGAGGTCGGCGATGGTCTTCACGCCGAGCGCCTCGAGCAGCTGGGCGTCGTGCTTCTCGGTGAGTCCGGCGAGCGCCGAGGGCGGCGCGGCCAGGAGTTCATCGACGGTCTTGGTCTCATAGGCCTTGTCGAGAGCTTTGTCGAGTACCACGCTGACGGCCACGAGAGCCTCCTTCATCTGGAACTGAGCAAGAGATCGGACGACGCCGACAATAACCCCGAAGTTGCTGTCCCACCAGAGATCTGCCCGAGTGTTGCGGATTGGTGAACCGGACGTCCAATTGTTTCGAGAGTGCGAAAAAGTCTTCCCAAAGTTGTGAACTCGTGGCCTGGCGGCGGTATCCTCGTGCCTTGAGGGCGGGTTCTTCTGATTACAGAAGAACCCGCTCATCGCCACTTCAGGGCCAGTTCAGCAAGGGTTTCGGCGCCGTTCGCCGGCCGTGTGGCCGCTTTTCGCATTCCGGAGAAAATCCGACATTTCACCCAGTTCAGTTGCCGGATGGGGCATTCGACGGAGCAGCTACCGGAGCTTGTCCGCTTTGGGCGGGCTTGCCCGAATCGCCATTGGGTCCGGTGCCCCAGCCCGGCAACGGCACGCCGGGCAGCAACTGCTCGAGCTTTGCCAACTGGTCGGCGACGGCGGTGGCCGGGCCCTCCACCAAGGAGAAGGGGAACGGCCAGCGATGCTGCCCGGACACCCGGGCCAGCTCACTGCGGAGTTCGGCGGTCGTGGCTTCCAGATCGCTGATCTCGGTGCGCAATTCGTCGATCTGGGTGAGCGCCGCCGCCAGCCCGTCCACGACCGTCCGGTGGTGTCCCTGCGCGTCGGTGCCCAATTGCGGCCAGCCGCTGAGCCCGGGCCCGCGTAACTGGGTCTGGATATCGCGCAGTACTTCGTCCTGTTCGGGTGTCAAGTCGGGTTCCTCCGTGTTCACATCCCATTGACCGAAATCTGCCCGGTCGGTTTGATTCACATCGCATGGCACACCGTCGACCGTCACCTGCTCGCCGGTCTGGAACAGCGCGAGCCGCGGATCCACATTGCCGCCCGACCAGGCCACCGTCTGCCAGGCCCAGGTGGCGGTCCCGGCGTCCAGGGCCCGGCTCACCGGCCAATAGCCGCCGTAGATGCCGACATTCGCGCGGCCCAGCACATCGGCCGCACCGTTGAGGTAGTCGTTGATCGGCACCTGCTGCTGCGGGGTGGCGTCGAAGTCGGCGGAGAAATAGATCGGCCGATCCGCCCGCCCGCCGCAACGCAGCACCTGCGCCAGCGCCGAATGCGCGTCCGTCACGCCCGCGCCGTAGCCGTCGAGCATCCGCGCGGCCGTGGTCTCCCAGTTGGAAACGATCGAAATGCCGTGTGCGCGCAGATTGTCCGCTTCGGCGGGAGTGAGAAGTTTGCCCGGAAGGGTGGGCCCGCCGTCGGACAGATACCGGACGACGAAGTCGTACCCGGCCGCGCGAATGGCACTGGGAGCGGGCCGACCTGCGGCGTAGTCCAGCCCGAATCGCATGCTACCCACTGTAATTCGCCCGACACGCCCGGTGTGAGCCATTTCGAAAGTCCGAACGGGGACACCGCCGAACTCCCGCGACCGCCTGGGCGGAGTGGTTGACTGGGGCTACTTGTGAGCTGCGTCACGAATAGTTCAGAAACGGAGAAGTGGGATGCCTGTACGCAATGAGGCTTGGCCGCCCGGAACACCGTGTTGGGTCGACTGCCAGGTCGACGATCCGGTCAAGGCAGGCGAGTTCTACGGAGCGTTGTTCGGCTGGGATCTGCAAGGGGGCGGCGAGGATTCCGGCGGCTACCTCATGGCGCTACACGCCGGGCAGGCGGTGGCCGGGATCGGACCCAAGCCGGAGGTGGGGGTGCCGTCGGTGTGGACCACGTATTTCGCGGTGGCCGATGCCGACAAGAGCGCCGAACAGGTCACGGCGGCCGGTGGCACGCTACTGGTTCCGGCGTTCGACGTGATGGAGTTCGGCCGCATGTTCGTGGCCGCCGACGCCTCGGGCGCGCCCTTCGCGGTGTGGGAGGCGCGCGCGCACGACGGCGCGGCGGTGTACAACGAGCACGGCTCCTATGTCTGGAACGATCTGCACACCGGCGATCTCGACGCCGCGAAGCGTTTCTACGGCGAGGTCTTCGGGTTCACCTTCACCGAATTCGATGACGAGAACATGCGATACGCGACCTTCACCCCGCCGGGCGGCAGTGAGGCGGTGGGCGGCATCAACGATGACAGTGTGAACGGCGTCGCCGCGGCCCAGCCGTACTGGCTGAGCTGGTTCCAGTTCCAGGACATCGACTCCGGGTTGACCCGGGCCGTGGAGCTGGGCGCGACCGTGCTGATGTCCGCCACCGACGGCCCGTTCGGGCGGATGGCCATCATGGCCGCGCCGCAGGGCGAGCTGTTCGGACTGCTCGACCCCACGACGTCTGTCGCCGACTGAGATTCAGCGCCGTCCGCTGTGCGCCGAGGCCTGCTGCGAGGCCGCCTGCAGCGAGGTGCTGTGCAGTGCGGGGGCGGCCGGTGGCTCGGGGGGCGCGCTCGGCGTCCGCGCCTCCCGGCGGTCCGGTGCGACCAGGATGGCCGTGATCGGAATCGCCAGCGAGAGCGTGCCGACGATGAAGAACGGCACGAAGAAGTTGAACAGCACATTGCCCTGCGGCTGCGGCTGGGCCGGGTCCAGATGCACCTGCAGCCCGGTCAGCCCGGCGTAGTGCATGCCGGTCACCAGGACCGCGTAGACGAGCGCACCGAGCAGCACCAGCGGCACCGACGACACCCACAGGCTGAACCACAGGGTCAGCGCCGAGAGCACGAACGCGATCACGTACACCGCGACCGTGGACACCAGTGATTGGTCCACGCTGCCCTGGATGCGAATCGCGCTGAGCAGCAACTGGTGGATGCCGCCGAAGCCGAGGGCCATCAGCGCGGCGCCGAGCAGCAGCCGCCACCACACCAGTCGCTTGCCGTTGAGGAGCATCGCGATCAGCACGGTGACCGCCGCGACCACCGAGAACAACGTGATCGACAGATTGTCGTAGCGCAGCTGGCTGCCCTTGATGTCGAAGCCCAGCATCGACACGAAGATCGGCATGGCCACGCCGACACCACCGATGGAGATGGACGCCACGAACAGCCAGACCAGCCGGAACTTCTGGGTCACCGACTTGGTCGACTGCCGAATGCAGGCCAGCCCGCAGGCCGCGCCCGCGAAGGACACGATCAGCGCCAGCGCGACGACCCAGTAGCCCATCGAGAAATAGATCATCCGGTTGTCCCCCTTAACCGCGAGCGGCGTTTTCGCGCTGCGCCGCCATCAGCCTTTCGATCGCGTATTCGGTGACGGCGGCCAGTGAGCGGCGGACCTCGACCGGATCGCGCGCGTCGATATCCACGATCGGCACGCCGTCACGCACGCTCAGCGCCTCACGCAGTTCGGCGACCGGGAAGCGTGGGGCATCCGGGAATCGGTTGACCGCGATCAGGAACGGCAGCGACTTGGCCTCGAAGAAGTCCACCGCGGCGAAGCTGTCCTCGATGCGGCGGGTGTCGACCAGCACCACCGCGCCGATGGCGCCCTTGATCAGGTCGTCCCACATGAACCAGAACCGCCGCTGCCCGGGCGTGCCGAACAGGTACAGCACCAGGTTGCCGGGCAGGATGATGCGCCCGAAATCCATGGCCACCGTGGTGGTTTCCTTGCCCGGCGTGGCGGCGAGGTCGTCGACCCCGTCCGAGTAGCCGGTCACCATGGCCTCGGTGCGCAGCGGCACGATCTCCGAGACCGCGCCCACGAAAGTGGTCTTGCCCGCGCCGAATCCGCCCGCTACGACGATCTTGGTCGAGGCGGTGCGGGCCTCCTCGCCGGGGCGCGGCGGGAAGGGGAACTGTCCGGTGGTGTACGCCGGGACCTGCCCGGTCGAGTACGCGGGAAGCTGTCCCGTCGAGTACGCGGGAGCCTGCCCGGTCGGGTACGCGGGGCCCCCGTGCGGGCCGCCCGGGTACCCCCCGCCGTCAAAGGGCGCGGAGCCCATGCAGGGTCCTCTCCATCAGGGATCGCCGCTCGTCGAAGGTCGCCTGATCGCTCAAGGTGGAATGCACGCGCAGGGTTCCGGCGACGACGAGATCACCGATCACGACCCGGACCATGCCCAGTGGCCGTCCCAGGTGTGCGGCGATCTCCGCGACCGAGAGCCGCGCGGTGCCCAACCGCAGGATCTCGGTGCGCACGTCACCGGCGGGCCAATCGAAATGTGCGGTATACGACAGCGTTTCGACGACCGCCTCGAGCGGCAGATCCACCGCCGGCTCGGTGCGACCGCTGGTCAGAGCGTAGGGACGAACACGTGTGGTCGGAGGCCGGTTACCGCCACCGCCAAGGGGATTGGTCATGCGCGGCTCATCTAGGAGGCGGTGCGGGCGGTGGCCGAGACTGCGGATCCGACCCGGTCGACGAGGAGGGCCATCTCGTAGCCGATGCGGCCGATGTCGTGCTGCTTGTTGGCCAGCACCGCCAGATGCGAGCCATTGCCGACGCTCATGACCAGCAGGTAGCCGCGCTGCATCTCGACGATGGACTGCATCACCTTGCCGCCCTCGAAAAGCTGTGCGGCACCGGCGGACAGGCTGGCCAGACCGGCGGTCACCGCGGCCAGCTGTTCGCCGCGATCGGACGGCAGGTGTGGGCTGGTGGCCTGGAGCAGACCGTCCGCGGAGACCAGGACGGCATGCGAGACGCCCGGCACCTCCCGGGTGAAGCGAGTGACCAACCAGTTGAGGTTCTCATCCGTGTTGGTGCTCTGGGTGTCGGTCATGCATACCCTCCGTCGTTGTACTGGGAGTCTGCCCGTCCGGAACGGACGCCGCTGAGATGCCTGCTCAGGCTGGTGCGGATCTCGTCCGGATTGCGGCCTTCGCCGTCGTCCTCCTGGGCGACGGCACCGGGCACCAATTGGGCGCCGGGATGCCGGATCGGCAGCCCGCCCTGGGTGCGGCTACTGGTGGTCGGGTTGGCCGCTTCTTCGGCCGCGGCCCAGCCGGCGTCCGAACTCGACGACCACGCCGCGCTCTCGTATTCGGCGCTTTCGATTGCAGCGCTCTCGTTTACCGCCGTGCCCTGTCCAGCCACGCCCTGTCCGGCGCCGCCCTGTCCGGCCCTGTCCGGTTCGTTGGCCGGTTCCACCAGCCACTCGGAGACCATGCGCTGGAAGATCGGCGTCGGGGCGGGTGCGGCCGCGTTGCCACGAATGCCATTGGCGGCGTTGCCGTTGGCTCCGGTAGTGCCATCGGGTTCGGCACCGCCGGTGGGTCCGGGGTGGCCCTCGAACGCCGCGTTGGCGCGCGGGACCGTGCGCTCGACGGCATCCGAGACGGGGCCGACCGAGCCGTGGCCGGCCGAGCCGACCGGGCCCACGACATAACCGTTCTCGGTGGGGCGAGCCACGGGGTGCTCGCCGGTGCCGAACGCGCTGTAGCCATTGCCGAACGACGTGCCCGCGCTCTCGGCCTCGGCGCTGAACACGTACCCGGAGTTGTTGCCGCCCGCGGTGATCGGGGTGATCGGTTCCGGTTCCTGCGCTGCGGCCTCGGGCGTCGGTGCCTCACCCCAGAAGTCCAGTTCCGCAGGGGCGGGCGTGGCCTCGGATTCCGGCCGCAACGCGGTCACGCCGTAGGCGCGCGCCTCGTCCGGTGCGGTGAACACATCGGTGAAACCGTCGGAGAAGCGATCCTGCGCCGGCGGTTCGCGCCGGGCCGGCAAGGGCAGCACCGGTTGTTCCCCGGTGTCCGGGCCCGGCTTGCGCTGCGGCAGGCCGGAACTGGTGGTCGCGAAGCGCCCGGTGTTGGTGGCCGCGGGCTGGGCCGGTTCGGGCGGGTTGGGCACCGGTGTCAGTCGAGGTGGCGTGATCACCGGCTGCGGTGCCGAACTCGGCCCCGCGGGAAGGCCGACCGGTGCGAACGGCATCGGTCCCGAACCCATTCCGGCGGGCATCGGGATCGGCCCCGAGGCCATCGCGGCCGGGGGCACCGGCAGCGCCGTCGGCACCGCGTACTGCCCGGTCGGGTCGCCGCCGCGCTCCGGCGCGGGCGAGACCAGGCTGCCCGGCAGATGCACGCTGGCGGTGATGCCCGGCTGCTGCACCATGGCGGAGGTGCGGCGCAGGCTGACGGTGATGTTGTGCCGCTTGGCCAGTCGGCCGACGACGAAAAGACCCATGCGGCGGGCGGTCTCGACATTGACCTCACCACCGGAGGCCAGGCGATCGTTGATGCCCTGCAGGTCCTCGGCGTTCATGCCGAGGCCGCGGTCGGTGATCTCGATGAGATAGCCGCCGTCCACCGCGCGCGCCACCGACACCGCCACCGGGGTGGTGGGCGGGGAGTAGCGCAGCGCGTTGTCGATCAGCTCGGCCAGCAGGTGCTCGATATCGACGGCCGGTTCACCGGCGACGATGCCGTCGGGCACGGTGCCGATCTCGACGCGCTGGTAGTCCTCCACCTGCGAGACCGACGACCACAGCATGTCCGAGAGCGGCACCGGCGCGAGATGGCCACGGCGCAGCGCGGTTCCGGCCAGCACCAGCAGGTTGTCGCCGTTGCGGCGCATGCGGGTGGCGAGGTGGTCGAGGCGGAACAACGACTGCAGCCGCTCGGAGTCGTCCTCGTCGCGCTCGAGTTCCTCGATCAGGCTCAGCTGCTGCTCGACGAGGGATTGGCTACGGCGCGAGAGGGTCTCGAACATGTTGCCGATCTGCAGGCGCAGGCGCGCCTGTTCGGCGGCCAGGTGCAGCGCCTGGGCGTGGATGTCGTCGACGGCGCGGGCCAGCTGCCCGATCTCCTCGGTGGTGTGCACGTCGACCGGGGTGATCTCGGGGGTCGCGCCGCCGGCGCGCACCACCTCCAGCTCCTGTGGCAGGTCGATGTGGGCCACCTGCAGGGCATCTCGCCGCAGGCGCCGGACCGGCACGACCAGCGAGCGGGCCACCACCAGCGCGAGCGCCAGACCGGCCAGCAGCATCCCGATCACGACCGAGGTGTCGCGCAGCACGTTGTTGCGGGCCTCGGTGGTGAGCTGGGACAGCTTGCCGTCCATGGAGCCGGCGACGCCGCTGGTTTCCTTGTCGTAGGCGTCGGCACTGCTGCGCAGCGAATCCTGCATGGCCGGCAGGGTGCCCGCGTCGGGCACGTTCTGCATCAGGATGCCGACGCGGGTGCCCGCATTGTCCTTGAGCGTGTTGGCGTTCACCGCGGCTTCGGGCGCGAGCCCGCGGTACACCTCGATCATGGTGATCTCGGCGCCGATCGCGGTGAGCAGCTTGGTGCGCAGCGCCGGGTTGTTGCCCGCGCCCGGCACCGCGAGCATGACCCGCTCCTGGGTGAGCAGCCGCGCGGCGGTCAGCGCCGCGCCGAACTGCAGGAAGGATTGCTGGACGCGAAGGTCACCGACGGTGGGCGCGTTGGTGAGTGCGTTCTGGGCTCGCGTCTGGACCTCGTCGGCCTGATCGCCGATGGTTTGCGGCGAGCTGGTGCGCAGACTGTTGCGCATGGTCTTGGCGACCGCGACCGAGGTGCCCAGTTCCTTCACGACGCCGGGATCGGCGTTGGAGGACTTGAGCACGGTGTCCAATTCGGCCTGCGCCTGATCGAACTTGGTGGTAGCCGCGTCGAGCGCGGGGTCGGAGTCCTCGTTGCCGCCGGTGATGGCCGCGACCGCGAGTTCATTGGTGGCGGTGACGAATTTGACCGACGAGCGCATGACGTCCATCTGCTCGGTCGCCGCGCTCAGTTTCGAAATGGTCTGCAATTCGCTGTTGATGCGCAGTACCGCGAAGGTCGCGGCGAGGAGCACCGGGAGCACCAGCACGATGCCGACCTTGCGGGTAACGGGCCAGTTGGACAGGCTGAATTGCCACGACCGGGGTGCTGCTTCCATCCCGCTTCCGTTGCCTCCGCTTTTCACGAGTGACCCCCGGGTACGTATGCGGTTGTACGGCTTTGGGGTCGAACCCACGCAGAACCAACTAGAGGTCTTCTTTTACGGCCTGCAACATACCGCGTGAGCTGCGTAACGGCAATTCGAGCGACTCGCAGGTTTAGTTTCCGAATGCGGCCTTCCTGCAACGTTTTTCGCGTCGATTCGGTTGCCATTGCAACCATGTCGCCGCGGGCATCCGAAAAACCCGCAGGTCACCTGCTCGAGCCGCTCGGCGTGTCGGAGGGGACCTTCTCAGTCACCTCTCAGTCGCTGTGGGCAGACTGGTTGCCATGCGCATTCTGGTAGTCGACGACGATCGCGCGGTGCGAGAATCGCTGCGTCGTTCGCTGACCTTCAACGGGTACACCGTCGACCTCGCCGTCGACGGTCTGGACGCCTTGGAGAAGACCGCCGGCCAGCGACCCGACGCCCTCGTCCTGGACGTCATGATGCCCCGCCTCGACGGCCTCGAGGTGTGCCGCCGCCTCCGCAGCACCGGCGACGATCTGCCGATTCTGGTACTCACCGCACGGGATTCGGTCTCCGAGCGCGTCGCCGGCCTCGACGCCGGCGCCGACGACTATCTACCCAAGCCCTTCGCGCTGGAGGAACTGCTCGCCAGATTGCGCGCCCTGCTGCGCCGCACCGCGGGCGATCCGGTCGACCCGGCCTCGGAGGCCATGAGCTTCGCGGACCTGTCGCTGGATCCGGTCACCCGCGAGGTCACCCGCGGCGAACGCCCGATCAGCCTCACCCGCACCGAGTTCTCGCTGCTGGAAATGCTGATGGCCAACCCGCGCCGGGTGCTCACCCGCAGCCGCATCCTGGAAGAGGTGTGGGGCTACGACTTCCCCACCTCCGGCAACGCGCTCGAGGTGTACATCGGCTACCTGCGCCGCAAGACCGAGGCCGACGGCGAAATTCGTCTCATCCACACCGTGCGCGGCGTCGGCTACGTGCTGCGCGAGACCCCGCCGTAGGAGCCGAGCTCGTGGGTAGAACCGTTCCCCGGCGGCCGGTGGTCGCCGGACTCGGGTCCCGTACGGAGACGGCCGAACTGCGGCCGCCCATGCCGTTGACCCGATCGGTGTCACTGCGCTGGCGCGTGACCCTGCTGGCCGCCTCCGTGGTGGCCGTCGCCGTCGCCTTCACCTCCATCGCCGCCTACGCCATGGTGGCGCGTTCGCTGTACGCCGACGTGGACTCGCAACTGCGGGCCCGCGCCTCGGTGATGATCGACAACAACCTCGACAGCCTCGGCTTCCAGTCGCTGGTGTTCGTCGGGCTGTACACCAGCGATGTCGGTGTGGCCCTGGTCTTCCCGGACCAGTCCCAGTACGTGCCGCCGCAGACCACCCTGCCGCCCATCGGCGATCAGGAACGCGCGGTGGCGCGCGGCGAGATCGGCTCCTCGCTGCGCACCGTCGGCGATCAGCGGGTGCTGGCCCGGCGCACCCACTCCGGGTCCACCCTGGTGGTCTCGCAGCGGCTGCAGCCCACCAAGGAGGTCCTCGACCGGCTGGCGTGGCTGCTGTTCGTGGTCGGCGGGTGTGGGGTCGTGGTGGCCGCCGCGGCCGGAACCACCGTGGGCCGCACCGGTTTGCGGCCCATCGCGCGGCTCACCGCCGCCACCGAACGCATCGCCCGCACCGATGACCTCACCCCCATCCCGGTCACCGGCGACGACGAACTCGCCCGGCTCACCGAGAGTTTCAATACGATGCTGCGCGCCCTCGGCGAATCCCGGGAGCGGCAGCGCCGATTGGTCGCCGACGCCGGGCATGAGCTGAAGACGCCACTGACGTCTTTGCGCACCAATATGGAACTGCTCATCGCCTCCTCGCGGCCGGGCGCGCCCCGCATCCCGGACGAGGACATGGCCGAGCTGCGCTCGGATGTGATGGCCCAGATCGAGGAGTTGTCCACGCTGGTGGGCGATCTGGTGGACCTGGCCCGCGAGGACGCCCCGGAGACCGTCTACGAGCAGATCGACCTCGGCGACGTGGCCGAGCGGGCGCTCGAGCGAGTCCGGCGGCGGCGCACCGGAATCGAATTCGACGCCAAGCTGCGGCCCTGGTTCATCTACGGCGACGAACCCGGCCTGGAACGCGCACTGCTCAATGTGCTCGACAACGCCGCCAAGTGGAGCCCCGAGGGCGCGAAGGTGTTCGTCACCATGCGCGAGAGCGGGCGCGGCCTGCTGGAGTTCGCCGTCGAGGACGCCGGACCCGGCATTCCGCCCGCCGAACGCGAGCTGGTGTTCGAACGCTTCTACCGGACCACCGCCTCGCGTTCCATGCCCGGTTCGGGCCTGGGTCTGGCCATCGTGAAGCAGGTGGTGACCAAACACGGGGGCACCATCAACATCGATACTTCCGACCGTGGCGGCGCTTTGATCCGTATCGTGCTGCCAGGAGAAGGTGCACCACCGCATTCCGTGGTCGCGGACAACTGAGCTCGACAGCTTGGACAACTGCACACCGTAAAGCTGGGCTAGAAGCAAGCGCGGTCTCAGTCCGCTCTCAGTCGTTCCCGCCAGGATTGGCGACGAGACTCGAGGAGAAAACGAGAAATGACCGAGGATTCGAACCAGCGGGGCACCGAGCCCGAGGGCAACGCCGCGAACGAAGGCGCCGCCGCCGAGGCCGCGAACCGGGCCGCCCAGCCGAACCCGCCCGCGGGCGACCAGCCCTTCACCCCGCCCGCGACCCCGGCCGATTCGCCTCGCACCGCGGACGCACCGGACACCACCTCCGGGCTGCCGCAGCGCGACCCTTCGGGCCCGGCCGGCCCGGCCACCCCGGACGCCGGTTCCCAGCCCTTCGACGGTTTCTCCGCACCGCGGCCCCCGGCCGCTCCCGCATCGCCCGCGCCGGGTGGGCCGGGATTCGATGCGGCGCAGTCGTTTTCCGCGGGCGCGTCGCAGGGGCAGGGCGGCGATCCGGCCACCCAGGTGATGCCGGGTGCCGCGTACGGCGCTGCGGGACAGCAGGGTTCGGAGTGGGCGCGCGGCGGCGATCCGGCCACGCAGGCGATTCCGGGCGCGCCCTACGGTGCTCCGCACGGCGGTCCGGCTCCGCAGGGCGGTCCCGCCTACGGCGCGGCTTTCGGTGGGGCACAGCCCTATTCGGAGCAGTACGGGGGCGGTAAGCATCCGACGGAGGAGATTCCGGTCGGATCGCCGTACGCGCCTCCCGGTGCGTACGGGCAGGCGTATGCGGCGTCGGGGGCCGGATACGCGACCGGTCAGCATCCGGCGTACGCGACGGGTCAGCATCCGACACAGGTCATTCCCGGCATGCCCGGGGGACCGGGTATGCCGGGTGGACCGGGCATGCCGTACGCGGCGGCCCCCGCGCCCAAGCGGTCCGGCCGTGGCGGGCTGGTCGCGGGCGCGGTGGTGCTCGCACTGCTCAGCGGCGGCATCGGCGGCGGCGTGGGTGCGCTGGTGGCGCACAACGACAATCACACCGTCGCGACCAATGCGCTCGATCAGCCGGTCGGCAAGGGCAAGGCCGAGCCCGCGCCGGACGGTTCGGTGCAGGCCGTGGCGCAGAAGGTGCTGCCCAGCGTCGTCATGATCCAGGTGGCGGGCGTGAAGGCCGAGGGCGAGGGCTCCGGCGTGATCCTGTCCTCGGACGGCCTGATCCTCACCAACAATCACGTGGTCAGCGGTGCGGGCCAGAACGCCAAACTGACGGTGGCGTTCAGTGACGGCACGACCGCCCCGGCCACGGTCGTGGGCGCGGATCCGATCTCGGATATCGCGGTCATCCGGGTGACCGGCAAGGCCGATCTGAAGCCGGTCGACCTGGGTTCGTCCGCCGATCTGGCGGTCGGCCAGGGCGTGGTGGCGATCGGTTCGCCGCTGGGCCTGGCGGGCACCGTCACCAGCGGCATCGTGTCCTCGCTCAACCGGCCGGTCTCGACCAGCGGCGAGCCGGGCTCGCAGGGCACGGTCATCGACGCCATCCAGACCGACGCCGCCATCAACCCGGGCAACTCCGGTGGCGCCCTGGTCGATATGAACGGCAAGCTGATCGGCATCAATACCGCCATCGCCACCATGGGCACCGCGGAGTCGGCGGGCGCGCAGAGTGGTTCCATCGGGCTGGGTTTCGCGATCCCGGTGGACACCGCGCGGCGGGTGGCCGACGAACTGATCAAGAACGGCAAGGCCACCTACGCCCAGATCGGCATCACCGTGAAGGCGCAGGACGATGTGAACGGTGCGCGCGTCATGGACGTGTCACCGGATGGCCCGGCCGCCAAGGCGGGCATCCCGAAGAACGCGATCATCACCAAAATCGATGACCAGATCGTGGATTCGGGCAACTCACTGATCGCCGGGGTGCGCTCGCACCGGCCGGGCGACAAGGTCAAGGTGACCTACACCGACGACCAGGGTAAGAACCCGAAGACCGTCGAGGTGACCCTCGGCGAGGCAGCTGTGGAGGGCGGCCGATGATGAATCGAACGAATAGCAGGGAACCCGTACCGACGATTCGTGTCACCCCGGATGGGGGTTGGGAGCTGTTGTCGGACAAAGGCACTACGGTGAGCACCATGGAAATCGATGCCGCTGTGGCCGGCCGTGCTCTTGTCGTGGTCGTCGACGATCGAACCGCCCATGGCGGGGTGGATTCGCTGGGTCCGCTGGTCACCGAGCTACTCACCGAGGCCGGGTTCCTGGTGGACGCCTCGATCTCGGTGCAGGCCGACGAGGTGGAGATCCGCAATGCGCTCAATACCGCGGTGATCGGCGGTGTCGATCTGGTCATCTCGGTCGGCGGCACCGGCATGTCGCCGCGCGACGTGACGCCGGAGGCCACCGAAGAGGTGCTCGACCGTGTGCTGCCGGGCATCAGCGAGGCGCTGCGTTCCTCCGGACTGGCGTCGGGTTCGCTGGAAGCGGGTCTCTCGCGTGGGCTGGCCGGGGTGTCGGGCAGCACGCTGGTTGTCAACCTGCCGGGTGCGCGGGCGGCGATTCGCGATGGCATGGCGACCCTGGGTCCGCTGGCCAGCCGCGTGATTGATGAGTTGTCCGGTCTGTCGGAATGACCGACGCCGGTAGTCCTTCGGGGCCGGCCGATTCCACAGGATCGGCCGACCCCACCGAGTCGCCGGACTCTGATCCCACCGAGTCGACAGACTCCGATTCGATCGAGTCGCCCCGTCCGGCCGAGCGCCGGGCGGGGCCTCGTCGTTTATCTCCCGCCGAGCGCGCCCGTCTGGCCCGTATCTTCGGCGACGAATTGCCGTCCGCGTCCAAGGACGAGCGCTCGCCCGAGCCCGAATCCGGTGGCTCCTCCGATGATTGGCTGCGTTCGCAGGTCCCGCCGCATCACGGCTGAATCACGCTCTTATCCCGACTGCTGAGAATTTGCCATTGCTCTCACGGTGGGATTTGGCGTGTCCTTAATGATTCTGTTGCCATTTGGTAGCTGTTGTGGCTAAGGTCTCCATCGGGTCAACAAAGCTACGGCTCTATCGGTTTTGACATGCATGCTCGAGCGTTGCCTCCGATAGGAATGCCGAGCCGTAGCGACCTCTTCAGCCCCGGTGGTCGGGGTTGTCCGCAAGAAAACTGATGAGGGAACTATGAGCGAGAACCGGACTGCCGGTTTGCGGCGCGCCGCCCGTATTGCGGGTGTGGGCGCGGCCGCCTCTGTGGCCTTGGGCCTGATGTCCACCGGCGCCGCAAACGCTGACACCTTCGTGCCGTTGCCGGACGGTCACAAGGTCGCCGCGGGCGTCACCATCGATCGAGTCGGCGAGTCCGCCGTCATCTCGCCGTCGCTGTCGGCGAACGGCGCGGGACGCACCGCCTGGCTCTCGGGCAAGGTCATCGCCAATGTCGATACCCCGGACGGCAAGGTCGGCCCGAACAACGGCCCGAAGAACGGCCCCGGTTCGAACAACTCCTCGACCCACGGCACCTCGCAGGTCAACACCGGTTACATCATCGGCTGCCAGGTCAACATCTCCGACAGCGCGATCTCCGCGGGCGTCTCCGGTGGCGTGAGCCTGACCGGCGCCAACGCGGGCGGCTCGATCGGTCTGAACCTCGGCCCCGGCCAGGTCACCTTCGTGCAGGTCAACTCCAAGGACATCCCCAGCTCGGGCACGTACTCCATCGATTACAAGGATGTGCCGGTCGACGTGCAGGGCTGCGCGGGCTACGCCCAGGCGCGCGCCTACACCGTGGTCGAGATCATCGGCGACAACTACTCGAAGACCACCCTCTACGGGCAGCCGTTCAGCCTCGGCTGACGTGTGGTCATTACCCGATTCATTTCTCGCGTAAGCGAATTCGACCCTAGAGGGAAAATCATGAACGTTCGCAAGACGATGGCGCGGGCCGCCGGGATCGGCGCTGTCGCCACCGCTGCCCTGGGCCTGTTCTCGACCGGCGCGGCCAATGCCGACACCTTCATTCCGCTGCCCGGCGGCTCGATGACCCAGACCATGGACGACGGCACCGTCGTGACCATCACCATGACCGGCGAGTCGGCCAACATCAACCCGTCCATGGGCGCCACCCCGCTGCACCGCAATGCCTGGGCCTCGGGCTCCGCGCAGGTGCAGCTGTCGGGCACCAACGGCACGGTCGGCGGCAAGATCGTGCCCGGTTACGTGGTCGGTTGCCAGGTCAACATCTCCGGTGGCGGCGCCAACGGCGGCCCCAGCGTGGGTGCCAACTACGACGGCTCGAGCCCGACCGCCGGCGCCAATGTCGGTGGCAACCTGACCCTGGGCCCCGGCCAGTCGAAGGCCTTCTACCTGCTCGATCAGGAAATGCCGGACGACTACGGCCAGGAAGCGCACTACGTGCGCAACAAGTTCTCGGGTAACTCGGGTTCGGTGACCTGGTCGGACGAGACCATCAACCTGAACGGTTGCGGCGGCTACGCGCAGGCCCGCTCGTTCGTGGCGGTCCAGATCGAGACCGATCACGTCATCACGGCCTACACGCTGTGGGGTCAGCCCTTCAGTCTCGGCTGACATCGATCCAGCTTCGGCTGGATCAGTTTCCGCTCAGCGGAATGCCCAAGGGGCCCGGTGCAATAGCACCGGGCCCCTTTTGCTATCCATGACTTTCTCGACATACCTGCGGGTTTGTCTCAGCCGGTGACCGATCCTGTTCGCTCACGTCTCAAAGCTCACAGCGGTGATGTAAAGTGCCCTCCGTCGCTACGCGAAAAGAATTTGTTACCAGTAACACAGTGGCAACAATGTGGCGACAAACTCTACCGGGGATTCGCAAGGGTCCCAGGGGATTCGCAAGAGTCCCATTTCAACCTCGGTGGTCGAGGTTGAACCGCTAGAAACCTGATGAGGGGAAGTATGAGCGAGAACCGCACCCACGGTGTGCGCGTCGCGGCCCGTTTTGCGGGCATCGGCGCGGCCGCGGCCGTGGCCATCGGCCTTTTTTCCACTGGTGCCGCTAACGCTGACACCTTCGTGCCGTTGCCGGACGGCCAGAAGGTGAACCCGGCGGGCACCGTCACAATCACTCGGACCGGAGAGCACGCGATCGTCTCGCCGTCGCTTTCCGCCAATGGCGCGGGTCGCGTCGTGTGGGTCAGCGGCGCCGCGAGCGCCGTCGTCGACACTCCGGACGGCACCACCGGTCCGTGGAACGGCCCGACCAACAGCCCGGGTTCGAACAACTCGTCCACCCATGGCACGTCGATCATCAGCACCGGCTACATCGTCGGCTGCCAGATCAGCATCGGCGAGGACGCGATTTCTGCCGGAATCTCCGGCAACGTCAGCCTGAACAGCGCGGGCCTCGGTGGCTCGCTGGGTGTCAACCTCGGCCCCGGCCAGGTGGCGTTCGTTCAGATCGACTCGAAGGACATCACCAAGTCCGGCACCTACTCGGTCGAGTACCGGGACGCGGAGATGCAGATCCAGGGTTGCGCGGGGTACGCCCAGGCGCGTGCGTACACGACGGTCGAAGTTATCGGCAACGACTACTCCAAGACCACCCTCTACGGCCAGCCTTTCAGCATCGGCTGATGTGGTCTACACCCCGCCAAATCCTTTCTCGCGCAAGCGATTCGAATCTTCGAGGGACAACCAAATGAACATCCGTAAGACCGTGGCGCGGGTGGCCGGTGTAGGTGCCGTTGCCACTGCCGCTCTTGGCCTGTTCGCCCCCGGCGCCGCCAACGCCGACACCTTCATTCCGCTGCCGGGCGGAACCATCACCCAAACCCTTTCCGACGGAACCGTTGTCACGGTGAACCTGGTCGGCGAGTCCGCCAACCTCTCCGGGTCGATGGGTGCCACCCCCGTGCACCGCAACGCCTGGGTCTCGGCCTCGGCGCAGGTTTCGATCTCCGGTGACACCACCGCCACCGGCGGCAAGATCTACCCCGGTTACGTGGTCGGCTGCCAGGTCACCATCGATGGCGGCAACGTCAACGGTGGCGCCACCGGTGGTGCGAGCTGGGACAGCTCGGGCAACGTCACCCCGCAGGCCGGCGCCAACACCGGTGCCAACCTGACCCTCGGCCCCGGCCAGGCCAAGTCGTTCTACATCCTGGATCAGGAAATGCCGGACGACTACGGCAAGGAAAGCCACAAGACCCGCAACAAGTTCACCGGCAACAGCGGTTCGGTGACCTGGGCCGATGAGACCATCGGTCTGAGCGGTTGTGCCGGTTACGCCCAGGCGCGCGCCTTCGTGAGCGTCGAGGTCGAGACCGACAACGTGATCAGCTGGGTCACCCTGTGGGGCCAGCCCTTCAGCCTGGGCTGATCCGCCTGAGCTGACAAGCTGAAATACCAACGGGCCCGGTGCTTTTCGCACCGGGCCCGTTTGCTTTGTCCGGCTTCAGCTTTCGTGTTTGTCGCCTAGCTTTCGTGTTTGCCACCGGCGCTGCGTTCGGCGAGCAGATCCCGGATCTGGTGCAGCAGTTCGTTATCCGTGAGCGCGTCGTCCTTGCTGCCCCAGCGGGACTTGGCCTTGTTGGCGGGGATCACCAGCACGAAGTAGAGCAGCGCCGCGATGATCACGAAGTTGAGCGCCGCGGTGATGATCGGCCCGATCGCCACGAAGGTGGCGGGTTTGTCGGCCACCAACTGGAAGCCCAGGCCGAGTTGATTGGAGCCACCGAACAATGCCAGCAGCGGATTGATCACGCCGTCGCTGAAGGCGGTGACGATGGCGACGAACGCGGTACCCATGACCACGGCCACGGCCAGGTCGACGACATTGCCGCGTAGCAGAAAGTCCTTGAAACCCTTGAGCATTGCCGAAACTCCTCTACTCGAGCTGATCGAACGCAGTGGTATTCGGGTGTAGAGCGCTATTGGGGCTGTACGGCGATGCTAGTTCATTCAATGAAAGACCACGGTGAGCGCCGTGCGCAGCGAGGCCGCCGCCACCGTCGTGGCCCGGCGGGAATCCAAGGCCACCAGCACCACCCGGTCGGCGCGCCCGCGCCCGCCGTCGGACCCTGACACCAGCACCACGACCGCGTCCGAGGCCAGCAGGCGGGCCGCCCGCGCGCCCCCGCCGGAGTCCGCGCCCGCGACCACGTCGACCCGGTCACCGGCTCGTAGAATCTCGGCAACGGCATTGTCCGCCAGGCGAATCGGGACGATGCGCGCATCGGGTGCGTGCGCCGCCAGCGCCGCCAGCCGCGATCCGACCACGCGCGGTTCGGTCACGATCTCCCCGGCCGCGAGGCCGCCCGCCAGGGTGGCGCCGCGCACTCGTCCGGCGTCGCGTAGCGCTCCCGCGGGCAGCGTGGCGGTCTCGCGTGGCGCGGTCCGCAGATCACCGTCGCCCAGTACCTGACCGGGGGCCAGGTCGTGGGCGGCGACCAGCACCTCGGTATGTCCTGCGGTCGGCTCGGTACGGACGGCCAGAAAGGCCGCGAGCGCAAGTAGCCCGACCGCCGACGCGCGTCGCGCCCGCGGCGCATCCGCCCCGGTCAGGCGGCTACGGAAGTCTTCCAAGAATGCTCGGACCGCTCGCGTCATGGGGGCAGCGTAGGGCCGTGCCCGGGGCGACACGCGCGCCGAAAAGCCGGGCTGTGGAGAACGGCCCGGCTGTGGATGAACGACGAGAAAAGGGGATTAAGCGGCCGAGGTGCTGCTCGGCGTGCTGGTCGACGTCGAGGCGGACGTGGTGCTCGACGCGGCCGAGGAGCTGGAGCCGCTGTCCGGGGTGGACGCGGGCTTGGCGGCCTCGGAGGAGGTGGAGCCGTTGCGGCTGTCGGTGCGGTAGAACCCGCTGCCCTTGAAGACGATGCCGACCGAGTTGAACAGCTTGCGCAGCTTGCCGTTGCACTGATCGCAAGTGGTCAATGCGTCATCGGAGAAGGACTGCACGATGTCGAACTTGTTGTCGCACTCGGTGCATGCATACGAGTAAGTAGGCATCGGGTAACCTCCACGCTCTTCGTCGAATTGGCACTCTACAGCTGGCAGTGCCAACGCTGCCAATCGGGTGTCAATTCCCGACGTGATCTTCCAGTCGCCGCAGACCGCCGAACGGGGTCAGTGCCCATCCCATTCGGTGGTCGTGGGACTCCTCCGGCAAACGCGCCACGAGTTCGTCGTCACGCACCACGGCGACCAATCGCGCATCGGCGCGGCAGGCGCCCAAACTGCGATCGTAATAACCGGCCCCGCGCCCCAATCGGACGCCTCGCCGATCCACCGCCAATGCCGGAACCAGAATGGTGGCGGCGAGCGCGATCCCATTCGCGACCGGCTCGCCCTCGGGTTCGCGGAGTCCGAACCGCCCGCGCCGCAAGCCTTCCGGTCCGGTGTACTCGGCCCATTCCAGCGGGCCGGGCTCACCGGTCACCGGAAGCAGCACCCGGGCCCCGGCCGCGCGCAGCGCGTCCAGCATGGCGAGCGATCCGGGCTCGCCACCGACGGGTACGTAGGCGCACACCCAGTCGTCGCCGCCGAGTTCGGCGGCGGCCGTCGCCAGCGCCGCCGCCTCGCGTTCCCGGCTCTCCGTCGAGAGGGCCTTGCGCGCCGCGAGGATCTCCTCGCGCCACGCTCGCTTGTCCCGTTCGCCCGTCACGCTCCCACCCTAGGGAGCCGCCCTCAGCGGTCCGAGCGGGGCCGGGTGAGAGTGAAGGTGTCGATCGCCTTCAGCTCGCTGCTCGGTCCGGTGAGCGCGTAATAGGTGCCCTTGATGGTGGTGTTGCCGCCCGGTGTCCCCGGGTCCACGTCGAAGGAGCAGAACCCGTACGGGTTCGCCGCGTCCTTGAAGGCCGACCAGGGCGCGTCCTCGAGCACGTACACGGGGGTCTTCTTGCCGGTGGCCGGATCCACGTCGCCGACGGAGGTAATGACCCGGCACTTGTCGCCCGGGAAGAACAGCTGATTGGACGGCGAGGAGGTGCCACCGCCGCCGATCACCAGGTGCACGGTGCCCTTGGTGGTGTCGACCACGTCCTTGCGGGTGTCGGCGGGCTTGGGGGTGAGCGTCTCGAAGCCGGTGGTGCCACGCACCGGATGGGAACGCTCGTAATGGTGTTCGTGCCCGCACAGCACCAGATCGACCTGGTACTTGTCGAACAGCGGCAGCCAGTCCTGCCGGATGCCCAGGTCCGCGCCGTTGAACTTGTCGGCCGAGGAGATGGCGACCTGGTGCATGAACACCACCACCCAGTCGATGCCCTTGTCGGCGCGGGCCTTGGCCAATTCGCCTTCCAGCCACCGCTTCTGGGCGCCGCCGGAGTAGCCCTTGACGTAGCTGTTGCCGCCGTCCTGCAGGCAGATGTCGTCATTGGCGACGGCGATGACGCGCACGCCGCCGACGGTGAAGGAGTACCAGAGGCCCTTGGCGTGGTCCTCGGCTCCGGCGTCCGGCACGCTGAAATACGTTTGGAATGCCTGATATCCGATGGGCCCGTTGCCGAGTTCGTTCTCGTGGTTGCCGGGCGCGGGCATCCAGGGCCGGTAGCGGGCGGAGCGAGAGTTGTTGGTCCAGTAGTCGTTCCAGGTGCGGACCCGGTCGGTGGCGATATTCGCGTAGCAGAGGTCGCCGTTGATCAGATTGAACAATGGCGCGAGCGACTCCACGGCGGCGGTGACGTCGCCGGCGTATTGCGAGCCGAGATTGTCGTTGAGGGCCTTGCCGTCGACGATCTTGCCGACCGTGGGGGTGCCCTGATCGCCGAAGCTGGTGAAGCGGAACTTGGCGCGGCCCGCGGGAGCGGTGCGGATGGTGCCCAGTTCCGGCGGCGCGCCGTCGTGCCCGGCGGCGTACACGTAGTCGGTGTCGGGGGACAGGCCGGTGATGCGCGCGTGGTGGGCCTGAATCTCGATGCCCGACTTGGCATCCCGATAGGTGCGGGTCTCGGCCTGCACGCTCTTGCCGAAGCCCGCGTCGGCGGTGCCGTAGCGCACGGTGGGTGCGGTGACCGATCCGGTGGTGTGCCAGCTGACCACGACCTCGCGGGTGGCGTCGGCCCCGAACTGCAGGTGCAGTCCCGAAACCCGCGGCGCGGCAGCCCGATCGGGACTGGTCACCAGCTCGGCCGAGCGCGGCCAGGCGGCGGCGTTGGAGGTGTCGCTGCCGCGCAGTGCCACCGCACCGCCCGCGCCGACGGCCAGTCCGGCGATACCGGCGATCGCGGACGCTCCGAACAATCGGCGGCGGCTGAGTCCGGCGGCGGCAGCGTTCGGTGCGGCGGTGTTTTCCGAGTGATCGGAGCTGTGGGGATCCTCACGGTCGGTCATAGGTGTCAGCTAACAACCGCTGGGTACGGCGAAGGTCACGGCGTGGCGAACATGAAATGAAATAAACAGGTCGGTCTACCAGATGAGACTCGGTCCGGCGTTCGATGCGCCCTTCACCGTCGCGACCTTTAGGCTCTCGGGGATATCGAGGCGGCCACGAGCCGCTTCGAGCTTTTCACGGATGGATAGGGTGAATTCATGACAGCTAACGGCGGCGGAGCCGATGCGTGCTTCCGCACCGCGGTGGTACCCGCGGCGGGGCTCGGCACCAGGTTCCTGCCCGCGACCAAGACGGTTCCCAAGGAGCTGCTGCCGGTGGTCGACACCCCGGGCATCGAATTGGTCGCCGCCGAGGCCGCGGAATCCGGCGCCAATCGGCTGGTGATCGTGACCTCGCCCGGAAAAGACGGTGTGGTCGCGCATTTCGTCGAGGATCTGGTGCTGGAGAGCACCCTCGCCGAACGCGGCAAGTTCCATCTGCTCGAGAAGGTGCGCAAGGCCCCGGCGCTGCTGGACGTGACGTCGGTCGTGCAGGAGGAGCCGCTGGGCCTGGGTCACGCGGTGGCACAGGCGGAATCGGTGCTCGACGACGACGAGACCGCCATCGCCGTGCTGCTGCCCGACGATCTCGTGCTGCCCTCGGGCGTGCTGGAGCTGATGGCGCAGGTGCGCTCGGAACGCGGCGGCTCGGTGCTGTGCGCGATCGACGTGCCCAAGGACGAGGTCAGCGCCTACGGCGTCTTCGATGTCGAGGAACTGCCGGGCGCTCCCGAGGACGTGCTCAAGGTCAAGGGCATGGTCGAGAAGCCCGCCGTGGAGGACGCGCCGTCGACCTTCACCGCCGCCGGGCGATACCTGTTGGACCGCGCCATCTTCGACGCGCTGCGCCGCATCACCCCGGGCGCGGGTGGCGAACTGCAGCTGACCGACGCCATCGCGCTGCTGATCGACGAGGGTCACCCGGTCCACGTGGTGGTCCATCGTGGGTCGCGACACGATCTGGGCAACCCGGGCGGTTATCTTCGTGCTGCGGTCGATTTCGCGTTGGAGCGCGAGGAATACGGTCCCGCCCTGCGCGAGTGGCTCGAACAGCGGCTCGGGCGGACCGGAACCCGCTAGCCGACCGCGCACCAACAGGCCAGTGGAGACAATGGAAGGGCGGCATGCGCTCGGTTGAGGATCAGCAGATCAAGGTGACCGCCGCGGCCGTGGCGCCGCGGCCGGTCCGGGTCGCGATCAGCGAGGCCCAGGGACTGCTGTGTGCCGAGGACGTGGTCACCGAGCGTCCGCTGCCCGGATTCGATCAGGCCGCCATCGACGGATATGCCGTGCGCAGTGTGGATGTCGCGGGCGCGGGCGCGAGTATCCGTGACGAGGACGGCAATTCGGTGGATCTGAGTCTGCCGGTGGTGGGTGAGGTGGCCGCGGGCTCGCGGCAGCCGATTCGCCTGCAGCCGCGTCAGACCGTGCGGGTGGACACCGGCGCGCCGCTGCCGACCCTCGCCGATGCGGTACTGCCGCTGGAGAACACCGACGGCGGCCGGGCTCGGGTGAAGGTCTACGAGTCGGTGCGCTCGGGTGATTACGTGCGCCGCATCGGCGATGACGTGCAGCCCGGGGATCTGGCCGTGCGTGCGGGCACCATCATCGGCCCGGCCCAGGTGGGTCTGCTGGCCGCGGTCGGCAAGGACAAGGTGCTGGTGCATCCGCGCCCGCGGCTGTCGGTGCTGTCGGTCGGCGGGGAGCTGGTCGACATCGATCGCACGCCCGGTCCGGGCCAGGTCTACGACGTGAACTCCTACGCGCTGGCCGCCGCCGCGCGCGACGCGGGCGCGGATGTGAACCGGGTCGGCATCGTGAGCGCCGACCCCAAGCGGCTGCGAGATGTGGTGGAGGGCCAGCTGGTTCGCTCCGAGGTGGTCGTGATCGCGGGCGCGGTCGGCGGCTGGGCCTCCGAGCAGGTGCGCGAGGCCCTCGAGGGTCTCGGCGAGCTGGAGATCACCCGGGTGGCCATGCATCCCGGTTCGGTGCAGGGTTTCGGTCTGCTGGGCCGCGACGAGGTGCCGACCTTCCTGCTGCCTTCGAATCCGGTTGGTGCGCTGGTGGTTTTCGAGGTCATGGTGCGGCCGTTGATCCGGATCGCCTTGGGCCGCCGCCATCCCATGCGCCGGGTGGTGCGGGCGCGCACCATCCTGCCCATCGCCTCGATTCCGGGCCGCCGCGGTTATCTGCGCGCGCAGCTCATGCGCGACGAGCAGACCGGTGACTATCTGGTGCAGCCGCTGGGGGGTCCGAACGGCGCGTCTTCGCATCTGCTGGCCACCATGGCCGAGGCCAACAGCCTGATCGTGATCGATCCGGATGTCACGGAGGTGCGTACGGGGGACGAGGTGCGGGTCGCGTTCCTGGCACAGCGAGGGTAGGGCGTGGACATGAATGTCTTCCGGACCGCCCAGCATCCGGGCTGGCCGGCGCATCTGGGACCGGTGCGGGTCGCGGCCGGTGTGGTCACGCTGCGCCCGATCCGCCTGCGTGACGCCTCGGTGTGGAGCCGGATCCGGGTGCGGGACAGGGATTATCTGGAGAAGTGGGAGCCGACGGGCCGCGGCCCGTGGGAGGCCCGCAACCATTCCAGCAATTGGCCCGCCCTGTGGTCGGCGCTCAAGGCGGAAGCCCGGCGCGGCGCCATGATTCCGCTGGTCATCGAGGTCGACGGGCAGTTCAGCGGGCAGCTCACGGTGGGCAATATCGTGCGTGGCGCACTGCGTTCCGCGTGGATCGGGTACTGGGTGTCGAGCGAGCTGGCGGGTCAAGGGGTGGCGACCGCGGCGCTGGCATTGGGGCTCGATCACTGTTTCGGTGAGGTGGGCCTGCACCGGGTGGAGGCCACCGTGCGGCCGGAAAACCTTGCCAGCCAGGCGGTTCTGCGCAATGTCGGCTTCCGCGAGGAGGGGCTGCTGCAGCGCTACCTGGATGTCGACGGGGCTTGGCGCGACCATCTGCTGGTGGGCATGACCGTCGAGGAGATCTCGGGCACGGTGGTGGACAGGCTGATTCGCGCCGGGCGCGCCACCAAAGCCTGATAAGTCGCTGTGCAGTGCGGCCGTGAGATTTTCGTACCTCACTCCTGTGACTAGTGTTGCGGGTGTGATCGGCGCGCCTGTGGGGAATTCCGGTTTGGTGGAATTAACCTACGGACGTCGGTGGTGCGTCCGCCTACCAACCGGTAGGTGTTGCGGGGCACGTCGAAGGGACAACGATCTGGGCGGGACGGAGGTGTGACGGCAATGCCGAATTCGATCTTGTGGATCGGTTTGGTGGTGCTCTGGGTCTTCGTTCTGTTTCCCATGCTGGCCAACCGTCATCCGCGCATCCGTCAGCACACCGACGCCGCCCTGTCCACGCGGGTGTTGCATCGTGGTGGGGCCGAGCGAAGCGCTAGGAAAGGTCCGGCGACCGGACATGACACCGACCCGGACTACGTACCGGTTCGCAGGAAGCTTCAGCACCCGAGCGAGGATCCGGAGGATCGGATGACCAGATCGGACGACAGCGTGGCTGCATCGGACGAGAAGGAAGTCGACACCGAGGGCTCGAGCAGTGTCGCCCAGGCAACCACCGTAGCGGCCCAGGTCACCACCGAAGCGGCCGCGCCCGAGGCGGATTCGGCGGAGACCGCCGCGGAGCCGGAGGAGAGCGACGAATCCGAATCCGGGACAGGCGAACCCGAGCCGGTCGCCGCCGAAGCTGCCGTCGAGGAGCCGGATCCCGAGCCGCGCGCACCCCAGCGCACCCGCATCCCTGCCCTCCGCGCGCCCGACCCCGCACCCGAGCCGGAACGCGAATCGGATTCCGACGACGAGGATTTCGTACCCTCCCGGCGCGGCCGCGGCGGCTTCGACGCCGAGGCGGACGCCGCCGCCCGCGCGGCCCGCTACACCTTCCGCCAGCGCGCCGTCCTGGGCCTGGTGCTCTCCACCCTGATCCTGGCCGCCGCCGGCTTCGCCATCGCCTCGCTGCTGTGGTCGCTGAGCGCCCTGTCCGTGGTGGCCCTGGTGGGCTACCTCGGCTACCTACGCAGACAGGTGCGCATCGAGGCGGACATCCGCCGCCGCCGCGCCGCCCGCTCGGTTCGCAAGCGCACCGACCTCGAGGACGAGGCCCCCGCCCGCGACCGTCCCCGCCCCGACCGCGAAGAGACCCGCACCCAGCTCCGCCGCGCCGTCCTGGTCGAACCCGACGACGAGGACCCGCTCTTCGAACACCTGGAACTCTTCGACGCCGCCGAGGCCCGCGCCACCCGCCAGCGTGCCACCGGCGGCCGCGAACGCCGCGCGGTAGGCGAATAACAGCACCAGCGAGAGGGGCTCCCCGGGTTAACCGGGGAGCCCCTCTCGCTGTATGCGGTAAGCCCCCGGGAGTCCCGAGAGTTGGTTCGCCGCATTGTGAATAGCCTTTTGCTATCGCACTGTTCCCGATCTCGTCGATCGCCGATCGAATCAATTGCGAAGCGGCACATAAAGAAGGGGCCCGGCACTCGGCCGGGCCCCCTTCTTTCGATCCGTTGTCAGCCGACCGGAATCTGCCGCTCGATGAGTTCGGCCATGGTGCGCAGTTTGGCGGCGAATTCCCGAGCCGCGACCGGATGGTCGGTGGACCCGCGCACCACTTTCTGCGTGAGTGCGGTGAGTCGTGATTCGACCGAACTGAATACGTCGGTCGTCTGCGACTGCTCCTCGATCACCTCGCCGCGCATCCACGCCTGCAGCCGCTGCACTACTTCGCTCTCGTCGTAGTCGTCGGGCAGTACCGCGACGGCTTCGCGGAGCTTGCCCGCGGTGACCTTCACATCGGCGGCCAGCGTGGTGTACACGGTGACCGCCGCCTCCTCACCGTAGGCCGCCGCCACCGGCAGCAGCTCGCGGATCTGTCCCTCGTTGAGCGACGGTGCGACCGGATGCAGTCGCGCCGCCAGCGGCCAGGCGCGGATCAGCTTGTGCGCGTAGGACCGTTGCATGTCCCACCGCTTCTCCACGTACTCGTCGAAGGTGGCGTGCTCGGCACGGTAGAGCCGGGCATCCCGCACGATCTGCAGCGCGCGCCCGGCGGTCCAGAAGGCGACCCGCAGGGCGTCGATGGAGGATTCGCAGACTTCGAGCTGTTCGCTCTCCGAGCTGCTCAGCGGGCCCGCACCGGCCATGGCGGGCAGCGGCATCTCCAGCACCGAGGCCGTGGGTTCGGATGGTGGCGTCGGCGTGGGTGCGGGCGGTACAGCGACCTGCTCGTCCGGAACCGGCGCTACCGGAACCGGCCGGGCGGGAACGGCTTCCAGCACGGCCACCGGCGACGGGGGAGCCGGTTCGGTGTCGGCCACCGGTTTCGCCGCGACCGCGGGTTTCGTCGACGGCGACATCAGCACCGCGGTCGCCGCCTTCGACAATTGCGGCGTGCGTGGCCATTTGGCGTCCCGCAGCGGGGAGACCGGGGGAGTGTGCTCGGCCTCATCGGAGAGCGGGTTGCGGCCCAGCCCCCCGCCGCCGCCGATGGAGCCTTTACGGCGTTGCGGTGGCATCAGGCCGGCACCTCCATCGGAATACGGGTCGCCGCCACGGCTTCCAGATAGGGCCGTATCAATTCGTCGCCGACGGCTCGATATTCACCGAGATCCTCGATCGGATTCTCGGCGCCGTCGCCGACTTCACCGTCGGCGGCTTCGCGATACCACTTCCACGCGCTGACATAGGAGTCGAAGACGTCGTATCCGGCGTCCTCCAGATTGCCGCGCTGGGTGCGGTATTCGGTGGAAACGTTGACGCCGTTCTTCATGGTGACGGGCACCTTGGTCATGAGCACGCGCACGCGAATGGCGCGATCGTGTTCGGCGGCGGCCTCCTCGGCGGCCCGATAGGTACTGGGCACGCGCTTGACCTCCGAGGGGCTCACGCTGGTGACCAGCACGAGTTCGTCGCTCACCGGGACGGCGGCCTTGAAGATCTCGGCGGACTCACCACCGGCGTCGACGATGATCACATCGAAGTTGCGGGAATTGTCGGTGATGCAGTCGTGCACATGCCGAGACGGGAAGGCGAGCAGTTCGAAGGGGACGTCGACTTCGGCCTTCTGTAATCGCCGATACCAGGAGTACCCGGTCTGACTGAGCGGGTCGGCGTCGATGACGAGTACTCGAAGTTTGTGCACGCTGGTGAAATACGAGGCGAGGAAGAAGGCGGAGGTCGTCTTGCCCACGCCGCCTTTGAGATTCCCCAGCGTGACCACGAGAGGTTCGGGAAGATTCGGTAGCGCACCGGATTCGGTCATTGAACATCCTCCTGATGATGGGGAGGGCAGGTTTACCGTTCGCCAGTCTCACACGGGCGCGCGTCCAAATCCGTCACCGCGCGCGTGATGTCGCGGATTTCGGCCGAAATCGACTGTGTCCAAGGCCGAAAACTGCTGTGTCCAATTGGACACAGCCGTCAATGGTTACTGTTTCGTTATGAATAACACGCCTGTCATTCGTTGCGCCGCCTGATCTTCCGGCGAAATATGCAATTTCGGATCTGCTGGCAGTACCGAACATTCGCGAGTGTTGGACGGAAACCGGATAGCCCACGGCTTAGACGGAGGACGACCGCTCATGGAACAGATCGGTGATAGACAGAAGGTTCTGAAGCTTCCGCGGCTGAGCCTGCGGACCCTGGTCACAGGAGTCCTCGGCGCGGCGGCCGTGGGTGCGGCCCTGCTGTTCACGGCGGGCGAGGCGCATGCGGCGCCGATCGAGGTCCCCGGTATCGGGGCGATCGACATCCCGAACGAGATCGCGGCGCAGCTGGGTATCCCCTCATCGGGGCAGCCCGGGATCGCCGTTCCGGCACAGGAATCCACGGGTGGGGAAGCCGGTGGTTCCCGTCCCGTGACGAATCCCGATGCCGACGACCGTATTCCGGGTGTCGGTGAGGCGGATGCCTCGCGGATGGTCGCGATCCCCGAGCGGGTCGCCATCACTCCCGCGGACCCGCTGCAGGATCCCGTTCCGGTGCAAGCACTCTCGCCCGAACCGTTGCGCCCGGCCCCCGCGCCGGAGGTCCGCTCGGTGGTGGTGGCCGGACTGGGCACCTTCCAGCTCCCGAACGTCCTGCCGCCGCTGACCGGCATCCCCGGAGTCACCGATGCCGCGGCAGCGCCCGCGTCGGTGCCCGCGAGCATGCCGCGGGTGACGCCCGGCCAGCGCGCCATCGAGGCGGCCCGCAGCAAGCTCGGTGCGAATTACCGCTCGGGCGGCAACGGCCCGGACTCCTTCGACTGTTCGGGTTTCGTGCAGTGGTCCTATCGCGAGGCCGGAGTCGAATTGCCGCGCACCAGTTATTCGCAGCTGGCCTCCGGCACCCCGGTACCCCTGGACGAATTGCAGCCCGGCGATCTGGTGTCGTATTACGGCGGCGGTCATTCCGCGCTGTATCTCGGCGACGGCAAGATCATCCATGCCAGTGACAACAGTTCCGGCGTGAAGATCTCACCCCTGAACAATATGCCGGTGACCGGAGCCCGCCGCTTCTGATCGAACCCGTCAAGCCCCGAAAACGTCTTACGATGCAGAGATCATTCGGCCGAATTCGCGAGGTGCGAGATGGGCAAGCTGAGGCGCACGAGGTCGGGACTCGGCAGGCGATCGGCGGCAATCGCATTCGCCGCACTCTCCGTCGCCGGATTGTCGACCGTCACCGCCGCACCGGCATCCGCCGCCCCGGTCTGTCCGGGGGCCGGGCAGCCGACCTTCACGGTGGCCACCGTGCCGGGTGCCGCGCTGGAGGGCATCACCGTCGACCAGGCGGGCCGGGCCTTCGTCACCGATCTGGTGAGCGGTCAGGTCTTCCGCATCGACGCGCCGGGTGCGCCCGCGGTGCCGATCGCCCGGGTTCCCAGCGGTGGTGCCGGTGCCCTGGCCTGGCTGCCGGACGGTCGCATGCTGGTCGGCTACGGTGCCGATGCGCGCGCGGCGATCGGCGACAGCATCCGCCACGCCGGCATCGTCACGGTCGATCCCGACACCGGGGCCATGGCCCCCTTCGCGGCGGGGCTCTCCGCGGCCGACGGCATGGATGTCGCACACGACGGAACCGTCTATGCCACAAATGATTTCGGCTCACTGGTGGGCCGGGTGTATCCGAACGGCGTGGTGCAGGCGGACTGGGCGAACTTCCCCAGCGCCAATGGCGCGGTGCTGGATCAGGGCAACGGCTTCCTCTACGTCTCGCGCACCTTCGTGAATCCCGGGGTCAGCCGGATACCGACCGCCGCGCCCTGGGCCCCGCAGTCCTTGCTCGACCTGTCCGGTGGTGACTTCTTCGACGCTCCCGACGGCCTGACCCTCGACGCGCTGCAGCGCCCGGTGGTGCCGTTCAACCCGTCGGGTCAGGTGGTCCGCATCGACAACCCGGGCCAGTACTGCGTCCTGGGCTTCGGCCCGCAGTTGACCAGCGAGGTGCAGTACGGGCGCGGTGATCGGGGCTTCTCGGCCGGGCGGCTGTTCGGCATCACCTTCACCGGTCAGGTCTACGAGATTCCGGGCGGGTTCGACCCCGATGCGCGCACGGCCGCGCCCTGACGGTCGACGGGCTCGGTGAGCAGTCCGACGATCATGGCGATGATGTTGTCCTGCACGTCGTTTCGCTCACCGGCGGTGGGCAGGTCCTGGCTCTCGTAGTCGGCGAGCAGGGCGAAGATGACGGTGCTCATGGCCCGCAGCCGGTAGGTGCGTTGCGCGCGGCCCAGGTCGGGTAGCGCCCGGTAGAGCCGGGTCACGATCTCTCGCGTGGCGTGCCAACGCTTTTCGCTCAGGTCGGGCCCGGTCAGCGCCGGATGCGCGCGGGCCTGCTCCAGGAATCGCGCGTAATGCGTGGACCCCTCGGCCCGGGGCACGTCGAACATGGGTCGCACCAGGATGTCGACCAGCGCGGCCACACTGTCGGGCGCGTCCGCGGCCCGGTGGGCGGTCAGCAGTTCGGTGCGACGCGCCTCCAGCGCGGGCTGGTGGCGTTCGATGATGGCGGTGATGAGCCCGTCCCGGGATCCGAAGTGGTAGTGCACCGCGGAGTTGTTGCGCTGTCCAGCCGCCACCGCGATATCGCGCAGGGCCACATCCGGCCCCCGTTCGGCGATGGTGCGCTCACCGGCGAGCAGAATGAGCTCGCGCGCGTCAGGACTGTTCACCGGGTCACTATAGGACCGCGTCGTCCTCGGCGTGTCAGGCCGTGCCGGACGTGTCGCGGCGGCCGCACGCGATTCGACCTTGGGCGAACGCTACGTTGCGTTCACAATGCGGGTAATGAACGAATGCCGGTGGGATCGGGATAACGCCTGCCGCACAGGCGAATTCGCGATGTCGCAGCGCCGGAGCCTAATGCAATCACGCAGGTCGTGTGTTGCAATAGGTTGGAGCCCTGCCGCTTCGGCGGCACTCTGATGAAGGAGCCGCTCCGATGCCCGGAGGAAGACTCAGCCAGGAGGATCGCCGTCTCATCGCCGCGGGCTTGGCCGGCGGGCTCGGCTATGCCGATATCGCCCGTCAGCTGCACCGCCCCACCTCCACCGTGAGCCGCGAGGTGACCCGCAACGGCGGGCCGGGACGCTATCGCGCCGATCTGGCCCAGGCCGCCACCGCGGTGCGCTCGCGGCGTCGCGCGCCCCGGCCCAAACGCACCGAAAACCCTTGCGGCGCAGACGAACACGGCCGTAGCGAGGTGCTGCTGGCCGAATTCAGCAGCCAGTTCGCGGCGCTGTTCGCCCAGACCGGCATGCCCAAGATGGCCTCGGCGGTGCTGGCCCGGCTCTACGCCGCGGACTCCGGCAGTCTCACCGCCGCGGAGCTGGTGGCGCATCTGCGGGTGAGTCCGGCGACGGTCTCGGCGGCCGTCGGCCATCTGGAGGAGCAGTCGCTCATCCGCCGTGACCGTGACCCGGGCAGTCGGCGCGATCGTTACTTCATCGACGAATCCGCCTGGTATCGCGCCACTCTCGTGAGTGCGCAGGCCAATGAGCGACTCGCGGCCAAGGCTCGCGACGGCGCGGACGCGCTCGGATCGGCCACGCCCGCCGGGCTGCGGCTGCTCGGCATGAGCGAGTACCTGGAGCGGGTGGGCCTGGATATGGTCCGCTCCGCGGAACGCTGGCGCGCGCAGTTGGCCAACTAGCACCGCAGTGCCACCGAGAGCCGCAGTGCCACCGAGAACTGCAGCGTCACCGAGAACTGCTGTGCCGGTGGGGAATCAGAGCGCGGGAGCACCGGGTGGCGAGCCGCGGAATGGATTTCCGACGGCAATTCCCGGGAACCTGCGGTGAATTCGATCCACATAGCGGCGCACCGTGGAGAGTTCCGCACTGATCGATTGCCGGGCCTCCGCGGTCGGCGCGGTCTGTAATCGCCTGGTCAGTTTGACTACATGCTTTTCCAATTCATCCAGGAAGATGCGAGCCTGAGCTAACTCGGGATCCTCGCCGGTGTCGGGATTGTCGAATCCCCTGTACTGCATATCGCGGAAGTATTCCACGCAGGCCGCCTCCGTGCCGCGCAATTCGATTGCGTACAGGGAGAATTCGCCCTTCGCAGCATTGCATGCGCCGCATTGAAACCCCCGCTCCAGGGCCGCGAGCCGCCCAGGCCCCGGCCGCGGCGCGGACGCGAAGTGGCAATCGGACACTGGTAGCCTCGCCAGGCGAGCAGCCCCAGGCGCGGGGTGTTCGGTTCCCGCACGCCCGTCCGACAGGAATTCGAATGGCCATCAGTTACCTGGAATCGATCGTCGTCGGCGCACTGCAAGGGGTGAGTGAACTCTTCCCCGTCTCCAGTCTCGGGCACAGCATTCTGTTGCCCGCCCTGGTGGGTGGCAAGTGGGCCGACGATCTGAGCATGTCCGCCACGGATTCCCCGTACCTGGCGTTGCTGGTGGCCATGCACGTCGCCACCGCGGTGGCCCTGGTGATCTTCTTCTGGCGTGACTGGGTGCGCATCTTCCGCGGCCTCTGGGATGTGGCGCTGACCCGTCAGATCCGCACGCCCGAGGCCAGGCTGGGCGTGCTGCTCGTGATCGCCACCATCCCGGTGGGACTCGCGGGTCTGCTGCTCGAGAAGGCGGTCCGCCACTATCTCGGCAACCCCATTCCCACCTCGATCTTCCTGGCGATCAACGGTTTCGTGCTGTTGTCGGCGGAGATCATGCGCAAGCGCGACCACGAGCCCGAATTCCAGTTCAGCAGCCCCACCGGCCGCACCACGGACCTGTCCATGGAGGACACCATCGTGCTGCCGATGACCGACCCGGATCGCGCCTCGGATGTTCGCCTGTCGCGCCTGAGCATTCGCGACGCCACCCTGATCGGCGCGGCCCAGATCGCCGCCCTCTTCCCCGGCATCAGCCGCTCGGGCAGCACCATCGTGGCCGGCCTGTTCAAGGGCATGCGGCACGAGGACGCCGCCCGCTTCGCCTTCCTGCTGGCCACCCCGGTCATCCTGGCGGCCGGTGTGCTCAAGATGCCGGAGCTGTTCAAGCCGCAGAACCACGACATTCTCGGCCCGGCGCTGGCGGGCAGCGTGGTGGCGGGCGTGCTGTCCTACATCTCGGTCAAGTTCCTCACCGCGTACTTCGAGACCAAGACGCTGACCCCGTTCGCCATCTACTGCCTGGTCGGCGGACTGGGCAGCCTGGTCTGGTTCACCATTCGCTGAGCCGGTCCCCGACAACGACAATGCGCCGGTGCGCACCCGGAAGGGGTGCGCACCGGCGCATTTCGTTTCAGGTCAGTGCGTGGGTGTCGTGGTCGGCGGCACCGTGGTCGTCGTGACCGGCACCGTGGTGGTGGTCGGCGCGACGGTCGTGGTGGTGACCGGCGGGGTGGTGGTCGTGACCGGCGGGGTCGTGGTGCCCGGGTCCGGGGTGACCGTGGCGGTCGGCGGCACCGTGGTGGTGGTCGGCGGCACGGTGGTCGCGCTGCCCGGCGTGGTGGTGGCCGGAGTCGTGGAACCGCTTGCGGGCGTGCTGGTTCCGGACGCGCTGGCCCGGGCCGCCGCGAGCGCGTTCGGGGTCGTGGTGGCCGTCGGCGAGGAGGTCAGCGTGTGCGGGTCGAGCTGCTTGGCCTGCGCCTCCTTGGCGAGTTCGGTCAGCCACGCCGCGGCGTAGTCGGCCGAGCTGACCTGCTTGCCATTGTCCGGGTTCTGGTCGTGCCAGTAGTCGAAGTGGTGGCCGGTGCCGTTGGGGCCCAGGGTCAGGTTGTACGGGTCGTTGAGGATCACCGGGATGGTGTTCTGGTTGGTGGTGATCAGCCCGATGACCTCGTTGAACACCTTCTGCGGCAGGTAGGCCAGCGGCGACATGTTCTGGGCGTCGATATTGCTCGCTTCGACCGGTGTCGGGTTGTCCTGATTCGGCTTGTAGTCCGGCGCGGACACCTTCAGCAGCACATCGAGGAAGGTCTCCTTGCTGGTCCACCAGCCCGGATCGTGCGCGATATCGGCGAAGGCGTTACCGGCGATCTTGCCCAGCACCACGGCCACATTCATGCCGCTTTCCGGGGTGAGGGTGTTGTCGTTCTGGATCTGGTCGACATTGATCTGCCGACCCACATTGACCGCCAGCTGCAGCAGCGAGATGTTCTTCGGTGCGGCACAGGTGAGGTCGCCGTCGGAGCAGAAGGACGCGATGCGGCCGTTGAGTGAGCCGAAGTCGCCGGCATGGTCCTGCAGTGCGCCCTGACCGCCCGCGACGTCCTTGTTGTTCTGATAGCTCTGGTTGAAGTTGTCGGGGTGGCTGGGATCCTTGGCCCCGATGAACGGGCCGTCACCCGCCGAACGCCCCGAGTCGGCGAGGATCACGACACCGGCCACATTGCCCGGATCGACGATCCCGTACTTGCCGTCGGCCCCGGCGTTCTGGTGCCCGATCTCCTGGGCGACCCGGCGCGTGACGTCCGCGCCTTCGCTGTAGCCGACGATCGCGAACTTGGTGTTCGGGCAGGCCGCGGAGATATCGCGCATGACCTGCTCGGTATTGGCGACACCGGTGTTCACGGAGTCTTCGTAGGTGCTCAGGTTGGCCGGGTAGGAGACGTACACGGCCCAGTACGAATTGGAGTCGACCTGGCCGTTGGGGGCGTTGACGATCGGATCTTCCCAGTGGCTCTGGTAATCGTCCGAAAGCGCCGCGGGCAGCTCGTTGCCATTGGCGTCGACCAGCATCTTCGTGGTGCCGGCCTGCGGTGAGTCATTGCGCCCGGCCACCGAGATGGTCACCATGTCATGGCATTCGGTCACCGACGCCTTGAGCGCCGGATCGGCCTGCTTGGAATCCGGTGACGACGTGTACGCGAACGTCACCGCGACCACGGCCGCCAATCCCAGTGTTGCGGGTGCCGCCACCGCCGACATAATGCGATGTCGTTTCAAGAAGCCGCGAATATCCATGCCCGAATCCCCATTTCACCCCGACAGTGAACCGTCAAAGCCCTGTCTGCAGTCGGGCCATCTACCACCGGAGACGTCGTTGCGGGTGACGCGAGCGTTACTTTCGCGAATGAGTCGCTATCGCAGCGTGACTCGAGTACGCCAGTGACACAGGCCCCCGATGAGACCTGCGTCACATCGGTTTACGCCCCGATCGGCTTGCCGAAGAACGACGCCAGCGTCTCGCCGAGGGTGTCGCTCAGGGTCTGCAGCTCACCCGGGGTGCCGAGCATGGAGGGCATATCCGTGGTCGAGCAACCCGGTTGCGCCGCAACACCATTGAGGCGATCGAACAGCCACATCAGGGCGGCGGGTCCGCCGGTGACCTCGGCCATGATGTGCTCGCTGGCCCAGTCTCGGGTGTAGGTCAGCTGGGCGGCCGGGTCCTGGCAATAGGTGTTGACGAGCTGATCGGTCGAGCCGAGCGGCAGGATCTCGTCCCACTTGGAATGCCACATGAACACCGGCATATCCGGCAGGCTCTTGCCGAGCCGGGTGTCCTCGAGCATGGCCTGCACGGCCGGCTCTTGCAGCGGATCGGGGGAGTTGATCATCCCGGTGATGTTCAGGAACGGCAGCAGCGCGGACTGATACTGCACGCAGAACGGCGCTTTCACGGTGCGCAGCAGTTGGCCGAGCGGGTTGAGCTTCTGGTCCAGCAGCGCGTTGAAGTCCGGGTACTCGCGGGCCAGGCCGAGCACCGCGCCGAGCACCAGGCCGGCGGTCGCCTGATTGTTGGCCATGAGCAGCGTCGCGCCCAGGTCGGCTCCCGTGCCGCCGGAGGCCGCGCCGACGATATTCAGTTCCGGCGCATAGGTTTTGCGTAGTTCGGCGGCGTGCATGGTCGGCATCGACCCACCCGAGTAGCCGTACAGGGCCACCGGCGCGCCCGCCCCGACGCCGAGTGGCGCGAAGGAGGTGGCGGCGCGAATGCCGTCGAGGGTGATGCGCCCGCCCAGCGGACCCGCCGCATACGCCGAATTCGGGCCCTGGTGATCGGGGATCACCACCGCGTAACCCTTCTGCAGGGCCGACTGCGCGAAGAGGAACTCGGCGGGCGCGACGATCTGCCCGAGGAAGGTCGCGGCCGAGAACTGTTGCAGCGCATAGGAGGGACTGCAGTAGCCCGCGGTGGAGTCCTCGGCGATCTGCACCGAGAGCAGCTTGCGTGGCGTGGGGGAGACCCCGCGCGGCTTGAGCAGGGTGGCGACGGCCGGGATGGCCTCGTCGCGACTGTTGTTGGAGCGGTAGGAGACCTGCCAGGCGTCCACGTTCAACGGGATCAGCCCGAAGTTGGCGACGTTCACCTGCCGGGCCGCGATGATCTCGCCGGGCGCGGCGGCCGCCACCACGTCGGCGGGCGGGTAGTAGAAGCCGGGGTCGAGTTCCGGCGGCAGCGGCAGAATCCGGGCCGGCTGGATCGACGGCGGCGCCGGTGCGTCGGCCGGATCGGCCTGGGCCGGTCCCGCGGTCAAGCCCGCCACCACCAGCGCGCAGATGGATATGGTCCCGAGCCGCACGATCCGGCCGGTCAGTCTCCTGGTCCTCATCGACCTACTTCCTCACCCTGATCCCCATTTGTGAGACTATGCAGTCTCAATATTGCAGAGCACACTATGCCACGGATGTGATCGGGCTCGCAATATCCATGGCTGGCGGAAAAGGCCAATGCCAGCGGAAACGGCCGCAACCCTTGCTTGGAGTGCACTCCAGCTCAGTAGGGTCGAAGCATGAGCAAAATCTGGTTCATCACCGGTGTCTCAAGGGGTTTCGGGCGTGAGTGGGCCCTCGCCGCACTCGAACGTGGCGACAGCGTCGCGGGTACCGCCCGCGATCTCGCCACCCTCGACGACATCGTCGCCAAGTACCCCGACACCTTCCTCCCGCTGCACCTCGACGTCACCGACCGTGCCGCCGATTTCGCCGCCGTCGAACAGGCCGCCACCCACTTCGGCCGCCTCGACGTGGTCGTCAACAATGCCGGCTACGGCCAGTTCGGCGCGGTCGAGGAACTCTCCGAACAAGAATTCCGAGATCAGTTGGAAACCAACGTCTTCGGCGCGATGTGGGTCACCCAGGCCGCCCTCCCCATCCTGCGGGCCCAGGGCAGCGGCCACATCCTGCAGGTCTCCAGCATCGGCGGCATCTCCGCCTTCCCGAACCTCGGCGCCTACCACGCCTCCAAATGGGCCCTGGAAGGCTTCTCCCAAGCCTTGGCCGCGGAGGTCGCCCCCTTCGGCATCCACGTAACCCTCATCGAGCCGGGCGGTTTCGCCACCGACTGGTCCGGCCCCTCGGCCCGCCACGCCACCCCCCACCCGGCCTACGAACCCATCCGCGTCGGCCGCAACGCCACCCGCAACTCCATCCGCCGCGGCGAACCCACCGCCACCCGCACCGCCATCCTCACCGTGGTCGACGCGGAGCAGCCCCCGCTGCGCCTGTTCCTCGGCGAACTCCCCCTCACCATCGCCACCGCCGACTACGAATCCCGCCTCGCCACCTGGCGTGAATGGCAGCCGATTTCCCTTGCTGCCCAAGGCGAATAGACGATGACGCGGTCAGCCGCAGCGCCAATGCCCGGTCACTTTGGTGACGCCGGGATAGGCATTCGCGGCTGACCCGTCGGTCAAGGCATAGCTCTCGGTGATGGTCCCGCCTTTGTGGTCGGCGTCCATCGTCACGATGCCACCGTCACCGCCGAATCTGGGCCAGTCCTGCCGGTCGCCGGGAAGCAGCAGATCGTTGCCCCATTCTATGGCGTCCACCTTGTCCGGTGTTCCAGGCTGCAGGTAGGCCGTCGAATCGCCCCGAACCAAGATGCCCAAGGTCAACCGGACCTGACCGACGGTGCCCGTGATCGTCGCCATGAAGACCGGCCTCCGCGCACCCGTCGATTGATCCTGGCCCACATAGTCCGAACACCGAGTGTGGTGGCCGAGCTCGATCGGGTCGGTCGTATGCGACAACACGCTCACCCCGTTGTCGAGCGTGCCGGTGATATTGCCGCTGAAACTCAAGGCTTCCGGGACATCCGGAAGCCGATCGAAGTAATCGAATGCGTCGCATGCCGACACGAGCGCGGCCACACCGGCGACCGCGAGGCTCGTGCGTATTCGGGATCGGTGCACCGGCGATGTCATTCGAAGCGGGACATGGCACGCAGTTGGTCCATGACCTCGGGGGACGGGTGGTGTTCGACGCGGTAGCGGTCGGGGTAGAGGCCCGCTTCGGGCTTCAGGTCGAGGACTTCGGCCAGGACGTCCCACGGCACCGGAAAGGTGTCGCCGGTCTCGACGTCGGTGAGGGTCACGTTGTGGGTGCGCGGCAGCAGGGTGGGGACGGTGTCCGTCCATGGGGCCGAGGTGGATTCGGTGCCGTCCTCCATGCGGAAGTGCATGATCTTGGCGGCGTAATCCTCGATCACTCCGGCGTCGAGATCGGCGCGCAGATTCTCGTATTGCCCGCGGTAGGCATGGGCGGTCAGCGTGGCCTCGGCGTTGCGGATCTCCTTCCACGCCAAGTGATCCCGGGATACCCGATACGGCACCAGACGACCCGCGTCGTCCAGGGTGTAGGGCACCGGCGAGACCTCTCGCACCGCGTTGTCGAACAGTTCGCGAGCGGCATTCACCAGCAGCAGCACATGTCGTTCGGAAAGCTCCGCACCGGCCAGCACGCCGACGTTCTGCGCGATGAACACCAGCGGCCGTGCCCCGGCTTTCTTGCCGATCCCGGCCAGCCACCCGTCGACCAGCGGCAGCGCACCTGCGTACAGATTGCCGTCCGTGTCGGGGATGCGCAGCATCCCGCCGTTGACGCGGGCGTTGTAGCCGGCGACGGTATCGAGCGCGAGACCGGTGAGATTGGCTCGGGCAGTGGCGAATACAGTCTCCGCGTCCACGTCCCACTTCTCCAGCTGGGACGGATGTACCCGCTGCATCGACGTCGGATGATCCACCACCAGCGTCTCCATCAGGCCCGGCAGCAGTGGCCGCCACAGGATGTGGTCGGCGACCCGCATGCCCTCCATCCGGGTGCTGAGTTCACCGGCCTGCCGGATGAGCGGCCGCAAGCGCGGGGCGGCCTCCTCCCATTCGCTCGGCGACTTGATTCCGCCCAGACCGGGACTG
Source organism: Nocardia sp. NPDC059240 (assembly GCF_042753865.1). NCBI lineage: Bacteria > Bacillati > Actinomycetota > Actinomycetes > Mycobacteriales > Nocardiaceae > Nocardia > Nocardia sp. NPDC059240. The sequence goes on along the minus strand of NZ_JBHZAC010000006.1, from coordinate 123,297 downwards.
ACATTGACGAAGTCGAACAGCATCCGATTGCCTTCGCGTGGCGTGACCGACCGGGTCCGCCTGAACACCGTTTCGAGGTTGATCTGACCCCGCGTCCCGCTCGCGGCGGTGTAGCGGATGGAGAAGTCCTCGACGTCGAACTCCGACTCCGTCACCCCGTGCGCCCGCACCATGGCCAGCGCCTGCTCCCCGAACTCCTGCTTCGTACGCTTCGAACCGAACGCCCCACCCAGAAAACTCATGCGCGGCAATCTAACCGAACCCGGTGACACGTGCGCGCCGTCGCCGCGACCAGGGTGCCCGCCGGCGCGCGCTGGCGGAACATACAAAAGCGTCGATAGTTATGCGAGAGCTTTTCGTAGCTATTAACAAGAGCGCGCTTATTGTGCGATAAACCGATTCATTCACAGCTCGCCCGAGGCCTCGTCAGAGGTTCCCTCAAACTGTTCCGGACCACCCCACATCAGCTTGACCTATAGGTCCGGCGGCACGTAGCGTCGGTCACACCGATACGTGAGCTGCTTGGAAGGAGGCGTTGTCGGATGTCCATCTCCATCTCCGATCTCCGCCACCTGGCTCACCGGACCGCCTGGGTTCCGGGTCGTGTAGCTCACGGCTTCTGACCAGCCCGTTTCCCGGCGTGCCCCGTTTGCGGCCCCGGCATCTCGCTCTGTGTCATCGATTGCGGCATGTCATTTGCCCGCTGTTTCGCGCTCCGGGTACTCGGGCTGCGCCACCGTAAATAGAAAGCTCCTGAAATGGCGACTAGGATTATCGAGAAGACCGCGCACCGAAATGAGGTCGTGCCATGGTAGACGCGCGGATCACGGTCAACGGGAAAGTCACCCCGATTTCCCCTGCGGCACCGCACACCACGGTCCTGGATTTCCTGCGGGACCGCGGTTTCACCGGGAGCAAGGAAGGCTGCGCCGAAGGCGAATGCGGCGCTTGTTCGATCATGGTGGCGCGCCCCGGTGTGGAGTCGCCCACCGACTGGATCGCCATCAATGCCTGCCTGGTGCCGGTCGCCTCGCTCGACGGTCAGGAGATCGTCACCGCCGAGGGTCTCGGTGAGCTCGATGGTTCCGGTACCCCCACCGAACTGCACCCCGTGCAGAAGGAGATGGCGGTTCGCGGTGGCTCGCAGTGTGGTTACTGCACCCCGGGCTTCATCTGCTCGATGGCTTCGGAGTACTACCGGCCGACTCGTTGCGCCTCCGCGCACGCGGAGACCGCCGAGGCCGAAACTACCGAGTCGCACGATCACGAGCACGGCCCCAATGGTTTCGACCTGCACTCGCTGAGTGGAAACCTGTGCCGCTGCACCGGTTACCGCCCGATCCGCGATGCCGCGTACGCGCTCGGCGAGCCCGAGGCCGACGACAAGTTCGCGCTGCGCCGCGAGCAGGACGCGCCGGAGCCGGTCGCCACCGAGTACTCGCAGGACGGCCGCACCTTCCGTCGCCCGGAGACCCTGGCCGAGGCCGTGCAGCTGCTGCGCGAGCGCCCGGACGCGGTGCTCGTCGCCGGTTCCACCGACTGGGGCGTCGAGGTCAATATTCGTTCGCGCCGTGCGGATTACGCCATCGCGATCGACCGCCTCCCCGAATTGCGCGGCCTGACGGTCGAATCCGATCACATCGAGATCGGTGCGGCCATGCCGCTGACCGAGATCGAGCGTCGTCTCGACGGCAGCGTGCCGCTGCTGGCGCAGCTGTTCCCGCAGTTCGCGTCCCGGCTGATCCGCAACAACGCCACCTTCGGCGGCAACCTCGGTACCGGTTCCCCGATCGGTGACTCGCCGCCGGCGCTGCTCGCGCTGGGTGCGTCGGTGGTGCTGGCCTCCGCCGACGGTGAGCGCACGGTCGAGCTGGCCGATTACTTCACCGGCTACCGGCAGAGCGTGCGTCGTGCGGACGAGCTGATCAAGTCCGTGCGCATCCCGCTGCCGCTGGCGCCGGTGACCGCGTTCCACAAGATCGCCAAGCGCCGTTTCGACGACATCTCCAGTGTCGCGGTCGCTTTCGCGCTCGAGCTGGAGGACGGCATCGTGAGCCGGATCCGCATCGGTCTGGGCGGCGTGGCCGCCACCCCGATCCGGGCGCGCGACACCGAGGCCGCCCTGATCGGCAAGCCCTGGACCACCGACACGGTCGAGGCCGCCGCCGCGATCCTGCAGGGTGAGGGCACCCCGATGAACGATCACCGGGCCAGCTCCGAGTACCGCGCCGCGATGCTCGGCCAGAGCCTGAAGAAGCTGTACGCGCAGACCACCGAGGCGGTGCTGTCATGAGCCATCTGTCCGAGCGTCCCGAAAAGCCGGTAGTCGGCGTCCCGATGCCGCACGAGAGCGCGTCGCTGCACGTCACCGGCACCGCGCTGTACACCGACGACCTGGTGTACCGCACCAAGGACTGCCTGCACGCCTACCCGGTGCAGGTGTTCAAGGCGCACGGTGCGATCAAGTCGCTGAACACCGACGCCGCCTGCGCGGTGCCCGGTGTGGTGCGGGTGCTCACCATCGCGGATGTGCCGGGCGTCAATGACGCGGGCATGAAGCACGATGAGCCGCTGTTCCCCGAAGAGGTCATGTTCAACGGCCACGCGGTCGCGTGGGTGCTGGGCGACACCCTGGAGGCGGCCCGCCTGGGTGCGGCCGCCGTCGTGGTGGAGCTCGAGGAACTGCCGTCGCTGATCACGGTGCGCGAGGCCATCGCCGCCGAGAGCTTCCACGGCGCGCGTCCGACCATGATCCGTGGCGATATCGACGAGGGTTTCGCCAACTCGGTGCATGTGTTCGAGGGCGAGTTCGAGTTCAAGGGCCAGGAGCACTTCTACCTCGAAACCCATTGCGCCCTGGCGCAGGTCGACGAGGCCGGGCAGATCTTCATCCAGTCCAGCACGCAGCACCCGTCGGAGACACAGGAGATCGTCGCGCACGTGCTCGGGCTGCACAGCCACGAGGTCACCGTGCAGTGCCTGCGCATGGGCGGCGGCTTCGGCGGCAAGGAGATGCAGCCGCACGGTTTCGCGGCCATCGCGGCGCTGGGCGCCAAGCTCACCGGTCGCCCGGTTCGCCTGCGGCTCAACCGGACCCAGGACCTGACCATGTCGGGCAAGCGGCACGGCTTCCACTCCTCGTGGAAGATCGGCTTCGACGCCGAGGGTCGTATTCAGGCCCTGGACGCGACGCTGACCGCCGACGGCGGCTGGAGCCTGGACCTGTCGGAGCCGGTGCTCGCTCGCGCGCTGTGCCACATCGACAACACCTACTGGATCCCGAACGCGCATGTCGCGGGTCGGATCGCGAAGTGCAATACGGTCTCCAACACCGCTTTCCGCGGTTTCGGCGGCCCGCAGGGCATGATCGTGATCGAGGACATCATGGGCCGTTGCGCGCCCCTGCTGGGCCTGGATCCGGCGGAGCTGCGGGAGCGGAACTTCTACGCGCCCAACCAGACCACGCCCTACGGCCAGCCGGTCGGGCAGACCGATCGCATCGGCAAGATCTGGCACGAGACCCAGGACAACGCCAACTGGGCCGAGCGTCAGCGCGACATCGCCGCGTTCAACGCCGCGCACCCGAACACCAAGCGCGCCTTGGCGATCACCAACATCAAGTTCGGTATCTCGTTCAACCTCACCGCCTTCAACCAGGGCGGGTCGCTGGTGCTGATCTACAAGGACGGTTCCGTCCTGATCAACCACGGCGGCACCGAGATGGGCCAGGGCCTGCACACCAAGATGATGCAGGTCGCCGCGACCACGCTGGGCATCCCGCTGCACAAGGTGCGGCTGGCTCCCACGCGAACCGACAAGGTGCCCAACACCTCCGCGACCGCGGCCTCCTCGGGCGCGGACCTCAACGGTGGCGCGATCAAGAACGCGTGTGAGCAGCTGCGCGGGCGACTGGTTCAGGTCGCCGCGACCCAGATGGGCGGCAACGCCTCCGACATCCGCATCATCGACGGTGTCGCGACGCTGCTCGGCAGCGACAAGACCCTCGACTGGGATGCGCTGGTGCACACCGCGTACTTCCAGCGGGTGCAGCTGTCGGCCTCGGGCTTCTACCGCACCGAGGGCCTGCACTGGGACGCCAAGATCTTCCAGGGCTCGCCGTTCAAGTACTTCGCCTACGGCGCGGCCGCGACCGAGGTCGAGGTCGACGGGTTCACCGGTGGCTACAAGATCCGCCGCGTCGACATCGTGCACGATGTGGGCGACAGCCTTTCGCCGCTGATCGACATCGGTCAGGTCGAGGGCGGGTTCGTGCAGGGCGCGGGCTGGCTGACCCTGGAGGACCTGCGCTGGGACACCAGCGACGGCCCCAACCGCGGTCGCTTCCTGACCCAGGCCGCGAGCACCTACAAGCTGCCGTCCTTCTCGGAGATGCCCGAGGAGTTCCACGTGACGCTGCTCGAGGACGCCACCGAAGAGGGCGCGGTCTACGGCTCCAAGGCCGTCGGCGAGCCGCCGCTCATGCTGGCGTTCGCGGTCCGTGAGGCGCTGCGGCAGGCCGCCGCCGCGTTCGGGCCGGAGGGCACCAGCGTCGATCTGGCGTCGCCCGCGACACCGGAGGCGATGTTCTGGGCCATCCAGGGCGCGCGCCGGGGTGACGTGGCCGCCAAGGCGCTCACCAACGGGCACGCCGTCAACGGGCATGCCGCGAACGGCAACGGCCACAACGGCAATGGCAGCAATGGTCACGCCAATGGCAATGGCAGCAACGGCAACGGTGTCGCCGTCGGTACGACCGCGCTGAGCGGAGTCTGACATGACCTGGGTGGCCGCGGTCGAACGGTTACGAGCCCGCCGGGAACCCGGCGTGCTGGTGACCGTCGCGACCGTGCGCGGTCACGCGCCCCGTAAGGCCGGCGCGAAACTGGTTGTCGGACAGACGGAGTCCTGGGGTTCGATCGGCGGCGGCAATATCGAGGCCGTCGCCATCGACCGGGCGCGCGAGCTGATCGCGGCGTCCGATCCGGAAACGGAGATCATGGACTTCGCCCTCAACGACAAGGTCACCAACCGGCACGGCGTGCAGTGCTGCGGCGGCGCCGTCAGCATTCTGCTGGAGCCGCTGCCGGTGGTGCCCGCCGTCGCCCTGTTCGGGGTCGGGCACGTGGGCTACGAACTGGCCCGCATCCTGGCCCGCCAGGATCTGGACCTGCACCTGATCGATACGCGCCCGGAACAGCTTGCCGAGGAACGCCTTACGGTTCTCGACGACTCCGTCGCGCAGGTGCACGTGCATCGCCCGCTGATGCTGCCCGAGGAGATCCTCGGGGAGCTGCCGCCCGGCACCCACGTGCTGATCATGACCCACGATCACGCCGAGGACGCCGCGCTCTGCGACACCGCTTTGCGCACACCGGAACTCGGCTCCGTCGGCCTGATCGGCTCGGCCGCCAAATGGTCGCGGTTCCAGAAGAAGCTGGCCACCGAGGGCGGTTTCGACGCCGCCACCATCGCCCGCATCAAGACCCCGATCGGTCTGACCGAGATCACCGGCAAGGAGCCCGCCATCATCGCGGTGAGCGTGGCGGCGGATCTGATCATGACCTTCGAGGCGGAACGGCACGCGAAAAACAGTGTGGCCCCGGTCCATTCGATCGCGGACAGCGCGTAGGACAAACGCTGAGGCCCCGGTTCTCCAGGAGAACCGGGGCCTTTCGCATCGGCGGGTCAGCGCAGATGCGCGGTGTCATTCAACGTGCATACCGATGTGGTCCCGTCGTCGAAGTACGCCACCTCCGACAGGGAGGCCGCGGCCATCTCCATCCGGAACAGCGATTCGGGCGGCGCGCCCAGCGCGAGCCGGATGAGTGTCCGCAGCGGCGCGACATGCGAAACCACCAGCACCGTCTGGCCCGGGAATTGGGCCAGGATCTTGTCCCGCGACCACTCGACGCGGGTGGTCACCGACTCCAGGGATTCGCCCGTCCCTCCGGGTACCGCCGCCGGTGACGCCAGCCACGCCGTCATCTCGTCCGGGTAGCGCTCGCGTACTTCGGCGAAGGTAAGTCCTTCCCACACACCGAAATCCGCCTCCCGCAAGCCGTTGGCGAGCCGGACGTCCAAGCCCAGCTTCCCGGCCGTCGCCGCGGCAGTTTCCCGGCACCGGCGCAGCGGCGAGGACACCACCGCGTGCACCGGGCCGAACTCCGCCAGCCGGGCGGCGACGGCGTCGGCCTGCCGTCGCCCGGTCTCCGACAGGGCCGGATCGCTGCCGCCGCTGCCGGAGAATCGGCCCTCCGGTGTCAGGGCCGTCTCACCGTGCCGCAGCAGTATCAGCGTGGTGGGTTCGCCCGGTGCGAATGTCATGCGGACACTGCGGCTTTCGTGACGAGGTAATTGCCGAGCACCAGATAGTCGATCTCGGTGCCGAGGAAACAGTTCAGCGCGTCCGCCGGGGCACAGACGATCGGTTCACCCGCCACATTGAACGACGTGTTGATCAGGCAGGGCACATCGGTCAATGCGGTGAAGCGGCGCAACAACGCTGCCAGCCGCGGAGTACCGCCATCCGTGATGGTCTGCACCCGAGAGGTGCCGTCCACGTGGGTCGCGCCCGGGATGACATCGCGGAACTCCGGACGTACCGGGAACACGAAAGTCATGTACGGAGAACGGGTTTTGCGACCCATCTCGAAGACCTTCGGCGCCTCGGATTCGAGGACGAGCGGCGCGAACGGGCGGAACGGTTCACGATGCTTGACCCGGGTATTGATGACGTCCTTGATATCCGGGAAGCTCGGGTTGGCGAGGATGCTGCGGTGGCCGAGTGCCCGCGGTCCGTGCTCGAGCCGGCCCTCGAACCAGCCGATGACCACCTTCTCGGTGAGCAGTTTCGCGACCTGGTCGACGATCTCGTCTTCGCCGAGGCGAGTCCAGCCGACCCGATCATCGAAGTCCCGCAGAGCCTGTTCGATCGCCGCATCATCGTATTCCGGTCCGAGGTAAGGGGTTACGGGCAATGGCTGTTGCGGGTGTGCGATGCCGGGGTGGTTCAGCCAGGCATACGCGGCGGCGCCGATGGTGATGCCGGTGTCGCTGGCGCCGAAACTCACCTCCATCTCCTCGAACCGCGACCCCTCGAACAGCGGAGTGTTGTTGAGGCAGTTCAACGCGACGCCACCCTCGAACAGCAGACACCCGAGGTCCGACTTCGATTCCAGCGCCCGCAGTTGATGATTGGTGACGACACCCAGCATCTCCTGCGCTGCCGCCGCCACCCTCGCCTGATACTCGAGAGTGTCCTCGAACGGCCCGAAGTACTGTTCGAACAGCGGATCCAGGTTGCGCGGATTCTCGGCCGCCAGCGGCACCCGGAAGCTGTAGCGGCCGTCCTCGTGCAGCCGGATCAGATCTTCCACGAACGGATTCGGCACCGGCGGCCGGGCGTAGCCGGACAGCCCCATCACCTTGTATTCGTCATTGTTGGGCACGAACCCGAGGAAGCGGGTGATCGCCGCGAACAGCAGGCCGATCGAGTACTCCGCGCCGATGGTGGATTCGTCGAAGATCCGCACCCGGCCGTCACGGATCTCGCCGAGCACCGTCGAAAACCGCTCCGCGCGACCGTCACTGACGAGGAAGGCGCTGTCTTTCATGCCCGCCAGGTAGTACCCGGTCATGGCGTGCGCGACGTGATGTGGGACGAACACCACCTTGGCCGGATCGGGCGCGAGGCCGGTGCGCGCGGCGAAGTCGGCGAGAACCGCGTCGGGACTGACGATTTCGGCCAGAATCTCGACCCCGGTCAGCGCATCTCCGGACCAATTCCAAGGAATGGCAATGAGATCCACGTCGGCGAAGTCGATACCGGCCTGATCCAGGCACCACCGCACCGAGTTGATCGGGAAGTCGGTTGTCTTCTTGTCCCGGTTGAACCTTTCCTCTTCCACGGCCGCGACGATCTCACCGTCGATCAGCAGGGTGGCGGCCGCGTCGTGGCCCATGAGGTAGTGCTTGTCGATACCTACCGCACCGAAATTCTCAGCGAAGAACTTCGATACTCGGCTGAAACCGTTGCACGCCAAGACGATCATCGTAATTTCCTTCTTTGCCGAGTACGAGATCGCGGACGAGTGCCCCGGCGGCAGGTGCCTGGCACAGCCCCTGACCGGAGAACCCCGCCGCGTAGAGGAAGGGGCGGGCGGGATCGCGGCCGATGACGGCCATGCCGTCCGGGCTCACATCGAGATCCCCGCTCCACCCGTGGTCGACGCGCTGCCCCGCGAACGCCGGATAGGTGGCACCGAGCTGCGCGGAAACCCGCTGCCGCCAATCCTGCTGGGACTCATCGGGACCCGGGCGGCCCATGCCGACGAGAATGAGATCGCCCCAGGAGCGGATACGCAGGCTCGACGGATGCAGGGTCATCGGCAGGGCGTGCGGCGCGGTCACGGGCGCGTCGGTCAGCAGCAGATCCACCGGATAGGTCGTGACCGGCAACTCGACCCCGGCCATGGCGGCCACCGTGTCTGCCCACGGACCGGCCGCGCAGACGATGGTGTCGGCCAGGATGCTGCCGGTGGGCGTATGCACCCGCCCGTCCGGATCGATGGCGGTGACCGGAGTGTGCGTGCGCAGCACGGCCCCGGCCCGCTCGGCTGCCGTGGCATAGGCCTTCACGATCGCGGCCGGATCGCAGGCGTACGCGTCGGGCGACCAGGCGGCCGCCACGATGGTGCGTTCATCCAGCAGTGGGTTGCGCAACGCCGCCTCGGCCGCGGTGATCAGTTCGACCTCGACGCCGGCGACATGCTGGGCGTCCAGCTCGCGCTGGAAGTCCTCCACCTGCTGCTGCTCGGTGAACAGCACCAGGAACCCGACCCGCTGCAGCAGCAGATCGGTGCCCGTGCGCTCGGCGAGCTGGTGATAGTCGGCAAGACTGCGCACGGCGAGACTGCTGGTCAGGGGGCTCCCGGGGAAGTAGGTGCGGATGACGCCCGCGGTGTTCCCCGACGCTCCCGAGCCGAGGTCGCCGCGCTCGAGCAGGACGGTGCCGACCCCGGCCTCGGCGAGGTGAGCCGCGATCGACGTGCCGATGACGCCACCGCCGATGACCAGGACTTCGGTGCGCTCCACCGGGCTCACGACTGCGAACCCACTTCCGCCGGGCGGAACTGCCGCAGGTGGTCACCGCTGTCCCACGGGTACAGGTGCAGGTTCCACGCGCCGAGCGTGTTCACATACAGCGCCATCTGGCTCACCACGGCCAGGAAATCATCGCGGTCGAGCTGGTCGAGGCAGGCCAGGAACCGCTGGGTGAAGGCCCACAACGGCTCCAGACCGCAGTAGCCCAGGAACTCGGCGGGCACACCGACCAGCAAGCGGGTCATGTGCCGCAGCGAATCCATCGGCATGTCCTGCACGGCGGCCCGGACCAAACCGCCGTAGGAGGCGTACCCCAGCGGCCGGGTCTCGCCATTGACGAACAACAACGTCGGCAGCACCGTCTCGAAACTGCCTGCCCCCGAAGGAATCACGCCCCGGTGCAGCTCGGCCAGCTCGACCGGCTCGGTCAGCCAGATCCGCTCGGTCTCGGCGTGCACATCGTGGATGAGCCGGTTGGCGTCCGCGTCGGCGGCGGTCAGATGCGGAATGCGATGGCCGCTCTCGCTGCCCGCCTTGCGGACCTCGACCAGGATCGGCTGCTTGGTGGAATACACCGAATCCCACACCGCCCGACCGGCTTCCAGCAGGTTCGCGATGTCCTGCTCCCGAATCCGACCCACCGGCGCGGCGGGCATCGGCTCGGTCAGCGTGCCGTACTTGATGCCCAAATGCTGTAGCGCGGAAAGGAATACGGTCCCATCCGGCGCGTCCCGTCGGTCGGCGATCTTCGTCTCCGCGGGCACGTGCAGCAGCGAGGGGATCGGCGCGACGTGGTAGAGATGCTCGCCCGCCACCAGGGCGTGGCCTTGCAGGCTGCGGTAGGGGAGCGCCTCCCATAATGCGTCGGCAAGTTCTTCGTTGCGACCGTCGAGTTCCGCGGTCACGGTGATGCCGATTTCGGGCCAGACGATCTCGATATGTCGTCCGGTCGATGACTCTGACAAGGGGTTCTCCTTATAGTGCGAGGTCGGCGCTACTGCTGTGCGAAGTAGTCGCGCACCGCGTCGACCTGCTTGGCCATCATGTCGATGATGGTTTCGACGACCTCGGTCTCCGCGTCCTCGGCGATCGTCAGCTCGCGCGTCCAGTCGAAGAAGCTGCGATTGGGGTCATTGGTGATGGACCGGACGCGGATCGTCGCGACATACAGGTCCACGCCCATGGTCGGTTCGATCGAGCGGTAGGTCTGCAGCCGCTTGAGCTCGTCACGCCCGGCGATCTCCTGCTGCACCAGCCCATCGCTGAACACCAGCGTGAAGTTGTAGAGCGCCGGTACCCGCTCCGGCCCGGCGTCACCGACCCAGTGCACGTCCTTGGCCGAAGGGCCGGAGACGATCGTCACCAGCTTCAGGGCGTCCCGCACGACCACCCAGACAGTGGCCGGATCAGCGTCGATGACGCTCGAGTGATACATCGTGTGCTTGCGCTGAACAGCCACGTAAAATCCTTGTCCGGCAAGGTAATTGCCTCAAAATTGCAAACTTCGTAGTGAAGTACACAGGCGGTCGAGCCGGAACGGCCAGGGATGGAAGCCACGAACAGTGGCCCGGGTCACAGCCGGTATTTCGTAGAGTCACACGAACTCAAATGTTGCGAAAGTCGTTGTGCCCCAACGTGAATGATTTACAAGACGGTATTTTCAGGGTCGAGCCGCATGGAAATCCCGGAAATTATCGATGCGTACCAAAATTGCAACCCCCTGACCAGGGCAAAAGCACCCGTTTCGTCCTTCTATACGAAAGAGGGGTCCTAGGTAAGGACCCATTTCATGGATTCCGCCCTAGCTGATAGGCCCGCCCGCGCTGTGTACTCCTAATCACACAGTTGCAGCAACGTAAGGGATCAGTGCCGTGGACTTCTTCCCCGGAGTCCCTGCCCTATCCATAGAGGAGTGACCATGACCGCGACCGAAGTGACGCTGCAGGAGCTCGAGCGCGCCTGGCTCGACGAGGCGATCAAGCTGGCCACCACGAGTGTTCACAAGGGCGGCGGCCCGTTCGGTGCCCTGATCGCCAAGGGCAGCGAGATTGTCGCGGTGGGCCACAACCAGGTCACCGCCACCCTCGACCCCACCGCGCACGGCGAGGTCAGCGCGATGCGCGCCGCCTGTAAGGAACTGGGCACCTTCTCCCTGCAGGGCTGCGTGCTCGTCACCTCCTGCGAGCCGTGCCCGATGTGCCTGTCCTCGGCCCTGTGGGCGCGAGTAGACCGGATCATCTTCGCCGCCGACCGGCACGATGCCGCCGTCGCCGGTTTCGACGACCGCAAGTTCTACGAGCTGTTCGAGACCAAGCCCGCGGGCGAGGACTGGCCGACCACCATCGAGCGCCTCGAGCTGCCGAACGCCAACGCCCCCTTCGAGGCGTGGCTGGCCAAGACCGACCGCATCGACTACTAACTCGATACGCGCAGCTCAGCGGCGGTACGACCCTCGGGTCGTGCCGCCGTTTGCGGTATCAGGGGGCATGTCAGGCCGGTGTCAGGTCCGTATCAGGGCGGCTGGCCAAAGTAACCGACATGAACAACACAGCAATCGCCGCCTCCGGGTTGCGGAAGTCCTACGGGGACAAGAAAGTCCTCGACGGGATCGACCTGAATATCGCGGCCGGATCCATCTTCGCCCTGCTCGGCCCGAACGGCGCGGGCAAGACCACCACCGTCAACGTGCTGACCACCCTGGCCCAGGCCGACGGCGGCACCGCCTCGGTCGCCGGATACGACCTGGCCACCCAGGCCCGCTCGGTGCGCGCCTCGATCGGCGTCACCGGCCAGTTCGCGGCGGTCGACGATCTGCTCACCGGCGAGGAGAACCTGCGCCTGATGGCCGATCTGCATCGGCTGAAGAGCGCCGACGCCAAGCGGGTCGTGGCCGGGCTGCTCGACCGCTTCGAGCTGACCGGCTCGGCCGGCAAGCAGGCCTCCACCTACTCCGGCGGCATGCGCCGCAAGCTGGACCTGGCCATGACGCTGGTGACCAAGCCGAACATCGTGTTCTTGGACGAACCCACCACCGGTCTGGATCCGCGTAGCCGCCGCACCATGTGGGACATCGTGCGGGAGTTGACCGCCGACGGCGTCACCATCTTCCTGACCACCCAGTACCTCGAGGAAGCCGACCAGCTGGCCGACCACATCGCGGTGCTCGATCAGGGCCGCATCGTCGCCGAGGGCACCGCCGACGAACTCAAGCGCCGGGTGCCCGGCACTCACGTCCGCCTGCACTTCGCCGAGCTCGCCGACCTGGACGCGGCCGCCGCCATCCTGCCGGCCGCGACCCGCGACGAGGACGCCCTGGCCCTGCGGGTCCCGGGCAGCACCGGCTCGAAAGCCCTTCGCGCCCTGCTGGATCGGCTCGCCGACCACTCCCTGGAGGCCGACGACGTCTCCATCCACACCCCTGATCTCGACGACGTCTTTCTTGCCCTGACCGGGCACGCCACCACGGAGGCCGAAGCACAATGAGCACCATCACCCCCACCACCGTCGCCCCCGCCACCCTCTCCGGCGCGCTGTCCGACTCGATCGTCATGCTGCGCCGCAACGCCAAGCACATCGCCCGCAATCCGGTCACCATCTTCAATGCGGCCCTGATGCCGGTCGTGATGATGCTGATCTTCGTCTACGTCTTCGGCAGCGCCTTCGATGTCGGCCAGCACTACATCAACTACGCGACTCCCGGCATGATCCTGCTGGCCATCAGCTACGGGCTCTCGGGCACCGCGGTGTCGGTCAGTTCGGATATGGCCAAGGGCGTCATCAACCGCTTCAAGGTCATGAGCGTCTCCCGGGGCGCTGTGCTGACCGGCCATGTGGCCGCCACCATCGTCACCAATGTGGTCGCCATCGCGGCGGTCATCGGCGTGGCCTTCGCCCTCGGGTTCCGCTCGCCGGCCTCCGCGGGGGAGTGGCTGGGCGCCATCGGCGTCATGCTGGCCACCTCGTTCGCGGCCTCCTGGCTGACCGTCGCGCTGGGCATGGCGGCCAAGACCCCGGAATCCGCCGGTATGGCGGTGGTGCCGCTGATCATGCTGCCGTTCCTGAGCAGCGCGGTCGTACCCGCCGACAAGATGGGCCAGGGCGTGCGGCAGTTCGCCCAGTACCAGCCCTTCACGCCGATCATCGAATCCCTGCGCGGGTTTCTCACCGGACACCCGTCGGGCGGCTACACCGCCGCCGCACTGGCCTGGTGCGTCGGGTTCACCGTTCTCGGCTACTTCTGGTCGCGGGCCACATTCAACAAGCGGACGTAGGTCAGTCCGCGAAGGTGGCCTCCGCCAACTCCCGCCAATCCGATTCCGCACCAACCCTTGTCGCCTCGGTGAATCCCATTTCACCGAGGCGACTTCGTGTTTCCCGCTCGATCCGCTCCACATCCGGCTGGGAGCGATCGGGCATGCCGCGCACCGTGGCACTCGCGGCCAGCAGCTTGGCCGCGTGTTCGTCGCGCCCCTCTCGCAGGGCCTGGTCCGCGAGCCCGACCAGCATCCGGGCCAGCAGGGGAGCGGCCACCCGCTCGGAGACCGCGTCCAACGCCGCCCGCCGCTCACGGCGGGCCACCTCCGGATCCTCGGCGAGATAGCCGAGCAGATCATGGATTTCGACCACGAGGTACTCCGCCTCGACATCGATGCGCTGGGCGCCGGCGACCTCGAGCTGGCGGCGGGCTTCCACGGTGTCACCGCTCCAGCGGGCCAGTTCGGCCCGCTCCAAGGCCAATTGGGCCAGCGAGCCGGGCCAGGCCGTGCGATCCGCCCAGCGCTGCGCCTCGGCGGCGGCGGCCGCGCTCGCCTCCGAATCGCCCAGCAGCCAGAACAATTGGGCTTGCCGCGAGCGCATCCGGGCGATGTCCTCGATCGCACCGACCTCGGTGACCACCGCGATCGCCTCTTCGAAATGCGCGGCCGCACGGGCGAATTCACCACTCATGGCGAGGCGCTCCGCGAGTTCGGTGAGCGCGAACGAGATGCCCCAGCGCTCACCGACGGCCCGGAACTCGGCCAGCGCGCGCTCGAGATGCTCATCCACCTCCGGTCCGTCCTGGCCGAGCATGACGCGCATCTTGCCCAGTTGCAGCCGGGCCAGGGCCCGCACCCACGGATCCTCGTCGGTCAGGAGTGCCTCGAAGGCGGGCAGGTACTCGTCGGGTCCGTGCAGCAGGCGTTCCAGCGCGCTCACGAACACCAGGGCCGGATGGCGAGCCGAGCCATGGCCGCGCCGGTCGTCGTGGTCGGCTCGGTTGTCGTGGCCGGCCTGTCCGTGCCGGTGGGCCTTCGTGATCCATTCCTCCACGGCGAACTGATCGTTCGGCCCGGTGGTCGCGAAATGCACGACCAGCCCGTAGACCGTGGCGAGGGTCTCGTCATCCACGGTGCCCGGGGCCTGCCCCGTGCCGGCTGCCGCCGACTCCGTGCTGCCCGCTCGCTCAGCCGCATCGGCGGCGGCGGTGACCAGTTCCATGCCCTCGGTCTTGTGGCCGCCGAGCCACCAGTACCACCCGGCCGCCGCCGCGAGCCGGGTCGCCCCGTCGGCGTCCTGCGCGGCCAACGCACCGCGCATCGCGGCGGCGATATTGTCGTGGTCGGCTTCGAGAATGGCGAGCCACTCCAGTTGTTCGCCGCGGCGCAGGTGGGAGTCCGCGGTCGCGGCCAGTCCGGTGAAATACGCGAGATGCGCGCGGCGGGCCGAATCCGCTTCGCCCGCTTCGTCGAGTCGCTCCCGGGCGTATTGGCCGATGGTGCCGAGCATGCGGTAGCGCGGGCCCTTGTCCTCGGTGACGACCAGCAGCGACTTCTCGGTCAGGGAGGTCAGTAGTTCCAGCACCTCCCACTGCTCGACCGCGTCTTCGCCATAGACGGTTCCCGCGCAAACCTGTTCGGCCGCTTCCAGACTCGCACCGCCGGAGAACACGGCGAGCCGGCGCAGTACCGCGCGCTCGGGTTCATCGAGCAACTCCCAGCTCCAGTCGACCACCGCGCGCAGGGTGCGGTGCTGTGGGATCGCGGTGCGACTGCCACCGGTCAGCAGGCGGAAGCGGTCGTCGAGCCGGGAGGCGAGCTGGTCCAGGGACATGGTGCGCAGCCGGGCGGCCGCCAGCTCGATCGCGAGCGGAATCCCGTCCAGCGCACGGCAGATGCGGCCCATGGTGGCCAGGGCGGCGGCGTCGGAGCCGAGATCTTTGCGCACGGCGCTCGCCCGGTCGCGCAGCAGTTCCACGGCGGGGGAGGCGGCGATCGCGGCCGGGTCGGCGTCGGTGGCGGGCAGGCTCAGCGGTTCGACCTGCCACAGCGCCTCGCCGGTGATGCCGAGTGGTTCGCGGCTGGTGGCGATGATGCGCAGGCGGCGGCATTCGCCGAGCAGCCGGTGCGCGAACGCGGCCGCGGCCTCGATGATGTGCTCGCAATTGTCCAGTACCAGGAGGGTTTCGCGGTCGCGCAGCGCGGCGACGAGGCGGTCCATGGGTTCGGCATTGGGTCCGCCGCCCAGCAGTGCGTCCCGCAATCCGAGTGCGGCGAGCGCTGATTGGGCCACGTCGTCGCCGATGCTGAGCGAGGCGAGTTCCACCAGCCAGGCCCCGTCCGGCAGATCCGCGAGCAGGGTTTGCGCGGTTTCCAGCGCGAGGCGGGTCTTGCCCGAGCCGCCCGGACCGGTCACCGTGGTGAGGCGGTGCTGGGAGATGAGGTCGCGGACGGCCGCGACATCGGCGTATTTGCCGACGTAGCTGGTCAATTCGGCCCGCAAATTAGTGCTGCGGTCGGCGGTCTGCCCGCCGACCTCGCCCCGCAGCAGCGCGACGTGCAGCGCGGACAGGTCCGCCGACGGGTCGACGCCCAGTTCGTCGGCCAGCGTCTCGCGGGTCTGCTGATACACCGCCAGTGCCTCGGTGACCCGGCCCGCGGCGGCCAGAGCGCGCATCAATGCCGCGGCGAGCCGCTCCCGCAACGGATTACGGGCCACCAGCTCGGTCAGTTCGGCGATCAGCGCGGGACCGCGGCCGAGGCCGATCTCCACCTCGTACAGGTCGTCCTGGGCGGCCGCGCGCAAGCTCTCGAGCCGGGTGACGGCGGCCTCGAAGGCCTCGTTGTCGCGCATGTCGACGTCCTGCATCGGCGTGCCGCGCCACAATTCGAGCGCCTCGCGCAGGCTGTCGGCCCGGCGGGCGTCGTCACCGCCGCGGGCCTGGTCCAGCAGCTGTTCGAAACGCACGGCGTCGACGTCGGCGGGTTGCACGGCCAGCCGATAGCCGCCCGCCTCCACGCCCAGCGATCCTTCGGGCAGCGACCGGCGCAACCGGGAGACCAGCGCCTGCAGCGCATTCGCCGCGTCGGCGGGTGGCTGCTCGCCCCAGATCCAGTCGACCAGCGTCGCTTTCTGAACCGCGCGCCCGGGTTCGAGGGCGAGTGCGATCAGCAGCGCCCGCAACCGGGCGCCCGGCACCTCGAGCAATCCGCCGTCGGTCATTCGGATTTCGAGCGGTCCTAGCATCCCGATCTGCACCCGGACATTCTGCCGTGATGTGACCGGGCGTGTCAGATCGGTGTCAGGTCCGTATCAGCCGGGGCGGCGAGAGTGGTTTTCACCAGCCGACATCGGCTACCGATAACCGAGGAGCACGCCATGCCCGCCTTCCAGACCCCCGCGCCGATCGCCGTCACCGTCGAGATCCTGTCCGGCCGGGTCACCGTCGACGCCGCCGACCGCACCGAGACCGTGGTCGAGGTGCGCCCGGCCGACCCGGCCAAGAAGGGCGACGTGCGCGCCGCCGAGCTCACCCAGGTCGATTTCACCGACGGCGTGCTGACGGTGAAGACGCCGAAGCAGTGGCGCACCTACACGCCCTTCGGCGGCAACCCGTCGATCGAGGTGACCATCCAGGTGCCCACGGGTTCGCGGCTGACCGGCAGCGCCGGGGTAGGCAGCATTCACGGCACGGGCGAACTCGGCGATACCGCGCTGGAGATCGCCGTCGGCGAGATCATCGTCGACCGGCCGCGCGGATCGGTGACGGCGAAGGCCGCCAAGGGCGATATTCGCATCGGCGAGGCCGTGCGCGGGGTCATGCGGTTGGAGACGTCCATGGGTGAGCTGGAGGTCGGCATTCACCCCGGCAGCGCGGCGCAGCTGGACACCAATGGCAATGGCGGCGTCCACAACCGGCTCGCCCCGGTCGGTCCGGACAGCGAGACCGTTCAGGTGATCGCCCGGAACACCATGGGCAACATCATCATCCGGCATGCGGCGTGAGCCGCTGGATGAGCCGGGCGTGGACCTCCGGCCAATCCTCCGCGGTGATCGAGAACAGCACGCTGTCGCGTACGGTGCCGTCGCCGCGGCGGAACTGACGGCGCAGCGTCCCTTCGTATTTCGCGCCCAGGCGCGCGATCGCCTGCTGCGAGCGATGGTTTCGGATATCGGTCTTCAACTGGACTCGCCCGACCCCGAGCGTCTCGAAGGCGTATTCGAGCAGCAGCAGTTTGGCTTCCGGATTGACCGCGGTACCCCACACCGACGGGTGGTAGACCGTGAATCCGATCTCCATCCCGGCATCGCGGGGCCGGACATCCAGATAGGCGGTGACGCCGACGATCTCGCTGGCGGGCACGTCGCCGACCGGGCGTCGGGTGCGCACGGTCCACATCTGCCAGTCCGCGGCCGCATCCGCCTGCCGCAGCCGGTCTTCGAACTGTCCCGCGACCTCCGGCCGCCCCGGGATATGCGCCCACACCGCATCGTGATCGAGGGCCCCGAACAGCGCCGCCGCATCCGCCGCCGCGTCGACGGGGCGCAACTCGACCGTGTCGCCGCACAGTACTGTGCCGGACGGCACCGGCCAGGTCATCTCCGGCCATACCTCGTCCGCGGGGCGGGGATCGGGAAGCGGCTGAAAACGGGCCGGTTCCAAGGTCTCTCGCAGGTCTGACGACGTATCGGGCGACATGCGCCCAGGCTATCCGTGACCGTGCGGATGCCACACCTGGGGCGACAGGTCGTACGGCGTCGCCATCCAGCGGTTGGACGGTGGTGAGAACAGCAGGCCCAGCACGATCAGGGTGAGCACGCCCAGTGGGATGCCCAGCCCCGGATGCCCCGTGGTGACCGCCAGCCAGGCCAGCCCGAACAACAGGATCTGCGCGATGGTGGCGGTGGTGCGCGGCCACCAGCGGCCGCGGATCAACTCGATCCCGGAATACAGCACCACGGCGGCCAGACCGATGAGGAACGCCGTGCCCGCGAATTTCCCGGCGTGCAGCGAACCGGCGCCCGTCGCCACATGCCAGCCCACCCGGATCGCCGCCGCCGCACCGACCGCGCCCTCGGCGGCGACCAGTGCCCCGGCAGTACGCACCACCGTCGGCGTCCCGCCCTGATGAGCGAGCCTGTCTTGGCCCATCGCCCCACCCTAGGACAGGAGGGTCATCACAAGGTCACCGTTGACCTACGAATTGCCGACGCTGTGACTCCACGACGGCCATCAGTGTGGGGCCGCGCGATATCGCCAGGTCGGCGTCCAGTACTCGGTGTCGGCGAGCTCGCTGTGCCGGATGTCGAGGTAGGCGCGCAGGTCCGTGAGGGCGGGGTGGGGGTTGTCGGTGCGCCAGATGAGTGACATCGGATAGATCGGTGTCGGGTCGCGCAGCGGGATGCGCCGGAGGTCGTAGCTGTCCGGCCAGAGGTATTGCGTGCCTTCACCGACCAGCATCGTCAGGTCGGGAGAGTGCGAGAGATCCTCCAGCAGTGACTCTTTCGCGAAGATCGGGAGGCTGGTGTCGATGGTGAGATCGAAGGTGGCGGCGAGTTCGGCGTAGTAGTCGGCGACTTCGCCGCTCGTCGGCAGTCCCGGCATCCAGATTCGGTGCGCGGCAAGCTGAGCGGGGGTGACGGCGTCCGCATCGGCCAGCGGATGCCGGGGACCGACGAGCACCTGGTGTGGTTCGGCGATGACGGGTGTCGCGCTGATCGACGTGGGCAGCCGACGCTGCGCCGGGACCGCGTGGAACGTGGCGTCGACGGCTCCGGCCTCGACCGCTGCCACCGCCGCCTCGAGGTCGCCCTCGAGGGTCACCACATCCAGCTCGATCGCCGGATGCGCGCGATGAAAATCCTGGAGGAGTCCGGAAGTCTTGATCCGCCGGGCGACCACATCCACGCGCAGCCCGCGTTGTCCGGGCCGCACCGAGCCGGCGGCCCGTGCCGCTACCCGCAGCAACTCGAGGGCGTGCGGCAGGAACGTCTGCCCGTCGAGGGTCAGTTCGGCGCCCCGGGCGGTCCGCGCGAACAACCGCGTACCCAGGTCTTTTTCCAGGGTCGCGATGCGTTTGGACACCGCCTGCTGGGTGATCGAGAGCGTGAGCGCGGCCTCCTGGAACTGTCCGGCCTCCGCCACCGCGACGAAGGTGCGGACACCGATCAGTTCCATCCGGCAACCCTATCGACGGTTAATGATCTTCGTCGCACGAGAACGGGTTACAGTCACGCCGTGAAATATCTTGTGGGCTGTGCTCTGGCCCTGTCGTTCGCGGTGACGGGTTCACCGGCAGCGCAAGCGGATTCCGCTCCGACCTGTACCGATACCCCGAACTCCTACACCCCGGGCTGGCAAACCGGATGGGCCGCCTATCAGGCCGCGCAGAAGAGTCCCTCCTCCGGGCAGGCGTCGCGGACGGTCGATCTGCCGATCACCATCAACGCACCGATCGCGCACGTGTGGACCGCGTATTCGAACCTGCGCAACGACATCGGGCGGCATCCGTTCCTGAAGGACATCATCATGCATCGCACCTGCAGCGACGGCGTGACGACGACCAACGATTTCACCGCGCTGGAGAACGTGCCGATGGGATCGGTCGACTATCCCGCGAAGACGCAGGCCGAGCAGATCCTGCATCCGGCTGACCACTACTACACGACCAACAGCTATGACGATCCCAGCGTCATCACCCAGCAGAAGATCACCTTCACCGACAACGGCAACGGGACCACGACGGTGAACGAGCACATCACCTTCACCACGAATCCGCTGCTGCTGTCCTTCACCGCCGACAATGGCATCTCGTCGCATCAGGCGTATCAGGCGGCGCTGAAACGCGACATCGAGAACGGCACGCTCTGACTCTCGCGTACCTGTAGGTGCAGGTGGGTCGGGGTGATGAGCTTCGGCCCCCGGGGTCGCCGATGTGAACGGGGTGTTCGCTTGCCTTCAAAGTGAAATAACGATATTTTCCATTACCTGTCTGGTGCTGTGTCCCGCGTCACGCTCGCTGCCGGATGTGACCTGGCCGTCGCACGATGAGGATTGTTCCAGCAATGACGCTCACCTTTACCTCTGAACACGAATCACACACCGCACCAACGGTATTCGCGTGGCGGGGCGTCCTGCTGATCTCCGGTCTGATCACGCTGGTGTGGTCGGTCTCCGCGGCCCGCTTCCAGCTGGCGGGCGACGAGCTGTACTACCTCGCCTGCGGGCGGCGGCTGGCCGTCGACTACGTCGACAACGGACCCGCCATCCCCCTGATCGCGCGGCTGTGCGACCTGCTCGCACCCGGCTCGGTGCTCGCGCTGCGGATTCCCGGATTGCTGCTGCTGGTCGCGGTGTCGGTACTCGCGGCCGCCGTGGCCTTCGAATGCGGGGCCCGGCCGCGCTACCAGTTCATGGCCGCGGCGGGCTACGCCGCCTCGCCCTTCGTGGTCGCCTTCACCGTGCTCGACAGTGTCGCCCTCGATGTCGCGCTGCAGGCCACGATCGTCTGGCTGTTCGTCCGCTGGGTACGCACCCGCCGCGACCGCCTGCTGATCGGGGTGGGCGTGGTCGCGGCCCTCGATGTCCAGGACAAATGGCTGGTGCTGATGCTGGCCGCCTGCGTCGGCTTCGGCATGCTCGTCGCCGGGCCGCGCGAGATCCTGCGCCGTCCCGCACTGTGGCTGGGGCTGTTGATCTTCGGGCTCGCCATGACGCCGTCCCTGCTCTGGCAGGCCCACCACCATTGGCCGCAACTGGCCACCAACGCCGCCATCGCCAAGGAGACGGCGGGCAGCGACGGCGGCCAGTGGGGGACCGTGGCGGCGATCATGATCACCACCGGATTCCTCGGCGGCGGCCTGGGGGTGCTGGGCCTCTACGGGCTGGCTCGATCGCCGAAGCTGCGGCCCTACCGGTTCGTACTGGTCGCGGCTCTGCTGATGATCGTGCTGGTGATCGCGGAGCACGGCCGGTCCTACTACGTGGCCGGGGTCGTTCCGGCGATCTTCGGCGCGGGCGCCGCGACCCTGTCCGGTCTGCTCGAGACCGACGGTGCGCGATCGGGGCTGCGGCGGCTGTTCACCGGACTCATGGTCGCCTCCGCGGTGCTGACCGCCTTGCTCGCGACGCTGCCGTACCCGCGCAGCTGGATCACCGTGCCCAACAACGGCTACTGGGGATTCCTGCAGCACTACGGCAACGACGACTGGGCCGATCTGGCCGACGCGGTGCACGGGGTGGCGATCGGCCTGCCGCCCGCCGAGCAGGCCGACGCCGTGGTCGTCACCGAGGCGTACAACGAGGCCGGGGCGCTCGACCATTACCGGCAGACCCAATGGATTCCGCCCGTCTACAGCCCCAATCGCGGATTCGGCGAATTCGGCCCGCCGCCGGACTCGACCCGCACCTTCCTGTACGTCGGCTACAACGACGCACCCGAGCAGCGGGCCTTCCTGGCCGAATTCGCGCATGCCACACCGGTTCTGCAGATGGACAACCCGCTCGGCATCGCCGGGCAGAACCACCACGTGACCGTATGGATCTGCCGTGATCCGCTGGTCCCGATGTCGGTCGCCTGGCCGAAACTGACCTACATGATCGTCCCGCCGGCTTCGTGAGCGAGGGAGTCGTCCACACGCTATTTTCTGTCGGGGAGGAATTGCCTTGAACAAGAACAAATTCGGAGCGGTGCTGCCGGCCATCGTCGCCGTGCTCGCCGCGGCCGGTGCGACCGGCGTCGCCGCCGCCGACGACGCGACCGCCGCCGCGGGCCGCACGCTGGTGGTGATGGGCGATTCGTTCGCCGCGAACCCGCCCTGCGACGGGGTACTGGTGAAATGCGACGGCAACGATGATGCCGCCGCACACGAATGCCTGCACCGCGACACCTCCTGGCCCGTCCAGTTGAGCACGCTGATGGGCGTCGAGGCCGCGGACTTCGAGAACGCCACCTGCACCAACGCCTCGATCGACAGCGGACCGGTGACCGCGAGCGGCCAGCAGGTTCCGGGCCGGGACGGCTATACCTTGGCCCAGTTGGCCATCAAGGCGGCCAAGAACGGGGCGTTCGGGCCGCGCACCAAGGTGGTGGCGATCCAGTTGGGCGCCAACGACGAATGGCCGCACGATTCGGCCACCACCGCCGACGCGCCCGCACAGTTGACGTGCGCCTTCAACCTCGACCAGGGGTGTGACGCCGACGCGGTCACCCAGGGGCGATGGCCCGACCTCGACACGGTCAACGGCCCGGCCTACGCCGACCGGGTACGCAAGGTCGTCGACTACGTGAAGTACTACGCGCCGAACGCGAAGATCGAACTCGTCGGCTATCCCGAACTGGCACCGGCCGGTTCGAACGACTGGTGCCTCGACGTGCTGGGTGTGTTCCGCTACGTCCAGCCGCGCGGCGGCGCCATCAACGCATTCTGGAACAAGGTCGACGACGCCGAACGCGATGCGGCCCAGCTGCTTTCGATCGACTTCGTCGACGCCCGGACGACTACCGCCGGACACGGGCTGTGCTCGGCCGATCCGTGGGTGCTCGGCGCGCTGGATCCGAAGGTGAACCTGGTCGGCCTGCCGTTCCACCCGTCACCCCGGGGCGATGCGGCCGTTGCGGGTGCGGTGTACAGCCATATCGCACCGGCCAACTGACCCGGACAGGAGTTACTTACCGCCGGGGTGTCAATAACATGACCCGGATTCCGCGCGATCGAACGCTTCGGCCCACTCGTCCGGTGACATGTAGAACGGCCGCACCATCTGCGCGCGCATCTGTGCAAGGCCGCCGGGATACGTGTGCAACACTTTGAGAAATCCTTGGCAGGACCCCCGGACGTAGGCCTCATGGTAGTCCTTCACCGGTGGCGTCGTCTCGGGCGTATCGGGTTGCGACGGTTCGGGTTTCGCTGTCGACGGAGCGGGCCGCACCGTGGTGGTCGGTGGCGGCTCGGGGCTGGGTGTGGTGGTCTCCGGCGGAGGCGGCGGTGGAGTCGCCGACGGCAGATCCGGCTGCACGGTCGCCACGGCACTGGTCGTGGGAACCGGGGTAGTGGTCGGGCGTGATGTGGTGAACCGTGTCGTGGTGGTACCGGTCGCCGAGGTGGTGTCGTCGCCGCTGCTCGTCAGCACGATGGCTGTCGTTGTCCCACCGGCGATCACGAGGACGGCGGCGGCGATGGCCACCCAGACCCAAGGTTGCTGCGCGGGTGGCCTCGCGGCTGCCGGGGCCGGGCTCCGCTGCGGAGTCGGTTGCTGCGGAGCCTGATACGACGGGGCCGGGCCGATGACGGCGAGTAGTGCGCCGCGGGCGGCGGCCGAAGCCGGGTTGTCGTCGGGGTAGGCGGCCGAATTGTGTGCTGCCGCAGCCGAGATCGGGATCAGCCGGACGAGATTCGCCGGATACCCCAGCGCCGCAGTCGCTTGCGCGAGCGTCTCGACCTGATGGGGCGGCAACCCATCCGGGTACGCGAGCGCCAATCCGGCCGGTGGCGGTCCGCTGCGCGCGGACATCGCGGCATGCAGGACCGCTCGCAGTGCCGATATCGCCCCGTCCCGATCCGCCGGGATCACGATCACGCCGCCGGGCATCCGGATCGGCGTCACCTGTCCGGCGGCCACCTCCAGCCCAGCCGCGGCGGTCGCCGTCGTCCCGAATGCGATGCCCAGCAGCCAATCGCCCCCCACCACATTCCTCCTGGACGGTCGACAAACAGGCGATCAGTATAGGCAGGCCCCCGACGACCCGCGCGGCTCGGCGATCGGATCGACTCGTGCAAGTCGCCAAAGGCATTGTGCTCATGGTGATTTCATCACCGCATTACGGGAACAGGCCCTGACATGCGGGGGTTGCCCACGGCATGACTCTCGGAATTGCGCTCGCCGCAACGAATGCGGACAACTATGTCGACGCGATTGTGGACCAGGCTCGGGTGGTGCACGAATTGGGTGTCGGATCGGTGTGGTTCGGGCAGCGAATGGACTATGACTCGCCCGCGCTGGCCGGGATCGTCGGCCGTGAGGTGCCGGGACTGCAGGTCGGTACCTCGGCGATTCCGGTGGTCGGCCGCCATCCGCTGATCGTCGCCGCACAGGCGCAAACCGCGCAGGCCGCGACGCACGGCCGGTATCACCTGGGCGTGGCGCTCGGCTCGGCCCTGGTCGCCGGTGCGTTCGGCGCCCCTTTCGATCGGCCGATCGCTCGTCTGCGTGAATTCCTCACCGCGATCACCCAATTGCTCGATACCGGGACCGCCGAATTCCATGGCGAACTGCTCGCCGCCGCGCCGCCCTGGCCGACCGCCCTACCCGGAGCGCAGCCGCGAACGCCGGTCCTGGTGGCGGCAATGGGACCGCAGGCATTGCGGGTCACCGGTGAACTCGCCGACGGAATTCTGCCGTTCCTGGCCGGTCCGAAGGGCTTGGCCGGGACCATCGTTCCCGCGATCACCCGTGCCTCGGCACGCACCCCACGCGTGGTCGCCTTCGTCCCCGCCGTGGTCACCGCCGATGTCGACGCCGCCCGCGCACAGGCGCTCGAGCGCCTCGCGTTCTACGAGCAGATACCGTCCTACCGCCGGGTCATCGACCTGGAAGGCGCCTCACGCGCAGGCGAACTCGCCCTCATCGGCGACGAGGAAACCGTCGCCGCCGGGATCCGCCGCTACTACGAGGCCGGAGCCACCGAGGTAGTCCTCGTCAGCACCGACCTGACCGGCCCCGCCGACGAGCACCGAACCTGGTCCCTGGCGGGCGAACTCGCCGCCCAACACACCACTGTCTCAGCATCGGCAGATCCGGCCCGCAACTGATTCGGCCCCATCGGTGCTCGAGCCGCCTACGGTTGGAGCGGAAGCTGCTGAATGACAGGGCTTTCCGGCTGATGAGGAGATGGCGATGTACTTGGTGACCGGCGCTGCCGGCAATGTCGGATCCGAGGTTGTGCGGGCACTGTGGGCCGGTGACCACCCCGTTCGTGCCGTGGTGCGGGATCCGCGCGCGGCGCGGCTGCCCGCGGGGACCGAGATCGTCACCGGCGATCTCGATGCGGCCGAGACACTGCTGCCGCTGCTGAACGGGGTGGAGGGCATATTCTTGCTGCCCGGCTACACAGGCGCGGCGGGCCTGCTGGATGCGGCGAAACGCGCGGGAGTCGCACGCGTGGTGCAGCTTTCGGGTGGATCGGCGGGTTCGCGGGACATGAGCAATGCGGTTACGGCGATGATGGCGGGAGCCGAGCAGCTGGTGGCGGCATCCGGCCTGCCCGCCACCGTGTTGCGCCCGGCGTCGTTCATGTCCAACACCTTCCGATGGCTGCCGCAGCTGCGGGCGGGCGACGAACTGCGATTGCAGTTCGCGGGCGTCCGCACGGCGGTCATCGATCCGGCGGATATCGGCGCGGTCGCGGCGGTCGCGCTGGTCGACGATGCGCACGCGGGCCGGACCTACACATTGAGCGGGCCACAGTCTTTGAGCGCGATCGAACAGGTCGAGATCCTCGCCGCCGAACTCTCGCGACCGCTGCGCGTGGTCGCGCTGAGCGACGAGGAGAGCTACGCGGAAATGCTGACCCAGATGCCCGCCGCCTACGCGGACGCCTTCATGAACTTCTACGGACACGGCGGCCTCGACGAATCCGCAGTGCTGCCCGCAGTTTTCGACATCACCGGCCGGGAGCCCGGCGACTACACCAACTGGGTGCGCGCCAACAAGGCCGCGCTCACCCCGTCGCCGAACTGACTCAGGAGCCGCGTCAGGTGCGGTCGAGGACGCTGCCGAGCGGGTCCAGGACCAGATGTGACTCGGTGGCTTCGACTTTCACCTCGTAGATCTGCTGACCGTTGAGGGTGGAGTCGATGAATCGGGCGAGTTCCGCGTTGTCGGGATTGCGGGGGTCGGCGGGGCGGAGATCGAGGGCCCCCTCGAGTCCGCGGGGGTTCTGGTCGAGCCCTTCGCCTCGGGGCAGCAGGCGCAGTTCATCGGTGGTGTAGAGGGCGATCGGGTAGGCGTGGCCGGTGGGGGAGGTGAGGGTGACGGCGTGTTTGGTTTGGGCCCAGTCGAAGTGGTCGACGGCCAGGGTCCAGCCCGTCGGGAGCGCGCCGCGGAAGGACAGCTCGCTTTCCGGCGCGAGGGTGAGTGAGGACTGGTCGAGGTTGGGGTTGGCGGACAGAATCTGCTGTTGCAGTGGCTGATTCGTCGCCGTGAACTGCCAGTCCGCTGCGGCGAGATCCTTGAACCAGTAGCCGGTGACGCCGTCGCGGCGGCCCTCGACGCGCAGTTCCCGGTTCTCCACCAGGGGCCCGCTGTCGTGCACGGAAATGCGGCCGGTGATCTCGCCCGGAATCTTCGGCTGCGCGATCCAGTCCTGGGCGGGCAGGGAGATGGCGGCGTACTGCGGGTCGAACCGTTCCACCAGCTGGTTGGGCGCGGACGGCTTGCGTCCCTGCTCCTGCCAGGTGTAGCGGCCCGGAATGTGGTTGGCGCCGGCCATATCCAGGTCGTACTTGCGGGTGTACATATCGCCGTAGCGGTTCATGACGAAGGTGACCGATCCGGAGACCGACAGCGAGTTCGAGATGAAGCGTCCGTCCAGCGGTCCGCCGATCTCGTAGCTGCGGTCCGGCGGTAGCCACGGGTCCTGATAGACGATGCGTGATCCGTCGCCGGTGAGGCTGACCAACTCGACCAGGCCCGCCGTCGTCGGATGCCGATTCCCTTCCGCGTCATCGAAACTCGTCGACATGCGGTGACTGATCGCCCAGGTCTGCGCGGTGGTGTCCGCGGCCGCGACCCGATCACCCGGCCACAGCCAGATGGGCGCGCCGTACGAGTAGGTCCAGTTCCACAGCAGCGGGCCGGAGAGCAGATTGTCGAGCGAATAGATCCACCCGTTCGCATCCGCGGCGACAAGCATGTTGTTGTTCAACGACATTGCGACGATCTGCCCCGCCAGGCAGCCGGGAGTGGCGACCGCCCGCCACGGCCCAGCCGATCCGCGCGGCCGCGCGTACAGTGCGCCCTCACGCAGCACCACTTCGACGACATCGTTGAATCCCTGTGTGGTGTCCCGCAATTCCACGCTGGGCGGAAATTCCAGCCCCGCCGGTGCGACCGGCAGATCATCGAACTCCGACGGCCCCTTGATACTGGGCAGCGGCAGGAACAGCCCCGGCAGCGGCGGAATGATCTGCAGCGTCCCGATCTCGGGGACACAGCCCAGCGGCCGCGACTGCGCATCGGGATCCGCGCCCGCCGTCGGCATCCCGGCCCCCGCCAGCACACAGCCGACAACGAACACGACCCGCACCCCGAACGTCCAGCGCCCCATCTGCACACCGCTCCTATCCGGGAATCTCCATCCCTACGGCGCGTACCGTAGCCCGCCGCACATCCCGAACCGTGAATCCCACGCGGAACAAAAAATGCCCGTGACCTCCACCGAGGTCACGGGCGGTACCGACCCGCAGGGTCAGTTGTCGTCGTTGTGGAACAGCAGGCGCCCGATCATGTCGCCGAGCGCGTGCCCGGACCCCGCGGCACTACCCGATCCGTACCCGCTGATATCGGCGTTCTGCTGGCTGCTGTCGACCGGCTGCAGCTGCACATCCGCACTCGCCGCCCCGGCGGTAACCACGACGGCCGCACCGATAATGACCGTGCCCAGCGCAGCACGAACGTACCCACTCTTGATACTCACAGTGACCCTCCCCGGACCGCCTACCGACGGCCAAACAATCTTGACGCAGGAATTGTGCACCGCCACAAGGAATCTGCGCAAGATCTAAAACATGCCGCCCCCGGCGTGGATGGTCTGGCCGGTTATCCAGCGTGCCCCCTCCGAGGCCAGAAACGCGACCACGTCGGCGATATCGGCGGGTTCGGCCAGCCGTCCGAGCGGGATCTCGGCGGCGACCACCGAAAGCTGCGCTGACCCCATGGTTTCCGCTACCTTCTCGGTGCGGGTGGGGCCCGGAAGCACACTGTTGACGGTGATTCGCCGAGGTGCGAGTTCGGTGGCCAGGACCCGCACGAGTTGATCACCCGCAGCCTTGCCTGCGGCGTACAACCCCGCGCCGGCGCGCGGAACCACTGCCGCACCACTGGATATGACGATGATCCGGCCGTCGTCGACCACCTGCCGGGCAGCTGCCCGCAGCGTGGCGAAGGTGGCCCTGGTATTGGTGTCGAAGACGCGGTCGTAGTCGGCGTCGGTGGCCTGGGCCAGCGGAGTGAAATGAGTGACCGCCGCGCTGTGCACGACGATCTTCGGGTCGCCGTAGTTCTCGCGCGCTACGTCGAAGAGGTGTTGAACCTGTTCGGGCACAGCAACATCAGCCTGCACTGCCGTTGCCTGCCCGCCCGCCGCGTGGATCGCGGCGACCACGGACTCGGCCGCCGCCGCATCGGACCGATAGTTGACGATGACACCGGCTCCGGCCGAGCCGAGTCGTTCGGCGACGGCGCGACCGATGCCGCGCGCGGCGCCCGTGACGATGACGGAGGAAGGATGCGACACGAGGATCTCCTCTGGACGAATTGTGCTGTCGCACTGACGCTATGAGCCGGGATTGATCCGAACCATGGTGGAATGTGCCCGAAACATGTTCGATCGGATCATGGGAAGCCACGATGAAGCTCGACGTACTGAGTGAGGCGGTCGCCGCATCGACTACCGCTCCCGCTCTTTCCGTTCACACGCACGCCCGTGCACCCTGGGGATTGCGCTTCGGCGGGCGGCGGGGATTCGGTTTCCACGTCATCGTGGACGGCGAGTGCCTGCTGATTCGCGACGGCGCACAGCCGATCGTGTTGCGCGCCGGGGATGTCGTGCTGATCCCGGCAGGGTCGCCGCACACACTCGCGAACCCCGCCACGGCGGAGCCGGTCGACCCGGTGGTCGTCCATCGTGTCGACAGGATCACGATCGGCGGCGACGGCGAGGAGACGACGCTGCTGTCCGGCGCCTACCGGATCGAGCAGAGCAGACGCCACCCACTGCTCGCCGATCTACCGGAGGTGGTGCACCTGCCCAGCTCCCGGGAACCCCGGCTGGCTGCCGCGATCGCGTTGCTCGCCAACGAAATCCGCTCACCCGGCCCCGGCGGCGACGCCATCGTCACCGCCCTGGTGGAAGCCCTGCTGATCTACATCCTGCGAGCCTGGTACGGCACCCGAGCCACCGGCTGGACCGCGGCCATGGCCGACCCGGCGATCGGCCACAGCCTGCATCGAATGCACGCCCACCCCGCCGAACCCTGGACGGTGGATCGCCTGGCAGCCGAAATCGGCCTGGCCCGAGCCACTTTCACCCGCAGATTCACCCGCCTGGTCGGCGAACCACCCCTCACCTACCTCACCCGCTGGCGCATGATCACCGCCGCACGCCTGCTCCGCCACGACCACGCACCCCTGGCGACCATCGCCCGCCAGATCGGATACACCTCGGAATTCGCCTTCGCCAAGGCATTCAAACGCGAGTACGGAATCGCACCCGGCATCTATCGCCGCAACCACGAGTCGCTCGCGGATGGTGCGTGGCCCTGAAACGCATCCATCGGAAGGTTCGGTCAGGGCAGTTGCGCCGAGACGGTGGCCGCCAACAGGACGAAGCCGATGAGCAGGAGCCAGGATCGCAACGCCTGGAAGAACTCCCAGCGATCGCGGGTGGCCTTCCAGGTCTCCGGAGGATGCTCGGGATCCCACTTTCCGGTCGCCCGGTTGATCGGCACGTTGAAGATGATCGTCGACACCAGCGCCACCACCAGCGTGACCGCGGCACCGCAAGCAAGGATTCGCGGGGCGCCGCCGTCACCCCAGGCATGCACGGCGTAGGCGATGGCGAGCACGACGGTGAGAGTCATCGCGACGGGCATCACCCGGCCGAACGTCTTCAAAAGCCCCCGCTCCACTTCCACGTGGTGGACAGGCGGCAGGCGCCGAATGACGGGGTGAACGAAAGCGTACGAACCGAATTCGGCGCAGGCCGTGAAGCCGCCCACCGAAAGGACTACGAAGGCAAAGTAGTTCATCACCACTCCTGTAGAGCCTTGTCCAAGGCTCTCGAACAACGTACCCGGAGAGCGTGAACAGCCGAGCCGCTCGCGTAGGCCGCCTGGCCATGAAACGAATCCATGCGTTAACGCGGGTCGGCTACCGCTCTCAGGATTCGCGGGCTGCGATCGCGGCTTGAATTCGTCGGAGCGTGCGGAGGCCCTTCTTCGCGGCGACGTTCACCATCCCGTCGAAGACGGTTGCGCCTCGGTCGTGGGCCATCAGCCGTTCCAGCGTCGGCACGGCACGATCGTCGCCGGTCGAACCGAGCGCGACGGCGGCCCAATACCGCTGGTTCGGGTCGTTGCTGCCGGCCGCCTCGCACAGCCTCGGGATGACGTCCGGGGTGAAGGTGGACAGGGCGCTGGCGATGTAGCCGATGCGGTAGTACCGGCGGTTCTCGAATTCGTCCCACAGCGCGGCCAGGGCCACCTCGCCGCCGAGCATGCCGAGGGTTTCAGCGGCACGCTCGCGCATTCCCGCGATCGGGTCCCGCAACAGGGGAGTGATTGCCGGGACAGCCGTTTCGTCACCGAGTGCCCCCAGCGCTATCACCGCCTGCACCCGGGCGTACTCCTGCGGATGTTCCAGCATCGCGACCAAACCGGGCACCGCGTCGCGGAACCCGAGCGCCGCACACCCCATCGCCGCCCACGCCTGGCAGTTGTACCGAGTATCGGCAAGCGCCGCGAGCAACGGTGCCTCGAGGCTGTCGTCACCGAAGACCGCCGCATGATTCAACGCCTGGCTGTAAAGCGACCGGTGATAGTCGGAATAGTCGCGCACCAGCGCACGCAATGCTTCCTTGGCGGATGTGTCGCCGTACCCGGCCCGCTCGACCAAGAGCCGCAGATTGTCCTTCCGCGTCTCGAGGTCTCCATCTTTCAGGCGTCGCACATCAGCTGGTTTCACCGCCCAACGGTACCTGCCGGTTCGGTCTGCCAATTCCATCAGCGCAGGTAGCCGGGTCCATCAGACGCCAAAGAGTCAGGGCGAAAACAAAACCGCCCGCGATCTCATCCGAGATCACGGGCGGTTGTTGTGGAGCTAAGGGGAATCGAACCCCTGACCTTCTCGATGCGAACGAGACGCGCTACCAACTGCGCTATAGCCCCGCGGGGTCGTTTCCGGCCCGCGGTGGAAAACTTTAGCAGGTGGGTTGGTGTGGGGGCGAATCGGCTGGTTGGGGGTGGTTTGAGGCCGTCAGGGGGTGGGTTCGCTGTAGGACTCGAGTACTCGTAGGAAGAGGTCTACTCGGTAGTCGCGCACGTGTGGGTTGTTGGGTTCCAGGAGGCATTGGGCGAGGGTGCCGTCGTGGACTGCCACCAGGGCTCGGCCCAGGGCGGTGGGGTCGGGGACTCGGCGGCCGTTGCGGCGCATCAGGGTGACCACTACGGGGGTGAGGGCTGTGGAGATTGCTTCCTCGCGGGCCACCACCACCTGGCGGAGGGCGGGGTTGCGGAGGGCGTGGGCGGTGAATTCGGAGGTGATTCGAAACCACTTGTCGTCCACGGGGACTGCGGCCAGGAGTTGTTCCACGGCGCGGCGGGGGTCGAGCGCTATGCCGTCGGGGGTGTCCAGCATTGCGGTGGCCTCGGCCAGCATGCGGGCGGAGCGCTGTTCCCACATGGCGAGGAACAGTTCCTCCAGGGAGGTGAAATTCGAATAGAAGGCGCCGCGGGTGAATCCGGCTCGCTCGCACACCTGCTCGACCGAGCAGCGGCCGAAGCCCTCCTCGGCGAAGGCTTCGAAGGCCGCGTCCAGCAGTCGCTGTCGGGTCTCGGCGCGCTTCGGGCGCACTCGCACGCCTCCGGCCACCTCGTCGTCGGTGACCGTCGCCTCCCGCCCGGATTCATCATCGGCCCTGCTCACGACCGCATCTTATCCGGTTGGGCAGCCGCACCCGGCCTGGTGAGGATCAGGGGAGTCCGGCGGTTCGGGCGGCGGTGGTGAGGACTTGCTCGAGCATGGCGGGGGTGAGGCGGCCGGTGAAGGTGTTCTGCTGGGAGGGGTGGTAGGTGCCGAACAGGTGTAGTGGGCGGCGGTCGGGGCGGGCGGGGGAGAGCTCCACATGCGCGCCGTGGGTGAACTTGGGTCTGGGTTTGGGGATCTCCCAACCGGATTCGGCGAGGGCGGGCAGCAGGGCCTGCCAGCCCCAGCCGCCGAGCACGACGATCGCGCGCAAGGTCGGGGCGAGCAGGTCGAGTTCGGTGGTGAGCCAGTGCCGGCAGGTGTCGCGTTCGGTGGGGGTGGGTTTGTTGTCGGGTGGGGCGCAGTGGACGGGGGCGGTCATGCGGGTGCCGAGCAAGCGCAGGCCGTCGTCGGCGGACACGCTGGTGGGCTGGTTGGCCAGGCCGGCGGCGTGCATGCGGGCGATCAGGACGTCGGCGCTGCGGTCGCCGGTGAACATGCGGCCGGTGCGATTGCCGCCGTGGGCGGCGGGAGCGAGGCCGACGATCAGCAGGCGGGCATCGGCGGGGCCGAAGGCCGGAACCGGTTTACCCCAGTAATTTTCATCACTGAAGGCGGCTCGTTTCTCGTGTGCGACCTGTTCGCGCCAGGCCACCAGGCGGGGGCAGGCGCGGCACGCGGTAAGTTCCGCGTCGAGCTGGGCAATTGTGTGGCACACGAGGCGACTCAAGCACACGGCGGCTCGAACCGTGCGGCGACGCGGCGATGTCATGAACCGGGTAGGGCCCTGCCGGGATCCGGGCATACTGAGCGCCGATAGCCGAGAGTTAGCGACTGGGAAGGAAACCCGCCACGCCATGAGTGATCTCGTCGAACTCGGCACCCCCGTGGACGCGGCGCAGAGTGTGGGAAACCTGGTGGGCGTGTTCGCATTCGGACTCTCGGGCGCACTGCTCGCGGTGCGCCGCCGATTCGATGTGGTCGGCATCGCGGTGCTGGCCATCGCCACCGCGACGGGCGGCGGCGTGATTCGCGATCTGGTCATCGGCCGCACCCCACCGCTCGCTTTTGTGCAGGTCTCGTACGCCGGAATCGCGCTGCTGGCAGCGGTACTCATCTTCTTCTGGCATCCGCCGGTGCGGCTGGTGCGCATCCCGTTGAACGTCGCCGACGCCATCGGCCTGGGCATCTTCTGCGTGACCGGCACGGTCACCGCCTTCCAGTACGGCATGTCGGCCACCTCGGCGGCGGCGTTGGGCGTGGTCACCGCGGTCGGCGGCGGCGTGATCCGGGATGTGCTGGCCGGCGTCACCCCGAGCGTGCTCAGCGACGGCGAGCTCTACGCGGTGCCCGCCCTGCTCGGCTCCGCGGTCACCGCGACCCTGCTGCACTACGGCCAATACACCTATTGGACAGGCGGTCTCGCCGGCGCGGGCGCGGTGACCCTGCGCCTGATCGCCCTGCGCCGGCACTGGCACGCCCCGATGGCCCGCCCGCACCGCCGCCGCGACGACACCCCATCCGGCTAGCCGTCCCGCTCCGGCGCGGCCCCGGGGTACCGCTGTCGTGTCGCGGAGCACGCCCCGAAGTGATTGATAGCATGGCGAAGGCTTGGCCGACTGGCTGTGATCACACCTCGAGAGAGTTCCTTACCAATGCAGTTCGAGATCGTCGAGCGGGACGAGACGTGGGTTGCCGGGTTGCCGGTGCGCAGCCCGAAACGTGCCCTCGGTGAACTGCGTGACCACGATCTGGAGGTGGCCTGGGCCGCCGTCCTGCATCAGGAGCTCGGTGGCCCGCTGGCCTCGGCCTACACCGATTACGCGGCGGAGCTCGGCACCTACAACACCCAGATCGTCGGGTACGAGTGCGGCTCGCTCGCCGAGGTGACCCGCGGTCACATCGTGGCCCGCCTGCCGCGCGGCACCTACGCCCGCTTCTCCTCGGTCGGTAACTTCCCGCAGGTGATGACGGATCTGTGGACCCAGATCGCGTACGCCGAGGAGCACAAGCAGATCAAGCGCATCCACACCGGCGACTTCGAGACCTACCCGCACGCCTACAAGATCGATCTCTATCTGGCGGTCGAGCCGTCATGACCTATTCGATCGTGGTCCGGCCCGGCGGGGTCTACGGCGGCCTGGTGGTCCCGCGGGTGCGACCCAGCTTCAAGGTGTCCAACAGTGAGCTCATCGAGTTCCTGCGCGATCGGCTGCGGGATCGGGACGATACCGCGCGCCCGCTGGCCACGGTGTATGTCCCCGACCCGGCGGGCAATTACAACGTCGTGGTCGCCTACGAGTACCCCGGCCCCGACGATGTCCCCACCGGTGACGTCCTGATCCGGGTGCCGAAGGGCGTCTACGCCCGGTTCCGCCCGAACGGCGACTACCACGATCCCGCCGAGGATGTCTGGGCCCAGGTCGATGACGCGACCGCGTCCGCCGAGATCACCCGGGCATACCGCGAGGAGATCGAGATCTGGTCCGGACCGGCCGAACTGGAGCTCTTCATCTCCATCCTGGTCTGATTGCTAATTGTTAACTAGTTGGGAACCAACTGGTCTTGTCGTTGAAATTCATGACTGATAGCAATGGTTTGACCAGGGGGAATTTCCGGAGCCCCTTCCGGGTTTCGGGGGATTAGCCGGATGCCTGGACAATTTCAACGGGCTGACGGATACTCCCCTAGGTGCCCATGCGGGGCACTGTCGATACATACCCGTATCGGGCTGGAACGCAAGAGGGTTGCGCGAAGTAAGTGCATTAGTGGAGCGGAACTTTATGAAAGTCGAACCGATCGCGTTCACCCCCACGGAAGACCCCGGTAGCGGGATGCTCCGCTACCGTCACGCGGATTCCGGATGCACGTTCCTGGTCGGGCCGCCCCACGCTGATCTCGCACTCTGGCGGCAGTGCATGGACGGCGCCCTCGAGGTGTACCGCCACTACGGTTCCGAGGACGCGCTCGAATACGACGCGGTCATCGACGGTCGTTCGACCATCCTGTTCGGTATTGCCCTGGACGCCGAGGGAAGAGCCGTCGCCGGTGTCCGGGCCGAGGGCCCACATCAGCACGTCGACACGGTCCACGCCGTCGCGAGCTGGGCCGGTCTGCCGGGTGATGCGGCGTTCCGCCGGATGGTCGCCGATCAGATTCCCGACGGTGTGATCGAGTGCAAGGCGGGCTGGACCGTTCGCGACACTCCGCATCGCCGCGAGCTCGCGGATTGGGTCGCCCGCGCGATCGTGCATTGTGCCTCCCTGTTGGGCGTGCGGTACGCCGTCGGTGTGGCCCCCGATCATGCGCTCAAGTGCTACCGCAGCAGCGGCGCGAATGTCGCCTGGTGGATTCCGGCGACCTCGTATCCGGACGATCGGTACCGGACCGTGCCGATCTGGTGGGATATGCAGACATATCGCACTGTCGCAACGGAATCGCAGACCCGGCTGATCGATCTTGAAATGGCCGAACTCACCGCGGACGGCACCAGGCTGCCGATAGTCTGGGCCCGGGACGAGGGATCGGCCTGACTATGTCCACCGACCGTCCTACGGCCGGGGATTATCGGCCCATCCTGCTCGATGAATTCCATCCCGAAGACGCCCGGACGTTGGCGGAACTGCGGTCGGACCCTTCCATAGAATTTTCCGATTTGCGCGATTTGCTGCGTGCCGAATTCGCGGCGCTGGTGAATCCGCCAGAATTGTCGGAAACGCCGGAGTCGGATCGCTGGGTCCATTACCCATGGCGCCGTGCGGTTATCGCGCTGCCCGGCGCGGAGTTATTGCGTGCGGTTCGGCTGGACCGGAATCGAAATACCCTCACCCGTGCCGACCAGCGGACCCTGGGTGAACTGACCATCGGCGTGGTCGGGCAGAGCGTGGGTCACGCCGTCGGCTACACCCTCGCGCTGGAGGGTATCTGTGGCGGGCTGCGGCTCGCCGACTTCGACACCATCGAGCTCACCAACCTCAATCGGGTGCCGGGGACGGTATTCGACATCGGTGTGAACAAGGCCGTGGTGACTGCCCGCCGGATCGCGGAACTCGATCCCTATCTGCCCGTCGAGGTCTTCGACGCGGGGATCACTGTGGACAATGTCGACGAATTTCTGTCCGGATTGTCCGTTGTTGTCGAAGAGTGCGATTCGCTCGACATCAAGCTGGTGACCCGCGAGGCCGCTCGGCGACATCGCCTGCCGCTGCTCATGCAGTCCAACGACCGCGGCCTGCTCGATGTGGAGCGCTTCGACCTCGAACCCGATCGCCTGCCCTTCCACGGCCTGCTGGGCGAAATCAGCGCCGCCGATCTGCGCGGCCTGTCGACCCGCGACAAGGCCCCGCATGTGATCCGGATTCTGGACGGCCGCAATCTTTCTCGCACCCTGGCCGCGAGCATGGTGGAGATCGGCGAATCGCTCAACAGCTGGCCGCAACTGGGAGCGGACGTCATGCTGGGCGGTGCCAGCGTGGCGACCGCGGTGCGGCGCATCGGACTCGGATTGAAACTGCCGTCTGGTCGCACCCGCGTCGATCTCGAGCAGGCACTGGACGAGATCGCCGAACCGGCTCCGGCCGAGGATCTGGTGTGGCCGCAGGAGTCGGCCGAGAATCCGCTGCCCGAATCCGGTGCCGCGGCCATCCTGGCCTGTGCACAGCGCGCACCCTCGGGCGGCAACGCGCAGCCGTGGACCCTGGGCCTGGCCGACGGGGTCGTCACGATTTCCCTTGCGCCCGAGCGCTCTCCGCTGCTGGACATCGGCTGCCGGGGCAGTGCGCTCTCGGTCGGAGCGGCACTGTACAACGCCCGATCGGCCGCCGCCGCGCTCGGACTGCTCGGCGACAGCGACCTCGGCAGCACCGGACCCGGACACCTGACCGCGACGCTGCGGCTGGGGTCGGGCTCCGACCCCGTGCTCGCCGCCGATCATCAGGCGCTGCTGGCACGGCATACCAATCGAGGCGCCGGTACCGCCGCGCCGATTCCGGCCGGGACGCTGGAAGCCCTGGCCGCGATAGCGGCGGCGGCCGGCGGCGGATTGCGCTGGGCGGCCGACCGCGAGGCCATCGATCGACTCGCCCTGCTGCTCGCCGAATCCGATCGGGCGCGCTATCTGACCCCGCGCCTGCACGAGGAGATGTTCGCCGAACTGCGCTGGCCGGGCGATGATCCGCGCACCGGTCTGGATCTGCGCACGCTCGAGCTGGCAGCGGATGAGCTGGCCAAGCTCGAGATCGGGCGACGCGCCGACGTGATGGAGTCCGTTCGCTCCTGGCGGGGCGGCATCACCCTGGGCGATTCGATTCGTGACCGGGTGCGGACGGCCTCGGCGGTGGTGGCGGTGACCTTCCCCGCCCCGATCCCCGAGGACGCGGCCGAACTGGTCGCCTACGCCCGGGCGGGCGAGGCGATGCAGCGCGTCTGGATCGGCGCGCAGCGGCAGGGATTGGCGGTGCAGCCGGTGTCGCCGACCTTTCTGTATGCCCGACGCCCTGGCGAACTACATACGGTTTCCCCGGAGTTCGCCGATACACTAACGTCACTTCAGGACCGCTTCCTGGACGTATTGGGAGTGCCTGAGCACGAGACAGTGGCAGTCGTTCTTCGCCTCGGTTACGCGGCGGAGGTCACCGTTCGGAGCAGGCGACTTCCGATACCGAACGCGGACACCAGCGGCTAGTGCGATCGGAGACAAGGTGCCTCGGCGAACTCTCGACTCACTGGTGACGCAGATCGCCGCCGAACTGATGGCGGTCGATGCCACGACGATGGCGGACGCGAGTGAACGGGTGCTGTCCTGGCTGGTCGATCATTTCGATGTCGACTTCAGTTTCCTGCGCCACACCGATCAGAAGCAGCGCGCCTCGATCCTGATCGCCGAATGGCCGCCGCGTCCGGTGGCGGTGGACCCGGATCCGTTGCGCGTGACCTACTTCGACAACACCAACTCGGTTTTCGCTCAGCTCGAACAGCTGACCGAGCCGATGATCATCCGGCGCGCCCCGGACTACCCCGACTATCAGGCGTTCATCCAGCAGGCGACGGGCTTCTCCGAGGTGTCGGCCGCCTGCGTGCCGCTGGTGTCGCGGGAGACCTCCACCGGCGTGCTCGGTTTCATCAAGGTCGGCGACCGGGATTGGAGCACCCGCGAGATCAATGTGCTCAAGGCGATTGCCGCCTTGTTCGCGCAGTTGCAGGCGCGGGTGGAGGCCGAGGAGCGGCTGCGCTATATCGCCATGCACGATGATCTGACCGGGTTGGCGAATCGGCGGGCGCTGCTCGAGCATATGGAGGATCGGCTCAGACCCGGGTGCGCGGGGCCGGTGGCGGCGTTCTTCCTGGATCTGGATCGGCTCAAGGCGCTCAATGATTTTCTGGGGCATACGGCCGGGGACAATTTCATTCGCACGCTGGCGACTCGGTTGCGCGAAAACCTGGATGCCGGTGACATGATCGCCCGGCTGGGCGGGGACGAGTTCGTGATCGTGCCGGCCAAGCCGATGGACGCCGCGGCGGCCGAGCGGGAGGCCAGCCGGATCCAGCAGTTGATCGCGCGGCGGGTGACCGTCGGCGAGGAGACCGTCAGTCGTGGCGCGAGTGTCGGTGTGGCGCTGGGGATCCCGGGTGAGACCACGGTGGCCGATGTGCTGCGGCGCGCGGATCACGCTCTGCTGTCGGCGAAGTCGAGTGGCGGCAACGGTGTCGCGGTGTTCACCGATGCCATGCGGGCGCAGTTCGAGTTGCAGGACGACGTCGAGTTGAACCTGCGTGGCGCGGTGTCGGACGGTTCGTTGTTGCTGCACTATCAGCCCGAGGTGGATCTGCGCACCGGGCGGGTGGTCGCGCTGGAAGCGCTTGTGCGCTGGCAACATCCGACCCGTGGACTGTTGCCGCCGGGGGCGTTCGTGGGTGTCGCGGAGGCCACCAATCTGGCGGGTGAGCTGGGTCGCTGGGTGATCCGCACGGCCGCGGAGCAATTCGCGTCCTGGCGGCGCCGCGGGCTGGCCTCGAATGTGGTGATCCGGATCAATGTGTCTCCGGTGCAGCTGGTTTCGCTGGACTTCGTGGAGACCATCGAAGGGATTCTGCGCCGCTACGGAATCGACGGGTCCTCGGTGTGCCTGGAGATCACCGAACATGTGGTGGTGCAGGATCTCGCGCGCACCCAGGTGACCTTGCGCGGGCTCAAGCGGATGGGCGTGCAGATCGCCATCGACGACTTCGGGACGGGGTATTCGTCGCTGTCGCATCTCAAGGCGCTGCCGGTGGACGCGGTGAAGATCGACCGCGGTTTCGTGCAGCGGCTGGGCGCCAGCGCCGATGATCTGGCGATCGTGAAATCGATTGTGGGGCTGGCGGGTTCGTTCGGACTCGGGGTGGTCGGCGAGGGTGTGGAGACCACGGTGGCGGCGCGCACGCTGGTGGCCCTGGGCTGCTATCGGGCGCAGGGCTTCCTGATCGCGCGGCCGATGCCGGCCGAGGAGGTCGAGGAGCATCTGGCGGCGGGGCGGATCGCGCTGGATCTGGACCTGCCGGGGACCAGCCGGTCGGTCCTGCCGGGCCCTTCCTGAACCGGGTCCCCGGCGTGCCGGGCTCCGATTCGGGGCCGTCGTGAAACCGATCCCCTAATGTTCCCGAGCGTGGCCGCGAATCCCGGGCCCAGTGGCTCGGTGCCCAGGAAAATAGGGGCGTAACGGGTACTCACCCGACATGCGAACAACTCTGTTCGCGTAGTAGCGTGCGGTCTGACAAGGCTGTCAATCGAGGGATGGATCGACGTGCGTGGACGTGGCCTGAGTGGCAAGAAGACCCTGGTAACCGGCGCGGCGAGCGGTATCGGCCGGGCCACGGCGCTGGCGGCCGCCCGCAAGGGCGCGCGCCTGATCCTCACCGATGTGAACGCCGACGGGCTGGACGCGACGGTCGAGTCCATCCGGGCGGGCGGCGGCACCGTCGAGGTGGCGGCGGCCCTCGATATCAGCGATTACGACGCCGTCACCGCCTTCGCGGAGCAGGTGCACGATCAACTCGGCTCGCTCGACGTGGTGATGAACGTCGCGGGCATCTCCACCTGGGGCACGGTGGAGAACCTCGAGCACCGCCACTGGAAGCGGCTCATCGACGTGAACCTGATGGGCCCGATCCATGTGATCGAGAATTTCGTGCCGCCCATGATCGCGGCGAAACGCGGTGGCGCGCTGGTCAACGTGTCCTCGTCGGCCGGGCTGCTGGCCTTCCCGTGGCATGCGGCCTACAGCGCCAGCAAGTTCGGGCTGCGGGGTGTCTCGGAGGTGCTGCGCTTCGATCTGGAGCGGCACGACATCAATGTGCACCTGGTGGTGCCGGGGGCGGTGGATACGCCGCTGGTGCAGACGGTCGATGTGGTGGGCGTGGATCGGGACGATCCGCGAATCCAGGCGTGGATCAAGCGGTTCCGCCGCCACGCCAAATCGCCCGACGCGGTGGCCGAGACGATTCTGCGCGGGGTGGAGAAGGGGACCTACCTGATCCACACCCAGTTCGATATTCGCTTCGGCTACTGGTGGGCCCGCAAGTTCGCCTGGCCGTACGAGTTCGCCATGCGGCGGGCCAACGACCTGTTCACGACGTTCCTGCCGCGGCCCGCGTCGGATTCCGACCGACAGCCCGCCGGACCGACGGGAGTGGGCGCGCCCGAAAAGCGAGCAGTCGACGAGCCCGAGCAGGCCGGAGTCGGCGCGCCCGAGCAGGCGGGCGTGACCGCGCACGAATAGCGGTCAGGCAGGGTCGGCGGCGGGCCCGCAGATGTCCGGCTTGGCGCAGTTCTCGCCGGCGTGGGTGTCCAGCACGCGTGCGCCCGGTCCTTGATCGCCGAGATGGTCGTGGGCGTTGAAGATCTTGCAGACGCCCAGCGAGAGGCAGCCGCAGCCGATGCAGCCGGTGAGGTTGTCGCGCAGGCGGACCAGTTGTTCGATGCGGTCGTCGAGGTCTTCGCGCCAGGTGGTGGAGAGGGTTTCCCAGTCGCGGCGGCTGGGGTTGCGGCCGTCGGGGAGGTTGTCGAGCGCGCAGCGGATTTCGGCGAGCGGGATGCCGACACGCTGTGAGATCCGGATGAAGGCGACTCGGCGCAGGGTTTCCCGGGGGTAGCGGCGTTGATTGCCACTGGTTCGGCGGGCTGTGATCAAGCCCTCACGTTCGTAGAAATGCAAGGCGGACACCGAAACTCCGGCTCGCTGGGCCAGCTGACCGGGGGTCAGCTCCTTCGCCTGCCACGACGCGGTTTGCACACCTGAACATTACTCCAGGTTTTTCGCGGGTGCGAATTGCATGCCATCCGTGCCGAAGGGAACTACCGTCGTGTCATGGGAACAAAGGCCGCACCCACGGCGCGACCGTTTTCCGTGACCTCGGAGGTCGGCGCGCTGCGCACGGTGCTGTTGCACCGCCCGGGCGACGAGCTGCGTCGGCTCACCCCGCGCAATAACGACCAGCTGCTGTTCGACGCCATTCCGTGGGTCGAGCGCGCGCAGCAGGAGCACGACATCTTCGCCGAGGTGTTGCGCGGGCGCGGGGTCGAGGTGTTGCTGCTGGCGGATCAGCTGACCGAGACCATCCAGCACAGCGGTGCGGCCAGGATTCAGGGCATTTCGGGCGCGGTGGACGCGCGGCGGCTCGGTCACGTGCTCGCCGACGAGCTGGCAGCCCACCTGAGAAGGGTGCCCGCGCCGGAGCTGGCGCAGATTCTCATGTCGGGCATGACATTCGACGAACTGCCCTTCGGCGCGGACGCCACCTCGCTGGTGCGGCGCATGCATCACGGGCACGACTTCGTCATCGACCCGCTGCCCAATCTGCTGTTCACCCGCGATTCCTCGTTCTGGGTCGGGCGGCGGGTGGCCATCACCTCGCTGGCGCTGCCCGCGCGGGCGCGCGAAACCTCGCTCACCGACCTGATTTACGCCTTCCACCCACGATTCCTCGGGGTGCGGCGCGCCTACGAATCGCATCAGGCCCCCATCGAGGGCGGTGACGTACTGCTGCTCGCGCCGGGCGTGGTGGCGGTCGGGGTGGGGGAGCGCACCACGGCGGCGGGTGCGGAAGCCTTGGCGCGCAGCCTCTTCGAGGACGATCTCGCGCACACCGTGCTCGTCGTGCCGATCGAGCAGACCCGTGCGACCATGCATCTCGACACCGTCTGCACCATGGTGGACGTGGACGCGGTGGTCATGTACCCGGCAATCCAGGATGAATTGTGTGCCTTCACCATTCGCAGGGAGGGCGGTGCGGGAGAGAAGCTCGGCGTGAGCATCTCCGGCCCGGATCCGTTCCTGCGGGTGGCCGCCGAGGCCATGGGCATCGGGAAGCTGCGGGTGGTGGACACCGGTCTGGACGGTGTCACCGCCGAACGTGAACAGTGGGACGACGGCAACAACACCCTCGCCCTGGCCCCGGGGGTGGTGGTGGCCTACGAACGCAATGAGAACACCAATGCGCGGCTCGAAGACGCCGGAATCGAGGTGCTGCGCATTCCCGGCTCCGAGTTGGGTTCCGGCCGTGGCGGTCCGCGCTGCCTGTCCTGCCCGTTGTCGCGTGACGAGGTGTGATGAAGCCATGCTGGACATCCCGGTCGACCACCACTCGACGGTCCCGCCCTACGAGCAGTTGCGCCAGGGCATCATCGCCCGGGTGCGCTCCGGGGAGTTGGCCGCCGGCACCAAGATCCCCACGGTCCGGGCCTTGGCGGCGACGCTGAAGCTGGCTCCGAACACGGTGGCGCGGGCCTACCGTGAGCTGGAGCAGGACGGCGTGCTCGAAACCCGGGGGCGGCTGGGCTCTTTCATCGCCTCGTCGGGCGATCCGACGCGGGATCTGGCGGGGCGCGCGGCGACCGAATATGTCGCGGTGATCCGCCGACTGGGCCTGGACGACGATTCGGCCGTGCGCTACCTGCACGCCGCGCTGGGTGAAACCCGAACGATCAGTTGATCGTTCGGGCGCCCAGTTG
The DNA here is from genome assembly GCF_042753865.1 of Nocardia sp. NPDC059240. Lineage (NCBI taxonomy): Bacteria > Bacillati > Actinomycetota > Actinomycetes > Mycobacteriales > Nocardiaceae > Nocardia > Nocardia sp. NPDC059240. The sequence continues at coordinate 79,990 of NZ_JBHZAC010000006.1, read as the reverse complement.
ATCGTTCGGGACGCTCAGCGCCAGCTGGGCAGCCAGAGGTGCTCGTGCCAGTTGCTGGGCGTGATCGACATGCCGGTCAGGATCGGCCAGAGCCAGATGAAATTGGCGATGACCAGGGCCAGGTAGACGCAGACCAGTAAGAGCCCCAAGCCTTGTCGCTCGCTCTGCGGTGCGAAGTACTGCCATCCCGGGGCTCCCGTGAGCCGTCGCCCGCTGGGTGGGGCGTGCCCGAGGATGTCACCCAGCGCCAGTGCCACACCCATGGCCAGGAACGGCGCGAGCGGGACAGCGTAGAAGTAGTACATCTGCCGGTCCAGATCCAGGAACCAGGGCAGGATGCCCGCGCCGTAGCCGACCAGCACGGCGGCGTAGCGCCAGTCCCGGCGTACCGCGCTGCGCCAGATGGCCCAGCCGAGCATGGGGAAGCAGACCCACCACAGTGCCGGGGTGCCGATCGCCATCACGGCCTTCACACAGGTGGCCTGGCCGCAGCCGTTCACATTGGTGTCGGCGTAGTAGTAGAGCATCGGCCGCAAGCCCATGAACCAGGTCCACGGCTTGGATTCCCACGGATGGTGATTGCCCGCGGAATTGGTGAGCCCCTGGTGGAAGGTGAGCACCTCGCCGCCGTAGTACCAGAGTCCGCGCAGCGCGCTGGGCACCCAGGAGAAGTCGCCGCCGCGCCCGACCTTGACCCCGACCGCGTACCGGTCGTAGCTGGTCTCGCTGGCGAACCAACCCCAGAAGGAGGCCAGGTACACGAACAGCGGGATGACGCACAGTGCGTAGACGGTGGGTCCGAGGTCGCGGACCGCGACGCCCGCCCAGGGCCGCCGCACCCGGTAGCCGCGCCGGGCGGAGAGGTCGAAGGCCAGTGACAGGGCCGCGAAGCCGATGATCCAGTAGGCGCCGGACCATTTGGTGCCGCAGGCCAATCCGAGCATGAGGCCCGCGCCGAACCGCCACCAGCGCACCCCGAATCGGGGGCCGTAGTCGCTGTCGTCGATGCGGCCTTCGGCGGCGACCAGCGCGATCCGGGTGCGGATGTCGTCGCGGTCGACCACGAGGCAGCCGAAGGCGGCGACGACGAACAGGGCTTGGAAGATGTCGAGCATGCCGATGCGTGAGGACACGAAGGTGAGTCCGTCGCAGATCAGCAGGATGCCCGCGAATGCGCCGATCAGGGTCGATCGGGTCATGCGCCGCACGATGCGAATCGTCAACAGCACGATCAGCGTTCCCGAGACCGCGGCCGTGAAGCGCCACCCCCACGGCGAATACCCGAACATCGCCTCCCCGATGGCGATCATCTGCTTGCCGACGGGCGGGTGCACGACCAGCCCGTACCCCGGGTTGTCCTCCACCCCGCCGCCGGTGAGCACCTGCCATCCCTGTGGCGCGTAGTGCTTCTCGTCGAAGACGGGAGTGTGCAGATCCGTCGGATAGTTGAGGAACAGGAACCGGGTAATGGCGGTGATGGCCGTCAGAAACAGCGTGACCGCCCACCCCCGAGCCCAATCCGTGGGCCCGAAATCGGGTGAGGGCAGCAGCGGAGCCGGACTCGACAGCCCCGCCGTCTCCGCCCCCACCGCTGCCGGTCGCGCGTCGGTCACCTGGGTCACGCCGTCGATCGTAAGCGCTCGCCGCCCCCGAGTCCCGCCCCGGTGAGCCACGCGTGCGTGGATAGAGTCGACAGCAAGTTCTCCGACCACCGACGAATAGGAGCGCAATGAGCGCGGATCCCACCTCCTCCCGGGGGCGGCTGGTCTTGGCTGCGACGCCGATGGGGGATATCGGGGATGCTTCGCAGCGGTTGCGGGACGCGTTGGGGGCCGCCGAGGTGGTGGCCGCGGAGGACACGCGGCGGACGAAGTCATTGGCCAAGGCGATGGGGGTGGAGATCGCCGGGCGGGTGGTGAGTTTCTACGACCACGTGGAGACGGCGCGGATTCCGATGCTGCTGGAGGAGATTCGGGGCGGGAAGACCGTGCTGCTGGTGACGGACGCGGGGATGCCGTCGGTCAGTGATCCCGGGTATCGGATGGTGGCGGCGTGTGTGGAGGCGGGGTTGCCGATCACGTGTCTGCCGGGGCCGTCGGCGGTGACGACGGCGTTGGCGTTGTCGGGGCTGCCGGTCGAGCGGTTCGCGTTCGACGGGTTTCCGCCGCGCAAGGGCGGGCAGCGTAAGGAGTGGTTGCGGTCGCTGACTTCCGAGGCGCGGGCGGTGGTGTTCTTCGAGGCCCCGCATCGGCTGGCGGATTGCCTGGCCGACGCGGTCGAGGTGCTCGGTCCGAATCGGCGGGCGGCGGTGTGCCGGGAGCTGACCAAGACCTATGAGGAGGTGGTGCGCGGCACGCTGGCCGAGCTGGCCGCCTGGTCCGTGGCGGGTGCGCGCGGTGAGATCACCGTCGTGCTGGAAGGGGCGCAACCGGTTTCGGAGGCACCTGCCGATCTGGTCGGTCAGGTGGAGGCGCTGATCGAGTCGGGGTTGCGGCTCAAGGACGCGTGCGCGGAGGTGTCCGCCGCGACCGGGGCGTCGCGGCGGGAGCTGTACGACGCGGTGCTGGCGGCTCGCTCCGGCGAGTAGCGCCGCGCCGGATTTCCCTCGAGCGGGCGGGTTTACGCGCAGCGTTGCAGGCGGCCGCGGGAGGTCGATGGCCGGGCCGCAATCGCGCAGCACTGTTAGAGTCCCCGTTCATGGTGCACGAGACCGCTGTCGCGGCAGGCGAATCGGCGGTCGAGCCGTTCGAGCTGACCGAGGACTTCTACCAGCACCCGCACGCCGCCTACGACCGGCTGCGTGCGCACGGCCCGGCGCATTTCGTGCGCTTTCCGGACGGCGGAACCGGTTGGCTGATCACCGATTACGACGCCGCCAAGGCCGCTTTCCTGGATCCCACCATCAGCAAGGTGCTCAAGTCCGAGGGTGCGCGGGCCGCGCTGTCGGGAGAGGGCGCGGGCGCGCAGGTCTCGGCGGCCATGTTCGGCGACATGATGGTCTTCTACGATCCGCCGCAGCACACCCGGCTGCGCACCCTGGTCAACCGCGCCTTCAGCAGCCGCGCGGTGCGCGAAATGGCCCCGCGCATCACCGAGTTGGCCGATACCCTGCTGGCCGGGTTGGCCGCGTACTCGGCGGCCGATCAGGATCTGCTGGACGACTACGCGTTTCCGCTGCCCATGCTCGTCATCTGCGAACTGCTGGGCGTACCCAACGAGGAGCGCGACAACTTCCGGAAGTGGTCGACCACCCTGGTCTCCAATGACGAGACCATGGAGGCGCGCGGCGCGGCGGTGCAGCAGTTCGTCGCCTATATCGACGCGCTGATCCGCGCCAAGCGGGACGCGCCCGCCGATGACCTGCTCTCCGAACTGATCACGGTCAGCGAGGACGGTGACCGCCTGTCGCACCGCGAGCTGATCAGCATGGTGTTCCTGCTGCTGGTCGCCGGTTTCGAGACCACGGTCAACCTGATCTCGAACGCGGTCGCGATCCTGCTGTCCGACAAGACTCTTCGAGACCAACTCGTCGAGGATCCGGAGCGGATACCGGATTTCGTGGAGGAGGTGCTGCGCTACGAGTCCCCGGCGAGCGAGGCCACCTTCCGCTACACGACGGAGCCGGTCACCCTGGTCGGCGTCGAAATCCCTGCCGGACAGCGCATTCTGGTGTCGATGGCCGCCGCCGACCGCGATCCGGCACGCTTCGCCGATCCGCATCGGGTGGATCTGGATCGTGCCGACAAGAACCATCTCGCCTTCGGCTACGGCATTCACCGCTGTGTCGGTGCGCTACTGGCGCGGACGGAGGGCACGGTCGCGCTGACCCGTCTGCTGGCCGCCTACCCGACACTGGAATTGGCCGCCGGCGCCGAATTGTCCTGGCGCAAATCGCTGATCGTGCGCGGTCTGACCGGTCTGCCGGTGCGGCTGCGCCCCTGAGCCGGGCGTCGGGTCGAGGCTGTGCTCAGAGCATGACCGCGCTGCTCAAGGCGTCACCGGGGCCGGTTTCTGCAGAAAGTCCCCGACCTGCTGGACCGCCTCGGCCGCCTCGGGATGGAACGACCAGTAGATCTGGAAGGCGTGCCCCTCGACCGGGAAGCTGGTGTGTCGCAGCGCATTCCCGCTCTCCCGCAGCCGCGCCACGAGCAGGTCGGTATGGCGCCCCAGCGCGTCGAACTCGCCGTATTGCACCAGCGTCGGCGGCAAGCCGCGCAGGTCCGCGCACATCGGGTTGGCCTCCGGATCGGTGGCCGGGATCCCCGCCAGGTAGGCGTTCTGAAATCGCATGTGCTGCTCGATATCCGCGGGCGGATCGTCCTCCGGTGCGAAGAAATCGACCGCGGGACACATCAGGACGGTGGCGCGCGGCATCGGCAGACCGTCGTCGCGAGCCCGCACCAGCGCCGCCAGCAGGAGCATCGCGCCGGTCGAATCACCGACCAGCGCAATCTGTTCCGGCCCGCGACCGGTATTCAACAGCCACCGGTAGGCGGTGAGCACATCGTCGCGCGCGGCCGGGAACGGATGTTCCGGGGCGAGCCGGTATTCGGGCACCAGCACCCGGGTCCGCCCGGCCTGCGCGACCGCGCCCGCCATGCCGCGATAGCCGTAGGCCGAGCCCATCATGAAGCCGCCCCCGTGCGCGTAGACCGCCACCGTGTCGGCGTCCCCGGCCGGAATGAGCTGAATTCCCGGCACCCCGCCGGCGTTCACCGGCTCGAGCGTGACGCCCTCGGGCATCGGGAACTCCGCGTGCATGGCCTCGAAGGCCGACCGCATGGGCGCGAGATCGCCGTTGAAGGTGTCCTCCACCGGACTCCACAGCCGGTCCATGCGCGCGGTGAGCTCCCCGCCCGCCGCACGGGCCGCCAGCAGCGCGCCGTCCAGGTTGGCGAGCACGTCGCGGGTCCGATCCAGCAGTGCCGCACCCGCCGGGGTGAGGCCCACGCTGCGGGTATTGCGATGGAACAGATCGCAGCCCACCAGCTTCTCGAACGATCGGATGGTCCGGCTGAGCGCGGGCTGGGTGACGTACAGCCGCTGCGCCGCGCGGCCGAAGTTCAATTCCTCGGCGACCGCGACGAAGGCGCGCAGGTGCCGGAGTTCCACGCCCTCGGGGGTCTGAGGTAGCGGCTCGACCATGCGGCCGAGTATGCCCCTCCCGCATTCATGCCGCAGCGGCATCGCTGTCTTGCGAACCCGGCAATTCCTTGGGCTTCCCAAAACTGCGACCGTAGACGCATGGGAAAAATTGTTGCAGGGCAGTATCTTTCACTCGACGGCGTGACGGAGAGCGGCTGGACCGGTCTCGCCCCGTCGATCTCACCGACCGACCCCCGCACCGGGGCCTATTTCAACGACGCGCAGGTACAGCAGGCCGTGGGCGAGCTGATGGCGGGCAATGACGCCATGCTGCTGGGCCGCACCACCTACGAGAACCTGAAGATGTTCTTCACCACCCAGTCCGGCCCGTACTTCGACGCCGTGAACGCGATGCCCAAGTACGTGGTCTCCACGACGCTGGAGTCGTCGGACTGGAACAACACCACGATCCTGCGGGACAACCTGGTCAAGGAGATGACCGCGCTCAAGGATCGGCACAGCCAGATCGGCATCGGCGGCAGCGGCACCCTGATCCGCTGGCTGATCGCCGAGAACCTGCTCGACGAGCTGCTGCTGCTGGTGTTCCCGGTGGTGCTCGGCGGTCCGGGCGCGCGGTTCTTCACCCGGGATCAGGTGCCCGCCACCTTCACCCTCACCGACTGCCATCCGCTGGACTGCGGTGTCGTGAGCCTGACCTACACCCGGCAGGACGCGCAGGCATGATCCGCCGCATCACCGCCAACGTCTACGTCTCCCTCGACGGCGTGGTGGAAGCGCCGGAGAACTGGCACTTCCCGTACCACGACGACGCCACCCAGGAGGCGGTGATGGCGGGCCTGCGGGCCGCCGACACCCTGCTGCTGGGCCGCAAGACCTACGACATCTTCGCCGGAGCCTGGCCGGACCGGGACGGCGAGATGGCCGACTGGTTCAACCTGACCCCGCGGCTGGTGGTGTCCTCGACACTGCGGGACCCGGAATGGAAGGGCACGTCCGTACTGGCCCCCGAGCGACTGGCCGAGGAGTTGACCGAGCTCAAACAGCAGCCGGGCCTCGCCATCGCCGTGCACGGCAGCATCAGCCTGGTGCGGACGCTGCTCGAGCTCGGACTGCTCGACGATCTCACCCTCATGCTGCACCCCCTCGTCGTGGGCTCGGGCGAACGGCTGTTCGCCGACAACGGTCCCCGAATCCCGCTACGACTCTCCGCCGCAACCACTTTCGGCAGCGGTATTCAATCCCTGACTTACACGAAGGACATCTGATGGAACCCACCACCGGCACCGTCGACTCCAAGGACGGCACCACCCTCGCCTACACCCGCTACGGCTCGGGACCGACCGTGGTGCTCGTCGACGGTGCGCTCGCCGCCCAGGAGTTCGGACCCAACAAGGCGCTGGCCGAAGCCCTTTCGAGCAAATACACCGTCTACACCTACGACCGCCGCGGCCGAGGCGGCAGCGGCGACAACCTGCCCGTCGACATCGAGCGCGAATACGAGGATCTCGACGCCGTCATCGATCTGGCCGGGGAACCGGTGATGCTCTACGGCATCTCGTCCGGCGGCGGCCTGATCCTGGACTATCTGCGCAGCGGGCGGACGGTGCGCAAGGTCGCGCTCTACGAGGTCCCGTTCGTGGTCGACGCCACCCGCCCGCCGCTGCCCGACGACTACCTCGAGCACCTGCATTCGCTACTGGCACAGGGCAAGAACGGCGACGCGATCAAGTACTTCATGCGTCAGGGTGTGCGTCTGCCCGCCCTGCTGGTGGCCGCGTTCCCGCTCTTCCCGGGCTGGAGTCACCTCAAGACGGTGGCCCCGACCATGGCCTACGACATCCAGTATGTGGCCGCGTTCCAGCGCGGGGCGAAGCTGCCCGCCGACCGTTGGTCGGAGTTCGGCATTCCCGTCACGGTGATCGCGGGCAGCAAGAGCCCCGAGTGGATGCGCAATGCCAATGCCGCCTTGGCGCAGGCGATTCCGGGCGCGTCACACCGGGTGCTGCCCGGCCAGACTCACTTGGTCAAGGCTCCGGTCCTGGCGCCCGCACTGATCGAATTCTTCGGCTGACCCTTGTTCCGATTACCCGGGGCCCACCAATTGGCGGGCCCCATCAGCTTGACCAGGGCCGGGACCAGCAGCATGCGGACCAGGGTGGCGTCGATGATCAACGCGATCACCATGCCGAGGCCCAGGAACCGCATGGGGGTGAGCGGCGAGAGTGTGAACGCGCCGGTGATGAGCACGAGAAGCGTTGCGGCGGCGGTGATCACGCGCGCCGTCTGGACCGTGCCGATGCGCACGGATTCCTCGGTGTCCGCCCCGGCGTCGTGCGCCTCCACCATGCGCGAGAGCAGGAACACCTCGTAGTCGGTGGACAGGCCGAACACCACGGCGATGATCAACACCATCATGCCCGCCGACAGCGGACCGACACTGATGTGCAGCACGCCCGCCAGATGTCCCTGATCGAAGATCCAGGTCAGCACCCCGAAGGTGGCAGTCAGGCTCAGGAACGCCATCAGTACGGCCTTGAGCGGCAGCACGATCGAGCGGAACGCCAGCGCCAGCATGAGCAGCGTGACCGCGACCATGACCGCGATCATGAGCGGCAGCCGGTCCAGGACGGCGGCGATGCTGTCGACGGTACTGGCGCTCTCCCCGCCGACGCGCAGGTCCAGCCCGTCCGGGTGCAGTGCGCGCAGGTCGCGCACGATGTCCTGGGCGCGCGGCGAGCGGTCCGGGGCGGCGAGCGCGGCGTGGATGACCGTGGTGTTGTCGCGCGTGTCCAGCGCCGTGGCCTGCCGGACGCCCTTCACACCGCTGATCTCGCGCAATGCCGTGCTGATGGCCGCCGGAGTCGGTGTGCCGCCGTCGGTTCGGCGTAGCAGGACGGTCGCGCCGCTGTTGGCGGACGGAAAGTGCGCGCTCAATTCGTCGACGGCGGTGCGGGTTTCATTGCCCGCGGGCAGTGCGGTGTGGTCGATGTCGCCGAGCCGGACCCCGGTCAGCGGTGCGGCGAGGACCAGTAGGATCGCGCCGACCGCGATGGCCACGGCACCCGGTCGCCGCATGACCGCGGTGACCACCCGTCCCCAGAATCGTTGCGCCCGTTCCTCGGAGCGATCGAAGGCGTCCGCGCGCCAGCTCCACTTGCCGATGCGCGGGCCCAGCAGGGCCAGGATCGCGGGCAGCGCGGTCACCGAGAGCAGTGCGGCCAGACCGACCGCCGCGATCGCGCCGATGCCGAGCGAACGCAGGACGGCGAGCGGGAAGACGAAGGTGCCCGCGAAGGCGCACATGAGCAGCAGCGCCGAGAACAGCACCGTACGTCCGGCGGTCCGCAGGCTCGCGGCCACCGCCTCCTCGGTGGTTCGACCCTGCCGCAGCTCCTCCCGGAACCTGCCGACGATGAAAAGCCCGTAGTCGATGGCCAATCCGAGCCCCAGCAGCGACACCACGTTCATGGCGAACACGCTGACCTCGGTCAGGCGTGCCGTGATCCCGACCGCGCCCAGCGCACCCACCACCGACAGCGTGCCGATCAGCACCGGAAGTGAAGCGGCCACCACCCCGCCGAACACCAGCACCAGCACCAGCGCGGTCAACGGGATCGAAATCGATTCGGCCAGCACCAGATCGTGCCGCGACTGATCGCTGATGGTGTCGGCGAGCGCGCTGTACCCGGTCAGCTTGGTATCGAGCCCCGGAACCCGCAGCGCCGCCGCAATTTTCGGATACTCCGCGACCCGCTGATTGTCATTGCCCGCCGAGAACACGACGGCGACCGCCTGCCGCCCATCGGTCGACCGCAGGAAGGCGGATCGCGGACTGTTCCAGAAACTTTCGACCGGCCGATCCAGCAGCGCCGGATCGATCTTCCCGATCGCCGCGGTCACCTGCGGCCCGATATCGGCCAGCGACTGCCCCTCGGGCGCAGTGTAAATGGCGATCACATCAGGGTTCTGCGGCCCCAGCCGCTCGGTGACCCACGCGTCCACCGACGCGGATTCCCCCTTGGGCACCACGAACCCGGCCGAGCTCACCCGCTGCTGCAACCCGGCCGCGAACAGCCCGAGTCCCAGCGCGAACAACACGGCCACCACCAGCACGGTCTTGGGCCAGGCCACCACAATCCGAGACCAGGCGGCAATGGGCCCACCCGGCTCAACGGCCGCGGCGACCTCCGGGGAACTGTCGACGACGGTCATGAGGCACTCCGATCCTGGTGGGGAAGGTCAGCGGTTGGCGTCGGAATTGGTCGGTGTCAGTTCGGTTTCCAGGGTTCGGACGATGCGGTCCAGGAGGGCGTCGAGGCGTTCGGGGATGCCGCGGCCGTTGCGGACGGAGACGGTGAGTTCGGTGCGGCCGCCGCATTCGGTCATGCCCATGAGCAGGGGCATGGCGACGCTGTGCTGGGGCATGACCTTGATGGCGGTCGGGGCGAAGCCGGGGACCGCGAGTTCGTCGAGGTCGTAGCGACCCATGTGGGAGACGGTGGCGGAGGCCAGGTTCAGGCCGGTGCGCGCGCCCAGGACGTTCAGGGTGCGCAGTAGGCCGCGGCCGGCCGCCTGCGGGAGGTATTTCAGGCCGCCGTTGTCCATCTGGTTGAGCTCGCGGTTTTCCTTCAGCCCGGCGCGCTTGATGTCGTTGAGCTGCTTCCAGTCCATGCCCGGCCGCACATCGAGGAACAGCGGCAGTGCGAGATTGGCGGTGGAGCGCAACGCCGGATCGTGGCGGCGGATATCGACCGGAATCATGATGCGGGAGAGCGGTCCGCCCTCCTCGGCGAGCAACGCCGCCACCCGCATGAGCGCGCCCGGCCCGGTCGCGTGAATAGTGCGGGTACGCAACAGGTGCCGGTGCTCGCCCCGTTCCTGACGGCCGTGCCCGAGCGCCGAACGGAACTTCGGCAGCATGAGCGTGGGTCGCCCGGGTGCGCCGACCTTGCGCACCAGTTCGGCGTCGGCGATCGGATCTGGTGCGCCGACGGGTTCCTCACCGCGCAGCACCCGCAGTACATCGGTGGCCCACATGACCATGCCCATGCCGTCCATGACGCCGTGGAAGACCCGGAACACCAGGGTGGTCGGCGCGCCCGTGAGCAGCAGCACCTCCACCGTGGCATCGGCGTTCGGCCCGATCGGGCTGGTGAGCACCGGATCGGCTTCCAGCGCCGGGTATTGCAGCGCGTGGTCGACCACGCGCACATCGGGCGCGACACCGCTGTCGATCCACTGCTTGCCGTCGCGGACCAGGCGCGCACCGGGATTCGCGGCGGCCGCGGTGGCGACCGCGCGCCGCAGCGCCTCCGGGTCGATGCTGCCCTCGCCCTCCACCACGAATTGCATCAGGAACGGCGGAGCCAGGTCCCGCATGGGGAAGTAGATGAGTTCGGTGGGGGAGATGGGACGGCGGAACATGTGCCTACCTGCCTAGATCTTCTCGTTCAAAGCAACAATGCCGCCCTGGGTTTCGAGCCAGGCCAGGAAGTCGGTGAGTCCGGTTTCGCGGTCCACGATCGCCCGGTAGCCGAAATCCTTTGCGGCGGCCGAGGTGTCGTAGGTCGCGGTGCGGGTCATCAACGCCACCACGTAGCGCGACAGCGGCGGTGACCAGCGGGTGGCGACGAACGGTATGCGCCAGACGGTTTCGATGGCGGCCACGATGGCGTTCAGGACGCGCGGGTTCGGCTGCCGGGTCGGCTTCGGGTAGCCCAGACCGGTGGCGACGTCGCCGAGGAAGCCCCACACGTCGGTCTGCTCGGCATCGGCGATGAAATACGGTTTGCCGCCGATGTTTTCGGACTGCGCTGCCAGCACGCACGCCTCGACGATGTTCTCCACATGGCACAGCGAGGCCTTGACCTGCTTGCCGTAGGACAGATCCGGCAGCGTGCCCTCCGCCGCGCGTCCCAACAGTCGCACGATCGGCCCGGAGCGGTCGCCCGCACCCCAGATGGCGCGCGGACGCAGTGCACAGGCGGCGAATTCCGCTGTATTCGAGGCCAGTACCAGCCGCTCGGCCTCGGCCTTGGTCTCCGAGTACAGGTTCAGGTACCGGTGCGGGTACGGCACCGATTCGTCGACGTCCACCTGGTCGCCGCCGTCGCGGTCCATGAGCGCGCTCGGGCTCGAGATGAACACGAACCGCCCCGCACCGTTGCGTTTGGCCGCACGCACCAGATTGTCGGTGGCCGTGACATTCTCGGCCACGAACTGCGCCCGGGTACCGCGATCGTCCACCCGCGCCGCGCTGTGGAAGACCACGTCCACGCCCTTGGTGGCGCGTTCCAGCGAAACCTGGTCGGTGAGGTCGCCGGTGATGATCTCGATCTGGTCGATCACGTCGTACAGGTCGCGCAGATTGCTGCTGGCCCGCGCCAGAATGGCCACCTCGTAGTCGCCGTCGCGGACCAGGCGGCGCACCAGCGCCCCGCCCAGGAATCCGGACGCGCCCGTCACCAGTGCTTTCACGCCGCCTCCTGGGTTTTCCACCAAGTGATTCCGAAGATCTGGGTCATGGCCGCCGTCTTCAACGGCGAATGTTCGGTCCCTGCCGTGGCTTTCAGCGCGGCCGGGATCTGCGCCGCGTGCACGACGAGGCTGAGGAACGCGTCGATCCAGAACACCGCCCGCAACAACCGGTTGGCGGGAGCACGATCGCCCGCCGCCAGTAGCAGGCCGAGGGCCAGATACAGCCACCCCAGTACCGGAATCGCCCGCAGCACAGTCACCTTCATCGTCCATCCACCTTTCCGAGCTGCTCCGCCGCCCAGACCGCGAGCTGTTCGCGGCCGATCTTGGCATTGTGGCGGATGTCGACCGGGAACTTCGGATGGAACAGGAAGGTGGAAACCGGTGCGGTGACATCGAATTCGGCGGCCCGCTTGCGCAGTTCGGCCGTCAGCACGGCATGATCCGCGCCCGGCTGCGCCTCGACGCAGAGCACCGGCAGCTGGGTGCCGCGCGTGCCCACACCGACCAGCGCGGTGCGCGCGACGCCCGGGACGATATTGAAGACCTGCTCGACCTGCACCGAGAACATCGGCCCGTCGACGGTCGAAAGTCGCTGACTCTTGCGGCCGCAGAACCAGATTCGCCCCTCGCCGTCGATCCAGGCCAGGTCGCCGGTGCGATGCCACACCACGTCGCCGTCGCGGATCTTGCCGGCCAGGTTGGCCGCCTCCGGCCAGTAATAGCGGGTGCTCACGTTCGGCCCGGACACCACCAGCTCACCGATGCCGCGGGTGTCCGCCAGCTCGGTCTCGCGGGCCTGCGCCTGCGCCCAGGTGGGGAGCGGATCGTCGGTGATGGCGACCAGTTGCGCCCGCACGCCCTCGGCGGGACGGCCGACGCAGGTGCCGTCGCCCAGCTGGGCGCGCTCGGCCAAACCGTCGAGGAGTTCCCGGGATTCGATGGTGGACATGGGCAGGGCCTCGGTCGAGCCGTAGCCGGCGTACACCTCGGCGTCGGTGGCCAGCACCCGTCGCAGCCCGGCGATGCACCAGTCCGGGACGGGCGCGCCGCCGGAGAAGATGCTGTGCAGGGTGGGCACCGGCGTGTGGTGCTGCTCGAGATGCCGCAGCAGCGGAATCAGGACGGCGGGCGAGGCGAACATGGTCTTCACACCGAACCGGTTGAGGGCGTCGACCACGTGCGCCGGATCGGTCGAACCGACCTTGCTGGGCACCAGGGGCGGCAGCACACAACGGGATCCGAGCAGCATGTCCAGAATCCCCACCAGCGGCAGGGTGATCAGCGAGGTGCCCGGCTCCACCCGGCCGCGCGCGGCATGCACCTGCTCGACCATGGAGCTGAGATTGCCGTGCGTCATCTCCACGGCCTTCGCGGGACCGGTGCTGCCGGTGGTGAAGGCGATGAGCAGCACCTCGTCGTCGGGTGCCGGGACCCGCTCGCGCAGGGTGAAGGCGTCGAACGGGGCGCGATGCTCGGTCTTCGCCGCAGCGGTCCTTCGGGATTCGAGCGTGGACAGCAGCTCCTCGAGCCTGGCGGCCACCTTGGCGCTGCGCGGCCCGGCCGCTTCGAGCTCGGTCCGCAGCCGGTCGCCGAGGCGGCCCGTGGTCACCGGCGCATCCCAGTCGCGCAGGGTCGGGCCGCCCCAGAACCAGCGCGGGCCGACGGTGAGAGTCACCCGCACGTTCCGGAAGTACTTGGCGAACAGCTTGCGCGCCGCGTGCGCCTGCGGAATCCCGATGAAGGCCTCGGCATCGGCGGCGCGCAGGCAGTTGAGCATCTTGCGCAAGCCCATGCCCGGGTCGATGACCACCGGGACCGCGCCGATCTTCAACAGCCCCAGCATGATCGCGTACAGCTCCGGGCTGGGCAGCACCAGCACGATGGTGCGGGTGCCGCGGCCCACCCCGGCGGCGGCCAGGTGCAGGCCGATGGTGTCGGACCACTCGTCGAGCTCACGGTAGGTGAGGTGGCGGTAGTCCGGGAGGCCGGAGGCGGTCTTCCCCGCGGGGTAGATCACCGCCTCACGGTCCGGATCGGCGGCCGCGACCGCGCGGAAGCGGTCGATGGCGCGCCAATAGGTCGCGGTGGTCACGCCGCGGCTCCGGCGAGGGCCGGGAGCCGGTAGACGACGGCCGCCGCCGACGGGCCCGCGCCCGCCGCCACGAACAGCACATCGCGGTAGGCCGCGAGCGAATCCGCCGCGACGGCAGCGTCGTACGCCAACGGCAGCGAGGCCGTGTGCGGGTCGCCCTGGGACAGATCGGGGGTGAAGACGGCCTCCGGTGCGATGCCGAGTTCGGCGGCCAGCAGCGCCGGGAACTCGCCGCTGGGCGTGGACGCGATGAGGGCCGTGGTGGTCTCGTCGATATCGCTGCCCGCGAGGGCGGCGCGGGCGGCCTCGGCGGCCACCGCGAGCAGCCGGTCCAGGTAGTCCGGCTCCCGGTCGACCGTCATGAGCCCGCGACCACGGTCGCCCATGGTCTCGGCGTCCACGTAGGACTCCAGGCCGGGCGTGCCCTCGGCGGCGCGGGTGTGCACCCGTCCGAAGCCCTCGGGCTCGTCGGTCTGCTCCAGCAGCAGCGCGGCACCGGCTGTGGCATAAGGGAATTCGTCGTCGGCCGCGGAGCGGGTCAGCGACGGATGGGTGTCACCGGACACGATCAGCACGTGCTCGGCGCTGCCGGTGGCCAGTACCGCCTGCGCCACCTGCACCGCGTTGAGCACACCCGTGCCCGCGTTCATCAGGTCGAAGGAGAACGACCGCGGGTCCTCCTTCACGTAGTCCAGCCCGATGCCCGCGGCCTTCTGGATGAGCGCCGACACGGCGGGCTCGACGGTGTTGTTGTCGCGGAAGATGCCCGCGTTGATCATCACGCCGACCTGCCCGGGCTCGATGCCCGCGCTCTCCATGGCCCGCTTCGCGGCCCGGCCGCTGAGCTCCACGATGCTGAAAGTGTCGGTGTCCCGGCTGATTCCGGTGGATTTGATGCGCACGCCCATGTTCGTAGACCTCAGACCTTCAGCGACGAGATGGTGGTGGACAGGAAGCCGCCGACCACGCCGGAGGCGGCCGGGATCATCAGGATCTTGGAGCCGGTGGTGATGGCCTGCTGACTCAGCTGATCGTGCAGCACGATGAAATGCGAAGTGCTGGAGGTGTTTCCGTACTTCTCGATGACGTTCAGGTCCGGCGGCATGGGGTGGCCGAACTCGCGTTCCGCGATGGCGTTCATGTACGGAATCGCCGCCGCGCCGAACTGGTGGTGGATGATGTAGTCGAAATCCTCATCGGCGAAGGTGATTCCGCGCTCTTCCATGAAGTTGCGCTGGGTGTCGGTCCACAGCAGGAACCGCGCCTCGTTGTGCATCTTGCGGTTGTCGGTGTAGAGCGCCACGCCGTTGGTCTTGTCGCTGGGCATGCCCAGGCACAGGTGTGAGAACTCCGACGCGGTGGTCAGTTCGATGTAGTGGATCTTGTCGTTGTCGTCGACGGCCTCGTCGAGCACCACGCACGCGCCGGAATCGCCGACGGTCAAAGAGGCGAATTGCAAATCGTATTTACTGGAAATCTCATTCACGGCCGTCTCCGCAATAGGAGTAATGGCCTCACCGCTGACCACGATGCCGCGTTTCACCGCGCCACTGCGAATCATGCGGTCGAGAATGTAGACGCCACTCATCATGCCCGCGCAGGCATTCGAGAGATCGAAGGCGATGACATCCTCGCGGGCGCCGATGGCCCGGCCGATCGCGCCGGCGAAGGACGGCTCCATGTACATCTTGGTGCCGTGCTTGCTGCGCGTGATGGAGGTGGAGATGATGACGTCGAGATCGCCTGCGGCATAGGATGACCTGGACAGACTGTCCTCGACGGCCTTCATGGCCAGCACGAAGGAGTCTTCCCGGCTCTCCGGCCGGTTGTCGCGGAAACGCCGTTCCTTGACGCCCGTGATTCGTTCGAGATCGAACTCGGGGACTTCCTTCAATTGCGAAAGCAATTCGGCTGTGGTGACACGCTTCTCGGGCAGATAAGCGCCGATGGACTCGAATCGAGATTGCGGCACAGGGGACTCCTGGAACTAGGAAGAAAAGTGAACGTCAAGCTCGGATGAAATGAGGCTACCCGAGAGTAACTAGCACTGGGAACTCAAGCGTTCCGTGTAGCTGTCTGGGACGAATGATGAACGCACGCTTAGTGTTACCGCCGGTGCCGCAAAGATTTTCGGCCCAGCCGTCGCGGTCATCCGGGCGCTGAAATGGGCATAAGCCATCCGCCGGGCGCGGTGGGCAACACCTGGCTATCTGACGTTATGTGTCATCGATATGGCACGCGAATGACGAACCGGGGGTTTCGCTGTGAGTGACTTCACCCCGGTACGCCGAAGTACTGCCCCGTCGTCATTCGTCGGCGCAAACTGTCTGAGCGACAGCGGTTTTCGCTAGTCGCGCGGCGGTAATCCCAGTACCGCGACGACGAACTCGACGAACAGCGGGGCCAGTTCGGGCACCCGGTGCGCACCGTCGGCCACGATGACCCGGCGGGTGCGCTCCCCGATGGCGTCGGGAATCAGTTGGAAGAGCGCATCGGTGATTAGCGGCAGACTGGGGTCCGTCTCCCGCGCCTGCGCGTAGAACACCCGATACAGATCGGCGAAGCGGTCCACCGCCAGATCGCGCAGTGCCACCGACTCCTGATCCACCTTGAACGCGTCGACCAGCATCAGGCGCGCGAAATCCGGTTCGGAGGCCACGGTTTCGCAGAAGGTCACCACTATCGACTCGATGCGTGCGTACGCCCCGGCGTCGGTGGGCAACTGGGCCAGCTCCTCGACGATGCGCGCCGCGATGATGTCGGAGCCGGTGCGCACCGCCTCCACGAAGCAGTGCTCCTTGTTGCTGAAGTGCTCGTAGAAGGTGCTGCGCGAAACCCGTGCGCGGGCCACGATGTCCGACAGCGTGGTGGCGCCGTAGCCCTTGGCCTCGACGCATTCCACCATGGCCTCGAGCAGTCGGCCGCGCTGGGAGGTGAGTACCGCATTGCGGGCGGCGCGATGCCGCTCCTCGAAATGTGTGCGCTGCAGGGTGGTTCCATTCGGTTCGTTTGCCGGTGTCCAAGCCTGCCTGTCGCGCATTCATTCCTCCGTTACTGAACCGCGGCCCCTTCAGATCGTCATTATCATCGGGTCGCGAGGGCGCCGCCGGGGCGGCATTGCGGGCGGGTGACCTCAGTCGCTCTCGCCGGGGTGTCGGTTTACTCCGGTGGTAGTCGCAGTACCGCGAAGGCGAAGTCGCGCAGATCCGGAATGTGTTGCGGCAGTTGGTCGATCTCGCCGCGCTCCACCAGCCGCCGGGTGCGTTCGGCTATGGCGTCGATGATCAGCGCCAGCTGTGCGTCGTTCACCCGCGGCACCGCGCTCGATTCCTCGCGGGCCCGCTGCTGGAACTCGGTGTAGAGCGCCGCGAACATATCCAGCGAGGCGTCGTGTCGGTCCACCGCCGCCCCGCCCGCCTTGATCGCCTCGACCAGGACCAGCCGGGACAGCTGTGGCTCGGCCACGATCACCTCGCAGTAGGTGATCAGCGAATTGGTCACCAGCCCGCGCACATCCGGATGCTCGAGCCGCGCCATCTCCTCGCACAGCCGCGTGTACAGCAGATCGGCCCCCGCCTCCACCGCCGCTACGAAACACTCCTCCTTGCCGGCGAAGTGCTCGTAGAAGGTACTGCGCGAAACCCGCGCCCGCCCCACGATGTCGGTCAGTGTGGTCGCGGCATACCCCTTCAGCTCCACGCACTCGCTGATCCCCTCCAGTAGCCGCCCCCGCTGCGAGATCAACAACGCCTCCCGGGTCGCCCGATGTCGATCCGAGCACTCGTCGCCCCGAACTCCCGCCTCGTCCTCCATCTCGATAGCGCTCATGCCCATATCGTTGCATCGCTACTGCAACTTGCTCACATCGCCCCGTAGCTGCGCGAAGTCCGCACGACCCCGGCCCCCGCCGTAGGCTGACGCTGCCGGAAGTTGGATCTCGACCGCCGCTTCGGTAGAAATTGCGGAGAGATTGCTGAATCCTCGAGGGGCAGCGTGAGCCAGGAGGTAGGCCGACAAGTGGTGACCGGCGAGATCGCACCTGTCCCCGAACAGCCCCTGCTCGGATTGTTCATGCGCTACCGGCGCGAGAGCCTGGGACTCACGCAGGAAGAGGTCGCGCGGCGGATGTTCGTCAGCGTCTCGCTGTATCGCAAGCTGGAGAGCGGCGAGCGCCCCATGTCCACGGACCGCCTGGCCGACTGGAGCGTCGCCATGGAGGCGCCGGAGTGGTTGCTGCGCAAGATGGTCTCGGTGGCGATGCCGAAGCTGACCTCCGTCGAGGCGGGGGTGTGGCCACCGGCATTGCGCGCGGAAGACATCGAACACCTGGAGACCTTCCCGTTCCCGGCCTTCTATCACCGCGTGCCCGAATACGAGGTGCTGGCGTCGAACGAGGCCGCGCGCCAAGCCTTTCCGTGGCTGTTGCCCACCGCCGAGGACGCCGATCGGCCCACCAATGTCATCGTGCAGATGATGACCACCCCGATCGCGCGCGAGGCCCTGATCAACTGGGAGTTGATCGTGCACCGCCTGCTGTTCGTGCTGCGGATCAATGCGCCCGGCATTGTCGCCCCGGAACGCCTCGCCCAGATCGTCGACGCCTGCCGGAGCAACCCGGACTTCGAGCGCCTCTGGAACACCGATATGCGAGAAGAGGATTGGAACGACTCGCTGGTGCGGGTGCGCAATCCGGAGACGGGCGGCGAAATTCACCTGACCATGCGCTCCTACAACGCCTGGCATCCCGATAACTGTCCCTACCAGCTGTTCATGCTCACACCGCGGGTGCCGAACTAGGGGGTCGCATGTCCGCAATCCTGGATCTGCCTCCCGAGCAGCCGCTGGTCGGGACCTACATGCGGTATCGACGCGAGACGCTCGGCCTCACGCAGGAGGAAGTCGCCCGGCGGATGTACATCAGCGTGTCGCTCTACCGGAAGCTGGAGAACGGGGAGCGCGTCGTATCGGCCGACCGGCTCGAGGACTGGTGCGCCGCCATGGACGCACCGCTGTGGTTGCTCGAGAAAATGGTCTCGCTCGCCATGCCCAAGGCGTCGAGCCTCGCGGTCGGAAGCTGGCCGCCGGATCTGCGCCAGGAGGACCTCGACCACCTGGAGGCGCTGCCGGTCCCCGCGTTCTTCCATCAGTTCCCCGAGCAAGAGGTGCTCGCCGCCAACGCCATTGCGCTCGCGGGTTTCCCGTGGCTGGCCCCGGCGAGTCCGGATGCCGAGCGCCCGGTGAACGTCATCGAGCAGTTCATGACCATCCCCGAGGCCCGCGAGCTGATCGTCAACTGGGAGACCGTTGTTCGCCGGCTGCTGTTCGGCCTCCGCGTCATGTCGCCGGGGGTCGTCGATCCGGCCCGGCTCGAGCAGATCCTGGATACCTGCCGCACCAACCCGGACTTCGACAGGCTCTGGGCAACCGGCATGAGCGAAGAGCTGTTCAACGACTCGCTGGTGCAGGTCCGCTTTCCCGGCATGGACGCGCCCGTGAGCTTTACGATGCGCTTCTACAACGCCTTTCACCCACGGTGTGGTTACCAGCTGTTCATACTGACGCCGCGCGCGCCCGGCACTCCCACCGTGGATCCGCTCGCCGTGCTCTGACCTGGCTGCTCTCCGACTTGGATGCCCAGGTCAGCGCGAGTACCCCAATTCGTGCCGCTTACACGGGTTGACCGGCACCGCCGCTGGATCGGATGCTGTTTCGGCGAGATCAACTACTGCCCGATCCGATTCCGCGGATCGGGCAGTCGTGTGTTCGATGCGGCATTCCCATTCCGGTGTGGAGTTCGGAGGGGAATCTCCACCCGTAGCGACGGGTGTCTCGGTGGCCGCCCGCCGAAGGGGGGCGGGCGGCACCGGAATCTTCTTCTAGGACTTGGGCACTACGTACTTCGGGAAGACCACCTCGGGCTCGGGCAGCGAGGTGCCCGAGTTGAGCGGAGTGGCGATGTCCGCGAAGGTCCGCTCGGTGGCGCCGAGCAGGTCCAGGATCTTGCCCGCCGACGCGGGAATCACCGGCTGCACCAGGATCGAGACGATGCGCAGCACCTCCATGGTCACGTACAGGATGGTGCCCTCGCGGGCGACGTCCTCCGGGGTGCCCGACTTGGCCAGCGTCCACGGGGCCTGCGCCGAGAAGTAGCGGTTGGTCTCACCGAGGGTGAGCCACAGCTGCTCGAGGCCGAGATGGATCTGCTGCACGTCGAATTCGGCGCGGACGCTCGCCGCCAGACCGTTGGCACGATCCAGCAGGGCGCGGTCGTCCTCGGTGAACTCGCCGGGAGTCGGTACGACACCGCCGAAGTCGCGGGCCACCATCTTCAGGCAGCGCTGCGCGAGGTTGCCGTACTCATTGGCCAGATCGGAGTTGATCCGGCCGATGATCGACTCCTCGCTGTAGGAACCGTCCTGACCGTAGGAGATCTCGCGCAGCAGGAAGAAGCGCAGCGCGTCCACGCCGAAGGTCTCGACCAGGTCCAGTGGATCGACCACATTGCCGACCGACTTGGACATCTTCTCGCCCTTGTAGTTGACGAAGCCGTGCACGAAAACCCGCTTGGGGAGCTCGATTCCGGCGCTCATCAGGAACGCGGGCCAGTACACGGTGTGGAACCGCGAGATGTCCTTGCCGATGATGTGCAGATCCGCGGGCCAATACTTCTGGAACGACGGCGAATCCGTGTTCGGGAAGCCCGCGCCGGTGAGGTAGTTGGTGAGCGCGTCCACCCACACGTACATGACGTGATCGGGATGGCCGGGCACCGGCACACCCCAGTCGAAGGTGGTGCGTGAGATCGACAGATCCTTCAGCCCGGCCTTCACGTAGGAGACGATCTCGTTGCGCCGAGTCGCGGGCGCGATGAATCCCGGGTTGGTCTCGTACAGTTCGAGCAGCTTGTCCTGGTACTTGGACAGGCGGAAGAAGTAGTTCGACTCCTCGGTCCACTCCACCGGGGTCTTGGTGTCGGTGGAGATGCGGGTGCCGTCCTCGAGGAGGGTGGTCTCCTCGTCGGTGTAGAAGGCCTCGTCGCGCACCGAGTACCAGCCGTTGTAGGTGTCGAGGTAGATGTCGCCCGCGGCGACCATCCGCTCCCAGATGGCGACCGACGCGGCCAGGTGGTCGTCGTCGGTGGTGCGGATGAAGCGGTCGAAGGAGATGTCGAGCGTCTTGTCCATGGCCTCGAACACATCGGAGTTGCCGGAGGCATACTCCTGCTCGGTGAGTCCGGCGGCCTTGGCGGCCTGCTGCACCTTCTGACCGTGCTCGTCGGTTCCCGTCATATAGAACACATCGAAGCCGTCCAGCCGTTTGAAGCGGGCCAGGGCATCGGAGGAGATGTACTCGTAGGCGTGCCCGATGTGGGGAGTGCCGTTCGGGTACGCGATGGCCGTGGTGAGGTAAAAGGCGGGGCGTTCGGATGCGCTCATGGTGCTGACTACTCTATCTTTCGTGTCCTTCGTCGCTCGCGTGAATATCCCTGTGGCTGGTGTCGCCCGCTCTGTTCGGAGCGGTGGGCATGCGTAACAGCCGACCCGCGCCCGAACCGCCGCAGCCGCTGTCGCCCCTCATCGACGCGCACACCCATATCGACGCCTGCGGGGCCACCACGCCGGAAACGGTTGCGGCGCTGGTGGACCGGGCCCGCGCGGTCGGGGTGCGGGAGCTGGTCACGGTGGCCGACGATCTCGAGGCTGCGCGCTTCGCAGTGCAGGCCGCGAACTGGGACGACCGCGTGTACGCGGCGGTCGCGTTGCACCCGACGCGCGCCAACCACCTCGACGACGCGGCCAAGGCCGAGCTCGAAACGCTCGCCGCGGATCCGCGCGTGGTCGCGGTGGGGGAGACCGGGCTCGACTACTACTGGCCCGGCAAGCTCGACGGCTGCGCGGAGATCGAGGATCAGGTCGAGGGTTTCCGCTGGCACATCGACCTCGCCAAGCGCCTGGGCAAGGCCCTCATGATCCACAATCGTGAGGCCGATCACGACCTGCTCACCGTGCTGCTGGATGAGGGCGCGCCGGAAACCGTGATCTTCCATTGCTTCTCCTCCGACGCGAACATGGCGACGGCCTGCGTGGAGGAGGGTTACGTGCTGAGTTTCTCCGGCACGGTCAGTTTCAAGAATGCGCACGAATTGCGCGAGGCCGCGAAACTCGTTCCGGACGAACTGATTCTGGTCGAAACGGATGCCCCGTTCCTGACCCCGCACCCGTTCCGCGGTGCGCCCAACGAGTCGTACATGCTGCCCTACACGCTGCGTGCGTTGGCCGAAATCCGTGATCAGGATCCGCTGCAGCTGGCCAAGATCACCACCGCCAATGCCCGGCGCGTTTACGGAATCTGAGAACCAAAAGCTCGCAATCGGAACGGTTCTCGCAAAATTTATGCGAGGCCCGGCCCGGTTGGTCTTCTGTGTCGTGTCTCACTATGATCTAGCCCGATCGTGACTTACCTGCGGTTCGATATCGGGTCGTGATTTCAGTACCCGCAGTTCCGCCGGTAGTGGTTGTGAATCCCTCACCCCCTCGTTATCGTACTGTGACCATGCCGGGATTTCCGATGCACGCTTTGGCGAAGATCAACTCGTCGCGTTCCCCGATGTTGTACGGGGCCATCGCGGCGATGCTTGTCACGCTCATCGTCGGTGCGGGCGTGTCCATCATGGCGAAAAAGCAGGTCACCTTCGTGGTGGACGGCAAGGAGTTCGTCGAGAGCACCATGCGCGGCGACGTGCGCGGCGCGCTCAAGGACGCGGGCTACGGGCTCACCTCGCGCGACGATGTATCCCCTTCGGCCGGAGCGCATATCGGCGACGGATCCACCATCACGCTGAACCGGGCCCGCGAGGTCGCGCTCATCATCGACGGCACCCCGTCCAAGGCCTGGACCACCGCGCTCACCGTGGCCGACGCCATCACCAAGCTGAACCTGCCCGGCGACGTCTTCACCTCGCCCGCGCGCCCCAGCCCGCTGCCGCTGGAAGGTGCGCAGCTGCTGATCACCAACCCGCGCACGGTCGAGTTGTCCGACAACGGAGTTCCCGCATCGCTGGTGCGGCTGGCCGCCCCGACCATCGGAGAACTGCTCGAGGCGCAGGGCCGCCCGCTGATCAATCAGGACTTCGTGGTGCCGCCCGCGACCACTCCGCTGACCGAGGGCATGAAGATCACCGTCACCCGCAAGGTGGTGCAGAACCGCACCGAGCGGGTGCCGCTGGATCCGCCGGAGAACATCATCGAGGATCAGACGCTCAATATGAGCCACACGATCGTCGAGAACCCGGGCGTGCCGGGCACCCAGGACGTCACCTTCGCGGTCTCCATCGTGAACGGCCAAGAGGCGAGCAAGGATCCGATCAAGGCGAACGTGATCGTGCCCGCCCAGCCCAAGACCGTGCGTAAGGGCGCGAAGCCGGGCACCGAGGTCCCCGAGGTGCAGAACGGCAATACCTGGGACGCCCTGGCCAAATGCGAATCCGGCGGCAACTGGGCCATCAATACCGGCAACGGCTTCTTCGGCGGCATCCAGTTCGACCAGAACACCTGGGAACGCCAGGGCGGCACCCGTTATGCGCCGCGCGCGGATATGGCGACCCGCGAGGAGCAGATCGCCATCGCCGAAGTGACCCGCGCCCGTCAGGGTTGGGGCGCGTGGCCGGCTTGCACCTCGCGGCTGGGTATCAGCTAGCTAGAAGCCGTGCCCGGTGAGCAACTGGAACGGCATGCTGAGGAACATCAGCGCGACGAACAGTGAGGACCGGACCGGATCCCCGTTCAGATAGCCGTCGCGCAGCCAGGTCGTTGCTTCCGCCGAACCCATGTCGTCTCCCATTCGATTGCGAACACTGCCGTACGGCATGTCGATCTCGCGAATCCGGTTGTTACCGAATGGAAGTTGCTGGGCCGTGTCAGGACTGCTGCCCCGCGTCAGGACTGCTGGGCGAGGCGGACGTAGGCGGCGGTGTCGAGGGTTTCGCCACGAGCCGTCGGGTCGATTCCGGCG
Organism: Nocardia sp. NPDC059240; assembly: GCF_042753865.1. Lineage (NCBI taxonomy): Bacteria > Bacillati > Actinomycetota > Actinomycetes > Mycobacteriales > Nocardiaceae > Nocardia > Nocardia sp. NPDC059240. The sequence goes on along the minus strand of NZ_JBHZAC010000006.1, from coordinate 56,301 downwards.
GCGACGAGGCGCTTCTCGGCCTCGGGGGCGGAACCCGCCCAGCTCGCCAGGGCCGCCCGCAGCGTCTTACGACGTTGCGCGAACGCGGCGTCGGCCACGGCGAAGACCTTCTGGCGGAAGGCTTCGTCCTGCGGCCACGGCGATTCGGCGAAACGGTCGATGCGCACCAGCCCGGATTCGACCTGCGGCACCGGCCAGAAGATCTGGCGGCCAACGGTTCCCGCGCGGCGCACGGTGCCGTAGAAGCCCGCCTTGACGCTCGGCACGCCGTAGATACGGCCGCCAGGGGTGGCCGCCAGCCGGTCGGCGACCTCCAGCTGCACCATGACGAGAGTGGTTCGGATACTGGGGAATTCGGCCAGCAGGCTCAGCAGCACCGGCACGGCCACGTTGTACGGGAGATTGGCCACCAGGGCGGTCGGCGCGGCGGGCAGGTCGGCGTGGGTGACCTTCATGGCGTCCATGGGCACCACCGTGAGCCGCTCGGTCAGCTCCGGCGCGCGCACGCCCACCGTCTCGGGCAGGTGGCCCGCCAGCGTCGGGTCGATCTCGACCGCGATCACCCGATCGACCACATCGAGCAGGGCCAGGGTCAGTGACCCGAGACCCGGCCCGACCTCGAGCACGGTGTCGTCGCGGCTGACGCCGGCGGTGGCCACGATGCGGCGCATGGTGTTCGCGTCGTGCACGAAGTTCTGCCCGAGCTGCTTGGTCGGGCGGACGCCGAAACGCTCCGCCAGCTCACGCACTTCGACGGGGCCCAGCAGGGCAGCTTTTCCACGACCGGCGACAACGGGTTCGGACATTCTGGAAAACCTATCAAGACACCGTGGGAGCGGCGAAGATGCGGTCGGTGAAGGCGTTCATGGCCGCCCACATCGCCGGATTCACCTCGGTGTGACCGCCGGTGCCGAGCACCGAACTGAAATCCACGCCGTTCGCCGCGAACTGGGCCATCAGGGCGGCGTGCAGCGGGGACGGGACGGTGGTGTCGGTCGTGTTGATCAGCAACAGGATCGGGGCGTCGTAGCCGCGGGTGGCCACGGTCATGTAGTCGCGCAGCACCGCCTGGAACGGACCCTCCGACAGCGAGCGGGACAGGATCGCCCCGGTGTCCACGCCCGCCATGCGATCGGTGAGCTCGCCGAGGCATTCGTACTGGATGCTGTCGAGCAGTTGCCGTCCGTAGTCGCTGAGATAGCTGTCGACCTGCGCGTCGGGGCGGGTCGCGCGCATACCGACCAGGATCGAGACGAAGAAGGCGTTGGTGTCTTGGCCCGAGGGGCCGGGCAGGGCGGGCACCCAGGGGCCGGCGATGGGCAGTACCTTCTCCACGTCCGAGGCCGGGTCGAGGGCGATGGTGCCGCGGAAGTCCAGCTCCGGCGCGGTGCGCACCTGATAGCTCGAACTGCCCAGGGCCGCATGCCCGCCCTGCGAGGCCCCGCTCACCGCCCAGGTGCGCGAGAGTTCGGGCCGGGCCGCGCGGGCCGCCTTCACCAGGTCGATGGTCGCGCCCGCCTCGGTGCTGATCTCCAGGTACGGGTGCGGGCCGGTGTCGAACAGGCCCAGGCCGATGTAGTCGGGCGCGACCACCGCGTAGCCCTTGTTCAGGAAGAACCGCATGATCAGCTCTTCCTCGCGGCGGCGGTAGGGGAGTACCTCCCGCTCCGGATCGGCCTGGCAGCCGCAGCCCGGGCCCAGGCCGGTGGTGCCGTGATCCCAGGCCATGATGGGCCAGCCGCCGGCGGGCGGCTGACCGGCCGGAACGAACAGCGCGCCGCTGGCTTTCACCGGTTCGCCGTTGGAGCGGGCCGTCCAGTATTCGACGGCGGACCCACCCCAGAGGTTGTGCCAGCCGTCGGGCTGGGTGGTGTCGGTGATCAGAGTGCCTGCGGCCGAACCGGGTTCGGCCGACACCCCAGTTTCGGGGGGTGTGGCGTGCGCTGCCGGGATGCTGACCAGTGCGCCAACGGCCAGCGTCGCAGCCAGGGTTCGCGTGAACGCGCCTGTAATCGGCATTCTTCCTCCAGCGGCGGGGCGGTGGGACTGATCGCCGCAGTCTATCGAGTCATTCGCTAGAGATTTGCCCAGCGGTCGGGTGCGGGCGTGGCGGTCGCGAGTGTCCGACCAAATCCGCCAGCTGACACCGTTTTTCACCGCACATCCGGGTAGCGTCGCCCCTCGGGAACTCTGACCTCGAAGGAGAGTGCATGCCCGCTCAGCGGATTCGACGGCTCGTCCTGGGAGCGACACTGCTCACCGCCGCTGTCGCGCTACCGGCGGGACCGGCGAACGCTGATGCCGCCGCGCTACCGGACCGCTTCACCCAGCAGACACTGGACTGGAAGCCCTGCGATGACGCGGTCCTGGATCCCGCCGGTGCCCTGTGCGCGGGTGTGCTGGTGCCGCTGGACTATTCCAATCCGGGCGGCCGGACGCTGACCATCGCCATCTCGCGCTTCGCCGCCACCGATCCGGCGCGCCGGCGCGGCATCCTGATGACCAATCCGGGTGGTCCGGGTGGCGCGGGTCTGCGCATGCCCGCCAACTATCTGACGAACCTGTCCGATGACGTGCGCGCCCAGTACGACATCATCGGCATGGACCCGCGCGGCATCGGCCGGTCCGAGAAGGTCGACTGCACGATTCCCATTCCGACCATGCTGTTCTCGGCCGGGTTCGACCTGTTCGGCTTCGCGCGTGACACCACGGTCGCGGCGGGTCTGGCCACCGCCTGCGTGGGCACCGATCCGGTCAAGGCGCGGCAGATCACGACGCGCAATACCGCGCGCGACATGGATCTCATCCGGGGTGTGCTCGGCGAGGCGAAGCTGAACTTCTTCGGTGCGTCCTATGGGACCTACCTGGGGACGGTCTATTCGCAGATGTTCGGTGACCACACCGACCGAATGGTTTTCGACAGTCCGATCGATCCGGCTCGCTACTACATCGGCCTCTACCAGGACATGGGTCCGATCAACGAGTACGCGCTGGACGACTGGGCCAAATGGGCTGCCCGCCATGACGATCTGTACCACTTCGGGGCGACCCCCGAGGCGGTCCGCGCCTGGGTCGAGGACCTTATCCGGCGCTCGGCGGGCCATGAGATCTACGGCAGCGGATTCCTCGTCGACGAGCACACCATCCCGATGCTGATCCTGGCCCTGCTGCCGAACCCGCAGTTCAACCCCAACCTCGCCGAGGTGCTCACCATGGTGGCCGGCGGTGTGGCGGGCGGGCCCATCGATATGGACGCGCTCAAGTCCAAGATCTTCTCGGTGGTGCCGCTGGACGCCTCGGCCATGGCCGCCGTTATGTGCGGCGACAAGGCCGCGCCCCGCGATCCGGCCTGGTACTACAAGAATGTCGACGCGGCCCGGGCGACGCAGCCGGTGTTCGGCGCGTTCGCCAACAACATCACCGCCTGCGCCTACTGGCCCGACCCGGTGGAGCCGCCCACCGAGGTCAGCAACAACAACACGCCCGTGCTGATCGTGGCCAATGTCCACGACACCCGCACCGCCTACGCGGAAGGGCTTGCGCTGCACGCGGATCTGCCGCAGTCTCGCCTGGTCACGCTGGCGGACACCAGGATTCACGCGTCGTTCCGGGATGGCCTGAGCCCCTGCCTGAACGACATCGTGAACACCTACCTCGCCACCGGCGTGCGGCCGGCCGAGGACGTGACCTGCGAGCCCGACTTCTCCTGGTTCCCGCAGTAGCTATTTGGCGGGAGTGGCCAGGATCCGATCGCTGAACGCGCCGATGGCATCCCACATCTGAGAGTTCAACTGGGTGTGGGAGCCGGTGCCGACCACGGTCTGGAAGTCGACGCGATTGACGGCGAACTGTGCGGCCAGCGCGGCGTGCAGGGGTGACGGCACGGTCGTGTCGGTCGCGTTGAGCAGCAACAGGATCGGCGCGTCGTAGCCGTTGACCGGGACCTCCATGTAGTCGCTCATGGCGGCCTGGAATTCCGGGGTGTTCAGCGGCCGCGAGAGCATGTCGCCGATGCCCATCCCGTCGACCACCTTCATGATGTCGACGAAGCACAGGCTCTGCGAATCGTCGACGACCTGCTTACCGCGCGGGGTCAGGTAGCTGTCGACATCGACCTCGGGGTGAGTCGCCCGCAGCCCGGCCAGCATGCTGACCACGAAGCCGTTCACCGCGGTTCCGGCCTGGCCCGGGATCTCCGGCACCCAGGGGCCGACGAAGGGCGTGATCTTCTCCAGATCCGACTCCGGATCGACGGCGATGGTGCCACGGAAGTCCAGGTCCGGCAGGGCGGATGCCTGCAGGTGCGCGGTGCCCAGGGCCGCCTGGCCGCCCTGCGAGAAGCCGGTCACCGCCCAGGTGCGGCCCAGCGCCGGATTCGCGGCGCGCGCCGCCTTCACCAGATCGATGGTGGATCCGGCCTCGGTGCTGATCTCCAGGTACGGGTGCGGGCCGGTGTCGAAGCGGCCCAGGCCCAGGTAGTCGGGCGCGACGACCGCGAAGCCCTTGTTCACGAAGTACTGGATGACCTGGTCTTCCTTGGGGCGGCTCAGCTTCGAGGTGTCGGTCTGCCCGCCGCAGCCCGGGCCCATGCCGGAGGTGCCGTGGTCGTAGGCCATGATCGGCCAGCCGCCCGCCGGGGCGGGGCCCGACGGAACGAACAGTGCGCCACTGGCTTTCACCGGTTCACCATTGGAGCGGGTGGTCCAGTAGTCGATGATGGTGCCGTTCGGCAGGCCCCGGAAGCCGTCGGGTGCGGCGGTGGTGGCGATGATCGCGCCCGCCGGATCGGCGTGGGCGGGAGCCCCCGGCAGAACCAACAGTGCACCCGCAGACGCTACGGCCGCAGTGAAAATCCGCGTCCGCCCAGCCACCAACCGCATGAATCCTCCATCAGGGTTTCCCGACCCATTTGCCAGTCGTATACGGGGGAAGAGCTTATCTATTTGAACAACGGTCCAGTATGAGAACACTCTGGCAATTAGCTACCGCAGGGTAGAAACGGCCACCCATTGACTCGACTTGAAACTTGTTCTAATTTCTCGCCATGACGCGCAGATACGAAGGTCGTCGGGTAATTGTCACCGGAGCGGGGTCGGGCATCGGGCAGGGCGTGGCCCTGCGATTGCTCGAGGAAGGCGCGCGACTGGTCGCCGCCGATGTGAACCCGGCCGGGTTGGCCGCCACCATCGACGCCGTTCCGGCCGACCAGCGCGACCGGGTGCGCACGCTGGTGCTCGACATCGCGGACCCGGACGCCGTGCGCACGGTCACCGCCGAGGCGCACGAATTCCTCGGCGGCCTCGACGTTCTCGTCAACGCCGCGGGCATCCTGCGCGCCGCGCACACCCACGACATGCCTCTGGAAGCCTGGAATCAGGTCATCGGCATCAACCTGACCGGCACCTTCCTGATGATCCAGGCCAACCTGCCCGCCCTCATCGAATCCGGGCACGGCGTCATCGTGAACTTCTCCTCCACCGCCGCCTTCGGCTCCAACCCGTACATGGCCGCGTACTCCGCGTCCAAGGCCGGGGTGAACGCGCTCACCCACTCCATCGCCCTCGAATACGTGAAAAAGGGCCTGCGCGCGGTGAATATCGTTCCCGGCGGCATCAGCACCGGCATCACGTCGGGGCTCGCCCTCCCCGCCGACGCCGACTGGTCCCTGATGGCCCGGCTCCCCGGCTGGATCGAAGGCGGCGCCCTCGGCAAGCCCGAGGACATCGCCGGCGTGGTCGCTATGGCCGCCTCCGACGACGGCCGCTACATGACCGGCACCGAACTCCGCGTCGACGGCGGCGCGCTCATGTAGCGCTCAGTTCCCCTTGGGCAACACCACGATTGCCGCGCGCCGATACCAGCGGTCCACCGTGCAGCCGTCGTTGCCCATGTAGCCCTCGGTCTCCACGGCGAAGGGCGATCCCGGCGATCGGGTTGTGTCACCGCACAACTCATCGTCGTAGATCGACGTATCGATCGCCTGCCCCGCGTCGCCCTGCCGGTCGAACCACCAGGTCAGGGTGACGTGGGAGGTGTACTGCCGCCCGAATTCCTCCGGGTTGATGAGGTCGGGATGGTCGGCGGGTTTCGCATTCCCGGACTCGTCCTCGAGGGGTTCGTCGACATCGTCGATCGGCTCGAAGTCCTCGTTCACGAGTTTCCATGCGCCGTCGAGGAATTCCCATTTCCGGCGGCGGCCGCACATCCATTCCTCGTCGTCGAAGGGCTCGTAGGCGTACGCCTCACGAACCTCGGCCGAGGCCAGCGCCGTCTCGCAGCCCGCCAGTCCCGCCGCCGCGATCAACGCGGCGGCGCGAGCCGCGTCACCACCCTTGAACAACGCCTGCGCGAGCCCCCGCTGCGAGTACTGATGGTCCAGCAGATAGATGAGGCGTTGCGGCGCACGGGTTTCCGGACCGCCGTCACGTCGCCATAACGGCACCTCCACCGGGGTTGCGAAATGCTCCCGCAACTGCTCTGCCAGCGCAGTCACCGGCCCGGCGGCTCCCGCACCGGTCCCGTTCTTCGCGATCAAGTTGTAGGTCAAGGAGATTCGATAACCCTCGGTAACCGGCAGCACCTCGTGCTCGCAGTCGGCGTAGAACGCCACGAACCCGAGCCGATCCGCCGCCCCCACATCGGTGATCGACTCTCCGTCATGCTCGACCACCAGCCCGCCACCGCTGAACTCCGACGGCAAGGTCACCACCAGCGTGCCGATCATCCCGTCGGCCTTCTCCGAATCCCGATGCCGCAGAAAGAATTGCCCGGGCTCGTACACCAACATCGAGTGCAACTCCGCCGACAGCTCACACTCCGCCGCCAACCCGAGATCCTCCCGCACTGCCTCGAGTACCGGCCCCAACGTCCGCCCCCACCGCTCCCGATCAATCCTCACCTTGCCCCGCGGAACTTCCCACGTATCTCGCACATTCGGATCCAGCAACGTCTGCTCCCGCAACCCGTACCGAGCCGGATCCGCCACCGCACACAACGCCCGCGCCTGCTCCGCCGACACCGGCCAAGCCAGCGCCCCAACCCCATCCACCTCGATCGACAGATCGCCCGCCGAACTGCTCCGCCGGGTGGCGAACCTCCCCGCCCCCACCCCCGCCAGCAACTCACCGATCGCCAGTACGCTCTGCTCGGTCATCCACATCTCCCCGGTTCAGGCCATTGCCATTCGCCGCGGAACCTACCAACCCGAACCGACAACCGGACCGGTGTGCCGCAGGTACCCGCTGAGGAGAATGACCGTCTCGTCCTCCACTTGCTGTGGGGGAACGGAATTCGAGGCGGTCATCAGCCGGTGGACCATCGATTCGACGGTCACCACCACCACACGTGCACTGAGCGCGGGGTCGGGAACCGCGACCTCGGGATGGTGTTCGAGCAATCCGGCGACCAATGCGACTGCCAGTTCCTCGGATTCGTGTAGGCGGGCGAGCAGACCCGGGGCGCGCGGTGCCTCTTCGAACAGCACGCGATGCAGTCGGGGATTGTCGCGGTGATTGTCGATGGTGGCCTTGATGACCAGCCGTAGGCAGTCGTCCAGTGCCGCGGGCAGGCCCGCCGCGAGACGCTCCTGATACAGCGCCGCACCGGCATCGAGGTGCTCGTCCATCAGCGCCCGCAGGATCGCGTCCTTGTTCGGAAAGTACCGATACAGCGAGCCGATCGAAATGCCCGCACGGTCGGCAATGCGGTTGGTCGTCCCCGCGCCGTACCCGAATTCGGCGAAAACCTGAGCAGCCGCACCGAGAACCCATCGGCGCATGTCGGCGGACCGCTGCTGTTTCGGTTGTCTACGTGGCTGAAAGCGGTCGGTGGGTGTCACCGTGGCCTCCCTGGAAAACGCGAGTAGTCGGCGCTCGGATCCTTCCACAGAATTAGGTGACCCTAATCGTGAAATCGAGGAAAGCCCATGCGCACCATAGAGATTCAGACCGACCTGCCAACCGACGCGCACCGAGTATGGGCGGCAATGCTCTCCCCGGCCACCTTCCTGTACGTCTGCCGCGGCCTGATCGGCATACCGGCACTACGCGACCGAACCGAACCCCTGCACGTCGGCGAGCGCGGCACCGCCTGGCTCTTCGCCTTCCACGTCCTCCCCGCCTACCGCCACACCATCGAAGTGGTCACCGTAGACGAATCCACCGCAACGATCCGCACCCACGAATACGGCGGCGTGATCAAATCCTGGAACCACACCCTGCACGTGGAACCCCTGTCCGCCAACAACTGCCGCTACACCGACACCGTCGAAATCGACGCCGGCACCCTGACCCCCCTCGTAGCCCTGATCGCAACAGGCATCTACCACCACCGCCACCGCCGCTGGCACAAGCTCATCCAATCCAGGGAGTACTCAGCGCGGTAACTCGGACAAATTTCCGCAGTGAGTACACCTTGATCTTGATGGGCTGGGTTGTCGGTGGGGTGGGGGAGGATTTCGGGGTATGGGGGAAATGGTGGGGCCCTTTGTGGGGTCGTGGGCGGTGGCGGCGGGGCTTGTGACGGCGTGGGGGTTGCGGGGTGGGGCCTTCGTGCGGGTGTTTCCGGATGTGTATGTGCCGCAGGGATATCGGGTGGGGGTGCGGGAGAGGGCGGTGGCGGCCGGGTGTTGGGCCAAGATGCGAGGCGTGTTGGTTGGGGTTTCGGCGATGGCGATGTTCGGGAGTCCCTATGTGGATGAGGGGCTTCCGGCTGAGATCGCGCTGGAGAGTTCGCGGTATGCGCCACGTGGGGTGCGGGTGGTTCGCTATCGCATTGGTGAAGATGAATGGTGCGAGGTGGATGGGTTTCGGGTGACGACACCTGTACGCACCGCTTACGACATCGCGCGCAAGCACTCACGGGATGTGGCGGTGCCACTGCTCGATTCGCATTGCGCCACCACCGGAATCCGTCCCGAGCAGGTCGTGGACTTCATGGCTACGCGTGAAAGGGGCCGTGTCGCAGCGCAGGTTCGCGCGATTCTCGCACTCGTGGACCCGGGTGCCGAGTCGCCCCAGGAATCCAGAACTCGACTGTTCCTGATGGACAGGGGATTCCCTAGGCCGCAGACACAGATCGCGGTATACGACGAGCACGGAAAGTTCGTGGCTCGCGTCGACATGGGCTGGCGTGAATGGCGAATCGGCATCGAATACGACGGTGCCCACCACTGGACCGACCCTCAGCAGCGCGCCCGCGACATCGACCGGCTCGTTGCGCTGGAATCCGTGGGGTGGCTCATTATTCGCCTGACTGCTGCCCACCTCCGCAGCAACCCCACACGCATCGTCACTCGCCTCGAGGAAGCTCTCACCAGTCGCGGTATTCGGTTGAATCTTGGTGCCTGAGGTCAGGCGCCGTCGGCGAGTTCGAGCCAGCGTTCTTCTGTTGCTTCTTTTTCGGATTGGACCTGCTTGAGTTCTGTGCCCAGGGAGATCAGTTTGTCGGGGGTAGTGGCTGCCTCGGCTAGGGCCGCGTGGAGTTTGGTTTCGCGGTCGGTGAGCTTTTCGATGGCACGTTCCAGCTTCGCGAGTTCCTTGCGGGCCGCGCGGTAGGTGGCTGAATCTGTGGCCGGGGCAGCGGAATTCGCGGCGGCCGCAGTAGTGGCCTTGGCCGGCGGCGCGACGAGGGCGGCGCGTTTGCGCAGGTATTCCTCGATGCCGCCGGGGAGGTTGGTGAGTTTGCGGTCGCCGAACAATGCCCAGGTGGTGTCGCAGATGCGCTCGATCAGGTAGCGGTCGTGGGAGATGACGACCATGGTGCCTGCCCAGCCGTCGAGCATGTCCTCGAGGCCCTGCAGGGTGTCGATGTCGAGGTCGTTGGTGGGCTCGTCGAGCAGCAGGACGTTGGGCTCTGCCATGAGGATTCGGGTCAGTTGCAGGCGGCGGCGCTCGCCGCCGGAGAGGTCGCCGACGGGGGTGCGCTGTTTGGCGGGGGTGAAGCCGAGCCGCTCGGCGAGCTGGCCGGCGGAGATCTCCTTGTCGCCCAGCATCATTCGCTGCGCCACATCCTGGACGGCTTCCAGTACCCGCATGTTCAGCGGCAGGTCGTCGAGTTCCTGGCGCAGCCAGCCGATCTTGACGGTCTGGCCCTGAATCCGCTTGCCGGTCTGCAGGTCCGCGTCACCGGCCAGCGCGCGCAGCAGTGTGGTCTTGCCGGAGCCGTTCACGCCGACCAGACCGACGCGCTCACCCGGCGCGAGCCGCCAGGTCAGATCGGACACCAGTTCCCGGCCATCCGGGGTGGCGAGGGTGGCGTTCTCGAGTTCGATCACTACGCGGCCCAGGCGCTTTCGCGCGAAGGAGGCCAGCTCCACGGTGTCGCGCGGGGCGGGCACATTGGCGATCAACGCCTCGGCGGCCTCGATGCGGTACTTCGGCTTCGACGTTCGCGCCGGTGCGCCGCGCCGCAGCCACGCCAACTCCTTGCGGGCCAGGTTCTGCCGCCGGGCTTCCATGGCGTCGGCCTGCCGGGAGCGCTCGGCGCGGGCGAAGATCCAGTCGTTGTAGCCGCCCTCGTAGCTTTCCACCTTGCCGCCCTGCACCTCCCAGGTGCGGGTGGCGATGGTGTCGAGGAACCAGCGATCGTGGGTGACGACCACCAGCGCGCTGCGCCGGTTCACCAGATGCTCGGCCAGCCACTGCACGCCCTCGACGTCGAGGTGGTTGGTGGGCTCGTCGAGAACGAGGAGGTCGAGGTCGCGGACCAGGGCGGCGGCCAGCGCGGTGCGGCGACGCTCACCGCCGGAGAGGTTGCCGACGAGCGCATCCATGCCGAGGTCGGCGATGCCGATGCCCTCGACGACGTTGCGGATGCGCGGGTTGGAGGCCCATTCGTGTTCGGCCACACCGTCGGTGCGCTGATCCTCGGCCAGGCCCGCGAGCACCACCTCACCCACGGTCGAGCCCTCGGGGAGCACTCCGCGCTGGGTGACGACGGCGATGCGCAGGTCACCGCGACGGCTGACCCGACCCGAGTCCGGCTGCTCCAGCCCGGTCAGGACTTCCAGCAGCGTGGTCTTACCGCCACCATTCAGACCGACGACACCGATCCGCTCCCCCTCCTGCACCCCGAGGGACACATTGTCGAGCAACGGCGCGATGCCGAAGCTCTTGGAGACCGCTTCGAGGTTGATCAGGTTGGCCACAGGATCCTCAATGTCGTCGATACTTGCCCCGGGCAAGCCTACCGAGCAGCGAGGAACGACCTCATGTCAGCGCTTGGCATCCTGCGTATCGGTGATCCGCCGGGCGCCCGGGACCGGGCCGTAGGCGGTGCGGACGCTGCGGCATACCCCCGCCCCCGCGAGTTCGGCGGCCACGGCGACGGCGGCCTCCTCGTTCTCGCAGAGGAAGGCGCAGGTCGGGCCGGAGCCGGAGACGATGCCCGCGAGAGCTCCCGCGGTGACTCCTCCGCGCAGGGTGCGGCGCAGCTCGGGTTTCAGCGAGAGCGCCGCGGCCTGCAGGTCGTTGCCGAGCAGCGGGGCGAGCTGTTTGGCCTCACCCGATGCCAATGCCTGCAGCAGTTCCTCCGGGTTGCCGAGCCGGGGCGGGTCGCCGACCTCGCGCAGCCGGTCGAGTTCCCGGAAGACGGCCGGGGTGGACAGGCCGTCCTTGGCCAGCGCCAGCACCCAGTGAAAGGTGTTGCGGGACAATACGGGCAGCAGTTCCTCGCCGCGTCCGCGGCCGAGCGCGGTGCCGCCGTGCAGGGAGAAGGGGACGTCACTGCCGAGTTCGGCTGCGATATCGGACAATTCAGTCCGGCCGAGGCCGAGTTCCCACAGGTCGTTCAGGCCGATCAGGGCCGCCGCGGCGTCCGCGCTGCCGCCGGCCATGCCGCCCGCCACCGGAATGCCCTTGGTGATAGCGAATTCCACGAGTGGCGCGCGTCCGCCCAGGTCGGCCAGTTTCACGGCGGCCTGCCAGACCAGGTTGCCGCGGTCGGTGGGCACCTCGTCCGCACCTTCGCCGGTGACCTTCACCCGCAGCGCCGTGGACGGCGCGATCTGGACGTCGTCGCTCAGCGACAACGCCTGGAACACGGTGGTGAGGTCGTGGTAGCCGTCCTCGCGCAGGTCGCCGACTCCGAGGTGCAGGTTCACCTTCGCGGGCGCGCGCACGACAACGGGGCTGGGCACAACTGAGAGCACGCGCACAGCCTAGTGCACAGATTTCCTCTGCGAGTACTTGCGCGAGGTACCCATGGGGGGTATGTTTCTGGATGTCGGGGATACCCCCACACCGTATGGATAAACGAGCTAAGGAGACCACCATGGCCACCAGCACCTACACCGTCACCGGCATGACCTGCGGCCACTGCGTCGGTTCGGTGCAGAAGGAGATCGGCAAGATCGACGGTGTCACCAGCGTGGACGTGGATCTCGCCAGCGGCTTGGTCAAGGTCGAGTCCACCGCGCCGCTGACCGACGCCGATGTGGTCGCCGCCGTCGACGAAGCGGGTTACGAGGTGGCCAGGTGAACGATCGACTGAGGTTCGCCGCCTTCGGCGGTGGACTGGTCGTCTTGTTCGGAGCCGCGCTCGGGATCGGTGCCCTGGTCGGGGACCGATCCGGCGCGGCCCCGAGCGGGGGCAGCGACCACAGTGCTCACCGGACCGCCGAGGCCACCGGCCTGCGGGCCGACCGCGACGGGTACACCCTCAGCGACATCACGGCCCCCGTCACTCCGAATCAGCAAGGGGCACTGCAGTTCCGGATCACCGGACCGCAGGGAACCGTCACCGAGTACAACGACCTGCACGAGAAGGACCTGCACCTGATCGTGGTCCGCACGGATGCGAGCCAGTTCCGGCACGTGCATCCCACGCGGGCCGCCGACGGCACCTGGTCCATCGACTGGAAGTGGGCCGCGCCCGGCAGCTACCGGGTGTTCGCCGACTTCTCACCCACGAACGGGCCCGGCGAGATCGTGCTGAGTCGCACCATCGCGGTCGCGGGCAACGTGACCGCCACACCCCTGCCCGCGCCTTCCCGAACCGCCGATGTGGACGGGTACCGCGTCACCTTGACCGGCGACCTGACCACCGCGGGCAGTGAACTCACCTTCACCGTCACCCGCGACGGCAAACCGGTGACCGATCTGCAGCCCTACCTGGGCGCGTACGCTCACCTGGTGGCATTGCGGGCGACCGATCTGGCCTACCTGCACGTCCATCCCGAGGGCGAGGTCGGCACCACCGCACCCGGCCCCGACGTCGTGTTCCACGCGCAAGCGCCGAGCGACGGCGACTACCGCCTGTACCTGGACTTCCAGCAGGGCGGCGCGGTGCACACCGCGGAGTTCACCCAGACAGCAACCGGCGCAAACATTTCGGACGCGCCCGCCCACCACGAAGGAGGTCATCAATGAGCGCCCCGGCTCCCGAGCGTTCGATCGAACTCGATATCGGTGGGATGACCTGCGCCTCGTGTGCTTCCCGCATCGAGAAGAAGCTCAACCGGATCGACGGTGTGAGCGCCTCGGTCAACTACGCCACCGAGAAGGCGAAGGTCAGTTTTCCCGAGTCCGTGACCACCGACGACCTGATCGCCAAGGTGGTGGACACCGGCTACAGCGCCAGCGTGCACCACACCGAACCGGTGAAAACCGATGCCGCCGACGTTGATCCGGGCCCCACGGCCGCGGATCGGCTGCGCCACAAGCTCTTGGTGACACTCGCGCTGGCCGTGCCCGTGGTCGCCATGGGTATGGCTCCCGCGCTGCAGTTCACCAACTGGCAGTGGCTGTCGCTGACCTTGACCGCACCCATCGTGTTCTGGAGCGCTTCGCAGTTCCACCGGGCGGCGTGGGTGAACGCCAAACACGGTGCGGCGACCATGGATACGTTGATCTCACTGGGCACGCTGGCCGCGTTCGGCTGGTCGGTGTACGCGCTGTTCTGGGGCAATGCCGGAATGCCCGGCATGAAGCACCCGTTCAGTTTTGCCATCGAGCGCGGTGATTCGTCCTCGGCGCTGTACTTCGAGGTCGCGGCCACCCTGGTCACGGCGATTCTGGCGGGCCGCTACTTCGAGGTCCGATCCAAGGAGAAGGCCGGATCCGCGCTGCGGGCCCTGCTGGAACTGGGTGCCAAGGATGTGGCGGTGCTGCGTGACGGCGTCGAAACCCGCATCCCCATCGGCGACCTGCGGGTCGGCGAGGAGTTCCTGGTTCGCCCCGGCGAGAAGGTCGCCACCGACGGTGTTGTGGTGCACGGCAATTCGGCACTCGACATGAGCATGCTGACCGGTGAATCGGTGCCCGTCGAGGCGGGCCCCGGCGACCAGGTGGTCGGCGCGACCGTGAACGCGGGCGGTCTACTGACCGTGCGCGCCACCCGGGTCGGCGCGGACACCCAGCTGGCGCAGATGGCCGCGCTGGTGGAGGACGCGCAGAACGGCAAGGCTCCCGTGCAGCGGCTGGCCGACCGGGTGGCGGGCGTGTTCGTGCCGATCGTCATCGCGATCGCGGTGGCGGCGCTGGGCTTCTGGCTCGGCACCGGCGCGGCCGTCTCGACCGCGTTCGGTGCGGCGGTAGCGGTGCTGATCATCGCCTGCCCCTGCGCGCTCGGATTGGCCACTCCCACCGCGCTACTGGTGGGTACCGGTCGCGGTGCGCAGCTGGGCATCCTGATCAAGGGCCCGCAGGTGCTGGAGTCGACCCGCCGGATCGACACGGTCGTGCTGGACAAGACCGGCACGGTCACCACCGGCAAAATGACTCTGGCCGAGGCGATTCCGGCCGCGGGCGTCGACACCGACGAACTGCTGTCGGTCGCGGCCGCCGTCGAGCACGGCTCCGAACACCCGGTCGCCAAGGCCGTGGTCGCCGGGGTGGCCGAGCGCGGACTCGACACCGAGAAGGTGGAGCAGTTCGTCAGCCACGGCGGCAAGGGCGTGCAGGGTCTGGTCGGCGAGCGGGCGGTGGTCATCGGACGCACCGAACTGCTGCAGGATTGGTCCATCACACTGCCGGAAGCCTTGGCGGACGCCAAGACTCGGGCCGAGCGGGCGGGCAATACCGCCGTCGTGGTGGCATGGGACGGGCAGGCGCGCGGGGTGCTGGTCATCGCCGACGCCGTGAAACCCACCAGCGCCCAGGCGATCTCGGAGATGAAGGCACTAGGGCTCACCCCGGTGCTGCTGACCGGCGACAACGCTGCCACCGCCCGCACCGTCGCGGATCAGGTCGGGATCACCGAGGTGATCGCCGAGGTGCTGCCCAGCGACAAGCTCGACGTCGTCAAGCGGTTGCAGGGCGAGGGCAAGGTGGTCGCCATGGTCGGCGACGGCGTCAATGACGCGGCCGCACTGGCCCAGGCCGATCTCGGGCTGGCCATGGGTACCGGGACCGATGTGGCCATCCAGGCCGCCGACCTCACCCTGGTGCGCGACGATCTGCGTGCCGTGCCGACCTCGATCAAGCTGTCGCGGGCCACCTTGCGGACCATCAAGGGCAATCTGTTCTGGGCCTTCGGCTACAACGTGGCGGCGATTCCGCTGGCCGCGGCGGGGCTGCTGAATCCGATGCTCGCGGGCGCTGCCATGGCGTTGTCGAGTGTGTTCGTGGTCAGCAACAGCTTGCGGTTGCGCCGCTTCCGGGGATGACGGGAGCCGATGTCGTAGCCCGATCCGTCCACCGGGTCGGGCTACGATTGCGTCGGATTCAGGAACGCTCGTAGATCACAACTTGAGACGGTCAGGAGTTCGCCATGGGTTATGTCGTCGACTTCAAAGATGTCTCCACCGTTGGGCTGGAATCATCGCCGGTCGCGGACGCGCTCGCGGGATTGCGGGCCAACGAGGCCAGGTACTTCAAGAACAAGTACGACCACACCTTCACCGTCGAGCCCGCGAGTAAGGCCGAGGCCGCCGTCGCCTGGGTGGCGAAGATCCTCGCGGACGAGCGGTCCATCGTGATCGAATCTCCTGCGCTGGAGGCCACGGAATTCGAGGTCGACGGCATTCGGATGGCGTACGTCTTCTACGAGAGCGGCTTGTCGATCAACGTGATGTACACGCTGGCGGACGCCGGGAAGCGGGCGGTCGGGTTCAAGCTCTCCGACGGCATGGAAGTGCCCGACGAGCTGTCGAATTTCAAGTTCGCGCGCCAGAAGTCGAAGCTGGCCGGAACGATTCGCGGCTCCTACTTCGTCATCAAGGGCGAGTACTGAGCCATCGCGTCATCGTGTTGAATGTCGGGTGACAACCGCCGTCCCCCGCGAGGAGTCCCGTTGACCACCATCGCCGAATACCTGGCCGCCGCCGGAGTGCAAGCCGCCCCGGTCGATCCCGAGGCCCCCGGCGCGCCGAAGGTCACCGTCGGCGTCCCCGAAGGCTGGCAGCAGGTCCCCGCAGGCATGTTCCCCGGCTCCTACGGCGTCTGGACCCAGCCCCCCGTCGACGGCTGGGCCGACAACGCGGTCCTCCTCGTCGCCGCCTTCACCCCCGCGGTCGACGCCCGCGACCTGCTCACCAACGCCTTCGCCGACGCCCGCCAACTCCCGGGCTGGCAAGACCTCGACCACGACACCGCCGACTTCGACGGCTACCCGTCAGCCGGCATCACCGGCACCTACAACGTCGAACACCTGACGCTGTGGGCATACAACCGCTACATCATCGTCAACACCGAGCAGGCCCAATACCTGGTCCAACTCACCATCACCACCCGCACCGACGCCGACGGCTCCGCCCCCACCACCATCCTCGAGGGCTTGTCCATCTCCGCCTGACGCGTCAGCGCCAAACCCCGCTGTCCAGGAAGCGGTCCCACTGCTCACCGGAAAACACGAGCGCGGGACCGCCGGGATCCTTCGAATCCCGCACCCCGACACCGGACCGCCCAAGGAACGCGACCTCGACGCAATCCTTGCCACCGGCGCTGCGGCTGCTCTTGAACCAGTTGGCCTGAGACAGATCACTTTTCACGGCGTGAACTCCTTGGCAAGTCGTCGCAGCATGTTCCTGCTGTCGGCCGCGTCGAGCGCGGCGGCACGAATGGTCGTGTGCGCCTGCCGATACAGCGCCACGCTGCTCGTTCCTTCAAGGTACAAGTCTCCGGCGTAGCTCTCGACGTAAATAACTGTCGGCTCGACGGGTTCGCCATCCTCATCGGTCTCGAAGTCCAGGATTGTGAACGGCCCAGGCGAGACCCCCAGCGGGAAACCGGCTGCGGCGGGCAGAATCTGAACCGTCACGTTCGGCGGCATCGCGGCCAGATGCCGCAGCTGTCCGGCCATGGTTTTCGGGCCACCCACCACTCGCCGCAAGGCCGCCTCGTCTATGACCAGCCGTGCGTCCGCAGGCTTCCGTTTGCGCATGATCAGAGACTGTCGCCGTATCCGCAGCTGTACCCGACGTTCCACCGCCGCGGGCGACTCGTACGAGAAATACGTATGGTCGAGAGCCCGTGCGTACTCGGGTGTCTGGAACAAACCGGAGATCATGTCAGGCCGATAGACGGCGAGGCGCTCCGCCGCCGACTCCAATCCCACATAGACGTTGAACCCGGCCGGAATCAGATCCCCGTACTCGTGCCACCACGATTTCACGTTCGCCTGCTGCGCCAACCCCTTCAGGGGCTCCACGTAGTCCGGCGCATCGTAGATCCGGCACAGCTCCTCGATGTCGCGCAACTGGATCCGCTCGGTGGCACCGCTTTCCAGTCGCTGCAGGCTGCCCGATCCCCGCTCGGCAAGCTTGGCGGCCTGCACGATCGACAGACCGCACTGCTGACGCAGTTCCCTCAGATACCGCCCGAGCTGGCGGCGGGGGAGATTGCTGGAGCGCTTCGACATGACCGTCTCCTGGAGTCGGCTCCGAAACCCGAATAAAGTCTGCGCCGAAATCGGGTGGCGTGCTGGGGAAACGCAGAAAAACCTGGCGAGCGCAGAAATCTCACTTCCCCGCACGCAATCTCTGATGTCCGATGTGCATAAGCCCCGGTCCATCAACCGAGATCCGAAACCCACCCCAGGACCGAGGCTCCCCGAATCTGCGTCCGAGCCCTAGAAGGAGCCTCAAATGCCTTGGGACACATGGGCACTGGTATCGATCGCCATCCTCTGCAGCAGCGTGATCCTCTGGTCCTGGTGGGGATTTCACAGCCAGCCGCAGCCACCGGCCCCCACCGCCCTACGCCTTTCCATCATCGGCGGCGGATATCTCGAAGTCCCACACCAGAGCGGATACCCGCCCGGGCGGCATCGCCCGGAGCGCCGCCAATCGCCTTCGCACGCACGAACTCCCCGCTGACCGGCATCGCAGAATCGACCTCGAGACTCCTCGCCATCAGACCATCTCCGCCGAACTCCTCAGGAGTACCTCCGTATGACCCCAGCCGAGATCGCGGTGTTGGATGCACTCATGCCCGACCGCATTCTCACCGCTGCTCAAGTCCAGCAAGCCTCGGCTCTGACGAGCTGGCGCACCCGGAATGCATTGGCCCATCTAAGCTCTCGTGGCCTCATCGTCCCGAGCCATCTCCCCGGCCGCTGGCACATCACCCACCGCGGCCGCCTCGCACTCGCCGTGAAGTCGCCCCGCTTCCGCTGAGCCCCGGGAGTTCAAGATCAGGGAGTACTCACTGCGGAATTTTGTCCGGGTTACCGCGCTGAGTACTCCGGACCCCCTTCATGAAGCGGGAGTACTGCGGGAGGGGCTGTTACCCGTGGTGCTCCAGAGCGTGGGCGTCCAGGCTGGGGACCGGGAGACAGGTGCGGACGAATCCTGCACCGAAGGAGCTCAATTCGATGGTGCGGTAGAGGACCTTGGTGCCGAAGCTTGCCCGCTTGAGGAGGCGGCGTACTTCAGGCATCGCCTCCAGCAACTGGTAGCGGTTGGGGTTGCCCAGGGCTTCGCGGGTGACGTGGATGAGGCCGAGCCGATCGAGATTGGTGATGTACTCGTCGATCCGGTTGGGGTAGCGCAGGGCGGCGTCCTCGCCGAGCATATTGAAAGTGGCCCGGTAGGAGGTTCTTCCGGTGCGGACTTCGACCGCGGGCTGCGGCCCGTCCAGGTAGAGGTGCCGCACGATGCGCGCCTCGTCGGGCGCGAGTTCGCCCAGGATGCGGCCGTAGGCGGTGTGATGGTGGTTGTCGTCCTCGGTGTGGAAATCCGCGGAGCGACGCAATAATTCGGCCCCGCGGGCGCGCAGCACGCTGGTGGCGCTGAGTTCGGGGGCGGCGTCGGAACTCTCGGGCGCGGTCACGCCCAGCGCCTGCCGCACCGAATGCCGCACCTGCGCACCGGCTTCGGAGAGGATCGCGCGCGGCGGCTGTCCGGCCATGCTGCCGCGCAACACCACCGAGGTCACGCCGAGCGCGGTGTGCAGACTCCAGAAGCTGGCCTCGACCGCGGCGGACACCGCCACCGCGACAACACCCGCCGTGGCGCGCACCGGCCCGGCGGGGGCGTGTTTCTCGTGGTGGGACACCGGTACCGGCAGTGACGCCTGCTCGCGCACAGCGATTTCCGTGCCGACCTCGTCGAGATCGTCATCGCCGCTGCCGGATTCGGTTATAGCCATGTGCTCGCCACTCCTGTTCCGAAGATCAGGAGGTGAGCGTAACCGGCGAAGAGCCCCAGCGCGCCGCCATGGACGAACAAAAGCCATTCATCTTGTTTGATGGCCGATCGCAGCATGTCCACGAACTCCGGCGGGGACAGCGCCGACATTTGTTTGGCGATGTACTCCTGCACCTGCCGACCCTGCTGGGCGTTGAACGCCGGGTCGGCGAAGGCGATGGGCGCGATGGTCATCGCCTCGGAGGTGAACGAGTCCTGCAGCGAGTCGTATTCGCGGTTGCCCAGCGCGAACTTGACCACCGACTTCGCCGGGCCCAGCGCCCGGTCGGCGGCGGGCTTGAGGGTGTCCTGCAGCATCTGCATGGTGCGGTCGGCGCGCGGCCCGTTGAGCAGCTCGTCGCCGATATTGGCCACCGTCATGATCTCGCTGGCCACCAGTGCCGCGTAGCCCTCGGTGATCTCGTCCTGCCGCTTGATCAGCAGGCCCTGCCGCCACGGGCACCACCACTTGGGGTAGGCCGGTTCGAAGATCAGGTTGATGCCGATCCAGTTGACCACCCAGCCGATGATCACTCCACCGATCGGCAGCACCACCAGCGAGGACCAGCCGGTGAAATGCAGGATGGCTACCAGTACCAGACCCATGGGCGCACCGAAGTAGAAGCCGAAGTTCTGCATGAATCGCAGTTCCTTGGCGCCCAGTACCTGGAACACCGAGTTCAGCATCTGCGGGCGGGCCTGGAAGTAGCGGATGGTCATCGATTTCACGTCGAGAAGTTGATCGATGTTCTTGCCGAGTTCATCGGTGAGTTCCCGCAGAATATCGGGCAGTTGTTCCTTCACCCGGTTGTGGATCATCTCCCGGACCCCGGTCGGGAGGTTGTACCAGAGCTGCGGATGTTCGCGTTTGAGGATGTCCTCCACAATGTCGCGAATCTGGAGATCCGCAATTTCAACAAAATGTTCAGCGAGCTTGTCGGGTTCGAGTTCCCGATAGAAATCCGCGACGCTGCCGAGTTTCGCCAGCCCCTTGTCCACCGCGATGCTGGCCATCTTGTCCGCCCGCGACGGCACGATCCCCTGCCAGCCCATTCGCCCGTCGTACTGCAGCAGCGGCAGTACCTGAATCCGCTTGGGCAGGAACGGAAAAACCGCAGCCAGACCGGGCAGCCGGAAACCGTGGAACCGGACCGGTTTGAACAGCATCAGCACGCCGGTCCAGTTGGTGATGTAGCCGATCACGCCCGTGAACAACGGGATGGTGATCAATTCCATGAGGATGGTCGGATGTACCCCAAAGACACTCTCTAGCACGACACCCTCCTGCCGACCCGCAACGCACCGCCGTCGGCGTTGACTACCCCATCGGCGATTCGGACCTTACTGGCTATTAAGGAAGCGAGTCCAGCGACGGAGTGTCTGAGTCGGAGATCTCGGTCACAGTGTCCGGGCAGGATGTTCCTTCCTCTCGATGGGACCACGAGAATGGCGAGGGCCACATCCATATCGTGCCTTGTGCTTGGGGTGTTGGGGGTCATGTGCGTCGTTAGTTGACGAACATGGACTGGGGTAGCCTTCGACTGGCTCGCAGGTTCAAGGTGCCTGAAGGTCCGTCGGGGGCAATAATCTGTGGACGATTGTGTTCACCTGGCGATATTCGGAGATGGACGTGGCGGAAGACAGGATCCCGGGGCAGGACGTGGCCCGACCGGGACCTCGTGCCGTGGAACGCAGTTCGGACGTGGAGCAGCGGCAGATCAGCAATGAGGCCCGCCTGATCCGAGGGGCGTTCAGAGCTGCCGGACTGGCGGTCGGCACCGCGGTGCGCGGGACCGAGTGGGCGGTCGGCACCAGCTTCGAGATCACCAAGCAGTTGACTCAGGCCGCGCTGGACGGCGAATCCTCCGCGGATATCGCCGAGCGCACGGGCGCGGCATTGCGGTCCATCGCGCGCAGCGCGCTCGGCGTCACCGAGGGGTCGGTGCGCGAGATCGTCAGCTACGTACCGACTCCCATGGGCGCGCCGCAGCAGGCCATCACCAACGGGGCACTGCTGCGCTCGGCCACCACCGACGAACTGCGTCGCCGCGGCGACGCACTGCTGGCCCGCTCGGCCGACGTCTATTTCACCGAGGACGTGCACCCGGCCTACGACCGCATCCTCGATCAACTCGCCCCCGACGAGGCCCGCATCCTGCGCTTCATGGCGTTGCAGGGCCCGCAGCCCGCGGTCGACGTGCGCACCAACCGGCCGCTGGGCATCGGCTCCGAACTGGTCGCGGGCGATCTGACCTCGGTGCCCGAGCAGTCCGGCGTCCGCTACCCGGATCGCGCCCGGCACTACCTGATCAACCTCAACCGCCTGGGTCTGACCACCACGTCGGAGGATCCGGTGGTGCTGTCGCGCTACATGGTGCTCGAGGTGCAGCCGGTGGTCGAGCAGGCCCTCAAGAAGGCCGGTCGGGTACCCAAAATCGTGCGAAAGAGCCTGCGCCTGACAGAGTTCGGCGAGGACTTCTGCACCACCTGCTTCAGCATCAACGGGTAACCCCCGGAACTCGCGGAGGCGTTCGGTACCGGGCTGATAGCGATCCGGTACAAATCCGTGCCGATCCCTGAAGGTTTCCTTCACCTGATGGGATTGTGGATGTTATGGATCCCGATGCGGTCGCGGCGATCAGCCGGTTGAAGTTCCGCTACCTGCGTGCGCTGGACACCAAGACGTGGGACGAGTTCGCCGACACCATGATTCCGGAGGCCACCGCCACCTACAGCGAGTACCTCCAGTTCGAATCGCGCGACGCCTTCCTGGCCTTCATGCGCAATACGCTGGGACCGCACGTCATCACCGAACATCGTTGCGACCACCCGGAAATCGATGTCGACGGCAACGAGGCGACCGGCACCTGGTATCTCGCCGACACGGTGCTGATCCCGGGCCACAACATGCTGCTGCGCGGCGCGGCCTTCTATACCGATCGTTACGTGCTGTGCGATGACGGGAATTGGCGGATCGCGCACACCGGCTACGAACGCACGTACGAGGTCGTGCTCTCGCTCTCGGATCTACCGAGCCTGCGCCTCACCTCGAGCCGCTGGGGACTCATCGCCCGTGATCCGGCCGACGCGCCCCGCATGGATCCCAGCAGCGACGGGTCGGGCACGCTCGGCTGACCGGAACTCGATGGGGCTGACCGGAATATGACTGCGGCTCAGTGCAATTGGTTCTGCGCGGGCTCCAGGCCGACGCGCAGCAGCAGTTCGACCGCGTCCGCGGTCTGCTCGACGATCACCGGAACTTCTTTGCGCTCCGGCGCGGAGAAGGGCTTGAGCACGTAATCCGCCGGATCCTGCCGGCCCGGCGGACGGCCGATGCCGAAGCGGACCCGCAGATAGTCCTTGGTGGTGAGGGCCTGCGAGATCGAGCGCAGACCGTTGTGCCCACCTTCGCCGCCGCCGCGCTTGAGGCGGATCTGGCCGAAGGGGAGGTCGAGTTCGTCGTGCACGACGATCACCTCGGTGGCGGGCACGGAGAAGAATTTGGCCAGCGCCGCGACGGGCCGCCCGGACAGGTTCATGTAGGTGCGCGGCTTGGCCAGCAGCACCTTGCGCCCGTCCAGGCGAGCCTCGAGCAGATCCGCGCCGGACTTCTTGTGCACGGTGAAACGGCCGCCGACGCGCTCCGCGAGCACCTCGGCGACCATGAAACCGACATTGTGCCGGGTGCGCTCGTATTCGGGTCCGGGGTTACCCAGACCGACCACGAGCGCGGGCCCGGCAGCAGTTATCTCTGTCATTGAGAGATTGCCTCGGTCGTTGAAAACCGTTATGGGAGTAGGGAGTTACTCCGCAGCGGCCTCTTCGGCAGCATCCTCGGAGGCGGCGGACGGGGCCGCGATGATGTTCACGATCAGGGCCTCCGGGTCGCCGGCCAGGGTGGCGCCCTTCGGCAGCGCGATGGAACCCGCGAGGATCTGGGTGCCGGCCTCGACGCCCTCGATGGAGATCTCGATGGACTCGGGGATGTGCAGCGCCTCGACCTCGATCGACAGCACGATGGTGTCCTGCTGGACCAGGGTGCCGGAGGCGGCGTCGCCGGTCAGGACGATGCTCACGTCGGCGGTGACCTTCTCGCCACGACGCACGATCAGCAGGTCGGCGTGCTCGATGTAGCGACGGATCGGGTGGACCACGACCGACTTGGTCAGCGCCAGCTGCTTCTTGCCGGCGATGTCCAGGTTCAGCACGGCGTTGGTGCCGTGCTCACGCAGGATGGCGGCGAACGCCTGGGCGTTCACGGACAGGTGCTGCGGCTCCTCGTTGTGGCCGTAAAGCACGGCCGGAACGTTGCCATCGCGGCGGGTACGGCGGGCAGCGCCCTTGCCGAACTCGGTGCGAACGGTGGCTTCGATGAGGTTGGCGTCGGACATGATTGTCTACTCCCTACGGCTCGTCCGGGCTGTAATGTCAGCTGGTCGCCAGGCGACTGGGCCGCCCTGGCTGAGGTTGGTCTGCTCGTCGACGAAGAACCAACATGGACGGCCGAATAGGCCGAGCCGCGTCGATCACGGTGGGCAGTTTGGGTGCCGCACCCTCGCCGAGACAACCTGACGACTTTAACATGCGGCGGAAACGGCTCTGCGCCACCCCTGGTTGAGCCGGAATGGGGGGAAATTATGCCCGGTTCCCGGGTCTCGCGACCAAGATTCTGACAAACTAACGTTTCGCATGGTTCATGAGTTCGCGGGGTCGCTCTGAATCATGCCGACCAGCTTGGCTTCTAAGTAAGGAACAGTTGTATGACGAACATCCGCAGCATCGGTGTGAGTGCCGTGGGCATCGCCGCCCTCTCTGCCGCCGCCGCCCTCACCGCTCCGTTCGCGGCGGCGGATACCACCGTCAGCGGCCTGACCGTCTCGGGCAGCGGCTACACGGTGGGTCAGACCTACACCATCACCGTCGTCACCGGCTCGCCGAGCACCACCGCGACCATCTTCGACACCGTTGCGGGCAATACCGTCTCGCTGGGTACCGCCACCCCGTCCGGCACCAGCACGTCGGCCGCGATCTACTGGACTCCGTCCGCCGCGGGCGCGCACCACATCTCGGTGACCGTGAATGCCGCCAGCCAGGGCCTGACCGTCGGCCCGGTGGACGTCACCGTCGCCGCCGCTTCGACCTCCACCGACTCCGGCAGCGCGACCTCGGTGCTGTCCGGTCTCTCCGGCATGTTCGGTGGTTCGAGCGCCAACTCGCGCGTCAGCTGAGTGTCGCCGGCCGCGTAGCGGCCGACTTGAAACGGCCGATCGTTCGGATTCCATAGCGAGTCCGAATGGCGGCCGTTTTCTTTTGCGGGGATCTCTATGAAAACCTTGTCCCGAATACTCTGAAGTATTACTGTTTCACAAAGTTCCCCGCGGGAGGGAACGCCCTGCACAACAAGGAAATTGCGCGCTGTCGGCCCCCTCTCGACAGCGCGGTTCCGCTTCCGGTGCGGGCACTCTGATCGGCTCCGGGCGGCCGGTCTGCTTAGTAAGGACAGTTTATGAAGAGCATTCACCGGTACGGACTGGGCGCTGTGGGCATTGCCGCCATCGCCGTCACCATCGCCGCCCCGATCGCCTCCGCGGATGTGGTGGGCCAGGACGGCGGCATCGCCGCCATCGCCACCAACGACTGCGGCCCGACCCCCACCCCGACGCCCACCCCCAAGCCGACCCCGTCGCCGTCCGGGACCGGCAGCTCCAGCAGCCTGGGCACGCTGCTCGGCGGCCTGCTGGGCGGCCTCGGCGCCGGTCAAGGCGCCACCTCCAGCGGTACCGGTGCCGCTGTCGGCTGATTGATCGACGGCCGGTTGTTCGGAGCTCGGGGCCGAACAACCGGCCGTTCCTTGTTTTACGCCGCGTTCGCCTTGAAAGTGGCCGCGTAGCAATCGACATAGGGGCGGCCGGAGCGGCGCACGATATCGGCCATCAATTCATCGGTGGCCACGCGCACGGCCTGCTGATCGGCGGGCCGGAAATAACGGGGACGGCCGAAAGAGATGCGCACCTTGGCTGGACGCAGGAAACGGCGATCGCGCGGATTGACCCGATCGGTACCCGACAGCACGACCGGGATGACCGGAGCGCCGGTCTGCATGGCCACCCGGATCACGCCGGTCCGCCCTCGATAGACACGGCCGTCGGGTGAGCGGGTGCCCTCGGGGTGAATGCCCCAGATTCCGCCCGACTCCAGAATGCGCACGGCCGCCGCGAGCGAATCCGAGCCCGCGCCGCCGCCGGTGCGATCCACCGGAACCTGACCGGTGGCGTTCATGACGAAGCGATTGATCCGCCCGCGGAAACCGCCCTCGGTGAAGTACTCCTGCTTGGCGATGAAGGTGACCTTCCGCCGCAGCACCAGGCACAGGTAGAGCGAATCCACCACGGCCAGATGGTTTGCCGCGATGATGACCGGGCCGTCGGCCGGAACATGCTGCAGTCCTTCGATCTTCGGCCTGCCCAGCAGTCGCAGTACCGGCCCGACCAGCACGTGCTTCAGCAGCCAGTACCACATGAAAAACCCTCCCGAACACGGCGGTAGACAGTGTCTACGTTTCTGACTCACTGTCTACCCCACCCGAGTAGACGCTGTCTACCTTTGCCGTGAGAATGTGAGTCATGACTTCGGTTGAGCCACTGCGGGAACGGTTGGTGACGGCGGGCGTGGACATGCTCGAGCAGGCCGGTGCCGGACAATTGGGACTGCGTGCCATCGCGCGCGAAGCCGGTGTCTCGCACGGGGCTCCACGCCGGTACTTCCCCACGCACAACGCGCTGCTGGCCGCCATCGCCGCCCGCGGCTACGCGGATCTGCGCGCGGACATCGAAGCCGTCCGCGCGAAAACACCACGCGCCCAACTGGACCGCACGGCCCTGGCCTACGTCACCTTCGCCCTGCGCCGCCCCGAGATGTTCACCCTCATGTTCCGCCACGATCTGCTCGAGGGTTCCGGCGAGAACCTCCGAGAATCGGTGTCGCTGCCGCTGTTCCGGCACTGGCGCGTGCTCGTCGCCGATTGTGTGGCGGACCCGACCGGGGAACGCGCCATGTGCCTGTGGACCAACCTGCACGGGCTGGCCGTCCTGGCCGCCAACCGCAGCCTCGAAGCCGTCGCCCCCGAGGCGGACCTGCTCGCCCTCATCGCCCGTGCCATCGCCCAATACCTGGGTAGCCCGGCCTGAACCTGCCGAGCTGGGGCCTGAACCTGCCGGTCGGGCGGACAGGCCGGTCGCGTACCCTGGTGCGGTTGCCTCGTCCGCACAAAGGAGTCCCCCGTGAGTTCCCCGACTGCCAGCGCGACCTCTGCTACCTCCGGGCGGCTGGCCGACGAGGCGGCGCGGCGGCGCACCTTCGCGGTGATCTCGCACCCGGACGCCGGTAAATCCACGCTGACCGAGGCGCTCGCGCTGCACGCGAAGAAGATCTCCGAGGCCGGCGCCATTCACGGCAAGGCCGGACGCAAGTCCACCGTCTCCGACTGGATGGAGATGGAGAAGGCGCGCGGTATCTCCGTCAGCTCCACGGCGCTGCAGTTCGAGTACGGCGACTGCGTGATCAACCTGGTCGACACCCCCGGCCACTCCGACTTCTCCGAGGACACCTACCGCGTGCTGACCGCCGTCGACGCGGCGGTCATGCTCATCGACGCGGCCAAGGGTCTGGAACCGCAGACGCTCAAGCTCTTCCAGGTCGCCCGCGATCGCGGCATCCCGGTGATCACGGTCATCAACAAGTGGGACCGGCCGGGGCAGGCCCCACTGGAACTGCTGGACGAGATCATCGAGCGCATCGGCCTGACACCGACCCCGCTGTTCCTGCCCGTCGGCATCGCGGGCGACTTCCGCGGTCTGATGCGCCGCGGCGCGGAGGGTGCGCCCACCGACTACATCCACTTCACCCGGACCGCGGGTGGCGCGACCATCGCGCCCGAGGAGCACTTCACGCCCGAGCAGGCCGCCGAACGCGAGGGCGACGTGTGGACCACCGCCGCGGAGGAGAGCGAATTGCTCTCCGCGGCAGGACAGGACCACGATCAGGAACTGTTCCTGGCCGGGCACACCTCGCCGGTCATCTACGCCTCGGCCATGCTGAACTTCGGGGTGCGTCAGATCCTCGAGACGCTGATCGAGCTCGCGCCGCCGCCGCGTTCCCGCAAGGACGTCAAGGGCAACGAGCGTGAGACCACCGCGCCGTTCAGCGCCGTCATCTTCAAGGTGCAAGCGGGCATGGACACCGCGCACCGCGACCGGCTGGCCTTCATGCGCATCGTGTCGGGTGAGTTCGAGCGCGGCATGGTGGTGACGCACGCGCAGACCGGGCGGCCCTTCGCCACCAAGTACGCGCTGACCGTGTTCGGTCGCGAGCGCACCACCGTCGACACCGCCTACCCGGGCGATGTGGTCGGTCTGGTGAACGCGACCGCGCTGGCTCCCGGCCACACGCTGTTCGTGGACAAGAAGGTCGAGTTCCCGCCGATCCCGTCCTTCGCGCCCGAGCATTTCGCCTCGCTACGTGCCAAGACCGCGGACAAGTACAAGCAGTTCCGCAAGGCCATGGATCAGCTGGACTCCGAGGGCGTGGTGCAGGTGCTGCGCAATGACGCCCGCGGCGAGCAGTCGCCGGTGCTGGCGGCGGTCGGCCCCATGCAGTTCGAAGTCGTCACCGCGCGCATGCAATCCGAGTTCAATGTCGAGACGCAGCTCGACCACCTGCCGTACCAGCTGGCCCGGCGCACCGACGCCGAATCGGCCGAGGAGCTCAGCCGGCAGCGCGGGGTCGAGGTGTTCACCCGCACCGACGGCGCGATCCTGGCGCTGTTCAGCGACAAGTGGCGGCTGCAGTACATCACCAAGGAAATGCCGAAGCTGACCCTCGAACTCCTGGTCGCCGGAACCGAATAGCGGTTCAGGACAGCTGCGTCGCCGTAGCGGAGCGACGCAGCTTGCCCGAGGAGGTCTTGGGGAGTGCGCCCGGTCCGAGGACCGTGACGCTGCGCGGACGGACCCCTACCTCCGAGAAGACGGCGTGCACGATGTCGTGCTCGATGCGGCGCACCTCGTCCGGATCCTGGTGGTCGTTGGATTCGACTACGACGGCGAAGCTTTCCCGCTTCTGACCTGCGTCCAATCGGACGGCGACCGCATTGCCGGGCCGAACGCCCTCGATACGCAGGGCCGCTCGCTCGATATCGGTCGGGAAGATATTGCGGCCCGCCATGATGATGACGTCCTTGATGCGGCCGCACACGACGATCAGGCCGTCCTCGGTGAGATAGCCGATGTCGCCGGTGTCCAGCCAGCCCTCCGAGTCCTGCGCGGGACGGAAGCCTTCGACGGTGACATAGCCGGAAGTGACTGCGGGTCCCCGTAATTCGATGACGCCGACGCTGCGGGTCGGCAGCGGGCGATGTTCGCCGTCGACGACGCGGCCCTCCAGATTGTCGACCAGATAGCCCAGTGTCGGCAGCCTGCGGATACCGCCGTGATGATGCTCGGGATCGCGGACGGGGACGGCCTTGCCGAGTGCTTCGAGCAGATCGGCGTCGACGGTGTCGAGGACCTGGCCCAGGCCCGGATCGGGAATCGATACGGCCAGCGTGGTTTCGGCCATGCCGTAGACCGGCGTCAACGCCATCGGGTTGAGGCCGAAGCGTTTTCCGGCCTCGGCGAGGGTGTCCATGGTGTCGGCGTCGACGGGTTCCGCGCCGTTCCACATGTAGCGCACGCTGCTCAGGTCGAACGCGCCGTCGGCGGCGTTGCGCAGGCGGCGGGCCAGCAGTGAGTAGGCGAAGTTCGGTGCGGCGGTGACGGTTCCGCGGTATTTCGAGATGAGTTCGGCCCACAGGATGGGCCGGGTCAGGAAGTCCAGCGGTGTCACGCACACCACTTCCGCACCGAATTGCATGGGGACGCTGAGGAATCCGACCATGCCCATATCGTGGAACAACGGCAGCCAGCTGATCATCACGTCGTCGTCGAGCTGGAATTTCACCCGGTCGAACATGGCGTAGGCGTTGACATAGAAGTTGCCGTGGGTGATCCGTACGGCCTTGGGGGAGCCGGTGGAGCCGGAGGTCAACTGCTGCAGGGCGATCGCGTCCTCGCCGGTCGGCACCGGCTCGACGGGTTCGCCCGCGCGCATGGCGTCGATGGTGATGACGGCGATGCCGCGTTCGCGCAGTAGCGGTTCCGCGATCATGAAGGGCTCGCCCAGGATCACCGCGCGCGCCTCGATCATGCCGAGCACCGTCTCGGTGTCGCGGGTCCACACTTCGAGATCGGTGCGCGGCGTCGGCTGATGCAGCATGGTGATGGAGGCCCCGCGCATCCAGACCGCCTGGCAGGCGGGCGCGATATCGACCGGCATGCCGGCCAGCACGCCCACCGCGTCGCCCGGGCCGATCCCGGCGGCGGCCAGTCCGCCCGCCATTCGGCGTGCGGCGTCATGGATTTCGCCCCAGGTGTGCCGCGTCGGTGCATCCGGTTCGCCCGTCACCAGCCCCCGCAGCGAGGTCCGGGCGGTCTCGTACATCTCTTCGGTGAAGCGGCTCACGATCGACTCCTCAAACGCGTAACCAGCATCTCCAATATCCCGCGTGGAGTGAGCGCTGTTAACGGTTTCGGAGTTATGCGGTCGGTTATGCGAGGGTTCTGACGGCTATGCGAGGGTCCTGACGGCGCCGACGAAGCGATCGAGGTCCTCGAAGCTCACGAAGCAGTGCGGGGAGGCGCGCACTACCGAGTTCAGTTCGCGCGCGGACATATCCAGCAGGGTGGAGCTCCGGAAGCTGGCGGTGACGGTGATCGCCTCGGCGGCCAGCCGCTCCTTGACCCGGATCGGTTCCACCCCGTCGACGGTGAAGGACACGATGCCCGCGTGCTGGGTGCCGCGGTCGCGCATGTCCACGCCCGGGATCTCCTGCAGTTCCTTGCGCAGGTATTCGGCGCGCTCGGCGATGGCGGCGTACACCTGTGCCGGACGCAGGTCCAGCAGGTAGCGCACGGCCGCGCCCAGGCCGAGGCGGGCGGCGACATTGCATTCCCAGAATTCGAAGCGGCTCGCGTCGGGGGACAGGACGTAGTCGTCGGGTGCGGTCCACTCGGCGCTGTGCAGGTCCAGTCGGGTGGGTTCGAGGCTCAGGGCCAGTTCGGGGCGGACGTAGAGGAAGCCGGTGCCGCGCGGGCCGCGCAGCCATTTGCGCCCGGTGGCCGATATCGCGTCCACCTCGAGTTCGGCGACATCGAGCGGCAGTTGCCCGGCCGACTGGCAGGCGTCCAGCAGGGCCAGCGCGCCCACGCGATGCACGATGCGGGCGGCCTCGGCGACCGGGTTCACCAGTCCGCCGTTGGTCGGAACGTGTACCAGCGACACCAGTTTCACGCGTTCGTCGATCATGGCGTCGAGCGCGTCGAGGTCGAGTTGGCCGCTGGAGTCGCTGGGAATTGCCTCGACGGTCGCGCCGGTCTGGCGGGCGCGCTGCAGGGCGGCGATGGCATTGCTGCCGTAGTCGGCGCCGGAGATCAGGATGCGGTCGCCGGCGGAGAGCGGGACCGAATAGAAGAAATCGCTCCATGAGCGGCTGGCGCTGTCGCTGAGGGCTACTGCTCCGGGATCGGCGTTGATCAGCTCGGCGATGGCCGTCTTGACGCCGTGCAGGTCGTCGATGCGTTCATTCGCTGCCCGGTAGCCACCGATCTCGGCCTCGCGGCGTAGATGGTCGATGGTGGCGTCGAGGACCACTGTCGGCGGGAGCGAGGAGCCCGCGCTATCGAGAAAAACCTGATTTTCACAACCGGGGGTTTCGGCCCGCAAAGCAGCGATTTCGAGCATACGAACGACCATATCGGTTGGTGTGTTCTCCATTTCGTCAGATTTCTTGTCACCCTCACTCGTTACCCTGGTTTGGGTCGCCGTGCGTCCCCTCAACGGCGACCCGCATCAGACGGAGGTTGGCAATGGCTGTCACGGCGTCACCGACCGATGTGCTGCACAGTGGCCTGGCCGAATCGGAGCCGGGCGGCGAGTTCTCCTCGAGAGCCGCCGCCGAGGCTTACATCGGGAAAGTTTGTTTCAAACAGGGTCCACCGCTGCTCATCGGTGCCGAACTCGAGTGGCTCACCGCGCAAGGTGAACTTTCGGCAACTAATTCGCGTCCGGACCTGAAGGTCCTCGCGGACGCACTCGGACCACATGCGCCACGGTCCATTTCTCCAGATTCCCCGGCCGTTCCCTTGCCGGGAGGCAGCCGGGTCACCATCGAGCCCGGCGGTCAGATCGAATTGTCCAGCGCCCCGTTCGGCACCGCCGCCGAACTGTGCGAGCGCTTGCGGACAGACACGATGCGCCTGCGGGAGCTGCTCGAATCCCGCGCAATCCGAACCTTTTCCGGGGCCGCCGACGCGGTCCGGCGGCCCTCGCGCGTGCTGCGGCTGCCGCGCTACCGCGCCATGGAGCGTTCCTTCGCCGGCATCGGCCCCTTCGGCGCGCTCATGATGTGCAATACCGCCGCCACCCAGGTGAGCGTGGACGCGGGCGCGGATCCCACCGAGATCGCGGCGCGCTGGCGGGTCCTGCACGCGGTCGGGCCCGCCCTGCTCGCGGCCTTCGCGTGCTCGCCCGAACTGCACTCCGCGCCGCCCGGCGAGTGGGCGTCGCAGCGTATGCGGGCCTGGCAGCGCCTCGACCACCTGCGCACCCGGCCGCCGCTGCACGACTGGGCCGATCCGGTCACCGGCTACGCACGCTGGGCGCTGGATGTGCCGCTGCTGTGCGTTCGTCCCCGGGCGGCCCCCGCGCAGTCGAATCGGTCCGGGGCGGCCCCGCGCAATCGGCTCGCGGCTGTCCCGCTGGATCGGGCCAAGGCATCCAGGCCGAATCGGCTCCGGTCGGCTCCGTCGAGTTCGGATGCGGCCGACTGGAGCGCACCGCCGGGGGCGACCTTCGCCGACTGGCTGTGCGGTGCGCTCGACGAGGAGATCGGTCGCCGCCCCGACCGCACGGATCTGGACTATCACCTCACCACCGTGTTCCCCCCGGTCCGCGCGGCCGGGCACCTCGAGGTCCGCTACCTCGACGCCCAGCCGGGTGACGGCTGGTCGGTCCCGATCCACGTGTTCGACGCACTGCTGTCGAGTCCTGAAATCGTCACGGAAGCAACGGCTCTGGCCGCTTCCACGGCGGACGCCTGGTCGGAGGCTGCCCGCCTCGGCCTGGCCGACCCGCAATTACGTGCCGCCGCGGTGAGCCTGCTGGAGTTGGCCACCGCGCACGCACCTACCCCGCAAGCGGTCAAGGAACTGGCCGCGGCCGCCGGCCGATGTCGTCGCGGCCGACCGCCCGGGGAGGGCGACTATCCGACGCCCGGGGAGGGCGAATCCAGGGGCGGCGCATGACATTCCCCCTCGGCCGCAGCGCCCGCGTACGCGGGATTCATCGGCCGGGGCAGCGCCCGCTGCGCACTTTCCGAAACTTCGGCGCGGCGGGTGCGGTTCCGGCGCGCCCGATTCACGAATTGGAAGTTCTCTCATGACTGTTCAGCATTTGCCGGGAAGCGATCGGGCCGAGACCGAGGCGCTCCGCGAACGCATTGCCGTGACCCTGGAGCGGGCCCGGCGGCGGACCATCGGATTGACCGAGTGCGTGGACGAGGCCGAACTGGTGGCCCAGCACTCGCGCATCATGAGCCCGCTGGTGTGGGATCTCGCGCACATCGGCAACCAGGAAGAGCTGTGGCTGGTGCGCGATGTCGGCGGGCGGGAACCCGTGCGGCAGGACATCGATCAGCTCTACGACGCGTTCAAGCATGCGCGCGCCGACCGGCCCGCGCTGCCGCTGCTGAATCCGGTGCAGGCTCGCGAGTACGTCGGCACCGTGCGCGACAAGGTGTGGGATGTGCTGGAGCACAGCCCGTTACGCGGTGACGGTCTCGTCGAGGATGGCTTCGCGTTCGGCATGATCGCCCAGCACGAGCAGCAGCACGACGAGACCATGTTGGCGACGCATCAACTGCGCACGGGCGAGGCGGTGCTGTCCGCGCCCCCGACTCCGGCCGCGCAGGTTCGGGTGAGCGGTGAAGTCGTCATTGCCGCAGGCGAATTCAGTATGGGCACCGACACCGACCCGTGGGCGCTGGACAATGAACGCCCCGCGCATCCGGTCCACGTCGACGGTTTCGCGATCGACGCCGCGCCCATCACCAACGAGCAGTACCTGGCCTTCCTCGACGACGGCGGGTACGAGCGTCCGGAACTGTGGTCCGAGGCGGGTTGGGCGCACCGCGTCGAGGCCGGGCTGACCGCTCCCCAGTTCTGGGAGCAGGACAGCGGAGGCCGTTGGTGGCGAAGGGTTTTCGGCACCATGCAGCCGCTGCGTGCGCATCAGCCGGTGGTGCACGTCTGCTGGTTCGAGGCCGAGGCGTACGCCAACTGGGCGGGCAAACGCCTGCCCACCGAGGCCGAATGGGAGAAGGCGGCCCGCTTCGACCCTGCCACCGGTCGCTCCCGCCGATACCCCTGGGGCGACACCGATCCCACCGACGAGCTTGCCAATCTCGGCCAGCACCACCTGGAACCGGCCGACATCGGCGCCTACCCGTCCGGTGCCTCGCCGTCCGGTGTCCACCAGTTGATCGGCGACGTCTGGGAGTGGACCGCCTCCGGTTTCGACCCCTACCCGGGCTTCCACGCCTTCCCCTACCGCGAATACTCCGAAGTCTTCTACGGCGGCGACTACCGAGTCCTGCGCGGCGGCTCCTTCGGCGCGGACCAAGTCGCAGCCCGAGGCACCTTCCGCAACTGGGACCACCCCATCCGCCGCCAAATCTTCTCCGGCTTCCGCCTGGCCAGAGACCTCACCCCGGACGAACGCTGATGTGCCGCCACCTGGCCTACCTGGGCCCACCCACCCCGGTAGGCGAACTCCTCACCCGAGGCCCGTATTCGCTGCGCACCCAATCCTGGGCACCCCGCGAAATGCGAGGCGGCGGCACCATCAACGCCGACGGCTTCGGCGTCGCCTGGTGGCACCTCCCCGACGCCGCCACACCCGACGGCGGCCCGGGAGTCATCTGGCACGGCGGAGCGTCCCCGGATTCCCGTGCGGCGGCCCGGGCTACCTCGGCCGAGACCGCCTCCACCACAGCCGATCTGACGGTCAGCAGGTACCGCAATGCGGCACCGATCTGGACGGACCCCGCCGTCGGCGAGGTCCTACCCCAGCTCCGCTCCACAGCTGTCCTGGCCGCAATCCGTTCCGCCACAGTGGGAATGCCGATCGAACGCTCCGCCTGCGCCCCCTTCACCCACGGCCGCTGGGCCTTCAGCCACAACGGCGCAATCCCGGACTGGCGCCGCGTCCTGACCGACGTGGCTGCCGAATTCGGCTCGCCCCCACTGCTGGAGGCCGAGTCCCTTACCGACTCGGCCGCCCTCTGGGTGATCCTGCGCGGACTGCTCGAAGGTGGCGGGATGGAGCCGGGGGAGGCGGTGCGGCGGGTGATGGCGGCGGTGTTGGCGCGGTCGCCCGAGGCGCGGTTGAACCTCTTATTGGGGGATGGGGTGGGGATTTGGGGGAGTACTTGGCATCACTCGTTGTCGGTTTTGGCGGGTGACGGGTTTTTCGTGGTGGCTTCGGAGCCGTTCGATGACGATTCGCGGTGGCGGCCGGTGGGAGACCGGCAGTTGGTGCGGGTGGTTGGTGGGCGGGTTTCGGTGGAGCCGCTGGATATCGAGATCGGAAGGGCTGGTTCATGAATACGCCGACTGTGGAGATTCATCTCACCGACGAAGATCTGACTGCCGCGTTGCGGGAGGATGTGCGGGCGGGACTGACTGCGGAGCCGAAGTGGTTGCCGCCCAAGTGGTTCTATGACGCTCGGGGTAGTGAGCTGTTCGAGAAGATCACCGAGCTGCCGGAGTACTACCCGACGCGGACCGAGCGGGCGCTGCTGGAGCGGGTGGTCGGGGAGATCGCGGCCGTCGCGCAGGCGGAGGTGCTCGTCGAGCTCGGGGCGGGATCGGCGGCCAAGACTCGGCTGCTGTTGAACGCGTTGAGCGCCGCGGGACCGCTGCAGAAGTATGTGCCACAGGATGTTTCCGTCTCGGCGCTGCGGATGGCGGCCGACGAGGTGGCCTCGGAGTTCCCGGAGTTGAACGTGCACGGTGTGGTCAGTGACTTCACCGCCGCGCTGGACAAGCTGCCGGGCGGCGGGCGGCGCATGGTCGCCTTCCTGGGCGGCACGATCGGCAATCTGGTGCCCGCCGAGCGCGCCGAATTCCTCGGCGGCATCCGGGATGTGCTGGAACCGGGCGAGCAACTGCTGCTGGGCGCGGGCCTGGTCATCGATCCGGCGGTGCTGGTGCCCGCCTACGACGATGCGGCCGGTGTCACCGCCGAGTTCAATCGCAATGTGCTGCATGTGCTCAACGCCCGCCTGGGCGCGAGCTTCGAGCCGGAGAAGTTCGCGCACGTCGCGATTTGGGATGCCGAGCGGGAATGGATCGAGATGCGTCTGGAAGCCACCGAGGCCATGACGGTCCGCATCCCGGAGCTGGACCTGACCGTCGATTTCGCCGCCGGTGAGCAACTGCGCACCGAGATCTCGGCCAAGTTCCGCCGCGAGGTCCTCGAATCCGAGCTGGACGCAGCCGGTTTCACCACCGAGCGGGTCTGGACGGATCCGGACGAGCGTTTCGCCCTGGTTCTCGCGGAACGTCGGTAGCGGCTACCACCGCCCAGAAGTAGCGTCTACTTCTGGGCGGTGACTGCGGCCAGCCATTCGATCAACGGCCGCATCTGCTCCCAGGCTCCCCGGATCTCCTTGGCCGCGCGTGGCGTGCTCAGCCATTTGGGCGCGCCGAAATCCTTTCCGGCGGTGAGGGATTTGTGGCGCAGCAGCTCGATGCGCGGGTGATCGATCTCGTAACCCTTGGGTTTGGTGGCCAGCTTGTCCCCGCCGATGCCGTATCCGGCCGAGACTAGTTGCGCGATCAGCCCTTCCAGTTCGGTGCCGCGCACCTCGTCGTCGATGGCCACCCGCAGCGCGGTCAGCTGTGCGGGCGAGGCGGCGTACATGCCGCCCGCCACCCGCAGCCCGGCCGCCCCGAGCTGCACATACCAGCCGGAGTACTGCGCGCTGTAGACCACCGCGCCCTGATGGTTCTTGTAGGGCGACTTGTCCTTGGCGAAGCGCACATCCCGGTGCGGCCGGAACATCTTGGCCTCGCCGAAGTCCGGTTCCAGTTCCGCGACAAGCGCTTTCATCGGGTCCCGCACCGACTCCTCCCACACCTGCTTGTGGGCGTTCCAGAAGGCCTTGGAGTTATCGGCTTCCAGGTCTTCGTAGAAATCGAGTCCGGCGAGCGGGAACCCGGTGAATGCGGTCATGGCTAGCCATTATTCATCGTGAGGTATTGAGGACCGCGAGCCCTATCCCGAACCCGATGACCATGCACACGCCGGCGGCGATGGCGGCCCACTTACCCAGTGGTTCACCCTTGTTGTTGCCGACGACACCGAGCACGATGCCGACGATGCCGATCAACGGGCACAACAGCAGTGCGATACCCGCGCAGACGAATCCGATGATCGAGAAGGTCTGGGTGCCCGACCGCACCGGCGCACCGTACGGGTCACCCGGATACGGCTGCCCGTAGGGCTGTTGCCCGTACGGCTGCTGGCCATAGGGCTGCTGCCCATAAGGCGGTTGACCCGGCCCGCCTTGCGGATACGGTGGCGGAGTGCTCTGCGGATACGCCGGATACGGGTCGTTCGCGGGTGGCGGTGTGTCCTGCGGCGGATACCCGTAGCCCCCGCCCGGCTTGGCTAGGTTGATCGACTCCGCATCGTCCGGATTGCCCGGCGTACCGGGTTCGTTCGGTGGCGTGCTCATGTCGCGCCCTCCTCGGTCGTGTAGTGACGCCTTGCCATGGGGTATCCCTGAACCGGACTCGCTATGCGCCGATTCAGTCGCCGGGTTCTTCCACGATGTCCATGGCCGCGATTTCCGCGGGCCGATCGTCCTCGGTCCCGTCCTCTTCGCGCTGCCGGCGGCGCGTCCACTCCTGGTCCAGCTCGGCTCCTATGCCCAGCCGCCCGGTGTCCTCGTTCTCGCGATTGCGAATGACCAGGTCTTCGGGGGGATCGGAGATGTACCGCTGATACTCGCGGATGTCGTCTTCCTGATCGTCGTCGCCGAGGTCGTAGTCGAGATTGTCGACATCACTGTCGAAGACCTGATCGGTGTCGAAGACCTCGTCCATGATGCGGGCGTCGTCCTCGTCGGGCCGGTCGGCCATTCGGCACCACCTCTCCGCGCATCAGCGCACCAGTAGCAAACCGCGAGTCCGCGTCCAACGCTACCGCGTGTTGTCCGAATCGGGCATCCATTACCACTGCCATTTCACACAGAAGCGCCCCTCCCGCATCGCGGAAGGGGCGCTTCTACAGCAGAGAGGCTGTTATGCGTTCCCGTTGAAAAGGCCGGTGACGGAACCGTTTTCGAAGACCTCGCGGATGGTCATGGCCAGCAGCGGGGCGATCGACAGCACGGTCAGCGTGGGGAACTTCTTCTCCTCGTCGATCGGCAGCGTGTTGGTGACCACGACCTCCTTGGCCCCGCAGTTGGCGAGACGCTCGGCGGCCGGGTGCGACAGGATGCCGTGGGTGGCGGCGATGACGACGTCGACCGCGCCCGCCTCCTTGAGCACCTTGACCGCGCCGGCGATGGTGCCACCGGTGTCGATCATGTCGTCGATCAGAATGCAGGTGCGGCCCTCGACCTCACCGACCACGCGGTTGGACACGGTCTGGTTGGGCACCAGCGGGTCGCGGGTCTTGTGGATGAACGCCAGCGGCGCGTCCGCGAGCGAGTTGGCCCACTTCTCGGCGACCTTCACGCGACCGGCGTCGGGGGAGACGACCGTGATGTTGGACAGGTCGTAGTTGGTGCGGATGTGCTCGGCCAGCTGCACCTGCGCGTGCATGTGATCGACCGGGCCGTCGAAGAAGCCCTGGATCTGATCGGTGTGCAGGTCGATGGTGATGATCCGGTCCGCGCCCGCGGTCTTGAGCAGGTCGGCGACCAGGCGAGCCGAGATGGGCTCGCGGCCGCGGTGCTTCTTGTCCTGGCGGGCGTACGGGTAGAACGGCAGCACCGAGGTGATGCGCTTGGCCGAACCGCGCTTGAGCGCGTCGATCATGATGAGGTGCTCCATGACCCACTGGTTCAACGGGGCCGGGAAGCTCTGCAGCACGAAGGCGTCGGAGCCGCGGACCGATTCCTCGAACCGGACGAAGGTCTCACCGTTCGCGAAGTCGCGGGCGGTCTGGGGAGTGACGTGAACGTTGAGTTCCTTGGCCACTGCCTCGGCGAGCTCAGGATGAGCGCGCCCCGAGAACAGCATCAGATTCTTCTGGTTATCGGTAGAGAACGCGGTCACTGACGTTCGCCATCCTTTTTCTCGTCGGATATCTCGGTGGTTCCCGGTTTGTCCGGGAGCTCCGCGAGGGCCACTTCGGCCGCGCGGGCTGCATCGGTGCCGGGGCGATTGCGCTGCACCCAGCCTTCGAGGTTGCGCTGTGCACCACCCGAGACCGCGAGCGCTCCCGGTGGAACATTTCTGCGCAGTACAGTACCCGCCCCGGAGTACGCGCCGTCACCCACGGTGACCGGGGCGACGAACATATTGTCGCTGCCCGTGCGAACATGCGAACCCACGGTGGTGTGGTGCTTCTTGACCCCGTCGTAATTGACGAAAACGCTGGACGCTCCGATATTGCTGTATTCGCCAATGGTGGCGTCGCCCACATAAGTGAGGTGCGGAACCTTGGAGCCGGTGCCGATCGTCGCGTTCTTCGTCTCCACGAAGGTGCCGATTTTGCCCTTCTCGCCGAGCGAGGTGCCGGGGCGCAGATAGGCGAACGGGCCAACGCTCGCGCCCGGGCCGATATTGGCCTTCTCGCCGTGCGTGCGGACCACCTTCGCGCCGTCGCCGACGGTCACATCGGTCAGCGTGCAGTCCGGTCCGATCTCGGCGTCCTCACCGATCACGGTGTCGCCCAACAGTTGTACGCCCGGACGGATCACGGCGTCTCGGCCGATCGTCACGTTCCCGTCGATCCAGGTGGTGCCCGGATCGATGATGGTGACCCCGGCGCGCATGTGCCGTTCCAGGATGTAGCGGTTGAGGGTGCGCGCGGCCCCGGCCAACTGCACCCGGTCGTTCACGCCGGTGACCTTGGCGTGGTCGAGCAGGCGCGCGCCGTGCACCGGATGCCCGGCCTCGCGGGCCAGCTTGAGCACATCCGTGAGATAGAGCTCATGGCGGGCGTTGGCGGTATCGATGCGCGAGATCATGATTCGCAGCACGGCCGCGTCGAAGACGTAGACGCCGGAGTTGACCTCGGTGATAGCGGCCTGCGACGGAGTGGCGTCGGCGTGCTCGACGATCTCCATCATGCGACCCTCGTCGTCGCGCACGATGCGGCCGTAGCCGTTGGGGTCGTCGGGCTCGAAAGTCAGTACGGTGACGGCGGATCCGTCGGAATAGCTGCGATGCTCGTCGAGTAGAGCGTTGAGCGTGTGCCCGTCCAGCAGCGGCACATCGGCGTAGGTGACGAGCACGTCGCCGGCGAAATCGTCGGGCATGACCTCGAGCGCGCATTGCACGGCGTGCCCGGTGCCGCGCTGTTCTTCCTGCACCGCCAGCGTGATCTGGCGGCCCAGTTCCGCTCCCACCTTGCCGACCGCGTCGCCCACCGCTTCGCGGTCGTGGCCGATCACGGTGATGAGCGACGTCGGATCGATCTCGTGCGCGGCATGCAACGCGTGAGCGAGCATGCTTCGACCGGCGAGCGGGTGCAACACCTTGGGTGTCTTGGACCGCATTCGGGTTCCGGCTCCGGCGGCGAGAACGACGACGGCGGTCTGCTGTGGCATGGATCTCCCTCGGCTGCCGGTCATCGTGTGCTGGAAAGCAATGTGCGGGTCAAACCATATAGACCCTGCTGGTGAGCTCCGCCGCCAGGACTCGAACCTGAACTAACTGAACCAAAATCAGTTGTGCTGCCATTACACCACGGCGGATTGCAGCGTCATGCGGGTCTGATCCTCGCATGAACTACCCCCGAACGTCGAACTGTCCCGCCTCCCCGCGTTTTTTGCCGACGTGTCAGTCGGGACTCGCCTTTCGTCGCGGACCGGCGGCTCGCGACGTGGCCGCGTCAGCCCGTACCCGGTGAGTTACCCGGATCGAGCTAGATCAGTTGTTACGTTGGCGAACACGGTCGGTGAGTGCCCCCTGGCCGCTTTGTTCCGAGAAGTCTGGAACAGTTATGGGCGACCTGACGGTGAGGTAGGGAGACATCAGCGATGACGGGTAGCGAGGGAGCTCGGCCGGCGCGGGCGCGCATGACCGGTACCCAGCGCCGTCAGCAGCTCATCGAGATCGGGCGGGCGCTGTTCGCGGAGCGCGGGTACGACGCGACCTCGATAGAGGAGATCGCGGCGCGGGCGCAGGTGTCGAAACCGGTGGTGTACGAGCACTTCGGGGGTAAGGAAGGGCTCTACGCGGTTGTGGTCGATCGCGAGATGTCGATGTTGCTGGCGATGATCACGGCCTCGCTGAGCAACAACCGGTCGCGGGTGCGGCTGGAGCAGGTGGCGCTGGCGTTGCTTACGTATATGGAGGAACGCACCGACGGGTTCCGGATTCTGATGCGGGATCAGCCGGTGTCGGCGGCCGAAGGGACGTATTCGTCTCTGCTCAATGAGGCCGTGAATCAGGTGGCGCACATTCTCGCCGGGGATTTCGAGCGCCGCGGTCTGGACCCGAATCTGGCGACGCTGTACGGGCAGGCGCTGGTGGGAATGGTTGCGACGGCGGCGACCTGGTGGCTGGACGAGCGCCAGCCGTCCAAGGAAGTGGTGGCCGCGCATCTGGTGAACCTGTGCTGGAACGGCCTCACACATTTGGAGGCCGAGCCCGTACTGAAGTCGGAATGGCCGAGCGGCAAGGGGTTATCGAACCCGTCGGTCTGAACTTTGGTCTGATATGTCTGTCCTAGCGGGGCAGAACTGGACAGTTAACCAGCGAATTGCGAAGGAGGACGGGTCGAATGCTCGAATCGACTGGCAGCGCGCAGCCGGGTGGTACGGTTCACCCATCCTTCGAGTGCTGTTCGAACTGTGATGTCGGTCAACTTCGGGATGTCGGTCTACTTCAGGATGGCTGGTTTGATGACAGGCGGATCTGATGGCTAGGCAAGCGCGTGCGGAGATCACTCGCGATTCCGTGCTCGCGGGCGCGGCGGATGTCTTTTTGCGACTCGGCTACGCGAACGCGTCCCTGTCGGAGATCATCGCGCAGTCGAATGTGACCAAGGGCGCCTTGTACTTTCACTTCGGCTCCAAGGAAGAACTGGCCCGCGCGGTTGTCGATCAGGGCAACGAGCGACTGGTCAGCGCCTGCCAGGGATTCTTCGATCCGCGGGTGCCCGCCCTCGAGGCGTGCATCGGGATCACCTACGTGGTGGCGGATCTGACGATGAACGATCCGATGGTCGGAGCGATGCTGAAGCTCACCCATCAGATCGGCGATTATCGCGGCGCGACGGGCGACAATATCGCCAAGACATGGGGCGAGACACACCGTTTGCTCGCCGAACGCGCTATCGCCCAAGGGGATTTGAAGGCCGACCTGGATCCGGAAACCATCGGCCTGCTCCTGCAGGAGATGACGACCGGCGTCCACATCGTCGCGGTCAGCACCGAATCCATCGACCAGATGGCAACCCGCATGGAACGCGCCTGGTTCTTCTTGCTGCCGAGCATCGTCCCGGACGAGAAGGTCGCCTACTTCCGAGAATTCGCCGCCCGCCGCCTCCGCCGCTACGTGCAATAGAGCCAACTCTCGGGACTCTCAGGGGCAAGCCCCTGAAACCCCAAGGGTGGGGAGGGCCGCGCCGACTCACGAGAGCCGGGATCTTCTGAACCTCGATTTACCCGCCTCCGCACGGTGGCGGGTGCGGTGTACTCAACCTGTCATTACGGGTGACTAGACTCGGTTGGTCGTCTGGAACGCCTGTCTGCGCCGAGGAGTCCGCCGCATGTCCACTCATCGTCCACCTCTGGCTGGCCTGGCTGCGGTGGCCGCTGAAGATGCCGCATTGCAGCAGGTCGCGAGCCTGATCGGGCGGGAGTCCGCAATGCTGGTCGCGCCTTCGGCGGTGCGGCCGTTCGTGGCCTCGACCATTGCCGGGCAGCGGCCGCTGCTGGTGGTGACGGCTACCGGGCGCGAGGCCGATGATCTTGCCGCCGAGCTCACCGAGATCCTGGGCGATACCGTCGCGCTGTTCCCGTCCTGGGAGACGCTGCCGCACGAGCGGCTCTCGCCGGGCGCGGACACGGTCGGTCGACGGATGCAGGTGTTGCGGCG
This sequence comes from Nocardia sp. NPDC059240, assembly GCF_042753865.1. NCBI lineage: Bacteria > Bacillati > Actinomycetota > Actinomycetes > Mycobacteriales > Nocardiaceae > Nocardia > Nocardia sp. NPDC059240. Next base: position 13,299 of record NZ_JBHZAC010000006.1, on the reverse strand, counting down.
GCTGGCGCATCCGGAGGATCCGGGTAGCTCGGGCCCGCTGCGGGTGGTGGTCACCACGGTTCGCTCGCTCATGCAGCCGATGGCGGCGGGGCTGGGGGACGTGGAGCCGATCGTGCTGCGCAAGGGCGCGGAGTTCGACTTCGACGAATTGCTCATGCGGCTGGTGGAATTCGCCTACGAGCGGGTCGACATGGTCGGCAAGCGCGGCGAGTTCGCGGTGCGCGGCGGCATCCTGGATGTCTTCCCGCCGACGGCGGATCATCCGGTGCGCGTGGAGTTCTGGGGCGACGAGGTCTCCGAATTGCGGGCCTTCTCCGTGCAGGATCAGCGCTCCATCCACGAGGTGCCGGTGGAGCTGGTGGTCGCGCCGCCGTGCCGGGAACTGTTGCTCACCACCGCACTTCGCGAACGCGCCGCCGAGGTGGCGGTCGAGAACGCGGCCGATGCCGCCCTGGTGGAGATGCTGGAGAAGATCTCCCAGGGCATCCCGGTGGAGGGCATGGAGGCGCTGCTGCCGGTGTTGCAGCCCGGCGAGCTGCAACTCCTGGTGGATGTGCTGCCCCCGGAAACCCATGTGCTGCTGTGCGATCCGGAGAAGGTCCGCACCCGCTCCGCCGACCTGGTGCGCACCGGTGAGGAATTCCTGGAGGCGTCGTGGACGGCGGCCTCCTTCGGCGGGGCCGCGCCGCTGGGCGCGCACGGCCTGGATCTGGCGGCGTCGGGCTATCGCGGCCTGGATGTCGTGCACGCCGACGCCGAGCGGCGCGGGCTGCCCTGGTGGACGCTGAGCCCGCTGGCCGCCGACCATCCCGACGAGATCGTGCTGCCGGTGCTGGCCGCCGCCTCCGCGCGCGGTTCCGAGGAACTGGTCGCCACCATCTTCGCCTCGCTGCGCGCACAGGTCGTCACCGGTGGCCGCGCGGTCATCGTGGTGGCGGGACACGGTACGGCGCAACGCATTCTGGAGCGCCTCGCCGACGCCGAGGTGCCCGCCGCGGCCCTGGAATCCGGTGCCGAACCGGGTCCGGGCGTGGTCGGCGTGCTGTGCGGCTCGCTGCACGACGGCATCGTGTTCGACAACGCCAAGCTGGTGGTGATCGCCGAATCCGATCTCACCGGCAACCGGGTCACCGCACCCGGAGAGGGCAAGCGGCTGCCCGCCAAGCGGCGCAACCAGGTCGATCCGCTGGCGCTCACCGCCGGCGACATGGTGGTGCACGATCAGCACGGCATCGGCCGCTTCGTGGAGATGATCGAGCGCACCATCGCCGGTGCCCGGCGCGAATACCTGGTCATCGAGTACGCGCCGAGCAAGCGCGGCCAGCCGGGGGACCGCTTGTTCGTGCCCATGGACTCGCTCGATCAGCTGTCGCGGTATGTGGGCGGCGAGCTACCGAGCCTGTCCAAGCTGGGCGGGTCCGACTGGCAGAACACGAAACGCAAGGCCCGCAAGGCGGTTCGTGAGATCGCCACCGAGCTGGTGCAGCTCTACGCCGTCCGCCAGGCCGCGCCCGGCCACGCCTTCGGCCCGGATACGCCGTGGCAGCAGGAGATGGAGGACGCGTTCGCGTTCACCGAGACCGTCGATCAGCTCACCGCCATCGCCGAGGTGAAGGCGGATATGGAGAAGACGGTCCCGATGGACCGGGTGGTCTGCGGTGACGTCGGCTACGGCAAGACCGAGATCGCGGTGCGCGCGGCCTTCAAGGCGGTGCAGGACGGCAAGCAGGTCGCCGTGCTGGTGCCGACAACGCTGCTGGCGCAACAGCATCTGCAGACCTTCACCGAGCGGATGGCCGGATTCCCGGTGGTGGTGAAGGGCCTGTCGCGCTTCACCGACGCGGCCGAATCCCGCGAGATCCTGGAGGGCATGACCACCAAGGATGTCGACATCGTGGTGGGCACGCACCGGCTGTTGCAGACCGGCGTGCGGTGGAAGGACCTGGGGCTGGTCATCATCGACGAGGAGCAGCGTTTCGGCGTCGAGCACAAGGAGCACATCAAGGCGCTGCGCACGCACGTCGATGTGCTGACCATGTCCGCCACGCCGATTCCGCGCACCCTGGAGATGTCGCTCGCGGGCATCCGTGAGATGTCGACGATCCTCACCCCGCCCGAGGAACGGCATCCGGTGCTCACCTATGTGGGCGCGTACAACGACAAGCAGGTGGCCGCGGCCATCCGCCGTGAGCTGCTACGCGACGGCCAGGTGTTCTACGTGCACAACCGGGTGGCCTCGATCGACAAGGCCGCCAAGCGGATTCGTGACCTCGTGCCGGAGGCGCGAGTGGTCGTCGCGCACGGGCAGATGAACGAGGACATGCTGGAGAAGACCGTGCAGGGCTTCTGGGAGCGCGAATTCGACGTGCTGGTGTGCACCACCATCATCGAGACCGGCCTCGACATCTCCAATGCCAACACGCTGCTGGTGGAACGCGCCGACTCGCTGGGTCTTTCGCAGCTGCACCAGTTGCGCGGCCGCGTCGGCCGGTCCCGGGAACGCGGCTACGCCTACTTCCTGTACCCGCCGGAGAAGCCGCTCACCGAGACCGCCTACGACCGCCTCGCCACCATTTCGCAGAACTCGGATCTGGGCGCGGGCATGGCGGTCGCCATGAAGGACCTCGAGATTCGTGGCGCGGGCAATGTGCTGGGCGCGGAGCAGTCCGGCCATGTCGCGGGCGTCGGCTTCGACCTGTACGTGCGCCTGGTGGGCGAGGCGGTGGAGGCCTACCGCGCCGCCGCCGACGGCCGCCCGATCACGGTGGACGAGGAGGTCAAGGAGGTCCGCATCGACCTGCCGGTGGACGCGCACATCCCGCCCGACTACATCGCCTCCGACCGGCTGCGCCTGGAGGGCTACCGCAAACTCGCCGCCGCCCAGGATGATTCGGCCCTCACCGCCGTGGTCGAGGAACTCGTCGACCGCTACGGCCCGCTGCCCGTCGAGGTCGCCCGCCTGGTCTCGGTCGCCAAGCTCCGCCTGCTGGCCCGCGAGTACGCCATCGCCGAAATCGGCGTCACCGGAACCACTCTGAAGGTATCCCCGCTGCAACTGCCGGATTCCAAGCAACTCCGCCTCAAGCGCCTCTACCCCAACGCCACCTATCGCCCCACCACCGGCATTGTCCAACTCCCGCTACCCCGGGTCGAGGACAGCGTCGGCGCGTCCCGAGTCCGCGACGTCCAGGTCCTCCAATTCGTCGCCGACTTCCTCCTCGCCCTGGACGGAAAAGCCCCGGGCGCAGTCGACGTCAAGGTCGCGCCCGAGGTGCTCGCCCCACGATGAGTGCTGACCGTCCGATCGGCGAGCCGCCCGGTCAATTCGGAGACACACCCCGTCATTCCGGCGTGTCCTTGGCCGGAATCCAGACTGCGGGTGTGGATCCCGGCCAAAAGCACGCCGGGACAACGGAGGGGATGCCGGAATGACGGATGGGCGTACGCATGTCGATAATCCCGCGACTGGCGGGGACCAGGGCGAGGCGGCGGATATCGCGGCCATGACCGAGGCGCTCGGCGAGGCGGTCGATGTCATGGATCGGCTGTGGAGCTTCGGCGGGTGGGAGGTGACGCAGACGCATGATTCGTTGCGGCCCTATCTGCTGGAGGAGACCTACGAGCTGCTGGACGCCATTCAGGCCGAGGACGCCGAGACGATCAAGGAGGAGTTGGGGGATCTGCTGTTGCAGGTGCTGTTCCACTCTCGGATCGCCGAGGCCGCAGGGGAATTCACGGTGGCTGAGGTGGCGGCGGCGCTGGTGGCCAAGCTGACGCATCGTAGCCCGCATCTGCTGGGGGAGCGCGACGCCTACGGTTTCGATCCGGATGCCGCGGTGGCCGACAAGATCGCGGCGCAGGAAAAGGCTTGGGAGGAGCGGAAATCCGCGGAGAAGGCGCGGCGCTCCTGCCTGGACGGCATCGCCATGGCGCAGCCCGCGCTGGCGCTGGCGGAGAAGGTTCGCTCACGAGGTATCAAGGCCGGTTTACCGGAGGATCTGGTCCCGGACGCGCTGCGGGTCGTCGAGTTGGGTGGGCCCGATAGCGCCGAGGAGCGGCTGCGCAAGGCCACTCTCGGCTTCGCCGAACGCATTCGCGCCGCCGAGGACGCGGCCGAAATCGCGCGGGGTGAGCGCCGCGCGCTGGTTGCCGCGGACTGGCGGGAGTACTGGCCGCACGGCTGAGCGTCATCCGCGCGAAATCCATTGGGGTGGCCGAAACGGGCATAGCGGAAGCTATGCCGAGTGATAACGGCGGTGTTGCCTTCGGCTCGTTTCGGCTAGCGTCAGGGGGGTGCAAGCTTCGGGGCGCGAATCGATCACCGAGTACTACCCGTCGAGAACGGGTGCGGCCGTCGCGCTGGTCTTCTTCCTGCTGATGACCGCGCTGCCCGGTTTCGTGGTGTTCGACGGTGATGAGCACGTGGTCATGCGGGTGCTGGGCGGTGTTGCCATGGCGTTGTTCGGTTTCGGGGTGTACGCCATGCTCGACGACCTGGTCAGACCGCAGCCCACGTTGCTGATCACCGATCAGGGCTTCACGTATCGCGGCTATCCGCATGTGGCGTGGGCCGAGGTGGAGCGGCTGCGCCTCGGCATCGGCCGGCTACGCAAGGGCGGCCACACCGAGCGATTCGCGGAGGTGGTGCTGCGTGATCCCGCCGAATTCCACGACCGCGTGCGGGCTCTCGGCGATGTCACCGCACGCAAGCATCCGGAGCGCCCGCTCTACATCGTCCCCGAGCGACTAGCCGTCCCGGTTCCGGCCGTGGTGGATGCCATGCGCCGGCATCATCCGGACCTGGTGGTGCGAGCTCTCGAGGACGACCCCGCCCAGGCTCCCGCCGCTCCCGGCGCGCCCCGCTCGGCCGACCGCGACATGGTCGAGAGCGCCCTGGTCAGCGCGCTCACCGATGCGCTGCCGGAGCACTGGCAGCTCGCGGTCCTGTGGTTCTGCCTGGTCGGCGATGACGGCCACACCGGCATCCAGGTCGACATCACCGATGCCGACCCCGAGGAGCTGCAACCCTCCGAGGAGACCCTCATGCTCCTCAACCGCCTCAAGGAAGTCTGCTACGACCAGATGACCGGCACCTGGCTCAGCGGCCAGGTAGTCCTCCAGGCCGCTTCCTCCAAGGCCCAATTCACCTTGTCCTTCAAGGAAGTCCCCGACTGGCTCCCCCTCCCCGAACCAGACGAATGCCGCCGCGAACTCGCCACCTACCCCCGAGCCGGCGACGAAATCCCCGACTGGCTCCGCGAACGCATCTCCTGAGTTCAGCTTTCGGCGAGGTAGCGCTCGACGGTGTCGACCTTGGCCTGCATGGCGTTGGTGACGCCGGGGCGGATGTCGGCTTTGATCACCAGGCTGCAGCGCGGGGCTACTTCCATGATGGCGTCGGTGGCTTGTTTGACGACGGCCATGACCTCGTCCCATTCACCTTCGATCATGGTGAACATGGCGTTGGTTTCGTTGGGGAGGCCGCTGGCGCGGACGATCCGGACCGCTTCGGCGACGGCGCGGCCGACGTCCGCGCCGACGCCGAGCGGGGTGACGGAGAAGGCGACGATCAAACGTTCACGCCGTAATCGCGGGCGATACCGGCCAGGCCGGAGGCGTAGCCCTGGCCGATGGCGCGGAACTTCCACTCCGGGCCGTGGCGGTAGAGCTCGCCGAAGACCATGGCGGTTTCGGTGGAGGCGTCCTCGGTGAGGTCGAAGCGGGCCAGCTCCGAGTTGGTCACCGCGTCGATGACGCGAATGTAGGCATTGCGGACCTGGCCGAAGGACTGGCGACGAATGTCGGCCTCGTGGATGGAAACCGGGAAGAAGATATTGGTGATGGTCGGCGGCATGGCGGCCAGGTCGACATTGATCACCTCGTCGTCCCCGTCGCCCGCGCCGGTGAGGTTGTCACCGGTGTGCTCGATGGTGCCCTCGGGGGAGCGCAGGTTGTTGTAGAAGATGAAGTGCGCGTCCGAGAGCACGCGCTGATTGGATCCGCAGGCCATGGCGCTGGCATCCAGGTCGTAGTCCGCACCGGTGGTGGTGCGCACATCCCAGCCCAGCGCCACGGCGACCTTGGTCAGGTTCGGGGCTTGTTTGGACAGTGAAACGTTTCCGCCCTTGGCCAAGCTGACAGACACGCGGTCTCCTTAGTTCCTCAGTTCTGATCGGCCGCCATTGCCTTCAGCGTCGCGACCCGTTTCTCCAGATAGCGTAGTTCGGTGTCGTCCTGGACGGTGCGTTGAATTCCCGTGGCGACCTGGAAAGCCGATTGGCGATGGTCGTCGATCACCTCGACGGTCAATTCCACGCCGACATAATCGTCGGCGCCCGGCAGCGGGTCGGCGATGACGCGGGCCTTGCCGCGCGCGCACAGCGCCACATTGCCGCCGCCCAGAATCAGCAGCGCCACTTCGGGGCGTTCGCGCAGCCGGGCCAGCGAACCTCGATCCGACTTGAGGCTCAGCAGGATTCGACGCTCCCCGGCGCGCACCGGCCAGGAGACCGGGATGGCATGCGGGGTGGGATCGGTGGTCACCAGGACCGCGATGGTGTCGAGCGGCCACTCGGGAAGTGCGTCGAGTTCGGGGTGTTCCTGTTGGTTCACTGTCGAGGGCTCCTGACGTTCCCGCGCGTCGGCTACCATCCGCGTCACCTCACCGTCGGCGTTGCGCACAGCGGGCTGGACTGTGCTGCCGCAAGTGTATGCCGTTGCGCCGCTGGCCCGCTGGCGTCCGAATCGGGTATAGGATTGGCCGGACTCGTCGGTTTCGTCCGTTAAGTCTGTGAAAACACAGCTGGACCTGCGGGGAAACGGATTGACGAGAACCGATAACGGTTGCATCATTCGTTACAGTCCCTCGTCTGAACGAGGTCATGCGAGTAACCGGCCGATGACCGCCCGGTGAAGTACGCAACAGCTTTCCCATCGACGCGACAGGCGTCACCCAACCGAGTGAGGTGAGTGCGAATGGCATACCGGCCGTATCAGCGACGACCGTGGACCATGCCCCGCACCACCCTGTCAGCTCCGTTCTTCTGACTGCACAACGGTTTTCACGGTACGCGTCGCCTCCGGAACCCCGCCGGGCCGGCGCGGGGCCGTGTCGGCGCGCGGGGTGCAGGCGTGAGGTGTGCAGTGCGAACAGAGCGGAGACGGTGATGGTGGACGAGTTGGTGGGTCGCGCGACGGTGGCGAATCTGGTGGTATCGAGTGCGGTGCTGGACGACCTGCGTTATCTGCGGGGTGAACTGACCCTCGCCGAGGTGCCCTATCTGCTGGTGCGTGACGCCGATCATCGGTTGGTGCTGGCCGTGGACAGCGGCCACCGGGCGGCCCTGAGACGGGTGCTGGGCGCCACCATGGTCGCCGGATTCCGCTGCAATGAGAAGCAGCACAATGTCTTCCGGCTCAGCCGCGATCTCGATCCGGCCCACCACGTCGACATCGAACTGTGGGAGTACCACGGTGACACCGTGGAGTGCCCGCGCCCGAATGCCTTGACCCGCATGGTTTTCGACGTGGCCGATGTGGAACCGACCACCGTGCTGCTCTACGACGCCAGCTGGCCCACCCTCGCGGGCATGTTCACCCCGCATTCGACCGATGTCGGCTTCGACATCGATCTGGTGTTCTCCTGGGTCGACGGCACCGACCCCGAATTCCGTGCTCGCCGTGCGGGAATGCTGGCGCAGGTGGTGGTCGGCGAGGGTGACGAGGCGGATGCCCGCATCCGGCAGATCGACGAGTTGCGGTACGCGCTGCGCTCGGTGCACAAGAACGCGCCGTGGATTCGGCGCATCTTCATCGCCACCGATTCCCGGGTGCCCGATTGGCTGGCCGAGGATCCCCAGGTGACGGTCGTGCGGGCGGTGGATCACTTCTCGGATACCAGCGGGCTGCCGGTGTTCAATTCCCATGCGGTGGAATGCCAGTTGCAGCATATCGAGGGTCTGTCGGAGCATTTCCTGTATTCGAACGACGATATGTTCTTCGCGCGGCCGGTCCGCCCGTCCATGTTCTTCACGCCCGCCGGCATCAGCCGCTATATCGAGGCGGGTACTCGAATCGGCCCGGGTACCAATAACGAACGCCGCAGCGGCTTCGAGAACGCGGCCCGGGTGAATCGTGGGTTGCTGACCCGCCGGTTCGGCCACATCATCACCCGTCATCTCGAGCACACGCCGGTTCCCTTGCGCCGCAGCGTGCTACTGGAGATGGAGCAGGTTTTCGCCGACGATTTCGCCCGCACCCGCGCCAGTCGTTTCCGTGCGGCCACCGACATCTCGGTCACCAATTCCCTCTACCACTACTACGCCCTGCTCACCGGTCGCGCGGTCCCGCAGGAGGCGGCCAAGGTCCGCTACGTCGACACCACCATGTACACCGGCCTGGCCCTCCTCGACGGTCTCGCCAAACGCCGCAATGTCGATTTCTTCTGCCTCAACGACGGCAGTTTCCCGGAGGTCCCGGAGGCCGAACGGGTGCGCGCCGTCTCCGAATTCCTGGACACCTATTTCCCGGAGCCGGCGCCGTGGGAGAAACCCGACACGACTGCGGGCACCATGACCGCCTTCGAATCGGGCGCGGCCTGACGGGTCCGGTGCGGTCGCTGTGAGACGCTGACCATGAAACGTCACCTTTCAGTCTTTACGGACCGGGAAGCGAGTGCGTGTCATGGATCAGTACCAGGCGGTGCAGCCGATGCCGGAACCCATCGTCGGGCTCGATGTGTTTCCGCCCGAGCGGCATCGGCGCTGGACGGTGCTGCTGCGGGCGATCCTGGCCATCCCGCAACTGCTGGTCCTGGTCATCCTGGGTCTGGCGACGGCGGTGGTGGCCGTCATCGGCTGGTTCGGCGCGCTGTTCCTCGGCGCGCTCCCGGAGTGGTGTGGTGATTTCCTGCGCTCCACCTTCGCCTACACCATCCGGGTGCTGGCCTACATGTACCTGCTGGTAGACGTCTACCCGCCGTTCAGCCTCGACGTCGAGGCGAATTATCCGGTGCGCGTACAGTTCCCGGCTCCGACACGGTTGAACCGCTGGGCCGTGTTCTTCCGCTTCATCCTGGCGATCCCGATCCTGGCGCTCAACAGCTGGATGGCCACCGGCTGGACGGTGATCGCCGTGATCGTCTGGCTGATCATGCTGATCACCGGCCGGATGCCCGCCATGATCTTTCAGGCGACCGCGGCGGTCCTGCGCTGCCAGGTCCGCACCGACGCCTACTGGCTGATGCTCACCCCGGCCTATCTGACCGGGGTGTTCGGCGACGGTCCCGTCCCGCAGCCGGGCATGCTGCCCGCCCCCGGTTATGTCCCCGCCTCCCCGACCCGCCCGCTGCTGGTCTCGCAGGGCGCGAAGGTCCTGCTCTGGATCATCCTGGTGCTCGGCATCCTGTGGAACATCTTCAACCCCACCCCGGACTTCTCCACCGACACCGGTCGAGTCGAGCCGACCACCGTCTACTGGCCGACCCCGACCCCCTGAGTAGTGCACCAATAGTCTTCTGTTGGAATCCGATTGGTGGCCCGGCCCACTCTTTGGTCATGAACAAGAAATTCCTCGCCGCCGCCGTCCTCGCCGCCGCTTCCACCGCCACCATCCTGGGTGCCGGTTCCGCCTCCGCCGACGACGTGCACCAGATCTACTTCGCCTACAACACCGACAACGGCTACGTGAACGGTCACCTGCAGGGCTTCAGCCACGACACCTACCAGGTCGACGCCCGCGGCGGCCAGGTCATGATCGTCGATGCCAGCCCCGACTGGTCCGACGCCGTCGTCACCATCACCGGCCCGACCGGCACCCTGTCCTACGACCGCCAGTGGTCCCGCGTCGTCCTCCCTTGCGACGGCTCCTACCAGCTGCGCGTCTCCTCGCCGCACCACAACACCATCGACTACGGCATGAGCGTCAAGATCGACTGAATATCGACAGGAAGGAACGGAATGCGCCCCGTCCGGTCATACCGAGTGTGTGATGCGGCTCGGGGCAAGCTCTTCCCACTCCGTGGATTCGACTGGGGTTTTCGGTGTCGGCAGCATGGGAGTGTCCCGCAATTGCGCGAAGACTCTGCCGACCTCGGCTTGGGCTCGCTCCACGGCGGTCTCATGGCACTGCGTGATCGCTCTCGCGAGCTGGTCGGGTTCGACCGACAGGGCGGACCGGGAAAGCTGAAGATCGGTGATGAGTCCATTCGCGTCGGTTTCGATTTGCACTGCGCCACCGGGTGTTCGAGCGCTGCCGCGAACCTGGGAGATTGCCTGCTGGACCTGCTCGCTGAGTCCCGCGGCCTGCTCCGCACTGCTGTTCATCGATGCTCTCCCGGTACTGGAGCCTGAGTTGGCGACCCGCAGGGTATCAGCTGATCGCGAACCAGGTGGGTCGTCGATGGGCGCCGTGGAAATCCCTGTCCGGCTGTGGGTTTCAAGGACCATACCGTCTCCGTTTGCCGTGGCGCGTCAGGAATTACTACGCTTACCTTCCGGACTGCGGCATTAATACGAGGGGGCGACGTGTCGGGTGGGGGCGGCTTTTCAGCTGACCAGGCGGGGATTGTGCAGCTGGCGAAGTTTGTTGGAGACCGCGCCGGCGATTTGCGAGGTGTCCGTTCGACACTGCTCAGTGTGTCAGCGGCCTCCGAGGACGTCCTCGGTGAGGCGGCCGGCGCTTATGGCACGTTCCTGGAGGCGTGGGCCGACGAATTCTCGCTGAACGCGGACGCACTCGACGAAATCGGAACCAAATTCGGTGCCGCAGCTGACGCCTACACCCAGCATGAGGTGTATTGGTCGCAGAAGTTCCGGGCGTTCATCCCGCCGAACCAGTAACGATCATGTCCTATCGCGACACGGTGAACGCCGCGCTGCTGCGCCTCTACCTGAACTTCACCGCCGTGCCCCTGTCGGTGAGCATCATGCGGCAGATCCCACCGCCCAAGGGCGATCCGGTCGCTCTCGGTGGCCTCGCGGACGTCTTCGGCAGCGCCGCTTCACCGACCGATCAGGTCTCGATCGAGCTGGTGCAGGCATCGGACCAGAAGCTTCCGGAAATCTGGACCGGCCGTGCATCCGTGCTGGCAGGTGATGTCGTGGTGGCGGTGGCCGAGGATATCGCCAATGCCGCAACGGTTCTCGGCAAGGTGCGCACGATCTTGTCGGTCCTGTCGGACGGGATCTTCGACGCCCATCAGATGCACGCCAACGCACAGGACGTCTTGTTGGATGCGGCGCGCCAATGTGACTCGGGCAGTTTCGCTTCCGCCCGCTCGCTGGCTGTGCAGGGTGGAATCGGACTGCTGGCAGCGATGGATGCGGCTGTGGCGGCAGGTGCGCGTGCCGCTCGCGACCTGAACAAACTCACGAGTGAGGCCCACGCGCATGCGCTGAAATCCGGCAACCTGGATGCGTCCGACCGGGTAGTGCTGGGTGAGGCCGCCAACCCGGAGGGGCAAACCGAGCTGAACCGCATCCTGACGTTCGCACAGGCACAGCGGGCTGGGCAGCGGCTCGATCAGATGAGTGACGACGATCGCAAGCGGTTCGATGCGTTGTTGTCGCAGGCGAAATCCCCCGAAGAGCGGGCCTATCTGATGAAAACCCTTGCCGCTGGGCATGATATCGGCGAACTGGAGTCCTTCGACAGCCTGATCCACGGTCACGGCAACGACCCGGATTGGTTGCAGCAGCATCTGTCCCCGATCATCAACAAGACCGACCCCGGCGAAGTCGACTATCAGCCGGCGGAGCAGGATCCGGCCTCATGGACGCAGGGCACCTACCCCACCTGCGTGGCGTCGTCGACGATCACCGCCCGGGCGATGATTGATCCGGCCTACAACTTGAAGCTGACGACCGGCAACAAGCCTGATGATCCAGACTCGACCAGCAAGGAAGCCTTCGAGAAGCGCCTGCGTGACGAGCAGGCGAGCCTCTACGACCATGGTCGAGACGAAGGCTCCCTCGTTGACCGTTTCAAGCAGGACTTCCGCGGGCAAGAGGGCATGACCCCCGTGGAAGGGCGCAAGATCGCCGACGAGCAGATCGGTGCCGCTACCGGGCAAACCTACGAGCAGCTGTCGGTCGGAGACGCCAATGCCCGCCAAGCCGCACTACCGGCCATCGAACTCGCTGTCGATCAGGGCCAGCCGGTCCCGATCCAACTCAGCGGAACCGGGATAGGGCATCAGGTGCTGATCATCGGCCATGACGGTGACAAGCTCGAAATCTACAATCCCTGGGGTACTACCAGTTGGGTCAGTGAGGACTCGTTCATCAACAGCCGCATGAATGAGCTTCCCGGCTCGGATGGCAAAGCCAGTGGCGTTCCGCCCAACGTCGCCGGCATCCTGCTTCCACACTGACATGGACGGCGGCCATCATGAATCATGAATCCCTGACCGATGCCGACCTGGCCGAGGTCGATATCGGCGCGCTGGTCGAAGCTGGTTTGGCAGATCGGAATTCAGCCGCCGGTCGCGAGCTTTACGGACGGGGTGCGGTCGCAGCGGCGGTACGGTTGCGGCGACTCGGCGTCTTTCCCCGCTCCGTCGCCTTCCTCGCCGATTTCGTCCGGGCAGGGGGAGTTCGAAGCGCCGCAACGCTTCCCGAGCCACTACCGCAACCCCACCAGACCGCCGCGGTCCGCCCTTGGCTCGAGGCGGCCGGGGGCGTGAGTACCACTGTCGACGTAGACGATGCTTTCGCCATTTGGTTGCGCTCGGTGGCTACCGTGTTGGCAATCCACGGCGCCGAACCGTTTCGAGGAGCGTGAAATGACCATGTACCGAGCCGCCGGAACCACGGTAGGCGGCGGCCGTCGTGGGACCGTGGTGGCGGGAGTCTTCGGAGGGCTCTTCACTGTGGGGAATCTGGTCGCGGCCTTCGTCTTCGCCCGGTGGGCGGGCAAGGGGCCGGAGTATGTCCGCACCCCGTCGGGTGGCGTCACCGAACTCTCGCCCTCCTATCCCCGTTCCCACCTGGAGTTGGCCGACCTGCTGTTCTCCGTCAATGCCTGCGCGGTCGCCGCCTGGTGTCTCTTCTCTGCAATCCGTGCCCCGCAGCGAAACGGCCTGCTGATCACCGTCCACGCAGTCCTCGCCGTTGCGGCCTTCCTGTTCGTATTGCTCTCCGCGACGTCATTGTCCAGTCAGCCGCTCTACTGAGAAGTGCGCCCCAATAGTCTTCTGTTGGAATCTGATTGGTGGCCCGGCCCACTCTTTGGTCATGAACAAGAAATTCCTCGCCGCCGCCGTCCTCGCCGCCGCTTCCACCGCCACCATCCTGGGCGCCG